>NZ_LXEY01000001.1 GCF_001657475.1 Enteractinococcus helveticum
AATAAGCCCATGCACTCATCATAAACCGCCCAATTAGTGACCCAAAACGCAAACTCAAAACCCGCTGACTAGGCACGACACCTAACCCAACCGGAAAATCAGCACTCACTTGTGCAAGTCAGGTCTGCGTGTTGGGCGATCGCGGCGAGAATATCGACGTCACCACCAGCACCGACTATGGGCACCAGGTGCTGCTGGCGGTCAAGTTTCAGACCGTCGTTGACGTTGCGATCCAGGTGAATGGCCAGCT
>NZ_LXEY01000002.1 GCF_001657475.1 Enteractinococcus helveticum
GTACACACGCTTTAGATTTAACGTTATGGATGATGGATAATTATGAGCCAGAATCAGTGATGGGTTCAACATTCCATAAATTAAATAAACAGCATCATGCGGCAAACGCTTGGGGTTCATGGAATCCAGATGAATTTACAGTTGAAGATTCTGCGTTTGGATTTATTAAAATGAAGAATGGAGCGACGATCATTTTAGAATCCGCTTGGGCGATTAATTCTTTAGAAGTGGATGAGGCAAAATGTTCATTATCAGGAACTAAAGCAGGTGCTGATATGAAAGATGGTCTACGTATTCATGGTGAAGACATGGGTACACTTTATACCAAACACGTTGAATTGGAAAACAAAGGCGTCGACTTTTATGAAGGTAATGAAGTGGATGAAGCTGAAGAAG
>NZ_LXEY01000003.1 GCF_001657475.1 Enteractinococcus helveticum
GGACAACACCACACAATAAACATGTGGATAACTGGCCGGATTCTTGACGCTCTTTTGGCCGGAAACCAACCGCTGAACTGGCTGGATTTCCCTGCTCATCTGGCCTAGTTCTAGTTGATCACAAACATGGTGAAAATGGGCTGCTAAGTCTCGGGGTGCTTTGGTCTGTCGTGAGCCCACGATAAATCGCAGCCCAGCGGCATCAATGGCTGCCAGGTTCGTATCGGAGAGCATCCCGGCATCCGCCACCACGACCATGTCGGCGACCTGGTGACGGTCCTGGAACGCGGTGAGCACCGGCAGGATGGTGTAGGTTTCAGCAGTGTTGCCTTCAAAACTGTGAATCTCCAACGGGAAGCCAGCCCGATCGACTAACAATCCGACCACAATTTGTGGGTCCACGCGACGTTCTTTGGAGTAGCCCACTTTGCGGTAATCGTCTTCTTGTTCGGCCTCAAAATACAAGGTGGTCACATCATAAAGCAGCAGACTCATCCCGGTGGTGGCCACACTGTGGTCAAAACAGGCATGGGCAATGCGACCTCGATAATCCCGATCTTGGGCACGTTTGAGTGCGTTGAAAAAGGTGTTGCGATGCACCGGGTCAACCCCGAGCTCGGTCAGCACGCGCAAACTATCACGCTTCGAGGTGGGCTCCACCAGCCGGGCTAACACCATCTGGAAAAATGCCTCATCGGCGACTTGGGCGCTGAATCCTAACCAGTCATAACATGCTCGGATCGTATCCACCAGAAGACGGGACGCGGACCCGGTGACTTTCTTGTCCGCCGTCACCGATACCGCAACCTCCGAGTCATTCAGACCCAGATCAAAGGACTCCTGGGTGCCGGTCATCGCCTCGATTTTCTGCCACCCCACCGCCGTCAACGCAGCCACTTCGTCATCCGAATGCGCAGAGCCAAGGTGTTCAAGAATCCTTACCCGGCCACGCACCTTAGACACGATCTGCACCGCGGTCGCCCCCGAAGCAGTCGGCCCCCTGCGCACAAACAAGCCCATGGAGCCATCATAGTCCGCCCATTTAGTGACCCTAAACGCACACCCAAATCCCGTTGACCAGGCACAATACCAACCACAACCCGAAAATCAGCACTCACTTGTGCAAGTCAGGTGCCGTACCCATGCGCGCATCGTGAATCCGGTGGATAATTTCCATCCCGATGGACCCTAAGACGGCGATCGCCACGGCCGCGATGATAATCGGCGTCGGAGGCAAAATGAACTGGTGATACCACAGCAAGACCGGGACCGTGAGCACCAGGATGAACACCGCATACAGCACAATGAGCATCATGATTTTCTGCCAGTTCAGGGGTCGTGAAATGACATTGAGCAACCACAGACCGGTCAGCGTCAGTGTGATGAATGTTGCGGTTTGTAGCTGTTCCATGACCAGGGGGGCGGTGGGATCTTCTTCGGCAAACGGCAGCACACCGCTAAAATCACCGGCCCAGACTCGGGCGTACCAGTTGATACCCCACAGGGCTACTACCAGCACGATGCCCGATGGGATGGCAAACTTCAGCGCACGCGATAAGAATCCAGGCACGTAGCGTCTTGGGTTGGGCATCAGCGCCAGAATGAAGGAAGCGATCCCGATGAACAAGAAGTCTGCGGTCGACATTTGTCGGGGCAGCGCCGGGTACTGCCAGGCCAACAGGGAGAAGAACAGCACGAAAAGAAACGCATATGAGGTTTTGGCCAAGAATAGGTGTGCCAGACGTTCCATATTGGCGATGACCTTGCGACCCTCGGAGAGAACGTGCGGTAGTCGCGAGAATTTAGAATCCAACAGGACCATACGCGAGACGGCTTTGGTGGCTGCAGCAGCATCACCCATGGCAATGCCAAGGTCAGCGGTTTTGACGGCCAGGGCATCGTTGACGCCGTCGCCGGTCATCGCCACCACGTGACCGCGGTACTGCAGCGCCTTGACCATTTGTTCTTTTTGATCAGGCGAGACCCGACCGAACACCGAGTACTGGTCCATGACCTGGGCCATCTCTTCGATGGTATCCGGCAGTTGGCGCGCATCATAGCCGGGACCGGGATGTTCCCAACCGATCTGTCGTGCCACGGCGGCAACCGTGTGCGGAGAATCTCCGGAGATGACTTTCAGCTGCACCCCCTGTTCCTGGAAATATTCCAGCGTTTCACGGGCGTCGTCACGGACTTTTTCTTCAAAGGTCAGCACCGCGGCGGGGGAGAGATGCGCTGGGAGTTCGACTTGCTCACCGAACCAGGGGTGTTCCGCAGTGGCGGCGTCCGACGGCACCATCGAGCGGGCAAGCATCATGGTGCGCTTGCCGGTCGAGGAGAGTTTCTTGGCCCGTTCGACATACTGGTTTTTGGTGTTCTCATCGACCTTGAGTGCGGGAATGATCGACTCGGGCGCACCCAGCACCCAAGCCCCGGCGGTCGGGCCAATCGCACCGGGTTGGCCGAAGGCAAAGGCAGACCAACGCCGTTCGGAAGCAAAAGCGATCGCATCAGTTTGCGGCAGGTTCGGCGTCTCAGGGAAGGGATCGCGCAGGGCTGCCGCGGTGATGTTGGCGTTGGGATCCGCCCCAATGTGGCCAAGCACCAGTTTCCAGCCGTGATCGGTGTCGGCCAGCTGCTTAGCTTGGGAAAACTGCATGATGCCTTCGGTCAGTGTGCCGGTTTTATCCAGGCACACGGTATCGACTCGGGCTAGGATTTCCACGGCGGGTTGTTCCTGGATGAGCACCTTTTTGCTGCTCAGGGTCAGCGCCGCGACCGCAAACGAGATGGTCGTCATCAAGGCAAGACCCTGCGGGATCATGGTCGTAATCCCGGAAATTGTGGCGATCAGTGCCCAGTTCATGGTGCCGTCAGCAATCACCTGGTCCCAACCACCCAGGGCTTTAATCTGTCCCCAAGCGACCACGGCAATCAGCGGGATCAGTGCGATGGTGATCCAGCTGGCCACCTTGTCCAAGGCGGTGCGCAGTTCCGAATTGATCTTGGTAAATTTGCGGGCACGTCGGGTGAGCTTGGCCGCGTGCGAGTCGGCGCCGACCCCGGTGATACGGAAATAGCCGTTGCCGGCCACCACGGAGGTGCCAGACAGTACGGTGGCCCCGGTGGGTTTATAGACCGGGTCGGCTTCACCGGTGATCAGGGACTCATCAATATCTAGGCTCTCAGATGCCAGCACCAGACCGTCGGCGGGGACCTGGTCGCCAGCACGCAGGAACACGACGTCGTCCAGCACTGCCTCATCAAGCTGGATTTTGGTGTGTTCACCGTTGCGATGCACGATGATGCCGTCTTGGTGCAACAGCGCGATACGGTCGAGTTTGCGTTTGGCCGAGTACTCTTGGACCACGCCGATGATCACATTGGACACCCCGGCGATGGCAAACAGCAGATCCAGCCAGCGACCCATGAGAATAATGCCCAGCGCACACAGGAAAATGACCAGATTGAACAGGGTCAGTACATGGGTGCGCAGGATGGCGGCCAGTGAGCGGGAGGAATCATCGGGCTGGATGTTGGTCAGCCCGGCGTTGGTGCGGGTGTGGACTTGGGCGTCGGTGAGTCCGGATTTCAGCAGGACGTCGTCGTCGATGATTCCTGGGTCCGCAACTCCGCGAGCGGTCAACAGCGTGTGGCGATGCTCGGTGGAGACATCCACCTGGGATGGTTCGGAGTGCGACGATGCCGCGCTATTGCGCAACGGGGTGGACTCGGACAAAAAACTACCTACCTCAAACGCTGTTGGCCCCTTCAATTTTAGCGAGATCTTGATGAACCGAACTCGTCCGGAAGGTGGATTTTAATTATGCACAAGACAACGGGTGGGATGATTGCTCATCCCACCCGTTGGTTGGCGCTTTAGTTGCCGAAGCGTTTGGGTAGGGCGGTGGCCCAGCCTTCGCGCAGTTCGTCAATCGTTGCGGTGAATAGGTCCTGGATTTCTAGGGCCTGGGACCCGGCATCGACCACGCCGATGCGTAGCGATGGGTAGTTGCGCGATTCTGCGATACCGCGGAAGCGGACTTCCTCCGATAGGGGCACAGCGACGAGCGCGCGGGCCTGGGATTCGGAGAACAGTGCGGTGAAGGCGTCAATGCCATCGCGTTCGGTGATGTAGCTCAGGTTGATGCGCACCCCAACGCCGGCAGCCAGCACCATGTCGGACAGTGCACCGGCCAGTCCACCTTCGGACAGGTCGTGTGCGGCGTCGAGCATGTGGGTGCGCGAGGCGTTGGTGAGCAGTCCGGCCAGTTGTTGTTCTTTGGCCAGGTCAACCTTTGGTGGCACACCGCCTAGGTGGCCGCGCAGGTGGGCGAACTGGGAGCCGTCGAGTTCGTCGAAGGTTTCACCCAGCAGGTAGAGGGCTGAACCATCAAATGCCGGGTGCAGCCAGGAGGGCACTGCGGTGGCGACGTCGTCGTAGCGACCCAGGGTCACGATCATCGGGGTTGGGTGGATGGGGGTGTCCACGGTCTGGTTGTACAGCGACACGTTGCCACCGGTTACGGGGATGCTCAACTCCATGCAGGCATCGGCAATACCGCGGGTGGATTCGGCGAACTGCCACATGACTCCCGGATCTTCGGGCGAGCCGAAGTTCAGGCCATCGGAGATACCCAGCGGGGTGGCACCCGAGGTGGCGACGTTGCGGTAGGACTCGGCCACGGCCAGTTGGGAGCCCGCATAGGGGTCCAGGTAGGTGTAGCGTGAGTTGCAATCGATGGCCAGGCCAATGCCCATGCCGGTTTCTTCATCCACGCGCAGCACCCCCGAGTCATTCGGAGCACCCTGCCGGGTGTTGCCACCCACCGAGGTATCGGTCTGGGAGGTGATCCAGGAGCGATCCGCCATATTGGCGCTAGCCATGAGCTCAACGACGGCGGCCTTGAGTTCCTCACCGGTTTCTGGCAGGTTGGCGGCAGCGTCCGAGGAGCGGAACGTGTCGGCCTTCACGGTGTCCAACCACTCGGGGCGGGCGTATGGGCGTTCGTATACCGGTCCGCCGTCGGCCACTGTGGTGGGGTCGACGTCGACAATGCGTTCGCCGTTCCAGTCGATGGTCAACCGGCCCGAGGCGTTGACTTCGCCCAGCCACGAGTACTCGACCCCGTATTTGGCCATGATCTCTTCAAATGCGGTCACGTTGTCCGGGGTGACCACGGCCATCATGCGTTCTTGGGATTCGGACATCAAGATGTCACCGGCGGTGAGGCCCTCATCGCGCAGCAGCACGTTGGTCAACTCGACGTGCATACCGCCGTCGCCACCGGCTGCCAGTTCCGAGGTTGCACACGCAATACCTGCGGCACCCAGGTCCTGGATCCCTTCGACCAGCGATGTAGCGAACAGTTCCAGGGTGGCTTCGATAATCACGTTTTCTTGCAGCGGATCTCCGGCCTGGACCACCGGGGTGTTGGCGGCACCCTCGTCATCAAATGCCGCCGAGCTCATGGCCGCACCACCAATGCCGTCGCCACCGGTGCGCGCACCAAACAACACAATCTTGTTGCCGGTGCCCGAAGCCTGCGCCAGACGCAGATCCTCGTGTCGCAGCACGCCTACCGCCCCGGCATTGACCAGCGGGTTGCCCTGGAATACCGGATCAAAGGCGGTTTCGCCTGCGATATTTGGTACACCCAGAATGTTGCCGTAGTGCCCAACACCGGCCACGGCACCCTTGACAATGCGAGCGGTATCTTCATGATCCTCATGGCCCACGCGCAGCGAATCCAGCACGGCCACCGGACGTGCGCCCATCGAGATAATGTCGCGCACCACGCCACCAATACCGGTGGCGGCGCCCTGGAAGGGTTCCAGATAGGACGGCGAGTTGTGCGATTCGACCTTGAAGGTCACCGCCCAGCCGTCGCCCAGATCGACCACGCCGGCGTTTTCGCCCAGGCCAACCAGCATGTGCTGTTGCATTTCTTCGGTGGTTTTTTCACCGAACTGGCGCAGGTGCACCTTGGAAGACTTATACGAGGTGTGCTCGGACCACATCGAGGAGTACATGGCCAACTCGGCCTCGGTTGGACGACGGCCCAGGATCTCGCGAATGCGCGAATATTCTTGCTCATTGAGCCCAAGATCGGCCCAAGGTTGTTCAACGTCCGGGGTTTCACCGGCATAAGCAACCGTATCTAGTGGCGTGTTATTCACCGACAACTCCTTCACCGTTGGTTGCGCCTGCGGCACGCACCACGGAAATAAATAGGCCCTGACCATCGACACCCAAGCCTGGGCCGTCTGGATGATCGGTACCAAAGCCTTCTTCGATCGCGTATTCCGGACTAGCCATCAATCCCAGCACCAACCCGTCATCCGAACTGATCCCGGCAATGGCGCGCACCGAACCAGATACCGAGTCCTTGGCGCGAACAATCACGTTGCCCGCTGACTCCAGCGCATCGAGTTCGTCCTCGGTTGCGGTGTAGAAACCAAACGCACCCTTTTGCGGCAGGCGAATGACCTCAGCTGCCGCATAGGCATTCGTGATGGCCGAAACGTTATTTTCGACAATGAATTCCACATCGGCGTGGTGATAGCCGGGGTTGGTGTTGGCGATGAACCCGCCGGGCAGCATCCCGGCTTCGGTGAGCACCTGGAACCCATTGCCCAACCCAACCACGGTCAGCTCTTTGGCCTTGACCGCATCGGCCAGCACACGCATGATCGGCTGGGTTGCCGCCAGCGCACCGGGGCGCAAATAGTCCCCATAAGAAAACCCGCCCGGCAAGATGACGACCTTCAGGTCCGCCACATCAGGAGCGGTCGTAGTTTTTGGGTGCAACTTCACCGGTTGTCCACCGGCCAGCTCAACGGCGCGAAGCACCGAGGCCGCATCAGTTGCCGCGTCGAACATTACGACGCCGATTTTCGGTTCGTTCATTTAGCCACCTCAACCTTGGCAATGTATTCGGTCGATGGGTTGGCCAGCAGTTGGGCGGCCAGTTGTTTGGCACGATCCAGAACCTCCGCGGTTGCCTCCCCGTCAACAGTGAGTTCAAAACGCTTTCCTTGGCGCACGGATGAAAACTCGCGGAACCCTAATTCGGGCAGCCGAGCATCGATGGCTTTACCTTGTGGGTCAAGCACCTCTGGCTTCGGCATGACTTCAACGACGATTGTGGGCATGATCGCTCCTGATCTGGAATCTACCAATTGGCACCCCCGATTTTATCGAATAATGGCAGCCTTGAGTTCAATGGGTCAAAACCGACGACGACGGCGCCAAATCACCCTTGTGCATCCACGTAGCCGTGCTCATAAGCCCAGATCACCGCGTGAATGCGATCCTTGACGTCTAACTTCATCAAAATATTCGACACGTGAGTTTTTACCGTGGCCGGTCCCACGAATAATTCTTCGGCGATATCCGCATTCGATTTGCCCGTCACCAGCATCGCTAAGATCTCATCCTCCCGACGAGTTAGCGGCACTGGTAGTTCTGGTACCGGTTGCGATGCCGCCTTGGGCTCGTCAGCAGGCTCAGTGAACATCCGATCTAACACTCGACCGGTCACCTCGGGGGCCAACAGCGACTCCCCGCCAGCCAACACCTGGATGGCATGAATCAACTGTTCAGGCCCGGCGGTCTTGAGTAAAAAACCCGAGGCCCCGGCGTTGAGGGTTTCAAAGAGAAAATCGTCCCGATCAAACGTCGTCAGAATTAACACGGCCGCCCGTGCACCGGAGGCGGTCAGCGCCTTGGTGGCCTCGATCCCATCCATGTGCGGCATTTGCACGTCCATGCACACCACATCGGGATCCAGTGCTTCAACCTGGGCTAATGCTTCACGACCATTTGATGCCTCACCCACCACCTCAACCCCGGGTTCGGTGGACAAAATAGTCGCCAGTCCCATGCGCAATAATGGTTGGTCATCCACTAACAACACACGAATCGCTTGGTGGGTCATGAGACTCTTTCTGTTGATTTAGTGCACGGCACCCGGACAATGACCTTCCAGCCATACGGGGTCCGTGGCCCATATTCTAACGTGCCGTCCACCGCGTTCACACGCTCTTTCATTCCCTGAATCCCGGTGCCCGTACCATTCAACACCGGATCATAGGCTGTACCATTATCGGTCACCGACAAGGTAATTGCCGTGTGTCCGTAGTCGAGTTCCACTTTCACCTCAACGTCGTCGCCGGCATGTTTGCGCGCATTCGATAAGGCTTCTTGGGCCACCCGATACAGGGTCAGTTCCACGGCGGCCGAGACTTCTACCGGTTGACCAGACATCTCAAATGTGACGGTCTGGGTGGTGGAGTCTGCCTGGCGTACAAGCTCTGGCAACTGGCTGAGATCGGGGAGTGGCTCTGCGGAACCGTCCTGGTCCCGCAGCGTGTACACCATCGTTTGCAGCTCATGAACTGCTTGCGCCGAGGACGCTTCGATATGTTCTAGCTGCTCAACCACGACTGCAGGATCACGCTGGGCTTCGACCAACCGTCGGGCTGCCGAAGCGTGCACGCCCATCACTGTCACGTGGTGGGCAACGACGTCATGCAGCTCACGAGCAATGTGTAAACGTTCGGCTTGGACGGCGGCGTCGGCGACTTTGGCATTGGCCTGGGCGAGCTTGTCGTGTGCGGTTTCTAATTTCCAGCGTTCCTTGGCACGGTTCCATGCCCGTCCGCCGAAATACCAAGCGGAAGCGTAATAGCCCAGCGAGATAACCAGGGTCGTCCCCAGCACATAGGTCAGATCACCAGTCGATAAGTCTGGTATGTCCCCGGTAAGATCCACGGTTTCATCAAAACCAACAATAACGCTAACCGCTATCGTGCCGCACCATTGAGCCAAAACGAACCCGACTCTGACCCAGAACGCGAGTCTGCGGTTGGACACCCACGCACCCACCGAATAGATCGTCATGAACCCAACGAACAGGAGTGAGTACGACTCGGATGAGATATTTAACGACAACGAGATGAATGCCAGGGCAACGATCAACAGTGTATATATCGCCGCGATAGCAATCGGGAAGCGTCGGTAGAACACCAACAGGAACGAAATCACCAAGGAGAACGCCTGCGTCAGCGCGAAATCGAGCCTAGATGCAGTATAAATATCCGTCAGCAGCAAAGCCTGCAGGCTCAGCACTGAAATGAACGCGACCACCACGGCAAGAATGGTGTCAGTACGTAACCAGTTCTCGGGCAGCTTGCGAATAAACTGCGTCTCAGACGGGGCTGCTCCGTCAACTGACTGCGCAGGGGATGAAGACATAGATAGTCGCCTTGAAATGTTCTGGTCGATGAACGTTGGGTAGTTCAATCTTAGCCAACGCTCGCATCAAGAATGACTTCAGCGTTAGTCGTCATACCTGCGGGAGTGGGCAATGAGAATCGGGATGACATCGCGCAGCACCGCGTGACGGTGTGCATAATCGCGTTGTTCTTGAAAAACTTTCGAAAATGCGAGCACCGCAAATAAGACGCCAGTATAGAGCGACACGTAGGCCACGGCCGTCCAATACACCGTCTCGATGATGTTGTCGTGCTGCTCGAATATGTACTCAATGCCCGCCACGTTCTGGCTATTGCTGCCAGTGATGTCTTGGACTAACAATAAGAACTCAGGCGAGACCAGAAAAAATGCCAGCACGATCGGAATCGACCACGTAATCAGGCTGCTGAACCCGTTGAGAAATCGCTCTTGGAGCGGCGACTACATCAGCAACATAACCGCCGCCAAGAAGACGGCTGCGGTTGGAAGCGTTCGGGCAAAGATCGAGACACGGTGTCGAGCCAGGTTTGGTGCCGAAGTTGTTTGACGGTGATCAAACCTGGGGAGAACACCCAGAAATACTATGAGCTGCCTGCGGGCTTGCTCGAACTGGGGCAGGGACTAGAGTCAGTTCAAGCGCGACCATCACCACTAGGCCGGTGCTCAATGCTGCTCAAGATCTAGCCGAAACCGCGGTCCGCTCCGGTACGAGCTTGGGCGATACGATCCGCATCCTTCAAGCAATCTGGCCAAAATAGCGACAAGGTGAAGCACGTTCGCAGTGACGAATGTCGTGATGGTACCGATGCCAACAATGGTGATGTTCCTAATTAAGACGAGCCGCTTTCATCGGTGGATAGCGGGAACAGCCATCACAACCTGTCGTTAATCGAACGTCGCGAGGTACTCGGCGATCGGAGTGGCATTGAGGGAGGCCAGTGCATCGGGCGAAAATGTTTGCTGTGTCGTTCCATGAGGGACCGTGATGGCTTCCAAGACTTCGATAACTTCGTGCCAATTCACATCGTTGTCCAGGAACCATGGTTTAGCGAAACCAAGATTCGGTGACATGGTAATCCAGCCGGGTCCAGCAATACCGTCGGATTGGTTGAGGATAAAGCGGAACAAACCGTCGTCAGCGTCGGTGGCAGGTTTGACGACGATGGGCGCCGGTCGTCGCAGATGCAGGTTGTACCACAGGGCATCTTGTGAACGTTGCGCTGCATCTCGGGTATCACCGTTTGCCGCATCGAGATAGCGCAGAAAAGCAGGGTCGAGTTCAGCCAGCGTGTACTCGTCTTTATTTGAAGCCAGTACCACCTGGCGATTTTCACCCACCGGGTATGCCCCCTCATCGGCGGCAATGACCTTGTCAGTAACAGTTTCTGGAGCGGGCAACAACGGGGTCAAATGCATGGGTTGAATACCCAATGCCCACGCACGTGCCTCGGGCTGGACAAAGAATTTAGCCGCGGGCACTTCCCAACCACTTCGGATGAAAAAGAAGTCTTCAAGGGTGTAGGACTTCATCAGGCCGTTGTCATTGAGGTCAGCCATTTGGAGCCAATTGGCCTCAGGATTCAACCGAGCGTAGGTCATCTGGGTCGTTTCGTTGGGATCTAAAAGATCCCCGCCGGTCGAAAATTCGAATGCATCCGATGGTTGTGGCCTTTCATTCGTAAAGACCACCACCGACCATTCGTCAATCGTTTCTTCTAACCTGGTGACGTCGAAAGCACGTGCATCGTAGGCATGGATCCGATGGAGTCTGACGTGCCGGGCCAAATAGAGCCGCAGTGCCCGACCGGAGGAGTGGCGCAAGAA
Source organism: Enteractinococcus helveticum (assembly GCF_001657475.1). Classification (GTDB taxonomy): domain Bacteria; phylum Actinomycetota; class Actinomycetes; order Actinomycetales; family Micrococcaceae; genus Yaniella; species Yaniella helvetica. Next base: position 11,084 of record NZ_LXEY01000003.1, read on the forward strand.
TTTTGTTGGCAACACCCAGGCTGACACAGCCTTTGGGGCCAAGAATTTGTGGGTGGCCAGCACGAAATGACTATAGAGGTCCGCAATCCCGGTGGGCCGGATGCCGGAGGATGCTTCGGCGGCGTCAGCGGCACGAACTTTGGCATCGGATGATAACTGGTGATGAAACGTTGCTGGCGGACGGGACAACACCATGGTTGCCTGCGGCAACTCCGGGGCAGACAGGCGTAAGAAGTCTTGCAGGTGGACTTCTAACCCGGCTGGCGCCCAGAGATCATGGGCCAGTGCAGCAAACTGGTCATCGCGTTCGACCCCGTGGGCCGCGTGGATGTTCAGCGCCCCTTGGCGATCAGCAACGTGGTGGAGCAAAGCCGAGAAAAAGATCCCGGTACCCACGCAGGGTTCGAGAAAATTAATGGCTGGTCCGGGATGATAGCGCAGGGCGAGGCCGGTGATTTCGCTGGCTTCGGGAAATGGGGTGGCGCCTTGTTCCGCGGGATCCGCCTTGTCATCGGAGCGAAGTTTTTCTAAGAAGGCTTGGCCGGTTTGACGCACGGTCTCAGTTCCAGTGACGTCGAAATCGAAATCCAGCAATCTTGCCTCCTCCCACCGCATGACGGCAACGGTGCCGTCTAGCTCCAACAATAATGTGTCAACTTGAACACACCGCCGATGTTTGCGAATGTGTAGCATATCGGCCCGGATTGTAGAAATTGGGGAAACCAGCTTCCGTGGCATACACGATGGTGTAAGCCCCAAAACTCAAGGCGTGAATCAACGCCAAAGCCATCGCAGCGGTGTCGTGCTGCGATGGCTTTTGGGGGAAACGTTGTTTGTCGGTAGGGCGTTAGCGGCCGGTTCCGCCGTGGACTTTGGCGACTTCTTCGGCATCCAAACCGAAGGCCGTGTGGATCTCGCGGACGGCGTCTTGCAGTTTGTCTTCTGCGGTCACCACGGAAATACGAATCTCGGAAGTTGAGATCAGATCAATGTTGGCGCCAGCTTTGTGCAGAGCATCGAAGAAGGTTGCTGAGACGCCCGGGTTGGATCGCATGCCGGCACCGATCAGCGAGATCTTGCCGATGTTGCGCTGGTGGGTGATGTCTTCAAATCCGATGCGTTCCTGGGCCGCACGCAGGGCGGCGATCGTGTCTTTGCCTTGGTTTAGTGGCACGGTAAAGGAAATATCGGTTGCGCCGGCTCCGGCACGGGATGGGTTTTGGACGATCATGTCGATGTTGGTGTTGGCATCGGAGATGACTTTGAAGATGTCGGCGGCTTTGCCCGGAATGTCAGGAACCCCGACGATGGTCACTTTGGCTTCGGAGGTGTCGTGGGCGACACCGGCGACGATTGGCTGTTCCATGGGTTGGCCTTCTGGTAGTTGGATGGTGTCTTGCTCATCTGGGATAACCCAGGTGCCTTCTTCATCGGTGAAGGATGACCGGACGTGGAGTTTGACCCCGAACCGGCGGGCGTATTCCACGGCACGCAGGTGCAGGATCTTGGAACCGGAAGCTGCCAGTTCCAGCATTTCTTCGGAGGAGATTTCCGAGATTCTCGAGGCCGAGGGCACCAGGCGTGGATCGGCGGTGTAGATGCCGTCGACGTCGGTGTAAATTTCGCAGGCGTCTGCGTTCAGGGCTGCTGCCAGGGCGACGGCGGTGGTATCGGATCCGCCGCGACCCATGGTCGTAATGTCCTTGGATTCGGGTGACATGCCTTGGAATCCGGCGACGATGGCCACGTTGCCGTCGTCGATGGCTTCTTTAATGCGCGTGGGGGAGACCCGAGTAATACGGGCCTGACCGTGGTAGGTATCGGTCATCATTCCAGCCTGTGAACCGGTGAAGGAGCGGGCGCGGGACCCGTTGGCGTTGACGGCCATGGCCAGCAGTGCCATGGAGATGCGTTCACCCGAGGACAGCAGAATGTCCATTTCCCGTTTTGGCGCGTCGTCGGTGACTTGGGCTGCCAAATCGAGCAGGTCATCGGTTGTGTCGCCCATAGCGGAGACGACGACAACCACCTGGTGGCCGGCTCGTTGGGTGGCGACTACTCTGCGGGCGACGCGTTGAATGCCTTCGGCGTCGGCCACGGACGAGCCGCCGTATTTCTGGATGATCAGGCTCATAACTACCTTTTGGTTAGAACATGGGACTGCGTTTAAGTGTAACGGCTTGGTTCTGGGGTGTCGCTAAAGTTTGCGTCGCCCTTCGAAGGCACGCCCCAGGGTGACCTCATCGGCGTACTCTAGGTCCCCGCCAACCGGTAGGCCCGAGGCCAGACGGGACAGTGTGATTCCAACCGGTGAGAGCATACGTGTCAGATAGGTTGCCGTAGCTTCCCCTTCGAGGTTCGGGTTGGTAGCGATAATGACCTCGGTGACCGTGTCATCTTGCAGGCGGGTGAGCAGTTCGCGCACGCGCAGTTGTTCGGGGCCGATGCCGCCGATCGGGTTGATGGCCCCGCCGAGCACGTGGTAGCGCCCGTTGTAGGTGCGGGTGCGTTCAATGGCGATGACGTCTTGGGATTCCTCGACCACACACAGTAGCCCGGTGTCGCGGTGTTCGTCGCGGCAGATCGAACAAATTTCGTGTTCGGAGACGTTGAAGCAGATTTCGCACAGCCGGATCTTGGATTTGACCTCGGTGATGGCGTGGGCCAGGGCGATCATGTCTTCTTCGGAGGCTTCCAGGATGTGGAAAGCGATGCGCTGGGCCGATTTTGGGCCGATGCCGGGCAGTCTGCCGAGCTCATCGATGAGGGTTTGTACCGCACCGTCGTACACGTGGGCGCCTACTTTCGTTCATGTTGTGGAAGTTTAGACCTTGGGGGTGCCGTCGGCGTTGCGCTCTTCGATCAGGCGCGCGTTGAGGACTTCTTCGACGACGCGGCGCCCTGCGATTCCGGATTCTTCGATGATCTCGTCATCATCTGAGGCATAGTCGTCGTCATCGTCGGTGGGTTCATCCTTTTGGACGGCCGGTTCGGCGTCCTGTTCTGCGGACTTTTCACCAGCGTATTGGGCGACCATGTCGGCAAACCGGGACCCTGCGGGCTTGGTCTGTTCACGCTCGGGCTTTTTGGGGCCCGTGGTCGAGGGGATGACGTCGCTAAAGCGGCGTTTGAATTCTTCGCGCAGCTGGGCCTCGGACTTGGCAAAGGCCGGGGCAAAGGGCTCATCATCTGGAACAGACCGCGGGATGAACCCGGCATAGCCGTCGGCGGCCACTGGATCCGGTTCGGTTGGCATCTCCGGCTCTGGGGCCGGGGTTGCTTCCGGTGTCGGAGTCTGACCAGGTGGTGGGCCGGCTGGCGCGCCGTGCTGCGGCTGAGCGGGCTGCGCAGGTTGAACCCCGGGCTCTGGTTGCTGCGTCGGCGGTTGGTGTTGCGCCGTTGGTTGTTGGGGCGGTGGGCCCTGCTGCCAGTCGTCTTCAGGTGGTGGCAGCCAATCGTCTTCGGGTGGCGGACCCCAGTTGGGATCGGATGCGCCCCATTCAGGTTGCTCGGGTTGACCCCAGGCAGGCTGTTCGGGTTGGCCCCATGCCTGATTTGGTTCACCAGAACCCCAACCTGCAACACCGGTGGCCGGTGGGGTGGGATGAATTGAATCAGCCGGCGGTTGCTGCGGATGCTGTTGGCCCCGCTGCTGTTGGACCGGACGTTGCTGGGCAGGCTGCTGTTGAGCCGGTGCCTGCGGTTGCTGGGTTTGGGGTTGTTGTGGCTCAACCTGTGGTGAGGACGGCGACGCCGGAGACTGAGGAGACTGCGGCGAGGCAGGCGACTGCGGTGATTGCGGGGTCGCAACGGGCCGTGCTTGCTGCGCGGGGGCAGCTGTCTGCGGCGGAATCGGTGGTGCAGGCTGTTGTGCCTGAGGTCGGGCCGGCGGTTGCTGTTGTGCTGGCTGCTGGTGCACCGGCGGTTGCTGCGCTGGCCGTTGCTGAGCCGGTGGTTGTTGCGGTGGCGTCTGGGCTGGAGCCTGTTGAGGCTGTGGCCGAGCCGGGCGGCTAGGTGCTTTTGGGGAACCACCGTCCGAGGTGCCCGAAATCAGATCGAGTTCCGGTTGGATACCGAGCACATGGTTGAATCCGGCGGCCAGCAGTTTTTCTCCGCCACGTTGCTGAACGGTGCTGCGTGCGCCGTCATTATCAAACCCGATGGTCAACAGTTTGCCGTCGTAGCCAACAACTTGCGCGTTGCCGTTAATGGTCATCCAGATCAGACGCGACTCGTTTTTCAAAAACTCGAGCACTTCCGGCCACGCACGACGCACCATCTCAACCTGAGACGGTTGCTGGGCAGCGGGTTGCTGGGTGGGCTGCTGAGGTGCGGCCTGTTGCGGCGGCGCTGCCGGGGGCTGTTGTGCAGCGGGCTGCTGTGGCTGTTGAGCAGGAGCCGGGCGTTGCTGCGGAGCCTGTGGCTGGGCCTGCGGCATAGATTGCGGTGTCGGTTCAACACTGGGCCCTGCAGGCTCTGGACGCTGCGCTGGCTGCGGTGCTTGGCGCGGTGGCTGAGTTTGCGTGGGCGCAGGCTGTGCTGGTGGCTCGGCGACGGTTAGTTGAGCGGGCTGCGGTGCCATGTCTTCGGGTTGTTCGTCTTCTTCTTGATCGCGACCCAGTGCGGCCCGGGCGGCAGCGGCACCGGACAATCCGGTCTCTTCCGAACGCACGATCACGGGTTTGGCAGCCGGTTGTTCGGCAGTAGCAGCCTCTGGCACACCGCCATATTCAATGCGACGTTCCAACCGGTCGATGCGCGCGGCCAGGCCGCGTTCGGTCTCATCGGTGGCTGGCAGCATGAGCCGTGCCATGAGCAATTCCAGGTGCAGGCGAGGCGACGTCGCACCCGACATCTGTGTCAGTGCGGCAGCCGTAATGTCGGCGGCGCGCGAGACTTCGGCCGGTCCCAGCTGCTGGGCTTGAGCTTCTAGACGACGCAACTGATCGGCTGGCATGCCGTGCAAAATGCCAGGCGCCTGCTCGGGTGCGGCTTTGACAATCACCACGTCTCGGAAACGCTCTAGCAAGTCTTGAACAAAGCGCTCTGGATCCTGGCCCGACTGGATGACCTGGTCAACCACGCGGAACACGGTGTTTGAATCCTCGGCCGCCAGGGCATTGACGACGTCGTCCAGCAGATTTTCGGGGGTGAAACCCAACAGGTTCACGGCCAGGTCATAGCTCACGCCGTCTTCGGTGGCACCGGCAATGAGCTGATCCAACACCGATAGCGTGTCACGAACCGAACCGCCACCGGCGCGAATCACTAACGAGAGCACACCCGGTGCAATCGCCACCTGCTCGGCGGCCGCTAGTGACTCGAGGTGCTCCATGAGCGGTTCGGGTGGGACCAGCCGGAACGGGTAGTGGTGGGTGCGCGACCGAATCGTGCCAATAACCTTATCGGGCTCGGTCGTGGCGAAAATAAACTTGATGTGTTCCGGTGGTTCTTCAACAATTTTGAGCAGTGCGTTGAACCCGGCAGAGGTGACCATGTGCGCTTCGTCAATGATGAAGATCTTGTACCGGTCACGTGTTGGAGCGAAGGTTGCGCGCTCGCGCAGATCGCGGGCGTCGTCGACACCACCGTGCGAGGCCGCGTCAATTTCAATAACATCCAGCGAACCAGGGCCACCGGTTGCCAAATCCACGCATGAATCACAGGTCCCACATGGGTTCGCGGTGGGGCCCTGGGCACAGTTCAGACAGCGGGCCAGAATCCGCGCCGAGGTGGTTTTACCGCAGCCGCGAGGGCCCGAGAAGAGGTAAGCATGGTTGATCCGGTGTTTGTCGATCGCATTGGCCAGCGGCACGGTCACGTGCTCCTGGCCAATAACTTCTTCGAACGTATCCGGACGGTAGCGGCGATATAAAGCGGTGGTCACTCTCAATACCCTAGCGTGGCGACGGCTGCTTCGGCACCAGCATTATCTGCTGGCCGAACTGTACCACTAGACTTTATTCCGCTATCCCGTGGAAAGGAAAACTCATGGCGCACACCGGTTCGACCTCGGGTCTTGCTCGTCACCTGCTCGATACGTTATTTGTTAATGCGCACACGACCAATACGTTTTCCAATGACGCCGTTGACCCCGCCGTCATCGCTGCGGTCTATGAGGACATTCGATGGGCCCCAACGCAGATGAACTCCCAACCGCTGCGCCTGACCCTGGTGCATACGGCCGAGTCCCGGGCACGGTTGGCCCCGCATATGCGCAAAGGCAATCGGGACAAGACCCTGACTGCCCCGATGACCATCATCGCTTCTTGGGACCCGTACTGGCACCGGCAGCTTTCCGTGCTGGCACCGCATAAAACGGGAGCACGGGAGAAACTTGAGGACGATCCGGCAGCGCGCCAAGAAATTGGGCAACGCTCAGCACATCTGCAGATCGGATATTTCATCCTCGGGCTGCGCGCCCATGGACTGCATGTGGGACCGATGACTGGGTTTAACGCAACAGGCGTCGACGAGGAATTTCACGCCGACACTGGTTGGCGAACCGAGATCATCGTCAATGTCGGGTGGGCACCCAACGCTGATGATCCTCGAGCGGTTCGAACCCGGGCCGGTCGATTATCCTTCGACGACGCCTGTCAGATCGTATAGATCTTGGGTTATGCAGTCAGGGAGTCAACCCAGTCTTGGTTTTCTTCCATCCAAGCGCGGATGACTTCTTCGTATTGATCCTGTTCGACTTCTTCTTCGAACAGAACAACCTCAAGGTCCTGGAGTCGTTCAGTGTCAATTTCAAAATTGGAGAGCCATTCGAAAACTTCTGGCTGATCCTCAGAGAAACCTGCGCGAGCATAAATGGTCATGTTTTCTTCTTGACCAAGTGCTTCTTTAGGATCCTCGAGAGCTTTGATGTCATAAGAATTGAATGCCCAGTGTGGACGCCACAGCGTTACTGCAATCGGGTCGCCGTTGCTGGTTGCGGTGGCAACTTCTTGCAGCATTGCAGGAGTGGAAGAGGTTCTGAAATCCCAGTCTTCCAAACCGTATTCTGGAATAACGTACTGCTCGGTACGTTCGGTCAAGCCTGCGCCCGGTTCAATGCCGACCAGGCGACTGTCGAAGTATTCAGCGTTATCGGCGAGATCTTCCAAGGAATCAACGGGGGCATCCGCATTGACTGCGATGACTTGGTTTGCGTCACTGTTCCAAACACCGACTTGTTCGAGGTCGTCGCCGTATTCTTCAAGATATTCGGCGTGAGTGACAGGCTGCCAGATGTTCATGTTGAAGTCCATGTCACCTGTCGTCAACGCTGAGAAGCTTGGGGCCAGGTCCATGTAGGACTTATTGACGGTGTAGCCTTGGTCCTCCAGAATCAGTGACCAGAGTTCGGCAACCGCGATGCCTTCTTCCCAGCCGTGGTTGATGGCAATGTTAATCTCATCGCCGCCTTCACCAGAACCGGTATCGGCTGTTTCGCCGCCACACGCGGTGAGAGCAAGTCCAGCCGCGGCTGCAAGCGCGGTCAAGCGACCAAAAACGCGGAATTTTTTCTGTGCTGTAGTGCGCATATTTTCCTCTGTGTAAGCGAGCAGGTTGTTCCACGGTAACACCAGTCACATGTCGGTCCAAGAGTCTATGAGTGGTTGTGGAGAACTTTGTCTGAACCCAAAAACCAGCGACTATACTGCCTAGGTGCACCAGATAGAGGGGATGCCGTGAGCACCATTGGGCCCGAACGCGCTGCCAAACTAACCGCAGAATTGCGGAGCAAACTGCCGCTTGAACAGACGCAACACTACGATCTTGTGATCGAAAATGATCTTGCTGGACGTGCTGTCCTAGCGGTCTTGTGGCCGCACCGGACGCAGCTCACCGTCCACATCATGACAACAGAACCTGCAGCCAAGCACGTTGCAGCATTAACATCTGGTTTGAAAACCGTACGCAACGCTCCAGAAGTGGTCGTGATAGCTCCCGACGACGCCCACCGGCTGGCTGCATCGGAGCGCCTGATTTGGGCAGTGGATATAGATCGGACCGATGAGCCTACCCGCATCACCTTGGAACAGCGCGCCCCGGAAAAAACTTTGAGCCCATTCTTTACCGGCTTCGAGACCTTGGACGTCCGTCGTCCTGACCAAATGCTGCCAGCCGATGAACTCATCCTGCGCGATGTTATCCGCGACCACGCCAGGTTCCTCAATTTCTTCGGCGACCGTTTCAACGCCCAAGACCTCTACGAGCGGTCCAAATATCCGTTCTGGATTACCCCACCGGAAGGTTTCGATGCTGCCTTGCCACAACTGTGGACTCAGTCGATAGACCCTGTTGGAACAGTTGTAGAGCGTCGTGAGTTCACCGGTACCCTGCAGCTTGCGAACGACTTGATGAAACAAGACAGCCGTGTGGCAGTGGACTTCGGGCCGCTGGGTGACATCTTCAATACCACCGCAGACCTCACCGTCTCAGTGCAGAACACGTTGAGTGGTCACCGTGGATTGCAATTTCAAGTGCACCGCGACCACAAGCTGGTGCACGCTATCGAGATGGCACCCGGTGAATCATTACCTGACATTCGGTTATCAGCAGTTCGTCCTGACAGTTCGTTATCGGTTTCTGTGCTTGCTACACAGGATCATCCGTTAGCCTCCACCACCTCCTGCACACTAGCGTTGCAACTCATGGTCCTTCCGGCGGGTACTCACCCGGTGCCTAGCATGCTGGCCAGGATCAAAGCATGGCTCACTGGTGTGCCAGCAACAATTTGATGAGGAATCACTCACATGCCGACATCCTGGATACGTCTCTATGCTCGCGGGTTCCTGCTGAGCCCCGACAGCGTTGCATTCATGGACGACCTCGAACATTTCCAACGTCATGAGCTCAGTGGTGCAGTCCTCTATGCAGACGACATCACCGAAATAGGCATTGCCACTGCCGGTAACGACTGGGTCGTGACTCTTGGCAAGCTGCTGCCGCTATCCACCGGCCTCATCCAATCCGTAGGCTCCGACATCGCCGAAGAACTCATGGCACGGCTACTTCGCGACGGCCTACCCGGTTTGGAAGCGGCTCTCTATGACTTGGGTGGTCGGCACGCGGTGTTAGTGAACCTCGGTGGACAAATCTACGCATATAACGACGCCGCAGGCCACCGCACGGTGTATTTCAACCCCGCGCAGCAACGCATCGGATCACACTTTGATATGTTGCATCGTTTATCCGCAGTGTCAGAACTCAGCTGTCCGGTCGGCAGCCAAAACTATGACGCGCATCCTGAAGGCCTGTGGGATGTAACGGAGAACCCTCACATTCGAGCGCTCTTGCCTAATCACCGACTGCACTTACAACACGGCGTCCAGCAACGTTTTGCCTTGATGACCGCCAATCCATATACACACTTACCGTGGCGCGAACGCCTCGAGCTCATCCACCAGTTCTGGCACGAACAACTCGACCATGTTTTTGCCAGCAGTCCCTCCAGCCCCGTGGGACTTTCATTATCGGGCGGACTGGATTCTCGAACGATGCTTGCGCACATGCGCCCCTACCTCAAGCGAACGCGCGCGTTTACCTACACATCATTGAATGTGCATGACGGATCAGAACCCGAGACCTTCTGGGAAAAAACCGTCACCACAGACCACAACGTGCTGGCACAGATGCACGACTTGCTACCAGAAGACTTCCACGTCATTCACAGAGCTCCCGGTCGGAATCTCACACAAGATCAAGATGAGATCATGCGGCGTAACACCATGCGAAACCACGGGCGTAACCTCGTCAAGCTGTACCGCGAACTCTTCTGTGATATCAACAGTATCCATCTGCGGGGAAACCTGGTCGAACTAGGCCGCCTCATCCGTGGACAACTTCACATCGAAGGCCAACGCCAACGTCTGGCACCCATTATTCAAGCTGTAGGGCGCCGTCGTAAGCCAGATATGAAAGCGTATCGGAAGTTCTTCTGGGACAAAGTAGACCAGTTTCAATACGACGATGTACACAGTGATTTCGAATATACGGACGTCTACCACTGGGAGAACCGGTCCTCACGCTGGTATGCCGAAGTTGCGAACGAAACTGACACGGTCTTTGATTCAATCGTTCCGGTCAATGTGCGCCGCATCTACGAGCTACTCATCAGCCCACCCGTCTGCGTACGTCCCACAGCCCAACTGCAACGTGATCTCATTCATCACGCTTGGCCAGAATTGCTGGCCTATGGCATCAATACCGAAGACGACCTCTACACAACCGGTTTGAGAAATCAGCTGGGGGAGTTAACCTAAGAACCCCTCACGCACCTGCCAGAGCCTACCGACCCTTGCTGCATTCCTGCCCTGGGGGAGTTGAGTAAGATAGCACCGCGTGAGGGGCCGGAGTCCATCATACCAATTCATGGCCAAAGTGCGAATTCCAGGTAACCCTTTCTCTCACGGTGATCGTCGGCGCTGTTTCCACGCTGTCGGGGAAACCAAATTGCTCACGCGCGCACGGGCGTGCCAGAGTAACAGTCATGAGAATTGATATCTGGTCTGACATTGCCTGCCCATGGTGCTACATCGGACTGACCCGGTTTGAAAAGGCGCTGGCAGCATTCCCGCACAAAGACTCCGTAGAGGTCCACTACCGCACCTTCCAGCTGGACCCCACCTTGCCGGAACGCGATGACCGCAGCGAGGCCCAATACCTCTCCGAAACCAAGGGCATGCCCGCCAACCAGATCAACCAGATATTTGAAACCGTCAAAGAACACGGTAAAGAAGCCGGCGTGGCATTCAATATGGACGACGTCGTTGTCGCCAACTCCTGGACCGCCCACCGTCTGCTGCACCTGGCCAAACAACACGACCAGAACGTCACCGATCACCAGGATAAAATCACTCCTGCACTCAAACGCGAACTCCTTGCAGGCCACTTCGGCACCGGTCTGGACCTGTCGGATCACGACCAGCTCGCCCAGGTTGCGATCTCAGTCGGCCTTGATGAAACTCGCGTACGTGAAGTGTTGGAATCTGATGAATTCGATACCGAGGCCAACGCCGATGTCGATCAGGCACGCGCTTTCGGTGTCTCAGCGGTCCCAACCTATGTCTTGGCCGAAAAATACGCGCTGCCAGGAGCCCAGTCGGTCGAAACCTTCAGTCAAGCTCTGCAGCAGGTCTGGGATGAACTCAACCCCGCACCTCTGCAAACGCTGGGAGCCGATGGTCAGACTTGCGACGTTGACGGGTGTGACTAAGAACTTGCCAGCCATTTTGCTTATTCGTTAAAGAATGGGCTATGCTAAAACCTGGTCTTCGCAAGGTGAATACTTTGTAAAGTCCCATGCTGGAGGATTCGCATAGCGGCCTAGTGCGCACGCCTGGAACGCGTGTTGGGTGAAAGCCCTCGGGGGTTCAAATCCCCCATCCTCCGCTGTGGAAGCCCTGGAATCGTTGTTATTCCAGGGCTTCCCTTATTTTATAAGGGAAGTAGCGCAACTAGTGATCTAGTCATTAGTCATCAGGACTACTCATAGTAGATCATGGGACTAGTCACATTAGAGGCCCTATCGGGAGAATTTTATGAAAAAATCTCCAAAACTTCCTCCAGGTATCGACCAAAACAGAGCACAGCGTTATCGCGTTCGGATCTATTTCGAAGGCCGACAACACACTGTCGGCGTATTCCGCACGGTTGGTGATGCCAAAGCGGCCCTTGCAATCGCACACTCGGAAAAAGCACGGGGCACGTTCATTCCCCCTGCTGAGAAGCGCGCAAACATTCGGGCGCAGCGTGAGGCCGAAAAGCTGAAACAACAGCGTGACGAAAAAACCGTGCTGGATCTCGGTGACGCCTGGTTGGCCTGGTTGGAACGCATGGGCCGTAGCACGGGCACAATCTACACATACCGTCGTCACCTTGAAGGGTATTTTTACCCTACGTTCGGTGCCCAGCCTGTCACCTCGATCACTACCGACGATATTACGAAGTGGTATGACAAGCTGCGCAAGGACAAGGGCAGCGGCGTTGCCCCGCGTGCTTATTTGACCGTCTCAGCAATGTTTCGATATGCCACTGGTGAGACGAAAGACCTCCCACGGTCGTTTGCCCCTTGGATTGATGAATCACCGGCTGACGTGCCCGGTGGCGCAAAAACAGAAGCTAAGACACGTACCAGTGATGAGCCCGTGGCAACCCCGGAAGAAATCGCCCAGATTGCCGCAGGGATGCCGCCCCGTGAGGCACTTGGTGTTTTGCTTGCTGGTTGGTGCGCGTTGAGAATAGGCGAGGTTTTAGGCTTGCGGCGGCGTCATATTCGGCGCACTGGTCGAACTGGGCAACGTGTGGTGTGGCTCAGCATTGAGGAACAAGTTCAGGCGCGGGGTAGCGGTCCACGATTGGACCCGCCGAAAAGTGTTGCGGGGATTCGTGATGTTCCGGTGCCGACGCGATTAGTTCCCGCATTGGAAGCACACCTAAAAAACTATGTTGGCAAGGATGCGGATTCGTTTTTGTTTCCGCGTGACCTGACTGGCAATCAAGTACACAACCCAAACACTTATCGTAAGCACTTCAACAAGGCCCGTGACGCCGTGAATGCCCGTTCAGAGCAGCAGCCGCCCCGCTTAGAGGGTTTTACTTTCCACGGGCTCAGGCACAGCGCCCTGACGCGGTTGGGGCAGGCCGGTGCGACTCTCTCGGATCTCATGTCGTTCGCGGGGCATTCTGACATTGAATCGGTGCTGGTCTATCAGCATTCAGAGCGTGACCGGTTGTCGTCGCTGGCCGAAACGATGTCCGAAAAATTGCAACTAGCTCAGGACGTTATCTCATGATGCACACATTTTTTTGTACCGATAAAGGCCGCCACAAGCGCCGTGATGTTGGCACGATTCAGGACGGGCAGCAGGTCAATAAAGAGATTGAATCGGCTAATCGTTTGCTGAGTCACTACGGGTACGGCTCGGATGCGTTAGAAACTGCCTTGCCCAATAGGTTGGTTGAACGGACAGGCCGGAAACGAATAAACCGCAGCGGTAAAACATTGGCGTCCACGTTCGACGGGATTACCGTGAAGGAGACAAAAGCGGGACATGCCTGGGCGTTCACGTGTTCGACGTGTGGTCGTAGTCCACGGGTTGATGATCAGCAGCTACAGCAGCTTTTAGAGGCCGTTTCCCAGGGGCAAGCATTCGCCCTAGACATTAGCAATTGGGCACAATAGTGCCCCTTGGTGGCCAAGAATATCCATAGTCTGTTAAACTCACTTTCATGACCGCCTGGGCGTCCATACCCAGGGCAGGCCGCCTCTCGAAACTTCGAACGGGCAGCGAAATTTCGCATGTCCGAAAGAAGTTTTACGATGCAGAAGGCAACTCCTAAATCTCAGGTTTTTTCGCCTCAACTCACCATTGCCGATGTCGCAGAATTGACCGGCACATCTGATTCGACGGTTCGCCGTTGGATCGCAGACGGCGATTTGCGTGCTTACTATTTCGGGAAGCGCGCTATTCGCATTGATCCCGCAGATTTGAATGCGATGCGCAAAGAAGTCAACCCCGCAACGTTCGCTCACGTGAACGGCGGTGATGCGGTTGCGTGATCTTAGCTCAGCCCCGGTCCAGCCGCGCACTGTGCGGCCTCAGAATCCAAGGGATTCTTATGCCCAAATGCGGCGTGACATCGTTGGTCTTTCGAAGAAGGACACAGTTGCGGTCATTATGTCTTACTTGCCTAACCGGTCGTCGTCGTGGGTACGGCGTCATCTCGACAAGCTGACGAAAACGCCACCTGATGAATTAGCTAGCTGGCTGAGCTACCCGGACCCCACGGGCTCGAAGGCAGTTCGCAATGTGATGCGGAACGGTGGTGGTCGGCGTCGTGGCTAAAGATTTTGGGCAAAAGGAAACCCCCGGCCCGAATACCGGGGGTATTCCCAGAAAACATAACGAAGAACATTTAAGGAGTGATCCCAGTATAGCACCTGGTGAGCAAGCTGCCCCACTGACGGAAGTGCAGAAACAGTGGCGGGTCGCGCATCAGGCTCATCAGCTTGGCAAACAACAATCGGCCCCAACGGTGGACGAACAAGCGGAAATTGAAGCGCAGGAATATGCGTCGTCGATTGAGTGGAATCATGAAGGGGAACAGCATCGCGGCCAAATTCGTATGGCCTATCGTGTCGCTGAGCTTTATCGTGGCGAACTGAAATTCGTGCTCGGCCTGGGCTGGTTGGTTTGGGACGGGCAACGCTGGGCACTGGATGAGAAAGACGCTGCTATTAACGCGGTCATTGCCACGTTGCGGTTATCGCTTGCTGAGTCATTCGGTGATGACAAGCTGCGCCGTGATGTTGCGAAATGTGAGTCGGCACATGGTATTGAAGGGGTGCTGAAAATTGCATCGGCTTTACCTGCGTTGCGTGCTGGTGTGCATGAGCTCGACGCTGACCCGTATTTATTGAACTGTGCAAACGGGACCCTTGATCTCCGCACGCGTCAATTACGGGCACATGACCCAGCAGACAATATAACCCGCGTTTGTCGGGGTGCGTATGATCCTGAAGCGGATCAAACCGCCTGGGCAACGTTCCTCGGCACGTCGTTACCGGACGATGACGAACGCGATTATTTGCAGCGCGTTATCGGTCAAGGTGTATTTGGTGGGGTGCGTGAACACTTATTCCCGGTGCTTACGGGGGATGGTGCAAACGGCAAAGGCACTGCCTACGGTGCTATCAAGTTCGCGCTAGGTGACTATGCCACGGTGATCGACCCTGAATTGTTGATGGTCAAACAGCGCGGGGCGGGTGGACCTGAGATGATGCAGTTGCTCGGCGCTCGGTTGGTCATTGGTTCGGAAACTGAGGAAGGCAAATGGCTCGATTCTTCGCTGATGAAGCGGTTAACGGGTGGTGATGAGCTCACAGCTAGGCACTTGTATCAAGCGCCGGTCACGTGGCGGCCTTCGCATCAGATTATTTATGTGACGAACCACTTGCCGAAGGTGAAGGGCAATGATCCTGCGGTGTGGCGTCGTATTCGTGTGGTGCCGTTTGATGTGGTGATCCCTGAAGGTCAGCGTGACCCGAAATTGCCTGAGCGGTTGGAATTAGCGGCTGATGCAATTCTGACGTGGTCTGTGCAGGGTTGGTTTGATTATGAAGATCGCGGTGGCATGTTCGAACCGGAAACGGTACGTAACGCCACCGACAGTTATCAGACTGATTCTGACGCTGTGAAGCGGTTTTTGAGTACTCACTGTCATATCGGCCCCTCATTTAAGTGTCGCTCGGCTGAGTTGTTCGAAGCGTGGGAAAAATGGGCGCGTGATGACGGTGCCGACCCGCTGAACAAGAATTCGTTTGCGAAGGAATTAGAGCGTCTGGGATATGTCAGCAAGCGGTCAAGTGCTGGCATGGTGTGGCAGCAAATTGGCCTGCCTGCTTCGGAATTTTAGTTCGGAGTGTAGGCGGGTGTATACGTTTTGCAAACTTTCCACGCGTACGGGGGTATATAAAGTTTCCAAACTGCCTACACCCGCCTACACCTTTCAATCTGACTAGGTGAAACATGAAAATTTATCGAAAACACTACTGCCTGAAACAACATAAAACAGCCCGAACATTTCTGAAGTGTGCGATCCCTCGAAACGCCTGGATCTCAGGCACCGGAAACATCGCCGTCATTGCCTGGTGCCGTGTCCCAACAATCACATTATGGGGCAATGAGGTCGATGCGTATCGGGCCAAAAAAATGATCGACGACTCAGCATGTGGCGGCAACTGCAATCGTCGTCATGACATCGTGAAAGTAGAAATCTCATGACCGTAGAAACTCAATCCGAAATCGAAAAAATGGAGGAAAACGATGACTAGGAATAAGCCCACCGACGCAGAATTTAGCCGCTTCTGGAATTTCGTCGAAGCCAAGAAACAGCGCAAGTCGCATGATGTATTTTGCGAACAGATCGAGGAAGGATTGAGGAAAAAACGTGACGCTAACTCGACTGACTGAAGATCAGATGATGACGCCTGCCTCGTGGTACGCATACGAAGAAGTGTTCCAGGGCGGAAAATTTTCGTTCCACAAACCCGTTCCCGGCTTCCGTATCGATGCGGTATTTTCTGATGGGCGCATCGGAGACTACCACGATTCCGGCACACGGCACGGAAAATGCTTAGTCCAATACAGGTCCGGCATGTTTTCGAAGCAGAGCTTCGGACGCCAGTTCGCCCAGGCCGCCCGACAGCGACACCTCGGCCCACCATATGCCCTAGAACAATGCGACGAATGTTCTTGCGGCTACCGACTGGTAAGAAATCCTTGGGATTTGATCATGTATGCGGTGCAAATTCAGATTTATGATGCCGTGAACGGTCGGTTAGCTAGGACTCGTTTATACGGTGACCTGTTCGGGCGGGGTGATCGGATCGGTCTGGCATTGACTCGGTGTGGTGGTTACGGGACCGCCGAAAAAACAGTCGATCCCAACGACCCCGCAGACAGCACGATCAGAGTGTCAAAAACCCGGCTTGTTGAAGTCTGGTTGCCGACGATGACAGATGAAGGCGCGCCGGTGCCTAGTGGTGTTGCCCAGAAAATTCGGGACCGTTACGGTGTCACGGTGCGAACGATCAAAGGCCAGTTAGCTGACTTCCAGGGCGTGCCCGACCTTCCGACACCGGAAGATTGGTCTGTGTATCTGGAAGCGGTTCGTGAATCGCATGCCGAGTGGTTGAGGTACATCGAGTTGTACGGTGTCACGGCGGCACGCGCACTCTATGAAGGACAAGGACAAGCCAATGGCTGACGCGTATTTTTATTTGAGTATGAATGAGCTCATTGATGAACAGGTGAAGTCAAGAGTTGATTTTATTGATTTGGACGATGAAGGAATACCCGTTGCTGTCGGGCAGTCGATTGAATCCGATGCGGTGATTATGGGTTGCATTGTGACCAGAGATGAACTCGCAAAAGCGGGTTTGACAAGGGACGACGTACCACTGTTAACGGTTATCTAATAAGAAGGAGAAAACAATCATGGCAAAAAAATACTGAAAACACTACACCGGGTGAAAACACCGAAGAAAACACTACTGATCCCGTTGAAGAAATTGAGGAACAAAGCACGATTGTTGAAAACAGTCTTGACACGGAAACTGTTGACGATTCAACCGACGACGCGGAAGAAGCCGACGATGTTTCTAACCCGAATGCTGAAGCTGCAAAATACCGTCGTAAGCTGCGTGCTGCCGAAAAAGAGATTGGGGCACTGGCTGAAAAGGTCAAAGCGTACCAACGGGCTGAGGTTGAGCAGTACGCAGCGCATTTGCAAAAGCCCTCGGCAATTTGGGCGGCTGGGCTCGAATTAGCAGACCTGCTGGACGATGCCGGGAATATCGATCCCGGCAAGGCTCAGACGGCAGTTCACACGGCGGCTGAAGAACTCGGCTTGATGAACCGGCCACGCACGCCTCAGCCCCACCCGGCCCAACAATCGGGAATGTCTGGAATCCCCGGTATTACCGGTGCTGACCGCTTCGCAGATGTTATTGCCGGACGGGATCGGTAGTTTGGGGGGAATCCCGGGAATGCATTAAAATAGTCGGTGGGTGGCCTATCACAGCCAGGTAGCTTAAAAGTCACCCACAGACTTCCCCCAGGTGGGGACTTTCGGACAGGCCAGGGGCCACCGGACGAAAAACAATTCGTTTATTTCGTTTGGTGGCCTTATTTCTTTAACTGGTCACCGGAATAGGGAAACAAAATGGTGCAGACTACCCCAGGAGCCGCTGAAGCTTGGCGGCCAAATCAAGTTTCAAGTTTCGACCCAGATGACCTACTCAAAACGGCATTAATCATTCAATGCGCCACCTTGGCCGGATCGGTCGAAGGTGATGCCCCGTCCGTATTGGTCCCTTACGTATCCGCTGACCCTGATGCCGGGTTTGTGGCGGAAGGCGCGAAGATAACGTTCGGTGGCGGTACCCTATCTCAGGTGGCCATCTCGACGAATAAAGTTGCGTCGATTGATGCGGTATCACGTGAATTGGTCGCACAGAAAGGTGCCGCAGAGCGGATCGCACGATCTATGCAGCGCGCCGTGACTTCGAAGGCTGACATGGCCTTCCTGAACAACGCAAGCGCGCCGACTGGTCTATTCCAGGTTGCTGGGATCGCCACCGCAGGAGCGTTGGATACCAACATTTTTGCTGTCTATGACGCGATTGCAGAAATTGAAGGCGACGGCGGTCAGGCTACTCACTTCCTGATCCATCCAACGGATTGGGCGGTCCTGTCGAAGATGCCTGAAGCAACCGGTTCCAACCGTTCATTGGTTGCAGATGTACATAACGCGGCCACTCGCACACTTGCCGGTGTGCCCGTCATCGTGCACTCGGCGGTACCAGAAGGCACAGCGATGATGCTGGATAGCTCAGAAGTTGTTGCGGCATACGGGACACTCGATCTTGCTCGGTCAGACGATGTCTATTTTGAATCCGATGCTGTCGGAATTCGCGCTACTTGGCGACTCGGGTGGAATATCGTGCGGCCAGCCCGTTTGCAGAAGCTGACCGTGGGTGAGGAAACCACCCCTTAAAACTTCTAACTGAATAGCCGCGTTAAGCTCACTCGCCCCTGTTGTGACATTTTTGGGATCTCGGGAAGTATGGCCGGGTAGATAGTTAATCCTTTTTATCGATGACCCGGCCAGCGCGCACAACCGCCCCGGCCCTGTGGCTATGCAGGGACCGGGGCACCTTTATGCCCCGGTCATTCGTTGGATCGGCCCCCACTATTTACCGGCCCCGGTCGCTGATGCAGGCCCCTGTTTATGTCTAGCCACCCGCGTGGATTGATAGGCCCTATCTCGCTGCACGCTACCGGCCTGTTAGTGCAGCAGTAAGCCTAAGACACACAACGGCTACCACACGCAGCACGGCGCAACCTCACGGCTTTTAGGTGATGTAGCACGAATGATGTAGCAGCAGGGCACAGTGTGCAGCAGGATCAGCACAGCAGACAGTGCAGCATCGTGTGACTCAGCAGCACAACAACATGAGCCAGACATAAAGTCCAACACTCAACCATCATGACAACAACGCAACGAACAACAATCACACAATGAATCGTTGTGAAGAATATAAAATAAAATATCAACATAACATCAATGACAACAACACATGAAATAATGACTTAATGACTCAGTTATACGTCACTCACTGAGTTAATCACCAGTAACACCACAGTTGCCAGACACAAACAACTCGGTTCACAACCAACAACACTTCAGTTACTGACCGCAAACTGAGCTACTGAACACTCACTGAGTCACTGACCATCAACTGAAACTCAGTTGGTCAACACTCACTGATGAACACGAAACTACGGTCTGACATGGGCGTTTAGGGGTGGGGAGGTAACCCCTATCTGACATGGGCTTTCGTCTCCCTGGCCTAGGCCATTTTCACGCACCGAATGCTGGAGGTTCAGCCCGAATCGTGTTTCATAGGCAATGAACAGAGCGATTTCAGGGCTTGATATGCGGTTTCAGGCTCTCACACACACGCCACCGGATTGCCGAGTTAGGGTTTATCGGGCTGTCCTGGTGACATAGAAAAGGGCCTCAGATTCGTTTCTGAGGCCCCCTTATTTTTGTGTTATGCCTTGTCAGTGTGTGTTTTCTGGGTGGTATTGTTCGATGAACTCGGCCACCTTGGACGTCATCACACCGTGTCGACGTGCGAGCTCGATCATGTCTCGCAGATTGAGTTGCCGAAGGTCTAGGGCTTCCACGGCTTGTCGTAATTGAATGGTCATCGTTTTATCCTTTGCTGTCGTGTTTCGGTGGTATCGGTAGAACATTGCCCACATGTTGGATGTGGTCACTTCGTATTTGCCGTAGCTTTGGGAGATCCGTAACCCGGGAACGTCATTGATCATTTCCTTGACCGTGTGCCCGGTGTTGATGAGCTCTAGGACTTCGGTGGTGACATCGTGTGTCATCGTTCTTCGCTTTCGAGGTGGTCCAATACTTCGCGCATCGTGGTGATGCTGCGGTGTGTGCTGACCCCGTACTTGTGCAGGAAGTTAATGACTTCATTTTCTAGGATCATGCGCACATCATGGAATAGGCCGCTGTCATCGTTTTGGTAAAGATTCTGGTTGTCCATGTCCGGTGCTTTCTGCTGGTGGTCCAGCGGGTGTAGGTTCGGAGTCACTGAAGTGACACTGGTGGTTTTTGAAACCCTCCGTCCCTCAAACGATCCCGCCGCCCCCGTCCCAGCTCTGCGACATTTGCCGTCAACAACTGGACCCCCTCATTTTTTGAGAGTGTCTAGTGTTATTGCGGTGGTTGTCACTGGCCTGTGACTTCCCAGCAACCCGGTACGTTGCTGTTCCCGTGGGATATAACCGGCCCGTTGAGTTTCAGCCTGAACGGTGATGAGAAAAGGCCCGGAACTTTTCGTTCAACGGGCTGGTTCAGGCTTGCAGTGTCGGATACACTGGGCAATGAACACAGTCTGTAGAACTTGTGTTCCATGCCCCGAACTGCGCTAACAGTGTCGGGGCTTTAGTTTTGCCTGGATAACTGTTGCTAGTCACAAGCTAGTTTGAGTGTCTAGCTGTTTTGCATTTTCCCTTATCAGTGCGGGTTTGAATGAGATTCCCCCATCCTCCGCGAATTAAAACCCCGCCAGATCCTTGATTTGGCGGGGTTTTTGCCGTCTTATCGGTCCCCACAACTGGCAAGAAGGAACGCCGTGCGGGCATCCGAGCCTCAACGCCAAGAACAGGGCTGCTAGGTTGGACCCATGGCTGAACCGAAAGTATACGGTCTGCTCGTCGACGAGCAGACGCGTTGTGCACACTATGCCACCGCACTAGATATTGTGGCACTTCGATTTGGCTGTTGTGAACGCTACTATCCGTGCTATCAATGCCATGATGCAACCGCCGACCATCCACGACAGCCCTGGCCGAACACTCGCGCCCAGGAGCCCGCTGTCCTCTGTGGAGTCTGCAAGAGCGAGCTGCTCATTGCACAATATATGCACAAAGACCGCTGCCCGTTGTGTCATGCAGCCTTCAATCCGGGCTGCAGCGCGCACTATGACCTGTACTTCGAACAGCCGCGCTGAGCAGATGTGCTAGGCAGGTTAGTTGGGCTGTACGAAGCAGAATCGTCCAATCCGAAAGCTGGCTTAG
The DNA here is from genome assembly GCF_001657475.1 of Enteractinococcus helveticum. GTDB lineage: Bacteria > Actinomycetota > Actinomycetes > Actinomycetales > Micrococcaceae > Yaniella > Yaniella helvetica. The sequence goes on from NZ_LXEY01000003.1 coordinate 32,248, forward strand.
CCCTTGATCGACAAAGACTGGTGCAGGCCAGATCGCTCGCCAATGTGGGGTGAGGGTAATTGACGATGTAGCCGCAATGCTTGCAGGGCAATCACAATCGCGATAATGTCAACGATTTCTTGCATGAGTGCGCCGAAAGTCGCCGGTAAATACCCGAATGCAGCAACAGCCATCAATCCGATCGAAACAGCCATGCCAAACCAGATGGATTGTAGTGCGATGGAAACGGTCCGCTTGGCAATGTGCGTGACGTCGGCAAGCCGAGCAAAACGCTCAGAGGTAATGACTGCATCAGCTGACTCTGAAGCTGCCGTTGAACCACGAGCGCCCATGGCGATTCCGATGTCGGCAGCGGCCAGAATCGGGGCGTCATTGATTCCATCTCCGACCATAAGCGTCGGGGATTTCATCGCATTGACGACGTCCACTTTGTCGGTGGGTGTCATCGATGCGTGGACTTGTTCGGAGCGAAAGCCGATCTCTTGGGCAATCGCTTGAGCCGTACTTTCCATGTCACCGGTCACCATAACCATCTGCTCCACCCCGTGGTCAGCCAGCCAATCGATCGTGGCGGTTGCAGCTTCTCGTAGCGGGTCTGCCAGCACGATGATGCCGACCAGTTGATCATTGCAGGAGACATAGACTGCGGTTTCACCGGCGGTCAATTTCAGCTCCTCGAATCCCGGCGTCACCTCAGCGATGAATGCCGATTTCCCGACCCGCAATCGTTGGCCAGACACCGTTGTTGCTTCGACACCATTGGTTGCCACTTCTTGAGCATGGTCTATCGCGATGAGTTCAAGACCTTGTTGACGAGCCTGTTGGACAATGGGTTCTGCAAAAACGTGCACAGAGTATTGCTCTGCGGACGCTGCCAGTTGGAGGGTTTCCATCTCGGTTCCACCAACTGTTTCGATGCGTGCGACGGTGGGTTGTCCTTGGGTGAGCGTGCCGGTCTTATCAAAAGCTGCAGTTTTCACGCGAGCAAGCCGCTCCAATGTCCCACCGTCTTTGACGATGACATTCGCTGTGGCCGCCGAGGACATGCCTCCCATAAATGCCACAGGTGCTCCGATCAGTAACGGGCACGGTGTGGCCACGACGAGAACTTCGGCAAATCGGACTGGATCTGCTGAGTACCACCAGGCAATACCGGCTACCAGCAGTGCAACGATCGTAAATGGCACAGCGTAGCGGTCTGCCAACCGTACCATAGGTGCTCGTGATTGCACCGCTTCTTCGACGAGCTGTACGATCTTGGCGTATTGCGAATCTACAGCCGTGGTCGTCGCGCGCATTTGGAACGTCTCGGAGCCGTTGACAGTACCGGAGATGATCGCATCGCCCGGGTATTTTGTCACCGGCATCGCTTCCCCGGTCACCGATGATTCATCCAGGGAAGCCCTGGCTGATAGTAACTCGCCATCAACCGGAATAACTTCGGAACCGCGAACGACCAGGACATCTGCGACCTCTACCTCTGTGATCGCGACTCGGGCCATCGTCGTGCCGTCAGCCTCAAGACGGTATGCGAATGTTGGACGTCTGTTAATGAGAGAGTCCAACTCGCGTGAGGCTCGTCCGGCCGCCATATCTTCTAATGCTTCACCGCCGGTTAGCATCAACGCGATGATCATCCCGGCTAAATATTCTTCAACCGCAAGGGTTGAGATCATGGCTACGACCGCCAAAATATCCAGACCCCAATGACCGGCTTTGAGTGTCTTGAACATATCAACCAGCGTGATGAGTAACGTGATTCCGATGACGACGTAAGCGGTAATCGCTAGCTGGAGGTCCAAGCTGGTGAAGAAGAATATGACCCCCAGGCCGAGGCCTGCAGCTACAAAGAGCACGATCGGGTGCAATAATGGATGGCGGATCGAATGAAACTTAGGCTCCATAACCTCATGATCCCCCCAACGTCGGGAAATATCTAGCAAGGTGAGCCGACCCTTATCGCAATATGAAGATGCGTGAACACTAAAGTGTGGCGTATGTCAAGTGCTATGTGTTGCGGATCTATCCGAAACTGTGCCGCAGTCAAGCGCATTATTGAGCGAAAAACGCAATTAGGATATTCGCTCTAAGCAGAATTCTGGTCGGCCGTCACGGCGCGGTACTGGTTGTCGCGACGCTCCAAGGGGGTGACTTCTCCCGCATGATGCTCCCTCGGAGCGCTCTGGGCGTGTGGGTGAGTTTAGCGTTGCCATGCCTAGATTGGCTCGAATCTCACCCCAATTGCCGTGATCTGTATCACGTCAATTTGCATTCTCACAAGGGCTCCTTTGCGGACTTTTGCGTCTTGTCAACCTGAAGAGTCACTTCCTGATAACGGTCTGAGTGAAGCCTGTAATTGTCTGAACAATCTTGTTACCGTTGAAATCCAAGAGGTTGTGTCTACTCGAATCAGACTTGTGATCCAAGCCAGACGATTAGGCTCGGCCTAATTTTATTTTGTTAGCAAGTTGTACACGGACGTGAGGAGGAGCTCACCCGCCAGATTCTGGTGGCGGGTCAAGTACCATGAGCGAACCAAACACAGCCCAGCCCGTTATACGGGCTGAAAATGTCTATAAGGTTTTTGGCAAACGTCCTGAAGCTGTCGTCGAAAGAATGAAAGCCGGCGAGACGCGTCAGGACGTTGAGGACGAAGGCACCGCAGCGGTTATCGATGCAACCTTCAATGTTTACCCCGGTGAAATTTTCGTTGTTATGGGACTTTCGGGCTCCGGAAAATCAACCGTCATTCGTACACTCAACGCTTTACAGCCCGCCACGACTGGCACAGTAGAAGTATTGGGCCACGACCTGTCGACTCTGTCAGCTAAAGAACTGCGCGATCTGCGGTCGAAACACATTTCGATGGTCTTCCAGCACTTCGCGCTGTTCCCACACTGGACCGTTGTTGAAAATGCTGCTTACAGCCTTGAAACGCAAGGTGTCGATAAGAAGGTCCGTTACGATCGGGCACGTGAAGTGCTCGCTGCGGTCGGGTTGAAAGGGTGGGAAGATTCCTATCCTTCAGAGCTCTCCGGTGGTATGCAGCAGCGTGTCGGTTTGGCTCGCGCGCTAGCTGCCGACACCGACATCATGCTCATGGACGAAGCATTCTCTGCACTGGATCCGCTGATTCGTCGTGAAATGCAAGATGAGCTGAAAGAAATCCAAGACCAGCTTGGCCGAACCATTGTGTTCATTACGCACGATCTCAATGAAGCGATGTTCCTCGGGGACCGTATCGCCGTCATGAAAGACGGCAAGATCGTCCAAATCGGTACCCCAGAACAGATCCTGTCTGAACCAGCCGATGAATATGTCGCCTCCTTCACCGCCGATGTGGACCGTGCGCGAGTTCTGACTGCCGACGCCATCATGATTGGTGAAGATTCCCTGACTGCCAGTGATCGCGAAGCTTTTGAACGGAAAGCTCTGACGGTCAAATCTACCGCCACGTTGCAAGACATAGTGCCCGTTGTCATTGAGGCGAATGGGCCGATTGGAGTCGAAAGCGTCGATTCGAATCAACGGATCGGCTACATTCCACTTGGCGTACTTCTGGAAGCACTCACACCACAGCGATCCGAGGTTGTCCCGGATGCCGAGGAGGCAAACTAAATGGAAATTCCAGTGCCACGCATTCCCTTAGGCGACTGGGTTGAAGTTGCCCTTGATTGGATCCTCGCGGTTCTTGGGGGATTCTTTACATTTATCCGGACCATCTTGGTCCAAGCCTACGAACTTCTCTTGTGGCTTCTCACTACACCTGAGTGGTGGATTGTCACTCTGGTACTGGCTGCTTTGGGCTGGTGGTTGCGAAGCTGGCAGCTGGCCCTTGGAACGGTCATTGGTTTCGTCATTATTGTCGGGGTCAATCAGTGGTCTAACGCCATGTCGACGCTCGCGTTGGTCACTATCGCAACGTTGATCGCCGTCATCTTTGCCATTCCCCTTGGTATCTTGGCTGCCAAGTCTCAAACCGCATCCAAGGTGCTGCGGCCTCTGATGGACTTTATCCAGACCATGCCGCCCATGGTTTACCTCATTCCGGCGCTGGTCATTTTCCGTGTGGGCGTTGTACCGGGCATGGTGGCCACCGTGATCTTCGCAATGGCACCCGGTGTACGTTTCACTGAACTGGGTATTCGCGGGGTAGACCGCGAAGTTGTCGAAGCTGGTAAAGCCTTCGGTTCGCCGCCCGGCAAAATCTTGCGTCAGATTCAGCTGCCACTGGCAATGCCAACCATCATGGCGGGCGTCAACCAGATCATCATGTTGTCACTGTCGATGGTGGTTATTGCCGGTATGGTCGGCGCCGGCGGCCTTGGTGGCGAAGTTGTGGCCTCGTTGAACCGCATTAACGCTGGTCTTGGTTTCGAATCCGGTCTGGCCGTTGTCATCCTGGCGATGTACCTCGACCGCCTCACCTCGATGCAATCCAAGGCCAACTTGCACTAATTGGTGCTTCACTGCACCGCTTGTAATTCATAAATAAAATCACGAAAGGAAGATGTTGACTTTGAAGTCACGTTTGTTCAAATCTGCAGCCGCATTGTCGGTAGCCGCTCTCGCACTCACCGCTTGTGGTGATTCGGGGGATTCAACGGGTGGCGATGAAGCTGCTGCAGGGGGTAGCGGCGAGATTACAATCGGCGTCTTCAACGGTTGGGAAGAAGGCATCGCAGTATCTGAACTGTGGGCCTACGTACTGGAAGAAGAAGGTTATGCAGTAGATCTTCAGTACGCCGATCCCGCACCCGTCTACTCAGGCCTATCCACCAACGACTACAACGTGACACTGGACGCCTGGCTGCCAGTCACGCACGCTGACTACGTCGATGAATACGCTGATGACATCGTTGACCTGGGCGCTTGGAACGAAGAGTCCTCGCTGCATTTTGCCGTCAACGAAGATGCGCCAATTGATTCCCTGGATGAACTGGCCGAAAACGCCGATGCGTTCAACAACCGGATTATCGGTATCGATCCGGGCGCCGGCCTGACGCAGATCACTGAAAATGAGGTCATCCCAACCTATGGCCTAGAAAACCTGGAGTACACCACATCAGGTACTCCAGCAATGCTGCAGGAATTGTCAAACGCCACTGAAGCAGGCGAGAACATCGTCGTTACCCTTTGGCGACCACACTGGGCATACGATGCCTTCCCAATTCGCGACCTGGAAGATCCTGAAGGCGCACTTGGCGATGTAGAATATCTGCACTCCTTCGCTAACGCGGAATGGGCCGCTGATGAAGCCAACGCCGAAGTCGTTAGCTGGTTGGAAAACTTCACAATGGACTCGGACCTGCTGTACTCGTTGGAGAACGAGATGTTTAACGAGAACCAAGATGTCGAGGACTACCGTCCGATCATCGAAGAATGGGCAGCAGCGAACCAAGAATACGTTGATGGTCTGACTCAGTAGTCGGTCCTTCAACTTGCTGACAGCCGCTGGCTTCCACCACCTATATGGAAGCCAGCGGCACCAGCTTATCCACTCCACCTGACACCTAGGACACACACCATGAAAATCTCAGCTCGTTTCTATAAGACAACTGCGGTGCTCTCTATTGCAGGACTAGCCTTAGTCGCCTGTGGCGACGACGGCGGAGACACCCAACAAGAAGGCAACGGCGAAGCACAAGGCGGTCCCGTAACAATCGGTGTTTTCAATGGCTGGGATGAGGGCATCGCCGTCTCCGAGCTGTGGAAATACGTACTTGATCAAAAAGGCTACGACGTGAGCCTTGAATACGCTGACCCCGCGCCGGCGTTTTCTGGGGTCGCCTCAGGCGACTATGACTTCCTGATGGACGCGTGGCTGCCATCCACACACGAGGATTACATCGCTGAATACGGCGACCAGTTGGAAGACCTCGGTGTTTGGAATAATGAAGCCGCGTTGACTATTGCAGTCAACGAGGATGCGCCCATCACCTCACTGGATGAGTTGGCGGATAACGCCGCTGAATTCAATAATCAGTTGATTGGTATTGAGCCGGGTGCAGGCCTGACCCGCATTACCACCGATGAGGTCATTCCAACATACGGCCTCGAGGATATGGAATATACAACGTCCTCGACCCCGGCAATGTTGCAAGAACTTCGAACCGCCATTGATAATGGCGACAACATAGTGGTGACCCTGTGGCGACCACACTGGGCCTACGACGAGTTCCCCATCCGTGACCTGGAAGATCCAGAAGGCGCGCTAGGTGAAGCCGAAAGCATTCACACTTTTGCTAACCCAACCTTCGTGGAAGAAAACCCAGAAGTAGCCGAGTGGCTGCGCAACTTCGAGATGGATGGCGACACCCTCCACTCGCTAGAAAACCTCATGTTCAATGAGAACCCAGACACCGATGATTACCAACCAATCGTTGAAGAATGGGTAGCCGAGAACCAAGAATACGTTGATGGTCTGACCAACTAACCAGCCAGCCATCGACCCAGACAAAAGCCGTTGACTGCCACATAGCGTGGCAATCAACGGCTTTTGTCATGAGATACAGGACATTGGCGTTCGCTGGTGTGGAAAATTTCTGCGTTCAGTACACAGTTTCGTTCCAAGCCTTGTCTCGAAACACTTTCCGCACAGATCTTTGGCGATAATAAGCGTAGGGAATCCTAGCGAAAGGAATTACTTGGCAGCTTCGCTCTCAACGCGACAACAACTTTTGGCTGTAGGCCTCACAGCCAATGCCGGCTTTGTGGATGGCCTATTTTTCATCCACCTGGGTGGATATTTCGTATCGTTCATGTCGGGAAACTCAACACGTGCAGCGGCCGCTTTGGCTGAGGGCCACGTTCAGGAATGGTTCGCAGCAGCCCTGCTGATCTTTTGTTTCGTCGTCGGGGTGATGCTGGCATCTTTTGCTGTTCGTTTTGGCCCGAAACGTTTCCACCCTCCCGCAGAATCCCTGCTCTCTCAACAGGTAACGCCGCACGGTTCGGCAGTCTGGACAGCCTATTTGCTCATGCTGCTGGGCGGCATCACCGCCAGCATCCCAGTTCTTTCGCCATATGCTCCCTTTGTGATTGCCTCGGCCACCGGAGCGGTGAACGGAACCTTCACCCGACGAGGTGAGGTGACCGTCGGACTGACCTATATGACCGGAACACTGGTAAAAATGGGACAATCCCTGGCCTCGGCGATCGCATTGCGCTCCTCGGTCTATCTGTTCCGGTTCGTGCGATATCTGTTCTTGTGGTCGGCGATCGCCGTCGGCGCCCTGCTTGGTGCATGGGCTTACGTCGTCATGGGACTGTCTTCGGTCTGGTTAGCGGTTGTGGCCATGACCCTCTTGGCGATCATGCTCACCTGGCGAGTTCAACGACGCCACGAACGTCGTCTTCCACGTCCGCAGACTTCCTAGAGCCATGAAAGGTCTGTGGGGTCCTACCATCGGTCATGGTAGGACCCCACAAACTGTGAGCACACGAGGAAGTTGTGTTAGACGCTGACTTTCATCTCAGCGGCGAGATAGCGTTCATAGGCGGGTATGGTCAAGAAGTCCTCGAAGTTTTCTGACAGTGCTGATTCGGTAAAGAGTTCTTTTGCGTCATCGAGTCGATCGCCGTCATAACGAGTTAACGCTGCAAAGACGTCGTTGATTTTTTGTGTGACCCATTCAGCGGTGATCGGTTTCATGGAGCCATCTTCACGCTGGGCTTCGGAACCCGAGTGGATCCACTGCCAAATCTGGGAACGGGAGATCTCGGCGGTGGCAGCGTCCTCCATCAGTCCGTTGATCGCAGCGGCACCGGAACCGTTCAGCCAGGCATCCATGTAACGGATGCCGACTTCGATATTGGTTTCCAATCCGGCTTCGGTAATCGATCCGGTGGTGGCCTGCACGTTGAGTAGCCCCTGAGCGTAAGGGACTACGTCGTCGCGTTTATTGGTCCGAATCTGGTGTGGTGCATCGAGCAGGAGTTCGTCGAAGACCCCCATACAGATCGGCACCAGACCGGGGTGTGCTACCCACGAACCGTCAAAACCATCGTTGGCTTCACGAGTTTTATCTTCCCGAACTTTCGCCAGGGCTTCTTTGGTGCGTTCCGGATTGGAAGAATCGGGAATGAAAGCGCTCATCCCGCCGATGGCCGAAGCGCCACGTTTATGACAGGTATGGACTAACAGGTCGGTATAGGCCCGCATCATCGGTTGAGTCATGGACACGGCGGCTCGATCGGGCAGCACATATTCGGTTCCGGAGTCGCGGAAGGTTTTGATGATCGAGAAGATGTAATCCCAGCGTCCAGCATTCAGCCCGGCGGCGTGGTTGCGGAGCTGGTAGAGGATCTCTTCCATCTGGAAGGCAGCGGTGATCGTCTCGATCAACACGGTGGCCCGGATTGTACCCTGTGGGATGCCTAGGTAGTCCTGGGCTTTATTGAACACACAGTTCCACCAGCGAGCTTCCAGATGATGCTCGAGTTTCGGCAGGTAATAATAGGGTCCGCGACCTAATTCGACGAGCTTGTCCGCGTTATGGAAGAAGTACAGCCCAAAGTCCATCAGCGAACCTGACAGCGGCTGGTCGTCGATGAGGATATGTGATTCTTCTAGATGCAGCCCTCGGGGACGAACAATTATGGTCGGCATCTGCGCCAGTGCTGGTTTCTTCAACCGATACGCTTTGCCGTGTTCCGAGGTGAAGTCAATGTCGTGTCGGATGGCGTCGTAGAGATTGACCTGACCGTTGACCATATTGGTCCAGTATGGTGACGAGGCGTCTTCGAAATCGGCCAGCCAGCACTTTGCACCTGAGTTCAAAGCGTTGATGGTCATTTTGCGATCGACCGGACCGGTGATTTCGACTCGACGATCTTTGAGACCTGGAGCCAGGGGAGCGACCCGCCATGAATCATCTTCACGAATGCTGCGCGTGGATTTCTCGAAATCAAGCGGTTGACCGGCTGCCACCTTGGCCCGAGCGTCTTGGCGTGCGTCGAGCAGTTCAAGACGGCGCGGGTTTTGTTTGGTGTGCAGATGAGCCAGGAAATCTAGGGCTTGATCGGTGAGGACTTCGCGCTGCCGTGCATCCAGTTCACCGAACACGGTCACATCGATGCCTTCAGGTGTTGTGTGGTGGATAGTTGACGATGCCATGGCGGGTGCTCCTTATCTGGTCTAGGCGAACTAGAACTGTTGTGCTTCGGTCGAATCAGCCAAAGCGGTGGTGGAAGATTCTGGGTTAACGGTGGTGGAGATGATGTCGAAGTAGCCAGTGCCAACTTCGCGCTGGTGACGGGTAGCGGTGAAACCGTCTTTTTCTGCTGCGAACTCGGCTTCTTGCAGCTCAACGAATGCTGACATCTGGCGGTCTGCATAACCCTTTGCCAGATTAAACATCGAGTAGTTCAGCGAGTGGAAACCAGCCAGCGTAATGAACTGGAAGGTATAACCCATCGATGCCAGCTCGCGCTGGAATTTGGCGATGGTTTCGTCATCCAGGTTGGCTTTCCAATTGAATGACGGCGAGCAGTTGTAAGCCAGCATCTGGTCCGGGAACTCGGCTTTGACGGCTTCGGCAAACTGACGAGCCACATCCAGATCAGGCGTGGAGGTTTCCATCCACAACAAATCGGAGTACGGTGCGTAAGCCTTAGCACGGGCAATCGAGGGTTCCAGACCGTTTTTGATGTAGTAGAAACCTTCAGAAGAGCGTTCCCCGGTCAGGAATTGATGATCGCGTTCATCAATGTCGGACTGCAGTAAAGTAGCGGCTTCGGCGTCGGTGCGTGCCACGATCAGTGAGGAAACACCGGCGACGTCGGCGGCTAGGCGTGCAGCGTTGAGGGTGCGCACGTGATGCGAAGTTGGGATCAGGACTTTACCACCCAGGTGGCCACATTTCTTTTCGGATGCGACCTGATCTTCCCAGTGCACCCCCGCAGCGCCGGCGTTGATCATCGATTTCATGAGTTCGTATGCATTCAGGGGACCACCAAAACCGGCTTCGGCGTCAGCAACAATGGGGACCAGGTAATCTTCAACGGTCTGGATGCCTTCTGCCCATTCGATTTGATCGGCACGCATCAGCGCATTATTGATGCGACGAACGACTTGCGGCACCGAGTTGGCTGGGTACAGGGACTGGTCAGGGTAGGTATGGCCTGACAGGTTGGCATCGGCGGCAACCTGCCAACCAGATAGGTAGATCGCCCGCAGGCCAGCTTTGACTTGCTGGACAGCCTGGCCACCAGTCATCGCCCCCAGTGCATTGGTGAATTTGCCTTCGGTATGCTCGCTGGTGAGTTGGTCCCAGAGTTTCTCCGCGCCACGTTTCGCCAGGGTGTGTTCTTCCTGAACGCGACCGCGAAGTCGCACGACTTCTTCGGCTGTGAAGTCGCGGGTGATGTTGGCCCACCGTGGATTAGAATTCCAGTCTTCTTGGATCTGGTCAGCTGCCGCCTGGATTGCCTGTGTGTTTGCCTGTTCCATGGTTCTCCCTAATTCACAGTTCGTTTGATGTTGCAGAGGTCCGGTACTTCCAAAGAAGCCTTGACTAGGTAGCTCATTGCTACTGTGCAATCGGTGTAGGAACTACTTTGCCGTGGTTCACAAGCGGAAAATAGACGCCTAGGCAGAAAAGAATTGCCAAAATTTCCGTAACGAAAGGTTTTCTGGATTTTCAAGCCAAATGCGGGTGGGTGGCGAGACCGTGTCGTAAGTTAACAAAATATTGATGAATCTTACTTAGATAAAATCTAGCTATTTTGTTTGAGATTACTACTTCTGTGGAAAAGCGGACGAGAAGTTGTCGAAAATAATTTGCGAATATCGGCTGACAGCGGCGCATTACTGCTGGACGGCTGTCCGGTGGAGGGGTGATTTTTGCCTTAGGTCTGTGAATAAAGCCTGATGTTGACTAAGCTGCCCATATGACTTCACTCACCGGTCCTGATGCAAGTGCACGGCAAGATACTGAGGCGATTCCACAATCCTCGATCGACCCGGTCATTCTGGGATATCGATTGCGACATTTTCGTACCGCTGCTTCCTTGACCCTGGACGAGTTAGCGGAAAAGGTCGGTGCTACAGCTTCTCATCTATCGATGATCGAAAATGGCAAGCGCGAACCGAAGTTGTCATTGCTGACCGAGGCTGCAGAACATCTGGGTGTCGAGATTGCAGATCTCTTACAGCCCGAGGCCCCGTCTGCTCGTGCGGCATTAGAAATCTCGGTCGAAAAAGCACAACGTACTCGGCATTGGCAGGCGATGGGACTTCCGATCATTCGGGTCTCTTCGCGGATGCCCACCGAAGTTCTCGAAGTTATTGACGGACTGACCCGTGAACTACGTCGCCAGCACGCCGAACAAGCCGCAACTCCAGAAGAAGCTCGCCGAGCCAATGTTGCGATGCGAAAAGAACAGCGGGAGCGCAATAATTACTATGCCGAGCTGGAATCTCAAGCCAATGAACTCTTGGCCGCCGTGGGCCACGACGCCGGCCCATTGTCCTATCACGCGATAGCTGACATCGCCGATCACCTGAACTTCGAACTGCGATTCATTTCCTCGTTGCCGCACTCGACACGTTCCGTGACGGACCTCAAGAATCGCATTATCTTTCTTGCAGATGCACGCAATCCAGATCATGATCCACGATCTGTGGCGCTCCAAGCACTCGTCTCGTATGTATTAGGTCATGGGGAGCCGGTGGACTATAAGGATTTCCTCCGCCAGCGGGTCTATACCAACTACATGACGGCCGCGCTCATGATGCCCGAGAAACCTCTGGTCAAAATGCTTAGGCAGCGCAAAGAGAACCGCGATATCGCAATTGAAGATATTCGAGACGCCTATTCAGTTTCGTATGAATCCGCCGCGCACCGATTTACCAATGTGGCGACCCGTCATCTGGAAGTTGAATGTCACTTTCAAAAAGTTCACGAATCGGGTGTGCTGCATAAGGCCTATGAAAACGATGGGGTGAATTTTCCAGTCGATTCCATCGGGGCCATCGAAGGTCAAGCTGCCTGTCGGTATTGGACATCGCGGGAAGTCTTCAACACAAGTGATCGTTTTAGACCGTTCAACCAGTACACAGATACGGTTGTAGGCACCTTTTGGTGCACGGCCGTGGTGGAGCCATCGCAGTCGTCGCTATTTTCTTTATCGGTGGGGGTTCCCTTTGAACAAGCACGGTGGTTCCGCGGAGCCGATACCGCAGAGCGCTCACGGTCGCATTGTCCAGATCCAACCTGTTGCCGCACTCCGTCGCCAGAGCTGGAAGCACAATGGGGCGGCTATGCCTGGCCTGCAGCACGCACCAATGCGCACATGTTGGCCGCAATGCCGCCCGGCGCTTTCCCAGGGGTTGACGACGTTGCCGTGTATGAGTTTTTAGCTACTCAAGAACATTTCCATCAGTGAGCGAATTTCGCCGCTATGCGCCTTGCCCAACCCGGGCGCCGCTGTTAAGGTAGGTATTACTAAACTATTAGCGACAGCTGTGTCCTTTTCCGGTTTATCTTGCACAGCTCGTTGTCCTACCGAACGAAAGGTGCCCACCGCACATGCGTCTGACCCTTGGTAAATTCGTTGTTCACCCTCAGCACGGTCCTGCGGAGGTCGTTGAGCGTAAAACCAGGAAGGTCAAAGGTGAAGACGTCGAATACGTGGTGCTGGAAGTAGAAGATCAGCGCCTCCAGATCGCCGTTCCCGAAGACAGCCTGTCAGAAATTGGCGTCCGTGATTTGGCCAGCCACACTCGGTTGCGCAAACTGATGTCGCTGCTTGCCAAGACCGGTGACAAACTCGAAAAGCAGTGGTCCCGTCGTCTGAAAGCTCTGCGCGAGAAACTCGCCACTGGTGACCTCGACAACGTCGCAGAAGTCGCCCGTGACCTCTACCGTCGTCAGCAGGAAAAAGACCTGTCCATGGCGGAACGCAACCTGTACCAGGAAGCCAAAGACATGCTCGTGGCAGAGGTTGCGCTCGTGCTGGATGTTGACCACGAAGAAGCAGAACGCACAATCGATGGTGCCATTGATGGCGTCCCGTTGACTCGTCTGGGCCTGGATCGCGGCAAAGACAAGAAATAATAAGGATTTACACAAAAGCGGTTTCGAGAGATCGGGGCCGCTTTTGTGTTGCTAGGAAAACTCGGCGATGGGTGCACCGAGCAAGTGCTCATCAGGTAGCACTCCCAAACCGGGGCCCTCAGGAACTGGGGTAACACCGTCGACGACACGCACCGGGTTGCGCGGATCATAGGTCGGCCCAGTAAATGGTTCAGCGATCCACGTGCCTTCATATAGGTCAGGACGGACCGTCGCGCCCACGTGGACACATGCTGCAGCGATAATATCCCCACCCCACGAATCATCAACCGTGTGGGGCATCGAACGAATCTGACAGACGTCTCGCACCAATGACATGGGTCGAATGCCGCCCACTCGGGTGACCTTCATGCCGAAACCATCACAGAGCTGCTGCCCCACGGTGTGCAAGACGACCGAGGTATTTTCTGTGGATTCGTCCAGATACACCGGATGACGCACCCGCTGCCGGACCGCTACATTCTCTTCCAGCATGTTACACGGTTGTTCTAAGATAAACGGAATATCTTCGCACTGACTACTGAGCTCTATGACATCGCGCATCAGCATGCCTCGGTTGGCATCTACGACCAGTCGAACGGCGCCCCGGACCCGTTGTGCTACGGCCCTGACGGCAGCAATATCGTCCTGGACCGGCCTGCCACTAATTTTCAACTGCAGACGTCGATATCCTTCTGCAACACGCATCGCTGCGGTCTCAGCGGTAGCCTCGGGGCTCCCAGCACTGATCGAGAAATACGCGGGCACCCGATTAGTCAGTGCCCCACCAATGAGCTCTGCCACCGGGACATTGAAAAATTTACCCGTCAGATCATGGGCAGCAATATCAAGGGCAGCTTTGGCATAGTTATGCCCGGTCAACAGGCCATCCATCCGATGATGCAAGACCCCGATCTTCGTCGGGTCAGCTCCGATAAGGCCTTGGGCCATTTGGATCAGGGCGGCTTGAGCGCCGAGTGCATGCTGTGGTTGATACACCGGGCCCACCGGGCAGGTCTCACCCCAGCCGACCAGCCCGGTGTCGCTGGTAATCTTCACCAACGTGCTCTGCAGCGTTGTGATTGCACTGTGTGACATTCGGTACATACCCTGGGCCACGGTGAGATCGTGCGTGTAGATCGCTATGTTGGTGATGCGCATGCTCAATCCTTAGGGTCATCCACCAGTAGCGTGTGCCCATGAGCTTACCCGCGTCGGCTACAGACCCCAAGGTTGAAAATTGCTCCTGACTACCGGTCAGCCTGATCGTCGTCGTTATTGTCGCGATGTACTACGGATAATGACCGACGCAGCACTTTACCGTCCTCAACAGATTCCACGTGTTTTTCGCTTTGTTTCTCCACGGTGGACACGGAACGTGGACGGATCTGGACGTGTTCTTCCGCAGGGATACCGGCAACCAGCTGCCGTGCACGAAGGATTTCGACGTCGATTTCAGCGCCCAACAGGATCACGATATTGAAGATCCAGATAACGAATAGGATCGCCATCAATGTACCAATCGCACCGTATGAGGAGTATGACGCGAAGTACGTCAGGTAGATGATCATTGCGACCCCTGCCAGCACAATACCGATCACGGCGACGATTGCCCCGAGGGATAACGGTTTAAACTTTCGTTCAACATTGCCGCTGAAGTGGTACAACACGCCAAGCATCAGGATCAGCAAAATCAACACCACGGGATACTTCACCCATTCCCATATGGGCAGGAACGACTCCGTGAGTGTCGTCAGGGCCTCCTGGGCACCGAAAACTTGGGCAATCGGTGCGAACACGGCATCAATAATGGTTTTATTCAACGCCAACGATACAAGCGCAGCAACCACGGTCACCACCATGATCAGCGTGATGAGCAACGTCGTGAGATAAAATTTGACCTTCGAACGGCCCTCGACCACACCATAGATCTCGTTAATATTGCGCGCGAACGCTTGGACGTATTTTGAGGCCGACCACAGTGCGACCACAGTACCGATGATCAGCGCGATGACCCCGCCGGACACCGACTGGGTCATTGTGGTGACGAGATTGAGCGCCAGATCCTGATACTCAGCCGGCACGGTCTGAGTGACTAGGTCTTGGGCAAAGTTTTCGACCTGGTCTGCGGCAGAAGCCAAAAAGAGCGTCATGGTCGAAAAGACGGCGAGCAGCAGGGGAGCCAAAGACAGCACAGCGAAGTACGTCAGAATTGCTGCCCGGTCTGTACCTTTATCAACCGTGAATTGTTTGATCGCACGGATCATGGCGTATTTGAACGCAGCACCCGGTAATCTCTTGGCGGGTTTACGATCTTGTGGATCATTCAGCGCCCGTTGTTCTGCAGCAATCGTACGTTCCAGTTTGTGATGGATACTCACGGCGTCCCGCTTTCTGTCGACGACACGTTGATTATCTCCAGTGTAGAAAGTTGAGCAGGCTGATGACAGCTGTCAGAGCCTGAAAAATCTATGAGTATATCTTGACCGCTACACTTTCAGTCCAGGAGGCAGAAATGATGATCGCATTTATTGGCACCGGCGGAACCATCGCAAACCGCGGTACCGCACCGGATAACTTTGTGGATTACCTCGACATCGGCACGGTCATGCCGGCCAATGAATTATTGGCCGTGCACCCCGAAATGCAAGAGATCTCACAGATCCGTGTCGAGCCCTTTGGGACGCTTCGGTCCAAATATATGACCTCGGCTCAGTGGTTGCAGCTGGCTGAGCGCCTCACCTCGGTTTTAGCCGACGATGACATCCGCGGGGCGGTGGTATCCCATGGTACCGGAACATTAGAGGAAACGGCCTGGTTTTTACATTTGACGGTCAATTCTGCCAAACCGATTGTGCTGGTAGGTGCGCAACGTCCCGGGATCACCCTGGGCTCGGATACGCCGTTGAATCTACTGGATGCGTTTCGGGTGGCGGCTCATCCACAGTCTTGTGGCATTGGGGTCACGGTTGTGATGAATCGGCAGATTCACAGCGCTCGCGATGTGGCCAAGGTGGCCAACCACCGGCTCGATGCACTGCAGTCTCCGGTGCGTGGTCCGCTTGGGGTGCTTCATGCTGATCACACCGTGGAATATTGGCGAACACCTGTGCATCCCCACACCACCGCGTCAGCCTTTGTTGACCTTGGCACGCCGTTGCCGCGAGTTGATATGGTGCACGCGTATACGGATGCCGATGCGACGGCGTTGGAAGCGTTTCGTGCAGCAGGTGCCACCGGGCTGGTCGTGGTGGGGTATCCACCCGGCACGCTGACCAAGCCATTAGATGACGCCGTGGATGCAGCGATTGCCGATGGAATCGTCGTCGTCCAAGCTAGCCGCGCATACTTCGAACGCGCCGTTATGGCACGTGCCGGGCTCATGGAGCGGGGACTGGTAGCCAATGGTGATCTGACCCCACAGAAAGCGCGCATCTTATTGCAGCTGGCTCTGGCACAGCGCATGGATCGTGCAGCGATTCGCGAGGTGTTCGGGACCTACTAGAAACTGGCTCAGATGGCGACCATGGCACCGAGACCGGCGATGACCCCGATGACGCCGAGCACGATGGCCACTAATAATCCCGACAGGGCGGGAAGGTACGGGGAGGCCAGTTGGGTGATGCCCCAACTGATGCCGGCAGCGGCGAAAACTACCGCGAGACCCGGTCAATCTTTTAACATGTAGGGCAGCTTCGCTGACCGCTCCTACAGTGAAATAGGAACACAGTCGATCTGCACGGTAGAATCTGTCAGAGCTAGTAAGCTGCTGGTCCACAATCCTCGTCAAAAGTAGCAAGAAAAACTTATGTCAAAAACGTCCAATCGGCGCAATAGTCGCCTGACAACACCGGTGATGATCACCTTCGTCGTCATCGCGGCGCTGCTCATCGCGTTGACCGTAGCCTCGGTGGTCAAAGCCATGACGCGCGGGGATGACCCCGTGGTGGTCAACGCCGTATTGACCGGCCAGTCCATGGAAGTGAACCGGACGACCGGACTTGATGTCATCCGGTTCCAGGCGGTGCGAGCACCATTACCGGCCGAAGAAGACGTCAGCGACACCCTCGATACGTGCATGGCAGCTGAAGCCCGGGAACACCTGGAAAGTCTTGCCGGCGAGGGGACTTCGCTCGAGGTGGAAATTGAGGCCTATGCGAATGCTCCGAACGGGGAATTGTGGGCGCAGATCTACCAGGGCGGCAGTGATTTGGGCGTAAAAATGGTCGAAGCCGGCTACGCTGTGGTTGATCCGGCGTCGGTGGATGATCCCAAAAAACTCGATGCCATGGTGGCCGCACAAAATAAAGCCCGACATGACGAGCTGGGCATCTTTTCGACCGACGCCGAGTGCACCCTGCCGTCTCGGGTCAAACCCGTTCTAGAAATGCTTGAAGACCTGCCAGCTTCCCCACGTGCTAACGACGTCACCGAGTTGACCAAATATCTTGGCGAAATGAACAGTATTCGTTCGGATGCCCAACAGACGGTGGCGATGCTCTCAGCCATTCCAGATACCGAAAACGACGATTCGGTTGCGGCTCTTGCCTGGGGCGAAGCCAAGCAGGAATATATTGATGCGATCGACAACCACCTGGAAGAAATTCGGGGGTTGATTGAGGACGCCCAAGCGAAACGTGCTGATCTACAAGGCATCGACGCCCCAGAACCTGAGCCAGCACCTGAGCCTGAGCCTGAGGAAGAGTCCGAACCGCAGCAAGAAGAACAGCCACAAGAAGCTGAAGAATCCTCTGCTCCTGAAGCATCGGCTGAGACACCTGAGGAACAACCCGAGGAGTCAGCAGCAACGGATGCGGCTTCGGCGGCTCGGCTTGAACTCCAAAACGAGCAGCTAGGCTCCAACGGCGACGCCGCCGACGAGGCCACCGAATAACTCAGCCCCAAAAGCCTGGTCAACACAGGAGTTGACCAGGCTTTTGTGTACCTGAAATGTTGAACACCCAAGTAAGCCTCAGATAGTTCACGTTCCCAAGTGACTAGGCAGCGAGAACTCTTCCAGGAAATTCAAAGAATTGTGTGGGCGGCGTCATAGGTCTGCTGTGTTAGATTGACGCGCAACAGTCCCGTGCGGCTGTCTTGTGCAGCGCAGGAGGAGATGATCAATGCCCTCTCATATATTTGTGCTCGGCCTGGATGACCTGGGTAGAGCAGAACTGGCCACGCTTCCTGACGCCGCGGATTTCGTGTTCCACGGACTGATGACCTTAGACGAACTGCAAAGCGGCACGATCGATTTACCGGCGCTCTTGCACAAGGCTCAGCGGCAACTGGATACCTTTGACGGGACGATCGACGGGATTGTCGGATACTGGGATTTTCCCATCAGCCTGATGGTGCCGATCCTGTGTGCTCGATACCATCTGCCCTCCAAGAACCTGGACGCCGCAGTCAAATGCGAACATAAATATTGGAGCAGACTGGAACAACAACGCTTTATCGATGAATACCCAAAATTTGATCTGATCGATTTTAACGATCCGAAAGCCACCCTGCCAGCGCACATGTCGTATCCGGTGTGGGCAAAACCCATCAAATCGTTTTCCTCCGAGGGAGCCTACCGAGTGACCTCTGATGAGGAACTGCAAGCGGTATTAGCCAAGCGCCGCGAATCTCCTGAACGTGCCGGACCGGCCTTTGACGAAATCTTAGCCAGGCTTGAGCTACCTGAAGAGATTGCGGCAATTCCTGGCGGCTCCTACATGGTGGAAGAAGCCGCAACGGGCAGCCAATGCACGATCGAGGGCTATAACTGGGACGGCGAGGTGTACCTGACCGGCATCGTGGATTCCCTGCACTACGAGAACTCCTCGAGCTTTTTACGCTATCGCTATCCTTCGGAATTACCACAAGACGTGCGCCAGCGTATTCACTCGGTGACCCAGCGCGTGATGACGGGGCTGGGATTGCGCAACAGCACGTTCAACGTCGAGTACTTTTGGGACCCCGACACGGATCGCCTGGTCTTATTGGAAGTGAACACCAGGCATTCCCAGTCGCATGCGCCGCTGTTTCGGTATGTTGACGGGTTGACCAACCACGCCCAAATGATTGACCTGGCCCTGGGACGCAAACCACGCCAGCCGGTGGGCGAAGGATATTTTGAAACCGCGTCCAAATGGATGTACCGCTGGTTTGCTGACGGTACCGTGCGCAAGCTTCCCAGCGCCCGCGAGATCGCGGAACTGGAGCAGCGTTATCCTGGAACCATCATTGAACTCGACGTCACCGAAGGACAGCGACTGTCCAATAGTTTCAGCCAGGATAGTTACAGCTACATGTTGGCCACCATTTACACCACCGGCCAGACCGACCAGCAAGCCGTGGAGATATACGAGGCCTGCGTCAACGCCCTGCAATTCGAAATCGAAAACTGTTAGGACCACGATGCGAAAAGTCACGACACTGCCATATGAAATTGAAGAGACCCAGCACCTGTGGATCCCGATGTCCGACGGGACCCGCTTAGCAGCCCGCTTGTGGAAGCCCACCAATGCGCACCAGGAACCGGTTCCGGGCATCGTTGAGATGATCCCGTATCGCAAACGCGACCTGACCGCAGTGCGCGATTCGATGCACCACCCCTACATCGCCGGACACGGTTATGCCTGCCTACGCGTTGATCTGCGCGGCAGCGGGGATTCCGAAGGCGTGCTGACGGATGAGTACTTAGAACAAGAACTTCAAGACGTCGAAGAAGTGCTGGCCTGGTTGTGCGGCCAGCCATGGTGCAGTGGCCGCACCGGGATTATGGGTATTTCGTGGGGCGGTTTCAACGGTTTGCAGGTTGCTGCTCGGCGCCCCGAAAGCCTAGGAGCCATCGTCACCGTGTGTTCCACTGACGATCGCTATACCGACGACGTTCACTACATGGGCGGGTGCCTGCTCACCGACAACCTGTCCTGGGCCTCGACGATGTTCGCCTATACCTCGGCGCCACCCGACCCCGAACTGGTGGGCGATAAGTGGCGCGACATGTGGCTTGAGCGCTTGGATAATTCGGGGCTGTGGTTAGAAACCTGGTTACAACACCAGCGCAAAGACAACTACTGGCGTCACGGGTCCATCAACGAAGACTATAACGACATCGAAGTCCCCGTATTTGCTGTCAGCGGCTGGGCCGACGGGTATTCCAATGCGGTCTTTCGACTGCTGCGCGGTCTGAAATCACCAACCCGTGGACTCATCGGGCCCTGGAGCCACAAATACCCGCACCTGGGCCAGCCCGGTCCGGCGATCGGGTTTCTTCAAGAAGTCGTCACCTGGTGGGATCACTGGCTCAAAGACCGCATCGATAATGGTGCAATGGACGGCCCACAATTGTCGATCTGGATGCAAGACACCGTCAAACCGGCCACCACCTATGACAACCGACCCGGCCGATGGGTGGGGGAGCGCACCTGGCCCAGCGACCGGATCGTAGAAACCCGGTACCCGTTAGGGCGTCGTCGTATTCTATTTTCCGAAGAGGAACGTGCCGCGCTACCGGTGAGCCCAAAACTCACGGTGGAATCTCCGCTGTCAGTGGGCCAATTTGGCGGTAAATGGTGTTCATATAACGCCCCACCCGATATGCCGTATGACCAGCGCGAAGAAGACGGCGGTGCACTGGTCTTTGACAGCGACCCGCTGCCACACCCGCTCGAAGTTCTGGGCCAGCCGATTGTTGAGCTAAGACTCTCGGCCGATGAACCGTTGGCCATGGTGGCGGTGCGGATTTCTGATGTCGCCCCGGATGATGCAGCAACCCGGGTGAGCTACGGCATTTTGAATCTCAACCATTACGATGGCGCTGATCAACCCAAGCCGCTGACCAAGGGTGAAGAACACACCTATCAGGTGAAACTCAACGGTTTGGCTCAGTCGTTTCCGGCCGGTCACCGGCTGCGGGTCTCAGTGTCGACGTCGTACTGGCCCGTGGTGTGGCCCTCGCCAGCATCGGTGCGCCTGACCATTGACCCGATGACTAGTTCTCTGATCCTGCCGGTGCGACCGGCTCACGAGGCCGAGGACGATGACCCGGCCATGATGCCCGTGTTCGATCGGCCAGAAGCGGCCAAACCACTCAAAACCGTGCAGATGGAACCCGGGGAGCAGGACTGGTCGGTGAGTCGCAATCTGGTGGATCTAACCGGCAAGCTGGAAGTCATCAAAGACCTGGGTGTGGTTCGGTTCAAAGAAATTGATTTGGATGTCACTCGGCGCGCGGTGGAACGCTACACTTTTCGCGATTCCAAACCAAATTCGGTGCGCGGGGAAACCGAATGGGTCATGGGATTCCAACGCGATGACTGGTCGATTTACACGTTTACCAAAACCGTGCTGACCTCCACGCCCGAGACCTTCCATATCTATGCGGAACTTGACGCCTACGAGGGAGAACGTAGGGTGAGATCCAAGACCTGGACGACCACAATCGACCGGGATTTCATCTAAGGATTGGAGCACGCCCTTGGACATTTTGTCCGGACGCACCCTGCTACGCCCCACCAACCCGACCCGCAGCCAGGCGTTTTATCGCGATACGCTCGGGCTGGCGATCTACCGGGAATTCGGACCGCCCGATGCTCCCAGCCTGGTGTTTTTCTACGGCAACGGGATGTTAGAGGTCGCAGGACATGCGACCCCACAAGCTGAGGGCACCAATTCAATGGTGTCTTTGTGGCTGCAGGTCCGCGACGTCGAAGCCGAATTTCAGCGCTTGCGTGACTTGGGTGTCACCACGGTGCGCGAACCGCGCACCGAGCCCTGGGGCCTGATTGAGGCCTGGATTGCGGATCCCGATGGTATCCAAATTGTTCTGGTGCAGATTCCGGTGGATCATCCGCTGCGCCGTGACCAACGACCAATCGAGACTCTGCAATAAAAAATCGTTGCCCCGAGAAATCTCGGGGCAACGATGCTGCAATGCGGTCGATGCTGGGGCTAGGCTTTCTTGCGCAGTCCGCCCTGCCACATCACGTCATACGGGGTGGCAGCTGAGATCCGCTGGCCGATTCCCGCGGTCACAAAGTCCTTGGCGCGCTCGGCGGCCTGCAACGGTGTGCGACCCTTCGCCAATTCAGCGGTTACAGCGGCGGCCAGCGAGCAGCCAGCACCCGATACGGCGTGGTTGCCAATCTTGGCGACCCCCAGGACCTCCAGGTTTTCGCCGTCATAAAACACGTCCACGGCTTCTGGACCATCCAGGCGCACCCCACCTTTGGCCAGCACCGCAACGCCGGATTCATCATGAATCTTGCGAGCGGCATCTTTGAGATCGGCCAGGTTGGAGATCGTCATGCCGGATAGCTGTTCGGCTTCAAAATGGTTCGGGGTGGTCACGGTCGCCAGCGGCAACAGTTTGGCTTTCAGCGCTTCATCGGTGTCTTGGGCGGCACCGGGTTCCTGACCCTTACAGATCAGCACCGGATCTAAGACCACGTTTTTCCACTGTTGGGATTGCAGGGCATTGGCGACGACGTCGATGGTGTCAACCGAACCCATCATGCCCAGTTTGACGGTGTCTAGCTGGCCGGAAAAGTTCGCCTGAATGGCCTCCAGCTGGTGGGCCAACACGGTGGGGTCAATGCGGGTGAATCGGTGATTCCAGTCATCGGTGGGATCATATGCCACGATGCAAGTCAGCGCGGCGGTCCCGTAGGTTCCCAGTTCTTGGAAGGTGCGCAGATCCGCTTGTGCACCGGCACCACCGGTTGCTTCAGAGCCCGCGATGGTCAGCGTGACGGCAGGTGAATGAATACTATACATGCCGCCCATCCTATATGGCCTAGGCCAATGTTTCTGAATTTATGCGCTCAGATAACGCAGCCACTATTCGGTGCTGTCAGCGGTGGATTCACCGGCCGGTTCGATGACGTGGACAAATGAGCTGGCCGTCCACCGCCCAAGCGCCATGAGAATGGCGGCGGGGAAACCAACCAGTGGAATCAGCAGCGGGATCAGTCCCTCGCCGCCGGCCAATAAGACGGTCAGCCCATAGAGCATCCCGATTACCGCATAGGCCAAAATGTGCACCGATTGGTTCAGCTGGTATCGCAGTAACCAGTTGGTCAACAGCGCCAATGGCAGCCCAAGAATCAGACCCGACAGCCCCACAATGGTCAGCAGCGGCGTCATATCTCCCACGGTATCGGACAGTGGTAGCAAATTCAGGATGACGACGATCCCGGCCATGACAATGTTGGGGACCAACCAGGCCAATAAGAAACCATAGATCGACATTGACAGCCGAGCCTTGGGTTCGGTGTTTTTGCGACGTTTGGGTGTGGAATCGTATTTTTCTGGGACGGGTGTGGTCACAACGGGCCTTCAAACTGGTGCAACAGGGACTAACTGCCCCAATTGTAATCTCTTTTGGTGGGGCACGAGTAGGCTGTGTGGTTATGGCAACAACTGGATCGAGAATACCGGCTTGGACCGTGGTGGTCGCCACGGGCATTCTTGCGGCAATGCACGTGTGGAAACTTCCCTCTGCTCTGGATTTTATCCGAGCTGACCTGGGCATTGACCTGGTGGCTGCCGGTGCGCTGGTCGGTGTGGTCCAGCTGGCCGGCGCGCTGGGCGGACTGGCCGCTTCGGTGGTAGCGGAACGCATCGGTTCAAAGAACACGTTGCTTATCGGACTGGTACTGGCGGGCCTGGCTTCGGTGGCCGGTGGATTCGCCACCAGTGCAGCCTGGCTGATGACCACACGCGCCATTGAAGGCGTCGGGTTCATTCTCATTACGGTTGTCGCCCCCGCACTGGTGCGCGTGTTAGCACCGCAAGACAAAGTCAATAGCGCCATGGGATGGTGGGGTGCTTTCCAGGGGATCGCCCTGTTTCTGGGTGTCGGGATCTCTGCGGTGTTACTCAATGCCACCACCGTGTCCTGGAATATCTGGTGGTTCATCATGGGTGCGGCCACGCTGGGGTTCCTTCCGGTTGTTGCGACCATCGTGCCCGCCGATCCGCCCGGAGCGGTGCACCTGAGACGGATCGGTCGCATTATTTTGACGTCGATCAAAACCCCATTGCCGTGGGCGCTGGGGCTGATCTTTGCCAGCTACACCCTGCAGTGGGGTGCGATCCTGAGTTTCTTGCCCACCATCTTTGGCGAAGCCAACATCGACACCGCCATCGATGCGGCCATCATCATTGGTCTGGCCACCGCCGTCGTCGGCGGGGTCAATGGTGTGGCCAATATTTTCACCGGAATCCTCTTGCAGCGCGGCCACCCGCCCCGCCGCCTGCTGATCACCGGGCTGACCACCATGGCGATCATGTCGACCCTGGTGTTTGCCCCCGACTGGGCCCAGGTGCCCGGCACCGTCATTTGGGCCATGATCGCCGCAGCAATATTCTCATTCGTCGGAGCGCTGGTCCCAACCACCGTCACCCGCCAGGCCGTGGACATTGCTCCCGAAGGTGGCTCACCGTCGGCAGTTATTGGGCTGATCACCCAGATGTTCAACCTGGCAAACTTTCTGGGCCCGGTGATCCTGTCGGCCATCGCCGCGGCGGCCGGTACGTGGCAGCTGTCTTGGACCATGACGGTCACGGCATCGGCGATGGGCATTATCCTCACCTTGATCTTTGTGCCGCGCGGTGTGGAACCATTCAAAACCGGTGGCAAACTTTGACTACAATGTGCTTTCGAAGGAGTTTGGACGCCAGCTGGGGCAGCAGCTGAGTACGGGGCCGCAGAGGCCGTGACACCGTCGCGATATATCGTTTTGTAAAGGACGCTTCGTGACCGAAAAAACCCATGCCACTGAATCCACTCAGGGCAGTTTCGCACCCGTTGGATCACATATTTATCCGGTGCTATTCGCCATCATGGCCGTGGTGTTCATCCTGTCGAATATCGGTGCCGCAAAAGGTGTCCAGTTCGGCCCGATTTTGACCGACGGCGGGTTCTTCCTCTTCCCGGTCGCCTACATTGTCGGCGACATTATTTCGGAAGTCTATGGGTTCAAAGCCTCGCGCAGGGTCATCTTCACGACCTTTCTCATCTCAGCATTTGCCTCGCTGACCTACTGGATCATTATCATCCTGCCGCCGGCCGATTTTTATGATGGCCAAGCAGCCCTGGCCCGCACCCTGGGGCCGGTGCCGTTGATCGTGTTAGCCTCACTGGTTGGTTTTGCCGTCGGACAATTATCCAACGCCAAGATCATGGTGGCTATGAAACAGCGCAACGGGGAACGCTACCTGTTCGGGCGCATCGCGGCCTCCACCCTGGTCGGTGAACTACTGGACACGATCGCCTTCTCGGCGATTGCAGCAACCGTGATCGGCATTGAAACCTTCGGCCAATACGTGGTGTTTGTACTGGTGGGCTGGGTGTGGAAGACCGCCGTCGAACTGATCCTATCCCCGGTGACCATCTGGGTGATCAGCAAAGTCAAGGCTGCCGAACCGCACTACGGTGCGCTGGCCAACGCTTAAAAGACGTTGTGTGTCACCTCACGTTGCAAGCCGGAAGAAAACCTGGTGAGGTAGTGGATAAGAATCACGAGTGCTGATCAATGTAGCCCTGGCTGATCAGCCAGCAACCCTCTCGCCGTAGTGGGGTGCTCCAGGTGATGATTCGGCTAAGTTCAACCGTTCTTAGCAAGTATGGCGCCGTGCGCAACGCTGTCAGCCGACGCCACGAATCTTCAAGGAGTCTTACATGACGCAGACCATTACCTCATCTATACACTCCACTGACGACGTCGTTGTGACTCAACTCTGGGAATCCCTGACCCCGGTCTTTGCCGAAATTGCAGTCACCGCGCCGCAGCGTGACGCAGCGTGACGCCGCCGGTGGCATCGACACCACCCCGATTCAGGCCCTGCGTGCAGCCGGCTTTACCCGTCTCAGGGTACCGGTGGAATACGGTGGCTACGGGCTGACGCTGCCGCAGGCCTATGAATTTTTCGTAGCCTTGGCCGCCGCTGACTCCAACCTGGCCCAGGCATTACGCGCCCACTGGGGATTCGTAGAAGACCTGCTCTCCCGCCCAGCAGACCAGGCGGCGTTCACCCAACGGTGGTTGCCCCGGATTGGGGCCGGGCTGATTGTTGGCAATGCGATCACCGAGCGCGGCAACACTCATGGGCAGGCTGCCACCCGGCTGTCGCGCCGCGATGGACTGTGGGTCCTGAACGGTACCAAGTTCTACTCAACCGGCACCGGTTATGCCGACTCGATTCTGGTCGCTGCCACCGGTGACGACGACGAACCGGCCTCGCTGATTATTGCCGCCGATGCGCCCGGAGTCGAGATTGTCGACGACTGGGATGGTTTCGGCCAACGGCTCACGGCCTCGGGCACCACACACTTCCGCAACGTCGTGGTTGATGATGCCGATGTCTTCCCGCCCGGACACGGATTAGATTCCGGCGACCGGACCGCGTTTGGTCAGGCCACCTGGCAGACCGTTCACTTAGCCACCTTGGTTGGCATTGCCAAAGCCGTGCTGCGCGACGGTGTTGGCTACGTACAATCACGGACCCGCACATTTAGCCACGGTGCAGCCGACGCCGTGCAGCAGGATCCGCAAGTGCTGCAACTGCTGGGCGAATTGAGCGCCAAAGTTGCCGGTATTGAAACCATCTTCCGCGCGATCCCACCGGTGTTGGCCGAGCACTTCGCAGCTGATGCACGCGGTGAAGAACTCCCCGAAGCCGAGGTCGATGCCCTGTATGCGCAGGTGTATCAGGCCCAGCAGGTCATCGCCCCGGTGGTCTTAGAAATTGCAACCAAGATTTTTGAGGTCGGTGGTGCGTCTGCTACGTCACAGACGCGAGCTTTGGACCGACACTGGCGCAACGCTCGGGTGCTGGCCAGCCACAATCCGTTGATCTATCGGGCGCGCATTCTGGGAGATTACGTCGTCAACGGGGTCTCGCCGGAGCGGAATTACACCGTGGGCCAGGCCGCATCATAGACGGCGCGTGCGGGCCCGCGTATGGTGGCAGCTATGACGCACGCCGAGTTGATCCACGACACCATTACGGCCACCCAGCTGGTGAACGCTTCGGTGTCGCACGTGTGGCAGGCGTATGCGGACACCGCGGTGCGGGCCCGGTGGTCGGTACCCGCCGGGGACGGGCTGGAATATCTTTCCGATGAGTTCGTCACCGGCGGCCGCGCGATCTACCGGTGCGGGACCCCGGGCGTCTTGGAATTTGAGGCCACCGTGGACTACATCCTGGTTGAGCCACCCCAGCTGATTGTCTACACGGAGACGCTACGCACCGACGACCGACCCCTGACCACCAGTCTGGTGACCTGGGAATTTGACCTGGCATCGCAGGGCACGCGCGTCGTTGTCACGAATCAGACGACGTCGTTTGTTGGACAGGACATGCTAACCGGTACGCGCCACGGCCACCGCATAGCACTGCAACAGCTGGCCGAACGATTCGAGCTTTAGACCGGACGCTTTTGTTTGTCGTAGTACCGGCCCAGCATCTGCTCTTTGAATTCACAGAAGTCACCGTCGATGATGGACTGCCGGATCGTGTCGACCAGACGGATAGTGAAGCGCAGGTTGTGAATCGACATGAGGGTCCCGGCCAGAATTTCATCGGCCTTGATCAAGTGTCGCACATAGGCCTTGGAATAGTTGGCGCAGGTGTAGCAGTCGCAGCCTTCTTGCAGCGGCGACAGGTCGGCGGCGAATTCAGCGCGCGGTAGGTTGATGCGCCCGTATTCGGTGTAGAACGCGCCGGTGCGGCCCACTCGGGTGGGGGAGACGGCGTCAAAGGTATCGGCGCCGGCCTCGATTGCGGCAAATAAGTCATCCGGTTCGGAGATGCCCAGCAGGTGGCGAGGTTTGTCCTCGGGCAGTTCTTCGGCACACCAGCCCACGATCGTGCCCAGGTTTTCTTTCTCGAACGCCCCGCCGAGCCCGTAGCCGTCGAAACCGGCTTCGGTGCCGTTGAAGTCGGCACGCATTTCGCGCAGGTCCCGGCAGGCTTTGCGCCGCAGATCTTCATATTGGGCGCCCTGAATCACCCCGTAGAGTGCCTGATAGGGCCGGTGGGAGCGTTGTTCCGTGAGCCGGGCGTGTTCGTCCAGGCTGCGCTGGGCCCAGACGCGAGTGCGCTCCAGGGATTCTTCTTGGTAGCCACGCGAATTGTGCAGGGTGGTCAATTCGTCGAAGGCCATCATGACGTCAGCGCCCAGCTGGTGCTGAATATTCATCGACACCTCTGGGGTGAACCGGTGACGGTCACCGTTGATGTGGGAGGTGAACCACACGCCGTCGTCGTCGACATTAGCTAGGCGTTCCTTGCCGGGTGCAACGGCGTCGTCCGAACCGACCTTTCCTTGCGCCTCAGGCCCGGTCATGTCAATGACTTTTTTGAACCCCGAGCCCAGCGACATGACCTGGAAACCACCGGAGTCGGTGAAGGTGGGGCCCTCCCAGTTCATGAATTTACCCAGCCCGCCGTGCAGATCCAGCAGTTCGGGGCCGGGCTGCAGGTAGAGGTGATAGGCGTTGGATAACACCGCTTGGGCGCCGAGGTCTTTGACTACCTCGGGCAGCACGGCTTTGACCGTGGCCTTGGTCCCGACGGGAATATATGCCGGAGTTTGAATATCGCCGTGCGGGGTGTGGATGGTTCCGGTGCGGCCGTGCGCGCCGTCCATGCGCGTGCCAAGGGTGAAAGAAAAATCGCTGGGTTCTGCCATGAACTTTAGTGTAGTCGCCCGCGGGAGCCGCTTAGCGCGTGAGGCGCCGGATGGGGATTTCCGGGTCGGCCAGTTGGGCGGGATCGACCGCAATACCCCGGGTGATGATGCGTGTAGCGGCACGGATGATCATCTGTTCGTCCAGTGCGGCGGCCCCGATGAGCCGGTCGCCGTCGACGACGAAAATGGCATTGTCCCCGCGGTGCACCAGGTGTTCGTGTGCTTGCGGGATAACCCGACCGATGGCTTGGGCGTCGTGGCCGAATTGATCCGACCACACCCAGGCCGGGGTTGGTGCGCTCGGCTCGGTGCCCATGATCGTGTTGACCACGCGCGCGGCTGAGGCACGGCCGTGGTCCCAGTGGTCCTGGCGCGGCCGGTTCCGAATACGGCACACATCACCGATCGCATAGATCCCGTTGATCGTGGTGCGGTAGGCCTCATCCACGACGATCCCATCGTCAATGGTGACGCCGGAGTCTTGGGCGACGGCGACATTGGGTTCCACCCCGACTGCGGCGATGATCAGATCGAAGCGGTCCAGGTTTTCATCCACGGTGAGCCGACGTTCAATCACCTCAACGTGTTCACACATGGTGGCATAGAGTGTTTCGGCCAGCTCCCCAAAGATTTCTGCGGCCGGGACCTGCGGGGTAAAGACAGTCACGTTGGCGCCCAGGGCTTTGGCCGAAGTGGCTAATTCTGGTGCCAGTAGGCCGCCTCCGGCAATGGCCACGTTGACGCCGGGGCGTAGGGCGTGGCGTAGCTCGTTGGCGTCGGCCACATTTCGCAGGGTATAGACCGGTTTCTCTAGGTCCAGAGTCTTGGGAACGGCACCGGTGGCGATCACTATGTGGTCGGCTGCAAAGCGCTGGGTCGCGGTGTCCACGAACCCTTCGCCCACGCGTACTGCGGTGTCTTGCACCCAGGTGACGCTATGTTCTGTGAACCACTCATCCGGTGCTAAGGCCAGGTCGACGTCGTCGGTAAGATACTCGGTCGATAGCGGCGGCCGATCCAGAGCGGTGTGGTGCGGATCGATGATCGTGATGGCGCCCGAAAACTCGGCCTCGCGCAGTCCGGCGGCCACCGAAAACCCGGCGACCGAACCGCCCACAAGAACAACGTTGGACATTAAAACTGCGGGGTCAGCAGGACGCGTCCATCGACCACTTCGATGCGATGTGTCGGAGCGTCTTCGGTGGCCGGCAGGTTCAGGACCTTGCCGTTGGCCAAGCAGAACGATGAGGCGTGTTTGGGGCACTCGACCGTGCCGTCTTCAACCCAGCCCTCGGATAGCGAATAGTTACCGTGGGTGCACCGATCATTGAGTGCATAAATACCCTCGTCAGTGCGGAACACCGCGATTGGTTCGCCACCGGTAACCTCGTGGCCAATGTACACGCCTTCTTCTAACGGGAAATCTTCTTCCGCGCCAATATCAATGTTGGTCATAAAATCCTCCATCTCCAGCCTAGAACCCCCAGTTCGCCCACGCTAGCGCTTGCGTCACAAGCTTGCCGCGGCCACCTTCGAATTCATTGGTGATCTCCGGCGACAGTGCCTGTTCCGGTGACATCCACGCAACATCCAGGGCATCTTGGCGCGGCTGTGTATCACCGCGCACCGGTACCACGTAACACAGGGCAACCGCATGCTGGCGGTCATCCGTGAGCCCCGAGCTTGAAGCATACGGGAAGTATTCGGCCACCGTAAACGGCTGCAGGGTGATGGGCAACTGTGGCATCGCCAGCGTGCCGAGATCTTTTTCGAGGTGGGTCATGAGCGTGTCGCGAATCGACTGCATATACAGCACGCGTCCGGACACAAAAGAGTAGCGGAAATTGCCTGAGGTATCGGCACGGTATAACAGACCGACTTCCACCACACGGCCATAATCATCGAGGCGGACAGGGATTGCTTCAACGTAGATCATCGGCAACCGCGCGCGTGCCGCAGTCAATTCCGTTTCGTCGAGCCAACCGGGATTAGGATCTGGAGTTCGAACCGTCATGAGCTCCACTCTACAACTACAATGTCACACATGCCTTCATACCGCGCGATACTACCCATCGGAGATATTCACCCCGGCCACAACCCCGAAGAAGTCATGGATTCCGCCGTTGCCGCAGTGTCGTCCATCGCCACCGTTGAGCACACCGACATTCAGATTCTGTCGAATGTGCCCCAGATTGTGGTGCGTTTTTCTCTCGAGGACGACGGCGACGCCCACTTCGTCGCCGATGCCATGGCCGATGCCGTCTCCCGAGTCGCCACGACCGGGCCTGGCCGGTTGCTTTTGCGCCGCGGTGGTCGGTGGGTGCCGCGCTAGCCTTGCCGGCGTTCTAGGCTCTCCACCAACGCTGACCTCGTTTCGTTGCTTGAGCGGGGTCATTTTTCTACCCAAAAGAAAATTGTGGAGAAGTCTGCAGATGCCGGCACATTATCCACAATATTGGACCATCGGCACCATCAACGGCACCCACGTCTTCCAACCCGCACCTGGTTAGACCCCACCCAACCAATCCTGCGGAATCTTTATTGGGCGCTGTAGTTGTCGTCTGAATCTATATAGGTAAGGTGCTCCATCGCTCGCTTTTCGGCAACGGAGATTTGATAACGACGGTTCTCAGTGGCCGCCAAGATAACGAAGAGGCCAAGTAGGGCAATACCCACCAGAAGGAATGAATTATTTTCTCCAAAGAGTCGGGAGCCCACGATGGCTGACAGACCGAACGTAAAGCCCAAGACCACTGACATGCGACCTCGTCCCGTGAGTGATAGCTGCGACAACAGCACAAGTAAGATCAGCGTTGCGATAATCGCCCATATGATCTCGGGGATGAACAGTAGATCGGAAATATTCCAGGCTGCCATCCCCGTAAACACGGTAGTAGCCGAGAAGATCAGCATCCACCCGGTAAATGCCCCGATCGGCACATCCACCAAGAAGCGTTCCTTGCTCGTTCGTTCCGTATACACATTGAGGTTCTTCACCGCCCGGTACAGCAACACCACCGCACCGCAGGAAGTAATGATCTCCAGGCCGTAATCCTGAAAGTGTGCCAACAATATCGTGCCCGAGGCCAGCAGCATCGCATTGGAAACATACCAGGCCGTGGCCCGGTTGCGCATCGCCGAAATTTGCGAAGGAGCCCACTGATACAGCGTGTACACCATCATCAAGGCCCATAATAATGGCCAAGCCAGCACGTGCCAGGCGGCCATCGACATCAGCGAGGTCGAACCCTGATAGAGACCATCGTGCGCATCCACAATAGAAGGCCAAGGACCCATCCAGCCCAACGCAAAGAGCCCGACGACGACAAATAACACCCAGCTAATACTCAGCGTTATCCGACGAAAACCATCGAGGTGCTGGGGTTCGGGATCATCGGTGACCGGCTCCGGAAAGGGTAGGACTACCTCTTCGCCATCATCGACCTCTTCGAGTTGATCTTCAGGTGGCGGCGGTGGCGTCTGAGCTTCGATCGCACGAGCCTTGGTGACCAGACGTTCAAGCCGTTGCCACTCGGGCAGATTCTGCCGAGCACGCTCAAGGAGTTCCTCATCGCTGAGGTACTCGTCGTCTCGTTGCAGCATCGGACGATTCTCAGGAGCCGGAATATCATCGGACTCTAATTCTCGAGCAGCTTTCAGCAGCGCTTCGGTCTCGCGTTCCTGTTGACGACGCCGCGCAAGTGCCGCTTGCTCACGTTCCAACCGGGCCATCCGCTCGGACTCCCGCTCACGCTGAGTCTCCAGGGCCTCTTTGGCTTCTTGAATATCCAGCGCCAACTGTTGCAGGCGCTCTTGTTCTTCGCGAGCTTTGCGGCGATCATCCTGCAGCTTCTCCCAACGAGCCTGCAACCGATCGGGTGTTTCGGCAATCGCGCGTTCGATATCTTCTTGGGTTGGTCCACGAAAGGAATCCAGCCACGCATTGAGTCGATCCCGCACGGTGACTTTCTCACCGGTACTAGGACGCGCGGCAGATTTCTTCGCCGCTTGCGGTTGCTTATCGGCGTCGTCGCCAGCAGAAGTTCCGGAAGTCAGAGACTGTTCGGCCGAAGTATCAGGGTGGGCGGATGATTGAGACTTCTTTAGCCGAGCCAGGGCCTCTGACGACTCTGATGGCTTTTTGGCCACGTGCACTCCTCCCACCGAATAATCTTGTGCTTGAGTCCAGCTATTTTACTTTCCAAGACGCTATTCTACGGTGTGACACGCGACCCCACTGGCTTCTATCAGGCTGCGCGTGGCATGCCTAGGGTGCAAACGCCAACGTACGCTGCGACGTGAACTCGCGATGCTGGCCGGTTAGCGGATCGGTGAAGGCCAAACCATTGGCCAACAGTTGCAGCGGGGTGGCGTAATCATCGGGCGCATGATCCAACAGCTCCGGGTAGAACCGGTCGTGCAAAATCCCGTGACCCAGTGCGGCAAGGTGGATACGCAACTGGTGGGTTCGCCCCGTTTGTGGGGACAGCGCTATGTGGGCCAGTGCGCCGCCGTCGTCGGTCAACCGATGGGCTAACAGCTGGATGTCGGTGATGGCATTGGGGCCGGTGGTGGGGTCGTGGCTGCGACGACGTTTGCCCACCCGGGGGGCCTCGATGCGGCCGGAGTGGGCGGTGTCATAGGCTGCGACTTCGGCGGTGATAACGCCCTTGGTTTTGATGATCCGGTTGCGGAAGGTCAGCGGAAAACGTTCCAGATACAACTTGGCGTCAGACGGGATGTGTACGACGGCGCGATACTGGCGGGTGACCTGGCGGGGTTCAAATAGCTGCTGATAGGCGCCGCGGGTTTCGGGATTGGGCGAGAACAGCAAGACGCCGGCGGTGGCCCGGTCGAGGCGATGCAGCGGGACCAGATCGGGCATGTTTAGTTGGTTGCGCAGGCGTACCAGCGCGGTTTCTTGAACGAATTGGCCGCCGGGGGTGGTGGGTAAAAAGTGTGGCTTATCGGCGACAACGAGGTGTTCATCGGCGGCCAGGACGGTGAGGTCAAAGGGGATGCGCGCTTCATCGGGCACCGACCGGTAGTACCAAATGAACTCGTGCTCGGTGGCCGGTGTGGTTGCGGTGATCAAGGTGCCGTTGTTGCCCACGATTTCGCCGTCGGTGAGGCGCTGGGTCAGTGCGTCATCGGGCAGGTGCGGGAACCGGGTGCGCAGGTGCTCGATGATGGTGCCGGGGGTGTTGGCGGGGATGCGCAGGCGGGTGGGGCCGACGCCGTTGCGTACGGGCAGTGGGGGATTGGGCATGGTTCTAGTTTAGGCCCGGAAGCGGACGGCGTTGGGTGCGGTGTAAAACCCGGCTTCGACCAGGTGGCCGGCGAGTTCGGTGCCCACCAGCGGGTCGCCGTTGACGGTTTGGATGGCCAGCTTGTCGGTGCCGGCGCGGCGGATGGCGGTTTCTAATGCGGTCGCGGCGGGCCCGAGGTGGTCGTTGGAGAACTGCAGCAGGGTTTTGCCACCGCGTTCCAGGTACAGCACCAATTGGCCATTGACTAACACCACGTAGGCGCCGGCCTTGCGTCCGGGGCGGTGGCCTTGGGTATCGGGCCAGTCCAGGGTGGCACCGTATGGGTTGGCCGGATCGGTTGCCGCCAGGGCCACAGTTTGTGGGTGGGTGGGTTCTTGGTCGAAAGCGCGCAGTGCGTCCACGGTGGCGGCGGTTGAGAATTGGGCGGCGCCGAGTCCGTCAATAAAGTAGCCGCGGCGGATATGCCCGGCCTCTTCCATTTTGGATAGTAACCGGTAGTAGGCCGAGAACCCGCCGGGTAGGGCCTCGGCATTGACCGCTCCGCGGGTGATCACACCGTAACGGTCCAGCAGGTATTCGGCCTGGGCGTGCAGCGCGGTGGTGTTGTCGGTGGTGCGTTCGGGCAGCAGCGACCAGCGCCCCACGGCGGTCGGCGGGTCGGGGTCCCGGGCCAGGGCGGTGTCCGGGGCAAGCCGGTTGAGACGGCGCAGTCGGGC
>NZ_LXEY01000004.1 GCF_001657475.1 Enteractinococcus helveticum
TCATCAGACGCTAACGCCTTGCGCACCGTATTCCGGCTGATCCCCATCCGGCGGACAATTTCTTTGATAGCAACACCTTCGGCGCGATGCAGCCGACGGATCTCTGCCCAATCTTCCACACTCATCATGCCTCCTAGCTTGAACGAATGAGGGGTCAACATTCATCCGTCCCTAGAGGGTCATTATTCACGCGTCGTCGACATAACTGAGCCGAGACCGTCCGGGCCTGTTAGCTTGGCCCGGAGAAGTATTTCAGAAGTAAGTCATCTTCTAAGGCTGCCTAGAGTAGCGTTAAACTCATTTGATGGCACTGGATATTGCGGTATAGACGGATTTTATGAACTCTACGAGGTGCCTTACCTTAGGGTTCTAGGTGGATTGCCTAAAGCAACGAACAACACCGTGGCATCGTCAGGTCCGGCATGGATCTTTTCGGTGAGATTAGTCGCGGGAATATGTTTGAGGAGTTCTCTGCTACCTGGGTTGCGATACCTCTAAAGTCTCTTTCAGTCTGCGTTGACTCGAGATTGCGCCCCACCGTGGGGTTGCTTATTCCTTGGGTGAAAAGCCCGGACCCAGGCGCTCAACGAATACAAGACGAATAGAAGTAGCCCCTGAGTTGAAAGCAATGAGCAATACTCGCCATGGCACCCAGGCTTCGATGTTCCAGCGTGGAACCACCATCGCCGCCGAAGACCCCTGCCGAATTAACGTGCTACATGTGATGTGCTCAGACGGGAGCTTCCACCAAGTAGCTCCCGACAATGTTCGCAAACGATTTGATTTTTACTGTGAAGCTAGAGGCAGCTAGTCCTGGACTGGCTGGTCTGGTCGGTTCTCTGGTATACCGGCAGCGTGGTGTCTAATGATTTAAATGACCGCCGCTACGGTAGTGCTTTGCCCATGAACCATCTAATCACCACGGTGGGCCGACACCACCGGAGTCCACCCTGGTGGTCTGATCAAAGCATGTGCAATGCAGCCGCGGTGACTTCGCACGGTTTTCCTTCTAAGTGATTGCCTACCAGGCTCGGCGTCAGCCCTAGCAAACGAAAACATACTCTGCCACCAGCATCGAAGGAAACCATCGCCGTGTCTCCTGTCGTGTCATATCACGTCACTACCCCTCTCTCATCGGCGTCGATACCCACCCGGCAACGCACACCTACGCAGTGCTCGATAGCACTGGGGTGCCCCATGCTACGCAAGTCTCCCCCATCATCGCAGCAGGAATGTGCCGGGCCCTGGCATGGGTTGGCGAACGCACCGCTGAAGACCTGGCCTTATTATGGGTCATCGAAGGCATCGGCAGCTATGGCGGCCAGCTAGCCCACGCAGTCGAATCTACCGGATACGCGGTTGTGGAAGCTGCCCACATGCCTAAGAGAAACAGCAGCGGGCTAGGCAAAAACGATGCCATCGAAACACACCGCATGCCTCTACCGTGTTGTCGTTCACCACTGACCAGCAGTACGGACCCCGAGACAACAGCGGTGTTCAAACGGCTCTGAGAACGCTGCTAGCAGTCACAGATACCATGGGACGTGAACGTACCCGGGCAGTCGACCTGCTGACCGCCTCGGTCCGGACGACCGTTGTGGGCATTGATGCCCGACAAGAACGGGGCGAACGTTTGATCGCTCACGTGGCACAGTGACGCACCCGCCACAAATCGCTGGCCCCGCCACCGCAAGCGTTGAAGCCCTCCGACTGGCCAAACGCCTCGGTGAGTCCGATCAAAAACCGCAAAGACAATGATGTGGATTGAGGTTGACAACTTGAAGCTTCTGCGAAGTAGATGGGTTGGAGCGGACTTACCGTGTTGGTTGAAAAATCCATAGCACTACACTTCAAGACTTCAAGAAACATGCTATCTAGATGATGCTCCACTTTTTTGGAATAAAAGTGGAGCATCATCCAGCTGTGGATCTTCAGTACTTGTTTCGTGCGTCAGCCTTAATAAGGTCGGCTCCGCGTTCGCCGATCATGAGGACTGCAGGGTTAATATTTGCGGTTATCTGACTTGGCATGACGGAAGCATCCACAACGCGCAGTCCTTTGATGCCGTGAACGCGTAGCTCTGGGTCTACTACTGCTTGGTCATCGGAGCCCATACGGGTGGTGCCAGCGAAGTGAAACGCGGTGTCAGTGGTTTCTTTTATGTAGTTCAGTAACTCGTTATCATTAATATTGAGCCCTGGTTCGAGTTGCTTAATATTAAACTTTGCTGGCATGTTTGCGGCGATTTTCATTGCTGCTCGCATTCCTGCTACGGCAACTTGTTGGTCAGCTTCGTGGGATAGATGGTTGAAAATGAAATCTGGGCTGTCGTCAACGGAGGGCGAGGTGATATGTGCATGGCCTCGAGAGAGTGGTCTACCCTGATACATTCCCAGCCGGAAGCCAGAGAAGTTAGCCAGATCCCATCCCTTCTCACCGGGCATGAAAGGTAAGAAATGCAGTTGCAGGTCAGGTTCCGTGGCTTTGGGATCAGTTTTGAGAAATGCTCCGGCAAGTGAGGCACCGATATTTATCGGACCGTTTCGTGGTAGTAGGTAATACTTGATACCTTGGAAACCTTGGGTAAACCAGTTGCCTACTTTTTTGTTAAAGGTATCAGGGCTTGACGTAGTGAACTTCACTCCATATTGGGCGTGGTCCATGAGATTTTCACCGACCCCTGGTAGATCGTGCACTACCGGGATACCGAGGTCTTGCAGGCGTTGGCCAGGCCCGATTCCTGACACCTGGAGTAATTGCGGTGTGTGTAAGGCTCCTGCACTAAGAACGATTTCTCGGCGAGCTGATGCTGTGGAGAGTTTCCCATCTCGTCGGTAAGTGACTGACGTGGCTTGTTTACCTTCCAAGCCGATCTTAGTCACTGTCGCCTCGGTGATGATATGCAGGTTTGGCCGCTTGCGAGCATTTCTCAGGTAGGTATTTTCTGTTGAAGAGCGTACCCCGTTCCACGTGGCAAGATCCCAATACCCTGCACCTTCAATCTGGTCTCTATTGAAATCTTCATTGCGAGCAATGCCGAGAGCTTGTTGAGCAGCTTCGACAAAAGCATCGGCCAGTGGATTTTTCCAGCGAGCGAGTTCCACTTTGAATGGTCCTGAACCACCATGGAATTCTGTTTGACCGCGATGATCCTGTTCGCTTTTTTTAAAATAGGACAACACACTGTGATAGTCCCAACCTGTTGCGCCTGCTTCGGCCCACGCGTTATAATCCCCAGGATTTCCGCGCACATGGACAAGGCCGTTGATCGAGCTAGAACCCCCTAAGACTTTGCCATGTGGCAGAGCATAAGTTTTCCCACCAAGAGAGGTATCGGGCTGGGTTTTCCAGTCGAGCCACATGTATTTGGGTTTAAACAGAATTTTTGCAAATCCTAGCGGTACCTTTGACCAATAACTATTATTTTCTGGTCCAGCTTCAAGAAGCAAGACACTTACCTTCGGATCTTCAGTCAATCGTGAAGCAACCACTGCACCAGCGGTGCCGCCCCCGACAACTACATAATCAAACGGCATTACATTCTGGACCACTTGAATTTCTCCTTTTCTAGAGTAACGTGACGAACATCATTATAGAGTAGACAACTGTCCATTCTATAAGCAATGGGTCTTAAAAAGATTTACGCTAGGGATATGTTGAATCCTGCAGATAAGGCACCCAGTGATAGTCTCCGCCGGCTACGGCGAGTATCGAAGCACGCCAGTGCCGAAAAGACTCGTCAATATATCGTCCAAGCAGCTTCTGAGCTGAGCGACAAAGGACGAAATATTACAGTAAGCTCCTTGGCTCGCACTGCAGGGATTAGTCGCGCTACGTTTTACACACACTTCGCGGGGCTAGAAGAACTCGCGGTGTATATGCATCAGCAAGGATTGCGAGAGGTTACTCGATGGCAACACACTATGTTGCAGGCTAATCCGCCTTGGAGCGAGCCGGATGCTCAAAGAGAGTCATTTCGACGATTTGCCGCAGCATTCGCGAAAAAGCGACAATTATATTCTACAATTTTCAACTTGCCGGAGGCAGCGGGAGTTCGGCAACGCGCAGCACAGAGCATTACTGAGGCCCTATATGAACGCGTAGTTTCGAATAACATCCAAGCTCCTCAAGGCATTGATACTGAATTTCTTCTCTCCGCTTTAGCGGCAGCATATATGCAAATCTTGACTCTCTGGGTGACGAGAGACTCAAATCTAGAGAGCGAACAAATAGGAGACTATATGTATGAGTTGATGCCTCAGTGGTTACGCGACCCTGGTGGTTTAGACAGTTAGTATAATTTTTCTCCGTCTTGAGCATCAGTATGCAGAAATATTGTCAGAATAGCGTGATCTACCGTCCATGGGACATCAGGGTTGTAGCTCTTGTTGTCCGCCCACAGTTCCATGGCTTTATTGTAGGTTCGCATCAAAAATAACGTTTCTAATCCGAATGTGATTTACGTAGCGGTAAACTGCTGTTTGTCTCCTACAAGACGAGACAAACAATCAACACGGCATGCTATGCACTCAATGAATACACAGCATGCCACATCATCTGATTTCTGGCCGAATGAGCCTACTTGGCTCTGAGGGTTACTACAGATAAGTTGATCGAAGGAATCGGCAGAGCGTACTTAATTTAGCGCCCTACAGCCCATCCGATAGATTTAGTCTGCAGATACTCCTCGATTCCTGCTGCCCCGTATTCACGCCCGATACCCGATGCTTTATAGCCACCAAACGGCATTGAGATATCTGGGAAGTGCCCCCCGCCACCGTTTATAACGACTGCTCCAGTTCGTAATTGGCGAGCTACGTTGTATGCACGGATGGGATCCGCGCTATTGACCGCCGCGGAGAGCCCGTAAATTGAATCATTCGCCATCTCTATGGCTTCTTCTTCAGTGTCAAACGGGATAATTACGTTAACTGGTCCAAAGAATTCTTCCTGGCAGATTCTACTTCTATTATCTGAGGTTGTAAAAAGGGTGGGTTCGATAAAGTGTCCTTTATTTAGTCCCTGAGGTCGCTTCCCTCCTGTGATTAGCTTGGCGCCTTCATTGAGCCCAACCTGGATTAGCGCTTCTACTTTTGCAAGTTGTTCACGAGAAATGAGTGGTCCCATTTGCGTTTCTGGATCAGATGGGTCTCCGATTTTTATTTTCT
This sequence comes from Enteractinococcus helveticum, assembly GCF_001657475.1. GTDB lineage: Bacteria > Actinomycetota > Actinomycetes > Actinomycetales > Micrococcaceae > Yaniella > Yaniella helvetica. The sequence goes on from NZ_LXEY01000004.1 coordinate 5,169, forward strand.
CTAATCCAGCAGCCACTTTTGTTACGAGCTCATCGTAACGACTGCGATGGACTAAGGTACGGGTTAGCAGCGAACAGCCTTGCCCCGCGTGAATAGTGGTGTGGGTGACAACCTGTTCCGCCACCGCATCGATCTCTGCGTCTTCCAAAACAATGTTTGGACTCTTCCCCCCGAGTTCGAGTACAACTTTTTTAATGGAGGCCGCAGCTTGCTGGTATATGTCTGCCCCGACGGTATCAGACCCCGTAAAACTTACGATATCCACATCAGGATGTGTAGTTAGAGCTTTAGTGGGGGTGCGACCGCCGGTAATGACATTAAGCACTCCTTGAGGGATTCCTGCTTGCTCACTTATCTCGGCCAGTATTAGACCTTCTAAGGGTGTTGTGGACGCCGGTTTCAGCACGACCGAGCATCCGGCAGCCAACGCAGGGGCTAGTTTTGTGATATTGAGCCACAGAGGGAAATTATAAGCACTAATCAAAGCTGCTACCCCGTAGCTTTCTCGAACAACTTGACCCTGACCGATTCCATTTCCAAAATGAATCGGCGAAGGTTTCTCCCACTCAAATCGGTCCATTGCTTCGATTGTCGATTTTAGATGGGCGATAGCCCCATTCACTTGACCTTGTTCTGCAAACCACCGCGGTGAAGCACACTCAGCAATATTGATCTCAACTAGTTCAGACTTTCTCTGTTCCATAATCTCAGCCATGCGCATCAGGGCTGCTTGACGTTCTTTAGGCGTGATCATAGACCATTCGCCACACTCGTATGAGCGTTTAGCCGCGTAAACAGCTCGATTGACGTCGTCAATAGTAGCTTCTGGAACTTGGGCGATTAACTTTTCAGAGGTGGGGTTAAATATATCGATAAGTTCCTTTTCCCCTGGTTGGCTCCATTCTCCGTCAATATAATTGCCGTACTTAAGGAGTGATGATGGATCAAAAAAATTGGCCACTTGTTTACCTTTCCACTTTATTTGTGAACTGTGCAACAGTTCCATAGTAGGTATAGTAAACCACGAAGCAGGACAAAACTATGTTTAATCAAACAATGCCAGAAACTTGCACAACGTACACCCGTTAGCATCGCGCGCGTGTACGGCTAGGCAGGACAAGTCGAATCTAACTCAGGGGTCTGGTCGGATCGCCAACTACGCTGCGCGGAGCATGCACTCCAAGGAATACCTCAATAGCTCATTGACAGGGATAGTTTACGAACTGGAAACCTGAAATATTTGAACCACGACTTCCAACAATTCACAGCCCAATGCCGCTATCCAGCACCAAGTAATAGGAATCAGTAAAACACGAAGAACAATGAGCTCAGTCCCGTCCACCTAGCCAGACGTCAGAGAGGTGCCCGCTCTGACAACGAACATTTCGTCGACGGGTTCACGACAACACATGCGGTTCGGGATAACGCCCAGCAGCGTGCGGGTGCGTCATCGTTGGGCTTGATGGCGGCAAAAAGTATTGGGCCTCGCCTAAGGCAGCGATAGATAGCCCTGGGCTGCCAGCAGCACGTCCTTCTTGTGCGATCGCGGAAGTTTTGTGAACTTTCACGTGGGGACAGAGCGTGAGAGATTAGTAGCTTTCGTCTTCTAAGGTGCCGGCGTCGTCGCCAGGCTGATCTGTGGTGTGGCCTTGGGCTTCGGCTTCTTCACGTTCGCGGCGCATGCGTTCGCGGGCGCGGGCAACGGCGGCGCGGTGGAGTTCTTCTGAGGAGCGGTTGATTCCGGAGCCTTCGGAGATGTGGTCGGGGTTTTCGCGACCGGTCAGTTGCAACAGTGCAACAACAACCAGGGTTGACGCAAAGGCGATGCCGAATGAGATGAGTCCGATGTCAACGCGCAAGGGGTGGTCCGGGTTATTCAGGCCGCCGGTAGACGTTAGGGTGGCCACGACGAACGCAATGATCCCCACCACGAAGGAAAAGACCAGGGGGCCCTTGATGCCGCCTTTGAATCCGCCGCGTGGTTTTTTAGGTGAGTCTGTCATGGTGTGTTCCGGGTATCCCAGATGCTCCTTTAAAATCTCGAATCAGGTGTATTCTAGTCGGTTGTTTTACTCAACGTAGAACTCCCGGGCTGTGGGCGAAATTTGGCTGCCCCGCTGTGAGGTGAGGCATAGGCGGTTGCGGAACCGGGACAGGAAACGGGCTGCGGTGGCGCAGTGTGCGTGGCACTATGGCGCGGGTGGTTGGAAACCGTCTTCTTTGATGGCTTTGCGGGTGTCGAGCCAGTAGCCTAGCCCCGTGATACCAAACAGCACACCGGTGATCAGGGCATAGGTTCCGGTAATCCCAAAGATCCGGTGGTAGTCGACGTCCAGGGTGATCAACAAAATGGCCATGACGACGCCGGTGATGCCTGCAATGAGGTGATCGCGGGCCGGGGCGAAGGTTTTCTGCCAGCTAAAGGCCCACAGTTCGGCCACCCCGGACAGACCGAGCCCGGCGGCGATCACAGCCCAGGTAACGGTCTGCGACAGTCCACCCAGTTGCACGCCGACCAGTGTGAGTGCGGCAAGCATCCACACGGCGGCGACCAGCGACAACGGGGTACGCATACCTTCGGGCACCGGTTCGCGGCGCAGGTATTCCCACATTGCGGAACCGGAGAATAAAAAGAAGATGGTGGCACCGTAGTTGACGACGGCGTCGGTGGGTTCTTGAATAATGAACGTGGCGATACCGAAGATCAGGGCGATTCCGGCGCGGATAAGGACCGGACGGTACATGACGGCGGTGATATCGGGGGCTATTTTTTGACTCATGGCTGCTCCATTCTACTCACGCGAACACTTAGTGGGTGCCGAGACGAATCCAGGTGTCCCTGCGGATGCGTAACCATAGGCCCAACGCTCGGGCGGCCAAGAAAACACCGGCAAATCCGATCCACACGTAGGCCACCGCACCAATATGTGTTGCGTTGGCGGCCAGGTTGGCCAATCCGGCCAGCGCCGGCAGGTAGATCACAATGTTGGCGATGCCGATCAGGCCCAGGTATTTAGCGTCGCCTGCGCCCATGAGAATCCCGTCGAGCACAAATACATATCCGGAGAGCGGTTGCGACACGGCCAGGACAATCAGCCCGGCGGTGGTGGCCTCAATGACAGCCTGGTCGGTGGTGAAGACATACGGCAGCCAGACGGCGGTGGCACCCAGCAGCGCTCCGGTGATGACGCCGAAGCCAAATGACCAGCGGATCATGGTGGAGGTCAGCGCTCGCACCGTGGGCACATTGGATGCCCCAAGTTCCTTGCCGATCAGCGCTTGGGCGGCGATGGCCAGCGCATCCAGGGCAAAGGCCATGGTCGAATACACGTTGAACACGATCTGGTGGGCGGCCAGCACTTCGGTGCCCAGAGTGGTGGCCGTCAGCACGGTGGCCAGGATCGCCACGCGCAGCGAAGCCGAGCGCACCAACAGCCAGGAACCGACATGGGCGGTGGCGCGCAGGCCCGCCGTCGTCGGGGCAAAACCAACGTGGTGTTTGCGCATGCGCGGGATTAAGATGACGGCGTAGACGGCGAACATCAGCCACTGGATGACCGAGGTGCCCAGGGCCGAACCGATGACGCCCAGGCCAAGCACGTAGATGAGGATGTAGTTGCCCACAATGTTCAGCCCGAAACCGGCGCCGGCCACGATTAGTGGGGTTTTGGCGTCTTGCAGGCCGCGCAGTACCCCGGTTGCGGCCAGCACGGCGAGCATCGCAGGCAGCCCGAACATCGAGTACTGCATGTAATTGATCGCGTGGGGTGCGGCGTCGGGGGTAGCGATGTGCACTAGGAGCGGGGCGGTGAACCACCCAATGACGGCGAGCACCGCACCTATGCCTATGCCCAGCCAGATGCCGTCGCGGCCGCGGGCCAGGGCGTTGCCGAGTTGGCCCGCGCCCAGGAATCGGGCGACGGCAGGGGTGGTCGAATAGGCCAGGAAGATCAACAGCCCGGTGGCGGTTTGGACAATAGCTGCGGCCAGGCCCACACCGGCCAGTTCTGCGGCGCCGAGACGTCCGATCATCGCGGTGTCGGCGAGCAGAAAGAGCGGTTCGGCGATCAGCGCGCCGAAGGCCGGCACGGCGAGGGAGAGGATTTGGCGCGATAACGGCCGCGGCGACGTCGTCGTCATGTCAGATGATGGTGCCCATTTCGATAAATTGCAGTTCCATGACCAGCACGGACATCACGTTGTTAAACGCGTGGGCCAGCCACGCGTAGGCAAAGGATTTTTTGGACAGCAGGTACACCGCGGTAAAGGCGATGGCCATGGACAGGTAGGGCACCATGCTGGCAAACGTGGTCTCCGGGTCGGAGATGAAGTGCAGCAGGGTAAAGGCGATGATCGAGATCGGCACGGTGATCCACACTGAAATATAACGCGACAGTTTGCCGATCAGGATGTGGCGGAAAATGTATTCTTCGACGAATGGGCCCACGAGCCCCAGGATGAGAATGGACATCCACAGGCTGGATTCGCCCGCGGCTTCTTGCACGGCTTGCTGGTTGGCGGAGATATCAGGTTCTTGGCCGGAGGCCATCAGCACCAGCCCGGTGAACAACAGGGTTGACAGCCAGATGACCGGCAGCAGCAGGACTTTGAGCCACCACCAGGTGGCAAACCAGCGGAATGAACGCGCAAATGCGCGCCAGGAGACCGCCAGCAGCACAACGCCGGCTATTCCGTAGAGCACCACATTGGAATACATCAAGAACCAGCCGGGCACCTGGTCTGCGGATAAGACTTCCTGGAAACTTATCGGGTCGTAGCCGTAGGCGTCCGCGCCGAATTCGGTCACGCCCGGGATCGCGAAGACGAACAGCATGCCGCCGAAGAGGAACCCGCCGATGTAGACGATCAGCCCGAGCAGATCGCCCCAGTGAAATTTGCCCGGATCCGATGCTGTGGGGTCTTCGGGGTCGGCTTGTCCGCGCCGGCGTTTGGTTCCGGGCGGGGTTTTGGGCCAGCCGGTGGGATATTTTCCCGGCCAGCCAACCGGATACGGATGCTGTGGCGGATTGGTGCCGTAGGTCGGGTTACTCACCGGCCTCCTTCAATGTGCTGTTGGGTTTGGGCCGTGTATAAGTCATGGTACATTCCACGGGCTGCAAGTAACTGGGCGTGGGTGCCTTGTTCGACGACGTCGCCGGCGTCCATCACCACAATCACATCGGCCGCGCGAATTGTGGACAATCGGTGGGCGATCACAAACGACGTCCGGCCCTGTTGGAGTTTGGCCAGGGCCTGCTGGATGAGCACCTCGGTGCGGGTGTCCACCGATGAAGTCGCCTCGTCCAAAATCAGCAGTCGCGGGTTGGATAAAAACGCCCGGGCGATGGTCAACAGCTGGCGCTCCCCCGCGGAGATCGCATCCGAGTCGAGGCTGACCTCGGTGTCGTAGCCGTTGGGTAGCTGGTTGATGAAGTAATCGGCACGGGCGGCCTGGGCGGCAGCCATGATCTGGTCGTGCGTGGCATCCGGATTGCCGTAGGCGATGTTGTGCTTGATGGACCCGGAGAATAGCACCGCGTCTTGGAGCACCATGCCGATTGGTTCGCGCAGCTGCGCCCGTGAAACCGTGGAAATATCGGTCCCGTCGATCAGGATCTGCCCGGCGTCGACGTCGTAGAAGCGCATCAGCAGGTTGACCAACGTCGTCTTCCCGGCGCCGGTTGGGCCCACAATCGCCACCAGTTGACCCGGTTCGACCTTCAGATTCAGGTTGGTGATCAGCGGGGCGCCGTCGTCATACCCAAACCGCACGTCCCGGAACTCCACGGCACCGGTGACTTCGGGCAGGGCGCCGTCGGTGTCGGTTTCTTCTTCGGCGTCGAGAAATTCGAATACGCGCTCGGCCGAGGCCACCGCCGAGATAATCATATTCGCCAGGCCTGCCAGCTGTCCCAGCGGCTGGTTGAACTCGCGCGAGTACTGGATGAACGCGGTGACCGAACCCAGCGGCAGGCGCCCGGCGGCGACTTGCAGCGCACCCACCACGGCAATGCCAACGTAGCCCAGGTAGGTTACCCACTGCATGATCGGGTGGATCATGCCCGAGACGAACTGGGCCTTATAGCTGGCCTGGTAGACGTCGTCATTGCGGTCATCGAATTCGGCGATCATCGCATCCTGGCGGTTGAACAGGGTAATGACGTCGTGACCCGTAAAGGCCTCTTCAATGTGCCCGTTGAGCTTGCCGGTGTTGGCCCACTGGGCGGAGAACAGTTTCTGGGCGCGCTGGCCGATCACCCCGACGACGACGGCCGCGATCGGCACCGCAATCAGCGCGATGAGCGCCAGCTGCCAGGAGATTGAGAACATCATGATCGTGATGCCGATGATCGTCAACACGCCGTTGAGAATCGACGACACGGTTTGTTGCAGGGCGGTTTGGATATTGTCGACGTCGTTGGTGGTTCGTGACAGCAGGTCGCCGCGTTGGGTTCCATCAAACCAGTTGGTGGGCACCCGGTGCAGCTTATTTTCCACATCCTGGCGCAGCAGGTAGGTGATTTCCACACCGATGATGATCAGAATGCGTCCCTGCCACCACATCAGGCCCATGGCGACGACGTACATGGCCAGCACGCGGGTGATCAGTTCACCCAGCAGCGCGAGGTCGATGCCGTCGGCGTGGAAGATCACATTGACGGCCTCGCCAAGCACCAGCGGCGCCCACACCTGCAAGGCGACGGAGATGACGGTGAGTACTACGGCCAGGATGAGCTTGGGTTTATAGGGCGCAAATACCGCGGCCAGGCGCTTCATGGCGGGCCAGAACGCTTTGGGTTTGCGGCCCGGATCGGCGCCGGCTTGGACTTCAGTGGTTTCGGTGGTTTCAGTCATGGCCCACCTGCGATTCGACAATTTGTTGGTACACGGTATTGGTTTTCAGCAGTTGGTCGTGGGTGCCGTCGCCGACGATGCGGCCGTGTTCCAGCACCAAGATGCGGTCGGCATCACGAATCGTGGCCACGCGTTGGGCCACAATCAGGATGGTCGCATCGGCCAGTTGGTCGGTCAGTGCGGCGCGCAGTTTGGCATCCGTGGTGGCATCCAGTGCCGAAAACGAGTCGTCAAACAGGTAAATCTTTGGTTTCGCGGCCAGGGCACGGCCAATAGCCAGCCGCTGGCGTTGCCCACCGGAAACATCGGTGCCGCCCTGGGCAATCGCGGAGTGCAGTCCGACGTCGTCCTTGGTGTCGCGCACGGACACAAAATCTGCGGCTTGGGCGGTGTCCAGGGCGGCCCAGACGTCGTCTTCGGTTGCATCCGGTGCACCGAATCGCATATTAGATGCCACCGTGCCCGAGAAGAGATAGGCCTTTTGCGGCACCATCCCCACGATATTGGACAGGGCCTCGCGCGAGTAGGCGCTCACGGGCGCCCCGTCGATCAACACGTCGCCAGCGGTAGTGTCGGTCAGTCGCGGAATCAGGTTCAACAGCGTGGTCTTGCCCGACCCGGTGGAGCCGATAATGCCTACCGTCTGGCCGGGTGCTGCACTGAAGTTGATGTCCTCTAATACCGGCATATCCGCCCCCGGATACGCATACGTCACGTTGCGGAACTCAAGATTGCCGGCCGGCTCCTCAGGCTCAAAGGTGCCTTCGGTCAGTTCGGGTTCGGTGGCCAGCACCTCGTTGATGCGCTTGGCCGAAACCATCGCGCGCGGGATCATCAAGAAAATCATCGTGGCCATCATCACGGCCATCAGAATCTGCAATAGGTATTGCATAAACGCCGTCAGCGACCCGACCTCAACCAGGCCAGCGTCCACGCGCAACCCGCCATACCACAGCACTGCGGCCGTCGCGCCGTGCAGCACCAGTGAAATGAGCGGGAACAGCAGCACGAAAATCTTACCCACCCCGATCGCCAGGTCGGTCAGGTGCTGATTGGCCTTGGTGAACCGGGCGGTTTCATACTCCTCGCGCACAAAGGCCCGCACCACGCGCATCCCGGTGATTTGCTCGCGCAGAGTGTGGTTGACGTCGTCAATGGCCTCTTGCATTTGCCGGAACAGCGGCATCATCTTCAACGCGGCCAAGATCATGATCAAAATGACCACGGGAGCTGCGATCCACACCAGCCATGACAGTCCGGCGTCCTCACGCATCGCCATGACCACCCCGCCGATCCCCATGATCGGCGCCATGACCAACAGGCTCATGCCCATCAGCGTGACCATTTGCAATTGTTGGACGTCGTTGGTCGCGCGCGTGATCAGGGTTGCGGGCCCAAATTGGGACATTTGGTAGCTGGAGAACCTCGAGACGCGCCGGAAAATCTCGGCGCGCAGATCGCGTCCGATCGACATCGAAGCAACCGCCGCGAACCACACCGAACCAACGGATGCAGCCAATTGGACCAGTGCGACGGCAAGCATCACACCGCCCAGGCCCCAGATCACGTCGGTGTTGCCGGTGGCAATCCCGTCGTCAATGATTTGGGCATTGAGTGCCGGTAAAAACAAAATGGCGCCCACTGTTGCCAGTTGCAGGACCACTACGGCCACCAGGTGACCACTATATGGGCGCGCAAAACGCGCCAGGAGTTTGAGCAAAGGAGTCTTTCCTACCCGGTCAGGGTACTTCTACCGTCGACCACTCATAAACGTTCTTATTTCGCATCGATACCAGCTCAATGGCGTGGTGTTGCAATTGTTTTTCTGCCTCGGTGGCCGGCTGCCAGCTCGGGATCGGCTCGGCCTTGCCTTCCTCGGCCACCACCATAATCGCAATCGATTGGGCCACCGGACGCAGGTCGCGCTGTTCAGGTTTACCACTCCAGGCGCGCACCACCAGGTACATTGAGCGTTCCGTGGTGTGGACAATACGTGCTTCAATTTCGACGACGTCGCCCACGTACACCCCGTGGTAGAACTGCACCCCACCCGCAAATACCGCAACCGCCTGTTTACCCGCCCAGCGCGAGGCACACACAAACGCGGCCTCATCGAGCCAGCTCATCAGCGTACCACCCTGGAGCCGAAACCCGGGCGTCACCTGGGCGGCATGGGCAATAAAGCACAGCAACACGACTTCTGCGGTGGTTTCGGCCGGATCCGGAAACGACACCTGCCCCAACGCGTCTTCACCGCGGGCATGTTCAATCGAGCGAGCCTTGGCCACCTCGCGGCGCTTATGACCGGCGTCGGTACGCGGCTCCCACGGATTGATCTGTTTCGGCTTGCCCTTGGCATCCACGGCCTCATAAACCATGACCACCCACGTGGCCACGGTTGGTTCGCCGTCGTCATCCAAAACGTCTGGCAAGGTCAACCGACCCTGCACATGAATTTCCGTACCCTCAGTGTAAATCAGGCGCGCCTGCGCAGTGATCTGAGTATCCACAGGCACCGGGTGCCCGAATTTCATGTTGCCAATATATGTGGCCTGCACATTCGAGCCCGCCCAAGTGGCTGCGGCAGCATAACCGGCCTTATCCAGCCAGCTCATGACGGTACCGGCGTCCACGTAACCCGAAGGATGATCATACGCTTCAGCCCGGAAGTGGAGGGTAATCGAACTTCGCGAGCGCATAACCATTAAACTACCACCTGCAATGTGTGCACAATAGAGACATGTCCTATTCTGCATCGCCTTCAGCTAACCGCCCAGATCACTTTTCCACAGCCGTCACGACACGCATTGCAACGGCCGTTGAAACCCTGGGGTATACGACCCTGGTCGACTGGGCCATGCGCCTGTTATCGCAGGAAACTACGCCCGACGCCGAACACGATCCCGACATTAAACTACTCGGCGGCATGGACGCCATCGAGCCCTACATGGCGCGTGTCTGGGCCGGCCAAGCCCTACTCCACGCCTGGCATCACAAAGCCGAGGACGCCGTCATTATTGCTTTGAACGACGACGATTGGCAGGTCCGTGAAATTGCTGTCCAACTCGTTGGCCACCACGAACTTGCCCACGTCGATAAACTCGTCGAACTGCTCACCGACGACGCCTACCCGCACGTGCGCATGGCCGCCGCTCGGGCCATTGGCGTTACCGCAACCCCACAGCATGATGTGGCCATTGACCGTCTGCAGCGGTTAGTTATGGATCCGAATTCCTTCTTAGCCGCTGCGGCCGAAGATGCCCTCGGTGAGATCGCTAACCGCCACAACCGACCTGACCTCGCCACCGCGCCCCGGTACTAAAACGCAACCGGTCGATGTCTCATCGACATAAAGTGTTCGCTACTTCCCATGGTGGCCCTGAAGCACTAGGGCTACAATAGAAACAGCGCCATTGCTTGAAGAGCCGACCGCAAAACTCTGTAGATTTTGGAGGCGATTATGATGGCGAAGAAATATGCTAACCCACCCGTAAAATCGAAAACCACTTACTCGGTGCAGAAGACGGGCTCCCCTAGTACAAGTACGATCCATCATCCATTAGTCCACGAGGCCACTATTGGAAACAGACGGCGCTGGGCAGCGTGGCAGGATTGGTTGAGCGTTGGACTGGGCATTTACCTAGCCCTGGCACATCTATGGATCCCGGGTGCACCGACAGCACTGTGGGTAACGCTAGGCGTTCTGGTCATCGTCTCATCCTTGTGGGCGGGGACCACCGCATCTTCCACATTGGCTGAGTTCGTGAAAATGGTACTCGGCGTCATGGTCTTCCTCTCGGCCCTCTTTGGCGCGCACGTAGAGGAACGTACGGCGATGTTGACCTCCTGGATGGTTGGAGCCGCATTGGTCATCCTGGCAGTGATTGCTTCGTACCGAAACCGCTCAGGCCGGTCAGCGACCAATCCACACGAATATCAATATGCATAAAAGCTCAGGGCTATATTGCTACCCGAGGCACAAGCGGTACCCCACCGATGGGTACCGCTTCTTTTTTGCGTCGAGATGAGGCTTACAGTCCGTAACGCAGTGCCGATGACAGCCTGAAGATCCCCCGGCAACATGTATCGGACTGGGCGTATCAGCGCCATGATCTGGCAGCTGCTCCACACTATTAATCATCAACGCACCATGAACTACAGCCGCGACACGGCATGTAAATGTCTGGTGCGCTGGAAGGTGCAGAACGAATATCTGATGCAGAGGTATCTTGCAACCGTGTCGTCTAGAGATGTGGAAAACTCTCAATACATGGGATGATATCCACACCAAAACTCATAGGCCTTCATGATATTCATTGAAAGTGATATAGACCTTCTTCTTTTATCTAAAAATGTTAAACAAACATAGATACGTCATTGCCTTAGATGCATTTCTTGGATAAAATGGTGTCAAATAGAGATCTTGAAAAGTCACTGATGCAAACTGACTGAATGCTACAGATGCGGTCGAGGAACACCGTTACCTCAAACTCACTAACTGTTGTTCGCTGAGAGGACTGCGTCATGGATGTCACCGCATCATTGCCCGACGTTGGCGTCGAAGTACCTCTCCCTGACCAGGCGGACCTGTCATTTGTAGATGACCTGAGTTTCACACAACTGGCTTACGTAACCTTATTTTTCAAGAAGCATCTCGCCTCACGTGCTGCAGAACCTGCAACCTTTAACGAATTCGCACAGTACACTACTGCGGCTGGTGAAGATTGGTCCGGCTTCAACGGCACATCCACTGCACAATCAAAAGACCCCACGGGTAGTCACGCCCCGACAGATGAAAAACATTCGGATGAACCGGCCGAATATCCTGAGTCGGCCAAACAACAGGGTACTGCGGTCCCGAATGCACCAATTCCACACAGCCCGGAAAATATTTGGGACACCATTCCGGTTTTCGCTGAAATCACCCGGCAATTGGAAAATAGCCAAGAAGCCGTCGTTACTCATTTCTGTCGCCAGATTCAGCCAGCGTTTTCTTCGCAACCTGAATATTTCGGCAGCCCTGTGGGAGTCGTGGCCTATAAAAACAGTACGGACTATTTCAAAGAGGTCCTACGGTTCTCTCAGAATAAGACCAAGCAAATTCACACACGCATAGAGTATGTGACATGGAAACCAGGCATTAATCCGTCTGCGGATGAAAACAAACCGAAGCTTTCCAAGGTTGCTGAAGCGTTTCAAGATGGGAAGATCTCGGGAGAAAACTTAGATCGTATCATTCGGATGGATGCCACGCTCACCAGATACACCAGACAGGTCGGCGCTGACCTAGGGTATAAAGATGCCGCGCTAATAGCGTTTGAATCGACGCTCGTCGAAGCAGCGGAGACTTCCAATCCAGATGCGCTCAATACCGCCCGCAAACGTTGGACAAACACCATCGCTCATCACATCTGCCCTGACGGCCCATCTGTGGAAGATGCCCTACGCAAGCAGGGCGACAATGTACTGCGTGATCAGGCTTACTCTGACGGTTCTGGCAAAGCATGGATGCATATGTCTCCAGCTGTATTTGCTGAATATAAGAGTTTCGCGGTCGAACAGCTCAATAAGAATGGGTCACCGGTCAAAGTTGACGACGATCTCAAAGCATATCTTTTCGACAACACGCAACAAGAAACAAAACCGGATGACGATTCATCAGATGCTCGGAATACCATCGACGATGATGATTCAACAGCGTCCAACCAGGCACCACATGCCGGAGAATTCGATACCGAGCCACTGTACGATCCAAATGCATCGAATTTAGAAGATCTAACACTCGATCAGGATCCAGAATCGGTCATAGCCGAAGACTCAAACGGTAATCCTGTCACGCAAGAAGATCTCAATCAATTGGATAAGCTAACTCCCGGTCAAATGCTCGGAGCAATATTCATCGGCCTCTTCCGCGCTATTCGTAAGTTCCCACCCAAAGAACTAGAGATCAAACGTGCTCACGGAGCTGCATCCACACTGCATATCGTTCAAGACATTGAAACGGCGTATCAGTCACTCGATATCGGAATGCTCCCCGAGAAACTCCGAAGACCCCGAGACCCTAGTGGCATCATGCCACCGCATATTCGACATCCTGGTCCGGACCATGTCAAGCAAGGGCTCTGTCATGACCCCACACACCAGGCTGGCCAGAGTCCACCACCATGGACGGGGTTCATCTCTGAAGTCATGAACGTCGGCTCGGTCCGTCCCCAGGATATTAATATCCTGACGTGTGATTCCGAAATCGTTGGAAAGATCTGGAACAAATACCACAGCGTCTTAAATCAGCACCGCACCCAACGGTTCTTCAACCGGGCACAACGACGAGCCATACTCGCCCGCGATCGCGGGTGCCAGGCGCCCGGATGCACTATCGTCGCAGCCCTGTGCGATATCCATCACATCAAACCGTGGGAGTTTGGCGGTAAAACCGATATCGACAATGGCATCTGCCTCTGCACCTACCACCATGGCCAAGTGCATAACGGCAAGTGGACGATCCGCACTATTGACGGCACCCACTACTTCCAACCAGCCCCGTGGTTAGATCCTTATCAACCGCTACTTCGCAATATTCAATGGGCACTCTGAAGCGACCCGCGCCAAATAAAGATCAGCGTACTAGCTCACTTGAGGTACCACCCGTTCTGCGGAGACGACACGACCATCAGATAATGTCACTTCTTGGTCTGCATATTGCACTAACCCTCGATCGTGGGTCACCACAACAGTGGCGACCGAGAACTCCTGGGTGAGCGTTTTCAGCAGTTGCATGATGTCATGCGAACGCGACTGATCCAGTGCGGAGGTTGGCTCATCGGCCAACAGCACTTGCGGGGTCCCCATGAGTGCCCGCGCAATGTTCACTCGTTGGCGCTGCCCACCAGATAGGGCCTGGATTTTCCGGTCGGCCATGTCGACTAAACCAACGACGTCGAGCAGCTCATCCGCACGGGCTCTGCGGTGTTTGAGTTCCTTACCGCGCAGGCCGCGCAAGTGGTCGGTTACCAGCAGTTGGTCTCGCACGCCTAGTGCACTGAGCAGGTTGGGCTGTTGGAAAATCAATCCCACGGTGTCGCGGCGCAGCTGAGCCTGTTCGGCGTCGTCAAGTTTTTCAACATTCGTATCGCCCACCAGCACAGTGCCGGAAGTTGGTTGCACGAGGGCTCCGATGACGGACAACAGGGAGGATTTTCCTGAGCCGGATTCCCCGACCAGGGCGGTGAGCTCGCCTTTGGCGGCGCTGAAGTTCACGTGATCCAGAGCTGCGACGGTTCGGGGGCTGCCGTCCGGGTTTTGGCCGTCTGGATACAGCAGGCTCACCCGGTGCAGGTCGATAGCTGTTGCAAGGGTGGTGTTGGGTTGAGTTGTGGAAGTCATGATTGGTCCTTTCGAAAGCACAAGAGATTCAGCACAGTGCGCTGCGGGAATTAGTTGCCACCGAGGGCTAAGAGTGGGTCGACTTTTGAAACACGGCGTACCGCAATGGCAGAACCGAGTACTCCTAAGACCCAGATGCCTACGGCAGGGCCGATGACGGTTAGCGCAGAGAGGCTCACCGGTACCGCGGTTGCTGCGAGCGCACCGAGTCCGGCGCCCAAGCTTGCGCCGGCAACAACTCCGACTGCCAGAATGACGGCGGCTTGGCCAAGGGAGTCTTTCATGAGGTAGCCGCTTGACGCGCCCAGGGCTCGGAGGACGGCAAGGTCTCGGGTGCGCTGGATGGTCCAGACGGTGACGAAGGAAACGATGACCAGGGCTGAAATGGCGTAGAGGAATCCTTGCATCATGGTCAGCGAGCCGGATTCTGATGAGTAAGCGGGCAGTGCTTGGAATGATTCGGAAACGCTCGTGTTCACGGTTGCGGTGGATTCGGCTGTTGCGTCCCAGGCGGTGGCGTCTTCAGTTCCAAAGATGGCCAGCACGTTGCCAAGTACGTGGTCTTCGGCGTGGGTCATGGCCTGCCAGGATTCGGTGGTCACCCAGACAATGGCGGAGTGTGAATACCATTGGTCTTCCACAATGCCTTCAACGGTCAGATCAACGGGACCGATCGTCACGGCGTCGCCCACTTGCAGGTTCTGGTCTTCGGCGATGGATTCAGACAGCACTACGCCGTCCGCGCTGGGTTCGGTGGCGCCGTGCAGTGCGGGTGATGCGGTGTGTTCAACGAGGCCGGAGCCTTCCGGTATGCCCCAGACGGCAACTGACCCAGAGGATTCGGCGGTCAGGAGGGTCTGCGCCATGCCCACCGGTACGGCGTCGTCGACGCCTTCGGTTGCGGCCCAGGCCTGCTGATCTTGGCTGGTGACCGATGATTCAACAAAGGTCAGGTCTTCGGGCGCCTCATCTGTGGCAGCATTGCCGAAAACGTAGCCGGCTGGGTTGAGCGCGGCGAGGCCCGCCGTATTTTGGGCGCCTAAGCCGGCGGTGAGTCCGGTGAGCATCACCAGCAACAGGGTGATCATCCCTACGACGGCGCCCATGAGCGTGAACCGCCCTTTGGCCTCTCGTATTTCGCGTAAGCCTACAAACATGGAATCCTGTCCTTTGAAAATTTGGTGGTTTTCGGTACTGATTCCAGTCTGCTTTTTCACGCATAGAACTACATCGTGGAATGGGTTGATTTGGTAGTCAACCTTTTGGTTGATTCCGCCTGACCCGATTATCGCTACGGTAGAGGGTATGACTGCCATGCCCACCTCCCTTGCAGCACCAGAACGTTCTCCGGTGCTGCGCGTACTGCGAGTAGGGTTGCACGTTATGTTCGCGGTGCTGCTGGGGCTGGGCCTGGTGCGCGCTTTCCTCCCATCCGGTGCGGTGGCCGCCCCGCCAATGCATCGGATATTGGTAATCACGTTATTGGCTGCTGTGCTGGCGCTGGTCTATGTGCTGGGCACTTCACGTGAATATCGGTGGTACCGTCACGATGCCAAACCTGCTCATGGTCGCGCCAAAATATTGGGCTGGGCATGGCTGAGTACTATCACCGTGTTGTGGCTCGTGCTGCTGTTTTTGAGTCCAACGTTCGTCTGGGTCGCGTTCCCGTTGATGTTTCTCTATCTCTATTTATTGACAACTGTTGCCGGAGTGGTAGCCGTTGTGCTGTTGTGGGCGGCAACCTGGCTATTGCCGTGGTGGGATGCAGTTCGCGCGACCGGTCCACAGCCACCGGATCTGGCCACAATTATTGGTCCTGGCATCGGGGCCGTTTTAGCCGTGCTCATTTCGGCTGCCTACCGGCACTTATTAGCCCAGGCCGTGCACCATCAACGCGTTGCTGCAGCACTGCAGGCGGCTCAAACTGACTTGGCCGCCACAGAACATCGAGCCGGACAGCTCGAGGAACGCGAGCGCCTAGCGCGGGAAATTCATGACACGTTAGCCCAAGGGTTTTCTTCGATTGTGCTAGTCAGTCGTGCCGCCCGGCAGTCGCAAGAACTCTCACCGTCTACCCAACAGAGCCTAGAGTTGATTGAAGAAACGGCGGCAGCCAATCTGACTGAGGCTCGTGGTTTAATCCAACACCTCGGAACAGCTGATCCAGCAGACTCCCTGCGAACCCAACTGCAACAGTTGACCAAGCGTTATGAAACCGAGCTGGCGGTGCGCCACCAACCGGTGGACATGCACCTGCGGTGGGAGGGAGAAAAATCCCCGGCCCAACTACCCTCACCGATCAGTGCTGCTGTCCTGCGGACGGTCCAGGTGGGGCTGGGCAATGTTGCCGCCCACGCCCAGGCCACTCAAGTGGTCATCACGGTGGGAATTTGGGACGACGAATTGACCGTCGACATTTTTGATAACGGCGTCGGCTTTACCGTGCCTGACGCGTTCTATCCCGGATTTACGGCGACACCAGGACAGCATTCAGACGGCGAAACCAGCGGATATGGACTCTATGGTCTACGACAACGCTTGGCCGTGCTCAATGGAAGCCTCGCCATCGAGTCGGCTCCGGGTGAAGGCACCGTGGTGGCCGCGCGCATTCCACTGACCAGTGCCTCAACGAACCCCGCCGTCCAGGAGGACTTGTGACCCCATCCCCCGAAACGATCAGAGTGCTTCTCGTTGACGACCACCCGGTGGTGCGAAGTGGGCTACGAGCATTATTAGAGGGCTTGGGCGGTGTCCGGGTGGTAGGCGAAGCGGCCGATGGCGCAGAAGCACTCGATATTGTGACAGCCTCCCAGCAGCAAAATGACCCGGACGTCGAAACAATCGACGTGGTGGTGATGGATATCGAGATGCCCGGTTTGGACGGTATTACCACGACGCGGCGTCTCCAAGAGCAAAACGGTCCGCCGGTGCTGATTTTGACCACCTACGATACGCAGTCTGATGTCATGGCCGCCGTGGATGCCGGTGCCAAAGGCTACTTACTCAAAGATGCCGAGCCCGAAAAATTGCGGCAGGCGATCCTCGACACTGCTGCAGGCAAACCAACGTTGTCTGCCGAAATTGCTGCACTCTTGATGAACCGCATGCAGCAGCCGCAAGAAAGCCTCTCCGGCCGAGAAATAGAACTGCTAGAACTCTTGGCCACGGGTGCAACAAATAAACAACTGGCCCAGTCACTGTTCATCTCGGAAGCGACCGTAAAAACCCATCTGGTGCATATTTACCAAAAGTTGCATGTCACCAACCGGACTGCAGCCATTAATGCTGCCAAAGCACAGCGGCTCATCTAAGCCAGGCCTTGATTGAGGTCGGCAACCAACAGATCCCCGTGGACGGCAGTGCCTACGCCAACACCGGCCGCGGCAGCTGCGGAAACCATAGTCATCGGTTGATTGGCGTTACCTGCAGCCCAGACTCCGGGTACCTTGGTCATGCCGCGGGCGTCGGTGGGAATCTGTTTACCAAAAAGCACTACCTCTTCAGTGCCACCCAGTGCTTCGTAGAGCTCAGTTCGTGCATTGAAGTGTGGTGCGACAACCACGGCGTCGACATCAAATACACGACCATCCCCGGTCTCGACCGCCTGGACTTGAGTTCTTTCGACGACCAGGCGTTTGATGCGTGGCTTGACGATGGTGGCGTTGAGCGCTGCCAGTTGTTTCATGTGGTCGTCGGCGGGTTCAAATGTCTCGTTTAGGAACACCGTGATCTGATCACTGAGCTGACGAAACAGCATCGCCTGGTGCACGGCGCGCTCATCATTGGCGATAATGGCGATGCGCTGATCACGGACCTCCCACCCGTGACAGAACGGGCAGTGCAGCACACTGTGTCCCCCACCCCGCAGCCACTCCGGGAATCGCAGGAAGCTCGTCCACTAGGCCACTGGCGAGGATAATCCGGCGGGCCTGGATATTGCGTTTTCCGCCGTCGATTTCGATCGTGAAATTGTCGATGGTTCCTGATGCCCCGGTGGCTTGCCCGGAAAGAATCTGAGCACCGTAGGCTTCAGCTTCTTGACGGCCGCGGGCTAACAGTTCGAGCGGCGAGATGCCTTCCTGACCCAGGACATTATGTGCGCCGTCGGCTGGCGCGTTCCGGGGGTTGCCGGCGTCGATTACCACGACCTGACGCCTAGACCTGGCCAATGCAGTCGCGGCAGCAAGCCCCGCCGCCCCACCACCAACGACGGCTATTTCGGCGTCAAAGCTTGCGTGGTCACGGCCGGCACGAGGACCAGGGCTCGTGGGCTCTTCGATCGATTGGTCCTGCAGACTCTGCTCAGCACCACTTGGCTGATCGGGGTCAGCAGTGACGTGAGGGCGCACCGCGACCCATATGGCACGGCCTGAACGAAACGCGAGCGTGGAGCTGCTGGTCTGCAACGATTCTATGGCGTAGTTGAGTTCTGTCAGGTCGTCGTCGGTGAGGTCGTTGATCAGGCGTTGCTGATATGCCTGCAGTTGTTTGGCGAGGTACCGTCTGCCCTCGAGGCTGTCCGCTGCAACTACAAACTCGTCTTCGTGGCTTTCTACGGCAGTGAAACCGGCTTCAGTCAGCAGTGTTGTCCACTCGGTATTGGCGTGATGTTCGTGAGAAGACAGTGCCCGGCGCAGGTGTTCGCCCAGGCGTGCACTGCCACTGCCCAGATCTTCCGGATCAAATGCGGCTTTGCCCGTGAGCTCCGTGACGACGAGCACCCCACCGGGTCGTAATGCGGTAAATATCTGTTGCAGTGATTGTGCAGGGTCGGCCACATGGTGCAGGGTCAAGGCTGCCCAAGCCAGGTCTACACTTTCGGCAACGTCTGCGGCCCAGTCATCATCCAGGTCAATCAGGTGCTTTTCAACCCGATCATTGACCCCTGCAGCCGTGGCAGCAGTTGAGACCTTGTCCAATAACTGGGGTGAAACGTCCAGACTGTGCACCCGGGCGTTAGGAAAGCGTGTTGCCAGTGCGACCGTCGCCCCGCCTGTCCCTGAACCTAAATCGACAATGGTGGATGGAGCATGGTCCAATGCGGCAGTACCCCGGTCAATTGCGGCATTGACAACCGGCGTGCTCAACTGTGCCTCTAATTCAAGGTAGTCAGCGAAGCCCTCTGGCATCCCCTGCCAAACGTCGTGATCGGGTCGATGGTGATGGTCGGAATGAAGCTCATGGTGTGTCATGACCACGACACTAGTGCGAAAACCCGATATTCGCATACACTTTTGCATATGATGCAAGAAGATACTGAATCCATCGTCCGCCACCGTATTCGAGGGCTGCGATTGGCACGTGGGTGGACACTCGATACGCTCGCGGCACGTTGCCACGTGTCTGCCTCGACACTCAGCCGCATTGAGACTGGTCGTCAGCGTCTGGCGCTGGAACAGCTCGTTGCGATAGCAAAAGCCTTAGGGACATCACTGGATCAACTTGTCGAACCTGAGGGGAATGACGATGTGGTCATTCGCCCAGAACCGGAGGTCATGGGTGGCACTACGTTCTGGCTGCTTTCGCGCGAACGCGATCGCCGAGGTGTCACGATTGCCAAGATGCGTATCACCGAAGAACGCACACTCGAGGGCCCGCAAGTACACCCCGGCTATGAGTGGTTTACCGTACTCACCGGAGTCGTTCGACTGCAGCTGGGTACGCGAACGATTTTCGTCTACCCCGGCCAAGCAGTGGAGTTTTCAACCATGGTCCCCCACCTGCTCGAAGCGCACCAAGGTCCGGCTGAACTGCTCACAATTTTTGACCAGGACGGCGAACAAGCCCACCTTCCCGGCCGACGACGCTCCCCGAAGAAATGATGCATGATCAATGCGTTGAACTTACTATTCCCCTCGAGTCTCGTTCAGGGTATTCTCATCCTGAGAGGTGCCGATAGAGCAATAACGATTAACTTTCCGGCGTGCTGATCACACCATAATCAGCCTGCACAATGCTCCGGAATGCTCTGCGCCTTTCATTTGGAAGGGCTCCATGCACGCACACCGCTCCCCGATCTCACGCCTCGATCAAATTCATCTGATCCTCGATGATGCCCACCAACACCACGGCGGGACACTCCTGGTTGATGGTCTATCCGGCATGGGAAAAACGTATTTTCTTCGAGAACTGGCTGCCGAAGCACATCAACGCAATCATTGGTCAGTGACTTTCGTCAACGCCGATCGCATCGAAAGCGGCGAACCATACAGCTTCATTGAACGGTTCTTAGCAGCCGGTATCGCTTCGGATTGGGAATTTGAGCCAGATATCCAGCAACAGCCCATCGTGGTGGCACGAGACTGCATCCGGCGTCTCATGAAGACACTGCCCACCCAAGATTCGGGCCGCATCATTATTATCGACGACGCACAATGGATTGATCCGGAATCCATTCGAGTGCTGCGCCATATGATCCCAAGGTTTAATCGTCGCCATGTCCTCATCGCATGTGGCGCGCGAACACCGCACGGCCCGTCTTCGCTCGGACAATTTCTGCTCGACTTCTCAACAGGGCCTCAGGATAGACACATAACGCTAGAACCCTTGACCGCAGATGATATTCGAGGGCTTGCATTTGCGCGCTTCGGGGTCAGTATTTCGAGGTCTAACGCGGCCAAACTGCAAGAATTATCTGGTGGCTCATTTCTAGGCGTCGATGCGATCTTCAACCAAGTCACTGAAGAAGAGATCGAAAAGCTACACACCACCTGGAGCATCCCGATCAGAAATGTCGAAGTGAAAAATCCTTTACTTCGTCAATATGGAGACTTGAGCGAGGCTGCTCGATTGACCGCCCACATCGTATGCATTGCTGGACATGAAATCTCACCGGCGATGTTGCGGACCGCCCTGGAACGTCTCGATGTAGCCGATGGGACTGCTGAGGCATTTCGTTCAGGGATCATCCGAGAATCTGACTTCGGACGATCCATAGTCCCCAGCCATGACCTGGTAGCAGCGGCCATACGTGAGACCGTAGATCCGGTACTTGCTCGTCGAGTCCATCAGGTCCTGGCAGATCTCACCGATGGATTCCGTTCTGTTCGGCATCTACTCAAAGGTTCGGAGACCTGGAGCCCGCAGCTCAAGGAACACGTCGAAGCATACCTCACCAAAGCCACAGACCAGCTGCTCTATGCCAATGCCTCCGAGATCCTGCGCATGGCATTGCAATTAGCCAACCAACCAGAAGAACGGCAGCAGCTGATCACCGAGCTCGTGCTGATCAATATTCGTGCCAAAACCGGTTACCAATGTTTGGATCTCTTACCCGAAATCGAAGCCATGCCGCACAGCATCCTGCGCGAATTCATGGCCGTCATGCTCAGGGTTTATCTGGTAGAAGAGGAATTCCCACACCAACGAGTCCAAGCAATCCTTGCCGCACCGGCCACAACCCCCGATGAGATGGCGGTCCAAGCATTTCTTACATTCATGATGGTTATGATGACCATGCGCAGTCCCGACCGCACTCGCTTACTGCAGCTCATCCCCATGGCGCAGCGACTCCTCGCCCACGGCCCGGATCATCCGGAAGAACTCATCGACCAACGGCTCTCATGGATGGTCACACCGCAAGAAACCACACTGCTTTTGGAGTGCTACAAGATCGTGCAGTGGCACCTCAATGGGGACATTGAGGCCACTGTCCAGGCGCTACCCGACCTCATCCAACGCGTTACGATACTCAACGATAGCCCTGCCAAAATTGATTGCCTCGTCCCGCTAGCCGGGGCTGCGATGGCCACCGGCGATGCTGTGCTCGCTCATGAACTTGCCGCAAAAGCTGTTGATCTCTTGGAACGCGTTCCGGGTGATCCGTGGGCTGCTGCGACACCGCGCATCATTCTGGCGCATAGCCATGTGCTATTTGGCAACTACACATCGGCCACCCGTATTCTGGATGATCTCGAAGAAGTCAGCCACGAAGCGCTCGACCTAGAATCACGGCTCACCGCAGCAGCACTCCGAGCGATCATCGACGTCGTCACCGGCGGTCAACAATACGAACAATATCTATCCCACGCGACGCGTTCAGCCGAGCTGCATTGGGAACACTACGGTCGGGACCTCAATGTGATGGCCCAGATTGAGATTGCCCGAACGCAACAAGATTATAACGACGTCGTTGCTCGAGCGTCCCAGCCTGAGCTGGTCACATTCGCAAACACTCAGCACGGTTATCTCACGTATAAGGCGCATGCCCTGATCTCGCTGAAGCAACTCGATAAAGCACGGGCATTAGTTAACCAGCTGCGCTCGGAACGTGGCAGCTCTTGGTTTGAGTACTGGGGCAGTCTCGATTGGTTGGAAGCTCGGATTGCCCGTGCCACCGGCGACGTCGAAAATGCTACCGCGCATTTTATAGCCGCGCTGGCCCAGCGCCGTTTCCCACTGCCACATGCGCTCACCAGTGTGGATTACGGGGAGTTGTTACTGTCGTACGGACAGTCTCAACAAGCCGAAGCGGTACTGCGAAAAGCTATCACCGCACTGGAAGAAATTGGTGCTCAGGCCTACCTGGCCAGTGCACAAGACCTCTTACAACGCGCGACGCAGACGAATCGCGATATGACATCGCAGGTATTTACTACGATGACTGATCGGGAACAAGAAGTTGCCGCAATGCTCGCCGATGGTCATTCAAATAGGGCGATTGCGGATCGATTAGTCATTTCGGAGTCCACCGCCCGATTCCACGTGTCGAATATTCTGCGCAAGCTCCAATTGAGCTCGCGCGCAGAAGTTCCACTGTTTTTGCAACAACTCAGCCCGCAGGAAACCACCGGGTCGAGTCGCAAAAAGAACCATTAGCGTTGTGGACGGCCCTGCGGCATTTCGTTGGCGGCCACCGCCGGGAACGGTTTGCCGTCGTTGTATTTATCCTCAACGCGTTGGACTTCTTTCATGACCGCACGAATAATGAACTGGCTCAGTGAACGGTGCCCCTCAGCCACCATCGTGTGCAGGACCGCTCCGCGCAGGCGGGCAGTGTCTTCGGGCTCTTGATAGAAGCTGACCTTATTAGGGTGTTTGCGCGGTGCCGACTCGGGATGTTGCAGCACCTCTTCGTTGACCTCTTCGGCTTCGGCTTCAACTTCCTCATCAACTTCGGGTTCGGCAAAGGGTGTCGGAATCGCAATGCCAATGTCGAGTGCACCCTGGCCTGCCGCGTCGTCATACTGTTCGACGACGGTCTGCTCTACCGGTTCTTCGACCAATTCGGTAGGCTCCAAATCGAACAGCATTGCATGTTCAAGCGGCTCAGACATAATTCACCTGTTGATAACTCGACGGCGGACGTGATCGGTTAACACTCTAGAGCCAGAACCGGCACGAATCGGCCAACCGAAGCCGGTGTGGTGAGCATATCAACCCTATTACCGGCCAGTAATCTGCCCTACATTGGAACCCATGCTCGAATGCGAGTACTTTACCTCAGGCCTTTGCAACGCGTGCGCCTGGATCGATTCTGCCTACTCAGAACAGATGATCCTCAAGATTCACGCCACCAAGGAACTCCTGCATCCCGTCTTCCGCACCGAACATCCCGATGCGCTGTGGCTTGAACCCGTCACCTCACCCCGATGGCGCTATAAGAATAAAGCCACCATGACCGTGTCGGGCACCTCAGAAATCCCCATTCTGGGTGTGCTGCCCGATCATGACGACGTCGGCGTCGACATCACCGGGTGCCCGCAATTCCCCAAGGAAATGGAATTCGTTTTCGCAGCGATCCAGAACATGGTGGCTGCCGCAGAGATTCAGCCCTACCAAGCATCCACAAACACCGGCGAACTCAAAACCATCGAAGTGACGATCTCACCGGCCAACGAACTCATGCTGCGGTTCGTAGTTCGCACCGGGGCGGCACTGACGCCGCTGCGCACCTACCTGCCGATCCTGCTGAAGCCACTCGCCAAGCAACGGCTCCCAGCGCGGGTCGTGAGCGTGTGCGTTGAGGACGACCGCGAATACGCACTGCACGGCAAATACTTGACCCTGCAGATTGACGACCTGCCGCTGCAGGTGGCGTCAACATCGCGGTTCAACACCAATCCGCACGTTACCAAGTACCTCTACCGGCAGGCCAGAGCCTGGGCTGATGAGGTCGGTGCCGATAATGTCTGGGATTTATTTAGCGGAGTGGGTGGTTTTGGGTTGACGATGGCGCGGTGCGATACGCCCAATCCCCGGGTGCCGCGAACGATCTGGGGCATTGATGCTTGCCAAGAATCGGTGCGCGCAGCCAATATCACCGCCCACAACATGGGCTACCGCGATGTTGCACGGTTCGTCTTAGGGGATGCGGCTCGACTGGATCGATACAACGTCGCAGATCTCGCCGTCGTCACTCCACCAACCCCCGAGGGGCTGTGCGCGCTGGCTGCGCAGTTCAATGAAACCGGGCCCAAGCACCTGCTCTACTGCTCGGCATACCCCGTACAATTGGCAGAAGACCTGGTGAAGTTGAACAATTACGTACCGATTGCAGCACGGCTTTTTGACATGTATCCGAACACTCCGCACGCAGAAACCGCTGTGTTGCTGGAGCGAATCTAACGCTGGGAACTCTTCGGTTTGCGCAGGGATCAACAGCCTCGAAATAGGCTAAATTCAACCTATAATTAGAGGATAAATTACAAGGAGTAGTCGTGAAAGTTAACACCAAAAACTTAGTTTCAATTACCGAAGCAAATCAAAACTTTTCTAAGGTAGCCCGGAAAGTGGACGAGGATGGCCCGGTCGTCATTCTAAAAAATAACGAGCCGAAGTATATCCTCCTAGAGTTCTCATCGGTCGAACACGAGCAAGAAGCAACCGAAAAGGACCTGATTGAAATTTCTCAACGTTTGATAAGCCAGAACCGAGAAGCCTATACAGAACTAGCCAAATGATTCATCTCGGCAAAAGACAGATACTCAAACTCCATGCGAACTTGATTGAGGTATTCGGTGGAGATTCGAGTCTTCGCGACGAAAGTTTGCTGGACGCTGCTCTTGCAGCACCATTCCACAGCTATGACGACGTTGAGCTATTCCCTTCGGTTCAAGAGAAAGCCGCTCGATTAGGATTTGGGCTTGTTAGTAACCATCCTTTCATGGATGGAAATAAACGCATCGGGGCGCACTCAATGCTTATCTTCCTCGAACTTAACGAAGAGCATTTGGAGTATACACAAGCCTCATTATCTGAGATTTCTTAGGAATCGCGAATAACAGGGCAGGTTACACCGACCTGTTGCAATGGATTGAGCAACATCAGAAGAACAAATAGGTAGAGGCCTTGTTCCCACCGGGGCAAATGGCCACTATCTTTCGATTCTTCAGCTCTTCGGTTTGCGCAGGGATCGTCCTAGAGTTGAAAAATCCTGTCAACCAACAGCAAAGGATTGCCCCATGGAATTTCAGCACCCGATCGTGGCAGCGCCAATGGCCGGAGGACCGTCGTCAACCGCATTGGCTCGAGCGGTTGCGTCCACGGGCGCGATGGGATTTCTGGCTGGCGGCGGGAAGACCGCAGCCCAGCTGACCGAGGATTATCGTTCGGTGGCCGACGCCGGACGCGTTGGGGTCAACCTATTTGTTCCCGATGTGGCCAATACCGCGGTGGACCCGGTGGCCAGTCGCCAGCGGCGCGCCGAGAAACTCACCGAGTTCAGAGAAAAGCTCCTGCCCTTTGGCGACCGGCTGGGCGTTGAAATCCCAACGGTAGAACAGGCCGGGGCCAACGTGACAGATGACTGGGATGCCAAGCTTCATGCCGCAATCCAATGGCCAATCGTGTCGTTTACCTTCGGGTTACCGGCCCCGGCGGTATTTGAACAGCTCCACGGGTCAAACACCCAGATCGGGGTAACGGTCACCTCCGTGGCCGAGGCGCGCAATGCGGTTGAGCACGGCGCGGATTTTCTGGTGGTGCAGGGCCCAGAAGCCGGCGGGCATCGCTCGGTACATGATCCACAGGCCGAGCCCGAAGACATCCCCCTGTTGGATTTGCTGGACGCCGTGGGCGACGTCGTCGAGATTCCCTTTGTGGCTGCCGGTGGGATCATCACGCCCGCCCAGGTGCGCGAGGTGCAGGAGCACGGGGCGGCTGCGGCATCGGTGGGGACGGCGCTGCTGCTATCGGATGAGGCCGGTACCAATCCGGTGCACCGGCAAATGCTGCAGGAAGACCGCTCGGGGGTCACGCAATTAACGCGCGTGTACTCGGGCCGGGTGTCGCGTTCGTTGGTCAATGAAATCATGGAGCTGGACGCGCCGGCGGTGTATCCCGAAGTCAATGCGCTGACGGTGCCCATTAAACGGGCTGCAGCGCAGGTTATGGACCCGCGCTCAACCCACCTATTTGCCGGGACCGGGTATTTACAAGCCCGAACCGGCCCGGCCGCTGACATTGTGCGCTGGTTGGCGGGCGAGCGAGCCTAACTCAACGCTCGCTGCACCGCTGGACGACGTACATAGACGGGCAAAATCGTCTTCGAGGAGGACGCGCGAGCCCGGAAGTGGCCCTAAGATGGGGCTTCGTGAAGTTCTTTGACCGGATCGCCTACCTGTGGCGCACCTACCCGCGCATCGCTGACGGCCTGATCATCCTGCCGCTGCTGGGGCTGATTTTGCTGACCTCAAGCGGAGCCATGACCTCGGCGACGTTCCCGGTCCTCGTGTATCACTGGCCTGATTGGGCGCTGCAGGCCGTGATTATCACGATCTTGGTACTGCACATGGCGCCGTGGGTGTTTCGGCGTACCAATCCGGTGGCGTCGGCGGCGGTCGTCGTCGTTGGGTCCCTGGTGCAGTTGTTTTTTGGACCGGAGGTCATACCGTCGATGGTCATGGTTTTGCTCACGGTGCAAAACCTGGCGCATCTAGCACCGTCCTGGGCCTCCATCGCCGGATTTGTGACGGCGTTGATCGGAGCGGTGCTGTATGCCGCGTCGGTTACGCTCATGCCGCACTTTTTTGGCCACCGCGCCGGCGGCGAAGCCGATATTTTCGGCCCGGTGAGCACTCCGATGTTCGTGCTGCCGATCAGTATCCCGGTTATCGCGCTGGTGGTGTTAGCCTGGGCCATCGGCAATGTGCAGCGCACCCGGCGTGTGCGCGTCGAAACCCTGCAGGCGCGCACCGAGCAACTAGAAATCGAGGCGCGCCAGGAGCGCGAACTCGCTGCGGCCGATGAACGCAACCGCATTGCTCGTGAGCTCCACGATATTGTTGCCCACTCGCTCCAAGTCATGATTTCTCAGGCCGACGGTGGACGGTATGCGGCCAAGGCCCAACCCGAGATCGCTGGTCAAACCCTAGAAACCATTGCCAACACTGGCCGCGATGCACTCAATCAGATGCGCCGGTTACTGGGCGTGCTGCGCGATACCGACGACGCCGAAACCTCGCCCCAACCCACCCTGGCCGATCTGGATGAGCTGATCGAAACCGTGCGCCTGTCCGGGCTGCAGGTGGATCTGCACACAACCGGTCAACCCACCCACGAACTAGCCGAGGGTGCTGAACTGGTGCTCTACCGCGTCATCCAGGAAGCTCTCACCAATGTGGCCCGCCACGCCGGGCCCCATGCCAGCGCAACGGTCACCCTGCACTGGCGCGACACCGGGGTTGCGGTAACCATTGACGACGACGGCGCCGGCACCACCGAAACCGATAACGCCGGACAGGGGCTGGTGGGCATGCGCGAACGCACCGCATTGTATGATGGCACGCTGCACGCCGGGCCCAAAGCCGGTGGCGGATTCCGGGTCCACGCCCATTTGCCCTATAACGGCGCTTAGCAGGCACAATGGAAACCATGCAAGAAATTTCCGTGGCCATTGTCGATGATCAAGCGCTGATTCGCTCGGGCCTGTCCATGCTCATCAACTCGCGCGAGGACTTACGCGTGACCGGCGAGGCTGCCAACGGCCAGGACGCGGTGAACTCCGCGCATGTGGTGGCCGCCGACGTCGTGCTGATGGATGTGCGCATGCCCGTGATGGATGGCATTGCCGCAACCCGGGCACTGCTGGAGCGAAACGATGCCCTAAAAATCATTGTGCTCACCACATTTGACCTCGATGAATACGCCCTGGATGCCATTGACGCCGGGGCCAGCGGGTTCCTGCTCAAAGACGCCCCGCCCGAGCAGCTACTGGCCGCAATTGACTCTGTATATCACGGAGATGCGGTTATCGCGCCGTCCACCACCAAGCGCCTGCTAGAACACCTGGTCAAGCCCAAACGCGCGGCCTCGTCCAACGACCACAACGCCGAGCAGGCAGCACTGGCCAGCCTGACGGCCCGCGAGCGCGAAGTGTTAGAGGCCATGGCCGAGGGGCTGTCGAATGCCGAGATCGCGGCCAAACTGTTCGTCTCGGCGACGACGGTGAAAACCCATGTGGGTCGGGTGCTGACAAAACTCGGTGCGCGCGACCGCGTCCAAGCCGTCGTGTTCGCCTACCGCACCGGAATTGTGTAGCGCCAAGCATTCCGGGCCATAATGATCGCATGGAACCACGTAGAGGACTCAACGATAAAGATTTAGAAAACCCACGCCGCGCCAAACCGGCCACCGTTGGGATGATGCTGATGTTGATCATCGGCGGCATGATCATGGGCACATCGCTGGCGCTGAACTTTTTTATTGGTGAGTTCTACGTGTGGATTTTCGTGGTCGGCGTCGTGCTGATTGGTATTGCGGTTGCTTATCTGGTGGTCAATGCGTTTAAGGACGACGCCGGCAACGAGACTTCAACGCGTTGAGGTCGGTTTATTCAACCGGTATGGTTGCCGAATCGGATGAGTTTTGCCAGTGTAACTCCAGCGTGATCGGACGTTCAGTCACCTCGGCTGGTATGTCCACGGTGTGCTCAACGGGCGCATAATCCGCCGTGCAGGGTCGCTCGTCCGTCTCATTGTCTAATTGCACCGCTATGGTGGCGGCATCGACGGGGTCGACGTCAATCGCTTCGTCTGGGCAACTCGACGACCCGTAGGTGGTCAGCTCGATCGTTTGCTCGTCAAGAAGTACAGCTCGGGTTGAGAGGTCTGGTACGTCCGTGGTGGTCTCGTCCGGCGACGGCGTGTGAGTCACCGGAGCGTCTGGCTCGCTCGGCGGCTCGGTTCGTTCAGTGGAGCATCCGGCCAGTGCCCCAGCGCAAAGCATCGCCGCCGCAAACACCCAGATGCGAAATTGTTTAGTCTTCATAAGGAGGACCCCCGCTCTGACCTCACCGGTCTCGCGATGTCGGTGTCTTTCATCATAGTGCGGACAGGCCGGGCAGCAGGAAGTAGGCCATGATGCCCCAGATGAGGGTACTGAACGCCAGCACCGGTAGGGTGACTGCGAGCAGTCGGGCGCGGGTGACTGCTGGTCCGGTGTCTTGCATTGAAGCACCGCGCGAGAGTTGATAGGCCAGTTCGATACGGGCCGGTGAGGCGATGGTCCCCCAGCAGCCGGCCGCATTATTCATGGCCATGGACCATTGCGGGTGAATGTCTAACTGGGTGCCCACGGCGACCTGGGTTGGGCCAAACATCGCATTAGTGCCGGTGCCCGACGCCGTCATATAACCACCCAGCGCGCCGACGATCGGCATGAGGAACAGGTACCCGGCGCCCAGTGTTGCCAGGGATTGCGCCAGGGTTTCGGCGATGTGGCCGCCCTGCATCACGACGCCGAACAGGATATACAGGGCGGTGGGGATGCCGGTGTTGAGCCACAGTTTGAAGGCGCTGGCAGCCAGGCCGGTGGCGGGTTGTCGGTATTGCAGCAGCGCGACACCGACACCGGCAAATGCGTAGACGGCGGGGCTGGCGATGATTTCGGTCCACCAGGCGGATTCAAATGGTGAGGAGATCAGCTGACCGGCGATGGTACCGAAGACCAACACCGCATAGGGTGCGATGGAGCCGCCGGGGCCGGGGAGCAGTTTGCCTTTACGCACTACTAGCAACCACAGGATCGTCATGATCGCCGCAGCGACGGCACCGGCAACCGGGGTGCCCAGCAAGAGGTTGGATACCAGAACCAGCAACGCCAGGACGATGCCCGAGGTGGCGCCGACGGCCAGATAGCCTGCAAGTTTGGGGCCGCGCACACCGGCGTGACGAGCCGCGATGAAGGCTGTGACGATCCCGGAGATGACCACCGCCGGGATATTGACCACGGCGGTGGCCAGGCCGAATTCGGTAAGTGGCTGGCCCGCGAGTTCAGCACCCAACAGGGTGCCGGGGCCCATGGATCCCCACGGGCCAATGACAATTCCCATGAGCGTGATCAATGCGGCTCGGTAGGCGGTAAACCCAAATGCCAGAGTCAGCGGGAGCCCGATGAGCAGCGAGACCCCGAAACCGGTGACCGATTCCATAAACGGCACCACGCCGTTGGCCATCATCAAAGCGGAACCCAGTGAGGCGCCCCCGGCGGAGAGCCAGTCGGCGAATTGTTTCTGGGCACCGGTAAAATCCATGACCCGCGCTAACGTGACGCCGCCACCAATAATGGCGAGGACTTGGAGCATCGTCGTCATTGAGCCGCCCACGGCTTCGGTCAATTCGGTGGTCTGTGCATCGAGCACCCACAGCCCGATGGCGATGGCGGCCAGCACGCCCACGACCGGTGGCACCCAGGCAGGCAGACGGGTCAGCAAAAGTCCAATCACCACGAGGATCGGGACGGCTGCTAGCACCACGGTCACAAAAGCCTGCCTTTCACAAAACACTCAGCACACCATCATACGTCCGCCCACGCAATGCCCATACTCAGTGAACGGCCGCTGAAGTTACGCCGGGGTAGATGAACGTTTATGACGTCCCGTGAAGATTCTGGTCAGCACATTTGGCGTCGATTTCCCAGGGGTCTAGGCTCTATCACTGCAACATTTGACTGATGAGTTTCGCTTCAACGAAGCGTTTTGAAGGTTGGGCCGTCATGGTTCTTACAGGTTTAGCTATCGGCGCCGTGCTCGGGGTTGTGATGCAGCGCGGCCGGTTCTGTGTCACGGCCATGATGCGTGACATCTTTATGCAACGCACCTGGCGCACATTCGTAGCGCTGCTAGTGGTCATTTCCGTACACGCGGTCGGCATCGCTGCCCTAACCTCGACCGGCGTGATCACCCCGGGCGACAGCACGTTTGCCCCGGCCGCCGTTATCGTTGGTGGCTTTGTATTTGGTCTGGGCATTATTCTGGCCGGTGGTTGTGCTTCGGGAACCTGGTTCCGCTCGGCCGAGGGTCTGGTGGGTTCCTGGATTGCGCTGGCCATGTACGCGGTCTCGGCTGCGGCCATGAAGTACGGCGCGTTGGCCGGATTCGATGGCTGGATGAAGAGCTGGGATTCCGGGTTAACCACCATCCCGGAACTGCTGGGTGTATCGCCGTGGTGGTTCGCGATCGCTTTATCTGTGCTGACCTTCTTCCTGGTGCGCCACTTCCGCGCTCAGGATGCCAAACGCCCCAAAGCCGCACGCTTGAGTAACCAACCGGTGTGGAAGCGTCCACTGAATCTCTATACCGCCGGGGCACTCATCGGGCTGATCGGAGTGATTGCCTGGCCACTGTCGGCGGCCACCGGGCGCAACAGTGGGTTGGGCATCACCACCCCAACCGCCAACACCTTGCAATACACGGTCACCGGGGATGAGGGCTTCATCGACTGGGGTGTGTTGTTAGTGCTCGGGCTGTTCGTCGGAGCGTTCATTGCCGCCAAGTCAACCGGGGAATTTCGTATCCGCATCCCGGATGCCACAACCGCCGTGCGATCTGTGGGTGGTGGGTTGCTGATGGGTGTGGGTGCCACCCTGGCCGGCGGCTGCACCGTGGGCAACGGTATGGTCCAAACCAGTCTGTTTAGTTTTCAGGGTTGGGTTGCTCTGCTCTTCATTGCCGTGGGGATCGCGGTGGGCGCGAAATTCTGGCTCAAGCCCGCCACTGCCAAACCCGCCAAGGCCCCGCAAACCTACACCACCAACGACAGCGTCGGCGGCACCGTCAACACCCCCGACGCCGTTGCCTTCAGCACCGCACCCGCAGCCAACACCGCCGTCACCACCAACGCCGGACTGGCAGGAATGTCCATGGCGACCGGACTGATCAGTCTGCAAGCCGAGGAAAAAGCCCGACATCTGGGCAACGGATATTTCGCATTGGATTCACTCGGAGCCGTCTGCCCATTCCCGCTGATCGAAGCCAAGGACGTCATGGCTGATTTGGACGCCGGCCAACACCTGGTCATCGATTTTGACTGCACTCAGGGCACCGAAACCATCCCGCAGTGGGCCGTGGACGACGGTCACTACGTCACCGACTTCCGCGAGACCGGCGAAGCATCCTGGCAGATCACCATCAAAAAGGGCGAACCGACCGGCTAACTCGGCGCCAAGCAGGAGTGTGCTGTCATCCTTTGGGACGATACGCATCATCCCAAGATGGTCCCAGAAGCTGACGTGCATAAACGCGGTACGGGGCACACTGGAAAGTATGAAAACACGCCTTGCTCCAACTGCCCCGGCTGCCGTAGCAGCCCAGTCCATTACCAAAACCTACGGCTCTGGCGCCACGAAGGTCGCCGCGCTCAATGACGTCTCCGTGTCATTTCGGCCCGGAGATTTCACGGCGATCATGGGGCCGTCGGGTTCTGGAAAATCCACGCTCATGCACTGTCTGGCCGGTCTCGATACGGTCAACTCCGGCCAGGTGGCCATCGGTAAAACCGTGATCACCGGGATGAGCGACCACGAACTGACCATCCTGCGGCGCAAACACGTGGGCTTTATTTTCCAGGCCTTCAACCTGGTGCCCACCCTCTCGGCGCGCGACAACATTCTGCTGCCGCTGGATCTGGCTGGCGCCAAAGTTGATCAGCCCTGGTTCGACCAGATCGTTGCCACCCTGGGATTGGCTGACCGTCTGGCCCATCACCCCCACGAATTATCCGGTGGACAACAACAACGCGTCGCCGTTGCCCGGGCTCTGCTCACACGGCCCGACGTCGTCTTTGCAGATGAACCCACCGGCGCCCTGGACTCGACAACCGGTGCCGAAGTGCTGCAACTGTTGGCAGGCTCGGCGCGCGACATGGGCCAAACCATCATCATGGTCACCCACGACCCGCACGCCGCCGCCTACGCCGACAACGTCGTCCTGCTCAAAGATGGTGCGATTGTGGGCAGGGTCGAGGACCCAACCGCCGACGCCGTGCTGGCCGCCCTGGCAGAATTGGGGGCCTAAGCATGTGGAAACTTGGCCTCAGCCAACTCAAAACCCACCCGCGCCGCTACGTTGCCGTGTTATTGGCCATCACGCTGGGCACCATGTTCCTGGCCAGCGCGCTACTGGTCACGTCCTCGGCCAAAGAAACAACCAAGCAGATGCTCGGCGCCACCTATGCCAATGCCGATCTGCTCATCAACGCAACACAGGACGCCTATACCGACCCGGAATCCGCGTTCTATGATCACCTCGGCGGCCTGGAGCAACCCGGGAATTTGGAAGCGATCCCTGGGGTTGCAGAAGTGTATCCGCTGATTCAGGTGGCCACCGGTTTGGTCTTACCCGAAGGGTCCGCACAGCGCGGCACATTTGACGCCGACGCCGACTTCCTGTTGGCAACCAATACCCCGGCCGACACGTCACTGATGGCCACCCCTGTTACCGACGGCTCATTGCCAAAAGCACACTCCGAAATCGCCATCGACACCACGGCCGCAGACCGTCACGACCTGGCCGTTGGCGATACGGTCACCCTGCGAGGCATGGCTGACGACGGCGAAAAGGATTTCACCGTCTCGGGCATGATCGACACCTCGGGCGATCCAACCGCGATCGGTGCGATGACCGCCTATCTGACCCCGGAGGCACTGATCGCATTTGCCGGGGAACATCCCATGTACTCGATGGGTCTGGTGCGTGTCGACGGCGATGTGGACGCCGTGTTAGAGCAACTCACCAATGCGCTGTCCGGGGTGGCCACGGTCAATACCCCCGACGTCGAAATTTCCGAATCCTTAGTCGATACGTTCGGCTTCGATGCCATCACGGTTGTCCTGGGTGGTTTTGCGGCCATCGCCTTGTTGGTCATGATGCTGGTTATCAACAACACGTTTTCAGTGCTGGTTGCCCAACGCACCAAAGAATACGCGCTGCAACGCGTTCTCGGCGCAACCCGCGGCCAAATTCGTAAATCCGTGCTCGCCGAAACTCTGATGATCGGTCTGATCGGCTCCCTACTAGGCATTGCCGCCGCCATGGGACTGATCTTCGGGCTCATCCTGCTAGCCCAGAACTGGGTGGACCGAGCAACGTTTGCTATCGATGCGAACCTGGTGTGGGTTGGTGTCGTCGGCGTGGTCATCACCGTGATTGCCGGGTGGCTCCCAGCCGCCCGAGCCATGCGGGTCTCCCCGTTAGAGGCAATGCGCCCCGTGGCAGCCATTACGGTCGAATCCAAAGCGGGCATCGTCCGGGTATTCTTCGGCGCCCTATTATTCGTCGGTGGCGCTACGGTCATGGTGGTCTTCGCCAGACACGGCGACATTGCACTGGCCATTGTGGCCGGAGCCGTCTCCTTTATCGGGGTGCTGCTGCTCAGTATCCTGTTCGTGCCTGCCGCAGCCTACGGGCTGGGTTGGATCACCCGTGCCACCGGGGTCCCCGGCAAAATGGCACAGCTGAACTCCACCCGGAATCGTTCACGCACCGCAGCCACTGCCGCAGCACTGATCATCGGCACCACGCTGGTTGCGATGATCCTCACCGGCGGCCGAACCTTCCAGCACAATAGTGATCAACTTTTAGCCACCAATTACCCGGTCGACGTCTATGCTGACCTGACCAACATCGATGCCAACGATTCGCAACGCCTTGAGGAAATTGTCACCGCGATGCGCAACATCACCGGGGTCGAAAATGCGGCACCATTGCAACCGGTCGGCACCGTGCAGGATGACAACGAGGCCGTGTTGGCGGGCGACCCAGCCCAACTGGCCCAGATATCTGCCGGCCTGACCGATGCAGACGTCGCGGCCCTGCAAGAACCAGGCACCGTGTTGGTATCAAGTGGCTATCAGTCGGATACGCTCACGGTCGATACGACTGACGGACCCGTTGAGCTCAATGCTGTGCAGTCAGATCTGCCCTCCGTGACAGCACTGGTTTCAGATGTCACGGCCCAAGAGTTGGCGGCCGAGCCAGCCGGGACGGCAACCGTGTGGATCAAGGTCGACCAAGAGGAGATGCATGCCTCCGAGATACAAGATTTGCTTGCCGCACTAGCCGCTAACACCGGGGTGTCGGCAACCGATTTTGAATCCCCACTCATGATGCGCGGCGTCTATCAACAGGCCATTAATACGGTCATGTTGACCGTCGTCGGACTCTTGGCAATCTCGGTGCTGATCGCTTTCGTTGGGGTGGGCAATACCCAGGCGCTGTCAGCCTTGGAACGCACCCGCGAAAACGCCCTGATGCGAGCACTGGGCCTGACCAAGCGCGGTCTGCGGGCCATGTTGAGTTGGGAAGCCGCCATCATTTGCGCCGTTGGTGCACTGCTGGGATGTGGCCTGGGCATGTTTTATGGTTGGGCTGGCTCGGTCGCGATCTTCTCCACGGCCTTTGAATACCAGCCCGGCAGCCTCGAAATGGCCTGGCCCTGGGCAGCCATCGGCGGTATCGCCATCACTGCGGTATTGGCAGGGCTCATCGCCTCGGTCATTCCGGCGCACCGGGCAGCAAAACTCTCCCCCGTTGAGGGTCTCGCCACAACCTAATAACCGCGATTCCCAGGGCTTCTATCCAAGATCTCACCGGCGTCACGAACCATCATTCGGACGCCGGTGAGATCGTTTCTTTTGATTAGGAGGACGCCAAAACGGTTTCCAAAACGGCCCGTAACGGGTCTGGAATGGGCTTCGAGACCTGTTTTTCGACATCAAATAGGACGACGACGGCCTCGACGGTGACACAAATTTCGCCGTATTGCATCAGCTCATGCTGGAGCACATACGAGGTATTTCCGATGCGTGATACCCACACATTGACGGTCACACTGTCCTCATACATGACCGGACGCAAGAACTCTGTCGTCGCCGTTCGCAGCACCATATCCAAGGGGCCATTCAGCTCCCCGCGCTGTTGCAGATCAGTGATCGCTCGAATACGGGCCTCTTCAACCAAGGTCATAATCGTGGCGTTATTGACATGCGCCAATAAATCTTGATCTGACCAGCGAAGTTGGATTTCGATGGGCAGCGCATTCTTCGGTGCATTCGACACAGAGACTCCTGAAATTTGGCAAGAAAATTTTGGGACTGACACTACCCTAGTCCGCTCGGGCAGGCCCTCTGACCCGTGGAATGAGAGAGCGACAAAATGTCTAGACAAAATACGAAAGTTACTCAAAAGTAACCCATTATATTGACCCCTTGAAACACCGCCAAAACCCGTGCGCTTGAATCTTCAACTTCCGCATGTTCATGGCTTAGTTGAATCTTTTATCGTTAAAAAATCGCCCTGAACCATTCCCCTTATTAACAGATTGCCACTAGTCTTGACATACAACGCAGAGAGTTCTCGCAACATGCGATAGAACGGCCCGCCAGCCGGGCGATGAAGTTCTACACATCAGGCTGCACTGGGGCCTGAAACCGCAGTACGATCCGCGTTGACTAAAAACACTCTTCACCGAAACTTGCACCTGAGGAAGGGGAAGAACATTGTCCGGAAACCCCATCACTTTTCGACGTCAAACGGCCTCGGATGTGCTCGACAATGTTTTCTCGCAGGGTGGCGGTACCGTCTTGGTAGATGGTCTGGCCGGAATGGGCAAAACCTATTTCTTGCGCGAACTCGCCCAACAAGCTAGACAGCGCGAACTCTGGCCGGTAACGTTCCTTGCCGCCGACCGGATCGAACGCGGTGAACCCTACAGCTTCATCGAGCGCTTCTTGGCCGCTGGTTTCGCTCCCGATTGGGATTTTGAAACCGAAAGTAAGAAACAACCGCTCTCGGTGGCTCGCGCGTGTGTTCGCCATTTGCTCAGCGACGCGACCGGACCAGGACAGGGGCACATCATTCTCATTGATGACGCCCACTGGATCGACGACGATTCCACTCGCGTACTGCGCCACCTCATTCCACGGGTGAACCGTCGCAATATAGTCTTTGTCTGCAGTGCCCGCACACCCCACGAACCCTCCTCGATCGGCCAGTTTTTAGCCCAGGCGGCAGCCGCCAATCCGCAAGACCAGCACATCGACATTGGACCGCTGCAGGAAGCCGAGATTCGGGCGCTGGCCATGGACCGTTTCGGCATGACGATCTCGCGCCAGAACGCCGCCGAACTGCAGCGCGCCACCGGTGGTTCTTTTATTGGCGTGGACAGCATCTTCAGCCAGGTCACGCCCGAAGAGGTCAAACAGCTCCACCGCACCTGGAAATTTCCGATACGCGACATCGAAGTCCAAAATCCCCTCCTGGGCTCCTTCTATGAGTTGGATACGCAGGCTCAAACCGTAGCGCAAATCGTGTGCCTGGCTCAGCATGAATTACCGCGCGAAATGCTACTGGCCGCGCTGGAACAGCTGGGGCTGCCCAATAAGATTCACGATGCGATTCAGGCCGGGGTGATTCGAGAATCCGGATTTGGCAAATCCATTGTGCCCAAACACGAGCTCATCGCCTCCGCGGTACGCAGCGTGGTGGAACCACCATTTCGGCGCAAAGTCCACCGAGTCTTATCCGACCTCACGGATGGGTATCGATCAGTGTGGCACATGTTTATGGGGGCCGAGTCCTGGAATGACACCCTCGAAGCCCGGGTGGAAGAATACGTCACCGAGGCCACCGAACTAAGCCAGTTCGACCACGCCACCGAGATTCTGCGCATGGGACTGGACCTCGCGGAGGATTCCAACGTTCGTCAGCGGTTGATCACTGATCTGGTATTGATCAGTATCCGAGCCAAATCGGGTTACCGGTGTTTAGATCTGCTGCCCGAAATCGAGTCCTTTCCACCTGGCATGCTGCGTGAGTTCTTGGCGTTGATGCTGCGGGTCTACATCGTGGATGACCCTTATCCCGAAGACCGAGCTCGAGCGGTACTGGAGGCCACGAGTGAAACTCCGGATGAGACCGCACTGCAAGGGTACCTGCTCTTCACACTGATTATGATGATGATGCGCAGTCCAGAACGCCGCAGGGTGCTGGATACGATTCCGGTGGCGAAAGACTTCATCGCCAAGGGACCGCAGAGTCCCGAGGAACTGCTGGATCGTCGGTATGTCTGGATGGTGGCTCCCCAAGATTTCATCCTGCATTTAGACTGCATGGAATTAGTCCAGTGGAATCTTGATGGCCGTCAGCAAGACATTCGCATGGCGCTGCCGGAACTCATGCGCCGGGTAGCCACCCTGCCGCCCAACGGCACCAAGATTGATTGTTTGACCACGCTGTCGGGTCTGGCTATGGCCATTGGCCAGACGGTTCGAGCCCACGATATGGCCAGCCAAGCCATTGATCTGTTGGATCGCGGCGCCTTAGAGTCTTGGTCCAATGCGACCCCGCGCATCATTCAGGCCCACTGCTTCCTCCTATTCGGCAAATACCACGAGGCCATCGAAGCGCTGGATCATTTCGACGAAATCAGCCACGATTCGCTGGATCTGGAGGCCCGATTGACCGGTGCAGCACTGCGTGCCAAGGTCCTATCTATTACCCAGCAGTCAGATCCGCAAGCCTATATTAGCCAAGCCGAGCGCCTGTGGGATTTCGATTGGGAACACTACGGCCGGGACCTGGCAGCCATGGCGCAATTGGAGCACGCTCGGGCCGTGGGCGATGATCAGGCCATTTTGGAGATCACCGCGCGCCCCGAGGTGCTCAATATTGCCACGACGCTGCGCGGTTTTTTGACCTACCGGGTGCATGCACTGATTGACTCCGGTGAGCTCGATGCCGCCGAAGACCTCATCGAGGAGCTAGCACGACGTCGTGGCACCACCTGGTTTGAGCACTGGGGCAGCCTGGACTGGCTCAAAGCTCGCCTGGCCCAGGCGCACGGCCGACTTGATGCAGCCCAGCAACATTACAAAGCTGCCCTCAAGCAGAAAACGTATCCGCTGGCATGGGCTCTGACCAACCGTGATTACGGCGTCTTCTTATTGGAACAGCACGATTTTGAAAAGGCCGACACCATCCTGCGCCAAGCGGTGACGACGTTGGAAGACATTGACGCGACCGCCTATCTGGCCTCTGCGCGCAAGCAATTGGACGCCGCTATCGAACAGAATCGTCAGTCGCGCAATGACGTCTTGACGAGCATGACCCAACGCGAGCGCGAAGTCGCCGCCTTATTGGCGGACGGCCACTCCAACCGGTCAATTGCAGAACGTTTAGTGGTCTCGCAATCCACCGCGCGCTTTCACGTGTCGAATATCTTGCGGAAACTGCAATTGAGCTCGCGGGCGGAGGTCGCAATGCTGTTTCATGAGTCGTTGCGAGCCCGTGCCACCGAAGAATCTGCCACCGACTAACACCCCGTGTTCAGCCTGACCCACCAATGGTGGGTCAGGTTTTTTGTGTTTAACACCCCCGCACGCTGTCCTCACGCTTTCCCGCGGCAAACCTAGTACCCGTTCCCACGGCTCGTGCATGAGAACCAACATCGGACTGGTCATAGAGCTAGTGTTCTGTCCGCTTGCGGCTCATAGTCTGTGAATCATCTGGGATTTCAGTCGATATTCACTTATCGCTCAATGTGCACCGACTGCGGATCCTCAGGGCTCATCATCATGCATGTCCGATTGGAGAGGTGGCACCGCGTGCGACTACCTGAGAGGGACACTGGGGTGTGCAACAACCGGAAACCCATCCGGAAATCAGTTGCCACCCTGTTCAGTGCAGCCCTGGTGATCGCCGGTCTGACAGGTGGTACGGTCCTTGCTTCCGCAGCGGAATCTGAGTCGGTGACAATCCAAGAGACGCCCCGGCAGACTTCCACGGTTCCGGCAACACCAAGCAGTGATGATGACGCCGACGACGCACCAGCCGAGGCCACCAAACCTGCGCCGCCACAACAACCGCGGCAGGAGTCGACCACCAAATCCCCGAGCACCAAGAAGAAGTCTGAGAAGAGCTCTTCCCCATCGGCTACGACCCAAGAGTCTGAAACTGCCGAGGAAGAAGACGACACCGAGGTTGAACCGGAAGAAACTGAAGCCACCATCACGGTGCACGTCGGGGGCAATCAGTCCGGGCTGGCCGGGGCCTCGCTGCGGTTATATACCGGTGGTGAATCCGGTCCGTCGTCGGCCGTGTCGGGCGCCTGGGCACAGTGTACGTCCAATGGTTCCGGCACGTGTTCCTTTACTATCCCCGATACGCACCCGGCCACGGATGATTATGAGCAAGGGGAGAACTACGATCAGCGCTTCTGGGTCGTACAAGAATCGGCGCCCTCTGGTTGGTACGCCAACGCAACGGTGGGCTTGAGCTCCGAGACCCCGTACCGGTTCCGCACCGGCCCCGCCCTCCGCGCAGGTGCAAGCTACAGCTCCGGCAGTGACTTTATGCGCACCCAGGGTTCCTCGGGCACCTGGCAGAATTCTCGGGCCAATCCGTCGGCGTCGCTGAACTGCCGACCCGGGGCCGATATTGCCTTGGTGTTAGACCGGTCCGGTGCGGCGGGCAACTTCACCGCCGCAGCCGAAGCCATGAAGCGACGCCTGGCGGGTACCAACTCGACGGTCACCGTACTGGACGGTGACCTGGGACAGACAGCACAGGGATCCTATGATCTGGCCATTGTGGTGGGAGCCGGTGCCAAGGCCAGCAGCTTTGCCGACGTTGAACAAACTATTCGTTCGGCCAATGCGGTCAAAGCCCAGGGCACCCGCATCTTAGCGGTCCGCATGGGATCAAGCAGTACGGCGAACCTACGGGCAATCGCCGGATCGCAGACCTCCAGCTCTGTGTCCTATACCGGTGCAGATGTGCACACGATCGGCCTGGGTCGACTCCCCATGCTGTTGGACTCGGTTGCCGACCAGCTGGCCTGTGAAACTACCGTGCAAGTCACCCAAAAACTCAGCGCCTATGGCCAGCACGCTGCAACCGCCGGTTCCGGTTGGACTTTTAGCCTCGAGGCCACACATGCTGCGGTCGCACCCGAGGCCACCCAGCAGACCGGCGAGCAAGGCACCGTGTCGTACACACTCGATCTGGACTCGGCGAAAGCCACCGGGCTGACGCTCAACTCGATGCTCACCGACCAGCAGCAAGCCGACGGTTGGGTGGCCAAGGACAGCACTTGTGAAGTCAACGGCACCAAGGCGGCCAGTGGCAAGGCCACAGCCGAGTTGAAGATTGCACGCGGTGATCGCGTGGAGTGCACCTTCCACGCCGTCCAAACCCTGGATCCTGCGCTGAAGATCTCCAAGCAGGCCTGGGGTACAGAAAATATTGGCGGATTGGCTGATGCACCCGAGATTCCTCGCGGCAGTTCGATATCCGCCGGCACGACTGTCACCTGGACCTACCTGGTGACAAATACGGGGGAAACTCCGCTGGACGACGTGGTCGTCACAGATAGCCAGTTGCCCGATGACGCCATTACCTGCCCCAGAAACACCTTGGCTGTGGGCGAGTCGATGACGTGCACTGCCTCAGGGGCGGTGACGGCCGATCACTAAGCGCTGCAGCAGGGCTCTTATGTGTCGTGCACACGGGCGACAAAACGTATCCGTAGCACTTTCTCATCAAACACCCAATCACTATACCCCGGCCCAAAACACCGGGTCACACTACAAGGAGAGATCATGAAGAAGACAACCAAAGGCTTCCTGGCCGGCGCAGCCGGACTGGGCTTGCTCCTGGGTGGGTCAACGTTTGCTCTGTGGAGCGACAGTGCCGACCTAGATGATCAACGGATCAGGTCCGGGAATCTCGAGGTCAAAGTCAATGAGGTCAACTGGCGGGATATTTCGCCTGACCGCACTGATAA
This sequence comes from Enteractinococcus helveticum, assembly GCF_001657475.1. GTDB lineage: Bacteria > Actinomycetota > Actinomycetes > Actinomycetales > Micrococcaceae > Yaniella > Yaniella helvetica. Next base: position 47,405 of record NZ_LXEY01000004.1, read on the forward strand.
AGGCCGCAATGGTCACGAGATTAACCTGGAACGCTTCCGCATCATTCCAGGAGATAAGATCCAGGCTCGCTACCCGATCAAGGTCGCCCTTGAAGGTGAAAACATGGTCGCGCAGCTGAAACTGGCCGAAGCAGGCAAGAAACACGCTTCGGACGATTTGGCCAAAGGTCTGGACATCGAATACGAAGTCCAAGACCGCTGGGGTAGGACCGTAGACACCAGTGGCAAAGACGGTTCGAAGATCTTCCTGGCGTCCAAGGACAACGGCAACGCAGGCAACCTGCCACGCGTTGACGCAGACGGCGACGGCCGTGCTGAATTCACTGTGACTGTCACCGTGACCTTCAAGGAAGGCACCTCTGACCGTGATCTCACTCGGGCACAAGCTCGTTTGAAAGACTCGGAACTCGAACTGCAACAGGTTCGCGCGGGTGCTTACGGTTATAAAGGCAGCGGACACGGTGGCCCTCGCTAACCCATAACCCACTACTCATCCATAACTTGCAGGACCCACCAGCGCAGTAAAGGAACGCACCATGGAAACCAGGTCAGACACTCGTCGCTCACACAGGGAAGCTGACCGCGCAGCTCGGGCCAAAGACCCGGGTGTGCTGCATGGCGTGATCTCTGGTATCACTACCACTGCGCTGGTGGGTTTACTGCTCCTTGTCGCAGCCGTCGTCGTCGTTCCAAAACTTATGGGCGGCGCGGGGCTGACCGTGTTATCCGGGTCAATGGAACCCACCTATTCACCCGGCGATATGGTCGTGTCCATTCCCCAAGACTCCTATGCCATTGGCGACGTCGTCACATTCCAACCCGTCTCCGGTGATCCCACCCTGGTAACCCACCGGGTTGTCGCCCACCGCACCGGTGAGGACGGCGTCAGCTATGTGACCCGCGGCGATGCCAACGGCCAGGACGATAACCCCATCATTGAAGAACAAGTCATGGGCAAAGTGATCTATCACGTGCCCTATATCGGTCACGTTTCGAATCTCTTTGGCCAGTACCGGACCACCATCGTAGTGCTTGTCGCAATCGGGCTGTTTGGCTATGCCGTGTACGCGATTTCCTCCGGAGTGAGGTCTTCACGGCGCCAGAAACGAACGGAGGACCATGACCTCATCGCCTAATGACGACGGCGCCGCACAGCACAACTGGTTGCTGCCGATTGGTGTGGCAGTGCTTGCCGGAATCGGCGCAGCCGGTGGCACGTTTGCGCTGTGGAGCGACCACGACACCGCCCAAGCCCAGTTCGTGTCCTCCGGTGACCTCAAAATCTCGAGCCTGTCAGCCCCCACTTGGCATGAGACCTCCCCGGATGTGACGGCTACTCCTCGCGTAATTGACCCGGCAACGTTCTTGCTTCGTCCCGGAGATTCAATTACGGTGGCCATCCCGTTTGAAACCACCCTGCGCGGGGATAATTTGAATACTGAGCTCAGCGTGGATTGGTCCGCTGAGTCGGGCCTGCCGCACGGCGTGACCGGCACCTACACGCTGGTCGACAGCCGCGGGAACCCGCTGCATAAGACACCGGTTGAACTTGGTGAGGCCATGGAATTTGCCGCCCACGACGGCGGGCACTACGCGGTAGAAGTCGAGCTGGACTTGACCGAGGTAGACACGCGTTTTGGTGCCGAGTCTCCAGACCCGCTGAGCGAATTGGGCAATTTTGATGTTGCCGTACATCAGGTCCGGTCGACAGGTGGCGCATCATGAAACACCGCAAAGCGCCACCACCTTGGCAGCGCACGCTGAAACTGGCCGCCGTGGCGAGCGCTGCAGGTGTGCTCATCGGTTCAGGTGGCACCACCCTGGCGCTGTGGAATACCGGCATCGATTTTTCTGCCCAATCCCACAGCGGTTACGAATACTTTGCCGCAGGAACTCCCGGAGCCACCAAGACTGCGGTGGATGGACAGGTCACCGTGCCCATCGGTACTGACACGGCTGCCACCCTGAAAGAACAGCGCGCTGTGGCCATCGCATTTGAGACCCAGTCGGTGAGCCAGGGTAATACGGGGCTGCGCTATCAGATTGCCGAACCCGACTGGGGCGACAATATTTTTGGTGCCGCGTCCACCACACTGTTCCGGGTCTCCTCCGCAGCAGCATGTACGGTTGATGCCGCCCCGAGTGCAGATGCCCAACCGGTCTCCACGCCGGTGGGTGCCACATACTCGGCTTCTGCTGAGCCAGTGGTTGAGCACTGGTGCCTGGTCGCCGTCGTCGATGAATTCTCCGATGAAGGGGCCTTTGACAACTCGGTCCAGGCCACCGCCAAGGACCCTGCGGATGTGACAGTTGACGCCACCGATGAGTGGCACGCGGAAGTCACCACCGTTTTAGACCCGGCCAAAGAGCCAGCCCACCAGCTGACCGTTAGCTATGAAACCTTCCGACCGTGAGTAGATGATTTGTGAAACGACAATTGCGTCCCGTGCTTGGGAAAATCGCCGCTGCTGCGGGTAGCGGGCTGGTGATTTTTGCCCTTGGAATGTCGGCGGCTGCCCTCAGTCAGGGGAGCAATAACGCCATGCAATTATCGTGGGACGGCGTGCATTACAGTTCATCGACGTCCGAAGCGTTTTTCGGCACCCCGGTTATTGTGCCGGGTGATTCGGCGCGGCGGACGCTGTTGGTGCGCAATGATGGTCCCTCAGATGCGATACTGCGCGCCAGAATTACCGACGTGGATCTCACCCACGATCGATCCGATGGCTTTTACGACAAGCTGCTGATCGATTGGAGCACCGGGCAGACCACCATGCGCCAGCTGGCCGCCAACGGTGAAACGACCATCGTTGACGTGCAACTGGCACAAGGCGCCGAATTCGAAATTACCATTGGGTATCACCTCCCAGAAGACACGGTTGAGGGGAATCGTCGAGGTGGGCCTGCGCGACTTGCCGGTTTTGATGTGGAACTGGATCTTGCCGGGATGTCCACCCCGGGAAGCGACTAACCCTGCCGCAGGGGTCTAGCGCGAGAGTCGAGAAGTTGTCTTGTGCATTCGCAGTTTGACGTGCCGGGATGCCGCTGACAGCACAACCGCGACAGGGTAGGGCCGGTGGGAGAAAAATTGTGACCAAAACACCTCAGCCAGTGGGCCCAGGCGCGCATTGAGGGCATGAAACCGGTAAACTCCAAGAAGGCACAAGACATAGCCTCTTCACCCGGTCCACGATATAGGTGGGTTCATGACCTTCAGAAAATTTGGGATGGCACTGGTAACGGCGTCCCTGTTCATTTTCGGTTTCCTGTCGCCAGCTCAAGCTGCTGACCCGGTGACCATTCCGCCCGGAACGTTTGTCGTGGACGAATCCGATGTGCTGTCCGATAGCGAAGAGAACGAACTCGAAGACCAAGTGCGCCAGTTGCAGTCCGAACACGGTGCCACCTTATTCATTATTTATGTTCCAACCTTCGAAAACCCCGCAGAACCTGAAGACTGGGTCCAAGAAGTCGCCGAACAAAAGCAGCTGGGTTCCAACGACAACATTTTGGCGATTGCCACCCAGGATCGGCTCTATAATTTCGTGGCCCATTCCTCGGGCCCGTTTCGGCAGTATCAGTCCGATATTGACCGCCAATACATTCTGCCGGCACTGTCGGACAGCGATTGGTTTGGTGCCGGGGAAGGTGCCATTGAGGGCTTAACCGCTGCAGCCAGCGGTGATGTGGGTTCCGGCGGCGCGCAAAACAACGCATCTGGTGGCGGGAGCTGGTTCTGGTGGCTGCTACTACCTATTGGTATTTTCGTGGCGTTTCTGATCTGGCGTTCGTCGTCCAAGAACAAGGATCGTCAGCAGCGGGGCGGGCCGGCGCCTTCTGGTCCCTCCGATCCCAGGGATACGATCCCGGTTAACGAATTGCGCACCCAGGCCGGTTCGGCGTTGATCCAAGCCGATGACGCCATCAAGATTGCAGAACAAGAGATCGGGTTCGCTCAGGCTTCCTATGGGGATGCCTCAGTCGAGGTCTTCCAGAAGGATTTGCAGGCGGCCAAAGACCACATGCAACAGTCTTTCCAGCTGCAACATCAGCTCGATGACCACATCCCTGATACTGAAGCAGACCAGCGAGCTTGGTTGAAAGAGATTCTGGACCGTTCGGCACAGGTCATGTCGTCGCTGCAGGCCCATGAGGAAGATTTCGCCACGCTGCGCGATCTGGAAAAGAATGCGCCCGAAGCCTTGGAGCGCGTGACATCGGTTTTCGCTCCGCTGCCTGCACAGATTCAGACCGCTTCGGCCACGATCGAGGGCTTGTCAGCAAGCTATGACGGCCCAGCGTTTGAAGAAGGTGTGGAGAACTTAGACCAAGCCAAGCGACTGTTGGCCTTTGGGCAGGAAAAAATCGCGTCCGCCCAGAACGCTCTACAACAAGCTGATCGGTCCCAGGCTGCTTGGAATATCCACGAAGCCGAAAACACGACTCAAGAGCTCCAAGAACTCTTCGCTTCAATCCAGCAGCTGCCCTCGCAGTTGGATAAAGCCCAGCGTCAATTGAGCGTCGAACTTGCACAAGCCCAGTCCTTATTGGGTGAGGCCAAAGAGTTTGCTGCCAAGCACCGAACAGATTCGGCACTGCCGCGCAGTATCGCCGCCCTTGAGCAGGCCGTGGATCGTATCGCAGCCCAGAGCCCTAGTCGACGTCCGGTCAAGGACCTTGAAACACTCGATGAAACGCTGGATCCGCTGGCAGAACAGCTGCAGCCGCTGCGCGATCGACAACAGCAGGTCGACGCCGCACGACGAGATTTTGACCCCCTGATGGCCAGAGCAAAAACAACCATTGATGCCGCGGATGATTATATTCGCCGTCGTCGCGGTGCCGTGCGGCATGATGCCCGAACCAAACTGTCGGCTGCCCAAACACATTTTAATACCGCGCTAAGCATACAAAAGACTGACCCTGTCCAAGCCGTTGCAGAAGCACAGCAAGCAGCACAGCTCGGGCGGCTGGCACAACAACTGGCCGAACAGAACTATCACGATTTTGATGACTATCACCGCGGTGGCGGCAACCGAGGTGGCTCGAATATGGGTGCCATGCTCGGCGGAATCCTGCTGGGCCATATCCTTGGCGGTGGCGGAGGCGGCTCCTCCTGGGGCAGCGGCGGTGGTTTCAGTGGTGGCTCATCCGGCGGTGGCGGAGGGTTCTTCGGCGGATCCGGAGGAGGCTTTGGCGGTGGCGGAGGCTTTGGTGGTGGAAGCGGCGGAAGTTTCTAATTGTTCATAAACATCCCATAACGTAGCAACAACCCAAGACGAACCGGCGGCGAGCCGGAACCATACGAAAGGTACCGAATATGGAGAAACAATCCATCCTGGGGCGCATCACACAAATGGCCAAAGCCAACATTCACGCGATGTTGGACTCGGCCGAGGATCCTCAGAAAATGCTCGACCAGCTCATTCGCGATTACACATCTAACATTGCTGACGCTGAGTCTGCCATCGCACAAACCATTGGCAACCTGCGTCTGGCCGAAGATGACTACCGCGAAGACCTCGAAGAGTCCAGAACCTGGGGCAATAAGGCCCTGGCGGCTTCGAATAAGGCAGAAGAACTACGCGCCAGCGGTGACGCCGCCGGTGCCGAAAAATTCGATAAGCTCGCCCGTGTCGCCATTGAACGCCAGATGGATGCCGAGTCCTCAGCCAAGACCGCCCAACCGGCCATTACTTCCCAGAATGAAGTCGTTGACAAGCTAAAACAGGGCCTTGAGACGATGAAGCAAAAGCGCCAGGAACTGGTCAGCCGCCGCGACCAATTGGTGGCCCGTTCCAAGGCTGTGCAGGCCCAGGCTCAGGTTCAAGACGCCGTGAAGTCCATCAACATCTTGGATCCAAATTCTGAGATCTCACGGTTTGAAGAAAAGATTCGTCGCGAAGAAGCGCGCGTCCGCGGTCAGGAAGAACTGGCCGCTTCCACCCTGGATGCCCAGTTTGAAGAGCTGGAAGATCTCGGCCAACAAACCGAAATTGAGGCACGTCTGGCAGCCCTGAAAGCCGGACAACAACCAAAACAGCTCGATAGCTAACGCACAGCAGCTGTAGGAGTCTGGCCGTCAATTCCCATCACGGGTTTTGGCGGCCAGCACGTTAAGTCGGACGGTCGTTGAGGAGAGTTATGGAAGTTTCGGAAGCTCACGCATTTTTGGTGCTCGCTGAAGAACTCCATTTCGGGCGTGCTGCCGAGCGCTTACAGATGGGCCAGCCTCCCCTGTCGCGGCTCATTCAACGGCTCGAACGCTCCCTGGAAGCCCAATTGTTCAAGCGCACTTCCCGCCAGGTCGAACTCACGGTTGCCGGCAAGACACTGATCGAGCCGGCCCGTGATCTGGTGGCAGCGTCGCAACGCGCGGTTGAAGCCGTGAAATCGACAATGACGGGCCAGATTGGCACCGTCTCCCTGGGCTTTGCCGGTGCCTCATCCAATGCCGAAGTCGCAGCCCTGGCCCGCGAATTAGCCATCCAAGCACCGCGGTTACGATTCGAAGTCCAGTCATCCCAGTTTGCTGATGACTCGTTGAAAAAAGTCCTCGATCAGTCGTTGGATTTCGCCATTGGGCTCTGGGAGTTCTTGCCCTCCGAATTGGATGCCCTGCACCTTGGCCACGACGAGGCACTCGTTGCACTGCCAAAAAACCATCCGCTAGCCAAACACGACAGCATCCAAATGGCCAAACTGGCCCACGATCCGTGGATTAATCTGCCCGGCGGCTATAACTCCGCCCTGCAGAATCGATTCCGCCAGCTCACACTCAATGCCGGCTTTGTGCCACGACGTCAACAAACCGTACCCGATTCCTGGACCGTAATGTTACTCGTAGGCCTGGGTATGGGAGCATCGCTGACGCTGGCATCGGTCGCGTCGGCAGTACCGGCCGATGACGTGAAATTCTTGACGGTCGAGGACCCTTCAAATAAGCCCATGCCGCTGCGGTTAGTGTGGCGACGCGATGCGCTGAATCCAGTCCTGCAAACCGTCATTGACACCGCTACCGATCTCTTTGGATAGCCTTCAGCCCGGGCCACGCGTGTGGTCCCGGGCTGAAGATGAGGTTCGCGGGGTTAGGCGCTGACTTTGGTGTCGAGCAGGTAGGTTGCGAAGTATTTATCGAAGGTATCGAATTCGTTCAATGGCAGCACCTGCGCGATGTACTGGTCAGGTCGGACGACGACGACTGCACCCTTGGCACGGTCCACGCCGCGCAAATCGTACAGGTCCTGGGTGGCTTCCAGTCCTGGGATGTTGCCCAGCAAACGACCGTTGGTTTTTTCTGCCGAGAAGACCTTTTCGAGGTCCTGCAATCCGAATTTACCCTTGGCCGGTTGCAGTAGTTCGTGAATATCGGTGATATCGACGTCCAAGTGGTCATCCTGGCTGATGCCATAGACATCAAAGGTCGAGTCGCGGGCCGCGCCCGGATCAGTGAACCGGTTGATTGCACTGTTGGCGTCAGCGTGCATGCGTTCACACCAGTTAGCAACGGTTGAGCCGGCACCAACACCGGTTTGATCGGCAAATAAGTAGACCCGCCAGCGGCCATCTGCTCGGTGCACGTGGCCCAGTTGGACAGGTTTGGCATCTGCGACACGAATGACCGGAGCCGAATGGAAACGGGTGCCAATTTCGTATCCGGTTGCCAGGTCCTGGTGGTCATCAGTGCCGGTCAGCGGTGAGAATTCCGGTTGGTAGTGGGTGGCAAACCCGGCTGTGAATTTCCCGCCGCGCACGAACTGATCTTGAACGTCCTGCGGCGTCACCGGGTTACCCGAGTCGCGGGAGCCGACCATGCGCGACCAGTGGGTGTCGTAGTCGATGAGTTGTTGCGCGGTGACGCGACGTTCTTCGGCGTAGGTGTGCAGCAGCCTTGGGTGTGCTTGGCCGCGCAGCACGGCGCCGAGCTTCCAACCGAGGTTGAAGGTGTCCTGCATGGAAACGTTCATGCCCTGACCTGCCTTGGCCGAGTGGGTGTGGCAAGCGTCTCCGGCGATGAAAATGCGTGGCTGGTTGGCGGCGCGCTCGTCGTCATTGAGATTATCAAAACCATCGGCAATGCGCTGCCCGACTTCGTAAACCGACCACCAGGCGACGTCTTTGACGTCCACGGTATAAGGCGACAGGATCGCATTGGCTTGGTCGATGACTTGCTCGACGGTGATGCGATTGCGGAATTCTGAGTCGTCTTCCGGGACGGCACCCATATCCGCGTACATGCGCACCAGGTAGCCGCCTTCGCGCGGGATGAGGATCATCGAGCCGGCTTCGGAGCTGATGACGGCCTTTTTGCGGATGTCTGGGAAATCGGTGTGGACCAGAATATCCAGCACGCCCCAGGCGTGGTTTTGGACGTCACCGTGCAGGTGGCGGCCGATGGACTTGCGCACGGCGGAGCGGGCGCCGTCGCACCCGACCACGTATTTGGCACGGATAGTGCGAGTGTCACCGGCGGTGGCCTCGCGGGTTGACTCCAGTGTCACTTCAACCGGATAGTCGTGAGTTTCGTCAATGAGCTGGGAAACATACTGCCAGCCATAATCCACTTCGTGGCGGGACGGCGATTTCTTGGCGTTATCAAAGAGCAGTTCCTGCATGCGTGCTTGGTTAACGATCACGTGCGGGAATTCAGACAGGCCATCGGCCACGTCTTGGACCAGGCCGGTGCGGGTGATGCCGTTTCCGGATTCTTCCACCGACCAGAAGGCCGTTTCGTTGACCCACAGCGCTTCGCGCACCAGGGTGTCGGCCAGACCAAAGGCCTCAAACATTTCTACGGTCCGGCAAGCAACACCATCGGCGTGGCCGCGAGCTAAAGGTTCGGTGCGACGATCGACGGTCACCACCGAGACTTCCGGAAACTCTGCCAGCTGCGCGGTCAGCACGGCACCGGCGGGGCCGGTGCCGACGACCAGCACATCGACTTCGGCTGGCATCTGTTCACCCGGGTGACGATGATTTGGGCCGGCAGGCGCGATGCTTGGATCGCCGTAGGTATAGCCGTTGAGGTGGTATTGCATGAGGGTCTATCCGTCCTTTACAAAAAGTGCTGTACAACACGTCCTGAGGTGACCCTACCCAGATTTATGCGACATAAGCAAAGAAACCTGTTAGATTTGCGGTGTGAGCAAATCTATACCGCGTATTGAGGCAATTCACCGGGCACTCCAGGTCCTAAAGCTCATGGCGTCCCAAGGTTCAGTGAACGTCACGGAGGTCGCCGAGCATCTCGAAGTGAACCCCTCGACGGCGTCGCGCATTTTGACGACGATCGAAGCCGACGGATTTGCCGTGCGCGGGGCGAAACGTCGCTACTTCCCAGGCACCAACGCACTGCATTTTGGGCGGGCACCAGAGGTCCCGGCACTTCATGATCGGTTGCGCCCGCACCTGGAACGACTATCTTCTCTGGTGCATGAAACCGTGCACGTTGCCAAACTGGTTGGCACTACGGTGCACCACAGTGATGCAATAGCGGCGACCGACCGAGCCCTGGTGTTGACCAGTCGCATCGGTAAGCGGCTGCCGGCGCATCTGGCGTCATCAGGTAAGGCAATGCTTGCGGATCTCGCCCCAGCGGTCGTTAATGCGCGCTACGCCCCGACCGCTCAGGGGGCCACCCCGCAGGCGGTAGCGTTCAATCTCGCCCAGTTACACCACGAGCTCGACGACATTCGTAGGCAAGGCTACGCGATCAATGTCGAAGCCACGGAAAAGGGACTCGTGGCGCTTGCGACCTCGTTGGGCCACATCGGCGGAGAACACGTCGCCTTCAGTGTCGCCCTGCCCCTAGCCAGGTATTCGACTGTGACACGCCAAGAAATCGCTGATGCACTGCTCACGGTCCAGCATGAAGTGCGAGAAGCTTTTTCCTGGGAAGATCAGCCGCCCCGGTCCGATATGCTCTAGATCCAACAGTCAGGCCTTCACTGGCTGCCCTCGCCCGCCCGATGTTCATGTGGATGATGCGCCCAGATCTCTGCTTCTAAAGCTAGCGTTAGATCTGTAATGACAAGTGGCGAAGAAAGCGAGCCCCCTAGCAAACTTTCGGCACGTCCTAGACGGTACCGCACTGTATTTGGATGCAGGAATAACTGTTGAGCAGTGTCATTCACGCTCAGATCATTAGCCAGGAATATGATGACGGTTTCCAAAATCTCGGCATGCTGATCAAAAGTGCCCAACAGATCTCGTTTCCGACTGCGAAATTGATCAATCGGGGAAATGACGGCGCTCCAAGTCCCTAAACGAAGTTCACGATAGTTTGCCACTTCAGCAATCAGTTCACTTCCCTCCCCTGTGTTCATTCGCGCTTTTGCTCGAGTGATGGCAACTCGTTGAGCATACTCAGCTTCACGCAGTCCAATCGGAACATCTGTGAGGGAATAATGTGACTCTGAAATACCCACAGCCCGACCAGAAAAGTCACGCCTCAACCAATCTTTCGCATCTGCTGTATCTGGGACGAGCATGTGTATGACGGAATCACTTGAAGCAATCGCGAGCCGAGCCGCAGCTAATAAGGGAACGCCTGAGGAATAGGCCCGTTCGTGAAGCGTCCACAGAAAATCACTCGAGGGCACTTCTCCCGTGACTGCCTCGTCTACGACGACCAGAAAGGACGTGTGCGCAATAAAGCCGAATTCTGTTAACCGAGGCCAAAACCGGTGTTCTCTGGCCTGCGGGACTCCCTTTTCAAGAGCCTCTAGTAGCTCGGAATTCTCTCGTACCCAGCGAGCATCGTCGCCCCGAAGAACCGCCAGAACTGCATTTATTGCTATTTCTGCAGCATCAATGAGCTCAGCAGAAGCTTCAACTTCTTCAGCAACCCGAGTCGCAAGCACCAAAGTGAAGCCCTGCCTGTTAGGACCTAAACGTCGAGTGAGCAGGACCCACTTCCCCACACGCGCTGTTGATTCGACCACATCTTCTTCCACTTTTTCCCAAATCAGTTCGGAAGGAGCACCACCAATCGACCCCACGAGTTCGCCTTCAATATCGAATACCAACACCGCTGCATAAATCTCGGCAGCAATGCTGGAGAGCACATAACCCAACTGGTCTTCATCAGGAAGGTTCCTCATGACCCGTTGGAGAAACTTCAAAGCACGTCCATCGACTGTCACTACTGGACTCCATTCACACAGAAAAATCGGCATCTTGAAGACGAGATTTTGACCAGACGCCACGATTTTTCGGAATTTGAGGTGGGCGTTGGCGCCACCCCACCCTACTGTCTTGGAATAATTACAATATCCGAATCTCGGTTTCTCGTTCTACCCAATGGCCAAACCTGCATGCGTCCACGAGACTTGTGTCACACAAACTATGAGCTCACTACTGGAGGTTAGCTATGGCGCAACTCCGAGTCGCTGTTGATGTCGGCGGCACGTTCACCGACGTTTGTATTTTCGACGATGAATCAAAAAGCATGCGAGTAACTAAAGTCCCTTCTACTCCCCACGACCCCATGATCGCCGTGATGAATGGAGTCGAGCGAGGTGACATTAATCTTGCCGACGTCTCGCTCTTTTCCCATGGCACCACCGTGGCGACCAATGCTCTCATTACGCGGAACTTTCCAAAGGCGGCTCTCGTCACGACCACCGGGTTTCGGGATGTCATAGAAATTCGTGACGGCACTAAAGATGATCTTTGGGACGCGTACAACGATGTATCGGGCCCCTATATTCAACGCCGTGACCGATTCGAGGTCAGTGAGCGTATCGACTACCAGGGTCGTGTGGTTAAAGCATTAGATGAAGACGAAGCCCGGCGCCTCGCCGCGCTGCTACGCAAACGAGGAACAAAAACCATTGCGGTATGTTTCTTGAACTCTTTTGCCAACTCTGCCCATGAGTTGCGGATGCGAGAGATTCTTGAGGAGGAACTGCCCGACGCTTCAATTACTACCTCCGCTGAGATCCTGCCAGAGATGTTTGAGTACGGACGATTCAATACAGCCGTAGCGAACGCTGTGCTAGCACCGCTTGTCACGGGGTATGTGAACCGTCTCTCGGAAAAACTGCACGAAGGTGGCTACGCCGGAGACCTACTATTGCTTCACTCCGGTGGTGGCTCTATGACCCCGCGGACAGTTGATCAGTTCCCTGTTCGACTTGCAGCTTCCGGGATCGCAGCTGGCGCGATTTCCGCCCAACATGTTGCTTCCCAGTGTGGTTACGCCAACGCCGTAAGTCTCGATATGGGAGGTACCTCTACGGATATCTCCCTGGTCGCAGATGGTGAACTGCGCATCACTCAAGAGTGGTCAGTCGAATACGGACACCCTATTATCTTCCCGTCAATTGAAGTCAAAACTATCGGCGCTGGCGGCGGCTCCCTCGCCCACATCGATATCGCCGGATCGCTGCGTAATGGCCCGCAGTCGGCTGGTGCCGCACCGGGGCCGGCTTGTTACGATACCGGCGGCGATCAGCCAACCAATACTGATGCGAACCTGGTCTTGGGACGTCTTGGTACATCACTGGCGGACGGCGCAAAAAGCCTCGACAAGGATCTCGCTGCAGAAGCCATTCAACGGGTCATCGCCGAGCCGCTCGGTCTCACGTTGGAAAAAGCCGCTGAATCGATCATTCAGGTTGCCAACGCAAACATGGCCGATGCAGTGCGCATTATTTCGATCCGGCGTGGCCATGATCCTCGCGACTTCGCGCTGCTCGCCTTTGGCGGAGCGGGAGCTTTGCACGGCGTAGACGTTGCAAGGGAACTCAATATCCCGACCGTCGTCGTGCCGCCGAATCCCGGTGTCACTTCCGCAATGGGCTGTTTATTAGTCGATATCCAACACGACTTCTCCCGCCAATACACCGGGCTAGCGAGCGAAGCTGACACCGAAGAGCTCGAAGCAAATTACCGTCGAGTGGAGAGCGAAGCCGCGGCACGTTTGCGTCATGAGGGAGTCTCTGATGATCGCGTTGTTCTGCAGCGTCTGGTCTCCATGCGGTACGTAGGTCAATGGCGTTCACTCGTGATTCCAATGGGTCATAGTAAAGATGCACTCAATAAGGCAATCGAAGCCTTCCACGAACAACACGAACGCGAATTCGCCTTCCGCAACGACGAGACCCCGGTCGAGTTGTATCAACTGCAGCTACATGCCGTTGGCAAGACCACCAAGCCAAACTTCCAACCAACTGCGATCACTGACGGAGGACCCGGGGAACCCGTCGAAAGGCGCTCCGTCTACTTTGACGGGCAATGGCACGAAACACCGGTTTATAACCGTTCCGGCATCCCAGCCGGCGCAAAGTTCACAGGTCCGGCAATCATCAACCAGCTTGATTCGACCACTGTGGTACCTCCAGAAACTGATGCCGAGGTTGATGAGTGGCTCAATATCCGTATCCATATTAGAAGGAGCAACTAATGACTACGATGACACAGCCAGTCGAACGACAGACTGATCGTCTCGACCCGGTGACATTTGAAGTCCTCAAAAACGCCTTCGCTACCTCGGTCGATTTGATGAGCGAACAAATTCTTCGCACCTGCTACTCGTTTGTCATATACTCGCGAGACTTCTCTTCAGCGCTGTGCGACGCCAAGGGCAATACGGTCATGCAGGGCTCCGGCGATATTGCAGTACACGTTGGAACGTTGCACTTCCAAGCCAAAGCGGTGCTTGAACAGTTCGAAGATGACATCCACCCGGGCGACGTGTTCTTAATCAATGACCCCTACCGCGGTGGGACACACTTCAACGATGTCTCGTTCATCCGCCCGATTTTCTCGGAAGGGGAGATCATTGCCTTCTCGCAGAACAAAGGGCACTGGGCGGACATTGGAGGTGTAGTCCCCGGATCCTTTTATATCAACGCCACGGACCACTTTGGAGAAGGTGTCCGAATCCCGCCCGTACGTGTTTGGAGCAAGGGCGTCTTTCTCAAAGATGTTGCGCAGCTGATTGTCTCCAATACGCGATCCCCCGAGGTTGCAATGGGAGATCTGCATGCACAGTCAGAAGCTACAGCGGTATGCGAACGCGAGGTGCTTCGCCTCGTCGACCGATACGGCAAGCAAACCGTCGTAGATGCCATGCAAGAAACTCAGGATTACGTTGAGCGCACGGTCTTGGAAAAGATCAAAACACTCCCGCACGGAACGTGGGAAACAGTGGACTACATCGATAATGATCCCTCCACTCCTGAGCAGCTGATCCCGATCCACATTAAACTCACGCTCGATGAGAATGGGATCCATTACGATCTCAACGGTTCAGCACCCTCTGTGGCTACGTTTCTCAACTCGGGTTATGGCACCACGCACTCGTCGCTGTATTCCGGAACGAAGACCTTCTTTCCGGAAGTGCCCCTGAACTCAGGATTTTACCGTGCCGTCACTGCAGACATCGGTCCCGAAGGGACCGTCGTTAATGCCGCGTGGCCGACTGCTGTGACCGGTTTTTGTTCGGGTCCACACGAGAAAATTATGAACGGTGTGTTCGAACTGTGGTCTCGCATCATGCCCGAGCGTGCCATGGCCTGTTCGTTCAACCTTGAGTATCTGCTAGTTGGCGGCCGGGATGCTCGCAGCGAATCTAAACCGTATTTCATGTGGTACGACTGGATGGCCGGTGGTTGGGGCGGTCGCGCGACCAAAGACGGTTCCGGCGCGACCTCGCCGGTATTCGGTGCCGGTCTTGCAGTACAGCCTCTCGAAGGCCAAGAAAGATTGTCACCTGTTATCACCACCGAACACTCGATTGCCATCGATTCAGCCGGTCCTGGAAAGTTCCGCGGTGGTGTGGGGGTCCAAAAGGGTGGGATCCTCACGGATGCTCAATCGACAGTCGTCAGCTACTCTTGCGACCGTGCACGGTCTGTCACCTGGGGCATCGAGGGCGGTCTCCCGTCGATACCGCACGGGGTGTGGATCAATAAAGGTACGGAGGATGAGCAGTACCTGGGCTCGGTGTTCTCGGGCCATCCCGTCCGACCCGGCGATGAGTTCACCCGCCCTTCCGCTGGTGGAGGCGGTTTCGGTGACCCGCTCGAACGCGATCCAGAGCTTGTCCTTGAAGATGTCATTGACGCATATGTGTCGGTGGACCGCGCAGAGAAAGACTATGGCGTCGTGATCCGTGTCGGCGACCCCGAGTTAGATGAGTACGAAATCGATGTAGCTGCCACGACGGCTGCTCGAGCGTATATCGCCGAGCATCGTTCCTCCTGGTTAGAAGAAGAACCCGAGTCTGTTGCCCAAAGATTTCGAAGTGGTGAACTGACGATGCATGATGTCATCCGTCGCTATGGTGTCATCCTGGACTGGGGCACTGGTGAACTCTTTCCCGAAACGACTCGGGAGTATCGCGAGTCCATGAAACTGCGTTCAGCCAACCATTGGTCGTAAAGCACGGCCGCGACTTTGCATCATCGTATGCCTTGTAAGGGCTCAGTCACCGAGGACACAATGTCTTCAGTGACTGAGCCCGCACTGCAGTCAGTCTCAGCTCGTCAGTTCTTCGATAATCAAAACGTTGAAATTCACCGAAGTCGGGACAGCACAGACTTCAAGGGACGACCACAGGCCTAAAGCTTTCTGCTGATCAGGGACAGCTCTGAAAGCCTAAGCGCCCACTTGAAACCAACTCACCATGAAACCGCCAGAGCAGCTATTTCACTTATTCTCACGGTGGTGTGACCTTATGCGCTCCAGGGGTTCACACTTTCGACACCTGTTGCGTTGAAATCTTTCGTGTTTCTGGTTGCACAGGTAGCCCCATGCACTCGACAGATAGCTGCTATCTGCGCATCTGCCATACTAATCGGCAGGCCACTACGCTCACGCCCCGCGAGTACGTGCGCATACTCAGTCGCAGCATGCGAGTCGAATGGGAGAACAGCCTTGGTATGTCGATATGGCTCAACCGCCATATCGATCGCAGTTTCTAACTGTGTCTTTCGCTTGCCATCTGGTAAACGCTGAACTCCGGCCAATAGCTCAGCCAGGGTAATGGACGTAATGGCAACATCATCTGTAAGCAGCTCAAGCCACGACATCACTTGAGGATTGGGATTCGGACGGAATAGCTCCGAAATTACGTTGGTGTCGAGGACGATCATTCGAAATCTACAACTCGCGCGGGATCAGTCCGTTCGGGAATTTGCAATTCTGACATTCCACCAATTTCGCGAGCCGCCTGCGCCAATGCCAGACCAATATGCGGGCGTGTTGCGGCACGGGTCAAGATATCGCGCACTTCAGCTTCCATCGACCGTCCGTGTTCTTTAGCCCGCGCCGCTAGTCGACGTTTTACAGAAGGGTCGAGGCCCCGAACAATAATTGATGACATACTTACACCCCCAATTTGATATCAATCATGATATCAAATTCATGCGGATGCGTCGACTAAAAGCTACAGTCATTGATGAACAAGGCAGATTTACGCACACTTCCTTGCTGAGCTAATCAATCTGGGACAGCGACAAGCCACTAATAGCGCATTCAGGCATCACACTCCGTGGATTGGCATCGTGAAAAGATACCACGAAACCGTTAGTATGCATCTGGTCATTGAGCATGTGATGGGCGGTTACCGCATTCGAGCTACTGAGCAGTGTAAGTGTCTAAGCCTTCGCAACGACACTTCAAGCTGAACACGATCAACCGCCATTATTTCTCGATGTGACCATGTCAGCATCAAAACGTCGCGGACCGTCTTCGTGCAGCCACGCCAGGATGGCATCGGCATCTTCATTGAGCTGCGGTGGCGCCTTGTCATAGGTGACCTGACTGCGGGAATACTCTATCGGGTGTTTCACGGTTGGTACTTGTTCGGCACCGGCGGGTTGGACCGGTTCTAAACCGATGTCTTGGGCAAACTCGACACCCTGGGCGATCGTGAAGACTTCAGAACACGGAATTTGGACGTGGCGCAGTTCTTCCACCCACTCGGAGGCTGTCTTGTGCTGCAGGTGCACCTCAAGTTCGGCACGTAACTGCTCGCGGTGGGCATTGCGCGCCGGGTTGGTTGCGTAGCGCTCGTCGTCGGCAAGTTCCGGGACGCCTAGCGCTGCGGCAAGCCGGCGGAATTGGCCGTCATTGCCGACCGCGATAATCAACGGTTGATCGCCGGCTGCAAATGGTCCATATGGTGCCAACGAGGGGTGGTCGTTCCCCATGCGCGTCGGCACCACGCCGCCGGCCACATAGGCGGAGGTCTGATTGACAAGTCCCGACAGCGCCGACGACATCAGATTCACCGCAATGTGCTGACCCTTCCCACTGAGTTGGCGCTCCTGGAGAGCCCCAAGAATCCCAACGGTTGCATGCAGCCCGGTGACGACGTCGAAAATCGCCACCCCAGCCTTCTGCCCGCCGGATTCAGGCTCGCCGGTGATGTCCATGAGCCCCGAGGCGGCCTGTGCCAGCAAATCATAACCGGGCAGGTGGGCTCCGCCATTGGTGCCGAAACCGGTGATCGATGCGTGCACCAGGTGTGGGTAGCGCTGGGCCACCGCGGCCGGATCCATGCCGAATTTCTCCAGCCCACCGGGTTTCCAGTTCTCAATGAATACATCGGCTTTGCCGAGCAGTTTGTGGGCGGTGGCCAGGTCGTCGTCGTTTTTTAAATCCAGCGCGATCGCATGTTTATTGCGGTTGACGGATAAGAAATAGGTCGCCTGATCGTCGCGGACCGGCGGCTGCCAGGCGCGGGTATCATCGCCGGTGGGAGACTCAACCTTGATCACGGTCGCGCCCATGTCTGCCAGCAGCATGGTGGCATATGGGCCGGCCAGCACGCGGGAGAAATCGGCGACGACGATGCCGTCGAGCACGCCACGGGATGAAGAACCTGGTGTCATAGTCATAGGTCCATGCTGGGCATGTTGGCGCACCAATGCAAGATCGATGTTGGAAACGCATCGATGAGTCTCGATCTGCGCAATGATGCGGTCATGCGGTTGCTGGGTGCGCGCCCGTTGACTACCGTGAAAACCATCACAACCAAACCGCACAGGCCCTCAAGCCACTGACTTTCTGGAGTATGCATGTCGATGACGGAACTACGAAACTCAAAAACCGACCTCTTCAATATCGCGTCCATGCTGACCAATGAAGAGCTCGAGGTCCGTGACACAGTCGCCGAGTTCGTGGACCGTCGCGTGCGCCCGAATATCGCCAAGTGGTTTGATGAAGCCACCTTGCCCATGGAACTCATCCCGGAAATGGCCGAGCTTGGCCTATTTGGCATGCACATTGACGGCTACGGTTGCGGCGGTCGCTCCGCGGTGGAATACGGTATTGCCATGCAAGAAATGGAGGCCGGCGACTCCGGGCTGCGCACCGTAATCTCCGTGCAGGGTTCGTTGGCGATGACGGCGATCGCCAAGAACGGCTCCGAAGAACAGAAACAGACCTGGCTGCCGAAAATGGCCGCCGGTGAAGTGATCGGGTGTTTCGGGCTGACCGAACCGACCGCTGGCTCGGATCCGTCGTCGATGACCACCCACGCCAAACTGGTCGACGGCGAATGGGTGCTCAATGGTTCCAAGCGCTGGATCGGGCTGGCCACAGTTGCTCAGGTGGCCATCATCTGGGCCAAAGTTTCCGTTGCCGATGCCAAAGCCGCCGGGGTCCATCCCGACGGCGATACCCGTCCCGACGACGAACTCGTGGTGCGCGGATTCATCGTCCCCACAGAAACCGTGGGCTTCCGCGCCGAAGCAATCGAGCAGAAGATGTCGATGCGCGCATCCCTGCAGTGCGACATCGTCATGGATAATGCACACCTTCCGGTCGATGCGATTCTTCCGCATAATCCTGGGCTGCGCGGACCATTCTCGTGCCTGAATGAGGCGCGCTACGGCATCGCCTGGGGTGCCCTGGGCGCAGCCCGTGACTCGATCGAGGTTGCCCTGGAGTACGCTTCGACCCGCATGCAGTTCGGCAAACCGCTCACCGCCTACCAGCTGACCCAAAAGAAGCTGGCCGACATGACCATTGCCCTGAATAAGGGCCAACTCATGGCGCTGCAGCTAGGGCGTGCCAATAACGCCGGCACAATGGATCTACATCAAATTTCCATGGCGAAACTCGACAACGTTCGGGTCGCCATCGAGATCGCTCGCGAATGCCGCACCATTCTGGGCGGCAACGGCATTACCGGTGACTACTCGCCGTTGCGTCACGCCAATAACCTGGAGTCGGTGCGCACCTATGAGGGCACCGACGAAGTCCACACCCTGATCGTGGGCCAGAAGCTGACTGGTCAGGCGGCGTTTAGCTAAACCGTATGACGCCCGCCTGAAAATTTAGTCGTCAAATTGGCTAAATTCTTCAAGTTGGCCAAATTCCTCAAATTCCGTTGGGTAGGTATTTGAGATCTCCTCGAACATCGTGATCCCAAACATCGCCAGCAAAATGAACCCGACGATGCTCAAGATGATGCCCACGACCATCCAGATCAGTGAGGCACGAGCAAAATTGCGTTTGGCGATCGAGCTGCCGGCGCCGAAAGCAAGTACCAGCAGGTAAATGATGTTGACCAACGGGATGAAGGTCAACAAGACCGTGAGCACCCAGCCGCCGAGTCCTTCATTGGCTACCCGCTGTGCTGGGTAGCTGCTTGAGTCTGGGAGGCTACTTCCCTGTAGTGGCTGAGGGGCATACGGCTGGTAGTGGCTCACGGGGATTCTCCTGTGGTGGTTACTGAGTTAAGTACCGGGTAATTCGTACACCGGAACACCCACCGAAGGCAAATGCAGCATGTCGGGGAGGGCCCGTGGACAACGATAACCACGTTGATGGAGACAGCAGGATCGATCGTTGACTGATCGATCCTGCTGCGCGGGAGGAAAGTTATGCTTATTCTGCGATGATACGGCCTGCCCGGGCACCCACGCCGATGGTCGGGGCCATCGTGTTGCCCGGCTGGCGCGGTAGCACCGAAGCGTCGGCAACGCGCAGCCCTTCAACGCCTCACGCGAGAGCTGCTCGACTAGGTCGACGATGCTCACGAAATCGTCATTGCCGATGCCGCACATTACCCGAACCTCGAACATCCAGACCAGTTCAATGCTGCCTTGAATACCTTTCTCCAGCGATTGACCTAAGCCCAAGCACCTTATGCATCGGCCCAGCATCAGCAGGACAACCCCTATGAGCAGGAAGTGTGGCAGCGCAACGACTAACAGCCCCGAGTTGGCTCATTTTTCGGCAGTAGCCAGGTCTGAGGCTGGGATTTCGGCATGATCGCAGGGTTGATGGTTGACGAACAGGGCACTAAGCGCTGGTCGTAGACTGGGTTCGTGGGGTTGTATATTCGTCAAGTGTCGACTGCTTCTGGTGCGACGGCGGTGCAGATTGCCAGGAAGTATCGTG
>NZ_LXEY01000005.1 GCF_001657475.1 Enteractinococcus helveticum
GTGATACTCACCCGTTCGCCACTCATCCACCCCAGCAAGCTGGAGCTTCAGCGTTCGACTTGCATGTGTTAAGCACGCCGCCAGCGTTCATCCTGAGCCAGGATCAAACTCTCCAAACAAAAACAAATGTTCAGACCAGTTACGATCAACAGGACCAGACGGAAACATCCAGCCCCTGGCAACACTGCGCATCATCCCACGGAGGTAGGACAACCACAGCAACCATTCAAAAAAAAATGGCATCAAACAAACTTGGCACACTATTGAGTTCTCAAACAACCACACCCACCAACCAACACACCCACAAAGGACATGCCAACCAACAGGAAACAAACGACCCAATAGCAGTTCCATACAGAACTTCAGATTGAATCGGTTTATCTTGGAAGTAAACTTATCATTACCGGAAGCTTTCGCCCCAGACAACAGAAGAACACTCTATCAGAATCTCTGACCCGAATGTCAACTCCAACTGCGATGATCCCCGTCACACAAGCGCAATGGCATTACCATGCATTTGTGCTTGCCACACGCACTCTCTAGTGAATGTGTGGTATCCAGAAGATTTCGCCGATCTGTATTTTCAAGCAATTTCTTGCTTGTTTTTCGACCGGATCAACAGCATCTCACATAGTGAATATCGACTGTCAACTCGCTCCAGATCAAGGAATAGTTGTATGTTTTTTATGAAAGAACTTCTGTGTCTCAGCGCTTCCCGTCTCCGTTCCGCCCTGGGCACGAGAGATAACTATACACAGATAAATTTCTAATGCAAAACCGGTAGATGCCTCGAGTCAACAGTCGTTTTACTTTGGTCTTTACCGGTAATACACCAGTTATTCATCGCATAGCTGCCACAGCCTCCAATGACTGTGACTGAGGTCTCGGGGTTGTTCAGAAAACTCTTCCCAACCTGGGCTCTCATTTGCCTTGCGGTTAAAACACAACGCGGGTGGGACCAAATGATGATCCCGCCCGCGAAGCAGCGTGTTCTAGCTACTGCAACAACGTCCTGTCTGAGACTGTTGCATCTTTGATATTTGAGAATTGTGCCAATAGATCTTCGACAGTCATCGAAGTTTTGTCTTTGCCTGAGACGTCGAGGATGATTTCGCCTTCGTGCATCATGATCAGACGATTACCGACTTCAAGTGCCTGGCTCATATTGTGTGTGACCATCAGGGTGGTCAGTTCTTGTTCTGCAACGACCTTTTCAGTCAGGTGAGTTACAAGTCGTGCTCGCTCTGGATCCAGGGCAGCTGTGTGTTCATCGAGAAGAAGGATCTTTGGTTGAGAAAATGTAGCCATCAGCAACGACAGTGCCTGGCGCTGTCCGCCTGATAACAAGCCGACTTTGGCGCTTAGACGTTTTTCTAAGCCAAGTTCAAGAACTTCAAGCGCTTCGGCAAAACGCTGGCGTTTAGCTTTCGTGATACCAAAGCTCAATCCACGACGTTGTCCGCGTCGTTCGGCCAGGGCCATGTTCTGTTCGATCGTTAGGTCGGGCGAGGTACCAGCCATTGGATCTTGGAAAACTCGTCCAACGTATTTAGCCCGTTTGAAATCTTTCATCCGGGTGACATTCCGGCCAGCAATTTCGACAACGCCAGTATCGGGAGAAACTTTGCCGGCAATGGTGTTCAGTACTGTTGATTTGCCGGCGCCGTTTGAACCGATCACCGTGACGAAGTCGCCGTCATCGAGTTCAAGATTGATGCCCGACAGGGCCACCCGCTCATTGATCGAGTTAGGGAAGAACGTTTTATTGATGTTCTTAAGCTTTAGCATTGGTGGCCCCCTCAAGTGCAGGTTGGGTCTTGGCAGTCGTCATAGATTTTGCCCTTGTCCTAACGCGCCACTTCGGTAGCAGCAGGGCCAGTACCACGATGATGGCCGAGATCAAGCGCATATCGTTCGGGTTGAATCCTATTGCCAATGCGCCCTGGACAGCAGCACGGTAAATGATGGAACCAAAGATTACCGCCGTCGTTGCCATGAGGACTTCACGGTTTCGTGTTCCAAAGATGATGCGACCTACCGCCGTATCAGCAAAACGGGTGACGAATCGGTTATGGAATAGAGCTTGGCCCAAAATAACCGACGCCAGGCCGACCAAAATCAGGCCAATACCCATCGAGATATCAGCGGAGCCTTGTTTCTGGGCAATGAACGCACCGGCTAATCCGACCAGACCGTTTGACACGGCAAGACCCACGATTTTCATGGCGTCAGTTGAGACGCCGAAGGAGCGGACCATTTCTTCATTGTCGCCGGTAGCTTGCAGTCCCAGGCCCATATCGGTTCCAAGGAACCAATCCAACAAGAATTTGAAGATCAGGATGATCACGAACAGTACCAAGATCAGCACCCAGCCGGTAATACCGTTGGCACTGAACCAACTGTAGACCGTGTCGTGACCTAGCAGTGGGACGTTCGCGCGGTTGCCCATGATGCGCAAGTTAATCGAATACAGCGCCAACATCGTCAAAATACCGGCAAGCAACGGGTTGATTCCGCCTTTTGCATGCAAGAGTCCAGTGACGACACCGGCCAGTGCGCCCGCGATGAAAGCTGCCCCCAGTGCAAGGACCGGGTTTAGGTCATAGTTGACCATCAAGATAGCCGCCGTCGCCGCACCCGTGGTGAATGACTGGTCAACCGTCAGGTCGGGAAAATTCAGAATGCGGAAGGTCAGATATACGCCAAGCGCCATGATGGCATATATGAGACCGAGTTCTAATGTCACGGTCATAGCAGTCCGGGGCTACCTTTCATCAAGTGTGATAAGCGGGCCCGGGCAGTCAAGTCGTCGCCCAGGCCCGCTTACATTTTTGCAGGTTATTGAATGCCGCGCGAGTTACTCAGCGGATTCCTCAGCGTCAGTTTCTTGATCAGTGGTGTCGTTAGTTTCGGTAGCATCGTCTTCACCCGTGATGTTCGCTCCTTCGAGCAGATCTTGTGGAATTTCTACACCCATTTGCTCGGCAGCTTCCAAGTTGAAGGTGTATTCCAGAGCAGCTTCATCAGCGCGCTCAGGCGGGGTGTCGGCGAGTTCATTTTCACCGGTTACCAGTGCCAAGATCATTTCACCGGCTTGGCGACCATGTTCGTAGTAGTTCAGGCCGTATGTACCGATGGTGCCACGTTCTACTGAATCTGATTCAGCGGCGAAAACGGGGACTTGGTTATCGATGCCATAAGAAATAACTGTTTCCAGACCGGAGACAACAGTGTTATCGGTTGGCACGTAGATGGCGTCGACGTTATCGAAGGATTCGACACCCTGGGCGACCTCAGAGGTATTGGTGACGGCGACTTCCTGAATCTCTACACCAAGTTCTTCTGCGGCTTCCTTGGCTGCATCGACCTGGACAACCGAGTTGGATTCAGCCGATGAGTATGGGATACCGATGACTTCAACGTCACCTACGACGTCGAGAATCAACTGCAACTGCTGATCAACCGGGTTCATGTCCGAAACACCGGTGATGTTCTCTCCCGGGGTATCCCAGTCAGGAACCAGCTGAGCGTCAACCGGGTCGGTTACCGCTGAGAAGACAATTGGCGTGTCAGTAATTGTCGTTGCAGCAGCAATAGCAACCGGAGTGGCGATCGGAGCTACAGCATCAAGATTGGTATCCCCGGCATAGCCACCCACGATGTTATTCATGGTGGCCTGGTCAGCTTGGGCGTTTTGCTCTTCGATCTCGAAGTTGTGCTCGGATTCTTCCAGCACATCTTTGATGCCCTGTGCGGTCGCATCCAGTGAAGGGTGCGAGACATACTGGGCGATACCGACCTGGTAGGTTTCCCTGGTGGCGTCACCGTTGTCTCCACCATCATCGGAACCGCACGCGGTGAGCAGCAGACCCATGGCCGCAACGCTAGCTGCTGTTTTCAATAGGGTAGTTTTCTTCATTCCTACTCCAACTCTGTACTGATGCGAGTGATGAATTGTGCCGTACGCCACATGGGCGTATGTTAGTCAATCTTAGCCCGAAGTCGGGCAATTTCGTACAGGGTAATTCCCGCAGCCAGTGATGCGTTGAGGGACTCTAATTCCGAAGAGATTGGAATCGATACGATCTGGTCCACATTTTCGGCAACTAATCGCGACAGTCCGGTGCCTTCGGAGCCGACGACGACGCACAGGGGTTCCGTGGCCAGTGGCAAACCGGGCAAGGACTGGTCGCCGTCACCGTCGAGGCCGATGGTAAACATGCCGGCTTTTTTATATTCAGTCAGGGCACTATTGAGGTTACTGACCTGCCCAACTGGAACACGGGCCGCTGCTCCAGCCGAGGTTTTCCAAACGGTGGAAGTCACCCCAACTGAACGGCGCGACGGAATCACCACCGCGTCTGCACTAAAAGCTGAAGCCGAACGCAAGATCGCACCCAGGTTATGGGGGTCGGTGATCGAGTCCAGTGCAACAACCAGCGGTGGCTTATGTCGGTAGCCTTTAGACCAGTCGTCCATCAGTTCAACGACAAGATCGATACCGTTTTCGTATTCATACGGTGGCACTTGCAGAGCAATACCCTGGTGCCGGGCGTTATCGGTGATCCGGGCCAGCTGAGCTTCGGTGGCTTCCAATACCGGGATGCCACGATCCGCGGCTAGCCGCACGGACTTCCGAATCCGGTCGTCCATTTCCACTCCGCCAGCCACGTATAGGGTGCTGGCGGGAACTTCTGCTTCAAGGGCTTCAACTACCGGGTTGCGACCAGCAACGGCGTCTGTGGTGCGCTCCGTTTTTTTCTTCGGTGCCGGGGGCCGGTAATTTTTGTGCCAGGTTCGATCTGAGGCTTTGGGCGTGGGCCCACGGCCTTCAAGTTTGCGACGTCCTTGGCCGCCGGAACCTTTGGTTGGGCCCTTCTTCTTACGTGAAGAGCCACTGCGACGAGTACTCATTTGCTCGTCCTTTCTGCTGGAAAAACTTATGCTTGGGGTTCTGTAATCGACCAGGTCACGCCATGAGCACCATCTTCAACGACGACGCCGGCTGTGGCCAGTTGGTCTCGAATGGCATCGGCGGTTGCCCAATCTTGTGCTTGTCGTGCTTGAGCTCGCGCCTCGATCTGTGCTGCTACCAAGGTTTCCAGGACACGATGTGTTGCCGAATCGGCTCCGTCGTCGTGTTCCTCAGCCGAGTTCAGCCCGAGCACCTCGACCATCGTGTTGACCTGGCTCAGGTGGGTCTTGACCGCCTCGGCGTCGTTGGCATCCAGCGCCGAGTTCCCCGAGCGCACAGTTGCGTGCAACACCGCCAGGGCTTCTGGGACGTTGAGATCGTCTTCCATGGCGCGCGCGAATTGCTCCGGCACGGTGTCGATACCGACTGGGGCGGTAAAGAGTTTTGCCGCACGAGACTGGAACGCTTCAATACGTTCCAGTGCACTGCTGGCTTCTTGCAGCGCTGCGGGGTGATAATCCAGCTGGGACCGATAGTGCGCTTGGCCCAGGAAATAGCGGACCGCTCCGGCACGGGCCATAGTCAACATCTCTTCTGGAGACACCGTATTGCCCACGGACTTGGACATTTTTTCACCCTCGGCGGTGACCAGTCCGTTGTGCATCCAGAAGTTGGCAAAATGATCACCGGCCGCAGTGGATTGGGCCAGTTCATTTTCGTGGTGTGGGAACCGCAGGTCCAGTCCCCCACCGTGGATATCGAATTGGCGGCCCAAGTACTTGGTTGCCATCGCAGAGCATTCAATATGCCAGCCGGGCCTACCGGCTCCCCATGGCGAATCCCACGAGGCACCCGCCGGGTCCGACTCTTGAGCGGACTTCCACAGGGCAAAGTCTCGTGGATCCTTCTTGCCACGGGTCGGGGCATCTTCAGCGTCTTGCATCTTGTCCACCGACTGGTGGGTGAGCGCCCCGTAGTCAGGCCAAGACTTCACATCAAAATACACATCAGCCGAACCATCCAGCGCAACATATGCGTGTCCGGCGTCGATGAGTCGCTGAATCAACTGGATCATTTCGGGAATGTGTCCGGTTGCTCGCGGCTCATATGTCGGACGGCGCACCCCGAGCGCCTCGTAGGCTTCGGCAAATGCGTTTTCGAAACGGTAAGCCAAGGCCCACCAGGGCTCACGGGCCGGATAGTCCTGGGTGGCAGTGAAACTTGCATCGAACGATTCGGCAGAGCGGGCTAAGATCTTGTCGTCAATATCGGTGACGTTGCGCACCAAAGTAACCTGATAGCCGGCGTATTCAAGCCAGCGCACCAGGATGTCAAAGACCACAGCCGAGCGGATATGCCCGACGTGCGGTTTGCCTTGAACGGTTGCGCCACAGTAATAAATGGAGACCTCTCCATTGACAATAGGAGTGAAGTCCCGGATCGCACCGGTGGCCGTATCATAAAATCGTTGTCCCACGCTGCCCGATTTTAGCTCAGTCCGCTGTCTAGCAGGTAATCTGTATCGCACGCCGTCCTGGATGCGGCTAGCACAAGGTCATTGTGAGGGTGCCGTAGCTGCGAGATATGTTGTCGCAAAGTAGCCCACATTTAGTCACATACGATAACCTCAGAACGAAAGCTTCTTGCTTTGCGGGCGGATTCGACCCGAGGCAAGGCATAACATCACCTCTAGCGCACCTTATTTATACGAGGAGAACCATCGTGAAGGTCAACAAAACTCGCCGGAACGTATTTGCCGGCTTGGCATTGGCTGCCATCCTGGGCACTACCGGTTGCTCGGCCATTAACCCGCAGGCAACGACGTTCGAGTATGCACCCTCCGACGGGACCCAGACCACCGTCTCCGCTGATGATACTGCCAACAGCGACATCGTTGAGTTCCTGAACATTGGTGTTATCACCAACGATGCTAACGATTCCGGTCGTCTGATGGGCACGATCCACAACAAGTCCACGAAACGTCAAAATGTTGAACTAAAAATCAACAACGAAACCTTCGAATTCAGCCTCAGCGGCAACGAACAGCTGAAGCTAGAAGGAGAAGAGATCATCCTTGAGCGGGTCGGCACCGAACCAGGTGAGCTGGCTGACGGCGTTGCTACCGCATTTGGCAATTCCAATGACTTCTATGTTTCGGTGCTGCCTCCAACTCTGGAAGAATATCGCGAGCTCTACCCTGGCGATTTGAACGAACAGGAACAGGTCGAACACCTGTACGAATTCCAGGGACCATTCCACCGCGATGAACAGTAAGTAACCTTTAAATAGTTTGGGGCCGGTCATGCGACCGGCCCCAAACTATTTAACGCATCAACGCTGCTTTAGGCTTCGAATTTATATCCGAGTCCGCGAACGGTCATCAGGTAACGCGGTGACGATGGGTCAGGCTCAATCTTGGAGCGCAGGCGTTTGATGTGGACATCCAGCGTTTTGGTGTCACCTACATAGCCCGGCCCCCACACGCGGTCGATGAGCTGGCCGCGGGTCATGACTCGGCCGGCATTGCGCAAGAGCATCTCGAGTAGATCAAATTCTTTGAGTGGCATGGTGATTTCGTCACCATCCACCGATACGACGTGGCGCTCGACGTCCATACGGACCGGACCGGCTGATACCGTGTCCGGGATGAGTTCATCGGATTCCGAGTTGCGGCGCATCACGGCCCGTATGCGAGCAATCAGCTCGCGCGAGGAATACGGTTTGGTGACGTAATCGTCAGCGCCCAGTTCCAAACCAACGACCTTATCGACCTCGCCGTCCTTGGCTGTGAGCATGATGACCGGGACCTGGGAGTCCTGCCGGATCTGGCGAATCACATCGGTGCCCGGTTGGCCCGGCAGCATGAGATCCAGCAGCACCAAATCGGCGCCGTTCCGTTCAAATTCTTCCACGGCTTCCAGGCCGTCTTCAACGACGGTAACCTCGTATCCTTCCCGTTGTAGCAAGTACGACAGCGGGTCTGAGATTGACGGTTCGTCTTCAACGACAAGAATCCGAGTCATCAGTGTTTTCCTTTTCCTTGAGCAGGGTTGTGTATCGGTGAACCGTTGTTTACGGGTTCTGTTCCTTCGGTGGCGGCTTCATGCGCTTCGGGATCCAGGGCTGGAAGGCGGATGAGGAATGTTGAGCCTTCATCAACAACCGATTCCACCATGACTTCACCACCGTGATTCGATACGGTGTGTTTCACGATGCTCAGCCCCAGTCCCGTGCCACCGGTGGCACGGGACCGTGCTGAGTCAACCCGATAAAATCGTTCAAAGATTCGTTCGCGGTCTTCTTCGGCAATACCGGTCCCCTGGTCTGAGACCGCGATGTGGACGACATCGTCGTGCTTAGTCACTTCGACCCACACCGTGGAACCATCCGGAGAATATGTCACGGCATTGTCTATGAGGTTGCGGATCGCCGTCATCAATTGGTCGTAGTCACCAAAGACCGCCAGGGGTTCGGGTTGGCGGCTGTGAATGGAGATATCGCGGGCAGAGGCTTCGGTACGCACCCGGTCAATGGCTTCGGAAACTAATCGGGTGATATCGAGTGGCTCGGCAGTCTCGACAATGTCGCGTCCCTGGAGCCGAGATAGTGAGATGACGTCTTGCACCAGCGCGGAT
The DNA here is from genome assembly GCF_001657475.1 of Enteractinococcus helveticum. Lineage (GTDB taxonomy): Bacteria > Actinomycetota > Actinomycetes > Actinomycetales > Micrococcaceae > Yaniella > Yaniella helvetica. The sequence goes on from NZ_LXEY01000005.1 coordinate 8,551, forward strand.
AAGCGAATCGATTCGATGGTCAGTCGGCTGGCGAAGTGGCGAACGGCTTCTGGGTCATCTGCGGCGTCTTCAATGGCTTCGGCCAGCAGACTCATGGCACCCACCGGGGTTTTCAACTCGTGCGACACATTGGCCACGAAATCGTGGCGAATCGCCTCGGTCCGATGCTGTTGGGAGCGGTCTTCTGCCATGATCACAACGTATTGATCACCAATAGCGGCCGCTCGCAAGTGCACCAGCCAGTGTCCCTCCGGTGCGGAAAGCGCCGGAATTTCAAAACGATAGTCATATAGTTGGCCAGCCGTGCGCACACGAGCCGTCAGTTCGGCTAATTGTTTATGTCCCAGCTGGTTGCCCCGGACCAAACCGAAAGCATAGGCCGATGGGTTAGCACGGACCACGGTGTCAGCGGCGTCGACAATAACATAGGCCTGTCCCACGACTGCCAGCACATCCAGTGCGCCTTTGGGGATGGATTGCTCGTGATCCGCGAGTCGTTCGATTCTTGAACGCGACGAAATCCGGAAGGCGACCATGGCACCCACCGTCACAATCACACCGGCCAGTCCAAAAAGAACGGCCACAGAAACGAGACTATCCACAGATGTAACAGTACCCATACTTTTGGTGACGTGTTTGCCCAATTTCGTCTTTTGGGGCCTAATACACGCATTTGTCTGGCAGAATTCACCGCTCGTTTACTTTGTTTAGAGACAGTAGACAGCAATGGGCAGGTATATTGGCCTGCAATCACTCAAATGTATCTACGAGGACGTATCACATGCGCAAACTCTTTATGGCCGAGATGGAGGCCGTGGGCGACGATCTTGTCGAAATGGCTACCTTAGTGAATCGAGCTATGAAGCAAGCGCGAGTCGCCCTGGAAGCCCACGACGTGGGCTTGGCCGAAACGGTCATCGCCCAGGATGCTCGCATTGACTACCTACAAAACACCCTGGATGAGCGCACCATCGAGTTGTTGCTGCTGCAGAACCCGGTTGCCACTGATCTTCGGTTGTTGGTTGCCGCACTGCGTGTGTCGTCCTCCATGGAGCGCATGGGTGACCTGGCACGTCACGTGGCAGCCTTGGTTCGTCTGCGCTACCCGGGACACGTTATACCCGAGCCCAGTCGACCAGAAGTCGCCGAAATGGCCGAACTGGCGGTCACCGTGAGTGAGCACCTAGAACGTCTGATGACCAGCTATGACCTGGCCGAAGGCCGCGAGATCGTGAAGATTAATAACGATATCGATATCTTGCACTCGCAGATCATGAACTATGTGACGGAAAACGTGTGGTCGCTGACGGCTCCGCAGGCTCAAGATTTGACGCTATTGACCATGCGCCTTGAGCGGTTCGGGGATCACGCCGTATCGATCAGCCGGAAGATCGCCTACTTGGTCACCGGCGAATGGGAACCACCGGTCATCGCTTAGGCAAGACCTGCTCGTGGAACTTCAGTGAATCGTGACCACCAGGCTGCTTGCCACAGGGCGGTTTTTGGGTGGTCAACGATAAGTTTTTCTCCGGATGCGCTACCGATGGTGGTGACCGGAGAGATCCCGTGCAACGTATTGGCAAACCATACCGGGTACTCCCCGGTGGCTATCTGTTGGATGGTCACCGGTCGGTGAGTCACAGCTAGACTTTGTGACTTTGCAAACTTGGCAATACGTTGAGCGGATATCGAAGCGAGCTGCTGGGTAGCCTGGCAAAACACCAGTTCTGTTGGTTTTTCCCAGACCAGTAGCGTCCCGGTGGTCGTTTCAATGACGTTGGTGCCGTCATGTAAGACCACATCATCAGCGGGCGCTTCAGACACCAACCTGCGCATCAGGTCAATATCCGGTCCTTTAACCGTGGGCCTGATGCGCGGGTCGGTGTAGTTCGGAATCCATAAGCTGGTTGTGGGCCGCGGCATCGGTGCCCGCCGTGCCACCAAGATCAGCCGTCGCTCCCTGCCATCAGCTTCAAGACTGATGCGCGGAAAAAGATCTATTCCTGGATATTGCCCAGCTACTAGCGCCAGGCGATGTCGCAGTGCCGTTTCTAAGACTGCCGGATCCATGGCCCTAATTTCACCGATATGCTCTGCTTGAGCTGTGATCCCTGCGAAGAACCGGTGCAGGTGATCTTCTAACCCGCAGACTTGTACCTCACGGACTCGCCACGAGTCGGCAACCAGGATTTCACCACCCTCGGCCGGTGCAGTGGGTTCAAAATCGTGTCCGGTCCAGATGAAATGCTGCGGGAGTCCTGTCATGATTGCTCTGCGATGCTATCCAGAAGTGCTTGGGCTTTGAGATGTTTTTCCAGTTCTTCGGCCACCGGATCGGAACCAACGACCACAGCTCCCCCGGCTCCAATGCTCAGCTGACCGGCGTCAATGATGATGCTGCGGATAACGACGTTGAGTTCGGCGGTGTTGTTATCGCCCAGCCATCCCATGGCTCCAGAGTAAATGCCTCGTGGCCCGGCCTCTAAGTGGTCGAGGGCTGTTATGCTAAATGGTTTTGGTGCACCGGTCATTGAGCCACCGGGAAATACTGCTCTGAGGGCTTCAACGACCGGGATGTGTGGGCGCAGGTGACCGGTCACGGTGGTGACCAACTGGTGAACCGTTGCGAAACTTTCAACCGCCATGAGTTTCGGTACCGCTACAGAACCCGGCTGACTGACTTTGGCAAGATCATCTCGCAACAAGTCGGTGATCATCAGGTTTTCTGATTGGATCTTTGGATCAGCGGCCATCTGTTGGGCGATCTGCACGTCCTGTGCCGGGTCGCTACTGCGAGCTACTGTGCCTTTGATGGGCTTGGATTCCACCAGGCCAGCGCGGTCCACTTTCAAAAACTCTTCGGGAGAGGCACATAGGACCTCGAGCTCGTCACCAAACGTATTGAAACGCAAATACCCGGCATATGGTGCGGGGTTTTTTGTGCGTAACCGCCCGTAGAGGTCCAGGCTGTCACCCCGGTAGTCATCCAAATTATAGGTATCCGTCAGACAGATACCTGCGGCTTCACCACCTTGCAGCATGGCCTGAATCTCGATGGCCCGGTGTTGATACTCTTCGGTCGTCAACCGCCATTGTCCCGTCGTTGGGTGAGAAGACGTGGACTCTGGCTGGGTACCTGGGCCGAAGGCTAGTGCGGTTTGGAGCGTATCCAACAGCGTTTCATCAACATAAGCAACCAGCGTGGTGACCTGCGTGCGGTGATCGTAGCGGAGAAATGCTTGTGGTTTGATCCAGTAGGCATCGGGGGTGGCAGCCTGGTGGGTGTTGATGTGCCCAACCATGGTGGCTTGTTTGGCTTCATAGCCTAGATAGCCCACCCAACCGCCGGTGAAGCCCTCAAGCTCAAGTGGCTGATCTGCTTGCCAGGCGTGGTGTTTCAGATAGTCCAGTACATCTTCGGTCCTGGAAGTCTGGTTGCCGGCTTGCTCAATGTCTAACTGATTTGTGGCAACATCCCACCGCACAGTTTGGGCTAGTGGACCAGTATTGGTCCCCATAATGGATGTGTCGCCCTGCCCGAGGTGTGCCGCGGCTGAATCCAACCAGAATGCGGCAGTGGCATCGCGTTGAAGCCTGCGAAAGGTGGCTTCGGTATCTAATTTGCCAGACAGCGTCCGGGTAAAGACCGGATGGCGCTGGGCTGCTTGCCGCGGTGTAGTGGCCTCCGGTGGGGTCTCAGTTGATGGTGTTGGTGCCAGTGCTAAGAAATTTTCAAGAATTCGCGCTCCGGTACTCGATTGGAGTGCGGCCAGCTCGCAGTGGATGCCCCAGTGATTCGTCCCTGCAACGCGATAGACCAACACGTTGCCGGCGTCGTCAACCGCTTCAATGCTAAAGGTCCCCGGATCCATGGCGGTCAGCCGCCAGGCGTGATAGCTAATGAGTTCAACCGGTCTGTCGAGACCTCCCAGGATTCCGGTTCGGGTGTGTTGATGGGCCACTGGTTCGCCATAGACGGGCTGGGCGGAAGCCACAGTGTCGTGTCCGTACGCTGCGGCCAGGTGTTGATACCCGGACCCAATGGCAAGTACCGGCAGGTCGGACAAGCCAAGCAGTCCGGATAAGTCCGGGATCTGGGTGCCGTGTGGAATGACGACGTGACTATAGTCGGTGAAATTTAACGCCGCCAGCTCGGCGGCGGGCGCGATATGTACCGCCCCGAGCTGGTGGGTCAAAATATTGGTGGTGAACCCGAGATTGTCGACGACAAGTATCATGCGGGTGCAATCACGCTACGATGCATGTTATTTGCCTTGGGCAGCAACGGCTGCAGCACCTGCAGCAGCGGCTTCTGGGTCCAAGAACCGAGCTTGAGTTACCGGTTTCATCGTGTCATCAAGTTCATACATGAACGGCACACCGGTTGGCAGGTTCAGCTGGGCAATGTCGTCGTCGGAAATACCTTCGAGGTGTTTGACCAGCGCACGCAGCGAGTTGCCGTGAGCAACAATGAGCACGGTTTTGCCCTGGGCCAGTTGCGGGACGATGTTGTCGTACCAGTATGGAATCAGACGGGTGACAACATCTTTGAGACATTCGGTGCGTGGCAGGTCCTCGCCCAGGTGTGCATAGCGTTCGTCACCGAACTGAGAATACTTGTGGTCATCAGCTAAGGCAGGTGGTGGGGTGTCGTAGGAACGACGCCATTCCATGAATTTTTCTTCACCGTGTTCTTCCCGAACCTCGGCTTTGTTCATCCCCTGGAGCGCACCGTAGTGGCGCTCGTTGAGACGCCAGCTGCGCTGGGCCGGAATCCACTGGCGATCAGCAGCTTCCAGGGCCAGGTTGGCGGTGGTGATGGCGCGACGCAGTAGCGAGGTGTAGACGACGTCGGGCAAAATATTTTGTTCTTTGAGGAGCTCACCGGCGCGAGCTGCTTCTGTGCGGCCTTGATCGGTCAGCGGAACATCGACCCAACCGGTAAATTGGTTGAGTTCATTCCAAGTGGACTGTCCGTGACGCAGTAAGACCAGTTTCGATGTTGTAGCCATGGCGATGAGTTTACCTGGTTTAGTAGGACCACATTTGGAATTCGCGCTTGGGCCCGGCAAGGTACACGCCAGCGGCCACAATCGAGGCTAAACCGAATAGTCCCATCCGACCGCCATACAAAATGGTCAGCGACGCGGAACCGAGTCCAAAGATCAGTGCCGCACCCAGAATGAGGAGCCAGGTGGATTTAGTTTGTTTGGAGTGGTTTTCAAATGACGAAGCGGGTCGACGAACCGCATCGAACATTGCCCAGATCACCATACCGGCGCCCACGAGAGCCAATCCGGCTTGGAGGCCATATTCGATCATCAACACCATGCGCAATAAATCCATGGACCTAGTCTAGCGACTGTGCGGCGGGGTATTAGGCTAGAGAGGGTCAGAATTTGAAAGGTTGTGTCGTGACGGGTCTATTTGTGGTGTTTGAAGGCGCCGATGGGACGGGGAAATCCACCCAGGTGGACGCTGTTTCTGCAACATTGCGTGCCGCAGGGCACGACGTGGTGGTGACACGCGAGCCCGGAGGTTCCGTGGTGGCGGAAAAATTGCGCAGCCTCGTGCTGGATCCCGCACACGAGATCAGCCCCATCACCGAGGCTTTGATCTTTGCGGCTGCGCGTGCCGATCACATCGAAAAAACCATTGCCCCGGCCTTAGCTGCCGGTCAGATCGTGATCTCGGACCGGTTTGTTGGTTCTTCCATTGCCTATCAAAGTGCTGGTCGGGGGCTCAGCCGAGAAACGATCGTCAATATTAATGCCTATGCCACCGCTGGGCTCACCCCGGATGTCACGGTCGTATTAGATCTTGACGAATCCGTGGCGGGTCGTCGCCGTGTCGAACGCGCCGAGCTCACCGATCGAATGGAATCAGCCCCCGAAGGCTTTCAGGATGCGGTGCGCGCTTCATTCTTAGCCCAGGTGCAAGCTGCCCCGGAGCGTCATCTCGTGGTGGATGCAGCCCAAACACCCGAGGCGATTACCCATCAGATCGTCACCCATCTGTCGACCAAATACGGAGTGTGTATCGCATGAGCAATCCGGTATGGCAGTCCCTGGCCGGTCAGCAAGCGGTCATCGAACAACTCACCGGTTATCAGACGATCACCGCGCCCACCCACGCGTGGTTATTCACCGGGCCGCCTGGTTCAGGGCGCTCGCTGGCCGCGCGAGCCTTTGCCCAAACACTGCAGTGTGAACAGCCAGAGCCTGTTGATCGTGGCTGTGGTCAGTGTCAGGCGTGCGTTACGATTGCTGCTGGCACCCACGCAGATGTCAATATCGTGACCACCGAAAAAGTCTCTTACGCGATCGAAGACGTTCGTGATCTGGTGGCCACCGCTCACGACCGACCCTCGACCGGACGCTGGCGCATCATCATTATTGAAGACGCCGATCGCATGACCGAGCGTGCCACCAACGTCTTGCTCAGGGCCATTGAAGAACCACCCGAACGCACCGTCTGGATGCTCTCGGCACCCTCCCCGGCCGATGTGTTGGTGACCATCCGGTCACGCACCCGGCACATCAATCTGGTTATTCCTGCCGTTGAAGATGTGGCCCAGCTGCTCACCCAGCGCGATGGCATCGACCCGCAACTGGCACAAGTCTGTGCCCGGGCATCACAATCCCACGTTGGGGTGGCGCGCTGGTTGGCCCGCTCCCCCGATGCCCGGGAGCGCCGGGACATGATCGTGCATCTGCCGTTGACCATCCGCTCGGCCTCGGCCGCAGTGGAGGCCGCCGAAAACTTGCACAAACTCGTCCAGGCTGAGGCTGAAGCGTCGTCGTCGGACCGCAATGCCGCAGAACGCGCAAGCCTGCTGCGCTCGTTAGGGCTGAGCGAAGACGAAACCATCCCACCCAAACTGCGGGTTCATATTCGTCGAATGGAAGACAACCAGACCGCCCGCAACCGACGCGCCGTCCACGATGCCTTGGACCGCGCGATGATCGACCTGTCTGGCATGTACCGGGACCTGCTTTTGCTGCACGTCTCACCACAGACCGCACTGATCAATGAACACTTGCGCGCCAAAGTAGTCGACTACGCCCAAACAGTCACCGCTGAGCACTGTCTGAACGCCCTTGAAGCCATTACCCAGGCGCGTCGTCGTCTGGCCGGCAATGTGCCGCCGCTGTTGGCGCTGGAGGCTATGCTGTTAGCTTTCATCCCACGTACCCGCCGCCACGCCCCGTTATAACCACGCAAAGGAAGCTCCGTGTCCAAAACCACTCGAACCCTAGCCGCCCTGGGCGCGATTGTCGCTCTGGTGGCCACCGGCTGTACCAGTGACGACGCCGCAGACCCCGCAGCGGGCATGCCAGATACTGTCTCGGACGAGCTGGCGGGATTTTATGATCAGACGGTGAGCTGGGATGCCTGTGATGACGCCGATGATTTTGAGTGCGGCACGGTGGATGTTCCTCTGGACTATGACAATCCTGAAACTGAGACGATCCAGATTCATCTGACGCGGGCAGCCGATACCGCCGACCAGCAGCCGGTGCTGTTCAACCCGGGCGGTCCTGGTTCCTCCGGGATTTCGTTCGTCCAGCAACAAGTCGACCTGATGCTGTCGGACCGACTGTCGGAAAATATTTCAGCAATCGGCTTTGATCCACGGGGTGTGGGAGCCTCACATCCGGTGGAGTGCATGACCGGTGAAGAATTCGATGAATCGCGTGAAACCCCTCACGATTCCTCGACGCCGGAAGGCTGGGAGGAATCCATCGAGCTGACTCACGAACTTGGCGATCAGTGCCTGGAGCGCTCCGGTGACATCGTCAAGCACGCAGACACCGTGTCAGCGGCCAAAGATATGGATGTCATCCGGGCTGCCCTGGAGCTACCGAAGCTGGACTACTTTGGCATCTCGTACGGCACCAAGCTGGGGGCCACGTATGCCGAGTTGTTCCCGGAGCAGGTCGGCAAGTTTGTCTTGGACTCGGTGTTAGCACCCAGCGCCGAAACCTTTGAAGTTACTAAGGCCCAGTCAGCTGGTTTCGAACAATCCTTACACGAGTGGGCTGCTTGGTGTGCTGACAGTACCGAATGCAACGTGGGCCAGCCGGGCGACGCCGATTCGGTCCTCACAGCAGTCAAAGACTTCATCGCCCAGGTCGAAGAAGAACCCCTGCAATACCCTGACGGTCGCACACAGCCGGCCTCGGACCTCTTCTTTGGGATTGTCACCCCGTTGTATTCCAGTGACAGCTGGCCCCTGTTAGCTGAGGCCTTTGAACAGGCCATCCAAAACGATTACGTCAATTCCAATTACCAACCGCTGTTTTTATTCTTCGCTGATGCCTACCACGGTCGCGAACCCACCGGCGAATATAACAACAACATGGATGCGTTCAATGCCATCAACTGCTTGGACTATACAGCCACCGAAAAGACCCTTGACCAAGCAACTGCCGAAGCCGAGGAGCTTGTCCAAAACGCGCCCATCTTCGGTCCCGCCATGTCGTTCTCAACCGGGTGCAATGGTTGGCCTGTTGAACCAGTGGAGCCGATCGGTGCCACCGTGGCTGAAGGCTCCGACCCAATCGTGGTCACGAGCTTGACCTCTGACCCAGCCACCCCGATCCATTTCTCACGCCAGTTAGCTGAGGAACTCGACAACAGCATCCACATCACCGTTGAGGGTGAAGGACACGGCGCCTACTCCCCTACCAATGAGTGCATCACCCAGGCCATTGACGGTTATATCTTGGACGACGAGCTGCCAGAGGACGGTCTGGTGTGCCAGTAATGTTTGGCGTATTTTGACCAATCGGATCAAAACTAGCTATGATCGCTTATCGGACGTTGTACCAACAGCATCCACGCCGACTTAGCTCAGCTGGTAGAGCAGCTCCCTCGTAAAGAGCAGGTCACCGGTTCAAATCCGGTAGTCGGCTCTGGTCCCTTGAAGAGGTAACCACCCCGGAACCCCAACGATTTTGTGGGTTCCGGGGTATTTTTCTATCTCGTGGTTATGAAGCGTCAGACGCGCTTGCGGCGTCCTCAGGAGCGTTCTTTGGCACCGGGCGAGAACTACGAATAAAGAACGCCCCGATGAACCCGATCGCGGCGATGGTACCCGCCACGAGGAAGGAAATGTTGACGCCCTGAACGAGGCCTTCATTGCCGTGAACCGCAGGGTCGAGCGCGGTTCCCGTCATCACGGTTACCAGCACAGCGGTTCCTACCGAGGCTGCCACCTGACGCATCGTGTTGTTTAGCGCCGTTCCGTGCGGAATCATCCGCTGCGGCAGCTGGTTCAGCGCAGCAGTCGTGACAGGCATGATGACCATGGCCGTACCGAACATCCGAATTGCGTTGAATATTGCCAGATAGGCAAATGAAGTTTCCGGTGTCAGCGCGGTGAACATCAGCGTCGAAGCAGCAAGCAATCCGAAACCGGCAACGGCTAACCATTTGGCCCCAAAACGGTCGAAGACTCTACCGGTCAACGGGGACATCAAGCCCATGATGACTGCCCCGGGAAGCAACATGAGTCCAGATTCGGTGGCGGTGAACCCCGCCATATTCTGCATGTAGAGCGGCAGAATAATCATCCCGCCGATCATGGCAATGAACACTGCCATACCCAAGAGCGTGTTCAGTGTGAACATTGGATTTTTCAGGATCCGCAGCTCCAACATGGGCTCCGACAGCGTGAGCTGACGCCAGATGAACAAACCGAGGCTGATCAACCCGATAATGAGCGGGACTAGAACTTCGACACTGCCCCACCCGGTATTTCCTGCGTTGCCGAACCCCAAGAGCATCCCGCCAAAGGCAAAGGTGGATAGCACGATAGACAAAACATCGAGCCGAGGGTTCGTTGATTCAGTGACGTTATCGAGGATGAAGTATGCAATGATCATGTCGAGGATCGCAATAGGCAGCATGATCGCAAAGAGCGTCTGCCATGGGAAGTGCTCAACTATCCACCCCGACATGCTCGGTCCAATGGCCGGTGCAAAGGAAATGACCAGCCCGAATGTACCCATTGCTTGGCCGCGTTTATCCATCGGGAAGATGGCAAACAAAATGGTCTGCATCAGCGGCATGATAATGCCACCACCGGCTGCCTGAATAAATCGTCCAGCTAATAAGACCGGATAGGTCGGTGACAGCATGGCCAATAACGTGCCCAGGGTAAAGAGCCCCATGGCAGCAAAGAACAAGTTTCGTGTGGAGAACTTCTGAATCAAAAACGCTGTCACCGGAATCATGATCCCGTTAACCAGCATGAACATCGTGGTAACCCACTGTGCTGAGTTCGCGGTGATGCCAAAATCTTTCATCAACGCGGGCAGCGCCGTGTTCATTAACGTCTGGTTGAGGATCACCACGAATGCCCCGGAAACCAACGTAGCCAGAACAACATTGCGGTTCACCGGTTTGCGGCGGCGTGATTCTTCAGCTTTGAGATTGGTCTGTTCATGCTGCGCCTTGTTATACCGTGCTTCCACGGTCGGAATAGATCCGGTGATTTCACTAGCCAATAGGGGGTCCTTCTCCTGAGAATCTTGCGATGTCGTGTCGTTGCTTACCTGCCCACCATCAGCCGGTTGGCTCGGGATGTTGCGCCACAAGTCCAAGGTGGTCTAATTGTTTAAATGTCGTCTCGAGCAAGCCATACAGGGGCAGCTCACCTTTACGAACCCACTGCCGTACTGCCACGCGAGTCGCGCTCATCACCACTGCGGCCAGCAATTGTGGGGTGATATCGTCTTCAGCGTCCACGCCCATGCGTTCCGCGAGCGCGTCAGCAAACATGCGCTCAACCTGCGCGATTTTGCCCAGGTGATGTGCCATCAGTGACGGATGACTCTGGGTGAGCCGCTGCCGTGCCAGCACCCGCTCACGGTTCACCGGATCTGCGCCGAAATAGTCGCTGTGTATTACGGCCTGGCGCAGGGCTTCAAGAGGTGGTTCTTCGCTGGGACGTTCCAATAGCAGCTTGCAGACCTGGTCTGCGCTTTCGGCAGCTTGCGTGACCAAAGCGTCTTCTTTGGAGGCAAAGTAGTTGAAAAAGGTTCGTGGCGAGACGCCTGCGGTTTGCGCAATGGCCTCAACCGTGAGATTTTCGAGACCATTTTCCATCGCGAGGTCTAATGCAGCATCCCGGATAGCGCGACGAGTTTCCCGTTTTTTCTGTTCCCGACGTCCTAATCCCTGTGCATGCTCTGTCATAGGTTTCAAGACTAAACAAAATCTTGCACTCACTGCAAGTTTTTATTCTGGATCGTCTCTCAGCATAGGCACGACGCCGTTTCAGCAGTTAGCCGTTGGCAGGTTCCGGCGACTGGTCTTTGACAAGCCGCCACCGGCGGTACGCCCACCACGTCATCACCAACACAACCGCCCAGCCGATACCAACGACGACGCCATTTGCCACGTTGGGATCGGAGATGAAACTGCCGATGGCCACTAGTGAGACCTGACCGGGAATGATCGCCAGTGCGCTTGCTAACAGGTAATCGGGTTGGCTCACACCAAACGCTCCACTGCCGTAGTTCACTGGCCAATATGGAAATCCGGGTAGCAGCCGCAGCATCACCACGGCTTGAAAGCCAGCCTGGTTCAGATGTCGTTCCGCAGTGCGATAGTGAGATCCCAGCAGTCGTGCGGTGGCCTGTCGTCCTAACCCTCGGGCGATCCAATACGCGCCCCAGCACCCAATAAAGACACCAATCACCGACAGGATGCTTCCTTCGAAGGTGCCAAATAATAGACCACCGGTGACTGCCATAACAGTCACAGGGATGGGCGTGAGGGCCACCAGGGCATAGGTTCCAATAAACACTAACCAAGCAGCCCAGCCCCAGGAGGCGATCATCTGCTGCAGCGAATCGGCAGAGGGCAGACGAACGTTAAAGGCCAACCACAACAGGACCAGCAGCACGATAATTAAAACGGTGTTGCGGATGATTGAGTCCCAGTGGATTCCACTGTCTTCGGCGGTACGATCCGTCGTCGGCTCAGTGGGACCTTCGTGTTCAGATGCCATGGCTTTACTGTAGCCGCGTCAGGCTCATGCCGCACTGAACAGTGCTGATACTCACTCCTCGGGGTGGGTCAGCTGAGCGGCTGCGCGCACGGACTCGAGAACTTTCTCAGCACGCCGTCCGACTGTAGCAATGCCGGCTTGGCCACGCTTATACATCGCTGCGGCTTGCGCGGTGGCTGCCAGGTCGTTTGCAGCCCGGGACAGGTACCGATGAACATCATCAGCGCCGGCGGGGACATCGAGCTCATGCTCGCCGTAGCGTCGACGTGCCAGCATGCAAACGGTACGCACCGTGGCCAAGGCCTCGGTTAAGATGTTGCCGGCATTAATCAATCCGTTGAGTTCTTCTTGTGTGAGGTCGCCGGGTCGCTCGGGATCAATAATCTGCCAGTACCGATCCAGAGATCGCGCGAAACGGTCATGAGCCTGGCGCCACAGCTGGGTACCAAGCTCCTTATCTAAGGTTTTTGCCTCACGACGGCGTGCAAACGGACGGGGTCTCATCATTCTTTAGTGTCTCACATTGTCAACACGATTTTCCCTACCCGGTCCGATTCGCTAAACCGCTCATAGGCTGCGGCAGTCTCGGCTAACGGGAAGGTTTGGGCAATGAGCGGATCAATGGTCCCATCTGCATACAGTGGCCAAATATGTTCGACGACGCCACTAAGAATTTCACCTTTTTCAGCAGGCGTGCGTGGGCGCAGCAGATTTCCGGTCAAAACCGCTTGTTTTGCCACCATGCGCAGGAAGTTCACCTCGCCTTTCACCCCGCCCTGGGTGCCGATGACGACCCAGCGGCCGCGGTGGGCCAGCGCGCGCATATTGTCCTCTGCATAGTGGCCGGCCACGATATCGAGAATGATATCAACGCCATGCCCCTGGGTGAGCTCTTGGACGCGGTCGACAAAATTCTCAGTTCGGTAATTGATCCCGTGGGCACCTAAAAATTCGATGTAATCGACTTTGGCATCCGACCCTGCGGTCGCAATGGGCTTGCCACCCATGGCTTTGACCATTTGGATCGCGGTGGTCCCGATGCCTCCGGCACCACCGTGGATCAGCACCCAGTCTCCAGCTTGAAATTGCGCGGTCATAAACACGTTGAACCACACGGTGGCAGTAGTCTCAACAATGCCTGCGGCCTCAATAGCATCGAGTTGGTCCGGAATTGGCGCGAGTTGCCGGGCATCGACGGCGACATATTCGGCATAGCCTCCCCCTGCGAGCAAGGCGCACACACGATCATCAATATTCCAGGCTGTGACGCCGTCGCCAAGTGCGGCAACTTTTCCCGCGACTTCAAGGCCGGGAATATCGCTGGCACCTTCAGGAACGTTGTAACCCCCGATGCGTTGCAGTAGATCCGCGTTATTGATACCCGCTGCTTCGACTTTGATGAGCACTTCACCAGCTTGTGGCGCGGGTACTTTGTGGTCCTGCACTTGAATATCGGCAGGAGCGTCTTTGGTGGCTTTCTGGGTTCCTTGCTGCGGAACAAATCCTATGGCTTGCATCTGTGAAGGTAATGGCATGTCTTTCATCTTCTCCAGTTCCTTCCACGGAGGTCAATATGTGGTTTATTTCGGTGAGCGATCCCCGATTATGCTTCGACTCCCTCAAGCAGGTACAATGTAACCTCGTCTGGATGGTTGTCCGAGCGGCCGAAGGAACTGGTCTTGAAAACCAGAGGGCGGCGACCCCGTCCCGGGGGTTCAAATCCCCCACCATCCGCTGTTGCCCCGAGTCGCGACATCATTGACAAGTGAATCGCGACAGGCGCGACGAAAGCCGCAGAATTTATTTTCTGCGGCTTTCGTCGTTTCCGGGATCGGTCCATGGATCGTCCGCCCTGCCGGAAGTTCGAATTCTTTCTGGAAGGCCACCAGCGCAAGCAGAGAGTAATTTACATCGCGACCAAGTTGTCTGGCACGGAATTGAGGCTCACAGAGTGGGCTTGAGTGCGCCGATACAGATCCGGGTCTGTGCAATCGGTCTTGTAACCCTGCGTGACGAATTGCGCCGGCGCCTGATCGCCCGGTAGCGGATGACACAAGTGAGCCTCAGTGGCACTTTCGTATACACCCACTCACTCAAGCTTCTGGTTAGCAATCGAGAAGACTGCATGAGTGGCACCGGGCACATATTGCGGTGAATGTTACGAGATTTCAGCCCTCAATGAACCAGCTCAAAGATTCCGCAATGGTGGACTAGTGGACACTTTTCAGTTGTAAATTTGAGCTTTCCTGCAAACAACTCTAGGCGCACTCCAAGAATCGCTTATCCCTAGGTGGGCACTACCTTTCAGCGCAGTATCAGGACGTTGCATCGCCCGCATATTTGCGCCGATTTGTGACAGTAAAAGGCTCCTGTTGAGAATTGCAAGTTCGACCCGGAATACGCCGGAATTATGACCAGCCGAGTTTACAAATCGGATTCAGCCGTTATTGTTGAAAGTGGGTCAAGCCACTTCGCTCACCAAGGAACCTGAGGCGAGGGGCATAAGAAAGCAGGCTGGGAAGACCCGCGTTATGGCGGGGGAAGAAGCCGCTTTGTAAGTTTCACCAACGAGACTTTGACCGCGTCAAGAAGCGCAATCTTGATGCGGTTATTTTTGATGCGATTTTCGGCCCAGGCCGACTGAGTACGGAGGTAAGTGCGACTGCGACAACACTGATCTGCGCTGATACCCACTCGACTTCTGGAGGATTATTTTTTGAAGACTGAAACGACAGCAAGCACGGTAAAGAGTAAGCCGAGGCGACGTACGGGTGGCATAGTCATCACGATCTCGACGCTATTGGCCTTCTCATACGGACTACAAATGTATGCGGTAGTTCCTGCCTACTCGACGCTGACCACCGAATTCGGTCTCAGTTACTCCCAGGTCGGACTCATGGTGTCACTGTGGTTCTTGGGTTATGCACTGGCACACATACCGGCAGGATTCGCTGCCGCTGCCTGGGGACTGAAACGGGTTGCCGTTTGGGGCGGCATTATCACCGCCCTTTCTAGTGGACTCATTGCAATGGCAGGCTCCTATGGATTCATGTTGACCGCCCGGTTCATTGGCGGGCTCGGCATGTCGTTAGTAGTTGCTGCGATCTTTCCGCTGGGCAACTACTGGTCAAAACCAGAAAACGGCAAACTTGTTGCCGGAATTCTCAATGGCATTGGCCTGACCGGTGGTTCTGCAATCGGCCTGTACGTCTGGACAGTCTTGATGGAAGGCATGGGCTGGAGAAGCGCTTTGTGGGTTGCAACCGCTGTAGGTCTAGTCATCGCTATTGCGGCGGCCTTCCTTATCGAAGTCCCATCTCATATGGATGAACTGGAAGGTGACGAGTTCAGCTGGCGCTCGACCATGCAGGTTCTGAAGTCTAAGACCATGTGGGGCATCGGTATTGTCTCGGTCGCCGCTTATGGTGCATTCTTTACGGTATCTCAACTGGGTCCTGGCTTTGCCGAGTCCGAACACGGCTTCAGCTCGACCAACGCAAGCCTGTTGGGCTTGGTCATGCTGCTGGTTGGTATTCCAGGTTCCATTCTGGGTGGCATCTTCGCCGATCGTGCGAAGAAATTCCTGTCGACCCTTTGGGTTCCAGCAGCCATCATCGTTGTCCTGCTTGCTCTGATTCCACTGGTCAACAGTGTGGTGCTGTGGGTCTTGCTGTCCCTGATCGGCATCTTCGGCATGATGTACTTGTCCCCTGCCAGTGTGTCCCCTTCGGAATATCCCGAAGAAGTTTCTAGCCAAGACTTCGCCACCGCGCTGGGTCTGGTCTTGACCCTTGGCAACCTAGGTGCCGTGGTCTTCCCATACGTCTACACTCTGGGTACCCAGTTGGGTAGCTCTGCACTGGGCTGGTGGCTGATCGCCGGTCTGTCCGCCCTCAGTCTGTTGGGCATTCGGATGGCCAAGGAATCTCGCACCCCCGAGAATCTGAAAGTTCGAGAAGGTATCAAGGAACGGCAACAATCCCGTAAGGATATGGTCAGCATTTCCTAGTACGACCTCCATGTCGCAAAGGCGTGATGCAGCAAATGCTGCATCACGCCTTTGACGTTTCTGGCTGTCTAACCAAAACGAAACCGAGTGAACTGCTGAACAAACGGGCTGAGCCACCGAAACCACAAGTGCCACCTGCAGTGGTATTCCAGGCCGGTCGCGAGGTGTCGCGCCGCACCCTTTGAGCTAGGCCTTAGACTCCTCTAACCTGACGAGGACGGATGCCGACCCAGTCGCTGGATTGACCCGACTGCCACGCCCAGTCCTGGAGGAACAGCCATGACCGACAACGAATCCTCAAACCAAGCCGCCACCCGTTCCGATCACGACAACCCGACGCAGCAGAAAGCATCAGACCAAGAACTCTCCGAAGGAATGCGTGCCAAGGCGGTAAGACACAGTGAATATCGACGCCGCATCATTGGTCTGATCGGCGGTGTGCTCGGGGCGGTTCTGATCTTCTGGCTCATGTCAACCGAACTGGATGTCTGGCCCAGACTCACGGCAGCCACAGCAGTGCTCATGGCAGTGTGGTGGATGACCGAGGCTATCCCGATTCCGGCCACAGCACTATTACCGCTAATTATTTTTCCACTAGCGGTACCTGCTGAAGAATCCGACGGCGGTGTCACAGTCTCAGCGGTCGGGGCTAACTACGGCAATGACGTCATCTTCTTATTTATGGGTGGTTTCTTACTTGCCCTGGGCATGCAACGGTGGAATTTACACCGACGTATCGCGCTCATGGTGTTGCAATGGATGGGCTCCAACACCAAGGCACTGATCGCCGGGTTTATGATCGCCACTGGATTTCTATCGTTGTGGGTCTCAAATACGGCGACCGCAGTCATGATGTTGCCCATTGGCATTTCGGTGCTCTTACTGGTCAAACGCATGGCCGATGGCGAAGACACTCAGCAAGTAATCGATAATGGTGCAGAGACTGAAGCCACTTCGGAAGAGACACAGACAGTAGCAAAAACAAATTTCGGTACCGGTTTGATGCTGGCAATTGCCTACGCGGCCTCTATCGGTTCCCTCGGCACGATCATTGGCACCCCACCAAACGCCCTACTGGCAGCACATATGGCTGCCAACCATGATCTGGAACTAGGCTTTGGACGCTGGATGCTGGTGGGTGTCCCGCTATCGATCGTATTAATGTTCGGTGCCTGGTTCATTTTGACCAAGGTCATGTTCAAACCCGAAATGGACAACATCCCTGGCGGTGCTGAGCTCATTCGCAATGAGTTCAAAAATCTTGGACCGATGTCCAGAGGCGAACTGACCGTGTTGATTGTCTTCATCGTCGCAGCCGTTTCCTGGGTCTTCGTCCCGTTGATCTCGGAATACATCCTGGGATTGGAGGAACCTTTGATTTCCGATGCCGGTATTGCCATGGTCGTTGGACTTGCAATGTTCCTGCTGCCTGGCGGGGCTGCCGAAGGGGTCCGGCTATTGAATTGGGATACCGCGCTGAATCTACCCTGGGGTGTACTCTTGCTGTTCGGGGGCGGTCTTGCGCTGTCGTCGCAGTTTTCAGACTCCGGGCTATCCGAATGGTTAGGAGTTCAAGTGGAGGGCCTGGCTGGCGCTCCAGTATGGATTCTGGTTGCCCTGTGTGCGGTCGGTATTCTGATCCTGACGGAGATGACATCAAATACCGCGACCGCCGCGACGTTCTTGCCGGTAGCCTCCGGGATTGCATTGGGCACCGGGGTCGAACCGTTGATGCTCACGGCACCGGTTGCGTTGGCAGCCACCTGCGCGTTTATGCTGCCAGTAGCCACCCCGCCCAATGCAATCGCTTTTGGTTCCGGGTATGTCACGATTGGCCAGATGGTCAAAGGTGGTGCGCTGATTAACGTGCTGGCCGCCATATTAATCACGATCACGGCCATGACCTTATTGGTCTGGGTTTTTGGTATCGCCTACTAACGCAGCGAACAAGCATGCTGCATCGGGCGCCTTAGACTGGGGCAATCCCCAATCGCTAGCTTTTCCCAACCTGCCTTAGGGCAGAACCAAACAGTCCTATATTTGAGGCTTAGTTGCTGAAGGCAGCAGTACGGTCTCTGAAGATTCTTCATCAGCGCGAAGCGCTACACTCGGTGGAAGAATGACCAAACCTGCCAAAGACACCGTACTGGACCGCGTGCTGCGCATCCTGTCAGCTTTTGATGCCCGCCGGCGGCACCTGTCCGTAGCCGAATTATGCCAGCTGGCCAATATCCCCTTAGCATCGACGTATCGTCTTGTGAGCCAACTGGCACAAGAAGATATTGTCACCCGCTATCCGGATGGCACCGTGGGGTTAGGTATGCGGTTATGGGAATTGGCCGCACGCTCTTCACCGGCAGTGAGTCTTCGAACCGCTGCCATGCCATTTTTGGACGACGTCCAAGCAATCTTTCGTCAACACACCCAGCTATCGGTTTTAGACGATCACGAAGTCCTTGTCGTCGAACGCCTTTCCTCACGCAACTCGGTGGTCAATCAAGCCACGGTGGCGACGCGCATGCCGATTCACACGGTGTCGATGGGTCTTGTCCAACTTGCATTCCAACCATCCCACGTCGTCGATGGTTATTTTGCCATGTATCCGGAGGCAATGCAGGTTAGTTATCCCAGCTCCGGCAGCATCATCAATACTCTGGCAAAGATTCGTCGTGAGGGATTTGCGATGCTTGATGGCATGCTCGACGACGGTACCACCGGTGCCGCGGTGCCGGTGTTCGACAAACCTTCAGGAAGACATCGGGTAGCGATCGCGGCCATCTCAGTGGTCATTCCTGATGATTTCGAACAACGTTCCGCCGTCATTCCGGTGTTAATGGCCGCCTCACGCGGACTTACCCGCGCACTGTATCCCGTCACTGAACCGAAATGATTCTCACTCAATGAGAATGCAGTGGCGCACACCACGGGTTGTGTCAGACACTTGGAGAGATACAGAACACCTTGAGGATTCATCGGCAGGAGTTTGAGTGACCATACAAACCGAAACCACGCAGGTGGGCATTGTTGGCGGCGGCCCAGCCGGACTGATGCTCTCGCATTTGCTGTCCCGAGCTGGCATTGACAACATCGTGTTGGAAGCCCGCGACCACGAGACCATCAAGAACACGCACCGCGCCGGGATCTTAGAGACCGGGGCCGTGGAGATGCTTACCGACTACGGGGTGGACTCTCGGATCAAAGAGATCGGCTACGAGCACCACGGGATCGATCTACGCTTCAACGGTGAATCCCACCGGATTAACTTCAAAGAACTCGTTGATGCTTCGGTCTGGCTCTACCCACAAAACGAAGTTTTTGTTGACCTGGCCGCGGCCAGGTCTCGTGACGGGGGCGATGTACGCTATGAACATACCGTCATCGGCGTGGAAGATGCCGAAACCGATCAGCCGAAGATCCGATACACGGATCATGAAGGCAACGAAGGCGTCATTCAGGCACGCATTATTGTTGGCACCGACGGCTCTCGCTCATTCTGCCGTCGCGCGATCCCATCCGAGACGCGTCAAGAACACAAGATCGAATATCCCTTTGCCTGGTTTGGCATCCTCACCGAGGCCCCGCCAAGTGCAGAAGAACTCGTCTATGCGAACTCGCCTCGCGGGTTTGCACTGATTTCACAGCGCAACGAAACCGTCCAGCGTCACTATTTCCAGTGCGATCCTGACGAAAATCCAGATGACTGGACCGAAGATCAGATCTGGGACGAGCTGCAGGCTCGGGTTGATGGCCCGGATGGCTTCCAGCTCAAGCGCGGTCCGATCTTTGATAAGACCGTTTTGAAATTCCGCTCGTTTGTAGCCGAACCGATGCGCTGGGGTAACCTGTTCTTAGCCGGTGATGCCGGTCATACCGTTCCGCCAACCGGTGCGAAAGGGCTCAATCTTGCGTTTGCTGACGTCAAGATTCTGTTTAACGCATTGGAGGAATTCTTCAAGTCCGGCAGCACCACCGGAATTGATAATTACTCCGAAACTGCGCTCAAGCGTGTCTGGAAAGCCCAGAACTTCTCGTACTGGATGACCAGCATGCTGCACACCCGTGATGACGCCACCTCATTTGAAGCCCGTCGAGCCATCGGTGAACTCCAAACCGTGGTCGGTTCCAAATATGGTCGTCAATATCTAGCCGAATCATACTGTGGCTGGCCGCACGAATAACCCACCGATACGACGAAAGGATTGCGAAGTGGCTGAAGATACCGCACGCCTGGATCCACAGGCAACCACCGACCCGCAAGAAACCATCGACGCCGAAATCGCCCAGATCGAAGGCGATTACCGCGCCGGTGTCGAAGCAGATCCATCCAAAGAGGAATCCCAGCCACGGTTGAATTACCCACCGTACCGCTCCTCGCTGCTGCGCCACCCGACCAAAGACCTGCACCACACCGACCCGGAAACCATTGAGCTGTACTCGCCAGCTTTTGGTCACCGCGACGTGCACCTGCTGGAATCGGATCTGACCATCCAGCACAACGGTGAACCCATCGGTGAACGCATCAAGGTTCGCGGTCAAGTCGTGGACGGCAACGGTCGTCCAGTGCGTGGTCAGCTCATCGAGATCTGGCAGGCCAACGCCGCCGGGCGCTATATTCACAAGCGCGACCAGCACCCCGCCCCAATCGATCCGAATTTCTCGGGTGTCGGCCGTGCAATTACCGGTGACGACGGATCCTATGAATTCACCACGATCAAACCGGCCCCATATCCGTGGAAGAACCACCACAACGCCTGGCGTCCGGCCCACATTCACTTCTCGCTGTTTGGTACCGATTTCACCCAGCGCATGATCACCCAGATGTACTTCCCGGGCGATCCGCTATTCCCACTGGACCCGATCTACCAGGGCATCACCGATCAGAAAGCCCGCGATCGTCTGGTAGCAACCTATGACCACTCGGTAACTAGCCACGAGTGGAATACCGGCTACACCTTTGACATCGTATTGACCGGATCCCAGCGCACCTGGATGGAGGACGAAGACCATGACCACTAATGACCTGACCCCAACACCCGGCCAAACCATTGGCCCATTCTTTGGCTACTTCAACGCCGCCGAAAACGTCCACCTGCCGTTTGAAAACGGCCAACACCTAGTCCCTGTCAGCGATGACCGCGCTATCCAGTTGACCGGTACCGTCTACGACGGCGCGGGCGAACCGATCCCCGATGCCATGCTGGAAATCTGGCAGGCCGATGAACACGGCAATATCCCCAACCAGGATGGTTCGCTGATCCGCGACCCATTCGCCTTCACCGGTTGGGGCCGAGCCACCACTGATAACGTGGGCACCTACCGTTTCACCACGGTCGAACCTGGCCGAACAGAAGACGGCAAACCACCGTTTATTCACATCGTCGTTTTTGCTCGCGGGATCCTCAATAAACTCCACACCCGCGCCTATATTCCAGACGCCGATGGTTTGGAAAATGATCCCACCATCGTGGCCCTGGGTGACCGCGCCGAAACCGTCATCGCCAAGCGCGACGGCAAACGCCTGATCTTGGACATTCACATTCAGGGTGACAACGAAACGGTCTTCTTCCAGTTCCCTGGCATGACCTATCCGAAACCATAGGTTTCACTTGACTGATACCCGCCCGTTTTCTCGGGCGGGTATCGTTGTGTCTCAGACCATTTGCAGAAAGGGATACACCCACGTGTACGATTTCGGCTTGCTCAGCCCCGTATGGGCCGGTACCCGCGCGGCAGAACTCACCTCCGATACCGCCTTCGCCCAGGCAATGCTCGATGTCGAAGTGGCCTGGTGCACCGCGCAGGTAAAATTCGGCACCGCACCCGAATCCATCACCGCCGCGGTAGCCGCTGCTGGTGATATCGACGACTATGACCTGGTCGCCATCGCCAACCAGACCCCCAACGGGGCCAATGCCCTGATCCCATTGCTGGCAGCAATGCGAGACAAGGTCGCCGCAACCAATGCCGACGCCGCAGCCTATGTGCACCGGGGTGCGACCTCCCAAGACATTATCGACACGGCACTGATGCTGCTGACCGCACGGGTGGGTGAGCATGCCCTTGGGCACCTGAAAACTTCGGTGCGACAACTCACCGACCTGGCAGCAGCACATGCCAACACCGTGATGATCGGCCGCTCGCTGGATCAACACGCCCAACCCATCAGCTTTGGCTACCGGGTATCCCAGTGGATTGAAGCTCTTGGCAGCGCCGGGCAACACTTTGAGACCACGCTTGGCAACCTCCCGTTGCAGTGGGGCGGAGCCGTGGGGACCTCAACCTGGTGGGTCGATTACTTCCGGGCCGAGCAGCCCGAGAACGATCCCATGTCGTTGGTCAACCGCCAGCGCGAATTATTGGCCGAAGAACTTGGATTATTCCCGGCCTCGGTGTGGCATGCCAACCGCATACCGGTCACCACCGTCGCCCAAGCCGCATTCCAGATGGTTGCCGCCGCAGCAAAACTTGCCAACGACGTCCTCACCGCAGTCCAGGCAGAGCATGCAGAACTGGCCGAACCCACCGCACCGGGCCGGGGCGGCTCCTCGGCCATGCCGCACAAAAACAATCCGGTGCTATCCATCCGATTGAAATCCGCGGCCCAGGTGGCAGCCGGTGACCTCAATACACTACACACCGGCGTCATCGCCAATACTGCCGAACGTGCCGACGGCGGCTGGCATACCGAGTGGGCCGCGTTGCGCGATCTGCTGCGAACCACCGGTGCTGTCACTGAGATTCTTGCCGAGCTGACCGGCGGGCTGGAAGTTTTCCCCGAGGCTATGCGTCGCAACCTGGACATTCACGGCAATTATCTGATGCTAGGCCGGATCACCCAGTGGCTCGGGCCGGTGATCGAAGCCCACGGCGGTATGTCAGAGGGCACCGGGAAACAATTCGTCCAGACAACCTGTCAGCAAGCCATTGCCAATGGCGATGACCTGGCCGAGACACTTGTGGCCAACCTGCCCGAAGGTCTGGTGAGTGTCGATGCCGTCAACAAAGTATTAGATCCTTCCGGATACATGGGAGGAGCCGCGACCATCGTGGCAGAAGTCAATTCGCGTTATAGAAAGTGGAGCATATGAGCCAACCTACGATCTCCGGTATTCAATTCACCGCACCAGATTCAACCAAACCACTGCTGGTTTTGGGCCCCGGGCTGGGAACCGCCGTTGAACCGCTATGGGGCAAAACCGCCCAACTGCTGGCCGAGCACTATGAAATCATCGGCTATGACCTGCCCGGTCATGGACGCTCCGAACCATCCACCGAACAGTGGACCTTGGACGGACTCGCCGACGCCGTTGCCGCACTGACCAGCGAAGCTCGCGGAACCACCGACCGCCAGGTGTTTTTTGCCGGGGTCTCCCTGGGCGGTGCTGTCGCCCAGCGTCTGGCATTACGCTACGGGGACCTCTTTACCCGCATCGCCATGGTCTGTTCCTCACCAAAATTCGGTACCGCACAAGCATGGCAGGAGCGCGCCGAGTTCGTCGCCAAAGCCGGAACCCCAGCAATGGTGGAACGCTCTGCTAAGACCTGGTTTGCCGATGGATTCATTGAACACAACCCCACCGATTCGACTGCACTGTTGCACTCGCTGCAAAACGCCGAGCGCTTCTCGTATGCCCACGCCTCGATCGCCCTATCAGAATTCGATATGTCTGATGAGCTGGCGCAAGTTTCCACTCCCCTGCTCGCCCTGGCCGGTGAAAAAGACCCAGTCTCACCACCCGAGCATGCACGGACCGTGGCTGCAGCAGTCCAAAACGGTCAGGCGGCAGTGTTAGAAAACGTCGCTCACCAGGGCCCGACCGAAGATCCAGAAGGCACCGCAAAAATTCTGCACGCGTTCTTCTCGGGCCAAAACGTTGAGCAGCACGACGGCGACCAAACCATTGGCGAAATTTACGACGCCGGGATGGTCGTTCGTCGTGAGGTCCTCTCGGACGCGCACGTCGATCGAGCTACGGCCAACGCCGATGAGTTCACCTCAGACTTCCAGGAAATGATCACCCGCTACGCCTGGGGCACCATCTGGACCCGCCCGGGCCTGGATCGCAAGATGCGTTCGGCGGTCACCCTGACTGCGATGGTCGCCGGGAAGTACTGGGATGAGTTGGCCATGCACGTCAAGGCTGCCCGCCGCAACGGTCTCACCGTCGATGAGATCAAAGAGATCCTGTTGCAAACCGCCATTTATTGTTCGGTTCCTGCCGCCAACGTCGCATTCTCCGTGGCCAAACAGGCTCTTGCCGAATACGACGAACAAGAAGGCTAAGGACTCGCAAGGCCAAGGGCTCGGTTCAATCACACGATTGGACCGAGCCCTTCGTTGTTCGCCTGTGATGCATTCGTCACACAGGCTTTCGTTGTGTGATCTTCACCGCTATACTAAAAGAGTCACAGAACGAACTTCTGTTCGCACAACGAACATAAATCACGACCTTTGCTTCAGGCTCGGAAGGAATCATGCAGCAGGTATATGTTTACGACGCGGTACGCACCCCGTTTGCAAAGATGGGCGGCGCGCTCGCCAAGGTCCGCCCGGACGATCTGGCCGCCACCGTTATCACCAAACTTCTAGAACGCCACCCAAACCTTGATCAGACGAAGATCAACGACGTCGTCTTTGGCAATGCCAACGGCGCCGGTGAAGAAAACCGTAACGTCGCGCGCATGGCGACCCTGCTGGCCGGGCTGCCCACCTCCATCCCGGGTGTTACCGTCAACCGCCTGTGTGGTTCCTCGCTGGATGCCGCATTCCACGCCAGCTACTCGATTGGTGCCGGCGATAATGACCTGGTGATCACCGGTGGCACCGAGTCCATGTCGCGTGCCCCGTACGTGGTACCAAAACCTGAACGCGCCTTCCCTGCCGGCAACAGCCAGATGGTTTCCACCACGTTGGGCTGGCGCCTGGTTAACCCGAAGATGCCTGCCGAATACACGGTCTCGCTGGGTGAAGCCACCGAGCAACTCGTGGAAAAATACGGTGTCTCGCGCGAACGCCAGGACCAGTTCGCCGCTCAGTCCCACCAGCGCGCATATGCCGCCTGGGAAGCCGGGCACTACGACAACCTGGTTGTGGCCGTTGACGACGTGACTCGCGATGAAACCATTCGCCCGGAGAGCACACCGGAAACCCTGTCCGGTCTGCGCACGGTCTTCCGGAAAGAAAACGGCACCGTGACCGCCGGTAACGCCTCGCCGATGAACGACGGCGCCGGCGTGGTGCTGATGGGCTCTGAAGCCGCCGCCGAAACCCTGGGCGCCGATCCGCTGGTGCGCGTCGTCTCGCGCGGTGCGGCTGCTAATGAACCACAGTACTTCGGTGAAGCTCCAGTTCCTGCTGCCAACCTGGCGCTGAAACGCGCGGGTATTACCTGGGATCAGGTCGGTGCCATTGAACTCAACGAAGCATTTGCCGCCCAGGTGATCGTGAACCTGGATTCCTGGGGCATTGCCCTGGATGACGAGCGCGTCAACGCCTGGGGTGGAGCAATTGCTCTGGGTCACCCGCTGGGTGCTTCCGGTTCGCGTGTGCTGGGGACCCTGGCACGCCGTCTGAAAGCAGAAAACCGCCGCTGGGGTGTCGCTGCACTGTGTGTCGGCGTGGGCCAGGGCGTTGCGATGGTTGTTGAAAACGAAGACGCCACTGAGTAAAGGAAACGATATGACCAAGATTGTAGAATCCGCTGCGCAAGCCGTCGCCAATATTGACGACGGATCCACGATCCTGATCGGTGGTTTTGGTAATGCCGGTCAGCCCATGGAATTAATTGGTGCCCTGCTTGAGGGCGGGGCCAAGAACCTGACGATCGTCAATAATAATGCTGGTCAGGCCGATGAGGGTTTGGCGCTGTTGATCAAAGAACGCCGCGTGGACAAGATCATTTGTTCGTTCCCACGCCAGTCCGACTCCTGGCACTTCGATGAGGCCTACCGTGCCGGGGAGATTGAACTTGAGCTCGTTCCGCAGGGCAACCTGGCCGAGCGGTTGCGCGCCGCTGGTGCCGGTATTGGGGCGTTCTTTAGCCCAACCGGTTACGGCACGATGCTGGCCGAGGGCAAAGAAACCCGTGAAATCAATGGGCGCAACTACGTGCTGGAATACCCCATCCACGGCGATGTGGCACTGATCAAGGCGTTCAAGGCTGACGAGAAGGGCAATCTGCTCTACCGCAAGACTGCCCGGAACTTCGGTCCCATGATGGCCACCGCCGCTAAGCAAACCATTGTGCAGGTCGAAGAGATCCTGCCTACTGGTTCCCTGGATCCAGAAAACATTGTGACCCCGTCGATTTACACCGACGTGATGGTGGCCATCGAAACCGAATCGAGCGCCCTGGCCGCCCGTGAACAAGGAGCAAAGAACTAACATGCTACGTGATGAACGCGTTGACCGTAATACCCTGGCCGAAATTGTTGCCGGTGACATCGAACCCGGTTCTTTCGTCAACCTGGGCATCGGCCAGCCCACCCTGGTCTCCAACTACCTAACCGCAGAACACGACGTCACCCTGCACACCGAAAACGGGATGCTGGGCATGGGTCGCGCCGCCGAAGAGGACGAGATTGACGGCGATCTGATTAACGCCGGCAAAATCCCCGTCACCGAAACCCCGGGTGCGGCCTTCTTCCACCAGGCCGACTCATTTGCCATCATGCGCGGCGGCCACCTCGACGTGTGCGTGCTAGGTGCCTTCCAGGTGTCAGCCACCGGCGACCTGGCCAACTGGCACACCGGTGCACCGGATGCCATCCCCGCGGTGGGTGGGGCCATGGACCTGGCCATCGGCGCCAAACAGGTCTATGTGATGATGAACCTGTTCACCCGTGACGGCGAGATCAAACTCGTGCCTGAAGCCACCTACCCGTTGACCGGTGTTGGCTGTGTGTCACGGTTGTACACCGACCACGGGATCTTTGAACTGTCCGAGTCTGGCACCGTGACCGTCAAGGGCCTGTTCGGGTTGACCTTCGAACAACTGCAGTCCAAGTCGGACATCGAATTTGTTGATGCAACAGGAAACTAATTCCGCACTGTTCGTCCAGTCGTTTGCCCGGGGCCTCGAAGTCATCGAGGCCTTCGGGCAAACGCCGAAGATGACGCTCACCGAAGTTTCCGAAGCCACCGGGCTCTCACGAGCCACGGTGCGACGTTTTGTCCACACGTTGGTCAGCTTGGGGTACATGCGTGCCAATGATAAACACTTTGCGCTCACTCCCAAGATCATGAACCTGGGGTTTGCCTACCTTGCTTCCCAGCCACTGGTTGAACTGGTCGACCCGGTGTTAGCAAACCTGTCTCAACAGCTTGGGCAATCCACGTCGGTCTCGGTATTAGATGGCACCGACGTCGTCTATATTGCCCGCCAGGAAACCACGTCCATCATGCGAATTAACATCACCGTGGGGACTCGGTTTCCGGCCTATGCGACCTCAATGGGGCGCATCCTGTTGGCCGGGCTCGACGCCGAGGAACTGAACGCGTATTTCGCCACGGCTGACCTCACAGAGGTGACCGATCGGACGATCACCGACGAAGCCACCCTGCGCACCGAATTGGCTCGAATTCGACAGCAGGGCTATGCCGTGGTCGAAGAAGAACTCGAAGTTGGCTTAGCTTCCGTGGCTGTGCCGATCGTTAATCGTGCCGACACCACGGTGGCAGCCATGAATACCTCGGTTGCCGTCACCACACAGGCTCCCGAGGATCTCACCGAGTTGTTACCCCCGCTGCAGGCAGCTGCGGCCGAGGTCTCCAACGCGCTCTAGGACTCCCAACGGGTCGCCTGTAAAGCAAACGTATCCAGGACCCCGGCGTCATCAATGGTCGCCGGGGCTGCTACATCTTCACCCTCCACAATCGAGCGCATCGTACGCCGCAGAATCTTGCCCGACCGTGTTTTCGGCAGAGCTGAAACCACATCAACATCACGAAATGCCGCCACGGCACCGAAATCTTTGCGCACTTTCGCAACCAATTCTTTGGCCAACTGCTCGGGCGAAATATCAGCATCTGCCGTCAGCACCACATAGGCCACCGGTTTTTGGCCCTTGAGCCCATCCGTCACCCCGATGACCGCGGTCTCAGCCACTGCCGGATGCTCAGCAATCACCGACTCCAGCGTGCCGGTCGACAACCGGTGCCCGGCCACGTTGATGACGTCGTCCGAACGCCCCAGCACAAAGACATAGCCGTCGTCATCGATGTATCCGGTGTCCCCGGTTTCGTAGTAGCCGTCAAACGCCGCTAAATACGATAAGTGGAACCGTTCTGGTTCGCCGTATAGCCCGACCATTGCCCCCGGAGGCAGCGGCAGCTTGATGACAATATTGCCCTCGGTCCCCTGCTCGACGGGCTCCCCCAGTGGGTTCACGATCCCCACGTCATACCCGGGTACCGGCACGGACGGCGAGCCAGCTTTCAGTGGCATCGGCGCTAAGCCGCGCAGATTTGCCACAATCGGCCAGCCGGTTTCCGTCTGCCACCAGTGGTCCACCACCGGTTTGCCCGTGACCGTGCCCAACCAATGGTAGGTGTCCTCGTCCAGACGCTCTCCGGCCGAGAAAATAGTGGTCAGGTTCGACATGTCGTAGCGCTGCCACTGTTCTCCCGCAGGGTCGGCGGCTCGAATCGCGCGATAAGCGGTTGGGGCCGAGAAGATCATCTTCGCGCCGTGTTCTGAGGCCACCCGCCACAACGCTCCCGCGTCCGGTGTGCCCACCGGCTTGCCCTCATACATCACCGTGGTGGCACCCGCTACCAGCGGCGCATAAACAATATAGGTGTGTCCGACAACCCACCCGACGTCGGAGGCCACAAACATCACCTCGCCCGGCGCCACATCATAAATATTTGGCACCGACCAGGCAGCAGCCACCGCGTAGCCTCCGTGGTCGCGAATCACGGCCTTGGGTTTGGATGTGGTCCCGGAGGTGTGCAACAGATACAGCGGGTCGGTGGCAGCAACCGGCACCGCATCCACCGGCTCGGACGTCGAGAGTTGCTCATCGAAATCCAGCCACGATACATCAAACTCTGTGATCGTGTCGTCAATTTCGTCACGCTGTTTCACAATGACGACGTCGGGCCGGTGAGTGGCCAGGCCGATGGCTTCGGCCACATTGGGGAGATAGCGCACGGCGCGGGAGGGTTCTAATCCACCGTTGGCGGCAATCAGGGCTTTTGGTTTGGCATCGTCCAACCGCGTGGCAACTTCTTTCGGAGCGAATCCGCCAAAGGTCACCACATGGATGGCGCCAAGACGTGCAACCGCCAGCATGGCAATCAGTGCTTCAGGGATCATGGGCATATAGATCAGTACTCGATCACCGCGCTCGATGCCCTGGGCCCGCAGTGCCCCGGCAAATCGGGCCACCTGATCAAGCAGTTGTGCATATGTATACGTGATCTGCTGCTGCGTCATGGCAGAGTCCCAGATCAGCGCGGGCTGATCGCCTCGGCCCTCAGCAACCCACCGGTCAAGCGCCTGATACGTGATATTGAGGCGCCCATCCGGAAACCACTTCCACTGTGCTTTCCCGTCGTAGTCAAGCGCGGTGGTGGGCTTGGTGTGCCAGTCCAGTGCGCGGGCTTGTTCAAGCCAGAACGCCTCGGGTTGCTGACGGGCACGATCAAATGTTGCTCGGTATGTCGCTGTTGGGTCTTGCTTGTGCACCATGTTGCGTCTCCATTGCCCATCTCAACCGCGCCGGTTGACTATGTATACATTGCGTGCATCACACAATAGCCTTTCGTGATGCACCTTACATAGCAGAACGGTAGTTGCGACACGACGAACGGTTCGTTTTGCTGAAATCGATTCCATTGGATATGGTAAGAGGGTTATTTGAACGCATTGTGCTGTTCGGTAGCCCGGAGGCGTGCCAGAGAGGCCGATTGGACTTCACTGCTAATGAAGGGTCTGTGTAACGCGGACCGGGGGTTCGAATCCCCCCGCCTCCGCCGCGAGAGCCCTGCAAACACTTCGGTGGTTGCAGGGCTTATTTCATTTCCTCCCCTGACTTCACGACCTCACGCACTCAGAATCAAAGCAGTCGGGCTGCGCTTGAGTAACATGGCGTACTGGATGAGCATTTTCGTCAGCGGCAGTGCCCTCGCCGCGCAGCGTGACCTTTCGGCTTGTACTCTTGCGAAGGTTTTTGATTTTCACCGTGTATACATTTCAGGGTTGGCAGCTCCTGACCCAAAAACTACTGGCCTGAGGAATCGTCAACAATACTTGGCCAAATATTGGCAGCGCTATATGACAAACTGTCAAGTCCGCAGGCCTGCGAACTACTATAGAAGGTGATGACAAAGTCATTCATCCCTTGCACTCGGCTCGAAGACCGGGCCAAACTGAGTACAGCGGATGAATGATCTCGATCAGTAGATAGATGGGAACGAAAATTATGACACAACACGATGTTTTCAATTCTGCACTCGCGCGAGCTGGTCGGGCACTCGTCGGTATTTCGACTTGGTACATCGCAGACGAGACCGGGATTGAACGCAGCAAGATTCGCAAGTTTGAGCGCGGGATCATCAACCTTCCCGATGAGAGTAAGCAGGCCATCAAGGATGTGCTGATTGAGCACGGAGCCCTGTTCCTTCCCGATTCTGAGGCCGGCGGCTACGGTGTTCGTCTGAAGCACTCGTCATCGAAGACTCGTCAGCTTGACCGCTGGGAAGCAGAAGGCGGCCCAGTCGCAGAAGACGACGTCTAAACATGTTTTCATAGCAAAACGCGCCTTAGAACATGATTTCTAAGGCGCGCTTTGCGTTCGGTTGAAAAAGTTTTAGTCTTTACCCTCATCGTCAGCAGCATGAATCTGCTGGGCAATAATTTTGATGAGATCCTGAGCTTCGTTCAATTCCAGAGCGGTGTGCTCCGTGAGCGTTTCAGCTGCGTCATCGAAGCGTTCGTCACGAACCATCGCTTCAATCTGGTCGCGAATCCACGGTGGCAGATCCTCCGATGACATGGAGATGGTTTCGTCGCCACGGTGAACTTGGATCTCGAAACGCTGCGGTTTTGGCATCTCAGCAGCTTCTTCGATCCAATCGGTGGGGACCGTTAGATCGGTGATTTGCTGATCGGCTGCATTGTCATCTGGGATGAATGGATCCGTACCGGCGACATCTTCCAGTGGCGCTTGCACGCTGTGTTCCTGAGGGAACTGGTAAAGCGCTTGGACATCCACGAAAGCTTCGATGCGACCCACGCCAGTGGCTCGATGATAGATTTCGGCGGCCTGAGCTAATTGGCCCACGGCTAGATACCGGTACACCTTGTTATGGGTGTCCTCATCCAGGCGCGCAGCAGCAGCTACCGCACCTTCTTCAGACATCCGGTCAAACAGTGCAGGTGATTTGCCCCGGGGGCTTGCGGCTGACTTAGCTTTGGTGTTGCTGGGTGCTCCAACGGAACGGCCTAATATAGCAATAAGGCCCCACACCAATAGTGCTGAAACCACAAGCAACAGCAGTGGGATAATGAACTCCATGCCGCCCATTGTACTGTCAAGTTCCTAGCTGTGAGTTGAGTTCGGCTCTTGGACCGCATTAATTCGCGGTCGGACAACAAAAACGTACAACAATGCTGTAGCGACCAGCGCCAACATCGTCAACCCTACGGTCATCAGCACGGTTCCAGGCCAGCCGAAGTGTCGTAGGAAGATGCCACCAAGCCACCCGAAGATGGATGAGCCTGCGTAGTAGCACAGGTTATATAGCGACGTGGATTGTGCGCGACCTCCTTCAGCGGCAGCACCTGCCCACCCGGAGGCCACCGAGTGCGCACCAAAGAACGCTCCAGTAAAGACCAGCACACCGATCAGCAGCACCCAAATGTTGGGAACTAAGGTCAGCAGCATTGCCACGATCATTGCGGCGCTCAGCGCCAACAGTACCCGAGAGGGACGATACTTGGCGGCCATCCGTCCGGCCCACGGGGAGCTGACCGTCCCGACAAGGTAGGCCAGAAACACTAGCGATACCACGGATACCGGAAGGTTGAAGGGATCATCGAGCAGGTAGAACCCTAAGAAGTTATACACCGCGACAAACCCGCCCATGAGCAGCATGCCTTGCAGGTACATCACGACCAGTACCGGGGACCGCAGATTCGTAGTGATGGCGGTGATGGCTTGGCGGATCGACGTCGTCGTGGGTTCAAATTTCTTTGCCGTGGGAGTGAGCAAGAGAAAACACACGGCTGAGGCAATGGCTAATACCAGCACAACACCCATGCCGAGCCGCCAGTGGTACCACTCCCCGATGGGTGCGGCAACGATCCGGCCCAGCAATCCACCAAGGACTGTCCCCGCAATGAATGTTCCGGCGGATTGTCCTGCGGACGCCGGATGGACTTCTTCGTTGAGATAGGCCATCGCCAGCGCTGGCACGCCGCCCAACGCAACGCCTTCAAGAATCCGAAAGCCCAGAATCAAGCCGAAGGTCGGTGCCAGTGTTGCTCCGAGGCCAAACAGGCAGGCTGCAATAATGGAAATGGTCATGGCGGGTTTTCGCCCTAAACGGTCCCCGACAAATGACCATGGGATGACCGCTACCGCCAGCCCGATGGTGGACGCCGAAATGAGCAGTGCCGCCTGGTCGGCGGTAATCTGCAGGTCCGTGGCAATCAGCGGTAATAGGCCCTGCGGTGAATACAGTTGGGCAAAGGTTGCCACCCCGGCGAAGAAGAGCCCGGTCATCAGGCGCCGAAATCCCGCAGTTTTGGGAGCGTGCCCCATCCATAGTTGCCCGGTGTGTGCGTCGGGATTGCTCGGCGGGTGCATGGCGACCTTTCGTCGTCGTCCTTCTCATTGTGTGCCATCTGCGGTCCTGTGATGGTATTTCTATTCTGGTGGTGGTTTCGGGTTAGACTCAGCAATTGTGAAGATTGCTTTTGATCAGCCTGCTCTGGACCTCTCTGAAAGTTTCAAAGCCTACGACGTTCGTGGCATTGAAAACACCACGATTAACGCCGATGTGGCACTTGCCGTGGGCTTCGCCTTTGTCGAAGTCACCGGCGCAACCGAGGTGTTAGTGGGCGGTGATATGCGACCGTCATCCGAAGAGTATGTCGCGGCTTTTACCCGCGGTGCCACGGCAGCTGGTGCCGAGGTCGTGCAGCTGGGCCTGATTTCCACCGATATGTTGTATCACGCATCAGGTGTACTGAATGCCCCGGGCGTAGTGTTCACGGCCTCGCACAACCCGGCCGGGTACAACGGCATGAAAATGACGCGTGCCGGAGCAGTGCCGATTTCGTCAGATAGCGGTCTTGCCGATATTCAACGTTTGGCTCAGGGATATTTGAATTTGGGATTCCTTGAGGCCGTTCAGCGCCCCGGTGGCGTGATGCAGCGCAACACCCTGACAGAATACGCCCAATATTTGCGCTCGCTGGTTGATCTATCAGCAATCCGGCCGGTGAAAATTGTGGTTGACGCCGGCAATGGCATGGCAGGGTATACAACGCCTGCAGTCTTGGGCGATCAGGTGTTAGCGTCGCTGCCAATTGAGATTATTCCGTTGTATTTCGAGCTGGATGGCACGTTCCCGAACCACCCTGCCAACCCGATTGAACCGGCAAACCTGGTTGATCTGCAGGCTGCCGTCCGCGAGCATGACGCCGATCTTGGGTTGGCTTTTGACGGCGACGCAGACCGGTGCTTTGTGGTCGATGAGCAGGGCGAACCGATCTCGCCGTCGGCTATCACCGCGATGGTCGCGGTCCGTGAGATTGCTCGAGCCAAAGCTGCCGGGGAAACCACACCGGTTATTATCTACAACCTCATCACGTCGCGGATCGTGCCGGAGGTTGTCGAGGCGGCTGGTGGCCGAGCCATCGAAACCCGGGTGGGGCACTCCTTCATCAAGGCCTACATGGCCGAGCATGGCGCGGTGTTTGGTGGCGAACACTCTGCCCACTATTACTTCCGTGATTTCTTCAACGCTGACACCGGGATGCTCGCGGCCATGCATGTGCTGGCGATGCTGGGCACCGAGGACGCCCCGGCCTCTGAACTGGCAACACAGTATTCTCCGTATGTGGCTTCTGGAGAGATCAACTCCCAAGTTCACGACCAGACCGCAACGATTGCCAAGGTGCTGGCCGAATTCGATCCGGGAGTCGAAGTCAAGGTTTCGACCATGGACGGCACGACCGTGGCAGCAGCTGACGGCACCTGGTGGTTCAATATCCGCCCATCAAATACGGAGCCCCTGCTGCGGTTTAATGCCGAGGCCCCGGATACTGCGACCATGGAATGGTTACGCGATACCGTGCTGGGCATTATTCGGTCTTAGATTGTCCCCAGGGTCAGGGGCAGTACGCCTTGGGCCCCGGCGTCGCGCAGTCGAACTGCGGCGACGGTCAGCGACCATTTGGTGTTAGCGAAGTCATCAACGAGTAACACCGGGCCGGGTTCTGGAGCCATCGCCAGCATATGGCGAAGCGGCTGGGGCACACTGTAACGATCGATGACTTGGGCTAGTCGGAATGCACTGTTTGTTGCCGGGTTATCCACGGGTCCGTTCCATCCCAATTCGCCGAGATAGGGCATTTGACCGATCTGGGAGATCGCCTGTGCTAGCGAGTTCACTAACTGCGGCCGCTTCGGCGAGGGCATGGACACCACGGCGATGGGACGCTGTGCCCAGTTCCAGTCTGCAAGCACCTCGACGACAGCTTTCACCAGCGCCTGGCTGATCGGGGCATCGGGTGTCTCAGGATCCTGGAGGGCGCGTAACGTTGTTCCCCAGCCCAGATCGGTGAGTCGCGCAAGTGCTCGGCCTGCTTCGGCCTGCAGAGCGATTTTGCCTTTCAGGTCGACCCCGAGATTGGGCATCCCGGTGGGCCACATGCGTCGTGGAGCGATCTCCACGCCGGGTCGCGACAGCACCTGGCTGGCTTGTCCTCGAGCTTCGGCAGAAATCTCGAGCTGGTGCCATGGACCCACACAATTATCACAGCGCCCACAATTGGCGGCATATTGATCATCCAGGGTTTCCGATAGGAAGCGCATGCGACACTGCGTGGTGCGCTGGTATTGGATCATAAGGTCTTGTTCCGCCACCCGTTGGGCTGCGACATTCTCATAGCGTTGCGTGTCATAGACCCATGGAGCACCGGTGGCCTGCCAACCACCCTTGGTCCGAACCATCACGTCATCCACGGCCAAGATCTTCAATAACAATTCAAGCCGCGAAGCAGACAGGTCGACCCGGGCTGATAGCGCTGGTACTGAAAGCGGTGCCGAGGCGACTTCGAGCACCTGATGAGCGACGTCCTGGTTTGGCATTGAGGCGGTTGCGAAATACTCCCAAATCCGTTGGTCTTCATGCCCGGGCAACAGGACTGCTTCGGCGTGTTCGGTCCCACGCCCGGCGCGCCCAATGTGCTGGTAGTACGACACCGGCGACGACGGTGCTCCAAAGTGCACAACAAAGCCCAAGTCGGGCTTATCGAATCCCATCCCCAGGGCAGAGGTTGCCACCAGGGCTTTGACTCGGTTATCTTTTAGGGCTGCTTCCAGCTCACTGCGCTCCTCCACTGCGGTAGCGCCGGTATAGGCGGCCACGTTGTGTCCGGCGGCTTGTAGAGCCTGGGCGATGTCTTCGGCCGCTGCCACGGTCAGCGTGTAGATAATGCCAGAAGATTCAAAGTCATTCAGGTGATCGATCAGCCATCCGATACGCGTGGCAGCATCCGCAACCGGCAGCACCGACAAGCGCAGCGAGGATCTCGCCAACGGACCGCGTGTGACAAAGACGTTGTTGCCAAGTTGTTCAATCACGTCTTCGACCACACGTTGGTTGGCGGTCGCCGTCGTGGCGAGTATGGGAGTGTTGGGAAGTTGTTCAATCACAGCACCGATGCGTCGGTAGTCCGGGCGGAAGTCATGGCCCCAATCGGAAATACAGTGTGCTTCATCGATGACTAACAGTCCCAGGCGGTCGGTGAGGTCCGGTAACTGGGTATCGCGGAAGACTGGGTTATTGAGTCGCTCAGGAGAGATCAGTAGGACGTCGATCTCGTTGCGTGCCAGACGCTGGGATATCTCATCCCAGGCAGCTGCGTTGGTTGAGTTGATGGATTCGGCCACGATGCCGGCTCGTTGCGCTGCGGCGACCTGATCCGCCATGAGCGCCAGCAGCGGTGAGATGATCAATGTGGGGCCGTGGCCTTGTTTGCGCAGCAGGGCGGTGGCGACAAAGTAGACGGCTGATTTGCCCCAGCCGGTGCGCTGGACGACCAGTCCCCGCCGGCGATCGGCAACGATGGCCTCAATCGCTTCGTATTGTCCGTCGTGGAAGGTTGCGGGTTTTCCGACAAGTTCGGATAGGACCTGGGTTGCGTCGTCGTATAAAGAAGCCATGCTTGTTAACCTAATCAACCGGGCCTGCGAATGCAGACCCGGTTGACCATGTTGTGCAAATCTTAGTTCTTTAGACCAAGACGTTCCTTGAGACCTTCGAGTTCTTCGGTCATTGCTGCTGGCAGCTTGTCACCGAATTTCGTGAACCATTCTTCGATCATTGGGATCTCGTCGTGCCATTCTTGAGCCACGAACTGGATCGAGTTGATGAGGTTCTCTTCGGAGATGTCCAGACCGTTCAGATCCAGTGCATCTTCGGTTGGGATCACACCGATTGGTGTTTCGGTGCCTTGTCCCTGTCCTTCAAGACGTTCGACAACCCATTTGAGAACGCGTGAGTTTTCGCCGAAACCGGGCCAGGAGAATTTGCCTGCGTCGTTGCGACGGAACCAGTTGACCAGGAAGATTTTCGGCATGTTTTCTTGACCGATTTTGTCTTCCATATTCAACCAGTTTTGCACGTAGTCACCGGCGGCATAACCGATGAATGGCAGCATGGCCATTGGGTCGCGACGGACGACGCCGACGGTACCTTCGGCGGCTGCGGTCTGCGCGGAGGACAAGGTTGCTCCCTTGAAGACGCCGTCCTGCCAGGAGCGGGCTTCCGTCACCAGCGGGATGGCGTTGTCACGACGACCACCAAAGAGGATGGCGTCGAGTTTGATGCCGTCTGGGCTGTAGTATTCTTCGGCCAGCATGTCCGTCTGGTCGATCGGGGTGCAGAACCGGGAGTTCGGGTGGGCTGCCGGAGTCGCAGATTCCGGTGTCCATGCGTTGCCCAACCAGTCGGTGAGCTTGGCTGGTTTTTCTTTGGTCAGGCCTTCCCACCAGACGCCACCTTCTGGAGTCAGTGCGACGTTGGTGAAGATGGTGTTGCCCTTGCTAATGGCGCGCATTGCGTTGGGGTTGGTGTGCCAACCGGTGCCTGGTGCAACGCCGAAGAAACCGTATTCTGGGTTGACGACGCGCAGTTCGTTGTCGTCATTTGGCGTGATCCAAGCGATGTCATCACCAAGGGTCTCAGCGGTCCACCCTTCAAGGGTCGGATCGATCAGCGCCAAGTTGGTTTTACCCGTGGCTGATGGGAAGGCCCCGGTGATGGTATAGGACTTGCCTTCTGGGCTGGTGAGCTTCAGGATGAGCATGTGCTCAGCCATCCAGCCTTCATCACGTGCCATCGCTGAGGCGATGCGCAGCGAGTAGGCCTTCTTGCCGAGCAGGGCGTTACCGCCGTAGCCAGAACCGTAGGAGACAATAGAGCGTTCTTCTGGGAAGTGGACGATCCATTTGGTGTCGCTGGATGGCCAGGTGACGTCTTCTTGGCCATCTTCGAGTGGTGCACCCACGGAGTGCAGCGCTGGGACGAAGAATGCATCGGTTTCTTCGATCTTGTTCAAAACATCACTGCCAACGCGTGCCATGACGCGCATGGACAGCACGACATATGGGCTGTCGGTGATTTCAACGCCAAATTTTGGATCTTTAGCATCCAGTGGACCCATGACAAATGGGACGACGTACATTGTGCGGCCGCGCATGGCGCCGTCGAATGCGTCGTTGAGGATGGCTTTCATTTCGGACGGGTCTTTCCAGTTATTGGTAAAACCAGCGTCTTCTTCTTTTTCAGAGCAGATAAACGTCCGCGACTCTACTCGCGCAACATCGGCGGGATCAGAGAAGGCCGCATAAGAGTTCGGAAACTGCGGGTCCGTGAGACGAACCAGTGAACCAGCATCGACCATTTCTTGTGCGATGCGATCGTATTCTTCTTGTGAACCGTTTACCCAATAGACAGAGTCCGGTTGGGTCAGCTCCGCTGTTTCTTTGACCCATTCCAAAAGTGGTTTGTGTTTGGTGGGTGCGGTGTCCTCGATCTGTGCAGCCAGACCAGAGGCGGCGTTTTCAACCATGTGGATCCTTTTTCGTA
The DNA here is from genome assembly GCF_001657475.1 of Enteractinococcus helveticum. GTDB lineage: Bacteria > Actinomycetota > Actinomycetes > Actinomycetales > Micrococcaceae > Yaniella > Yaniella helvetica. The sequence continues at coordinate 46,912 of NZ_LXEY01000005.1, forward strand.
TCGACTTACCAACCGCAGCATGACAATACCAGCACGTCGTCGTGCTGCGAACCGTTCCGGTCGGAACGAGAGTCTATGTCGCATACTTTAGCAGCCTGTTTACAGGCAACGGGCAAGATGATTCACCCAAACTTCGCCCAGAGACAACATTCCTGTCACCTTGATGGATAAAAGTGATGAACGACACCTAATTCTGCGACGATTGTGCCCCATTATGGCGGAATTCCGGGCTTTTTGGCACCCCTCAGCGTCGCAGTAATGGCTTTTTTCACGTTACTTTTCACCTGAAACCCATGCTTGGCGAGATGAGCGCCAAATCGATTTTGCATTTTCAAAAAGTCGGAGTATAGTTATATCTCGTTGCTTCGGCGCCCTTAGCTCAGCTGGATAGAGCGTCTGTCTACGGAACAGAAGGTCAGGGGTTCGAATCCCTTAGGGCGCGCTTACAACTTTCGCATTATCGTGCGGATCCTAAGCCCTTGAGATCATTTGCAGAAAAGATCTCAGGGGCTTTTCGTTTCCCCATAACGGCACCCGTTGTATGGCTCGTCAGCATCCGATCATGACGATTGGGTGTGCTGGCGGTTCTTGCCGGGTGAGACGTCGGTTGATTTCTGGAGGTTACATCGTGGCGTGGCAACGCGTAGTGCTTGGTGTGGCCATTCTTGCCCTGTCGGTCACGATGTTTGTGCCGCTGCCGTTGTGGGCGGCTGTCGTATGTATCAGTGTGGCAACACTAGCCGCACTCATGGTGATCTTGCACATGGTGTTTAGTCGGCCCCGGAGCTAACGCGGGACGACAAAGTGCGTCATTTTGGCATCGCGACCGTCGAGACTAGCCCACTGTCCTGGCACATCAAAGACCATCATCCCGAGCGTGGGATACCGTTCAGCCATCTCAATAACTGCGTGTTCATCGGAATCAACGGACGCCAATCGCATGCCCAGCTCCTGAACCCAGGGCATGTGCCCCACGAGCATGAGCGTGCGAACTTGTTCTTCGACCTCGTTGACGACTGCTAGTACTCGCGAGACCGGTGCCATATATAACCGGGAGTCTAGGTACGGGGTTGGAGCCTTGTCACCAAGTTCGTTTATTACCCATGTGGTTGTCTGACGGGTTCTGACCGCATCTGAGGTGATGATGGCGTCAGGATAGATGCCTTGTTCGACCAGCCAACGACCGGCTGCTGGCGCTTCCTGGTTGCCGCGTTGGGCAAGCGGTCGCTCGTGATCTGGCACCGGCGGGTAAGCCGCTTTGCCGTGCCGCAGGACGATGAGCCGTTTGAGGTCGCTTTGGTCAGTCAGCAAAGAAATGCTCCCCCGCTGGCTCGTCACGGTATTTCAGGTATGCCCCGTCGTCATACTCACGCATCCATTGGGCCACGTACGGGCAGATCGGCACGATCCGATAACCCTCTTGGATTGTGGTATCCATCGAATGTTTTGTCAGTTGCGCAGCCAGGCCAACATGCCGGTGGTCGGGGCGAACGTGGATGCCGGGAAAGACTCGTTGTTTCGTTCCATCTGACAGTTGGACGTCTCGATAGAGGTTCCGGGCGATCACCTCGCCGTCGTCGTCATAGACACCAAAGGATTCCTCATCACGGAACCAGCGTGGTTCAGTCATATCAGCCTCTCTGTGGGAAGTGTTCTGGTCGTGGCGTATCGAGGGCCTCTTCATAGCGTGAGTCACCATGCTTTTCGAGCCACGATTTCACATACGGGCAGATCGCGACAATGCGATACCCGTCGTCCAGGGCCTTATCGAGCGTGTATTGCACAATTTTTCCGGCGAGCCCTTGGCCGCGATAGTCTTCATTGGTGTGCGTCGAAATGAACACGCGTTGCTTGGTACCGTCCGCGGTGACATGGTTGGCATGATATTCTCGGGCGGCAATGTTGCCCGTATCGTCGACAATCATGCCGGTAAAGCCTTCTTCTTCAACGAATTTCGGGTTGTCTACAGTTGGGGTGGTCATCGGTCCTCCTGTGGCTTACGACGTGCAACGGTTGGTGGATTTTGACGGGGTTTCATGGGCAGTGCGGGCAAAGCTGGCGCCGGCAGGGGTGCGGGTTCATCCGGTGGGAATTCGCCATATTGCGGGAACCGTGTGCTGTCTGGGTAGGCGTTGGGTAAGAGCTCATCAAGCAGTGGACCCGAGAGAGCGGTGTCGAGGTCATGGCCAACCAACGGTGAACCCTCGGCTGGCGGTTCGAATCCCATTTCTGCTTGGTATCGCTGGCGCCACTGTGCGATCTCATCATGGGAGCGTCCAACGAAGTTCCACCACATCACGATGTCTTCGTTGAGGGGTTCACCACCAATAAGCATCACCCTGATGGGATGCTCCCCGGAGCTTAGCTGCAGCTGCGTGACGCCGGTCCCCAGATAGCCCAGGTGGTTTTCTTCAATTAATGCGCCATTGAAATTGGCGGTGCATTCAACAGCCAATAGCCCGTGCTCATGCTCGGCGGGCACGTCGATGTTCAGCGTGGTGTGCGGTTCAAGTCGAATCTCTGCGGCACAGAGCGGGCTATAGGTTTCGACCGGTGAAGTTGAACCCAGCAGGGAACCGATGGCGACTTTAGCCTCCCAGCCATCTCCGGTGACCGTTTCAGGACGGTACTGGTCCAGGTGCGGTTCCGTAAAGCGGTGCGCTTCTGGGAAGGCGTACCACAGCTGCACTCCGTGCAAGAACGTGGTGTCCGCGGTCGAGTGCTCGGAGTGCGTAATGCCAAATCCGGCACTCATGAGGTTAACTTCTCCGGGCCGTACCAACGCCCAGTTTCCTGCGGAGTCGATATGGTCAACCCGGCCCTCAAATAGCCAGGACACGGTGGCCAGTCCAGTGTGTGGGTGTCGGGCTACCCGCATACCTCCAGATTGTGCGACGTCGTCGGGCCCGAAGTAGTCCAGGAAGCACCAGGCGCCAATCAACGAACGGGCGCGCTGTGGGATCGTGCGTTGCACTGTCATGGCTCGTGGTCCACCCAGCGGTACTGCGCGGGGTTCTAGGACTTCCACGATGTAATCGGTGCCGTATTTTTCTGCAAAGCCAGGGGCGAGCCCCTGGGCATGCTTGGGCATGTTGTAATCGATCAGTTCTGGATTGGGATCTAGATTTGTCACAGCGTGTCCTCCAGCGCCGCCTGAGTCTCTTTTGAAGGTTGCACCGGATGGTGCGAAAGAATAGAGATGCGATTGGTCAGGTTCATGGCCATGGCCAGCCACTGCACTGCCGCATATTGCGCTTCGGTCAGACGCGCAGAAGAAACCAGCTGGGCTGCCTGGACCGAATCGATATCACTAATCTGGGTGACCTGCTCGGCCAGCTGGAGCGCGGCTCGTTCGGTTTCGGTATAGAGATTTTCGGCTTCCCACCAGGCGGGTAACGCGCCGAGTCGTTGGGAAGAAACGCCTGCTTTAACGGCGTAACGGGTGTGCAATGCTAAACAAAATGCACACCCGTTAATTTGGGAAACTCGTAGATTGACCAGTTCGATCAGCTGGTCGCTCAGCCCGGCTGCCCGGGCGTCCTCCCCCACGATTTTGACGAATGCAGTGACGGCCTTCCAGGCATCAGGATTCGATTTGTCGAGATAGAACTGTAGGGGGTCGCGACTGGCCATATGGCTGCTCCTTCCAAAGCTTCTGCTTTGCCAAGTCTAGCCGTATCAGACTGGACTGGGCAGGGGCGAAGCCTTCGGAAGAAGCGGCAGGCTAAATGGAATATTCAGGCGCAGCCCAGACAACAACCTCTGGGTGCTCATAGAAACGGTAGCCTTGTCCGCGAACCGTGCGTACGGTACCTGACAGGCGACCAAGTTTGGCGCGCAGACGACGAATGTGGACGTCGATGGTGCGCTCGTTAGGGACTTCTTCGGTATCGTCCCAGAGGGTTTCCAGCAGCTCTTCACGGTTGACTGTGCGACCACCGTTTTCAACCAGGTAGTTGAGCAACTCAAATTCTTTATACGTCAGATTCAATGGTTCACCGTCAAGCAGCACTTCACGGCGGGCAAGATCGATCAGCACACCGGGCTGGCGAGTGGATACTGGTGCCGGCGCTGCAGCAAGTTCTGGAGAGATCGCCTGCTGGATTGTCGGATCTGCGGTGACCTGACGAACGACGTCAAGGTCATCACCGGCAACATTTGCCGGGGCGATAGCCACTGCGGCGTACGAATCAGCACCAGGAACCAATGTCTCAACGTAATGGCGCAGTTCGTTGGCCAGTCGAGTCAGAGAGGTGCCGGCGGCCAGCGCAGCCTGTTCATCCATACCAACATAGAGCACGAAACCGCGTGCTTCAGTCTCCATATGAACCGGTGCTGCGGCACCATTTTCTGAAGGTTGTTCTGAAGGAACGGCATGTAGCCTGTTCTGATCCGCCTCCCGATAGGCTCTTACTCGTTCTGCTCGGCGTTGTGCATTACGAACCGAGATGTGAACGTAACCTTGCTGGGGCGCGCTTGTCATAGAGTCATTCCTTCAACAAACTAAACGGTGGTGACCACCGATGACGCTTGAGCCTAACCTGACTCAAGCCGGTATCTGCTACCCCAACATTGACGCGTAACAGTCTCGTAACGCAAACGCGCACCCTACATTCATCTCACTATGTGGACTTTGCGGGCATATTTGTGACGAAACTCACTCGTAACATTCGAATTCTTGGCCCCGAAAGTGCCCATACACCTGTATAAGGACTAGCCCGCAACACCATAAAGTCGGTCACCGGCATCGCCAAGACCCGGCACAATATAGGCATTCTCGTCCAGGTGGTCGTCAATGGCTGCAATGTAGAGATTCATGTCAATATCATTGAGATTCTCTTGCAGGTACTGCAGTCCCTCGGGGGCTGCCAGCAAACAAATCGCCGAGACCTGGCGTGCATTGCGCTTATACAAGAAGCGACAGGCTTCGGCCAGTGTGCCACCGGTTGCCAGCATCGGATCTAGTAAGAATACATGTCGCCCGGTGAGGTCTTTTGGCAGGCGTTCAGCGTAGGTAACAATGTTCAACGTTTCGTCATCACGGATCATGCCTAGGAAGCCAACTTCGGCCGTCGGCGCCATACGAACCATGCCGTCCAGCATCCCCAATCCCGCTCGCAGAATCGGTACGACCAATGGGCGCGGTTTGGCGATTTCCTTGCCGGTCGTTGCGGTCACCGGAGTCTGGATATCGACGTCGACCACCGCAAGATCCCGGGTCGCCTCGTACGCCAATAACATGACGAGTTCTTCGGTAACCTGACGGAAAATCATCGACGGCGTTTCCTGTTTACGAAGGACCGTGAGTTTATGTGCCAGCAATGGGTGATCGATGTGATGAACTTGCATGCTGTCAGTTTAGCCTGATCGCCTAGGCTAAACCTGTGTCCACTTCTACTGCTACACCACTGCCCGACGACGCCGTCCTGGCCTCCTGGATGCGTCAGGCACTTCGTGCCGCCCAGACAGCAGCAGCCACTGACGATGTCCCTATCGGAGCCGCCATATTCTGCCCCGATGGCCGACTGATCTCTACGGGGGTGAATGCGACCCGACAATCCGGGGATCCAACCAAGCACGCTGAGATGATTGCCATCTCCAACGCCGTGATGGCACTTGCTGACTCCGAATGGGAGCTTACCGACTGCACGCTTGCGGTGACGATCGAGCCGTGTTCCATGTGTGCCGGAGCAATCGTGTTGTCACGACTCCCCCGCGTGGTCTTTGGCGCCTGGGAACCAAAAACCGGAGCAGCCGGGTCAGTTCTTGATGTCCTAAGAGAACCCAGACTCAACCACCAGGTCGAGGTCGTCGCAGGGGTTTTGGCCGATGAGTGCGGCGAGCTATTGCGCCACTTCTTTGCAAGCAAACGATGATTTTAGTTTTCATGGCCCCATCGGGTATACTTGGTCGGGTGTAAACACACGGTAGCGTGTCCGAGCGGCCGAAGGTGAAGCACTCGAAATGCTTTGTACGGCAACCCCGTACCGAGGGTTCAAATCCCTCCGCTACCGCTGAACAGAAAGCTCCTCCATCGTTGATATTGCAACGGGTAGGAGCTTTCTTTTTTCTCAGTCCCCTTTCCTTGGGCGCATTCTGGGCTTAAAGTTTTCGATTACAGTGTCATCTACATGTCATAACGACGACAACCCACGTCACTGATGAGGCACGAGAAATAAGGGACGGCTACATGAATAGCTCAGCTGCAGCGTCAACCATAGCGGAGCGTCTGCTCGCTGGTCCCAGAGGCCGCCGGTTCTTACTGGAATATGCGTTGGCTTCGGAACTCGCACAGAATCCGGTCCGTAGTGAAGAGTCCTTCGGACCTGCGGCATTCGACGCCGCCTACCGCCTGGATCCGGCTGTTATCAGCGGGAGCGCACGCAGGCTGCAATCAGTATTTGGAGAAGTTACCGAAGAGCCCGATACGCCGATGGTCACTCCCGCCGAAGCCGCAGAGCGCTTGGACATGGTCGAGCTGTTGGACCCCACTCCGAAAACTCTACGAAGTGCCCTAGCAGTCGCTGTAGACAACGCTCGCTACTGGCAGGAACCTGATGGTGACGACGTGCTCGCGGCAACACCCGATATGCGACATGCCCTCCGGCGCGTGGCCGAACATATCGCAGCCTCACCACTGGCAGCTTGGTGGTGGACTCCGGTTGATCGGTTTACACAACACTGCGTGTTATGGGAGGGTGCCGCACCAGTCAGCATTCCTGACGACGTGCATGCAACATTACTTGCGGCCCGTGATCAGCAATGGGCTGACGAGCGCGTGGCTCTCCAGGAACGCGATCCGGACCCAACTGCCAACTGGAGCGATGAATGGTGGTCCCGCCCACCGGTCACTATGCCGTCATCGGCGCGCAAGTTGTTTGACGATAGCCCTGCTGGCCTGTGGTTCGTCGAGGACAGCTTCGGCTGGGAACAAGCACAAAGCATGAGACTGCTCGTGTCGGATGACGATTCTGTGTTCGAGATTAGAGATGCTTCCGACTGGGCACAGCTGTGTGCACGGTTTCCGATGGACGTCACCGCGCAGAAACGCCACGATTGGTACCGAACCACGGGACGAATAGGCCGGTGGATAATTCCCGACTGGGTGCAGGTTGCAGAACATTATGACGCCGTACATCTTCAGGTTGGTGCGTACCTCTCGGCTGCTGGTGTTGCCATCCCCGTCGACGACGTCACTGATTCCGCCAGTGTGATCGCCGGCTGGGACCCCGATAGGACCTATTGGTTTTCCTCCAACGTTGCTTACGACTACGAACGCATCGGGTGGTTGCTCGTTGAAGATGGCGTCGACATGGTGTGGAAGCCAATGTCAGCCCAGGAGACACATACCTGATTCGGTTGGCAGTCATGGTCTAGAGGACACGAGCATGCACAGCGCATTGGCTCATGGCAGCCGTAATTCTGGTTTGAGCTCCCTCACATAGTTCGATCTGACCGGGTTTAGTCGATTTGCTCCGAAGGCTGGATATCGGCATCACCTTCGTCGGCTTCGGTATCTTCTGGTGGATGGTTCGGGAAATAGCTGTCGCCCGGAATGATTTCACGCTGCTCGGCACGGTCATTTTCAACCTGCATGAGTTCCAAACTATCGCCTGGTGCGCACCCACCGACGGCTCCCACTTTGTATTTGTCAGCGCCTGGGATGACTTCACGGTCTGCCCGGCGCTGGCGCTCTTCGTCCTGGAGAGCAAAGATGTCGCCGGGGGCACAGCCGCCAACGGCTGTAGCCCGAGCGGCGTACGGGATCCCCTCAAGGTTGCCAAAAATCTGCGGTAACGCGTGCACCACAGTGTTCTGCTGGCCAGAGTCACCGGGGGTTAGGCCGTGCCACCACTCGTTGATGGTCACCGGATCGATCAAGTGCAGCTGGTTGGCTAAGGCCGGAGACGACTCGAACAACTTGGCCAGTTGCTCTTGGTCGAGACGCTTCAATAGTTGCGGGTCAGACATCGCCGGGACTAGAGCTGACGCAGCCATGCCATTCAACACGGAATCCAGCAGCCCCACCCCGCCGGCGACCTCAAATGCATCGGCAATGTAATAGATCCATTGGGCATCGGTTTCACATTCGACAAGATAGTCTGCAAACCCGTTCAGCAGGGTAAAAGAATCGACAGTAACCCAGGAACAGGTGGTACGGAATGCAGACCAGGCCGACTGCAGGGTTGAAAGCTCTTCATCCAGGATCCGGTTACAGCTTTGACTCGTGGCCACAAACCCGCGCAGCAGATTGGGGCGGGCAGAACTGGTGTCTTCCGAGCTTCCGCCGCTCGTACGGATCCTGCCCCTCGGTTCGAAGTTTGCCGTGATTGTGGGTGGGGTAATTGGGGTTTCCGATGGCTTATTCATCCACCGGTCAACGATGGGTACCCCGTGGGCAACAAAGGGATTCAGCCCCGCTGAAGCACCGCCCGCAGTAAAAGCATCCCACAGTGGCTGGCGCTGCTCCCACTCAGCCAAGTCATCAAGGCGTTGCTGTTCCTTTTGTGCCTGAGCTTTTGCTGTACTGATCTGCGTGCTCAGACTGAACAAGACATTGACCAACACATTGGCATCCGTGGCTGCATCATCAGCGGCTTGAATAAAAAGTTCCTTGTACGCACCAGCGAAATCAACCAGCGCATGCTCGACGGCATCTGAACGCTCCTGCCGCTGTCGCTCCACCCGCTCCTGAGTCTGTTCGATGGTCCTAATCAGATTGACTGCAGTCGACTCATAAAAGTCAAGAGTACGCACAAAAGCCTATAGCTCCGAAAATATCGTAAAGCTTGTGTGATCCAGGAGGAGAGATCGACACCACGATTAGCCTGGCAGTGTCAGCTGAGCAAGACAAATCACCCGCGCAAGTTCAGCATGAAAACGCAGGGCTACAATACGCTTCGTTTCCATCAAGATCCGGAGAGGGTTTGGATGAGACTATTTGAGTTCCTCCACAATGCTGTTGCCTGTTTCAGGCCGAGACTCCCAGGCCCATGACTCATGCAAACGCACACGACCGTCGTCAAGAATCTCTACGGTTGAATCGCAAACTCCCGTGGACGTTTCTTTGCTGGTGCTCAGATGTGCATAGCGGAAGTGCAGCTTCTCGCCGCGGCGGGTGCCCACCAGGTAGCCACGAATAATTGAGCCGCCTGAGTATTCAGCCCAAATAATGTCTTGGTCCTGGTGATAGGTAAAGATCGTTGATTGCCCGACTTCACCGGACGACGAGTTCTCTACACCAGCAAATATTCGCCCCTCGAGCGATACAGCTTCAGCATCCATGGCCTCACCCTAACAGCAAATAAGGTAGTCAAAGCTGACAACGCCCTTGGGTTGCGCTTCATGCACCGCCAATGTTGTCCGCCTCTAAGAGAGCCATCACTTCGTGTAGTTTTGCTGGCCTGCCCCAGGCATCCCAGGAAACACATACCTGATTTGGTCGGGCCACATCCGTTGGTGCTGGTTGGTGAGTGTGACCGTGAATGAGCGGGAGCCCATAGTCCCGGAGTCGCCACTGGTTAAAGCGCTGCTCTACCGTGTGGTCGCCCGTATACGGGAAGTGGGATAGCAAGACGTCGCCACGATTGTGCCGGATCTTGGCAAAGGGCAACACCGACGTAAAAACTCCGAAATATTTTGACTGTTCTTTATGGGCATGCCGGTGCATGGGATGACAGGTATCATGATTACCTGAAACGAGATGCATGATAGCCCCGGTCTTAGACTGAACGTGTTGCAACAAGGAAAGCGCATGGTCGCGACGGGAGCTCCACCCCATCAAGTCACCAAGAATCCATAGCGTGGAATCTTCAAGCACGGTACTGATCACAGTTTCCACGATCATCTCATCGTAGTCATTCACGTTGCTGTAGCCGCGATTTCTGGCGACAAGTTCGTCCCCTAAATGCAAGTCAGCGGTGAAATACATTCTGCTCATGTGGTGATTCCTTCGCCACGATCGTGGCGCGCTTCTGGCACCACGGTATTGACTCTATTCTCCGACATTGGTGTCAGGTACTTCTAGGCCAACGAGCACTATTCACGGGGAACGCGTTTGTTGCTGTGCTCACCAGCCCGATTATCAGGGCGTAGAACTTGAGGGGAATATGCACCGAAATACCACGTTTTCGATGAAATAGGACCCTGATTTTCGTAGACACAGTTAGCAGCATGCGGTAAAATTATCAGTGAGGGAAAAGGAAATCAGAGGTGAAAATCAGATTTAGAATTCCCTCGCGAAAGCCCTAACGGGTAATCGGAAAGGCCAGCGGTCACCGGAAGAAAGAAATTTTCTCCAAAGGTGACCGCTAGTTTTTTGTCCAGACTCTGTTAGATCAGAGAGTCAAAAGCCGCGAACCCCTGTGCTTGCAGGGATCCGCGGCTTTCAGTATGCCGTTGTCAGGCTTAGATTTCGCGCTGGTCTGGGCCGTTGTAGGCAGACAGTGGGCGAATCAGTGCGTTGTCAGCACGCTGTTCGATAATGTGAGCGGTCCACCCGGTAATGCGCGAGGCAATGAAGATCGGGGTGAACATTTCGGTGTCGAAGCCCATCAGGTGATAGGTCGGACCGGCCGGGTAGTCGAGGTTTGGCAGAATGTTCTTGGCCTCGGTCATGGCGTTTTCCAGACCGTCGTAGAGGCCCAGGATCTCGTGTCGACCGTAGTAGTCGATCATCCGATCTAGTGCTGCCTTCATGGATGGCACACGCGAATCACCAGATTTGTATACGCGGTGACCGAAGCCCATAATCTTCTTCTTTTCGGCCAGGGCAGCTTCCATCCATGCCTTGGCGCGTTCGGCAGCCGATTCACGGGATTCGTTTTCGTCAATACCGATGTCATGGAACGTGTGCATCACGGCTTCATTTGCGCCACCGTGCAGGTTACCCTTCAGCGCACCGATTGCACCGGTGACCGCCGAGTGCAGATCCGACTCAGTTGAGGTAATGACCCGTGCCGTGAAAGTCGAAGCGTTGAACGAGTGCTCAGCATAGAGGACCATCGAGACGCGGAATGCATCGACAACTTCTTCTGCTGGTTCTTCCCCGAAGGTCATCCACAAAAAGTTCTGTGCATAGTCCAGGTCGTCGCGTGGTTCAATAACGTCCATGCCACGACGACGGCGCTGATCATAAGCAACAACAGCGGGGAATGCGGCAAAGAGTTCTTTGGCTTTGCGCAGCTCGACCGACGGGTCGGAGTTTTCGGCGTCGTCGTGACGAGCACCGATCACCGAAACCGCGGTGCGGGCAACGTCCATCGGGTGGGCATCTTTTGGCAGCAGGTCGATCGCGGCCTTGACAGCCGGATCCAGGGCGCGATTGGCGCGTTCCAGCTTGATGAAGTCATCCAGTTGCTCTTGGGTTGGCAGTTCGCCATGCCACAGCAGCATGGCAACTTCTTCAAAGGATTTTTTGCTGGCCAGATCTTGTACCGGATAGCCGCGATACAGCAGCGAGTTGGTGTCTGGGTTGACTTTGGAAATGGCGGTGGAATCGGCAACAACGCCGACTAGGCCTTTTCTGATCTCTTCAGTCATGGACATGGTTCTCCTCGGGGTTTAGAGGTTTTCGGCGTTGGCTTGAGTATCCAGGCCGGGCACTTCGAAGTTGAAGATCCCGGAGTCAAATGCGTTGTAGTCCTCGTAGGCCACCAGTTCATACAGTCTTGCACGAGTCAGCATCTGATCGACATAGGCATCCTGTGTGCCGTTGGCGGTGATGGTATCCAGCACACGCTCGGCGGCACCCATGGCACTGCGTAACAGCGTGACCGGGTAGATAATCATGGCCACGCCGACGTCGGCGAGTTGCTGGCGGGTGAACAGTTCAGATTTGCCGAACTCGGTCATATTTGCCAACACAGGAACATCGACGGCGTTGGTGATCGCTTCGAATTCGGACAGGTCCTTCATCGCTTCCGGGAAGATCGCATCCGCCCCGGCATCCACCATGGCACGTGCTCGCTCGATGGCTGCGTCCAGCCCGTTGATGCCCCGGATATCTGTGCGTGCCATGATGAGGAAGTTGTCATCAATGCGCGCGTCGGCGGCGGCAGCGATCCGCTGGGTCATGGTCGCGGTGTCCACGACGGTCTTGCCATCGAGGTGGCCACAGCGTTTGGGCAGGACTTGGTCTTCGATGTGCATCCCGGCCAGGCCGGCGTGTTCCAGTTCCTGGATGGTACGAGCCAGGTTCATGGGTTCACCGAAGCCGGTGTCGGCATCCACCAGCGCGGGCAGATCTGTCATGCGGGCGATCTGGCCGGCGCGGGCTGCCACCTCCGGTAGCGTGGTTAGGCCAATGTCGGGCAGGCCCAGATCGTTGGCCAGCACGGCCCCGGAGATGTAGACGCCGTCGAAGTTTTTTTCTTCGATCAGCCGGGCGCTCAACGGGTTGAATGCGCCCGGGAACTGGCGTGCCGCTCCGGGGGTGAGCATCTTGCGTAAGGCAACCCGCTTGTCGGCGGGGCTGACTTTTGAGTACAGCATTTAGAAGAGTCCCTTCGGGGCGTCTGCCGGATTGATGTATCCGGGTTTGGCAACCACGTTGAGCTGATCGAGTTCACCAGCTTTGAGTTCATCAAGGCGCGCAACGACATCCAAAAAGCGTGTGATCTCCGCCTCTTCCACAATACCTTCTGCCAGGGTGCGCAATTTGTTGATGTACTGTTCGCGACCAAATGGACGGGCACCTAGTGGGTGGGCGTCAGCCACAGCGATTTCGTCGGTAATGACGGTACCGTCTTTCAGCGTGATTTCTACCGAGCCACCGAAGGCTTTTTCGTTGAGATCCAGCGAGTGATAACGGCGGGTCCATTCTGGGTCTTCGACCGTGGAGACCTTGTGCCACAGTTCAACGGTGTCTGGGCGCTGGGCGCGTTCTGGGGCATAGGAATCGACGTGGTGCCAGCTGCCGTCCTGTAAGGCAACCGCAAAGATGTACATGATCGAGTGGTCCAGGGTCTCACGCGAGGCGTTGGGGTCCATCTTTTCTGGGTCATTGGCCCCGGTACCGATCACATAGTGGGTGTGGTGGGAGGTCTTGATCAGAATTGATTCGACATTGGCCGGATCGGTGGCCTCCGGGTGTTCAGTATGCAGCTTGCGGGCCAGGTCAATCCAGGCCTGGGCTTGGTATTCGGCCGAGTGTTCCTTGGTGTAGGTGTCTAAGATGGCGCGTTTTGCTTCGCCTTGTTCTGGCAGTGGGACGCTGTAGCAGGCATCCGGGCCGTCGAGCAGCCAGGCGATGAAGCCGTCTTCACCTTCATAAATTGGGACCGGTGAGGTCTGGCCGCGCAGTGCACGGTCAATGGATTCTACGGCCATCTTGGCGGCAAATGCTGGTGCATGGGCTTTCCACGTGGAGATTTCGCCTTTACGCGACTGTCGCGTTGCGGTGGTGGTGTGTAGGGCCTGGCCGACAGCTTGGAAAATGGTTTCGACATCGGCGCCCAGCAGGGTGCCCAGACCAGCGGCTGCGGATGGACCGAGGTGTGCGACGTGGTCAATCTTGTGCTCGTGCAGGCAAATCGCCTTGACCAGGTTGACCTGGATCTCATAACCGGTGGCAATACCGCGGATCAGATCGTGACCGGATTTTCCGGCGTGTTCGGCGGCCGCCAGAATTGCTGGGATGTTGTCGCCGGGGTGGGAGTAGTCTGCTGCCAGGAAGGTGTCGTGGTAATCGAGTTCACGAACCGCCACACCGTTGGCCCAGGCTGCCCACTCTGGCGACACTTTTTCTTCGATACCGAAGACCGAAGCACCGGTGCCGTTGGTTGTTGGTGCGTGGGTCACGGCCTGGGAGCGTGCCGAGATGATTGGCGCGCGATTCAGCGATGCAACGGCAACCGAAGCGTTATCGATGATGCGGTTGATAATCATCTCTTTGACTTCGTCGGTGACTTCGACGTCGTCGGCGGCGACTTTGGCAATCTTATATGCCAGTTGGTCTTCGCGCGGCAGGTTCTCGGCGGATGGGTAGACGCGTACTTCGTGGTTAATCATGATGTCCCTTCGGGGTTTCAGCGTGGGTCAAAATGTGGTCCAGTGAGGCCTGTAAATGCATAATCGTGGCTGCACTGGCGACCAGAGGGTCTTTATTAGCAATGGCTTCGGCGATCCGGGCGTGTTCCACCGCCGAGGCGGCGAGACGTTGCGGATTGTCTTTGGCCATGCGACGTACTCGTGTCAGGTGGACTCGCAAATTTGAAAGCGCCCCGGAGATGTAGCTGTTGCCGGCCGCGGAATCGATGAGCTCATCCATGGTGGCAATCAGTTGATAGTAGGTTCCGGGGTCCTCTAAAACTTGTGAGTCGCAGCTGATGGCGCGGAACTGTTGAGCCAGCGGCACAAACTGTTCGGTGTGGTTGCTGGTGGCCGCCAGCCTGGCTGCTTCGGTTTCTAATACGCGACGCAACACGAACATATCGTCCAGATCGTCCAGCGAAACATCCGAGACTACGGTGCCGCGGCCTCGTTGTGCTTCGGCCAAACCATCCGCCACCAGTTTTGCAACGGCTTCGCGAACGGGCGTTCTGGAGACGCCGAGGCGTTCCGATAACTCGACTTCAGCCAGCACAGAGCCGGGTGGGAGATCCCAATTCAGAATGTCCTGCCGCAGCGCTTGATAGGCTCGTTCACTTGCTCGCATAACTCACAGTGTATACACAGATCCAGGGTTTTGGCCAGCATTGTGAGTTATGTTCCGCAAAAATCGCCAATCTGTATACACTCTAAGTTCTGGTGTGGTTGGCTTCACGTTCACTTATGCCCCTGGTCGCAGTCCTTGCTGCCCCGTGCCTGCCGTGCCAGGATGGCAGGTATGAATGATGTCATGCTTGCCATTCAACAACACGAGTTCGGTACACCCGAGGTATTACAGTCGGTTCAACTGCCGATTCCAGAACCAGGCATCAGTCAGATTCTGGTGCGCGTCCACGCAGCCAGTATCAACCCAACCGATTGGAAGAATCGCGCTGGTAAAGCTTTCGTGCGCGATCTACCGATGGTCTTGGGTTGGGATGTTTCCGGCGTAGTGGAATCGGTCGGGTTAGGCGTGACGTTATTTAAACCCGGCGATGAAGTCTTTGGGATGCTACCTTATCCGTACGGGTTGGGCGCTCATGCACAATACGCCGTGGGGCCGACACGAGCCTTTGTCCACAAACCAGACAACTTATCCCATATCCAGGCTGGGGCGCTGCCGTTGGCCAGTCTGACAGCATGGCAATCGCTGGTTGACACTGCGCGTATCACGGCGGGCGATCGGGTACTGATTCACGCGGCGGCCGGTGGGGTGGGCCATCTGGCAGTTCAGATTGCCAAAGCTCACGGTGCGTTTGTCATCGGAACCGCGAGCGCTAAGAATCATGACTTCTTGGCCCAGCTAGGTGTGGATGACGCCATCGATTATCGCACCGTAGATTTTGCCAATGCAGTGGACGACGTCGACATCGTTCTAGATACAATCGGCGGCGATTACCAGTTGCGATCGCTTCGCACAATGCGTCCCGGTGGGACCATGGTGTCCACGATTCCGCGTGCGGCCGATGGTCTATGGGAGCAAGTCCAAAGTTTCGGGGTGCGCGCCGATTTGATCCTCGTTGAGGCCGATCACGCCGGGATGCAAGCCATTGCGAGCTTGGCTGCCGAGGGAACGTTGACACCGCACATCGCCAAGATGTTCCCACTCCGGGAGGCTGCCCAGGCCCATGCGGCCGGAGAAACCGGACACACGGTTGGCAAGATGGTGCTGACCATCGAGGACGTCTAAGAAACTAGCGTGGCCTCGCGTTTATTGGCCCGAGCAATAAACAGCCCGAAGATTACAGCTCCGACGGCGATGGCACCCCATATACCTACGACTGCCCAGGCCGCACCGGCCATCACTAAAGCAGGAACGAACGTCACCGCCGTGATTTCCACGGGCGTGACCGGAATATATGCCAGGCCAAAATCTTCCAGGGTATTCGATTTCAGTTTAGGGTCAACGATCCGCAGCATCGCGATACCGGTAGCAACCGCACCGGTGGACCAACCCCAGGTGAACAGGGAACGTTCGAACCACCCTTCGTGCATCAGACGAGGTGCAACCCATAGGCCCAGGAACAGGGTCAGTGCCAGCCCAAAGACGAACAGGAGTATCAGTTCAAGACCGAAGTCGGCGACGATTTGCGGTTGAATCGAGGCGATCCCGGCGACAATCAGAACGTCGGTTCCGGTGCCTGAAATGGATTGCAAGGTCGGCTTATCGACATACTTGGCAGCATTGATCTTCGTCATCAGCGCACGCACGACGAGCCCCACCAGGAAGGCCAATACGAACACCGGGACAGACAACGCAGGCCAGATACTCCCGATCCATAATGAGATACCGTAGGCGGCAGCGGCGATCATGATGACGACGGATGCCTGAAACCCTAAGGACTCGACCGAGGAGCCCGTGAAAGTGTGCTGGCCGATCGACGGACGCTTATTCACTTCACGAATCAGACCGGTACGTTCTTCTTTCGGCAACGAACTCATCGACCCATAGGCCTGGACGTGCCCACGGCTCGCTGCGAGCCGGGCTTGAATGATTCCGCCCACGATGCCAATGATGAGCCCCACGGTCGCTGAGGTGAACGCCAGTGAGCTGATCTCTGGGTTGGTTGCCGAAAACGCATCCCCCATGGCTGCTGCGGTCCCGTATCCGCCAACCCAGCCGGCAAAGAGCACAACGCCAAGTGCATCCGGGGAGCCGAAGAGTGGCTGCAGGAGCACCAGGACCACGCCCATCCCCAAAGCGACTTGGAGCGCATACATCAGCACCCCGTGGGCAGCGAACCCACCGACGTTGCGATTGAGTTTGCGAACGTCGAAATCATCGGTCATGGCCACCGCAGCGAACACGACTGCAATCAGCACTGAAGAATACGTCGACAGCTGGTCAGAAAAGGGCAGCCACCCCAGTACTTGAGGTCCTAGAACTAACCCGAGAATGCCCGCAATCACCGAGGCTGGGATCATCAAGGTTTGGAAGGGTCGAATAATGGCGCGCAGGCCGGCACCAATAACCAGGAGGATACCAATCAGTCCGGCATCGATCAAAATAGTCCACGGGGTAAAGTCCATGAATGAAAAGCTACAATGCGTAGTAATTAAAGACAATACTGTGAAGTTTGAGGATTTATATCTTGGCCATACGAATCATCACCGTAGGAAAGCGACATGAGGCCTGGGTTGCCGACGGGATCGACCGGTTCCTCAAGCGGCTGAAGAAACCGTATGACGCAGAGTTCGTGTTTGTTCCGCACGCCACCGCCGGCGAGCAACGCTCCCGCGAAGAAGAATCCGCGGCGATCGAGAAACACCTGCGCGCACAGGATTACGTCATCTTATTGGATGAGCGCGGCAAGAATTTCACCTCCCCGCAGCTGGCCGGGCATTTGCAGCAACTCTTTGATACCGGGCGTCATCCGAGCCTTATTATCGGTGGGGCGTACGGCGTCAATGACCGGCTGCGAGCGCGAGCCAATACGGTGTGGTCCCTGTCAAACCTCGTGTTTCCACATCAGTTGGTTCGGCTGATGGTCGTTGAGCAGGTATATCGCGCTCAGGAAATTTCGGCTGGCCGACCATATCATCATCAGTAGTGCTGGGTAGTCTAGCCATATGACTGATGCCGCCTTCGAGGAATTTTCCGCCGCGACACGTTCGTGGTTCCAGGCATCTTTTGCAGCGCCCACCAAAGCCCAGATTGGCGCCTGGCAGACTATCAACTCGGGGCAACACGCCCTGGTCATCGCACCCACCGGGTCGGGCAAAACATTGGCAGCGTTCCTATCGGCCATCGATCGGCTCATCACGGTAGCTCCCGATGACGAGGAGTCGGCCAAAAAACGCACCAAGGTCTTATATGTTTCCCCGCTGAAGGCCCTGGGTGTTGACGTTGAACGCAACCTGACCGCCCCGCTGGTGGGCATCACTCAGACGGCCCGCGGGATGGGAGACGAGGTGCCCGCGATTCGCACCGGGGTGCGCTCGGGTGATACCTCGGCTCGGGACCGTCGCCGCTTAGTGACCGATCCGCCCGATATTTTGATCACCACGCCCGAGTCGCTGTATCTGATGCTGACGTCCAAGGCACGCGAGACCCTGGCCGGAGTGGAAACGGTGATTGTTGACGAGGTGCACGCGCTGGCCGGCAATAAGCGCGGGGCACACCTTGCGGTGTCACTGGAGCGCTTAGATGCCTTACTTCAGGCCCCGGCCCAGCGCATTGGGTTATCGGCCACGGTCCGTCCGGCCGAAGGGGTTGCCCGATTTTTAGGTGGGGTCCAACCGGTGACGATCGTGGACGGCGCTGAGCAAAAGCGCTGGGACATTACCGTGGCCGTGCCGGTGGCCGATATGACCCAGCCGGATACGGGGGCCTCGCCAGAAGAAAATGTGTCGATGTGGCCCCATGTTGAGGCTCGGATCATGGAGCTGACCGATGACTACCGCTCGATGATCGTGTTTGTGAACTCGCGGCGTTCGGCCGAGCGGCTGACCGAATCGCTCAATGAACTGTGGGAAGAGCGCGAAGACACTGACGGTGAAGAGTTTGCTCGCACCCACCACGGGTCGATGTCGGCCACCGCTCGTGCCGAGGTCGAAGAAGGCCTCAAGTCCGGGACGCTGCGATGCGTGGTCGCGACGTCGTCGTTGGAATTAGGTATCGATATGGGCGTGGTCGATGCGGTAATGCATTTGCAGTCGGCCCCGACGGTTGCCGCGGGTCTGCAGCGCGTGGGCCGTGCCGGACACCAGGTGGGCGAGGTCTCGGTGGGGTGGTTCTTCCCGCTGCATCGCGCCGATGTGGTCGACGCCGCGGTTGTGACCGAGCGCATGTTGGCCGGGGCGATCGAGGCGATTTCGATTCCGGCCAACCCACTAGATATTCTGGCCCAGCACACGATCGCGGCTGCTGCCATGGATGAGTTGGTGGATGAGGCCTGGTTGGAACTGGTGCGCCGGGCCGCGCCGTTCACCACACTGTCACTGGATGTTTATGCCTCGGTGCTGGATTTGTTGGCCGGAAAATACGTGTCGGATGAATTCGCACAGTTGAAACCACGGGTGGTGTGGGATCGCGAGGCTGGCACCATCACTGCACGCCCCGGTGCCCAACGCCTGGCGGTCACGTCGGGTGGCACGATTGCCGACCGCGGACTATTCGGTGTGTATTTGGCCACCGAGTCCGACGCCGCCAAGCGCGTGGGCGAACTGGATGAAGAAATGGTCTATGAATCCCGGGTGGGTGAAACCATTATTCTGGGGGCCACCACCTGGCAGATCGAAGACATCACCCACGACCGCGTACTGGTCACCCCGGCGTTCGGCCGCCCCGGGCGCCTACCGTTCTGGCGTGGCGACCAGCCCGGCCGGCCACTGGAATTAGGCCGAGCCACCGGCGCGTTCCGGCGCGAGGCACTGGCCGACCCCAACATCGACGCCCGCCTCAAAGCCGCCGGACTGGACGACAATGCCCGGGCCAACCTGCTGAATTATCTGACCGAGCAGCGCGAAGCCACCGGGCACCTGCCCACCGACACCACCATGGTGGTGGAACGCTTCCGCGATGAACTGGGCGACTGGCGGGTCATTTTGCACTCGCCATTTGGCAAAGCCATTCACGCACCCTGGGCGCTGGCCATTTCCGAACGCGTCAAGGCCACCTACGGTTTCGATGCCAACGCGATGGCCGGTGACGACGGGATCATCGTGCGCATTCCGGCCACCGACGGCGAACCGCCCTCCAGTGAGATCTTCTGGTTCGAGCCCGAAGACCTGCGCGACCAATTACGCCAGCACGTCGGCGGCTCAGCCCTCTTTGCCGCACACTTTCGCGAAAACGCCGCCCGCGCCCTGCTGCTGCCCCGGCGCGACCCGGCCAAACGCACGCCACTATGGCAACAACGTCAACGCGCCGCCCAACTCTTGGCTGTGGCCTCGAAATACCCGCAGTTCCCGATCATTTTGGAAACCGTGCGCGAGGTACTCCAAGACGTGTACGACGTCGACGGATTATTAGCGACCCTGGACAATATTCGCACCCGCGTGTTGCGCGTCGTCGAAGTCCAAACCCCGCAGGCCTCCCCCTTTGCCCAAACCCTGCTGTTTGGTTATACCGCGCAGTTCATGTACGAAACCGATGCACCGCTGGCCGAACGTCGCGCCGCAGCACTGTCCCTGGACCCCGGGCTTTTGGCGCAATTGCTGGGCCAGGATATGCTGCGCGAATTGCTCGACGACGCCGTCATAGCCCAGGTGCAAGCCGATCTGCAACACACCTCTGCGTCACGACGACTGGCCGGGGCCGAAGGTGTCGCCGATCTACTGCGCCTGCTGGGACCGCTGACCACCGATGAGCTCGCCGCCCGGCTGCGAAATCCCGACGACGAAGACGCACCCGCCGATCGTGCCACCGCAGGTGCCTGGGTCGAGCAGCTGGTTGACGATAAACGCGCCATCCCGGTGCGCATCGGAGCCGAGCACTACTGGACGGCCATTGAGGATGCTCCCCGACTGCGCGATGGGCTGGGCATTCCACTGCCAATCGGTGTGCCCGCGGCATTTGCCGAATCCGTGACCGACCCACTGGGTGACCTTATTGCCCGCTACGCCCGCACCCACGGCCCCTTCACCGCACCCGAAGTCGCCCAGCGCCTCGGTATCGGCCCGGTGATTGCCCACCAGGTGCTCCAACGCTTGGCCTCCCAACAGCGGGTGACCTTCGGTGCCTATCTATCCACCCCACCACCCGGTGACGGCCCGGTGGCCACCGATGAGTGGTGCGACGTGGAGGTGCTGGCTCGGATTCGCCGTCGTTCCCTGGCCCAACTGCGCGCTGAAGTTGAACCGGTCGAACACGCCGCCTATGCCCGCTATCTGTTACAGTCTCACCAGGTCACACCCACCCCGCAGGAACGCGGGGTCGATGGGCTGGCCATTATCCTGGATCAGCTCACCGGATTCACCGCACCCGCGGCGGTGTGGGAGACGGCGATCTTGCCGGCGCGCGTGTGGGATTACCACCCGGCCATGTTGGATGAGCTCTTAGCCACCGGACAGTTTGTGATGGTCGGCGCCGCTGACCAATCGGTGGCTTTTCACCACGTGGATACGATCGATCTGACGCTGCCCATTGGCACCACCGATGACCGCACCGTCATCCACGAAGACATCATCACCGCCCTGACCGGTACCGGTGGGTGGTTCTACTCGGCACTGCTCGCCCAGCTGGAAACCCACTCAGGTGCCGAGATTCTGGCCGCCCTGTGGGATTTATTCTGGGCCGGAGTCATCACCAACGACACGTTCACCGCTGTGCGGGCCACTTATACTTCCACCCCGCGCCGAGCCCCCGCCCAC
>NZ_LXEY01000006.1 GCF_001657475.1 Enteractinococcus helveticum
GGACAACACCACACAATAAACATGTGGATAACTGGCCGGATTCTTGACGCTCTTTTGGCCGGAAACCAACCGCTGAACTGGCTGGATTTCCCTGCTCATCTGGCCTAGTTCTAGTTGATCACAAACACCGGGGTGGGGATCATGACGGTGTGGTTCCTGGGCACGGCCAGCACATAATGCGTACCACGAGACACAGGCGGTGACGAAGCTGGTGGTTGGCACCATACACGGTGTCACCGGTGACCCATTGGGCTTGCACGCCAGCATCCAAGACACGCTCGATCATCGCTGCGGCCGGTTCTGGTTTGGTGGCCATCGTCTGGCGTTCGGCTGGGATCCCGGCCTTGGCGCACCGCTCTGGGCCCTCGATCCACGCCTTGGGGATATACAGTTCGCGGTCTAAAAACGTGCGCCCATACTTGGTGGCATAGGTGACAAAGACCCCGATCTGACAGTTCTCCACCCGGCCTGCGGTGCCGGAGTATTGTCGGGCCACCCCAGCTGAAGCCATGCCTTTCTTGAGGAACCCGGTCTCATCGATGGCCAGAATGCCTGCCGGGTCGCCCAGGTGTTTGGCCACATACCCGATCAGTGCATCACGGACGGCTTCCGGGTCCCAATCCGTGGTGGATAACAACCGTTGCATCCCATCAGGGGTGGCCTGCCCGGCACGTTCAGACAACGTCCAAGAGTTCTTGCGTTCCTCATCTGACAACTGCCCTTGGGTATAACCGATCGCGGTATTGCGCGGCTCAGTCCGGGCGAACTGATCACCAATCAGATCACGGATTTCTTCCAGCCCCTGGGCCCATTCGTGTGTTTCTGCCACACCAATATTGTCGCTCATACGACAGAATTAACACGCCAGCTCAGCAATGTCCGATGAAACCGCCGACCCCACCAGAAATAAATGCGACTGTAGTACTAGTTTGGGGTGACAAGATCGGTGGAAAGGACCGCTGCAATGGGTTTACCGTTTGCTGCGTTTCCAATGCTTTTACCCTTATACAACGTGTCCATCAGTTCTCGCGCTTCAGTCAGCATGGTTTTTCGCCAAAATTTTTGGACGAATGGGTTATCTACTGCCTTGTCGAAGGCGGTCTTGTATTTCTCTATGGCCGGTCGCTGATTCGCACTGGTGCCCCGGATGATGTGAGCAGTTGGCGCCCAGACCATCCCTGGGGCCGCTTCCTTGGAGATTGGTGAACTGGTGAGTCGTGCCAAGATTTGATTGGTGGGTGATTTGTCTGCCGAGTCGTAGGGCATGGTCACAAGCTCAGGTTCCAGGGACTGCATGATGTCATAGTTGAATTGCCCCTCTTCGATCCGGTCATCCCCCGCTAAGAGTTGCACTCGTTCTGCGGAGACTGAGTGTAGTGGGGTGAACGCAACTTCAGCTCTTGGTGTCCTGCCGGAGTGATATCTGACTCGGCCGTCGCGCAAGAGGACTCGGAAGGGATCTTCGTCGTTTCGGGCTGCCTGGGCGAGGAATTGTTGCCCGTCGGCAATGAATTCAGCTTCGTACTCTGGCCGTTTCAGTTTTCGGGCGTTTTGTTCTATGAACACATTGGGGTCTGATGAACCTGCACGGAGCTCATAGAGTTTCCGGTGGATGCCCCCGCCGCCACCACCGATCGTGATGTTGGTGGGTGTTGGCCCTTGAGTCGGTCTATAAAACGGGTAGTAGACTCCCATCGATTGTGCCCGGTACATGTGGTAACTTTCGTCGCCGTGGAGTTCCAACCGACGTATGGTTCGGTTGTCATTGATTTCAAACCCGTAACGTCCGGCGATGGTGGTAGCGACTTCGAAGTCTGTTTGGTTATGCGGGCTTGAACTGCAGTGTAGACGCGGTAGTTGACTTCGGTTGTCGAGTCGGGATAATGCTGCTTGAACGAGGGCGAAGTTGGCTCGAGAGTCCACCCCTCCGGTGAGGTCTACGGTGAAGTCTGTCTCGGGGGAGTGCATGAGGGTTTCGAAGCGGCTTACCCAGGTGTTGAGGTATTCGGACAGAGCTTCGGTGTAGGTGGTGCTGGTGGCGGTGGGATCGGGGCGTCGTATGAATTGGACGGTGCTTGGTGTGATGATTAAAGAGTGTGTGCGTGGTGCCACGCGGACATTGTGGGCCAGGGTTTGGAATGAGAAGAGTTGGCCGAGCGGCATTCCATTGCCCATAGCTGCGGCAAGATGAGCATAGTTTGGGCGGATGCTAATGTTCTGGTCGCGGAGGTAGTCGATGATTCTGGAGAAGCTGTTGCTAACTGCCCACGTTGCGCCGTCGTGGTAGTAGTACAGGATGGTGTATCCGGCGAAGTCGACGTCGAAAACGTAGGCGTCATTGTGGCAGTGGATTGTGACGTAGCATCCGTCTTGGGCAGCGGGTATGGGGTTGCCAGTTAATGCTTGATAGTGTAACGCGCCGTTGGTTCCAAATATGAAGTCGTTTCTGATGAAGCAGTAGCCTTGGAAGAAGCCGTTGGTTGGTGGGCTGTGATTGGTAGCGAGGAATGTCGTCTCGTAGAGTCCGGATATGTGCATGTGTAAGAATCTAGCAGCCAGGGTGTTGATCTTGAGACGCAAGAAGAAACAGCCCCATTACCTAGGGGGTGCTGCGTGATTGGTCTAGTTAGACGCGTCGTGTCCTGCTAATAGGAAGCGTT
Organism: Enteractinococcus helveticum; assembly: GCF_001657475.1. Classification (GTDB taxonomy): domain Bacteria; phylum Actinomycetota; class Actinomycetes; order Actinomycetales; family Micrococcaceae; genus Yaniella; species Yaniella helvetica. The sequence goes on from NZ_LXEY01000006.1 coordinate 2,661, forward strand.
CCTCACCGATAGTGCACCGATAACGGCTTCGCGGTCCCCCGATGAGGATTTCGGCACCGCCCTGACTTGTGAGATTCGCTGCCACATACCAGCCAAGAGATCATTAGCGGTACTGTGAGTTTCTGATGAGGTCTTTGTATGGGACCCAGCCGGTCTTGCCGTTGTGGGTGACTCGCCACCAGTTGCCGATGGCTCGGTTTGTAGTGCTGACTCGGGCACCGCGGGATAAGCGTTGCACTGTAGTGGCTGTGGAATTGGGTGCAGTCCTAAGCGTCGTGGTCCTTTGGGCACGGTAGGCCAAGCCTGAGGTGATTGTGCGGTAAGCCACTGGCGCCTTGTATTTGGAGTTACTGATGAGATCTTTGTATGGAACCCAGCCAGTCTTGCCATTGTAAGTGACGCGCCACCAACTGCCACTGGCTCGGTTTGTTGTGGTGACTCGGGCACCTTGGGATAGGCGTTGCACGGTAGCAGCTTTGACATTGGGGTCAGTCCTCAGCACGGTGGCCTTTTGGGCCCGGTAGGCCAGGCCTGAGGCAATTGTGCGGTAAGTAATAGGTGGCGTGTATTTGGAGTTACTGATGAGGTCTTTGTATGGAACCCAGCCAGTTTTACCGTTGTAAGTGACACGCCACCATCCACTGCTGGCAAGGTTTGTGGTGGTGACCCGGGACCCATGGGCGAGACTCTGGATTGTGGAAGCTTTCGTATTGGGTTCTGCCCTAAGGGTGGTGGCTTTTTGAGCACGGTAAGCCAGTCCTGCGGTGATCTTGCGCGTAGGAAACGACGTCGTTGTTTTGGCGTTGTTAATGCGTGTGGCGACATCCCGACGAATCGATGGTAATTGGGAATACAGATATCGTCCTGGGCATGCAGTTGCATGCGTATCTTTGTGACCGAGAATTGTATTGACAGTTACGCGAGTACCACTTGAGTGTTTTGAACTGCCACCAGCGGATGTGAGCGATGTCGTGCCTGCTGCATTAATTCCATGTTGAAGTCCCTTCCAGGCTAATACCTTTTTAAGAGACTCAACCATGGCTGCCGGCGGACTTGCGATCTCAAAATTGCCAATGGTCGATATCCCGAAGGTATTGGTATTGAATCCGCCAGCTTGCGCGCCTACGGGTAGAGAGTCTATGGAACCACGGCGCCCTTCGTATATGGTGCCATAACGGTCGATGAGAAAGTTGTATCCGATATCTCCCCATCGAAGGGTTCCGGCGTGATAGTTATGAACTGCTCGAACTTGAGCATAAGCTTGAGCTCGTGAATAGTTGTTTGTTCCAGCAGTGTGGTGGACATACATCGCCTTGAGTTCGCTCGACTGGTTACTTCTAGAAACTAGCGACTCGTTGGCGCCCCACTGGGCCCGGGTTACGATTGCGGGCTTGATGACATCAGCGCTGCTATTAGAGCGGGCGGTCTGCAGTGGAGTCCTTGCAGATACTGAACGCATCATCTTTGCGCCAGTAGGCTGGTCAGGCTCGGTGGTGGCGTTATCGAGAGGGCGAGTGGTTGAAGCCGTTGAAGCGTCGTCAATGGTCTTGACATCGGTGCTTTCGATGGAGGCGGGCTCCAATTGGCCGTCTGTGGCAGACTCACCAGGATCGATCAGGGAAACCTCGAGGCCCTCAGGAGCTTTCCCCGATCGGGTATGCACTCTTGCCTGGACTGCATCGGCTTTGAGCGTGATGAGGGGTTCTGTACCAGCTCGTGGGGAATGGGCTTTCATTTCCTCATCAGTGGCATGCACTTCGAGATCGTGCCACTCACTCCATTCACCCTGCTTTCGCACCCGGAGCGCAGCTTCAGTGATATCTTCAGAAGTGTTCGAATCCCACGTTATACCTGCCGCAATGAAATCGATGGATTCCACGGGTGTTGTGAGAGCGGCTAATGTGCCCTCGCTGTCTTCGATAGCCGTTTCGGCTAATTGTTGTTCCTCTGCGGACTTCTGATTCTGGGTAGCCTCTGTAGGTGAGGCGTTTTCTGGTGAGGGTTGTACCGTCTCCGGGCCAGAAGTCTCTACTGTGTCTGGAGCATCAGAAGCTTCATCTGTCTGTGCGTCAGTTCCCAGGCTCTCCGGTTGCTCAGACTCGCCATCATCTTCGGCTTGTGGCGTCGCCTCCGAAGTAACTGATGGTTCGGATTCTTGGGAGATCTCGGGTGAAGGCTGCTCATAAAGTTCTTCGTCGCTGTCTGGGAGAGCTTCTTCATCTACGCCGTCTACGCTTATGACTTGTGTGTCTTCCCCTTGAACTGGTGCAGGTTTTTGGTCTGCGTCCATTTCATCGACGGTGAGGGCAGTTGCTTGATGGTGAGGAACTGGGGTGGTTGAGGTACTCGGTAATGCGTATGACACTGAAAATGATGATGCAATGAGCGCCAAGGATAATGCGCTAACGGATGCAATTCTGGTGGTGTGAGCGAACATAAAAATCAGCAGGCAACCTTCTATTGTTCTATACCGCCATTATTTATGGCACAGACAGGTGCAATAGTATCAGTTGGGTTCACTCGTAATGAAGTCTATGTGTGCTACGACCCCGGGTATGTGCAGAGGCTTATTGGTGTGTTTCTATTCGGGAACAGCCGTGGCTCAATTCGATGTTGTGCACCGAAAATATGATTGCTGGAGACCCTTAGCCAATCTCTAGCAGCCGTTTGAGAGTGTTGAGGCGTTTAGAAGTCTGGCGAGTTAAAGCGTCAGTTCGTTTAGCTATCTCCGCTTTGGCCAAATGATTCCTGTGCCAAGACAAAGTCAGAACTACTGAAAGGGCGATCTGTTCCCGGAATGTATAGTGCCCATGCTGAGAACCAATGTCACTACCTAAGCCTGAGTGCATATCTTGCACCGCCTGATCTAGATCCGTGACGTTGATAATCATTTTCGACATGTCGAACGCGATGGGCTTCATTTCTGCGAATTCCCAATCGACGAGCACGAAGTCTCTTTCGTTGACAAGGATGTTGGAATTTACAAGATCCCCATGAGTAAGGCTTACTTCTAAGAGGTCATTACGATCGATCAGTCGTTGTACGGCGTCATCGATTGTTGGATCGATGTTTTGAGCCTTTACGAAGTTGGACCAGCGCAGCCTGTATGCCCCACCAACTATCTTGCTTAAGTGCTTCTCTTTGACGCCAACACCTTGATGAACTTTCCGTAAGCGCTGCGCAAGGGGGACGATCAAAGATTCGAGCTGAGCGCGAGTAGCTGTTTCTCCGACAACGGTGTCTTCGACCAGGTACGCGCCTGCACGATTCCGGATGGTCCCGTGATCGTAAATGGTCGGCATGAGCTCTGGTGCGTAGGGGTGCACTTTATCGTGTGCATCGACTGTGCGAGTAATGCCATTTCGTTTTCCACCGGTTTGGTAGCGAACACTGAGGCCCTTGTCTGGATAGAAGGCGCGGAGTCGAACTTCTTCTTCGACATCGAATTTCCCTATTAATAGGGATTCTGCTCGGACCCGTGCACGGGTTTTTCCGTGACCTGGTAGCTCATGCTGTTGATCTATGGGCAAGACATCGAAGCCCTCTTCGGTAGCCCAGGCAGATCGCTTCGAATACGTAAATGTTCTCGGGAAGAATCGTGATCTGAGATTACGAGATTTCCGCTCTACCTCGGCGACTCGGCTCAGGGCAGTATCCCACCGTTGATGTTCTATGTTTGGCAATCCGTTTCACCCTTTTAATTTTTGCATTTCATTTGGTGTTCTTGCGCTCTTTGAATTGCGAAAGATTATACAGGAGGGTTTTCGCCCGCTCTGAAAGATGATCGCAGTGCAGCACGGTGCCGGTAATTTTCGATCAAATGAGCCGCCAAATGCCAACTTATGCTCTACAATAGGTAAGGCTTGCCTAAATAAATTACTTATGCGCTTGTGGTTTGGTTAGCTCCCTTCGCTGATGTGCGTCAGAAGTCTGACGCCTGTCGCAGGCAAGGGAATGGTCTTGTCGAAAATTCGAACAGACCTTTTTTGTGATTGAAGAACTGGGTTCAGTGTCCTGAGCCTGATAAGTCCTGCCCTACTTGAGTAGTGGGGCACTATGAGGAAAGCAGATAAATGCATAAGTCATCACTTCCACCGGCGCCTCGGGTACCGCTGAGCTGTGCCTCGCCCGAAAAGTCCAGAGACGGCCGGAGAGCCATTGCTACTCGCGCGACTGCGCTAATGGGTGCAATTGTTTTGAGTACTGCTGGATTAGTTGGTATTTCTGCCCCTGCCCACGCAGTAACCGATGCAGGCGCAGGGGCGATCATTGCCTCGACTATGTTCCAGGCCGATGCCTCTGAAGCTGGTCAACGTGAAATCTCCCAGTCAGATTTCAATTGGGGAGTCAGATCATCTTTCCGTAACTATATTAAAGGTCCCATTGCAGGAGGTTCCATTACAGCCGTCGGCGGTGCCGCTGCGGATAGCGCTGGTATTTTGACTTGGTCTAACGGTGCGGGGTCACTTAAAGAGGCCGAGTCCTTCAGCGGCAGGGTGAGCTTTACTGGCGGTGTCAGTTACCGTGGACATGCCGGGGACCAGTACGAAGGTGGGTATGGACTCAATGTTGATCTAACGAACCCGACCATTGAGTTTGAGGAAACCGCAGCGGGTGTGACCGGCGTCCTATACATTGACGCCTTTGCGAACCCCTATGGCGGCGCTGAGGGTATCGACGAGAAGCAGGTTCCCTTTGCCAATCTGACATTCTCGGATGGTTTTGCCGTAGAAGATGACACATTGTCCGGTACTGCAACCGCTACCTTGCATGAAGATGGGGTCGATGCATTTATCGGCTTCTACGAAGCAGGTTCACAACTTGACCCGATTACCTTCTCGGCCACACTTGCTCCCGCAGTCACTGAGGTAGCACCTGAAGCGCCGACGCAAAACGGTGGCACTGTCACCATTCCTGAAGTTGAGGGTATCGAATACGTCGTCGACGGTGAAGTCGTTTCCCCTGGAGACCTGGAGCTTGAATCGGGCGTCCCGCTCAAGGTCACTGCCCGAGCAGAAGAGGGATATGCGCTCACCGAAGGTTCGACATCGGAATGGACCTTTGAATACGAAGCCCCTGTTGTTGCAGAAGCTTCGCTGACGGTGACACCAACGTCTGATCTCGACCCGAACGGTCAGACTGTTACTATCCGTGGTTCCGGTTTCGATACCTCCGCCGATGCACCAGCGTACCTACCGGTGAATAAGGCTGGCTTCTACGTTCAGATCGGCTGGATCGATGAAGAGTGGCGGCCATCCGAAGGTGCGCCGTCGTCTGCACGCTCGAACGCATACTCGGTATGGGTCCAGGACACTAACGCTGACGAACCGTACATGCTCTGGGACGAAGCGGAAGACGGAACTGCCAGCTTCACCTGGGAAGTCGAGATCGATAAAGCCACGCTTGATGAAAAGCAGCGTGAAGGTGCACAACTGGCGGTATTCACCATCGGTGCTGGCGGCCAACAGCAGCCAATGAACGAAAAGGTTATTCCGATCAGCTTTGCCGATGAAACGGAGTCGCCTGAACCGGACGACACTGAATCGCCAGAGCCCGGTGAGACTGAGACTCCTGAACCAGGCGATACCGAGACACCTGAGCCAGGCGACAGCGAATCACCGGAGCCTACTCAAAGTGAAACCAAATCGCCTAACGACAACACTGGGTCTCCATCGGCTGACGCTGTAGACCACAGCGTTGATGACCTCACCGAAGATAACCGTGGAGACATTGACGTTCCGGCAAGTGCAAAGGCCGGGGAGACCATCACGGTAAACGTTGGTGAAGAGTATGCAGGTGAGCAGGTTGATCCTGTATTGTTCTCGGATCCGTACGTGTTCGACACTGCGACCGTCGCTGACGGCGGAGCGATCCAAGTGACCTTGCCAAATAACGTGACCGGAGAACATCGTTTCGCTGTCTATTTTGCAGGTGAGACGGGTGCTGACGGTGTCTTAGGTTGGTCGACCGTTACGATCTCTGCGGCAGACAACGAAGGCCAGGATGCTAAGGATGCCGATGATACCGGCGATGATTCCGAAGAAGTAACCACTGCTGGTACGAATGACAACGAAGCGGACAAGTCCGGTGGCCTAGCGAAAACTGGCGCCGAACCAGTAATCGTTGCTATCGGCGGCCTGTTGTTGCTCGTAGCCGGTGGCGTAGCGCTCGTTGCTTCCCGTGCACGTCGAAACGGCATGCAGCAGTAACGCTTTCCCGCTAATCTCAACTCGACCGATTTTGTGTCGGACTTGTTGAGTCCTAGCTATAGGCCCAGTTCATGACGCTCTGTCATGGACTGGGCCTCGTGCTTTTTCTGGGAATCGACGGCTCTATGAGTTCGTGAACTTGCTGAGTCTGCGCTGCTTCAAGAATGTTCTTGGCCATCGTGGGGAAAATGAGCGCGTGGAAGGGCTGAATGACACGCCAGTAGGAGCGGCCTATCAGTCCGTTCGGGAAGAATACCGCGCGTTGATATAGTCGCGTGCCGCCATCGTCCAATGGTTCAATACGGAACTGTAGCCAGGCACGGCCACCAGCTCGCATCTCGGCACGCAGCGTGACTATGTGCTCGGGTTCAACGGACTCCACCCGCCACCAGTCCACATGATCATTGACCCGTAGCTGGTGTTCGTCCTTTCGTCCTCTGGCCAGTCCATAGCCGCCGAGTGCTTGATCCATGAGCCCGCGGATCTTCCATAAGATCGGTGCCGAGTACCATCCGCGTGGACCACCGATGGTTTCTATCACTTGCCATACGGCACCGGGCGTGGCGTTGCCTTCGCGCTCGCGTTCGTCCGTCAGGACAGTGTGTCCCGCCCACTCAGGATCGGATGGCAGGGGGTCGGCGGGGTTTCTGGATTGCACGGCTAGCACGTCGTCATCCCAGGTGACGTCTAAGGGGCCAAGTTTTTGTCGGGTGATCGCGCGTTGGCAGGCTTCGCGATAGGTGGTCAATCCACCCGGTGGGTCTGGGATGAGGTTTGCTATCTCATGTTCGTGGGTCACAGCGTCCTCCGCCATGGAGGCTGCCAAGGGCATGGCTATGCCGCGGGGTATGGGAGTCACCATGCCAATCCAAAATCCCGATAAGCGTTGGGCAGGGATGGGCAGTGCCAGAACTTTTCGTCGAGACAAACCGGCGACCTGGGCGTACTGTTCCAGCATGGACGCAAAAGACTGTACGCTGCCCGAGCCGATGCCCAAGGAGGCATTGACAGGCTGATCCAGTGCGCAAGCATGCGCCAGGTAGTACAGGACATCACGGATGGCGATTGGTTCAATCGTGTTCTTCAGCCAGCTTGGGCCTGGCATTAGGGGTAGGCGTTCGGCCAGATGCCGAATCATCTCGAAGGAGACGGATCCTGACCCGATGATGACTGCTGCCTTCAATACAAGCGCAGGGACTGGTCCAGCAAGCAAGATTTGTGCAACACGTTCCCGAGAGCGCATATGTGCTGAGAGTTCAGTAAGTGGTTTCTTCGGGTGAAGCCCGGACAAGTAGACGATTTGTTGTACCCCGGCTGCGGCCGCGCTGTGCGCAACGTGTCGAGCAATTTCTGTTTCTTGTTTTTCGAAGTCTTTGCTGGAGGCCATCGAGTGGACAAGGTACAACACGGTATGGACGTCTTTGAAAGCGCTTTCTGTGTCGTCTGGATTTTGCAGATCGGCTTGGGCTGTTTCGACGTCGTTGAACCAGGGCCTGTTTTCAAGATGACTAACGTTGCGAGCCAGCGTACGAACCGTGAATCCAGCTGCTACAAGTTCAGGGATGAGTCGCCCGCCAACGTAGCCGCTGGCACCTGTGACTAGTACGCGACGTCCCTTGCCGGATCGTAAGTGCAAATCTAATGGTGATGCAGGGTTCGCGCTCATTCTCACAAGGTAGTTGGCTTTACTTATGCCAAGCTCGGTGCAAGCTTGAAATTTGCAGTGCATCTGGCTTCAGCTGTGTTGGTCCATGCTCATGACTGCTAGGTTGGCGAACACAACGCATCGCCACGAAGTGTATGTGTGTCGACGACCAAGGAGGCAGCTTGAATACCGACGACCCTGTGAAAACCTTACTGAAGAAGACTCAGGATGCAGGCGTATGTATGCTGACGACCATGGAGGCTGACGGAAAACTTGTCAGCCGTCCGATGGCGATCCAAGAAATCGAAGAGAACCATACGATCTGGTTCATGACCCGCATTGATAAGCCCGCGGTTCGCGAGACGTCAGGTGGCCAACAGGTCAATGTCACGGTCGCTGAGAAAGGTTTCTGGGCATCGATTGCGGGCGCCGCAACCATTGTTCAGGATGTAGAGCGCAAGAAGGCGTTCTGGTCCAAAGCTACCGAGGCTTTCTTCGGCGATTCGACGCCTGAGGACCCGGACGTGGTCTTGTTGCGAGTTACTCCGGATACCGCCCAGTACTGGGACTCACCAGGTCTTCCGGCGACAGCTATCGAAATCCTGAAAGGTCTCGCCAGTGACAAGCCTGCCCATCCTGGAGAAACTCACGAGGTGGATCTCTAGCTAGCCGCCAATTCCACACGCTGACCTGGAACATTCACATGTTCCAGGTCAGCGGTCGTTAAGGCATAAATCTCTTAAACGGCGACGGGCGTGAGCCTTTTGCAAAAGGTGCCCAACTCTTCGAAGATGGCCTTGTTGTACCGGAAACCACGAGCTGCTTCGTCAACGAATGCATCTTGTTGTTCCGGGGTGAGGTTGAGATTATTCAACTTCTCGCGGTAGGAGTCCTTATACAACTTCGGTTTCGAAATTGACTTGAAGGTGTACATGTTGAGCTGATGGTCATGTACGCGATAGTGCCGTTGCATCAGACGAGCAATAGCTAGCCCGCCGGACAAATCACCTAAATAGCGGAGGTAGTGGTGGGCGGCAAGGCGAGCGGGATCATCTGCGACATCACGGATCCTTTGTGCGTACGTCGCCGTTGACGTCAGTTCAACCGGGGCGGGATGTAAACCGGACTCAGGCAGCAAAGTCTGAAGATCTTCAAGGATTGCGGTGCGACGATCAAGTTTTGGGTCGAATAATTGCACCACCTGCGGCAGTAGTGAGTTATCCCTGAAATGTTCTACCGCAGCATCCAGGGCCTGGTAAATGAAGTGGTACTGCGACACGAGCATCGCATATTCGCGGGTGCTCAGATCTCCGTTCATTAGCTCCGTGATAAACGAAGCTGACTCTGCTGATCTGTGATCTTCCTGAGTGAGCTTTTTGACACGAGTTGCTAGCGATGATGCCTCGTCAGAATGTGGCATTTTCCCTCCGATGATGTGAATAGTTAGGGGAGGAATCAAACCGCCACCAAGGAGCGATTCGTTTTCTCATTAGGGTAGCCTAACTTAAATTTGTGGCAGCCGGAAGCCTTGGGGCAAAGATCGTTTTTTTGACTCTCAACTCCGGTGCGGTTCCGGGCTTTATCGCGGCGCCGCGAGCCATGTCGAGTCTGTTGGCTGTATTTCAATTCATATAAATAATTCCTATCGCCTCCCATAATCTATTGTATTCCGATGATTTTAGGGCTTTTTCGGACATGGGCCTGGCCTCACTTGAGCGTATTTCGAAAGTTTTCGCAAGAAATATTGACCATTGTGCTTGTGCTTGTGAGGTGGGGGTCATATAGTGTTCTCTCAGTTAGGTGAGGCAAGCCTGACTAATAAAGAAAGGCGGGGCTTCGGTAATCGAAGTCCGCTTGTCAGTCGAGTAAAGGAAAGTCATGCAGCCGCCACTGAACGCATCAATGAACGTGAAACCGGTCTTCACTTTCTGGTCTGATGTACTCTTCGGTTTCTGCTCAATCGCGGCTGACGATGATTGCCAACACCCAGACCTCGTGGAGTCACGACGTCTGCAAGCCACCTTTGAAGCTGCGCAAGTTTATGCGAGGACTTGTCGCAGGGTCGAAGGTTGTCACACCGGTGTCACTGGAATTGGTGCTGTTGCGGGTCACCAAGCCGCCGGTGGTTCTCAAGGTATTGCGCTGGCACTGTCAGGTCTTTTCGTCGTCCTGAGAGTCGCCACCTTGATGTTCATGTTCGGTGCGTTGAACATTGTGCGGTACCTACGCGAAGCCCATAGGACAGACACCTCTATGTCCTAGAGCCTCGTACGAGGCCTGGACGATCTGTTTCCAGCATTTTTGGATCTGGTGTTGGAAACAGATCGTCCGTGGCCGTCTCGCATCAAGATTTCGTTGACACACTCACACTCACGTCCAGGAGGACCCATCCGATGGGCCGAATATACGCGCTCAATTCCGCGCTCCGTGCATCATTGATGATGATCGTGATCGCAGTCTTTTCGATCGCATCGAGCGCTTTGGCTCTAGCCGCTCCGAGTTACAACGAGTCAACCACGGACAACACGACCTCGCGGCTGTCGGTCGATGGTGGCGAACTGACCTGGGGGATCAGCGATAGCTGGCGAGAGTATCTCAATCGCCCATTCGTTGGCGGACATACGATTCCGCAAGCACCGGCGCGCGAGGCACAAGATCATCGCGCTACGCTGGTTGAAGCGTCCGGGTGGGTTGATGTTGAAACCGGTAGTGGCTCGATCGAATACAACGGCGGAATCACCTCGCAGGGACACAAGGGCTATGCAAACCCTGACGAGTGGGGCTTAGACCAAACTCTGAGCCAACTGAAAATTGAGCTGACATCTCAAAAGACTGCAAAACTTACGGCCCTTGTGAGCCAGTCGTCTGCCTTACCAGCTTTCCCAAAGTATTCCGATCAGCGCGTGCACATTGCGAATCTAACATTTTCAACAGAGCAGCTTCGCGCGGGTGAAATTACCGCCTCTGCAGTATTTGCTCCCGACGGCGCTGACATTTATGCGCGACTCAACGAAAAGTACGAGCCGGGTGCCGCCATGGATCATGTGGTCTTCTCATTTGCAACGAGCGGGCCAGCACCAACTGAGTCGGAAGAAACACCCAAGCCCGACGAAACGAAAAAGCCCGATCCCGATCAAAATACGAAGCCGAGCCCAGCCCCGTCGCAACCGACAGAAGAACCGAATGTTAGTGCGCCATCTACCAGCGGTGTGGAAGGCTCCCTGCAGTGGGGCGTGCGGGAAAGTTTCCGAAAATATGTTGTCGGTCCAATTGCCAATGGCAAGATTACGCCGTCGAGTGGGGCGAAACAAGCAAGTGGCAACGGTGTTTTCACCTTCCCACAAGCTGCGCGGGGGACCAAGTGGAATGGCACCACAGGCCAGGTACAGTACGCCGGCAACGTGAATTTCTATGGCCATGACGGAGTCATGGACGTTACGCTGTCGAACCCAGTCATTGTCGTAGAGAATGCACGGTCTGCCAAAGTACAAACAAACTACAACGGCAAAACCATCACCATTGGCAACATTGACCTTTCCGGTGCAAAGATGCGCTCATTGCAAGGTGACGCGGTGCAGTATCAGAATGCACCAGTTACGCTGCACTCCGAGGGAGTTGCGTTCTTTGCGTACAACGGCGAGGGATTCTACAACGCGGGCGACAAGCTCGACGCGATCACGTTTACCGTGGGCGACAGCAGCAAGACGGCCGTGGCAAAGACACCGTCGTCGAAGAACACCGGCAGTCAGCAGGCTGGTGGCCGCTCGTCGTCAACTTCGAATGCAGAGACTCCTGCAACAACCGCCGGCACTGGTTCTGCAGCCGGATCCTTGAAGTGGGGTGTCTCGAGTTACTTCGCCAAATACACCACGGAAAAATCAGGGACCTCAGGATGTCCAACGCCGAGTACACACTGTGCGGGTGGAAATATTGAAACCAGCGGTGTTGGCAGCGGGTGGCTATTCCCACAGGCAACCGGTGGAACCTGGAATGACCAGAACCATACCGGCACGGTGAATTTCTCCGGGGTCGTGCGATTCAAAGGCTATGGCATGATCATGTTCCAGGTCGCCAACCCATCGATCACCGTGCACAATGACTCATCGGCAACCATCAGCACAGGCAATACGACCAACCATGGTCAGGCCTCGTATAAGCTCGACCTTTCGCGCGGCACAAAGACCGTCAATGATGACGGCACTGTGACCTGGAGCAATGTACCCGTCAACGGTGCACTTGCAGGGATCAATGCTCACCAAAGCATTGGATTCGATCCGCTCACCTTCACCATTGGAACGGCAAATAACGCCGCCTTCGGTGCTGGTGCTCAAAGTAGCGACGGCAGCAGCGCAAACGAATCTACCTATGAGGCCGCTGAGACTGCACCGACCACCGAAGGCCTGGAAGTTCTGACTCCGGCAGATCGTATCCGCGAAGGCGGGCGCATCAAAGTCAAAGCTGAATGCTTCGATGCCGAAGACTCCGGAATCTTGGCGGTGCTGTATGACACAGCAGATGGCACTGAACCGAAGATTCTCGATGAAACCGCCACAGCGGATGAAAACGGTGTTGTCGAATGGTCTGGCACCTTACCGGAGGGTATAACCGGTGAGCATATCTTGACCCTGCAGGGCAGTCACGATGCGGGTGCAGCAATCGACATTCTGCCCGCCGAAGCCATCGCTGCCATCGCACCGATCGATGAGCTGGCCGCTGTCCTCGGTGATCGCATCTTGTTTGCTGCCACGGGTATGCAGCCCTCGGAATGGTGGGCCAGCGCCGGCGCACTGCTGAGTATTGCCGGTTGTTCGACCGCGCTGACACTTCGTCATCGCCGGAACCAAGCCCCTGTGGAACTCCAGGGCTGAATCTCGATGACACATCACTTGCAACGAGGAGTATTTTTGGCAAGCCCACAAGCCACACGCGGTGTGACCAGAACCCTATTACCAGCCGTGTTCGCGACTGCGCTGTTGGTCTCCCCATCATCGGCACTGGCCAGTCCCGAAACCGATGACCAGCCAGCAGACACCGGTATCTGTCAGATCGAAAATGCCGAACTGCAATGGGGACTGAAGGAAAGCTTCCGGTCCTACATCAGTGGCTCAATTGCTAACGGTTCATGGGAAACTGCCGATGGTGCCGACTACCAGACCCCTCATTTCATCTGGTCCGAGGGCACTGGCACATATGATCCGGCAACGGGCATGGGCTCGGTGTCATTCACCGGCACGGTCGCATTCAGTGGCCACGATGGTGTTTTAGACATGACAATTGCTAACCCGACCTTCGAATTTGAAGGCGACGGCAATGCGGCCTTGGCGTTGGATACCAAGAGCAACGACATGGAGGGCAACCTGGCGGTCGATGAGCAGCAACAGTGGGTTGCTGAAGTCAGCTTGGACGAGCAGCCCGAAGCAGCTGATGGCCCGGTCGAACTCGCGGACATGCCCAGTGTGCTCACCAACTCGGGTGCGGCCGCATTTGCTGGCTTCTATGAAGCCGGCGTAGATCTTGACCCTTTGGCATTGAACTTTGACTTCGTCGATTGTGATGCCCATGGCGGAGCCGTAGCGGCTGATACTCCCGAGCCGCCCGCGGCCGAAGAAGTCGCACAAGAACCGACCATTATTCCGGCGCCGACAATTCCGTGGCTGCCGATCGCCTTGGGCGGGCTCGCCCTGTTGGTCATCGGCCTGACCATCGGCGTATTCATCGGTGGTCGCAAGCCTGCTGCTCAGCACCGGAAACGCCACAGCGTAGACCAATCCGATATCCACGAGTTGATAGGGGATCAGCGTTGAGCACATCTTCACCACAGCGACGCATGCTCGGCTGGATTGCCACCGCACTGGTTGCGGGTCTGGCACTGGTTGGCTGCAGCAACACCGGACACGGTGGGACCCAGACACAACCTCAGCCCGCACTGGAAGAGGTCGAAGTCCTTGAAAACCCGCGCGATTATGTTGGTCCGTCCACAGCGGTATTGCAAAGTACAGACATTGAACCCATTGCACAGAATCCAAAACAATCCCTCCCCACGACTGTGACCTCATATCAAGCTAACGGTCAGACCGAAGAAATAGAGATCACCGATACCACTCGGGTCGTTGCCCTGGATATCGCAGGTTCCATTGCGGCAACGATCTGGGCGCTCGGATTTTCTGACACCCTGGTTGGTGTGGACCAATCCACGACTTTCCCAGGCACCGAAGACATTGAAACCGTGACCTCCGGTGGCCATACGGTCAATGCCGAAGCGATCATCGGGTTGGATCCTGACGTCGTCATCACCGACGGTACCGTTGGTCCGCGCGACGTCGTCGAACAACTGACCGATGTGGGCATCGACGTGGTTTTTGTCGATAACGAGTCCTCATTTGAAGGTGCTGAAAATCTCGTGCATCAAGTTGCCGCAGTGTATGGTGCTCCCGAAACCGGCGAACAGCTGGCAGAGCAATTGGTCGGTGAGATTGATGCCAAGGTCGAAGAGATCTCGGCCATGGTGCCCGAGAACGAGGATGACAAGGTTCGGATGTTGTTCCTCTACCTGCGCGGTAACGCCGGGGTGTATTACATGTTCGGGGAGGAATCGGGCGCCGATGAACTCATTGATGCCCTTGGAGGTGTCGACGTGGCTGAAGAGCTGGGCTGGGACGGTATGAAACCGATGACCGATGAGGCCCTCGTTGCGGCAAATCCAGATCTCATCTTGACCATGTCCGGTGGAATTGAATCCGTAGATGGCGTCGAGGGCCTGCTCCAGGAAAAACCCGCTGTTGCTATCACCAAGGCCGGTGAGAACCAGCGCATCGTGGATATGGATGATGGCATGATTTTGTCGTTCGGTCCACGATCGGCAGACGTGCTGGACGCTCTGGCACGGGCCATCTATGCGCCAGACTCCGTAGCCAATCTTGCAGGTGGGCAGTAATGGCTGTTATAGATCAGACGCCCTTGCGCACCACGGACCGTGAGACCCGCAACAAGCCCAAGCGCTGGTTTCAGGTCAAACACCTGGTGGTCATTGTTGTCACCCTGGTGCTGTTAGTCGTGGGGGTCCTCCTATCGGCTGGCCTAGGGCAGTTGCCGTTTGGTGCGAGCCAGGTCATCGGTTCGATGTTACAAACCGTGGGTATTGATACGGCCATGGCCCCGACTGATCGGCTCATGGAGCAAACCTTGTGGCAGATCCGTTTTCCACGCGTGGTGATGTCCCTGCTGGTGGGCGCGTCGCTGGCGGTTGCCGGCGGTGTCATGCAGGCGATCTTTGGCAACCCGCTTGCCGAGCCAGGTGTTGTCGGCGTCTCTTCGGGTGCTGCACTGGGTGCTGCCACCGCGATTACGTTGGGTATGTCAGTCTTTGGCAACTGGACCATTGCCGCGATGGCGTTTATCGGTGGACTGGTTGCCACGCTCATTGTCTACGCCACCGCACGAGCACAGGGCCGTACCGAAGTGGTGACGCTGTTGCTCACCGGAATCGCCGTCAATGCGTTTGCGGGAGCAGGATTAGCCCTGGTGAATTTTGCCGGTGATACCCAAAGCCGTGAACAGATTGTGTTTTGGCAGCTGGGATCACTCAACGGATCGCGTTGGGATGAGGTCGCCGTTGTGGCCATTGTCGCCGCAGTGGCCACGAGCCTTGCGCTGGGACTTTCCTCACAATATGACCTGCTGTCGCTGGGGGACCGCACGGCCGCTCATCTCGGAGTCAAAGTAGAAGCCCTGCGCATTTTGTCGGTCATCCTGGTTGCGCTATTGACCGGTGTTGGTGTTGCCTTCGTAGGGATTATCGCCTTCGTCGGGCTGGTCGTTCCACACCTGATCCGCATGATCGTTGGTCCAGGCCACCGCTGGTTGCTCATACTGTCAGCACTGGGCGGTGCCACCCTAATGGTCTACGCCGACCTGCTCGCTCGCACCTTAGTTCCCTCGGCGGATCTGCCAATCGGCATGCTGACCTCACTGGTCGGTGGACCGTTCTTCTTCTGGCTCATCCGTCGCAACCGCAAAGGCGCAGGAGGCTGGGCATGACCGTGACATCAATACAAACCACCGTGGCACAAGCCCTGCACAGTGTCAGCTACCAAACCGGCAGCCACAAGATCATCAAGGACGTCAGTCTCCAGGTCAACTACGGCGAAGTACTTGCCCTGGTCGGACCCAATGGCGCCGGCAAGTCTACGCTGCTCGGTTTGCTCGCAGGAGACTTGCATCCAACCGCCGGTAGCGTCAGCTTGGAAGGACGGGACCTGGCGGATTGGGATGCTAAAGAACTCGCCAGGATGCGTGCGGTACTGTTGCAGGCCAATCAGGTCGCGTTTTCATTTACCGCTCGCGATGTCATCGATATGGGTCGGGCGCCCTGGATTGGGACTGCCGAATCAGCAGAGGATGATGAGGCAATCACCCAGGCCATTGCCTTGACCGATGTTGGACACCTGACCGGACGAACCTTTCCGACACTATCGGGGGGTGAAAAGGCGCGCGTATCGCTGGCCCGCGTCATTGCGCAGCGCACCAGAATCGTGATGCTCGATGAGCCCACCGCAGCGCTGGATCTACGTCACCAAGAAGAGGTGTTGACCATCGCTCGCAATATTGCCGCCCAGGGACGCGCCGTGATCGTCGTCCTGCATGACCTTTCCCTCTCGGCCGCGTACGCCGATCAGGTGGCAATGCTGCACCAGGGACAATTGGCCGCGGTGGGTCAACCGGCTGAGGTACTGACCGCTCAGCGTGTTCAAGACATCTATGGCATTCAGGTGCGGATCATCCACGATCCAGATACCGGCCGACCGATCGTGCTGCCCCGACGCAGCCTCTAGACGGTCGCCACACAAGCTGGATGGGCGGCGTGTTTGCAAAAATTACCACAAGCGCAGCAAACACGTCGTCCATTCTTTATTTACCCGGTGTTCACTCTGGGGTGGTTCGATCGTGAGTCGACGCATGTATTTTCTGGTCTGGCAGTGCACAATGGAAGTATCGTCGTTCTGACCAGCCGCAGCTGAGGAGTATGTCTTGTTCGAAGAACTCATTCCCGACCAACCTCGTCAAAACTTGCGCGAGTTTATCGACACTCTGCGCGATGGCGGCTACCAAGTCACCGAAGGTCACACCCCAGACCCGGATCTTATTGACCCGATGGGCAAGGCGGTAGAAACCTGGCGGGAAAACTATCCCTATGCCGAGCGCATGACCCGGGACCGGTATGAACGCGAAAAATATAAGCTGCAGATCGAACTGCTGAAACTCCAATACTGGGCTGAAGATACCGGCCAGAAGATCATCGTCGTCTTTGAAGGCCGAGACGCCGCAGGTAAGGGTGGCACGATTCAACGGTTCACCGAATACATGAATCCGCGCACTGCTCGCACCGTGGCACTGAATAAGCCAACCGAACGCGAAACCGGTCAGTGGTACTTCCAGCGTTACATTAACCATTTTCCCACGGCTGGTGAGATCGTTTTGTTCGACCGGTCCTGGTACAACCGCGCCGGTGTGGAACGGGTCATGGGCTTTAGTAATGAAGACCAGTACCACACGTTTATGAATCAGACTCCGGTGTTTGAAAAGCTGCTGGTGGATGATGGTTTTCATCTGATCAAGTTCTGGTTCTCTGTGACCCAGACTGAACAGCGCACCCGCTTTGCGATCCGTCAGTTGGATCCGGTTCGACGTTGGAAACTGTCACCGGTCGACCTGGAAGCGCTGGACCGGTGGGAGGCTTATACTGAAGCCAAAGAGCTCATGTTCCTACACACCGACACGGATCACGCGCCCTGGGTCACCGTGAAGTCCAATGATAAGAAGCGCGGTCGCCTTAATGCGATGCGCTACTTCTTGAGCCAATTCGATTATGACGGCAAAAGCCACGATGTTGTCGGCGTCCCAGACCCACTGTTGGTCATGCGCGGCCGCGACGCGGTAGGAGATTAACACACCCCTCGTCCGGGAAAGGATCGCATGAGCACCCCGCCTGCTAGCAGGATTCGGCGGGCTCGTGCGGCCACCGGGCTACTGTTTCTCACCAACGGCGCACTCCTTGCCAACCTGATACCGCGCTACCCAGAAATCAAAGCTGCCTTGGACATGACCGACTCGTTATTTGGCTTGTCAGTGGCAGCCTTTCCACTGGGGGCCATGATCTTTGGGGTCTTTGCCGCCGGTCTGATCAGACGATTTGGGTCAGGGGTGATTGCCACACTGATGACAATCACCTTGGCAGTCTGTCTGGCAGCCACGGCCTTCATGCCAGAAGTGTTCCTTTTTGCTCTGGCGTTATTATTGGCTGGAGGAGCAGACGCAATCGCCGATGTGTCACAAAACGCCCATGGATTGCAGGTTCAAGATGCATATGGTCGCTCCATATTGAACTCCTTCCATGCCTTATGGTCTCTCGGGGCGGTGGTGGGTGGATTTATGGCCGCGGGCGTGTTGTTTATTGAACTGGATTTACATGTGCACCTGGTCGGTTCAGCGGTGTGCTTTATTGTGGTCGCGCTGATTGCCTGGACCATGACCCTACCGCCGGCATGTCCTGAAGGTTCACCGGAAACCGCCCCCGGTGCCGATGCTCGGCGTCAGGATCTCAAACGCATTCAATGGGCAGTACTGCGGAATCCGAACACGATGCTGATGGTAGGCGCTTTAGTTCTGCTGGCCATGGCTGAAGCGGTGGTGGAGGACTCCGGGAATTCTTGGTCTGCCCTGTATATGTCAGTGCACCTGGGGGCACCAAGCGCCGTGGCGGCATTCGGGTTCACCGCTTTGGTGGCCGGCCAGTTGATCGGGCGGGCTACGGCCGACCGATTCGTTGATCGCTTTGGGCAGCGTCGCGTAATCCGTACTGGTGGCATCATCATTTCTGTAGGGATGGGACTGGCAATCGCTTGGCCAACGGTTCCGTTGACCATTGCCGGGTTTGCTGCGGCTGGGTTTGGTTCCTCGGCACTGATCCCAGCCGCGTATAATGCTGCCGATGATATTCCCGGACTACGTCCCGGCGTCGGATTGACCGTGGTCTCGTGGTTTATGCGGCTCGGGTTCTTGATCGCTCCACCGTTTGTGGGCGCGCTGTCAGATATGTTGTCGCTGCGATGGGCACTGCTGGTTGTTCCGCTGGCAGGATTGGTGACTATTGTGCTTGCCAGGGTGCTGCCGGGACGCCATACTGCGATACAACAGCGGCTCTAAGGAAGTTCTCCTTGGAGCCGCATGCTGCAAGATTGCTGGGTTAGATCCACATGGCTGGATCAACATATTCAGCCGGGTCAACTGCAGGCTTTGCTTCTTCCTGACTACGGCGAATACGAATCTGAGCTGGGATACCAGTGGCAATGGCGTCTTCTGGAGTATCTTTGACTAACACCGCATTGGCGCCAACAGCGGTGCGCTTGCCCACCACGACTGGTCCGAGGATTTTGGCACCAGCCCCGACGACGACATCATTTTCTAGGGTCGGGTGACGTTTGACTTTCTCCAGGGATTGACCCCCGAGCGTGACACCGTGGTAGAGCATGACGTCGTCGCCTATTTCGGTGGTCTCACCGATGACCACACCCATACCGTGGTCGATGAAGAAGCGGCGGCCAATTGTTGCACCCGGGTGAATTTCGATTCCGGTCAGTGCCCGGTTGAATTGTGAAAGGAGTCGCGCTGGGGTTTTGAGCTGCTCTTTTTGCCACATCTTATGTGCGACGCGGTGCATCCAAATAGCATGGAGACCGGTGTAACCCACAGCCACTTCAAATGTACTGCGTGCAGCAGGGTCGCGGTCTTTGGCTGCCTGAATATCCTCGCGCAAGCGACGTAAGAATCCCAATGTTTCCCTTTCAAAAAGTGTCGTTGATAAGCTCAACGCACAGGCGGTCGAAATTATTCTATGGTCAAGTGAACCGCCAGTTAAGCATTAAAGCGTTCTGCCTTCGGTCTGCAACAGAATATGCATTCCATTGCGAGCCCGAAGGCAGAATCACAGAGCAGCGTTGATTAGCCGCGAATGTCTTCGTAGAGAACAGTGGAGATGTAGCGTTCGCCGAAGTCTGGAATGACTGCAACGATCAGCTTGCCGGCGTTTTCTTCTTTCTTGGCTTCATCCAGGGCCGCAGCGATTGCCGCGCCCGAAGAAATACCGCCAAGGATGCCTTCTTTGGTCCCCAGCAGACGAGCGTTCTGGACAGATTCCTCGAGGGTGGCGGTGTAGACAGAGGAGTAGAGCTCGGTATCAAGTACTTCTGGTACGAAGTTGGCGCCGATGCCCTGGATCTTGTGTGGCCCTGGTTTACCACCCGACAGGATCGGGGAGTCGGCTGGTTCTACAGCAACGATCTTGACGTCAGGCTTCTGTTCTTTGAGGTAGCGACCTGCGCCGGTCAGGGTCCCGCCGGTACCGATACCGGAAACCAAGATATCGACCTTGCCCTCGGATGCTTCCCAGATTTCTGGGCCGGTGGTGGTGTAGTGAATTTCGACGTTGGCCGGGTTAGCGAATTGCTGGGCCAGAATCGAGTTGTCGGTTTCTTCCACGATCTGGGCGGCTTTTTCTACAGCACCGCGCATGCCGTCTGCACCTGGAGTCAGGACAATCTCGGCACCGTAGGCGCGGAGCATAACACGACGCTCATTGGACATGGTCTCTGGCATGGTCAGCACGACGCGATAGCCGCGAGCCGCACCTACCATGGCCAGTGCGATACCAGTGTTGCCGGAGGTGCCTTCAACGATGGTTCCGCCCGGACGCAGTTTGCCTGCTTTTTCAGCGGCATCAATGATGGCGACACCGATGCGATCTTTGACGGAGTTGGCTGGGTTGTAGAACTCGACCTTGACGGCCACCTCAGCTGGGAGCCCCTCGGTGAGACGGTTTAGACGAATAAGAGGGGTCTGTCCGACAGCTTGGGTGATGTTATCGAGCATCTTTGCCATGTTGGATTCATCCTTTTCAGGGGTACAAGTTTAAAAGAGTTCTCACGCTTAACAATAAAGGAAAGGTCGCAAAACGTAATTATTGAAGCCATGCAGAGTAATGTTTGCGAACGTTTGCCAGTTTTGGATTGATAACCACCTGACAATAGCCCCAGTTGGGGTTTCGTTGATAAAAGTTCTGATGCTCTGCTTCAGCCGGCCACCAGGTCGCGTCTTCTTCAATGGTAGTGACGATGGGATCAGCCCAATGTTGTTGATGGCGTTCAATCGTGCGCTCAAAGAGTTCTTTGTCGCCGTCTGACTGTGGGAACAGTGCTGAGCGGTACTGTGGGCCAACATCGGCACCCTGACGATTCAGCGTGGTTGGGTTATGGGAGGCAAAGAGCATATCTAAGATCGTGTCGGCGTCGATGACGTTCTGGTCGAACGTGACTTTCACTGCCTCGGCGTGACCCGTTGTGGCCGTCGATACCTGCTCGTAGGTGGGGTGTTCAACGTGACCGCCGATATACCCACATTCTGATTCGATGACGCCCTTAGTTTTGCGATAAACGGCGTCCTGACACCAAAAGCATCCTCCACCGACAATCAGGGTGCGCTGGCTGGTATTTCCTTGAGATTCTTGTTGCTGCGTCATATCTGACCACGCTACATGATATGCCGCTACTTCGGCTAGATCATGCGGGAGTTTCGGGGTGTCGGAGCTTACGCTAGGGCGTGAAAAGTGACGGTGAACAGTGGTCGGTAAAGCCTCGCCTTTCATCTGAAATGGGAACACTTTTGACGCCGAGAGCAACTTACGAGCACTTTTGAAGGCTTCTCGTTTTTCTCAAATCCACTTTCCCCCGGACACTCTGTGTCTGTAAAGCAGTCATAGTAAGGGAAATGTGGGGGAATACCAGTGGCCAGAGCTCGTCTAAGAATCGGCGAACGTGGGGAAATTGGCTCGTATAAGGTGGCAGATCGAAAATGGAAGTCTCGATGCTTCTATCGGGACTCATACGGCAAAAGACGTGCGTTGACGGCGACAGCAGCCACCAAAGCAGCTTCAGTTCGTGCAGTGCGGGAAAGGTGGCACAATGTTTCCAAGAAGATCATCACCAGACACGACGGAGATGAAAACCTCACTCTCGATGATCTCGCCACCAAATACTTCGATCATCTCTTCGAGGTACGACGAATCAAGGGCAGTAACACCGAAACCCTGCCGTCTCGTCACAAGCAGTATCTCAATCACCTGCAACCTCGTATAGGTCACACGTTGGTCATTGACTGCTCTACAGGAATGCTGAACGAGGCGTTACACAGCATCATCGAACCAGACGGTTCCATGGTGTCAGTGGCTGACAAATGCCGTAGTATCCTGGTCGGGATGTTTCAATATGCTGCCAGTCATAACATTGTTCAGCACAACCCGGCTGAGAACATCCCAACTGTGGGCTACCAGGCGCCCAGACCCCAAATCTGGTCGGACACGGCGTTGCACAACATCAGACTGGCCTTGCGGCACTGGGAGTCCAACCCACCGGTCAAAACCGTCCCCATCGCTGATGTTTTTGACATGACGCTTGCTACAGCGTGTCGTATCTCTGAAGTCTTGGGGATGCAATGGGAAGACATCTACTTGCCCGACGAAGAACACCAACCGGGGATTGTCTACGTGCAAAAAGCTGTTGTTCGCAGAACAGGAGTCTCCAACTACCTTGGCGATCCGAAAAACAGCAAGAAGAAACGCCTATCGCTACCAGTGTATGCCGTAAACATCCTGAAGCGACGCAAAGCAGACTGTGCTGGCAAAGGATTGGTATTTGTCAACCGCAAAGGCAACCCGTATGCACGAGATAACCTGTACCGGGCTGCACAACGTGCATTCAGTCTAGCTCGACAAGAACTCGGTCTCGATGTTCCAGACCGCTTGCCATTTCACACATCACGTCGAACCTCGCTCACAGAGATCGCCGAGGTGTATGGCATTGAAGCGGCATCGCAGCAGGGCGGACACAGCTCGGTGCGGGTCACGGAGCGCCACTACATTCAACGCGACGAGATGAAAGTTATCGACTTTTCTTCCGCATTAGAAAAGTTCGGGAAGACTGCAAAATAAAACCACTGCATGATGTATAGGTGAGTACAACATCATGGCTTTCGTCAGCCAGAAACATCAGCAGAGGTGAGTGTCATCGTCATCGGTATCGACCGGATCACCGTCAACGTGGGGCAGAAGTTCGATCCCGAAAACCAACGCCACATCGACAAAGTGATCAAGGCCGTTGCTGCACAACACGGTGAAGGATTCGAGATAGAAAACTTCGAGCCAGCCACCGGCAAAGCAGTCTTACGCCGCGAAAACCGATCCGCCATCGCCTCCCACACCGGCAACGCATCCATCGAGGTGCCACTACCGACCGGCACAACGGAGCGCGATGGGAAGAAACGATCACTCGCCTTTGCTGATGCATACCCCGGCTATGTGATGACCACCTTTGAGCCACACCGACGCCGGGCGATCTTATCCAAACTCGAAGAAGACATTGTGCTCACCCGAGATGCTTTAGCCACCGCACTGCGGTGTGAACCATGGGACATTCAAGTCTCATATCGACCCAAGGGCGGTTATGATTTCACGTTACCGTCCACCTACCGGCCATCCGCACATGACAAGGCGCTGACCGAAGTGACTGAGACGATCATCGGCAAACCTGGCTGGTATTTTGAGACCGACACTCGGGAACGAACCGGGTCGATCATCCCAGCAGAACTGCCCACGTTCAAAGCAGTGTATCCAACACCGCTGCCCAAAAAGGTTGAACCGTTTAACCCGGACAAAGACGATCATTTCCATATTCCAATCGGCACTGCCCTGCCTGAGCCGGGGAAGAAACATACCGAGCAGATCATCGACATTTCAGCCCATCAGCACGTCCAAATCGGGGGTATCGCTCAGGCCGGTAAATCCACAGTGGTCAATGCCTACATCACACAATTCCTGGCGCGCGGGGCTCAGCTGGCCATCATCGACACCCCCGATAAAGCAGTGGACTTCGCTTGGTGCAAAGACTTTGTCACGCCTGGCGGCTGGGGATGTGAAAATATCTTTGAATCCGCCACCGTGACCAAGCTCATTGAAAAAGAAAAGACCCGTCGCAGTGCCATCATTGCTCGCAACGGGGTGCAAAACTGGACGCAGCTGCCACCAGATCAACGTGTCATGCCACTGCTATTGGTCATTGACGAAGTCACCGTGCTGTTCTCCATGGAACCAGTGCCCAAGACGAACAAAGACTCACCCCAGGTGCTATTGGATATGAAGGATGAGGCAGAGTCCAACAACCTGGCAAAGGAGATTCTGCAAAAGGGAATCAACGATATCGCCGCCGAGATGCGTTTTGCCGGCATCTTTTTAGCCCTCTCCACTCAGGTAGCCTCCACCGACACCGGACTGCGAACCAAACTGCGAAGCAACCTCGGGCACAAAGTCCTGCTGGGCGCCAATCCAACCGAGGGCAACCGTCGGTTGATTTTCAACGACCCTGAAGGCGTCCCGCGGGTGCCATCCCACATTCGTGAAGACCCTGTTGCCGCCCGAGGTACTGGCTCGATTGAGCCACAAGGCTCCAACCCGGCAGTGTTCAAAGGCTATTACCGCTCCACGGATGAATACCGCAAGTGGCTGATCAGCATGGGCATCAAACAAAACGCCGATATCCGCCCAACAGTCGGCCAAGTCACTGACGTGTTCGGTGATGCTGACATCGACCTATCCAGTCGGATGGACCCATCACCAACAGATGTCACACCATCAGCTGAGGCCGCACCGACGTTCGTCTCGTCTGCCGGATCGCGTGCCCAAGCTCAGCACGAGGCGCTGCTGGGGGACTGAAGGATTCTGCGACATCATCCTATGCAGGAATCTCTCGCGGATACTGTCAACGAAATTTCGCACAGCACAGTGTAGTGCGCGACAGCTGTTATTCCACAGTCAAAATACCAGGAGCATCCCTTGTCCTACTACGAACCAGCGCACCTATCGGTTGCTGACATTCTGAATCCCACCCAGCTGTGGAAAGTCCAAGAGCGCTTTGGCAACTACGCTAATCAGTAGGTTGCCGGTTCGAGTCCGGCGGGGAGCACTCGTAGCCCCCGTCCCGCAGTGCGTGGCGAGGGTATTTTCGCATCAAAACTTGTTCCCCTAGCAATTCCCTGCCTGAGCCTGTGCTGTTATCTAGCAAATTCCAGAAAGGGTCGATTTCTAGGTTTAACTGATTACTTCGTGCTTCGACAGAAAGAGCCGAATTTTTCTAATTCTGCTCGATGTTGGAGAGGAAGCGACTCCACACTTTATGCTGTGCGGGACTGAGTATGTCAGATCGGATCTGCTCGACCAATGCCATAATTGGCAGCTGCTCTGTGGCAGGTGTCAAACCCGTAGCTTCCAGAACGGCATCCACAAAACTTGCAATCTGGCCTGCAAGTTCATTTGCCCGGCCATCATCGATATGAGTCTGGGTCTCTAGCTGTTCGAATTCCGGATACCAAGTGGAGGCCAGGTCCGCCAATGGCCCTTCGTTCAAAACGTTCTGAATAGTGGCAGCGATGTTCGCGTCAACAGTCCCAGTGGCGGTGATTAGCGTCCACACATCCTGATCCAGCTGCTGGGTAGCCGTACTTCGTTTTGCGAGGGACAACCTCGAGTATCGGGTGGTGGCGGAGCGAAGCTCAGCCAGTAATTTTCGCTGCGTCTTGATACGTTCTGCTTGTACCTTCAATTCGCGGTCAAGTTCAGCCAAAAAGGTCATCCTGGCGCTGGGTGTCCTGTTCTAGCACGTCACCGATTTTACGTAATGGCATACCGCTCATTGCTAGCTGGCGGATACGTAATACTCTAATCAAGTCGCGTGCGCTGTAGCGTCGGTACCCGTTCTGGTCACGCGGAACTTCAGGAAGCAGTCCGATCTTATGGTAATGACGCAACGCACGAGTGGTGGTGTCGGCAAGGTCTGCTAGCTCCTGACTGCGCAACACGGTGTCCAGATCGAGCATACTGTTCCTAGTCTTACAGTGGCACATAAGCAGTGCTAGAGAAACTGCGCATTACTAAAAGAGTGATCAAAAAATATTTATTTTATGAACAGTCTTTTTAGGAGTGTCATGACTACGCAAGTAAATGTACGGCAAGACGCATACCCCACTCGAGATAGTGATTACACCACCGTCGTGGATCGCCATGATCCGGTAGTGCACGATTGGGACTCTGCTGGTCCACTGTCTGTCCAAGAGCTGCAAAGCTATGATGCCACCGGGTATCTGACCATTCATGAGCTGCTGAGTCCCGAAGAACTGCAACAGTGTCGGGATGAGCTGCAGCGTTTGGCTCAGGACTCGGACGTCAAAGCCGACGAGGCCACCGTGACCGAAGCTGAATCCAATGAAGTCCGGTCCATCTTCAATATTCACCGGACCAATGCGATTTTTAAGAAACTCGCAAACGACCCACGATTGGTGCGTCGCGTTGAACAGATTCTGGGGTCGAAAGTTTATGTGCACCAGAGCCGCATCAACTACAAACCCGGTTTCGTGGGTAAAGAATTCGGTTGGCATTCGGATTTTGAAACCTGGCACGCCGAAGACGGGCTACCAACCCCGCGGGCAGCCAGCATCTCGATCTCCCTGACCGATAATTACTCCTTCAACGGGCCGCTGATGACCATGCCCGGCTCCCACAAAAAATACGTCCGCTGCGCAGGCGGCACCCCGGAAGATAACTATAAAAAATCCCTGGTCATGCAGGGCGCCGGCGTGCCAGACCGGGCCACCCTAACCGAATTTGCGGACAACTACGGCATTGACGTGCTCGAAGGACCAGCAGGCGGGGCAATCATTTTTGATTCCAACTGCATGCACGCCTCAAACGGCAACGTCACACCGTATTCGCGCTCAAATATTTTCCTGGTGTATAACTCGGTCGAGAATACGGCAGAAGAACCCTTTGCCGCAGCCTCCCCGCGGCCCGAGTTCATCGGGAGTACCGATTTCACCCCCGCCGGTGACTAACTCGATGCAGCACTAGCCGCCGAGGTGCACCACCACGCAACCCGGTGTTGCACCTCGGCAGCATCATTATGGAGCGCTGATAGGCGTTACCTGCTGTGCTGACCAGCAAGGTTGCTCTAGTCTGGTCGAGACACCAGAACTGCGACAGGAAGCTTTTTCTTCATGGTCATCGGCATTTTGCTGCTGAGCTTTATTGCCACCGCACTGCAACGCATCACCGGTTTGGGCTTTGCCATGCTCACCGCCCCCTTCGCCGTCGTGGCTTTAGGCACCCACCAGGGGATCATGCTGACCACGGTCCTGGCAGTTATTGCCTCGCTGCTGATGCTGCCGGGCATGTGGCGAGATATTGATTGGCGCAGGGTGGCCTGGATCGGGATCCCCGCGGCCGTCTCGGTCCCACCGGCCGCCTGGATTGGCTCCATGATTGATACCGCTGTGGTGTATTTGTTGGTCGGTGCGCTGGTGATCGTGGGGCTGGGTGTCGCACTGCTCATGCAGGGCACCACCAAACCGGTCACCGGTCGCAGCGCCAAAATTCTGACGGGGTTTGGTGCTGGTGCCGGGAGTGTGCTGGCAGGCATCGGTGGTCCGGCAATGACGATTTACGGAGTGGTCGCCCGCTGGCCGGTGGCCTCCTTTGCTGCCAGCCTGCAACCGATATGGGTCATCGTGTGCACCGTCGTGCTCATCAGCCGTAATACCATCATGGGCTCTACCATTCCGGACATGTCGCCGTGGGTCTGGCTGCTGGTGGCCACGGGCATCGCCGCTGGTATGTGGACCGGTCAGCGTTCCCTGGGGAAAGTTAACGATCGGGTGGTATTTGGCATTGTGGTGGCGCTGGCGATGACAGGCGCAGTGCTCTCGCTAGTCACCGGGATCATGGAGTTGCGGTAGTCGCCCGCGCCAGGTGTCGGCACCTTCTCCGCGGCCAAGCTCCTGTACTTCCATCTTGATGTGAGCGCTGCCCACGACGAGTCACGGAGACAACTTTCTGCCTCACTTACTTCAGAGGTTGTAGAAACGGTACTGTAATGCCCGGACCACGAGTTGGGCGAGGTTCTCGGCCTGAAGCTTCTCTCGCAGCTTCTTCGTTTGGGTCTTTACCGTCCACGCCGAGACCCCTTGGGCCTTGGCGATCTCCTCATAGCTCTGCCCACGACATATCAGCATGAGAACCTCAAGTTCTCGATGGGTGAGCTCCGGAGTGACCAACGGCGTCTCCGGCAATGTGTCACCAGAGATAAGGATGTCCCGTGCTAGGAACTTCAGCATTGAGGGATCATCGCCGCGGGCCGCACCTCGGACTGTCGCACGCAGCGTCGATTCAGAGGCGGTCTTATTGATCACTGCGACCGCACCGGCTTCCAGCGCTCGGGCAAGGCCTGGGCCGGGCGAGACGGTACTGAGTATGACCACGGTTGCTTCCGAATCCATTCGGCGAATCTGTCGGGTGGCGTCGATTCCGTTCATGCCGTCGGGCATGTTAATGTCCATCAGCACTACATCCGGCTGATGTTTGCGGTAGCTGTCGATAGCGTTGTCTCCGCTATGGACCGGGGGCAACAGTGTGATATCCGGCTCGGTCACGAGCGCGTAGGAAATTGCGCGTGTTGTCCAGTGATCGTCGTCGACGATCAGAACCGACAACTGGCGGTCAATATCGGTTCTCTCGCCCGGCGGTGATGGGGAGCGGATCATAGGCAATACTTCCTGTACTGTTTCTTATCGATGATGCGCCATATGACGCACTTGTAAGGGTTCCCGGTTGTTTTATAGGAAAGCTCACCGCTCACGGTGGTAGTCGCAACCGATGTCGTGGTGACGGATAAGGGTAGTTCTACAGGCGCTAAAGCACTGGAGAGCGGAATTAGCGAAATGGTCGCGAAAGCCAAAAGAAGTCTCATACCTTAAGACCACGACATTGCCTCTCAACTCCGCATCCCTCGTTCGAGGTATTTACATCGTGACTTCTCTCCCAACGGGAAAACAGACGACGACGGTGAAGACGCCATCGTGGCACGAAGCATCGCAGGTCCCACCGGATCGTTGAACCCGAGCCAAGAGCGTACTCGGCTTCTTATAAGGGGCTCGGACGCTTGGGTTTTGGGACTCGAATCGAAGCCAGTCGTCGTCCTCTCGACGTTCTGTCGACACCGAGATTATGCAGGGCCTTGGATGCGAAGCGTGCTTGACGACATTCGTTGCGAGTTCCTTCATGGTAAATAGCGCCGACTCGAGCGTCTTTCCTGGTACTGAAGTAGGCACGTCGCCAATGTTGATCTTCAGGTCGAGACCGCCGGCTTCTGTTGCCGAACGTGTCATCTCCGCGGCGCGAAGCAAGTCAGTCTCAAAGTCGTCACCCCCGGATCGACCCTCGAGGTCTTGAGTGAGGCGTGAAAGCAGCACACGCAGTTGTTGCTGTGCATGTGCGTTGACCAGGGCGAGCTCCGTGAGGCGCCAGTCGTGGCGGTTTTCCATTCGTGCCTCGATCCCCAGCATGCGAATGATTGCGGCTTCCGCTGCCAATCCGTGCGAGATGGTGTCGTGTGTGTCCAACGCCAGATCAAGGCGTAGGCGTTCGATCTTCCGTTCACTGGCCAAGGCGATTTCCTCACGCTTGGCGATCCCGTCTTGGATGCGTCTCTCAAACCCTGCGGCAGTAAGTGCGAGTAAGGAGCTCATCAGCCACCCAAAAGCTAAAGTGACGAGCGTTTCGCTCCCGCCCTCGGTAGACCCGACAACA
This sequence comes from Enteractinococcus helveticum, assembly GCF_001657475.1. Classification (GTDB taxonomy): domain Bacteria; phylum Actinomycetota; class Actinomycetes; order Actinomycetales; family Micrococcaceae; genus Yaniella; species Yaniella helvetica. The sequence goes on from NZ_LXEY01000006.1 coordinate 32,248, forward strand.
TGTGATATGAGCTTTGTAGCAAATAACAACATGGTAAATGCGACGAACGGGCGTACTCTCAGCTGGCTCAAGACGAACGCCGTGGCCACTTCTACTACTGTTTGGAATGGGTTCAGCAGATCCGGGAAGGCGACCGTGAATGCCAAGAACATCATGAAGCCGGAAGCTCCCGCCAAAAGTGGGATGAAACCTGCCGCTACTACGAGCACTGCGGCCAGCAACTGCAACGCGAGGTAGAGCGGTGCATCCGATTCGAGCGCCGAGGGGGTGACACCTCCGAGCGCGACGAGTAGAAGTAGGACACGGATCGGCAGATCGACATACCTAGCCCCTGTGAGAAGATAGACCCATCTGATCCCACGCGAGACATCTGTGGTCTCCGCGGAGTACCGACCCATACCTCTCACTTTCACTTGGCCGACACCCGCGATAGCTATCCATCCCGAGGATACTCGGGGAAGGCATGAGCAAGGAGAGTTCCATGTCACGTTACGACGACTTTTCTCCCGCAGCCCCGTACCGGACACTTCGACGACGGTTACATAGGAAGTCGCCTGGGTAGCGTAGCTTACATGCGACATTGGGTGTGGAAGTGTCCGTCGGTAGCTAGGGTGCCGGTGCCGGCGGCTTCATCAGGCTGGCTGCCTTGACGACCCCGGTCCCCAAGGAGACACACGCCGCTATCGGCAGGGCACTATTCCCGATGAGAATGAAGATTACTGACCCAAACCCGTTGTACCCCGAGGCGGAGAGATAGTCCCATATATCCAAGGCACTACCTACGATCGTCGGGGCGGATATCAGAACATGCACGAGTGTGAGAATCAGGCGGGTAGCTCGATGCGGAAAGAGCAGCCAGGTGCCCACCAGCGCCGCGAAAATCGACAGCGCGCAGAGGGCGATACCGATTGTCATGCTGACAGAGATCTCGAGATTCTGACGATCCCACACGGACACATACCACGCCCTGGTTACCAGGTACAGCGCGGCGGAAAGCGCCAAGGACGTGAACCCTCCGCCGGCGATCTTGCCTTTGCTCATGGTTACCTGCCGTTCCAATTTTTTGTTTTGCTTTTGACCACAGAGTAGTAGAGTGCAGTGCGGTCGTAGCACTTCGCACGACCTGTTGAGGTCTTGTATAGCGAGTAGCCGCAGTTCTGCCGCAGGTTGCTCTTAAACCTTGAGTCCGCGCTGGCACGTTGCGATCGCTTGCTGCTCAAGGAGACTTTCTTTTGTCGGATCGAATCGATCGCCATGTCATGTCGGGCGCACGGGCCTCGATAATCTACCTTCGTGCCTTTGTAAGTGTACGAATCCGGTGACCAGGTGCAGTAGTCATGGAGACTCTTCGGCTTGCACTTAGACGTTACCCAGGTTTTGCAGTAGACGTATCTACTTGGGATCGTGACCTTGCTCGGTCGTTTGAATGCAGCGGCGAGCATTAAGGATGCCTGAGCTGCTGCATTGTCGTCGAAAACTGCAGGAGTGGCTTCCACACTCTCACCCGGATCGACTTCGTTCTCGTCGGCTCCCTCGTTGCTGTTTTCCTCAACCTCGAGCGCCTCTGTAAGCTCGGCCTCTTCAGCGGCGAGACTGTCAGCACTGCGGTCGGCCTCGGGTCCTGCGGCCAGCATCCACTCCAAAGTCTCCGATGCCTCGGCAAGAATCTCGGTCTCGGTCTCGTCACCCATAAACAGTGAGAACAAGAACGGCCCGGCCAGATCGTCCCGGGGTACCGCAGAGACAATGATCTCGCTGTCTGTCACCGAGAGGTCGAATTCGATGCTACCTCCTTCGAGCGTGAGCACTGACGGTTCAAAAACAGTCGTGCCGGTTTCACACTCTAGTGTGCTCAAGCTGAGGTCTGGAGTGCAACCTTCGGGGATGGGGAACTTGGTCCGGAGGCCTGTAGCCGTTTGAGTTTGGTCGTCGTCGCTGATGCGTAAGTCATAAGCCGCTACGGTAGGAACTTTGTCCTCACCGGATGATTCCGCAGCTTCGTTGAGCGCGTCAGCGACTTCGGCAGCTTCCATCTCCGGGCTGATTTCACTTTCCACCTCGACCTGATCCTGGGCGATTTCGGAGGCCTGTGCGGGAGACGCCAGCACTCCTCCAATCAGCGCCATCACCATGCTGAGTCTCGCACCTGACATCGCTCGTTGTGTCTTCATGAAGCCACCCTTCCAGTCCGCTGTGCGTTCTTGACGCCTAGAACGCTCAATGTACCGACTGGTGCCGGGCGACTGCATACCCCGTGCGAGGTATGTCCCATGTCAGGAAATATCTGATTCGTACCTGAACGGACGGATGCAGATAGTAGCAGCCATAAAGCTCAGGAATGATGCTCATCTAAAGAGACTTTTGCAATGCCTCGAATGAGGTGACGTGCCGATCCCGAAACTGAGGTCAGTTGTATTCTGCTTCACGTCATGCGAAAGGTATATCGAAACTTGACGACCAGGCTGTTCGAACGGAAAATCTAGAAAGCAGCTTCGGAGAAATTGGCAAAATAACCTGCGTCATAAGTAGAATAAACCCCAGGGTGGACTGGACTGGTGTCTGTGTTAAAGTGTCCGTCCAAGCAGCGGCTTGGGTGACATTGGTACCCTATTTTTGTACTTTAACGTTCGGTATGGTGTTTGGCCTAAATTAGGGTTGAAATATTAAGAATGTGATGTCTCAGGACTTGGGTGACAGTTCTGTATCAAGACTTCGGTGACGCTTGGTGTCTCAGGACATCGGTAACACTATGACTGGTTGGCTCGGTTTTGGAACCGGTATCGGGCCTTGGAAATGGCCTGGTATCTGGTACCTGCTGATGGCCATTCATATTCAGCGATGATCTCTCCGACGGTGGTGGCAAAGATGATGCGTTCCGGGTTCCAGTCGGCGATGATAATGCGGCTGGCCATGGCCCTGGTGACAGAAAATAATGTGCCTGCAAAGTTGACTACCCCGTTGGTATACACGCGGAGCTGCCGGGTACCGGTGGCTCCGGGATGTTGAATACTGCCGGTGACCTTCGGCTGGCAACTCGAGGCCTGTTCGGAAGCTTTGGTCGCGGTGGCCTCCCAGAGCACGCTGAGATCGGTGATGCCTTCGTGGGCTGGCAACTCAGCCCCCAGTTCGGGTGAGACGGTTACTGGAATCTCTGGATCGATCGGTTGTGGCGCAGGTCGGGGTGCTTCGGCTACCGGGGTGGCATCCCAAGCTTGTTGCGGGGTGATCCGCCCAGCAAGGGCCTGATGTCCGCGCTGTGTGTTGTAGTAGCGGTCAAACTCATCGACCTGGGCTTGGAGCTCTGCGCACGTGGCGGCCAAGGGTTGTTTGTCCAACCATCGGAACAACGTTTGATGGAACCGCTCATTTTTGCCTTGGGTGGTTGGGCGACCAGGCCTTCCGGTGATCGGCTCGACACCTAGTGTTTTGGCATACGCGGTCAGTTGGCCGATCCAGCCCATCCGTTCAGGATTCAACGCCGCTCCGTTATCGGTCAACAGTCGCTGTGGCACCCCGGCAGCAGCGATGCCTTTGCGCATCACCGCTACCGCATCCTCCCCATTTTCAGATGGGGCGACATGCGAGGCGATAGCTTTACGCGAATGGTCATCTTCCAGTTGGAAAATCACACACTTGCGTCCACCCACCAGCACGTACTCGGTAGCATCCAACTGCCAACACGCATTGGGCGCTGGATAGACAAACCGCCGGTACGCAGCCCGGGGCTTCTTGTTGGGATGGACTCGGGCCACCTGACGTTCTCGGAAGATCCGTGCCAAGGAGGCTACTGCTGGTGGCTGTAAGCCCATGGCCAGCATTTTGTCATGCACACTGATCGGCCCGTGATCCCAACCCGAGGCTTCCAGGGCTTTGCGCACCGCGACCGCCTGATCTTTGACGTCTTCGCTGATTTTGGTGGGCGAGGTCTTGGGTCGACGAGACCGGGGCTCCAAGACTGCGGCTTGACCCTCGTTGCGTGCCCGAGCGCGCAGGGCATAGAAGGTTTTGCGACTGATGCCATGTTCAGCACAAAACGCGGTCACACTGCCACGGGGTGCGTCCTTGGGCCAATTAGCAATCGCCAGACGGATACGAGCATCAACAGGTTCATTATTTTTGGTCACCCATCAATCAGAACCGACCCGAAATCTTCTGGAAGTGTCACCACCACAACCCCCAGAACTGTTACCGATGTCCTGAGGTAGAACTGTCACCGATCTCCTGCGACATAACAAGTTTAAAGACAATTAATGACGCACCGTGCCCGGCTTATACCCATACCTGGCCAGCACCTATTGGCGGAAATTCTAAGTGTGTCGAGATTGCCGGTAATGTGCACGCCACGAACAAAAAATTCTGGGTTTTCAAGGGTATCGAATAAATGTATCCCGACCCGAGCCATACGGATCATATGGAGCACGACAGTGCGGTCGTCAGTCAGCTGCACCCCAGCAGCAAACGGTGCCAGCGGCGTTCCTGGCACCGCCATAAGATAAGGGACTACGTAAAGCGTCTTGTGTGTCGCTGCATTGTTCATTCGCGCTTTGAGCGTAGCAACGACTTCATCTGCTGGATACCAGTTGTTGTACACGCCACGATCAGCTTCGCGGCTGGTGGCAACAACGGTGCGTTCTTCTGATCTGGCGGTGTCTTGCCGGTGAGATCGAGCGTAGTAACACCCTTCTCCTGCCGGTAATAACTCTTCGGCGTCGAGGGCTTCTTGGATGAGGCGGGCATCATCAGTGGCAGTGATGACTTCGACCCTGGACGGGGTAGTGATGGCCACCCACTCATGAACGAACTCCCGGATTTTCGGGGAGGTGATCGTTGGCAGCTTCAGTTGTTGATCGGTGTCAGTGTTCATGGGATTGGTGCTCCTGAAATGATGTCGTGAACTGCTGTAATAGGAACCAACAAGGTTGCTGAAGGACGGAGTAGACCGTGTTTGGCAGCAAAGGCGACTGCTGCATCTAAGACGTCGCCGTGCTGGTGGACCTCGGGGGTGCCCACAAAACTGTATCCTGTGGCGGTTTCAGGATTGATAACGGATACAACGGCTTGAGAACCGTTATGGATATTTACCAAGTGCTGACTCCTGAGCTGCTCGTGATAGATCAGGGTGTGATCATCAAGTACTCGTAGGGACGGCCTCGGCGAGATATCGGCCCTGCCGTGAGGGGTGACGGTGGTGAGGAGTGGAAGGTGTGTCGATAGCATCTGCTGCATCGGTGCTGATAAATCAATGACGCCTTGGAGTTTGGCATTTAACTGGTCATAGTCAACGGTCGGGCCTTGAGTAAAGGATGGGCCCTGGGTTGGCGGGCCTGCCCTGAATGAAGCGTCAAGAAAGCGTTCTAATTTCCTGGAATCTTCTCCGCGGAGAAAAACTACGAGCAGTCGTAAAAGATTCTGCATTACTGCAGGGGGGTCTGCAGAGGTTACTAAAAGTTTCATTGCCCGTTGATGATCACCAGAGCGTACTTGTTGGAAGATACCGATCGCTTCCAGCCAGGCTCCTTCACATGCCCTGTGCATCGTTAGCCACTCCTATTCGACTTGGTGAGGGATACTGCTAGACACTATATGTTCGTGATCTCGAAGTAAAAACTTTGACAAGACGAACATTTAAGGTCATATTAGTGAAGGCGCTAAATGATGTGGTTGGATTTCAGTCCATGCGCAACATATGGGCTTCTGTGTGATTGTTTAGACGGAGCGAAAGGAGGATGCGATGCTCAAATTGAAGCGGGGGGTTGCTGCCCCGGTGCGAGAGCTCACCATTGAGGAGTCACCTGAACTGGTTCTTTTCTCCAGCGTGTCAGAAAATACTTTGCGTTTTGTGGGACGGCTTGGCCGCCCGGCCGTGCGCATACCTCTCAGGCCGCGAGTAGATGGTGGCATCCGGGTGTCTCGCAGATTTGTGTTGGTGGTGCCCACCTACGGTAGCGGGGCGCTTGCTGGTGCAGTGCCCAAACAAGTGAACGCGTTTCTTAATGATCCAGTGAACCGAGGGCACCTGTGCGGGGTCATTACTGCAGGGAATACGAACTTTGGTGAGGATTATTGTCTTGCCGGACGCATTATTTCAGCTAAGTGTCAGGTGCCGGAGTTATACCGATTCGAATTATTGGGCACCCAGCAGGATATTGAACAAGTAAATAGTGGCCTGACCCGCTTTTGGCAAAAATTGCATCAACGCCATCAAACCGCGAAAGGAATATCATATGACGACCAATATTCAACAGGCCACTGGTGAGTCCGGGATCGGCTCCAGAAAGGACTACCACGCGCTAAACGCCCAACTAAACCTGTTGGCTTTGGACGGGACTATTCAGTTTGAGAAAGATCATGAGGCTGTTAAGCGCTATGTGGCTGAACATGTTGTTCCGAAGACGCGAACGTTTCCGAGCGTGCTGGAACGCTTGGAATGGCTGGTCGATCATGACTATTATGAACCAGACTTCCTTGAGGGTTATACTGATGCGTTTCTAATAGCGCTGCATGAGCAAGCTTCTCAAGCGCGGCATGAGTTTGCAACGTTTTTGGGTGCTTTCAAGTTTTTCACCTCATATGCGCTGAAAACTTTTGATGGCACAACTTACCTGGAAGGTTTCGAAGAACGGGTCGTAGCGACAGCGCTGTTCTTGGCACAGGGTGATGAATCCCTTGCCATCCGCCTTGTCGAGGAAATGCTGACAGGTCGCTTCCAGCCGGCAACACCAACATTTCTTAACGCAGGCAAGGCCCAGCGTGGTGAATTGGTCTCATGCTTCTTGTTGCGGTTAGAAGACAATCTTGAATCTATCGGACGCAGCGTGAATTCGGCACTGCAACTGTCGAAACGTGGCGGTGGCGTGGCCTTGCTACTCACGAATCTGCGTGAGGCTGGAGCACCGATCAAAAAAACAGAACATCAAGCATCCGGGGTCGTACCCGTGATGAAAATCCTTGAAGATTCATTTTCATATGCGAATCAGTTGGGCTCGCGTCAAGGTGCCGGAGCGGTCTACTTGCACGCGCATCATCCTGACATCATGCGTTTTTTGGATACTAAGCGAGAGAAAGCCCACGAAAAGATCCGCATTAAGACCCTTTCTTTGGGCGTGGTGATTCCCGATGTCACCTTCCATCTTGCGAAAACCAACAAGGAAATGCACCTGTTCAGCCCGTATGACGTCGAACGAGAGTACGGCATACCGCTGTCTGATCTGTCAATGACACAACATTATGAGGAGATGGCCACTGGCGTCAGACAACCCACATGGCTTCAGCCACATAACGAGGAAGTGAAAAAGACTATTGCTCCACAAAACTGCTCCCCCACAGCTAGCCGATGCACCACTGCTGCCGTCAAACGCGAAAGGTTCCGATGTGGCAGCTGACGTGCTGTCGATTGACAATCTGCATGTGTCATACGGTGGGGTCAAGGCCGTCAGCGGGCTGAGTCTCCGGGTATCGGCTGGACAGATGACCTGCATTGTTGGCCCCAACGGCTCTGGCAAATCCAGCACTCTTAAAGCGGCGCTGAATTTGGTTGAGCACTCCTATGGCACCATCCGGTTTTTTGGCCAGCCCCTCAGAAAAGTCCGCAACCGCATCGGTTATGTGCCGCAGCGTTCCACAATCGACTGGGACTTCCCGATTAATGTTTTTGACACGGTTTTATTGGGTACTTACCCTAATCTGCGCATCTTTCAACGTCCTGGCTCCGAACATCGTGAGCTTGCAGCGCAGGCGCTGGCACGAGTACGCATGACCGCATTCTCTGACCGGCAAATCTCAGACCTTTCTGGTGGTCAGCAACAACGCGTTTTTATTGCCCGCGCCCTCGCTCAACAGGCCGACATCTTCCTGCTGGACGAGCCGCTGGTGGGCATTGATGCCACTAGCGAGGCCAACATCATGGGGATCCTGACCGAACTGTGCGCCAGGGGTAAAACCGTGGTGATGGTCCATCACGATCTGTCCACTATCGAACGGTATTTTGATCACATCATTATGGTCCATCATGTACTGGTCGCCCAAGGTCCCGTCCCCCAGACACTGACCGCCGACAACCTCAAACAAACTTTTGGGGCAAACTTGCTGGGTTTGCCAGAGTCCACGGAGTAGTGCATGGAATTTCTTAACGATCTCATCAACTACCCGCACCTGGCTCGCGGCGCCATCACTGCTGTGGTCATTGGCGTCACTTCTGGAGTGGTCGGTTCGCTGATCATTCTTCGCGGCCTGTCACTGATGGGTGACGCCATTTCCCACGCCGTCATGCCTGGCATTGCCGTCTCATTTCTCCTCGGAACCAATGTTCTCGTCGCAGCTCTGGTATCGGGACTGCTCGCAGCCGGCGGTATTGGTTTCATCAACAGTAATTCGCGATTAAAACGTGATACCTCTATCGGGATCGTATTCACAGCATTTCTAGCAGCAGGGGTGTTACTCTGGGCTCGCACACACTCAGCGATGACACTTGAAGCGGTGCTCTTTGGTGATGTGCTTTCAACCCGTCCGTCACAAATGTGGCAGTCCATTGTGATCGCCGTGATCATTATCGGGCTGGTAGTGCTGTTTTATAAACAATTACTCATCACCACCATGGACTCAGAAGTAGCCAAAGCCTTTGGCTTCCCCACCAAAGCTATTCAGTACTCGGTCCTAATTGGCTTGGCCGTCGTCACCGTATCGGCGGTCCAAACCGTGGGAGTCATTCTTGTGGTGGCCATGCTGATCACGCCCGCAGCGACCGCATTCTTATGGATCAAAAAATTCTCCACCATGATGTGGCTAGCCGCACTGTTGGGGATGGTCTCATCCATCGCCGGCATGTATTTCAGCTATCGCTGGCAACTGCAATCCGGCCCTGCCATTGTACTGGTGGCCTTCACCATGTTTCTTTTCACTTTCTTCTTCAGTCCGAATCAGGGCTTTTTCTGGACACAACTCCGCAAAGTCCGCGAACGTCACCATCTTAAAATCACTCAATCAACAAAAGCAGCGAAGGACTACACATTTTCATGAACAAACACTGGATCATCTCACTGACTACCGTCGGCGCTCTCATGTTGACCAGCTGCAGCTCGGGCGATGAGCAAGCCACGGATAGCACAGACACAATCCAAGCGGTATCGACATTTACTATTCTCAGCGACATCGTGGCGGAAGTTGGTGGCGACCATGTGACGGTGCACAATATTGTGCCCGTGGGCAATGACCCGCACGAATACGATTCCACCCCAGAAGACACCAAAGCGATGTCTGATGCTGACGTATTTTTCTATAATGGGCTCAACCTTGAAGGCGGCGAAAACGGCTGGGCATCACGCATGGTTGAATCCGTGGGCCTGGAGGACGATAGAGTGGTTGAAACCACCGATGGCGTTGAGCCGATGTATCTCACCGATGAGGAGTCGGAGCATTCCATCAACCCGCATGCCTTTCTAGACCCAAGGGTCGGCATGATCATGGCCGAAAATGTTGCCGACGGGCTCATTGATGTTAACCCGGATAACGCTGATGAGTACCGCCAAAACCTCGAGAGTTTCTTGGAACAGTTGACTGATATAGATCAACGGTACCAGCAGGAGATTGGTGATCTCGAAGAAGATCGTCGCGTGCTTGTAACGTCGGAGCGCGCCTACCAGTACATGGCAGATAGCTATGACCTACTTGAAGGATATATCTGGGCGGTTGACACCGATGACATCGGCACTCCCGAGCAGATGATTTCCGCAATCGATTTCGTCAACGAACACAAGCCCCCTGCACTGTTCGTGGAATCGAATGTAACCCCCGGACCGATGGAAACCGTGTCAGAAGAAACCGGCGTAGAGATTTATGCCACCATCTTCTCCGACGAGCTCGCCCCCGAAGGTGAACCCGGCGACACCTACCTTGACTTTCTAGAAGAAAACCTTAGAAACATTTCCGAAGGATTACAACAATAGATTCATCACGAAGACCCCTGAGAGAAACACGCTTCAGGACCGAGGAAAACTACCTATGAGCGTTGAATCAGAACTGTATCACGCAGGCATGCGACTTCCAGGCTCGCATGGAACAGTGCTCCGCCGAGGCATCAGCTGCTTTAAGTAGAACATCTGCCTAGTAGACAGCGTAGAGAAAATCACCGAAAAATAAGGCACTCTCTTACCTGCAGATGAGAGTCTCATGCTCGCTGCTCCTAGGGGATTTGGGATGGAAAAGAGCGACGGCCGAAGAAGAAAACGCACTCCTGAACTCTGACGAACCCACACACGTTGAGGTTGATGCGGTCACCGGCGACATCATCAGCGTCGAAAAACGCGAAGACGACGTGATTCCGGCGAATTTCGGGGGCTCAGCACACAATTAAACGCACAAATAGGGCCGTAGGACCCGCACTGAATCAGGGCTAGTTACCCTACTGCTGGAACCTATCGCCTGGTGGGCACCGAAGATCGCCCCCAAGGTGGAAGGTCGGGCCCGAGTTTTTATCTAAAGACCGCAAGGAGGTCGTCTTCATGAATACATCACCCAAGCGCATCCTGTGGTGGGGGGTTGGATTCCTCATCTTGGGTGCGATTGCTTTTTATATGTACACCAGCGTCGGGTTCCAAACTGGCTTGGCCTCCACCCAGACAAGCCAAGCTTTATGGTTCTGGCTATTTAACCCAGTATTAAACATCATTCAAAACGCGGCGTTTCCAGTAGGAGCAGCGCTGATCGGAGCGTCAGTCGTGATCCAATACCTCACGGCACCCCAATCGGCACTGAATCAACAGCAAACACAACCCGACGAACTCTCGTAAATATACGCACCATCTCAACGACCCCTACCGCTCGTGTGATAGAACCCGGCTGTACCGGATCTTCAGCAATCCTCTGACCGCTTGACTATCGCAGCAGAAAAACCACTAGCTTCTCGACAGTTCTACATCCTGTACCAGCACGTATACCTATGAAACGCAACTTCGTGTGGCAGTTTCAGCTGGCGCTCTAGTTCGTTGCTGCTTGGCATGCGCTGTGCCCGGGCAGGCTGGAACTAGAAGGTATTACGAACACAGCTGGGGTCGTGTTTAGTGACCTGGTTGCTGTTCTGCGTGTTGGAGGTATTCGGCAAAGTCCGCGTCGCTGAGGTATCCAGCAGCGTGCATTTCTTCGATGGTCATGGCATGAGCTGGGCTGAGCAATCCCAGCATTGGGCCATCCGGTCCTTGGATGGGTTCGGTGAACGTGATATCGCCGAGGATGTCATGTTCGCATCCTAAGTCCAGAGCCCGTTGAAATTGCTGGTCAAACTCCACGGCATTGATCTCTTCGATGTAGGGACACGGTTCTACTGGTGGCGCGGAAATCTCCGGCCCTGCATACAACAGGAACTCGTCACGGGGCTCTGCCTCAAGACCCTGGGGTCCGTGGGCGACAATGGGCTTCGAAAATCCCGCCCATCCACTGGGTGGTGGTACTTTTGGGATGGATTTACGCGCTGATAGGCATATTTATTTACGGCAATTTCGTGCTCACCACGCATGATGTCGGGGATGCGTGTCGTGCCGCTGGATATGTCTATGAGCCAGCATGGTATGCCGCAGCCCCATCGAGACCACTATTCCCCATCAGTTACCCCAGCCGCTCACGATGACCTCGTGCCCGGCTGGGTCAATCCGGTCTTCGCAGTCGCCGCGTTGTGCTTCCTCGCAAGCATCATGTTTTTTATCAGCGCTGGCGCACGACATTTTTACAGGAACCTGCGGGCATGATCTGTGAATCGAAGCTTTGTTTGGCGGTGTTTCACCGCTGCGTGAAAGTTGGTTTTGTGAAAAAGATCGGGATGTTTGTCGTGGGGATGTTCCTCTTAGTCGGCACGTCTTGCGCATCGCCCGACACCACGGCAGGTGAGGGTTTCAAGGGTGATGTACCAGGTTCGGCCTACTCGCGTGATGGGATGTGGGCGGCGTTTGCCGACTGGGAGGAACGCACCTTCTACATCACGACACTGGGTAGTTCTAACTGCCCACTGATTGCCCAACCCCTCACGGAGGCTGCATACCCTCAGGCCCCTATCACCGTCGCAACCCAGCGCCGCGAGGATGAAGCCGGATTTTGCACAGCTGACCTACAGTCATACACCTCTAAAATCGCAATGCCGGACCATCTGGAGTACAGCCTCGAAGTGGAAATCCGCCTCCAGGGCTTCCCCGACAGCATTACCCTGGATGGTGACGACTCAGAAACATCCACGGACCAGGCTCCTGAGTATGACTGTTAACTTCATTTGGCGGTTTCTCGCAGGTTGATGTGGCGATCTGCCCGACCGAGAAGAACAGGAGTCAATACTGGAAGTCAGGGGCTCACCGTTTCTGGTGGTGATACTCAAATGCACTGCTTCGACGGGTGAGTTCTTCGTACCGCTGAGGTCGGGTGCTACTGGGCGGCAAGGTGGTCGTTGATGCGTTCGAGATCTGGGTCGATCTCGCCGGTGAAATCATCGGGCAGCAATTGTGCGGTATGTGTGAGAGTTGGTGTATCGATTTGAAGTCTCAGCCCGTGGGCAGCGAAATCTTCTGATGGGGCACAAGAAATCCCAATGGCCCAGTCATCCGGGTGATCAGCTAACGGCGTGTTATCCAGCACCACACACCAGTTGTCATCGTCATCACGGGCTGCAAATACGTTAAAGTTCTCGGCTGCGTCAATGAGCGTGAAATTCGTTAAGCCTTGTCCCTGGTAGCCAGGATGATCAGAGTCTTGCCCAACGTTGGTGACAGTAGCAGAGAAGTCATTGATAAAGGACGCCACGTGCGTCGGGATGTCTGCCTGTGCTTGCTCTTCGTTCATGAGCGATAATTCTGGCTCTGCAGTCCCCGTACATCCGACCAATAGCAGCCCAGAAAAACCCATGAGCGACAAAAGCCGTTTTTTATTCATACCCCCTAGTCTGATCTGCACTTCCCGAGGAAACAAGACCCCATCGAAGCTTGTACCTGTTCATGGCTCGTGTTGATACCCAAATGCACCGCTTCAGGTGGCGAGCTGATGATGCTAATGAGTGTGAAACCAGGTATACCCTTTTACGCCCTTATCTATTCGTCGTGGCCAGCCTTGGCTTCTAAGTGGTGTATTTAGGTAGCAACAAGTTCAGTGACGGCAGGCCGCCACATGAAGCTGCGAAAAGCCGTCAAACAAAGTTGAGAGTCACACTATGTGTCACATCCACCCCTGCGCGACGAGTATTGCTACAGTAGGGCCATGCCACATGCTTTGGGCTACGCCCGAGTCTCCACCGGGGATCAAGATGCTCGATTACAACACGACGCGTTAACCGCTGCCGGGTGTTATCGGATTTTTACCGACACTGCCTCCGGCGCATTACAGTCCCGACCCGAACTCGACAAACTGATGGACCAATTGCGCCCCGGCGACACCCTGGTGGTGTGGCGATTGGATCGGTTGGGTCGTTCGATTCGACATCTCATTGATCAGCTGGCCGAGCTCCAAGCACAGGGGATCGAGTTTCGATCCTTACAGGAAAACATTGACACCTCCTCGCCCGGGGGTCGGCTTATCTTTCACATCTTCGCGTCGCTGGCGGAATTTGAACGTGATCTCATCCGAGAGCGCACCAACGCCGGACTAGCTGCGGCTCGTGCCCGTGGCCGCACCGGAGGCCGCCCATCCCGGCTTACGAAGGATCAATTGACCACCGCCCGAAAACTCTACGACCAACAAGAGATGACCGTCGCTCAAATCGGCGAAGTCTTAGGCGTGAGCAGATCCACCATTTACCGGGCGCTTCGTCGTGATCCGGAATTCACGCCCTCACAACATCGCCGATCAACATGACCACGCCCTGAAGCTGCTAATTCCCGGACTCAAGACTGAGCATCAAATCGTTCAACCACCAGATTGTTTTGAAGGGCAACATCATGACGGATAAACCAGATTACTTGGACACTCGGCGTGAGGAGTTGCTCGAACAGTACGAGCAAACCTATATGCCCAAGGTTCTTGCCGCACAACGACGGCTCCGAGCCATGGGCAGAATCACGAGAGAAGTAGCCGTGCAAGCGCTTGCGACCATCATCGGTGGGGCAGTTTTAGCTGGCGCTGCCGTCGCAATTGGTTGGCTTGGGTCCGACCCAACGTTGAGGGCATACGGCGGCAGTGGAGCTATCGCGCTCGTTCTGCTCTTAATCATGTCTATTTGGACTGCTGCAAGACCGTTAGACACCAGTACTGATGCAACTCTTGCAAGGCAACTACGAGAATTGGATGCGTTAATTGCTGAAAGGGATAAACGACGGGCCGAGGAAGCAGAATGAAGCCCCGCTGATCGAGGCGCTGCAATGATTATAAGTCGCGGCGGGGCCATTGCATTAGGGGACAAAAAATTCTGCTGGACTGCTCATTGGCAGAAGATTTCTGCAAATGACAGCAGCGCAACCAATGGGTAGCTCGATGGATACCGACTCGCAGACGACGAAAACGATGCATCAGAAGCCGTAACGAACAAGTCCGCCAATTGAATCTGTGAAAACCGCTAAACGATGGTGAAAGTCACAGACGTGTGTCCACGCCTTCATGCACGGCAATGTGAAAGGTGCCGTTTTGCGAGCCTCTTGTATTACTTGCTTGGTACGGTAGTGTGTTATTTAGATGATACAAATGGTGAGAGGTGAAGGCATGTTGTGGCTTCTGCTGTTGATTCTTGGCCCCTTGATTTTCGGACTACTTGTTGCCTTTACATGGTGGTTGTTGCGTCGCAGGGCTGGGTTGCTTGGTCGCAAACATCGAGCCATTGCCCTGATAGTTGGCCTATTTTTGTTCCTGGGGATCACGGCGGAACGGTTGATTCGCGAACCTTGGTTATTGCCGTTTGATCTCTATTGGACGGACCTAGACTTGTTTTTGGGTATTCAGTTCGTGACGCCATTGCTGCTGGGGATTATTGGCTTAGCTGTTCTGGTTATTCCGTTGCGTTCACGTTCTGGCGGTGGTGTTGCTTCATTAGCCCCACGAACACCCGCAAGCTTTAGCCGTCGCTCATGGATGGTGGTGCCGGTAATGGTGCTGGCAGTCGTCCTCGTGCTGACGATCATTACGGGGATGGCTTCAGAACCGGATCCTTCAACGGGGCGATACACCATGTATTTCGTCGATGTCGGCGCAGAGTATGGCATGGGGACAAGCATTTATGGGTGGTTCCACTCTGTTCCAAGCCTGATCCTGCTCGCGATGTTGGCCGCAGGCACTGTTTTGAACCTATCGCTGATTGCTCGGCCTGGTTTTGGGGCGGATTACGATGAGGACTTTCGAATCAGGACCATACGTACAAGTAATGTCTTAGCGGTTACAACGGGTGCATTATTTGTGCATCTCGGGGCGATTCTCGACTCAATTGCGCGGACGGCTTCGATCCAAATGCAATTCTCCGTTGGAGGGGAAGCCATCAGCTCTTGGACTTCCTTTGCAGCCCTTGGCCCGGCACTCCAAATCAGTGCCGGTATCGCCGTTGGGGTAGGCGTTGCTTATTGGCTCTCGATTGCCTTATCTGCGGT
The DNA here is from genome assembly GCF_001657475.1 of Enteractinococcus helveticum. GTDB lineage: Bacteria > Actinomycetota > Actinomycetes > Actinomycetales > Micrococcaceae > Yaniella > Yaniella helvetica. Next base: position 47,781 of record NZ_LXEY01000006.1, read on the forward strand.
GCCGGTTCGTCAACTGACTCGAAGCAGAATCTTAGTATCATGATTACTCTGTCGGGATCTACTCCACCCGCGGATCAGATCCGCGATCAGATCCGCGGTTTGATAGTTTCCGGGCGGATCGCTGCCAACGATCGATTACCATCAGTTCGTCAGCTTGCCAAAGACCTCAACGTTGCTCCTGGCACTGTCGCCAAAGCATATAAAGCCCTGGAATCTGAAGGATTTCTGATTGCTCGCACCGGTGGAGGTACCCGTGTCAGTCCACACGCAACCACCACGCCAAGACCTGTCTTAGATGCAGCACGTCACCTGGCCGGCATTGCTACGGATTCTGGCACGAGTCTCGACGAGACCATCCGTATAGTTCGTGCGATTTGGCCAGAACGACAGACTATAGAGCGAGAGGCTGGACGAGAAGTAACGCAGTAGCACCAGTAATATTTCACAGACACGATCAAGATGGCACAGTTCTTATACTCAAACTTATCCTCAACAAGAGAGGGCTGAAATACCATGCGCAAAACCAAAGGAACCCAGGTCGCTTTGCTTATATGCGTTGTTGCACTATTCGCGGGATGCACATCCAGTGATAATGCTGAGAAGGGAGTGTCAGCACTCGGCAGCGACGCTTCAGCACATCAGATTCCAGAAGCCGTAGAAGCACAGGATTACCTAGCCGCAGATTCAGCACGATATCTCGGCGATTATGGCGATAAATCTTACTATGTAGCACGAGGCGCAGATAATCCTAAGAATGAAGTATGCTTGGTCGAATTTGAGCCTGACAGCGAAGAAGTCGCCAGTGGTTGCTCTGATCCTACGCCTGGTTGGGCGGACCTGATTGTAATCCTCAAGAGGGGTGAATCGCCCTCAGGGATCGCATTAGTGCGCGATAATCCTTCGGAGACAGATCTTGAAGAAGCAGGATGGTCGAAGATTGCCGACAACCTCTGGCACAAGCAAGAATAATCTTCCGCCGACCCTGATGTGAGGACCACCGACTAGCGGCTTGTGTACCGCGATTTTCGTTTAGGTCGAGAATGAATAATTGAAGCCGCCAGGACACCTATTTTGGATGAATATCGACGAAAGTATTATTAATGGTTACCAACAAAGCCATGATCCGTCTCCCGTTAAACGGGATAACCCGTCACTGACTAAGTATAATACCGCCGTCGCTTCCGGGGAATATCAACAAGATCGTCAATACATTGCGTTAGTCGATGTCAACGCGATGTACGTGTCCTGCGAACGAGTCTTTGACCCCAGCTTGCACAACCGACCAGCCGTGGTGCTGTCGAATAACGATGGGTGTGTCGTAGCCAGGTCTGCCGAAGCCAAAGCCCTTGGCATCCCGATGGGGTATCCCTGGTTCAAACTCGAAGCCACCGCCAAGCAACACAATTTAGTTGCAAAATCAAGCAATTACGAGTTATATGGCGATTTAAGTTCGCGCGTCATGGGCATCTTGGCCAGGTTTTCCGCGTGGATCGAAGTGTATTCCATTGACGAAGCGTTTTTAGGTTTACGCGGTACCTTAGACGAGCTGCACGCCGTGGGCCAGCAGATCAAAGCCGAAGTCTTGAAGCTGACCGGCCTGCCGGTCTGTGTCGGGATCGCCAAAACCAAAACTTTGGCCAAAATTTCGAATGAGGCCGCCAAGAAGGTCAATGAGCTTGGGGGAGTGTGCGTCTGGGATCGGGTCCCTGAGTCCACCCGCGACCATGTGCTGCGCCGTTTACCTGTGATTGAGGTTTGGGGGATTGGTCCCCGCGTGACCAGGCGCCTCAACGCGATGGGTATCTTTACGGTGGCCGACTTTCGGGACACTGACCCGGTGCTGATCCGTGAGAAGTTTTCGATTGTGCAGATGCGGACCCTGTTGGAGCTGCGCGGGACACCGTGTATCCCGTTGGAAGAAGCACGCGAGATTAAAGACCAGCTGATCTACTCGCGGAGTTTTGCCGAGCGGGTCACGACCCGCGAGGACATGGAGCAAGTGCTCAGCATTTATGCGCAAATGGCTTCCACCCGCCTGCATCGCCACGACCGGGAGGCCAAGGTGCTCACCGCCTGGGCCATGACGAGTTACTTCAACGAGGACCAATCCCATCACCCCGCAGTCACCGTCGCTCTGCCGGGCTATAGTGCCGATCCAGTGGTGCTGACAAAAGCAGCTAAAAGCCTGCTCTCCAAGATCCGGCCCGGCACACGCTACGCCCTGATATCGACGCGTCCACTACGGCGCGGGCGTTGATCTACCTGTTCATTGGTGCGCAGGTCAGTTCATACGTCACCGATGGTTGGCAGTCCCTGCCGGAGAACATCGAAACCGCCGTAGCCGCCGTGCTGCGGAATCTTGCTCCGCCGTGTAAGCCTCGACCTGCAGTTTCCTTTTCACAGTGATTGTTCCTATCCATAAGGACGATTGATGGCTCTTCCGTATTCAGAGTGCGTAAGTGGGTGTTTTCTCGGCGTGGTGAGGTCGGGGTGTAGGTGAGCCTTGGGTGGAAAATGGAGCTGTTACCTCTACCGTTTTCACACCCAAGGCTCACTATGAAATCTACCTGTTCTTCCTGCCCTGTGGCAGATGTTATTTGCCGGACCGTTGAGCTGGGGCTCACTATCGAGGGCGCGTTCATCGGCGAGGGCGACATCACTGTCATCAGGGCGCGGCCAATCGAGGTCCTACCGTTCTGTCCCGCGTGCGAGGCCGAAGGTGTGTTGCGCGATCACGTCACCCGGGAGTTGACTGATCTGCCCGTTGCTGGTCACCCCTGCCGGTTACACGTGCGTCTGCCCCGCTATCGGTGCGTGGGAGAGCAGTGCCCGCAAGTGATCTTCCAACACCGGCTGGAATGCGCAGAGCCCGGTGCGAAGCCCACCAACCGGTGCACCAGGTGGATCCTGCAAAAACTCAGCGCCTCGAAGATGAGCGTCAAGGCCGTCGCTGACGAGCTCGGCTTGGGGTGGGACCTGGTCAACCGCCTCGCCCTGAGGCGCATTCGCTCGTTGGTGTATGACGATCCCAGACACCTGGAAGGAGTGAAAATCCTGGGGGTGGACGAGCACTGCTGGTCCCACGTGCGCGGGAGGGGCAAGGAGACGTACGCGACCATCCTGGTCGACCTCACCCCCGTCATCGAGGGCACTGGGCCCTCGCGGTTGTTGGACGTACGTCCTGGCCGCTCGAAGAAGGTGCTGGCTACATGGTTGAAGGAACGCACTCCTGCGTTCCGCGACGGCATCAAGGTTGTCACCATGGATGGGTTCGCCGGCTACCACTCCGCCACCGTTGCTGAGCTGCCAGAAGCGATTCCGGTGATGGACCCCTTCCACGTGGTGCAACTGGCTGGGGAGAAACTGACCTTGTGCCGGCAACGGCTGCAACAGGCCACCACCGGTCACCGGGGCAGGAAGGACGATCCGCTATACAAGGTAAGGAAGACACTGCTCACCCGCCGCGGGTTGCTCACCGAGCGGCAGCACCTGAAGGTGGCGAACCTGTGGGCTCACCACGATGATCATGTGGGACTGCAGGTGACGTACTTGGTGTATCAGGACATCATCGACGCCTACGCCCACCCGAAACGATCGGTCGGTAAGAAGTTGATGCGCAAGGTGATGGACACCATCCGCAAAGGACTGCCCGCCGGGCTGGAGGAACTCGCCCAACTCGGGCGCACCCTGTGGCGCAAACGCAAACAGGTGCTGGCGTTCTTCGACCACGGCGGCGCTTCCAACGGCCCCGTCGAAGCCGTCAACGGCAGGTTGGAACACCTACGCGGCATCGCCCTAGGATTCCGAAACTTCGACCACTACGTCCTACGCTGCCTCATCCACTCCGGCCAACTCACTGAACGAATCAACGCACTCTAAAAACGGAAGAGCCCGATTGATGGCGACCTTCTGATCCTGAATTACAGGATTATCTCAACCGTATAAACGAAAGACGGAGTGCAGGATGAACAGTTCATAACAAATCATCAGATGATTGTCTCGTCTGCAACTAACGGCCGAGGCTCGGGCCTCTGTGTGGGTCGGGCTGATGCGTGGGTGAGCGGTAAGGCCATTCCTGCCGTAACCATTCGGCGCGCTCGTGGGCGAGCTGAGCCGATGGAAGTATGCGCCGCAGGATCGCACTACGGATTACTTCGATGACCTCTTGTTTGAAGTGCCGGGTTCGGCCGATGATTTGAACCGTGCACTGCGTCGTGGGCTCATAGACGATGAGCTGTACGACGAGGTCGCGGATCGCCTCGAAGCGTTACAAGCGCGTTCATCTCCGGGTCAGTGAGAGTGTCAGGCATCACCTGCATGACATTTCCTTTCCAGCGCGACCCGATGCTGTCAACTGGGGAGACGCTCCCTAAGCTGCGCGAGGGTCTCATCATTGCCTAGATCCAGTTCATCGAATATTGGGTAGACCGTCTCCCCGTCAACGACGAGCACGGATTGTGAAGCGTTCACCAGTTCGTATATGCCGTCAGTGCTTGTTTGAGAGAGAAAGAGGATCAGGGAGTCTGCGCCGACCTCAGCTAAGGGAAGGTCGTAATCTCCGTCTGCGGCAGGCTGCTCTACGGTGACGTTCGAGCCTGCGGGTAAGTTGCCGCTGAGCGTCTCAACTACGGTGAGCTGAGAGCGCACCTTTCCAGAGGCTGTATCGGATTGCTCGACGGTGGCCTGTACGACGAGATCGGCTTTCTCTGCGAGTGCTTCAACGTCTTGGTATTGATTCTCGTGCGTCGGTGGGGGCTGGTGCGTGTTTTCGGTTTCGGGTTCGGCAACGTAGAGAAACTGCTGAGGGTTGATGAAGAGCACGAGCGCAGCTGCGCAAGCGAGCACGGCCAGGGTAGCCGTTGCAGCGGCCGCGAGGCGGTTTCGGCGCGGCTCTGCTGCGGTGTTCTCAATGTCACCGGGCAACTCCTGGCCGGTGATCTGAGCGAAATCAGATCGTGCGCGGTTGGAGAGGATTGCGTTACGGTTTGCACTGAAGGGGCGTGCTTTACGGAGCCGTCGTTCGAGGTCATCCATCACGCATCCTTCCCTTCGGTTGCTCCTTGCAGAACCGGGTCTCTTAAGATGGAACGCAGGCGCTCCTTTGCTCGGAATAAGCGAACCCGCACCGCTGCGGGGTTGCACCCAAGAATCTGAGCCGCTTCGGAGCGGGTGAGATCCTCCCAGTAGGTCATCATGAGTATCTCGCGGTCTGCCTCTGAGAGCGAGAGCATGGCTTTGCGGACGAGCATGGCGTCTTCGATTGAATCATCAGGCATGGCAGTCTCCATGTTCTCTCGTTGCAGGAACGACAGAACGTCGACGGTACGTTGTGCGTGGCGGTACTGGTTTGCGACGAGATTGCGGAGCGTCTGGTAGACCCACGGCAGCTTCAACGAGCCACCCTCAAGGTGGTGTTCCCACGTGATGCGGAATACTTCGCTGGTTATGTCTTCGGCGAGGGCGAAATCGCCGAGTCGTTGGTGTGCGATCGTCAGGATCAGAGGGTGGTGATCCGCGTAGAAGCGCTGGAAGCTCTCGAGTGCCATGCATGGTTCTTTTCTATATCGGGCCAGCGCCGAGTATGAGAAGACCAATCACGGTTTAATTTTTCATACTCGGCGCTGGCGCTCACTTCATGGGCTCATCCGTTGATGTAGAAGTACTCCTCGAATGGACGCTCAGGAACCGTGCTTCCTGGATCTTCTGAGTATCCGCCGGTGAGAGAGACTTCAGTGTTGATCGGGATTCGTGTTCCATCTGGGAGAATTACCTCTTCATCGTCGAGCGAGAGAGTGGTTCCTTCGGGGAACACAATGCCGACACGTCCTCCGTTCGCATCTTCGCCATACAGGTACTGGTCACTGGATTCTCCAATCAACCGGCCCTCGAAAGCAGCCTCGGCCGAGCCTTGATCCTCTACCGGCGTATAGGTCAGAAGGTTCACCTGGCTCCTCTCGGTGGGGGCCACTGTCGACGTATGCGGCGAGGGGGACTCACCGGTTGCGCACCCGCCCAGCACGAGCATCCCCACGATACTGGCGAGGGCCATGAGACGTTTCAACTCTGAGGTGGATGACACGATCTTACCTTAGCTCGTCTTCAGGGTCAGGCCGAACTTCGACAGGGCAGAGTTGATCTTCGTGTAGGTCGAGTAGCCGCCCGACTTGCCGAAGTGGATCCCCCGTGCAGAGTTGCCGGAGTACCAGGGGCCGCCGCTGTCACCGCCATTGGTGAACTTGCCGTTGGTCTGCACCATCTGCTTCACATGCTTTCCATCCTTGTTGATGAAGGCGTGGTTGGCCCTCCTGATGGTGGTGCACGAGCTGCTGCTGCGGGTCTTGCCGTAGTTGCAGACGGAGGAACCATTCGCGCCAGTGTCGCGGCTAGTAATCGAGCGGGTAACCCCGGACGACGTAATGCGGATCTGGTTGCGGATCGAATCAGAGGTAGAGTGCCACTGGATATCGCCCGAGGCTCCGATGTGCTGAGCCTTGAATGCGAGGGAGGCGCTGCTGCCGGTCGGCTTACCGGCGCTGTTGGGGCAGTGGCCTGCCGTCAGCGCACCACGGGTGCTGCTCTTGGTGACGGTGAAGCCGAGCGTGCAGCTCTTGATGCTGGTGCCGCCACGGACGACCTCTTCGACTGGCTCGATGTCTTCGACTTCTTCGGCCTCGACCGCGACGGGGGTTTCATCCATGAACGTCTCAAGCAGCGCCTCGAACTCGGCGGGGTCGCTTTCGGTATCTGCCAGGGTGTATTCGATCTCGATACCACCTTCGTCAGTGAAGTCTCCGGTCAGGCCGTCAAGCTCGGCCGCCGCGTACAGCTCGGTCATCAGCTCTTCGCGGATGTCTTCCAACTCGGCTTCGGTGTGCTCGGCGTCGAGACGCACGTCAACGGAGAAGGTAAGGGCCGCAAAACGATCGGTGACGTCTGCGGGCACCCCACCCTTGAATGACACCCACGCCTTGTGACCGGTGGTGGCCTCGTTCTCAGGCGTCCATGCTGACGAGAAGTACTGATCGCCAACGGCTGCGAGTGCGTAGTCGAGAGCGGCGAGGAACTCGTCTTCGCCTTCGAACCACTGGTCGGCTACGTCCTCGGTCACGCCAAGGTCTTCAGCGAGCAGAGCCGCGTCGAAAGCTTCCGCTTCCTGAATGGTCTGCTCGATGACAGCAGCCTCGTCGTTCTCCTCCGCGAAAGCGGGCTGCACGCCGAGGGCCCCCAGCGTCAGCGCTGAAGTGAGAATGAGGGATGGAACGATGCGACGTTTCATAGCTTGATCCTTATCGATTCAGACGCACAGAGTGCGTCGGTAGCGTGAACCCGGATGGGGCTTCACACCTCCTATATGTCTGAGCGGCAGAGAACGTTACATCGCCCTTGGAAGTAAGGGTTTTTACAGTCCAAGACTCGGGCCGCGCGATGGGCCTGGCTGGTGCTGGGTTGGTGAGCGATAGGGGTCTTGCTTGCGGAGTCGTTCGGCGCGTTCGCGTGCGAGCTGCTTTTCGCGTGCCGCGTGCTCAGCTGCGGCTGGTGCTTCGCCTGCACCCGCTCGGCCGCCTGGTCGGTGGGAAGCTGGCGCAGCTCGACGGCTTCGGCGCGCAAGTCGGTAGCTCGACCCCGCCACCGTTCCGTGTTCTGCGCGGCACGGCGCTCCCCGCTCTCGGCCGTGAGGAACTGCGCAGCGGGATCGTTGCGAAACACTCGGCGGGCAAGGCCTTGCGCTTCGAGCGGGTGTCGTTTGTGAGCGGTGTTCAGCTCGATCTTCGCAACGGTAGAGGCTTTGCTCGCGTCGCGCACCTGGGGGTCTTGGCCGGCGCGCTGCTGGCTGACGCGCTCGGCCCAGCTCTCGACCTCGCCAGCACCCCATGGGGCGCTGCCCCAGCGTTGCGTGGCGCGGTCGCGTGCCTGTTCCCACTTGCTTGTGGCGGTTTGGGTGTCGCGCTCGGCCCGCCGGCGACTGAATCGGCCGGCGCTGCGCGCTTCCTGTTGCGCCTGCGTCGCGCGCTCGCGCAGCGCTGCGATCTCGGCCCCGTCGGTCTGAGCTTCGGCGCGAAGCGGGGCGATCACTTGGGCGTGTAGCTGTTGTGCGGTGGCCTGCGTCGTTTCCACTGCTTGTTCGAGCTGGTGTAGCTCGGCGGCATGCTGCTCGCGCAGCCGGGCGAACTGGGAGGCGGCATCGTCCCAGACGGCTGTCTGCCGGTCGGCTTTCGCCGCGTCGTGGATAAGCTGGTCGACTTCGGCGGCTACGGTCGCCGCGTTGCCGGCGATGATGCCGTGCATGTCGCGTTCGACCTGTTTTCGGGCTTCGTCGAGGCCGCGGTCTGCGCTATCGCGTGCGAATGCGTCGATGAACTGTTCGCGGGCATCTTGCTCGTCGACGGCAACGACGTGCAGCACGTTCGCGGTGCGGCCGCGGGTCATGCCGACATAGGCACCGGCAGCGTCCATCTCGTCGGAGAGCACCGTGTGCGCAGTGTCGACGGTCATGCCTTGCGCGCCGTGCCCAGTGACGGCGTAGCCGAGGTACCCCAAACACACTCACCTGTGATCGCGCGCGTCTGCGCGGTTCCAGTCTACAGGTAGCGTCGAACGGATGGCCTGGGCCCCGATGATGCCAGCGCCGCACGGCTTCGTGGCCGTGCGGCCAACGGCTGACCGAATCTTGGCGGGGGTGCGGTGGAAGCCGCGTATCGCGGTGTGAAGCCGCTGTGAAATACCGTGACTACGCAGAGCGGGGCGTTCTTCTCTCATGCTGGTCGCGTAAGGCTCAGCTTGATGGGGTGCGGGGTGTCGTGGGGTCTGGTCTCTGCTTTCGGTGGCGTCGGTGTCTGCGGTGGAGGCCGTTTGCTATCGCGACGGCGGCGACGACGATTCCAGCCCCCGTGAGTTGGAGGACTGTGGGGTACTCGGCGAGGGTCACAGCGGCGAGGCCGAGCGCGAGCACCGGTTGGATCAGCAGGAGTGTTGCGGTGGTGGTGGGGGCGAGGCGGATGCTGCCGTGGTGGATCAGCAGCCAGGCGATGACCTGCCCGAGGAGGGCGAGGGCGACCAGCAGCCCCCAGGATGCGGCGCTGATGCCGGTCAGGTGCAGCCCGCCGGAGAACGGGGCGATGAGTGTCGTGGTCACCGCGGCAGAAGTGGTCGCCCAGGCCAGCGGCTGGATCAGGCGGCCCGGTTCCCGCCGGGTGGATCGGCGGGTGAGGAACAGGTAGATTCCGTACCCGACTCCGGCAAGCAGGCCCAGCAGCGTTCCTGTGACGGCATTTCCGCCCAGTGCGGCGGTGTCCCACAGGCCGCCGACGAGACTGACCCCCAGCAGCATCAGCGGCAGAGCCACGAGGAACCGCGTGGTGATCTGTTCTCGGTCGACGACCAGCGCCAGCAGCGGGAGCACGACCACCTGGACATTGATCAGGACGGTACTGATCCCGGCACCGACCTGATAGATCGCGGCGGTCCAGGCGGCGTAGTCGACCCCGAGCGCGATCCCAGCCGCGACCGCCCACCCGATGCCCTGCCACGACAGACCGCCACACCGGTGACGTTCGGCACGCGCTAAAGGAACGAGCACGAGCACGGCGATCGCGCAGCGCAGCATGGCGGTCGTCGCGGCGTCCACCCCGGCGAGCTTGACCAGGATCGCCGAGACCGACAGGCACAGCGCTCCGGCGAGCACGCCCGCCGACCCGATCGCAGAGATTCGGCTTCCAGTCTGGTGGATGTTGGTCACACCTCGACGTTATGCACCGCACACTGATAAGCACTACTTCTGATATCTACACGATAGTGGTAAGCATGACGTATGGGTGTGGAATGGAGCCGAATGCGGGTGCTGGATGCGGTCGCGCGGGCCGGATCGGTGACTCGGGCAGCCGCGCTGCTGCACATGACTGGCCCGGCCGTGTCGCAGCAGCTGCGGCGGATCGAGGCCGAAGCAGGCGTCCGCGTGGTCATCCCCGACGGGCGCGGGGTGCGCTTGACGAGCGAGGGACGCGTGCTGGCCGACTACGCCGCTCAGGTTGCCGAGCTCATGGCGCAGGCGGAGAAGGATCTGCACCACGGCGACGAGCTGGTCGGTCGCATCTGCATCGGTGCTCTCGCCTCGATCATCCGCACCACTCTCACCGCACGCTTCCCCGCGTTCCAGCGCCGCCACCCGCGCGTGGAGCTGCGCATCGAGGACGGCGAAACGACCGGGCACCTGGACCGCCTCATCGATGGCCGCCTCGACCTGGTGTTCGCCGAATCCTGGAGCCCATCACCGCTCCGGCTGCCCTTCGGCGTCGCCTCCCACCTGGTGGCCAGCGAACCCGTGTGGATCGCGCTGCCCGGGAACCACCCGCTGCGGGAGAAGGCAGCGCTCGACCTCACGGACCTGGCCGATGAGGCCTGGGCCACCTGCGCTCGCGACTCCGACGGGCACCTGGCACTCACCCAGCTGGCACGCACGATCGGGATCGAACTCGATATCCGGCACTACGTCGCCGATCACTCCACCCAGCTCACACTCGTGGACGCGGGCCTTGCCATCGCCTGTGTGCCCGCCTCCGCACGACAACCCGACAATGCCGGGATCGCCTACCGCCGACTGAACACCGAAATGCACCGCGACATCCTGCTCCTGACCAGCGATAAGACCCCACCACGCCCCGTTGACGCCCTCGTCGCGCACCTCACGGCCACGTCGCACAAGTAAGCTGAAGCCGCAGAAACAAGCCGATCAAGACGCAGCTATTTTTGCGACGGCACAGCGTGCTGGCTTCGGACTAGCTCTGCGCGCTCGATGGTTTATTCGCTGTCGCGTCTTGGCCAGTTTGTCCGGGGCATCGCGGTAGGAGTTCCGAAGCTCTGTTGGAGTTCTCCGATGCCCTCGAAGCGAATGGTGAAGGCTTCGCCCGGGTTGAGCCATTCATCGCGGTCGAGGCCGCAGCAGCCGGGGATGGTGCCCATGCCGATGATGGTTCCGGCTGGCAGGGAGCGTCGCCGTAGCACATGGGCAAGCAGTTCTTCGGGATGGTGGGTGTAGTCGCTGGTCGATCCTCGCCAGGCAGGGCGAGTGTCGAACTCGACCTGAACGTCGATCGCCAGCGGGTTGCTCACTTCGTCCGGAGTGACAAGGTACGGACCGATGCCGTTGCCGGTGTCGAAGTCCTTGCTGCTGGCTGGCCCGGTGAAGAGCATTTCGCCCAGTTGCACGTCACGTGCGCTGGCATCGTTGTAGATGAGGTAGCCGGCGGGCTGGACGCGGTCAGTGTGGCGTTGCGTCTCCGGGCCGGTCACCAGCGCGAGTTCTGGTTCGATGTCGAGGTAGGCAGTGAAGTCTGGCCATGCGATCTCGTCCCCGTGGCCGCTGATGGAGTGATGGTTGCCCTTGTAGAACCTGACTGTGGTGGATCTGCTGGCAGCACGACCGAGTATCCGACCCAGGGGCCGGCCGATCAGGGTAGGGAGGCTGTGCCGCAGCAGTGTTCGGCTTGACGCTCGCAGATGGGTGGGGCTCAGCCCGCTGTCCAGTATCGCCGCGGGTTCTGGCAGCACCGGGAGCAGCCGCACGCCGGTCAGTGGAACACCGGAGACGGTCGGATCGGCAACGATAGCCGCAGCGCGCTCGAAGGTGCCGGGAAGCCCCGACAAGTAGGTCTTGATCGAGTCCAGACCTTCGGTGTCGTGCCCTCTCGTGCTGCCGAAGTGAATGATCTCCTGGTCGCGCACAGCACCGAAGAGTGGCGCGTCGATCACCTCCGCATCGTGGGGTCGGTAGGTGACGAGCTTCATCGTGCGCTCCTTCGTTTGCGTAGCGTGCGTGTGATCAGGGCTCCCGCAGTGCCGCAAGCCAGCACCCACTTCGTGCGGGTCAACAAAGTCGATGCGCGCGCCGCCTCGCGGGTTACGCGGTGTGGGTGATTCACGAATCTGGCGTGCAACGCGTTCTCGGACAGGTCACACACGGCGGAGGCGGCAGGGGCTGCTACTGCGACGATGCGCACCCATCGCGGTGTGGACGGTTCGTGACCGGCGATCCCTGCTGCCGCGAGCGCGGAGGCGTACAGGAGCGGGTGCAGGGTGTCCGGCAGCAGGTGCTTGCGGTACTGGAGGCGCTGCTCGGGGCTCCAGCCGGTCATGATGCGACAAAATTCGTCAGGGTCGCCGGTTGTCTGCACGCGCAGGACATCGCGCCCAAGTGGGCGTAGCAGCGCGGCGATGTAGGCCTGGGAGACCACGTAGGCACCAAACAGCGCGACGGCGGTTCTCACTGCTCGTGTCGGTGAACTCACGACACACACCCCTCTCTATTAGACACAGTGTCAGTAGAGGCCAGGCTACACTATTGACATGGTGTCTAATAGCCGTGGTCGAGCGGGTCACGAACGAGCCAGGCGGCGGCTCTCGACCGATCAGCGTCGGCAAGAGTTGATCGAGGTCGCAGTCGACCTGCTGGGCAGCGAGCCCCTGACGGCGTTCTCGATGGACGAGGTCGCCAAGCGATCCGGAGCGTCACGGGCACTGCTGTATCACTACTTCGCGTCGAAACGGGAGCTCATCCGAGCGGTCGTCGCGCATGAATCGGCAGCACTGCGCACCGTGCTCGAAGGCGCGGAGCTTCCAGAAGCGCTGGACGCCTATCTCGCCTATGCGGACACGCACCCTCACGGCTACCGACTCCTCCACGGCGGAACGCTGCAAGCCGACCCCGAAGTAGCGGCCACGATCGAGCAGACACGAACGCAGATCGAGCGGGCAGTCCTCACGCACTTGCGGATCGGCAAGGTTATTGAGCTGGATCGGCTGGCGGTTCGAGGCTGGACGGGCTCGGTGATTGCAATCTGCTTGGAGTGGGGCGGAAACGAGCACGTGAGTCGAGGGGCGGTTCACGCTCTTCTCATGCGAACGCTACCGATCCCGACCAGAATTGACGGAGCCCGCGGCACAAGTCGAGCCGGAGAAGAAACCGCGAAGTAGCCTCAATTGGCACAAGCAGATCCACATCAAGACAGTCGTACCTTTAGAGGCCTCCTACGGGATGCCGACTGCTTTCTATATGCCTCGGGTTGGCCCCTCGCGTCGCGGATCGCTCTGGTGCGGGTCGCGCTTGAACAGGTCGGGGAGCTGCCGTGCTTGCTCTGTTGCCCGCCGCCGCGCTTGCTCCTGCCCGGCACGCTTCGTCTCGATGCGTCGTGCAGCGTCGTTGATCGGGAGGCTGCGGAGTTCGTCGGCTTCGGCGCGGGTCGCGGCAACCTGGGCTCGCGCGTCGCGTGCCGCGCGGTGGGGGCTGTCGACACGCATGCCGAGCTGTTCGCGGCGGGCCTGCTCCGGCCCGTACTCGCTGACCAACAGCGCCAGACGCTCCTGCTCGTGGCGCTCCCGCATCGCGTCACGGTCGGCGGTCGCGGCCTCGACGGTCTGCACCGCCTCGATCACGCGAGGATCGGCCTCGGCACGCTTCGCGGCGACCCGGCCGGCCCATTCGGGGAGGCGATCAGTATCGGTCGGGGTGGTGCCCCACTCGGTGCTGACCTGCCCGCGGAGCGCCTGCGTGCGGTCGGTCGCGGCCCGCTGCTCGGCGCGAGCTTTGCGCCTGCCGAATCTCCCCACAGTAGCGAGACGCCCGCTGACGGCGGCCTCGTTCTCGACGGCGGCGAGGTAGGCCGTGCCGTCGTGCTCGGCCTGGACGGTCATCGGCCCGGCGACCTCGGCACGCACCTCCTCGGCGGTGGTCTCGGCCTTGCGAAGTACCGCCGTGGTCTCGTCGCCCTCGGCCCGATGTGCCGCGCGTTGGGCGTCGAGGCGTGCGGCGATCTGCTCCCATCGCTGAGCTGTCTGCTCTGCTCGCTTGGCCTCGTGGTCGAGGCGGGCGAGTTCGTCGGTGACCAGGCGCACGGGGCCATCGCTGATGAGGCCGCGTACGGCTTCGGCGGCTTGCTGGGTGGCGTGGTCGAGGCCGCGGTCTGCGGGGTCGCGTTCGATCGCCTCGATGAACTGCGCCCGTGCATCGGCCATGTCCTCGGCGACGACGTGGAGCCGGCTGGTCTGGCGGCCTCGGGTCATGCCGACGTAAACACCTGCCGCGCTCGTCGCCTCCGAGAGGATCGTGTGCGAGGCGGTGACGGTGGCGCCTTGGACACCGTAGGCGGTCGCAGCATAGGACAGGTGCGCATGTTCACCCACATACTCAGACGGGAGCGCAACCGTGCGAGGGCTCTTGCGCCCGCTGCCGACCTCGCGGACGTAGACGGTGCCGTCGTTCTCGACGTGCTGCACGATCCACTGCTGTCGGTTCGCGACACCAAGATCGTTGTTGTTCTTGCGAGTCTGGATGAGGTCACCGGCTCCGATGCTCAGCCCGTCGCTGCCGGTCGCCGTCACGGTGTCGTCGACCTCGCCGGACTCGACGCGCCCGGCGCGGATGCGCTCGTTCAATGTGGCGGCCTCGTCATTCGTCGCCACCGTGATCGCCTCGCCCTCGTGGGCGTTGGCGGTGATGTGCTCGCGGGCCTGCTCATCGTCGGCGTGTAGCGTGACGAGGCGCATGGCGGCGAGCCGGTCGAACACGTCGCCGGGGTTCTCACGGTCGCGCATCGCCAGTGTGAGGGCGGCGAATTCGGCATCGGTGAATCGGTGCAGTTCGCTCATGTCGTAGGTGCGGCCCCTGATCTGCGCGGCCATGTCGAGCACCCCGCCACGACCGACAGCGGGCAGCTGGGCGCGGTCGCCGACGAGCGCGACCGTCGCCCCTGCCTCGGCGGTGACGGTCAGGAGGGCTCGGGCGGTGTCTTGGTCGAGCATCCCGGCCTCGTCCACGATCACCCGCTCACCCTGCGACAGTACCGCTTCTCGCCGCGGGCCGGTATAGACGCTGCCGGTCTCGGGGTCAGTGTCACCAGGATTGAGGCGTGTCCATACGCCGTCCTCGTTCCACCGCCACCCATGCGCGTGCACGAGGGCCGCAACGCTGGTGGCGGGCACGCCGAGTTCGTCGTGCGCGACCTGCGCCGCCCGCAACGTCGGCGCAACCACTCGCGAGGCTCTGCCGTGCTCGGCGGCGACCTTGATGGCGACGCCGAGCATGGTGGTCTTCCCGGCTCCGGCTGCGCCCTCCACGATCACCAAGGGATCGGTCGAGGCGACGGCAGCGGCGGCGACCGTCTGCCCTTCATCGAGTCCTGCCGCGTGCGCGGCCTCGGTCACGTCGGCCGGTTCCGGCTCCCGGCGCGGTGTTGCGGCGGTGAGCTGGTCGCGTAGCGCGGTCTCAGCGGCGACCACGCCCACGCTCGTCAAGTGCGCCACATGCTCGGGCGGCGGGGCTCCAGGCGGCAAGATCGAGAAGCAATCCGAGACCGCAAGATCAGTCGCGAGGGGGATGAAATCGCGCAACTCGGCTGGTGTTGCCTGCACGCCTGCCTCGGTAATGATCCGGGTGACCTGTTCCTGCACGGTGTGCGGCGTCCACGCCGACGACCCGGCGGCGCAACGGTCAAGCGCACGACTGGCGACCTCCTGCACGGCGAGGTCGTCCAGCGACGCCGGGGGTTGCGCAGTATGCCGAGTGAGGCGTTCGGGGTCGTAGCCGGCATCGCGGAGTTCCTCCTGCCACCACTGCTCGTTCTTCAAATCCGCCGGCTTCTTGCCCGGCCGCTGTTGCGCCCACGCGATGCCCTGAAACCTGGCCGTCATCACCGGGCCGAGTTCCTCACCAGGATGCGCTGCTTCCCATTCGGCTTCGAGGCGTTCCAGGTTGCGTCTGATCTGCGCCGCCCGCTTCGACATCCCCGGGTTGAACGGCTCCAACTCGCCCTCCTCGCCGCTCCCCGGGTCGGGCGTCAGCCCGTGCGCTGCAAGGGTTTCGGCGAGCTGTGGGTGTGCGGCGATGATCGCGGTGCCGAGGGCGCGGATCGTTCCTTGCTGCTGGAACAGCGCCGCGGTGGTCAGGGCCCGCCACTTCCCAGCCGCCCACACCCGCGTGCCAATCTGCATATGGATATGCCGGTGCGGATCGCCAGCCCGTGAGGTCTTGTGCCGGATGCCGACGACCTGCATGTGCTCGATAGGCATGACCTCCTGCGCCCCGCGCGGCCCCGCCAACGTGACCGAGTGCTGACCGAGGAACCGCTGTATTTCCGCCAGTGCGTCCTGCTGCGCGGCGTTCAATGCCGCCGAGACCTCGGGGTGCAGCGCGGCGGCGACCGACAGCGACTTGGGGGCGTTGATCGTCATCTCCGCGAACAACGGCGACCGCCGGCGCACCTGGCCGGGCTTGCGCGGGGTACCCATCGACTCGCCCGTCTCCGGGTTGCTCCAGTCCACCCAGCCTTCGTACTCGTCCGGCGTGAGCGACCGGACGGCGGTGACCTCGCCCGCGCAGTCGATCACCGCGTACTCGGCAATGGCGTTGTCCGCGCCCAGGTAGTACTCGTCCGCACCGGAGCGGTCGGCCTCGACGTAGTGGCGCGCGGCAGCACCGCTGCCGCGAAACAGGATCACGCCGCCCTTCACGCTGGCCTCCCTCACGAGTCGTCTCGTGAGAGAGGTGCGCTCTACGGCCCCGCCGTAAAATACGTGCATCAATTCATTCATTGATTTTGTAGATGTGAAGGTCGAAATAGAGAGCGGCGGAAACGAGGGTGGGCGCGCTCGGAGACAAACGAGGTCTGTGAGATGTGCGCTTGGGTCGGAAAGCTATACAAGAGTGGTGATGGTGCCTGGAAATACATGTTTGATGCCGCTATCGAGTCGCGAGCGGCACGGGAGTCGAACTGACCTCTAGCACCTCGCGCAGCGAATCCCGACCGCGCGCCAGGCGCATTGAATCGTCAATCTGCTGAATGTTCTTTGTAGAGACCCCTGCCGCGATACCGGACCTGCAGATTGCTCGGCACTTTCCGCCGTGACCACCAAACTCATCAAGCGAAGCAAGTTGCCTTGCGACAAATAGATGGTTACTGTGTAACTAGTTCTTGAGTAACCATCTAAGGCTGGGAAGATCATGTCCGTCAAACACGCGATGCTCGCGCTGCTCGCAGCGCAACCTTCATCCACGTATCAACTGCGTAAGCGGTTCGAAGCTTCGACCGCGCAAAGCTGGCCCTTGAACATCGGACAGGTCTCCACCACACTGCAACGACTTGAACGTGATGGGCACGTGGTGCGTGACGAGGAGCCACACCGCTCCGACACGACCGGGCAGCCCTGGCGACTCACTGCCACGGGCCACGCTGAGCTTGCCGCTTGGTGGGAACGTCCTGTCATTTCTGAGCAGCGGGGTCGTGATGAGCTTGTGGTGAAACTTATGCTCGCAACCATCACTCCCGGTGTAAACGTCCTAGCAATGATCCAATCGCAGCGCGCAGCAACGCAACGCGACATGCACGACCTCACCCGCCTGAGACGTGAAGTGGGTACCGATGATCTTGTCGGCCGTCTCGTACTCGACCACCACATTTTCGTGGCTGAGGCCGAACTGCGTTGGCTCGATGATGTGGAGGGCACCCTGGAACAATCAGTACCACCCGCGCCTGCTTCGACTCCTGATCCGTTCAAAGAAGCAACCCGTCAGAGCCCGTATTCAGGGGCAGCGCAGTGACCGGTGATCAGTCGCCTGCATTGGTACAAATCGACGGCACAAATATTTTGAGTACAACCGTCTTGGAATTGAGGTCGGTCAGTCGGATACACGGTGAGGGTGCTCGCGAGGTTCGTGCGCTAGACACTGTCAGCTTGAGCGTGCAGGCTGGTGAGTTCATTGCGATCATGGGACCATCCGGCTCGGGGAAATCGACCCTGCTGAACCTTGCAGGTGGCCTCGACACCCCAACCGAGGGTGAGGTGCTGGTCGAGGAAGTCGCGCTCTCAGCATTGACCACCAAACAACTGGCGCAGCTTCGCCGCCGAAGTGCCGGTTACGTCTTTCAGGACTTCAACCTGCTGCCGGGACTCACTGCTGTCGAGAACGTCGCGTTTCCGCTTGAGCTTGACGGCATGGGGTGGAGGATGGCTCGTGAGACTTCGCTTGAAGTACTGGTGGAGTGCGGGATCGCTGATCTTGCAGATCGGCGTCCTGAAGAGATGTCGGGCGGTCAAGCCCAGCGTGTCGCGATTGCGCGCGCCCTCGTTGGCCCGCGTCGTCTGCTACTCGCCGATGAACCGACCGGCGCGCTCGACAGTACTACCGGGCGTGCGATTCTCGAGCTGCTTCGGAATCGCGCGGATCGCGGTGCCGCAGTCGTGATGGTGACCCACGAGGCACGCTTTGCGGCCTGGGCAGACCGCACCGTGTATCTCCGCGACGGCCGCATTTCAGGAGAAACCGGACCAAGCGATGTCACGAGGCTCCTTGCCGAGCAGGAAACAGCACATGAGTAGCTGGCGACCAGTGCTGCGCCTCGCGCGTCGCGATGCCCGACGTCACCTCGTCAGGACGCTGCTCGCAGCACTACTCATTGCCCTCCCGGTTGCCGCGCTCGCAGGGTTTGTATCAGTGTCGAACCCTGGAACCCCGACCCGAGACCGTGTCCTCGCGACCATCCCCGAGGGCGCGCAGGCAGTCGTCACGGCAACGGCGATTCCCCGCGGAGGGGCACCTTTTCAACAGATACCCGAGGGTGCGCCAGGGCCGTGGATGGACGATTTCGAAACGGTGCCGACGAGCACCGAGGAAATCGCCGCCTTGCTCGCCCCCGGTGTCGAGCTGAGCGAGTTCTGGCATTCCCCACCCCTGGCGGCATCCCCTGATCTCGGTCTTGAGCCCGGTGAACAGCAGAGTGCAACCGCCGGAGCGGAACGGTTGAGCGGAACAGAACTCGAACGATTGGCGATGGTGGAGCTCCGAGAAGCCGAACCCGCAGCGTTCCAATTACTCGCACCCAAAGCGGTCGCGGGTAGCCTACCGACGACCCCTGACGAGGTGCTGATCAGCCAAGCGCTTGCCGATCGATTGGGAGTGAACCCCGGAGACGTCCTCAGCTTTACTGCGCCACCGGACAGCGGAGTTCGCAGCTCCGACGGGAATGCCGCCGCAGCGATGCAAGACTCCATGCGTGGCTATCGCATTTCCGGCATCTCTGAAGACACCAGCTACACCGCTTGGGCACCTTCCGGATGGTTGTCCACACTCGTTGCAGAGAAACCCGAAGGAGTACAAGGGCATTGGCTCGTGCTGGGAGATGCACCTGTCACCTGGGAACAAGCGAAGACCCTCAACGAACTCCAGGCCTTCGTTGTCTCACGACATGTGCTACAGAACTATCCGAACTCTGACGAACTCTACCCAGTGCCACTCAACGCAAACGCCTACCTCGAAGGCACTGTCGGGCTGGTGCTCGTACTTGTGGTCGGCGGCATGCTCGTGCTCTTCCTTGTCACCCCGGCGCTCGCGATCTCCGCGGAACAATCACGCCGCACCCTCGGCCTCGCCGCAGCTGCAGGGGCGAAACCCCGCGATCTCCGACGGATCATCCTCGCCCAGGGGCTCGTGATCGGCCTGCTCGGAGGCGTCATCGGTGCGGTGCTTGGCTTGGCAGCCGCACTGGGTTTCGGCACCTGGCTCGGCAGCATCGAGGCTGAATCTGGAATTCAGGATCAGCGATATGGTTTCGACATCGCGATCGCGAACTTTCCCTGGTGGACGTTGGTTGCGGGCGTCCCCATCGCCGTGATCCTCGGCCTCATCGCGGCCCTTGGGCCCGCCCGTACAGCTGCTCGCATGTCCCCGGTCGACGCTCTGCGCGACCGCCGCCCCACACAGTCCACACGTCGCCGACCCCTCTCGTTGATATCCGGCCTCAGTCTTCTTGCGGCCAGTCTGCTGCTCGGTACGGTGACGTTGCTTACCCCAGTGCCCGAGTATCCGAGTGCTGCTGATGCAGTGCAGTTCTTTTCTCCCAGAACCCCGCCGCCCGGATCTGGTCCCCTCTCCATGCTCGTGGGCTTCGCCGTGCTTGCTGCCGCAGGGGGAATCGCACTTACGATCCACGCATTGCTCCCTCGCGTCGGTCGTTTCGGAGCGCGGAGCCGCCCGGTCTGGCGGCTCGCGCTCAGGGATACCGCAGACCATCCTTCCCGCACCGTACCCGCCGTGCTTGGCGTCGTCTTCTCCTTGCTCGCCGCCTCTTACTTCCTGGTCCTCGGTGCCTCGTCGCACGCCGACACCCGTGTAACCGGTGCGACACTCGACTGGCAGGGCACGTTCCTCGTCACACCCCAAGTCCCCATCAGTCCTGAATTCGACCGCGCGCTAGCTGCGGGTGTACTCGAAGAACTCGCTGAAGGGATGCCTGAGGTCACCGGCAGCCATTCGTTCGAGGCAGTCGCCCGCGATTCCTCGGTCATGCTCGAAGCTCTCCCTCCTGTTGGGCGGGAGTGCCCTGCTGGCGAAATCGTGCATGCGTCTTCTGCGCGAGAACTCGGAGCGCCGCTGCGGTGCGTCAACCAGCTCTCGGGCGCTGGTTTTCAGGGGGGTATAAGAATCGGCAGTCCCTTCTCTATCTGGTTCGAACCGCTCCTCATCGACAGCGAAACGCTGCTCGCCACCCGGATCCCAGATGCCGCAGACGCCGCCAAAGTGCTTGATGCTGCGGGTGTCCTGGTGGGCGATGCATCGCTGATCGACGGTGACGGGATGGTGCGCATTGCCATCGGTCCGTTCAGTGAAGGTGGAGCCTCCCTCGTCCTACCTGAACGTGAGGTGCAGCTCCCCGCACTGCTGGTGCGGGGCGTGGGCGTGGGATTCATCATCTCTCCCGACACCGCGCACAAACTCGGCGTCGATCAGACCGACTTCGTCGGACTGCTTGCAGAGACGTCGGAGCCGATCAGTCTCCGGATATTGCATTCACTTTGGCAACACGATGTCGGTGAGCTGGCCATGATCCAAACCCCCGACAGCGGCGACCCACTTGGCGCGAGTGCCGACCCCGCAGATCAAGCTATGCGATGGGGGCCCACCGTGCTGCTCGCGCTCGTCGCGATCGCGGCAGCAGCGATCTCAGTTCTTCTCTCCGCAACACAGGGACGCCGTGATGCCACGACTGCATACGCAATCGGCGCGGACCGTGGGGTGATGACGCGTCTCGGACTCGCTAAAGCGATGGCGATCCTCGCCATCGGGGTCCCCGTCGGCATGGGTGCGGGGATAGCACTCGGTACGTATCAGGTTGCATGGAATCGGAGACTAGAGGCGAGCGGAGCTTGGCTCGACACCGTCATAGCTTGGGGCACGCAGGCATGGATTGTCGTGGCCATCACGGCATTTGGACTACTCGCAGCGCTGCTCCTGACCCGTCCGCCACGGCACCTTACTCGTCGTTCCTTGGACTGACAGAGAAGCTAGTCCGAACCTGTAGAGATATGCCGACTTGGCTTGGTGTAGCTTGCTGCCCGGAGATGTGAGGGAGGTTGGTCCGCACCTCATTTTCCCCTTGTCGACACCGTAGGAGCGCTTACGATGCGATTGGAATGCGACATGTCGCCTTTGACGCCACTTCGACAAGTGTGAAGAAGCTACAGCGTTTATGGCGTCGCAGCTTTTGGTGTCCGTTACAGCGAGCAGGTTCAGGTCAGCTCTGTGGAAGCACGAGATTTTCTTGAAGTTGTAGATAAGTGCGCCCACGGGGAACACTTGACTATGACGCGACGTCATAGTTGATACTGGAGGTATGACCTCGAAGACCCCTGGAAGTATGACCTCGAAGACCCTCAGGCTGACACATCGCATTGTGGTGTCTTTGATCCTTGTCGTTGCGGCGTCAGTGCTCGTGCTCCATCTTGCGGGAGTCATCTCTCGATCTGTGATGCTTCGCCTGTTTCTCACGGTGGAGCTGCCGCTCATCCTCGCGGCGCTGCTCGTTTCCCTATGGCGCGTGCGGCAGATTCGCCGGGCTACCGGACTTCGTGGAGCTGCGCTTGTTGCACTGCTTCAGTACGAGGAGCCCGCCCTGCGGGCCGCAATGAGCGAGATGCGCACCCTGATGAGCCTGGTCACTTTGATCCGGGGCCGGCGGAACGGTGTGGGCGGTGATGCTCAGGGCTTCAGTTATGCAAAAGGTTCGATGTCGGTTCCGATTGTGATGACGGTGCTCACTGTCTTGGAAGCGGCACTGATGCATCTGCTGGTGCCGTGGGCATGGGTGCGGATCGTGCTGCTGGTCGTCGCGATATACGCGCTTGTGCTCGTGTTGGGGGTTCTCGCATCACGAGTGGTCAACCCGCATCTGGTCGGCGGCGAGCGTCTCATCCTGAAATGGGGGCACAAGACCGTGCTCGACATACCACTCTCAAACGTCGAGACCATTACTGCCGTGAGTAACCACACCTTCACCCAGCCTGCTGCCGAGAATGACCGCATGGTGCTCACCTCTCTGACCAGCACGAACGTACGCATCACTCTTATGGAGCCGGTGCAGGCCTTCCCGCCAGTTTCGAAGCGACGTTTACCCTCAGGCTTCGCCGCGCGCGAGGTGCTTCTGTATGTGGCTGATCCGAACGGCTTCGTTCGTGCTGCGAGCGAGTATCAGCAGGCGGGCATTGCTGATGAGGCGCAGGCATGAGTGGATCAGGGTTCGATGAGCTGAGTGTGCTTCGGAGCAAAGATGTCGCGGCGCTCACCGGGACGACGATCAGAGCGCTACGGCATTATATGCAGCTCGGACTGCTGGAGGAACCTCCGCGCGACACAAATGGGTATCGCAGATTCGACGTGACCGACGTTGTGCAGATCCTGCGGATCAGGCAACTTGCCGAGAGCGGCGTTTCGCTGGAGCAGATCGCAACGATCTTGAAAGAAAAAGGTTCCCTCTCTGACGAGAATCTTGATGAACTGGATCAGGAACTTGCTCGCAAGGAAGCCCAGATCGTCGCCCAGCGCGCAGCGCTCAAACGGCTGCGCGAGTCAAGAGCGCAAACGCAAGCAACGAGCCAGCCAAGCAGGACCGCGCAACTCGATGCTGACATTCAGCTGCTTGTGACCGGAACGAACCAGATCGACCCCGATGTGCTGAGCGAGGTTCACAGTGTCATGAGCGCTCCTGCACATGCACTGCAGGCCATTAAATGGATCGGCCGTTTTGAGCGTCTCGAAGACCAGAATGGCATCGCAGACAGTGATGCCGAAGCCCTGGCCGGGGAAATCACGCAGTTCCACCATTCGGTCACCGCTCAGATGGGCTCAGTCCCTGAACCCAGTGACGACATGCTTATGAGCCTGGTCGACCAGCTTCGCAGCGCACATCTCAGCCCGGCTCAATCGACGGTGTGGAATATCTTCCTCGAGCGCATCGAGGCCAACGATGCTGAAGACGTCGATAGCTCCGGGATGGAGGAGCCATGATTGACGTTCGTACCCTCGTCAGACTGCGGTGGACGCCCTGGCCGTGTCCTCTGCGTACATCGATGACGGTGCAGGGAGCGAGCGGGCACCGTCAGTCACCGCGCCGTTTACCGGGCATGCACCCGGCCCGTGCCGGAGATGTTCCGTGCCGACGCAGCTCGGGAAACCCCGGACGCGTTCAGGGAGCACGGCATTTTCATCACTGCACGGTCGCTGGCTCGCGCGTGAGCCGTGGCGGGTGAGCTTGACGCTGAAAGCGTCCGTGGCTGGGAGCGGTGGTGCCGATTCGGCGCCACCGCTCATTACCGTACGGTGATGCCAATTTGGCGGGACCGCTCCTCCCGCCCAGTAGTGTCACCGTGCCCCCTGTTGTGCGGGTTTGGTGCCGGTGCCGGTGCCGGTGACTCACCGAGACCGCAGGTGCTGCGTACCGTTCAACCCATGTCACCATGTTCCCACATATAGTAGTCGGATTGTTGTGTGACTACTAGATGTTGTGGTTTCTGGTGCGTACCTGTCAGGTATGGACACCATCACCGATCCCACACCCGGCAGAACTATTCCGACCAGAGACCGGTCGCGGTACTCGCAGACGCCGCGGGCGCAGGCTTCTGCCACGCTCGGGGCACGGCTCGCTGCTGCGTCGCGTCACGCGCAGGGCCTGGCAGCGGCGGTGCGTGACCCGGTGGTGTTGGCTGAATTGCGTGGGGTGTGCGCTACGCCTCGAACGACGAACCGCGCTGTAGGCGAGACGCGAGAACGCCCCGCGCCCTGAACCGTCGCGTGATTCAGAGCGCAGGGAGCAATCACACCTGCCATGCCGGGCGGTCAGGCACGCCAGATCAACTCGACCCGGTGGGTGAGAACCTCAGCACGGTGCGCGGCGCGGCGCACATGGAACGCCTCAACGCTCTCGTTGCGGCGACGAGCCGGGGCCGCCCCGTTCATACCCTCTGGGAGCGCGTGGACGAGGACAGCTTCCAGGATCAGGCAGGTGGCCTGGTACTGCCACAATGGAGTGCGGCCTTTCCATTCGGCAGCAACAGTGGTCACATCGATGGCCGGTCCGTCCTGGGGTTCGGGCATCGTGGCGGCGTATTCGCGGCGGGTACGTTCGATCCGTTCCGCGATCCTCGTGCGTTGCCGCACCCACATGGGCTTATCGATCAGCCCGTCGTAATGGTCATCATCCAGCTGTGCCAGACGCCCCCGATCGGTCTCGCCGCGACGCTCGACACCGACACGCGCAGCCAGGTCAGCACCGGATGCCTCACGTTTTGCAGGGCTGAGCGTGATCTGCTCGAATGTCTCCAATACCGCCTCTTCCACGAGCTTCGATATGTCGGCGGAGCGGATCGACCGGTTACAGCCGCCCGGCGTCGGTTGCGCACATTGGTACACGTTGCCTCGGTGAATCATCGCGCGCACGCAGGCAGAGCAGCGGATCAGCCCTGAGAACGGGTACATGCGTTTTGCGGCCCCGCTGCCGGGTTGATGGAAGTTCCGCGTTTTCTTGCGCGCGTCGAGCACATCGGAGACCTGCTGCCAGGTGTCTTCGCCCACAATCGCAGGCCACGCCGCCTTCACCTGCATCTGCGAGGTCTTCGCGCGGCTCCCGTCCGGCAGCACCGGGCGGTACTCACGCACGCCCTTATTGGAGGGGTTGCGCAGCATCAGCTTGAGTGTCCTGTCCGACCACGCGCACCCGTGGGTAGTGAGGACGCCGCGCTCGTTCCAATCTTTGCGAATCCGATACAGGGAATCACCGGCCAGTACCCGCTGCATGGCTTCGCGCACCAACTCAGCAGTCTCGGGGTCGATGACCAGTGCGCCGTTCTCGGCGCGGTATCCGAACGGTACTCGGCCACCGTGCCAGGCCCCTTCGATGGCCTGCTGTTTCGCTGCTCGCGCGACACGGCGCGCGGTGTCGGCTGAGGACTTGTTCGCCATCGCGACAAGCACTCTGGCCATTGCCACATCGGAATCGGTGTCCAACCGCAGCGACCCGGTTACCGAGCGAACCGAGAATCCGCCGAGCACTTTCGCGTCGATCAAGTCCTCTAAATCTCGCGGGTCGCGCACCGCCCGATCCAAGTCATACGCGACCATCACCTGAGCGTGACCATCGGTGAGGTGTTTGAGCATGGCACGGAACTGCGGGCGAACCACCCGCCGCACCCGCTCACCAGACGGCAGCGTAAGTGTGCGCTGCTTAAACGCCGACGTATCATTCTCACGAAACACCGCCGCGACTTCCCAACCATGCGCGGCGGCGTAGGCGCGGCAGTCCGCTTCCTGCCGGTCAACCCCGCGCTCCGCGCCCTCGGGGTCATCACTGATCCTGACGTACACCACCGCCCGCAACTGCTCCGTGGTCTGTTCCTGCTTGTTGTGGCCCATGTTCTGGCCCCACCTTCCTACTCGTATGAGAGGTAGGTGCGTTTACAGAACCTCGGCTAGGCGAGCTGCACATGCTCGGCCACGTAGTCGGCGTCGAGGGTGCGGTGATGCCCAGTCGTCGGGTCAGCGACGGTGATGCGGCCGTCAGCGTTCACGCTGCGCACCGTCCACGTTTGTCGGTTGGCGACGCCGAGCTCGGGGTCGTTCTCGCGGGTCGCTACCTGCGCGCCTGCGGCGATGGGGTCACCGTCCATCCCATGCGTGACAGTGGCGGGGTCGATCGCACCGGCGTCGACCAGACGCTCGTACACGGCATGGTTGATCTGCTGCGCGGCCGCGTTCGTCGACGTGACCGAGATGGTGGAGCGGCCGGCCTGCTGCTCGACTCCTGGGGCAAACGATGGGGCACCGAGTATGTTCTGGCGCGTATTGCGATGCACGAGGGTGCGGATATTGCCTCGAGGATTGATTTCATGCGGTTTTCTGTGCGATGACGTGGGTGCCTGTTCAGATGGGGCAAGAGTCCAACTCACAAGCCGTTTGCAGTTCAGGAGTGGCGTCAAACTCGACATGTGGTATTACTGGCTCTCACCGCTGTCGTTTTGGTATCCTGCCTTGCAACCGATGGGGTTCAAATACCAGGTTCAGTAGTCGATTTGTCTGAAGAATCACGTGCAGAGACTACCGAAGGGATTTTTCTTGAGAATGACAGTGTTGAGGCAGAAATCGAGGCTGCAGAGGTAGGTGAAGTCATTGAAGAACTCGATGCCGACCCGGAACAACCAATGTTGGCAGTTTACGAGCCACGCATACTCGAAGAGCCCTTACCGGAGGTGAACGACCGTGTTGATGAGGTCACTGCTGCCTTCCCCATTCCGAATAGCTGCAGTCCCTCCATCGAAGAAGCGTCTCTAACATGCTCGAATGGAACAGTTAATTTGTCGTCCACAGTGATCGATAGCAACGGAGAATTCGTTCCAGCCGAGATCAGCGCCGATCCCGAAGAAATATTTCTCACGTCTCCGATCACAGAAGATCTCGCTTTTCCATTAGTCTTTACAATCTATCTCGCTGAATCAGAATCACCCGAACTGCTCGATACCGCAGAAGAAACATTGGCCTGGATGATTTCAGAGGACCAAGGGCCCGGCCTGTCCCAGGAGGAACTGGACGCAGAAGAAGACGAACTCACCGAAGAGGCCGAAGCCATGGGTTATACCGAGAATAAAGATGCCATCGGGCCTACCGAGGCTCAACCAGCGGTCAGAGCAGTTGCCTACCTCACCGAGGGCACCCCTACTACTGCCGTGCCGGCATCGACTGGCCGACCCCGCAAGGTGACCATTCCGAGTAATTATCGATACTGTCCCAATACCTGCAAGCCCAAGGCCCGCCACGACTATTGCACCTCGCCAGCACTAAACTTCTGGAGCACGACACGAGGCATCGCCGATTTTCGCGGACCATGTGCGCGCCACGATATGATGATCGCGAACACCGCCAAGAAGAAGATCTCACTGTCGACCAAGAAGACCCAGCGACGTCAGGGAGATTTGCAATTCAGGGCGAACCTTCAACAAAATTGCCGCAACGGCTTCTATAAACTCGATCAGGCAGGTAGTAAAGCATCGTGCTTCGCTGCAAGCGGGGGGTATTATGCGGCGGTCGCCTACACTACCTCACGATGGAACGGAAAATAGACTATGAACATCCGCCATCGAAGTGCACTCTATCTGGGTCTGACTGGTTTGTTAAACTTCGCTGTGTTTGCCCTGGCCTGGGACTTCTTGGGAGTATTTGCCAACACCCTGCCGCCGGTATTGAGCATCAGCGTGATCAGTCTTTCCATCGCGGCGCTGTTTGGGAGTGTCTGGGTCTTGAGTACCGTCGTGACAAGACCGTGGCTCAGGCGTATGGGGCTGATCGCGGTACTGGGTGCGTGCCTGGCGACGGTGGTCGGGGAGGTCATGGTGCTCACTGGCGAAGACGGCAGCATCGGTGTCGGTCTGATCCCTGCGACAGGAACGCTGCTTCACGTCCTGGTAGCCGCACTCTTACTGACACTATGTTTTATCCATAGCGCATCACACAATATTCCGACTAGCGCAGCAAACCAGCCCAATCGCTCCCGTTAGTCATAAACGATACGTGCTTCAAAATACGCGACCGCAATACCCCAGGGGCCTCAATGTCTACAAGCGGGTATACCCGGTCTTACATGTCATGCCTACTCAGCGCTAGTAGCTGGGCCAAGCAAGCCGGTGCATTCGGTGACCAACACCAGAAGCAGCTGGGATGCGATTTCAGTATTGCTCCTATGCGCTTCGGTCGAACACACTGCCATTTAAATCTGCGAAAACCGTTAGACGAAATTGTGAGTCACAAATCTAGGCATCAGCTGATGAGCGGTACTAAAACAATGAGCTATTTCAGCATTGATCGAGGTTCATTCAAGTCAGTTGGGGTTGACTAGGACCAAACTATAGTTCTTCGGCAGAATCTATGCTTTTTTCTTTCTTATTGTCACGGTCTCAGGCATCACCGCATTGATACCGCTGGCCGTTCAGCCATGGAGGCTGGACTCCCCGTTTAGTATCTCTAAGCCAAAGGTGTTGCCCATGTCCTCACTTCGCATGTTCCGACCTGTCGCTACCGTTACAACAGCCGCGGTCGTGAGTACGCTCCTGTTTGTTCCGCCCTCCTATGCAGATGACGTTCAAGTGGATGCAGCTGAGTCCTCTGAGCTAGCACTGGTTACTGCTGATGCTGTAGGCGCTGAGCTTTCCGAGACAGCACCTTTTATTGAAGTCAGCGAAGGGGTCCTTCTTGCTGAATCAAGGGTTGCAGTTGAGGGCAGTGAGGTTCTTCTGGGCGAGGCTTACCCTAATATTTCACCTCCCTCCGGGGCCGCAGAAGGTCTCGTGAGTGATGACGGAACCGCAGTTTTCGCGGACGCTGCTCCTGGACTCGACGTGATCGTTGAAGCAGGAGATGAGGGCTTAGCTCGAATCCTTACGGTCGCAGATGAAGAATATAGTGATACCTCCGAACACCGGTATTCATATGAAATTGATCTTCCGGATGGTGCAGTTCTCGAGCAAAGCGACCAGGGCACTGTTTTTGTTCTTGCTCCAGCTCCGACTGCTGTGGAAAATGAACCGGTAGATTTGTCGGACGTCCTTCCTGCGGATAACGAAGACGCAGAAGGAACCGATTGGGTTGACGGCGAAGACGTTGCTACTGAGGAAGAATTGGCAGGCGACTTCGAAGTTACAGAAGGCTGGGAAGTAGTCGGTGCTTATCAGACCGCTTGGTCAGTTGATGCTGATGGTACGAGGCTGCCAACTCACTACGAAATCGAAAACAACACGTTGTAGATACGACGGGCGCGCAGTTCCCCGTAGTTTCTGATCCAATTCCTTTGGTAGCCGTTGGACTTCTGGCAGTCGCACGCGCATTACTTCCGATCGCACTGCGCTCTGGGGCAAAAGCCCTGGCGACACAGACGATTAGGGCCGGAGTCAGAGCTACAACAAAAGGTGGTTACCGGACTTTCTCTGCATTCAAAAAGGACATTGCAGGTTCTACTCCGAAAAACAATCAGTGGCATCACATTGTCGAACAGTCCAACATTACGAAACGGAAATGGGACCCTCGCTGGGTACATAACCGTAATAATCTTGTGAGCATTCCCAAACAAGTCCACCAGAAGTGTGTGAATAGTTGGATGGCAAAGAAAAATCTCAAAAAGTTCGGTATCAGTTCCGGATCCAAGACTATGCGTCAGACAGTTCACACCTTGAGTTTCTCCCGACAGCACCAGATCGGTATCGCGTTACTTAAACACTGCGGTGTGAAGTTCTAAGCTGTGGTGGAGACCCCCTGCTCGGAAGGACCCAATAGTGACAAAGTTACCTCGAACTCATGTGCCCGGAACCTCGCGAGAGCGCATTCGTGAGTGGTTGGCGTCCCCGGAGATTGATGCTGAGTTTCTTGGCGAGGACCTAAAGTTCACGCTAGTCTTGTTGGATCAGTATGAGCCCGGGGTGGATCGAATTCTTGCCGAACGCGCTGAACTCGGGGAACTCTCGTGGCTTGGCGGACCGGCCTTGGGCCCCTTGGAACAGTGGCCACGCAATGTAGACGGTGAGCCATTAGCTCATATCGCCACAATTCACCTCAGTGAAGCCCAAGCCTTGCTGGAATCGGATGATTTCACCGAAGCTGACTGGCCAGAACCCGGGGCCCGGTTGCCCGAGTCCGGCTACCTGGAAGTCTTTCATCACCTGGGCACCTACGGGAACCCCGAAGACGAGGACACTGCCGGCTGGCTAGTGCGCTACGTCCCATTTCCCGGGGAGGAGTTCCCACCACTGATCAGCGCCCCGGATGATTTGGATCTTCCCCACGAGGTGTGCCAACCGGTGCTGTTGGGAGCTGGGGTGAGCCTGCCGCGAAGTGTGGATTTTGTCGATGCAGATGAGGCGAGGTTTGCGGCGGCCGAACGCGTGCAAGAAGAACTCTATGCCACGTGGATGGCGTGGCGACGCGGCGTCGAGGCCGTGACCGACCCGGTGCTCCCCACATCGCACGTGTATGGCCATAGCGATGCTGGCACCGGATACGCCCACGATATCCTCCACCAGGTGCGTCCTCTGACGGGATCCGAAGACGCTTATGTGCTGGTGCTCAGTGTGGAAAGCTGGACACATTTTGACGGGTGGTTTGGCGACGCCGGAAACTTTGAAGTCTGGATGCGTGCTAGCGACCTTCGAAGCGGTCAATTCGATCAAGCATGGTGCATGATTCGCACCGATCACTAACGATCGAGACGCCGACTCACCGTCCATCCGCTACTCGAAGGTGAACTCCCAAGAGGACCATAGCAGCCGCTGTCTCGGAACACCGTGCAGCGACGTGAACGTCCACAACCCGCCACTGTGAAACTGCTGGACGATGTAGCCAGGCCAGCAGCTTCAATACGAGCGTGTGGCCAACGATCACACACGCCTCAACGGCAACGAACGAGACCGCCATATGAACCTGCGAAAAACCGCCAAACGAAGGTGCGAGTCACAGATTTACAACCCAGTCTGACAGCAAACTCTCGTCGGGTCGTGAAGCGTGTAAAAGGGTATACCGAGTGTGACGTGGTCGGTGGTACGCTGATCCGAAAGGATGACCCTTCGGGTTGCAGCTTCTTGGTTGCACGAGGGTTGTGCTGGCGATGAGTAGTCAGACCCATGCACCAAGGAGCCGGGGATATGAATAGCCCACCTTTAGTCTCACGTATAGCGGAGCTTCTGCTGGCTGGTCCGCGTGGTCGGAGATTGTTATTAGAGTATGCGCTGGAGACTGAGCTGCAACGCAATCCGGTGCGGACCGATGAGACGCTTGGGCAAGCAGTCGTGTATGCCTCTCATCGTTTGGATCCAGATGATATGACCGCTAGTGCGGTGTTTGGTTGGGTGACCGAAGATGGGCTGCCCTTTGAGGTCACTGTTGATGAGGTTGCGCAGCGACTTCATGCTCTGGTGCTCGATGAGCCAACCCCACGGTTGCTACGGCACGCTCTGGTAGCAGCGGTGGACAGTGCCCGATATTGGCAGGACCCTGACGGTGCAGATTTCTTGGCTGCGACACCCGAAATGGTGGGTGAGCTACATCGGGTTGCTTCCCATATTGCTGTTTCGCCTTTCATTACGTGGTGGTGCACGCCGGTCGATATCTGGGCGCAATATGCTGTGCGGTGGGAAGAGACGCCGCTCAAGACGATTCCTGACAATATTCAGGCGACGTTGTTGGCTGCACGTCAGGAGCTCCAACACGATGAGCGTCGGGCGCAGGCAGAACTTGACGCAGATCCTCGTGTCGGCTGGGTCGGTGAATGGTGGTCTCATCCTGACTTTAGACTGCCATCATCGACGCGCTTGCTAGATAATGAAGGCCCAGCCGGGCTGTGGTTCGTCGAAGACAGTTTCGGGTGGGAATGTGCCGACAGTGTCAGGCTGATCGTGCCACCTGGTGTGAGGGTTTTCGAGATTGAAGGCGCGGCGGACTGGGTAGAGCTATGTACACGGTTTCCTCTTGACGTCACCGCCCAAAAGCGCCGCGAGTGGTATTTGGTAACTGGGCATGCAGGCCGTTGGGTCGTTCCCGATTGGGTGCAAGTCGCAGCACACTATGATGCAGTGCATCTGCAAGCCGGTGCCTACCTGGCCGCAGCTGGGGTCGCGATCCCTATTGATAACAACACTGGCACTGCCAGTCTGATCGCCGGGTGGAACCCCGATGAAACCTACTGGTTGTCATCAAACATCGCATACGACCAGCAGTACACCCGATGGGAACTCAGAGACGACGGCACTGACATGGTGTGGAAACTATCATCCGGCGAAACATCATAAATGGTGACCTGTCGAGCACGGCCTGGCAACTCGGTGGTGTAAAGACTCTTCTATGTCCGTCAAGCAGGTTGCAAAACCTTATGTTGAGCGTTGAGGATTCGGAAGACTCGGCGGGCGATATAGCGTTTCAAACAGCGTCGGATTTCTCGGTTGGTTTTGTGTTCGGCTTGTCGTTTCTCAACATAGGCGCGGGTTTCAGCATCATGGGTCATCTTGCTGACGGTGACCATATGTAAGGCGCTGTTCAGGGCGCGATCACCACCGCGGTTGAGTCGGTATCTGACCGTATTTCCTGAGGAGGCGGGAATAGGATTCACCCCAGCCAGGGAGGCGAATTCTGCCTCCGTGGAGATTCGGCCGTGATGGGACCAGGCGGCTAGGCATTTTGCGGCACTGATGGCTTGGAAGCCTTTTTCTTCCAACAGGGGTGCTGCTTCGCTGATGCGCACCAGTTCGTCGAGTTGCTGTTCATTGGTTGCTAGGTGCTCCTCCAGTTCCAGGACATGTTTTGCCAGGCGGACTGCTTCAGCCCGAGCAATCGAGATCGAGAGTTCTTCCTTTCGGCCCCGCCAGTGAGAAACCTCAAGAATCTGGGTTTTGTTCAGCGCTGCCCGGGCGTCCAGACCTAGAGCGTTGCTGCGGACCAAGGCAGTCAGCGCGTTGATTGATCGAGTGCGGTCTTTGGACATGGCGTTGCGTGCAGTCACCAGAATCTGGATGGCTTGCCGGACCCCGTCGGACAGCCGTGGCCGCCGCAGTTTCGTAGTGGGTAATGGTAGAGCCGCAGCCGCGATCCGGTGAGCATCTAAAGCATCGGATTTACCGACCCCGCGGTGTTGTTTGGCATCCATCCGGGGTGCCTCGGCCACCGGATAGCCGTGTGCGGCGACGGTGCCCGCCAGGATGGCACCATAGGATGCTGCTCCTTCGATCACCCACAGGGTGTCTGCATCAGCCTCGGTTCGCCGCGCTATCCAGGCCAGGGCACGGTTGATCCCAGCAGCAGTGGTCGGAAAATCTTTGGTATCCACAACCGCACCGGTAGCGGCGGTTAGGATCGTGTAAACGTGGTTTCGGGCGTGAGTGTCAACACCCACGACAAAGGGATGGGTATGCGCGACAATAGACATAGCGGTCGTTGGGCCTTTCCAAAGTGATGGACATGGACAAGCGGCCGTTCAATGGGCCGGTACCAGTCCGGGTGTTCAATCACATCGGAACAGCACTGTGAACCTTCTATCGTTTTTGTCAATGCATGAGGACTTGTAATTGGCGGAAGATACTTCGAGCGAGGTAGCGTTTGAGTGCTCTTTTGATTTCTCGGTAGCTGAGTCCTTGGGCCGTGCGTTTTTCAACGTATCGCTTTGTTGTCTCATCAAATCGCATGCGCGTTTTTGCGATGACGTCAAGGGCTTTGTTCAGAAGTCGATCACCGTGCCGGTTGAGTCGGTGTCGGACAGTGTTGCCCGAGGATGCCTGGAGCGGCGCTACGCCTGCCAACGCGGCGAAGGCGGCTTCAGAATGAATCCTGCCAGGGTGTGAATAGGCGATAAGGATCCAGGCGACTGTGACCGCGCCGAAGCCAAATTGGTCTTGCAACGTGGGGGCAAGCTGTTCGTTGAGCTCTGCTAGCTGTTGTTTATTGTCCTGTAGCGCGCGATCAGCATCCGTGATCGCGGTGGCGAGTAGCACGGCCTCAGCACGAGCATAATGTTGTTCAACGGTGTCTGTAGAGCGCACACGCCAGCTACGGATTTCTGCAAGCTGACGATCGGTCAGAGCCCTACGAGCATCGATCCCAAGGTCAATTTGGCGTAGCAATGCGTTGAGTGCATTGCGGTTGCGCGTGCGCTGTGTATCGATCCGCTCACGAGAAGCGACCAGGACACTGAGCGCTGCTCGAAGGCCTTCGCTTCGAGGTTGCAGGAGTGCACTGACCTCGTGTGGTAGCACGGTCATGGCCGCTGTGGTGGCATCAATGTCGTCGGACTTGCCCACACCAGCGCGTTGTCTTTTGCCAGGCGGCTTCACCTCCACCACGGTGATGTTGTTGGCTGTTAACGCATGGGTGATCGTCGCGCCATAGGACCGTGTGCCTTCAACTGCTGCAAGGATGGCTCCACTGGTGTGGCGCTGTATCCAGGCAACTGCCCGATGAATTCCGGCTGCAGACACCGGAAATGTCTGGCAACCGTCTCGGGCGCCGGTTCGGGTGTTGACGATGGCGTAGGTGTGGGTTCGAGCATGCGTATCGATGCCCACCACGTAATCAAAGTGTTCTGCCACAATAGTCATAACGGCTTCATCTTCTCTAGGTTAGTGACCGTTGGTGATGGCACTGATCCGAGAGGAGTTCTTGGCAGGCGAATCTCTAATGAGCCACGCTTTTGAGCAAAGCGGACAACCTTCTATCAGGCCATGTCAAGAGGCTGGATGAGTACCACCCACCATGATGGACGGTTCACAGTAAAGTCATCCAGAGGCTTCCAGAGACAGACGAGTCAAGAGTCACATCATGGGGGTGGTATCTATCTTGCCAGCAGGTCTCGGACCCGCCAATACCATTAGAGATGAGTCACGCCGTGGTCTACGGTGGACAATCTTCTTATCAAGTCACCCGAGGTGGGCCGGATGGTACCGGCCGACCACCCCGTGAATGGACAAGTCTTTACCAAGGCACCACCTACGGGGCCAGCGGATATAAGAGTCACATTCACGCGATGGAACGACCAGTACCTATCGTGCCAGCCAGTCCCAGACCAGCTACTTCCAAGTCTCACAGCCGGGTATACCTGGTCTGATGCTGAGTGATTAGTCTGCATTATGCTGCGGTTGCATTACCGATACTGGACGACTGTAGATTCCACAGGGCTGTTTTGTAAATTCGTGCCTGTCTGAAGTGCCAGTCAAATCATGCGCTTAGACTTAGAATCGCCCAGTACAAAGATATGAACGGATGGAGGCATTGACCTTGCCGTTACGTCATAGTTTTTAATAGACGGTATGCGTATTGGTGAGTTAGCGGAAGTCGTCGGGGTCTCGTCTCGTACCATTCGGCATTATCATCACGAGGGTTTATTGCCGGAACCTTCTCGGGACTCGAATGGATACCGGCGTTATACGATTGCCGATCTGACACTGTTACTGAGGATCCGACATCTCCGAGAGTTAGGCCTTAGCGTTT
>NZ_LXEY01000007.1 GCF_001657475.1 Enteractinococcus helveticum
CTCGTAGACGTCACTCAGCGTTAGATTACCAACGGCCCGCCGAGGTCCACTATGGTGGACTCCAGCTTGCCACCGCAGCCTAAAGAAAACCCATCAACAAGGTGTCCGAAAAACGCAGGGCAGACCATAGATATCTAAGGGATGGGTGCATGACAGAGATTTTAACAGCGGGCGGCGTTGTGACTCTAACTGTGGCTACAGTGTGATTAGTCGTCAGCTATCGGAAGCAGCGCGATGCTGAAGATGACAAGTTCAACCGAGACTTTGTAGCCGCAGCATCCCCACTGGGTGACGGCTCCCCAGCTGTACGATTAGCAGGCGTTTATGCCATGGCGGCTTTGGCTGACAATAATCCGCTACGGAGACAGAGGTGCATTGATGTACTCTGTGGTCATTTCAGAATTTTTACACCCAGTGACGACACACGACGGCATCACTGAAAGAAGCCTCAGCCAAGAAGTCGGAAGAATGGTAGAACTTGGCACCTTTGCTTACCTGCCCGGGGAGCGAAAAGTTCACGCTAGTCTTTTAGGCTCAAAAGCTGCTGTCACTTCCTTCGAACTTGACTTCGCTAACATTCTCATCATCGCTGAACTCTATGGAGGCTATATTTTCCGTCCCAACCCAGTCCTCAAGGGTCTGCATTGCGGTCTCATCCAAATCTTGAACGATTAGAAGGGTGAGGTTACGTCGGGCTCTCGAAACTGCAACGTAGAAGAGATTTCTCCATCTTTCGAATCTAACGCGATCTTCAGCGTTAAGTGAATGACGAGCGTTGTACCACGACAACATTTTTCCGAAGTCATAGTTAGCCCATCCTCTTCCTACGACTACAGTTACGTCGTCGAATTCGGCGCCTTTGACTGAGTGTTTAGTAGAAAAGACTGAACCTTCGTCCATATAATTTCGCAGCGCTATAATCTCCGAATATTGGATCTCACATAAATCCCTGTATTCAGTCAGTCTTCTTGAGGATGCGAGTTCTTCCTCATCTACGGCTTCTGAACTGTTATGTCTTTCTAGCTTCGACTGAAGATGTGTAATTGCTGAAGGAATTGCAAACAAGTCCTGGTTGAGTAATAAGCTTATAACTTCTGAGACCGTGTCCGTGGTGCGAGCCAGAATAATAGCTTCAAAGAGATCTGACCAACGTTTCTTGTCTGACGGTGCTCGCAGAGAGGCTCGGGCTCCAGAGACTAGATGAAAGAAGTCACCGAAGCGTTGCTCCTGGAATGCCTTGATGGCCGGCTCAAGTACATCTATCAGGTACGCAATTACGGGATCCTCTTTCCTGGCGAAGGTGTCATTGTCACGGTAAATCTTTGGAAGCGAAGGGTACCCCATCTCTTGCGCAATGACGGAATGAGTTAACATCAAGGTTTTGGCATTGTCGGTGCGTGAGCCTTCGTTAGAGCGTATCCAATCTAGACACGTTCTAACCGCCTGGTGTGAGATCTGCGATTTAAAGTGATGCGTGAGTCGTTGTCCAGGCCAATTGTTAGTGTGATAAATCTTTACAGTTCCCGTATCGGCCTCATCCGAGGGAGTTTGTATCAACTCAGGCCGCATGCGGTTTAGGAGGTCTACAATAGAGTGATCCGAACGAAAGTTCGAAGGCTTCTCGATTATCTTGAGAGACGGATGATCGATTGATCCGCATCGCTTGTCGTAGATCGTTTGCCATGCATCGCCGAACAGCCCGACTAACGGTTCGTTACCCGAGTCAGTTCGAGAAATAATAGATTGAATCAATCCCTCAGGTGTGTCTTGGTACTCATCGATTAGAATAATCGGAAACTTATCTGTAATGAGTTTCCGAAACTTGCGATTTTCAAATAGTGCAGTCGCTACTATGGGAACATCATCATGGTGTATTGAGACCCGGTCTTCATGTATTCGACGGAAACCTAAATCGTACTCTACAGGTAGAGTAACAGCCGATGGATTTTCTTGAAACGCACTCTTCCAATAGTCGATTGTAGATAGTTCATGAGAGAGCGCTTCTTGATAGGGCGAGACCATCTCCCACAAGAATTTATGCAAAGTTGCAACAAAGATAAGTGGATTGGCATCAGTGCGCGATATTATTTCTTCGCAAGCAACGTTTGTATAAGTGAGGCACGCGATTCGTTGGTGCTCGAGGGGCAAAAATGTGTCACGATCCCTCAACAACCAGTTGAGAGTCTGTATCAGAGTGTAAGTTTTGCCAGCGCCGGCAGCTGCTTCGAGCTTGAAGTTTTGCTTCTGTTGAATAGCGAGCTTCACATCGGTGAAAGCTACTTTCGCCGCTTCTTCTGCGGATAGTAGACCTTCTGCGGTCCGTAGGTTAGGCATCATTTATCTCCGCCATTCGTACGGCAGGTTGCTGGGCAACTGAGGACAGGGAGGTACCTGCTAGCCAAAGCAGGCCTTCTAAAATATACTTTGGAGTACCCCAATCATCCCTTACCACTGCGAACTCTATGGCTGATGTAGTTTTATGGAGTTTCTTGGCTTTCTTAAGTGCTTCTTCTTCATTGTATGTAACGTTTTCGCTTTTTCCTTTATCGCTCTCTGGTCTGGTGAGGTTCAAGTCAAATAGTGAAGGGTTCGCAAAAATCAAGGCATCTTCAAGTGTTCTCCCACATGATTGAAGCCCGTCTTCTGGGATTTGGTAAGCAATGCGGCGATTTGCTTGAATCTTTCTTACAGATGCACTTGGCTCCAGTAGTCCTGCCGGAGTGATTTTCTTGTTATTAAACCAATTTTTGATCGCGGTGTTGCTGGTCGCTACGCCCTGATGCACGCAACTTTTCTTTCCGTCTGCATCGACGGCGTCTAAGTCGGTAATAACGAGTGTCTGGATACCTAAGAAATCTAGTAGCGGATAGAATTTATCGGCGTAAAAGCCACCAACCTCAAGAATGCTAACGTACTGCTTAGCTAGCTCCGGGACTTCTTTCCTTATCATGGCAGGTATTAGTAAACGTTCCGAGGTGCCTTCCACCAAGATAGCTTTATCTGCGAAGAACAAGTCCGAAGCAGTAAGAGTTAAATACTGATGAAGAAAAGCGGAGTCAAGGCCTTCAGCTGTACTCAAATCCTTGATTTGAGTCTCTCTTTTCGAGAGGCCGTTCTTGGCTGGTACACGGAAGTAGCGGATTGTCGAAAAAGGAGCTCTGTTTGCAATATGCGACGAATGAGTGGTGACAATGAATTGTGGGGACCAGTACAGCTCGGTGTTTGTTCCTTGCTTTAGAACATCGTCAGTGCCTCGGTCTCTTGAATGGATTCTCGAAAAGATCGAGTTAATCTGACCCAGCTGCTCAATAAATACTTCCTGCATCTGCGGATGAAGATGGGCTTCAGGTTCTTCGATGAAAATTAGGTGAAGCCCAGGTTTGTCTCCCCGGTTGACGTACATTCTGTAATACGCAAGAAGCTTGAAAAGAATGAGTATTAAATTTCTCGATCCCAAACCACTGTAAGACTCTGGCAGAGTCACACCAGAGTCGCCCGGATAGCTAAGGGTAGTGTAGCTTCTGAGTAAATTGGATATATCAAGGCTGGTTTTCGCTTCAATGGCGGAACTCGCTAGGCCGGGATATCCGAAGTCTTCAAGAGCGGGGCTCAGAGCGCGCATCATGTCGCTCATTTCCCCACCTAACTCTTGCTCTACCCCCTCCACAGCTTTTTGTAACCGTTCTGCCACCATTTTTTGGCTTGAGTCATCATCTGAATGTGACGCAGCTTCAAATAGGGACTGAAAAACTTGAGCTAGTGGATCTTTCGGCCGTTCTTTTTCGTCGTCTAAGCCCCGCTGTGCTTGTAAAAAGTCGACTGTTATAAGTTGGCGGAGCCGCTCGATAGGTATATCAGTTTTACGATTCTTTGGGTTCGTGGGATCAATTGCGGTGATCGTACGTTCAAATAACCTTGGTATCCGAGGCTGCAACGCGTCCAAGAAGTGCTTCAATTCTTCCTCTTCGGTAGTCGCATCAAGAGGAGTGATCCCGCCGAAAAGTTCTGAGAGCTTACCGTTTTGCAGACTGTAGCTCATCTCGACAATTGCCGTGTTGCACTCTGGGACTAGGTCGATGATCAGCTCAGATAGTGGTCCGAAGGATGGCATCTCGGGACTATAAGAGATATGGAACCGAACTAGTATCTCGGGGAGTCTTTCCCGAGCTTGAACTTCCCGTTCGGAGTGGAGAGTAGAGCTTTCTGCGGTGGTGTAAGCCTGCCATGCGTTGTAGAACTCTTCGTGACATAAAGATGAGAAGTCTTGGAGGCTGAACTTGGGGGATTGCGCACTTGTGAAACGGATGAGCGCTTCGGCTAGCGACGTCTTTCCGCTGTTGTTGTGACCGATAAGAACTGTCACAGGATCACGTGCGTCCGTTGTTCTTTCGTTGGAAGGGTGACTCTTCTCCGGGTGGTTTTCTACGGCCCACCCATCAGACGAAAGATTAATATCAATATTTGCTAACAGTCTGAAGTTGCTTATATGGACTTTTGAGATTGCTAACGTGTGGCTATCAGGGGTTGTGTATGGCTTGGCCAATTCTGTCACTTCTTCAAGTCTGTTGAAAGAGGCTGCGGGTGAGTGTGTATATGCGAGTCTAAATGACAAGGGTGATTAAACGTGGCCGCAGATTAATGATGACCCGCGTGCGGCCCCTTGCGCAGTTTAAAGCGAACGCAGCATTTCACTTATTCTTCTATGAGTTCAGGCGTGAGTTCGAGTGCCATATACCATGGTCGGGC
The DNA here is from genome assembly GCF_001657475.1 of Enteractinococcus helveticum. GTDB lineage: Bacteria > Actinomycetota > Actinomycetes > Actinomycetales > Micrococcaceae > Yaniella > Yaniella helvetica. The sequence continues at coordinate 4,747 of NZ_LXEY01000007.1, forward strand.
CTCGCAAAATGCTTGCTAGTTCCTTTAGGATAATTACCGTCTAGAGGTTTAATCCGTCTGAACTCACAGCATCTTGAGGCTCGCTTGTCCTACCCACGATGCGTCCAGCCTTCACGACTTGGAAAGAGGAAAGTGCCGTGGCGTTGGCGCTACTCCCAATGGTACCGGGTCACCGGAACGGGGGGGGCTTCACAGATCTCGAAGCCCAGGACCTCGTGGAGCCCGCCATGGTCTGGCCGCTGCGACGTGTGACGAAGTACGTCGTCGTCACCGTTTTGCTGCAGCTGGTCTGAGGGCAAGCTGACTCTCGACGACATCACGCCTTCGGAAAAAGAAGTGGCACCGATATTGTAATAGCTTCTCGTTGAAGGGTACCTCGGGCGCTCATTGTTCACTGTGTTTGTATCACAGCGTTTTGGTTGAGGGGTCGATGTTCAAAATACACTGGCGTCGGCGCGTAACTGCCGAGCAAGCACGGTAAGAATCTGCCCTTCAAACGTTGCTACGCGCCGAGAAACGAAACGAGCATTGATGACCTATTACCTGCAGCGACCAGGCAACACACACTGGCATAACAAAGGTTGCGCTGAAGCATGTCACTCGGGCGCTTATCGTCTTGATTGCCGTGTGGTTTCTGTTTATCGCCGGGGGAGTGGTCTTCCTACCGCAAGGCGAAGCCGAGGGCCAAAGCGATGCCGTGGTGAGCTTGGCACCGCAGGAGCATCGTCTCTATACCGTGACACAACTTATTGAGAACGGCCACAGCGATACGCTGATCATCTCCTGGTTCGTCGACGATGTGGCAATACGCGACACCGAGGAATCGGTGCGGCAGATTTCGGTGACGAATTACTGCGAGGAACACGCAGATAACGGTGTCACCTGTTTTACCAGTCGCGTCGCGATGGCGAGGCACGAGTCTCTTCATGATTCTGTCTAGCGCTAGTGCCGAACATTTCTCTATAGAATACGATTCATTCGTGGGACCGGGAACTGCTTGATCCAGACAGGGAATTGGTGTGGCCAGGTTCAGCTGAGGAGTCTTCTTCCGCCTCTGGCTCGCGACGCAGAAAGTAAGCACCGAGCGTGCCGGCGAGCGTAGCGAATACCACCACATAGAATATGGCGAGTATGACGTGGAGGCAGCGGGCGAAGACCGTGTCTGCGCTGAAGCCGGATCCGGTTACCGTGGCCAGTGCGGTCTCGTAGAGGGCATCAAAATAACTTGGGGAATCAGTAAATAAATAGAGGAGCTGACTGGCAGCCAGAATAATGATCGCGGTAACAGCGACCAGTCAGGCAACCCGGTTCGAGAGCAACTTCTCTGCGCATCGTGATCCGCGAACTCCCGGTGAGAGCACTGAGCCAAATCTTGCGACGCTTAAGAGCCGCAGGGACTGTAACGCACGGAAGAAACGTAAAAACGGCATCAGCAGAGAAATAACCTGCCACCAGTTTTTGCGCCAAAAGTGCGCCTGGAACCGAGCAACATACGCGCGCTATAGGAACTCGGCGACGCACACCCCAAAAGATCCAGCTGACGACCGAGAGCACAACTTGGTGGTCAGTCGGGACTGTGATGAGTAGCTGTGCGAGGACGACAAGGAGGAAGATGATGCCTAAGATGCCATCGGACGGTCGAGTCGTTGTGCGAGGGATTCTGTGAGCGATGATCCGCAGCTCGTCGTCAGTCATCAGTTGGTCCCTCCGTCAAGTAGCAGCCATTGTTATCTCTTATCCGACCTGAAGCTTCCGAATGATCCGCACCAGAAAGTGAGACGGTCGTTGCTGCTCCTTAAAATCAAAGCGCAACAACGACCGTTATGGTTCGTCAAAGTGTCTAGGTGACTATTCAAGCAATTGGTGTCTTCGACCTCGGCGTCGATGTTATTCCACGTCCCTGAACTCCGGTGTTCAATAAGTCTTCAAGGTGCGTACCCGCTGCTATGACCTTCGCGTCTTGCCCTGGTTTTCCAATGATTTGAAGGGACCGAGGGAGGGGACTGTCCGAGATCCAATATGGGATAGTCATGGCGGGCCATCCTAGAAGGTTCCAGATCACGCATTGAGACATCAATGCTTCGGCGCTGGAGGCTTTCTCGTGAAGAAGGGGCGCTTCGATGGGCACAGTTGAACTCAGTAAGATATCAGTGTTTGCAAAAGCCTGCTCATACACTAGCGCTGCTTTTGCGATTTGATCTTGCGCCTCTGCCACCTGTGTCTCCGAAATGGTTTCACCAGCTTTGACTCGCATGAGTATGTCCGGCTGATATTTCTCTGGCATTTGGGTCACGTATGGTTCGTGAATGAGGAACGCTTCACGCGCTCTGACAACGTTGTACAGTTCCATAAAATTGAAATCAGTCCCACTGCCAACGGGGTGCGAGACTCGACTTGCACATAGCGAATTCACGACCTCTAATGCGTGTGGATCCTTGAGACCAGGGCCGCCATAGATGAGGTTGTCTTCTAGTACGGCATACCTCAGATTAGGCGCTGAAAGCGCCTCGCTCATGTTCTTTTCCCGAAGTAGCGTCGCCATTGCCACTGCGATGTCTTGCACTGTGGAGGCCAAGAAACCTACAGTGTCGAAGGACGGGGCCAGGGGAAATATGCCGGTGGTATCCAAGAGCTGAAAAGTGGGCTTAAAGCCAACGACTCCGCATAGTGCCGCGGGCACTCGAATAGAACCGGCAGTGTCTGTGCCTACGGCTAAGGGGACAATGTCTCTGGCAACTGCGGCTGCTGATCCAGAACTGGAACCACCAGCAATTCGCGTTGGATCATAAGGGTTGGTAACGACCCCGAATGCTCCTGAATCTCCTCGAATACCGTATGAGAACTCTTGGGTATTCGTTTTGCCGATGATGTTGGCCCCTGCATCATCGAGCTGCTGTACCAATGTGGCGTTTTGCGTGGGCTGGTAATCTGCAAAGACATTTGAGCCCATGGTCGTTTTGAGGTCGGCTGTATTTATCACATCTTTCACCGCGATAGGGATGCCCTCCAATGGGCTACGAATCTCGCGAGCCTGGATCCGTCTGTCTGATGCTTCAGCACGGCTGGTATCTTGAGCGATGGTAATAAAAGTGTCATCTGCAGCCGTTGCTCTGCGAATGGCAGTTTCAGACAGCTCTTTTGCTGTCACTGATCCGTTATCGAGCGCTGAACGTAGAGAGTATATCTCTGAGATTTGAGTATTCATCGTGCCTCTTGTAGAACAATGGAATCATTCACAGTCACTACGGTTTGCTGGGATGGTTGGTGTGTAGGTCGATCCTTCGGTGCAAATAGGACCGCTAAAAACGCAATGACATTGGCAATGACCAAGTACCACGCTACGGCAGCATACGTGCCGAATTCAGCGAACAACATGGTGGAGAGGATTGGTGCTGGCGCGGAGGCCAGAATGCCTCCCAATTGGTACGACATAGAAGTACCAGTGAAGCGTACTTCTGGTTGATATAGCGTAGCGATGAAGCCAGAAACGGTGGCGTATACAAATGAGTGTGCGATCGGTAGGGCCAGGATGAGCGCTGTGAAGAGGCCCCAGGTCGTGCCGGTATTGAATAGCCAGAAGATCGGGAACGCTGCCACCACAGTGACTACCGAGCCAAAGATCATCATCGTGCGCCGACCAAATTTATCTGCAAGGATTGCCACCAACGGGATCGCGAAGATGTCGATAATCGCGCCGACACTTATGGCTAGCAGTACCGTACCTCGATCAAATTGCACCGCGTCGGTCCCGTAGGACAGCAGGTACACGGTTGCGACGTAGAACAGCGTATTTGAGCCGGCCAGAGCGAAGGTCCCGATCAATAACGGGCGTTTGGCGGTCCGTAGCATTTCGAACAGTGGGACTTTGATTTCCATACGCTGCGCCTTCATGTCTTCGAATTCGGGAGATTCTGTGATTTTGAGACGGATCACTAATCCGACGGCGATCAGGACTGCAGAGAATAGGAACGGAAGGCGCCAGCCCCATGCGTTGAGCTGGTCATCTGGTAGGAGCTGCACGAGATAGAAAGCGAAACTCGATAGGACCACTCCTGCGGGAACCCCAGCCTGAGGCCAACTCGCATAGAATGATTTCTTATTTTCTGGCGCGTGTTCAAGCGCCATCAGGACTGCTCCGCCCCATTCGCCACCCACTGCAATACCCTGCACGACGCGCAGGAAGACCAGCAGCACTGGCGCCCATGCACCTATCGTCGCGTAATTTGGTAGTAGACCGATAGCAAAGGTGGCAATGCCCATTGCCAAAAGCGACCAGACCAGCATGGTCTTTCGGCTCACCTTGTCTCCAAAATGCCCGAAGACGATCCCGCCGAGGGGACGTGCGACGAAAGCGACCGCAAACGTCGAGAGCGAAGCCAACGTCGCGGCGAGCGGATCTAGGTCTGGGAAAAATTGATGGTTGAAGATGAGCACGGCAGCAGTACCGAATAGGAAGTAGTCATACCATTCCACAGCAGTACCTACGAAGCTGGCAAAAGCCACCTTTGCGGGTGACTGGCTCGTCGTATTCGAAGGTGTCGAGGTAGTCGTCATGTAATCCTCACAAGTGGATTAGAAGTAGAAAATATCAATAAAAGCAGCTGCCGTCTCAAGAACTGAGTCTCTCAACGCTGAGGTGTTGCAATCGATTGCAACACCTCATGACCTGTATGCTAGAGACTTGAATCACACTTCGTCAAGAGGGAATTTAAGTGTCCAACGAAACTGAGCCAGCCCCGGCTGCTCACGGTCAGCCAACGCTCAAGGCCATCGCGGATGCAGTTGGAGTGCATGTTTCTACTGTTTCGCGGGCGCTGAAGCGGGACCCTGAGTCTCCTGATGCTTCGAAATCTGTACGACGCATACACCGCATAGCTGAGCAGATGGGATATCGGCCCAACCTCATGGCCGCGGGGTTGCGCACGAATCGCAGTTACACTATCGGGGTCGTGATGCCTCGGCTCACCGATGTCGTTATTGCTCAAACATGTGAAGCTATCGAGGAAGCCGCCACTGCAGCCGGGTATCAGATTCTCTTGGCGACACCTCCAGACGAAGTCAATGCTCAGCTGCAGAGTATTCAAATGTTGGCGTCACGGCGTATTGACGGGTTAATCGTAAGCTCCATCCACTTAGATCGCCCGGATATGGTGGAAGAGATTCTTCGCGCGGGTATTCCAACCATCGCAGTCAATAGGCGCGCAGACGGCAAGCTCCATGCCGTCACGACTGACGACTATCATGGCGGTTATTTAGCTGGAGAACACCTTGTGAACTTAGGTCACCGCAGGATTGGGATTGTGGCAGGGCCCCGCCATGCAAGTACTGCGTGGGATCGTACGCAAGGCTGCATAGAGGCAATCACTAGCAGAGGGATAGAAGTAGATGAGGAACTCATCGTGCATACCGATTTTGAGGTTCAGGGTGGGATTTCGGGTGCTCACAGACTGTTGAACTTGGCCGACCCGCCGACTGCTATTTTCGCGGTCAATGACACCGCGGCGATCGGGGTTGCAGGAGCGGTCCGAGATCGAGGTCTAAGTATCCCGCGTGATATCTCTCTGGTGGGCTATAACGACATCCCCTTGGTGTCTCAGCTACCCGTGCCGTTCACCACTATAAGTTCCCCTGCAGCGCCGATGGGATCCGTTGCACTACAGCAGTTGCTGCGAGGAATCAATGAGGGGGAGATGTCTTCGCTGAAGCTACCAGTGTCGTTGATCGTGCGGGCCTCTACAACTGTGCCGCGGCAAAATTGATAAGGCGTGCAATCGTTTGCCGTCTTTCGGTTACTCGTTGAGCTTGTTGCGCACACGTTCAAATAGACGGGCCGCACCTGAGCGCACACTTTGATTGATGACTCGTGCGATTGCTGGGTCGCCAGTCAACAACGACTTGGCCAATCCACCTGCTTGTTCAAGCGTTATGTGAGCAGGCAGGGGCGGGGTGTTCGCATCGGTTTTCACGCTCAGTACTACTGGCCGGTCTGCAGCAAAGGCTTGATCCCAGGCCGCGTCGATGTCCGCTGGATCTTCTACCCGTATGCCCTTAAAGCCCAGCAGTTCGGCATAACCTGCATAATCCATGGGCTCCACAAGTTGGGCGGTATCCCAGCGCGGGTCACCGGCGATTCGCATCTCCCAAGAGACTTGGTTTAAGTCGCCGTTATCCAACACCATCACAATGAACGTTGGGCTATCCCATTGCTGCCAATGCCGTTTGACCGTGAGCAGGCCGTTCATGCCCAACATCTGGAAGGCGCCGTCACCAATAGTGCACACCACCGGACGCTGTGGATGGGCGAATTTTGCTGCGATAGCGTAGGGCATGGCCGCCAGCATAGAGGCCATGCGGCCGGAGAGATTGCCCATTTGGTTTCGACCCAGCTTGATGTGAAAGCCGTACCAATCGGCGGTACTACCGGCGTCGCACGTGATGATCGCATTGTCTGGGAGCCGGTCATTCAATGATGTGAAGACTCGCCGTGGGTTCACGGGGCTGGCCTCAGCGAGGGCGATGCGATCATTTTCTTCGTCCCATTCGCGCATCTGTTCGGCGATGGTGTTCTGCCAGTCCAGATCATGCTGATCCAGTCGCGGCAGGAGAGCTGCCAGCGTGGTTTTTGCGTCACCCCACAGATTCACTTCGGTGGGGTAGCGGGCCCCGAGGTGCCGTGGTGACAGATCGAGTTGGACTGCGCGGGCATTACCGGTGGGTGGTAAGAACTCGCCGTAGGGGAAGTTGGTTCCGACCATGAGTAAGGTATCGCAGTCTTGCATCATGTCGTAGCTGGGGCGTGAACCCAGCAAACCGAGTTGCTGGGTGTGATAGTCAATGTCGCCGGGTACGACTTGCTTGCCCAATAAGGCAGTGCAGATGCCGGCGCCGAGTCGTTGCGCGACCGCAAGGACCTCATCGGTTGCGCCAATCGCGCCTTGGCCAACCAGCATGGCAACTTTTTGCCCGGCATTGAGCACAGCAGCGGCTTGGGCCAGTGCGGTGTCGTCAGGACACAGACGGTCTTCGGCATAACCTACCCCGGTGCGGGAGACGAAATGCTCGGCTGTAGGCTCTTCCATGTCCAGTGTTTGGACATCGGCGGGAAGGATTACCACAGCAGGGCCGCGGTAGGCTTTGGCCATCCGCACCGCTTTGTCGATCACAAATTGTGCGTGCATGGGGGTGGTGACTGTTTGCACAAACACTGCCACATCGCTGAAGGTTCGTTCCAGGTTGATTTCCTGTTGGAATTCGGTGCCCAAGGAAACCCGTGCTTGTTGACCAATGATGGCTACCACCGGGGTGTTGTCACCCTTGGCGTCGTACAGACCGTTGAGCAAATGCAGTGCACCCGGGCCTGAGGTTGCCACACAGACTCCGACTTCGCCGGTGAATTTTGCATGGGCTGTGGCCATGAACGCCGCTTCTTCTTCATGAGTGGGCCGAATATAGGTGAAGTTCTTGCCTTGTTTCTGGGCGCGTCCCATCGCGCCGTCGAAGCCGCCAATACCGTCACCCGGGTATCCATACCAGTGGTGTAGACCCCATGCGATGAGGCGATCGATAATAAAGTCGCTGACTGATGTTGCCATGGTAAGTACCTTTGATGCGTCGATTCGGGTGATGTTTTCATCCGACCACTTTCGGGGAGTCCTGACAAGAGGGCAGGTGTAAGTGTGCTGAACTGCTAGGCGGACGATGGCGGTAAGTTTCTTGCGGGACACCTACTCGCCGCACTTGGATGACTTCGGGGCCACCGAATATGACGACCGCTCCCGCTATAACGGCACCGAAGACGACACTCGACTGCCGATCCAGCTGGAGACGCGACGCACCTCATTTACCACCGACCAGATGATGGTCACCACCCCAACCGATGAGGTCATCGACGAAGACACTGCCCGCTCCGGTTGGCCGGCAACCGTGGAATGGTCCGGACTGACTGAAGGTGAAACCTACGCCTGGTACGTGACCAGCAGTGACGCCGAGACTGGCGAGGACCTGCCAACCGGTGAAGCCCGCCAGATGGGTGTCTTCACCGCAACCGCCGCCGGAACCGACGACGTCGCCCCCGAGCTGACCGTGCCCGAGCATGCGACCATTACTGCCTGGGACGCGTTTGATCCAATGGCCGGTGTTTCCGCGACAGATAACACCGATGGAGATCTGACCGACGACATCCAGGTCATCGGCTCGCTGGACACCGCCACCCCAGGTGTCTACGTGCTGACCTACATGGTCGAAGATGCCAATGGAAACCAGGCTTCTGCCACCCGCGCCATCACCGTCACCGAAGCCTCGGATGACAACTCAGGTGACGACGGCAACCCTGACGATTCGGATAACACCGACGATCAGGGTGGCCAACCCGGTGGTTCCAACGGAGACGACTCCGGTAACACCGGTGGCAACACTGACGATAACGGCTCGAACCAGACCGGCGGTCAGCAGGCCTCCGGTTCTGACGACGCTGAAGAGATCGTCAACAACGCTGAACGCAACGGTTCTCTGGCGAACACCGGTACCCGGCGCGCACTGCTGCTGACCCTCGGTGGTCTGCTCAGCGTGGGTGCAGGCCTCACCGCCTGGTGGGTATCTCGCCGCAATAAGTCCGCGAACTAACCGCGATCCGATAACTACATAACAACCGGCCGCTGCCGACCTGCTGATGTTTCTGGCTGGTCGGTAGCGGTCTACGCTTAGTCCGCCTGTTCAGTCTTGTGCCTTCGAAGTTTTCATGGTCAATCACCCTATCGATTGGTGATTTTTTCAAGTAATTTCCCGAAGCCTTCTCCTGGGTGATGTCGGTCGATACGTAGACTTCGACCCGAGGTGCTCTACTCAAAGCATTCTCATCATCACTCTTTTCACACTCATGGAGGCATAATGACTGCTGAAGCACAATCTTTGCAAAAAACGAAGAAGCCGATCTGGAAGCGCTGGTGGATGATCGTGCTGTATGTCATCGTCGGGATCGGGGTTATCTCGAACCTTGCAGGAGGCGGTGACAGCGAAGCTGAGGCGGAACCTTCATTTTCACCGAGCGTAGTTGAGCAAACTCAGGACGCAGAATCGGAAGAAACAGAAGAGGCGGAGGTTGAAACGACTCCTGAAGAAGTCGAAGAAGAACCCGCTGAAGTCGTCGAGGAAGAACCCGTCGAAGATGATGTTCCATCTGAGCATCGTTCGGCATTACGTAGCGCAGAAACCTATTCTGACATGATGCACATGTCCAAGGCTGGGATTTTCGATCAGCTCACAAGTGAGTACGGTGGTCAGTTTACTGAAGAAGCTGCACAATATGCCGTAGACAATGTAGAAGCTGACTGGAACAACAACGCGCTGGAATCGGCAATTACCTATCAAGACACGATGGCTATGTCGCCCGCAGCGATTCACGATCAATTGACCAGCGAATACGGTGGCCAGTTCACGACTGAGGAAGCAGACTACGCGATCGCTAATCTTCCTTAACCCGGGTCTCTTCTGGTTCTATATAAAAACCTTGCGTTCGTACTGCCGTGTAGTGCGAACGCAAGGTTTTTTCTTATGCGGAGCTGATTGCGTCGTCGTCATTCTTTAACTGCACATGGGAACGGGAATCTGTGCGGTTAGGCAACGCTCTTTCGCTTCGACGGTGATGCTACGCGCTCTGACGGGAAGGCGGGCCGCTGGTACATATATTTCAGTGGTTTGAGTTGAGACAGTCCAAGTGCGCACGCTATGACCACGGTCGTCAGAATTAGGGTTGATAAGTACAAATTGAAGGTCACAGCAGGTGTCAGTCCGAGAGCCGTGATCTCACACAAGAAGATTGCGATGATCGCACTATGCGCTAGGTATATCGGAAGCGTCTGACGGCCAAGGTATCGAAGTAGGGCTAATCCGCCAATGAGGTTGGCAAGCCCGATGCCTCCCGCGACCCCAAGGAGCGACAGAATGAACAGGGAAGCGTTCGGCGGGATTTCGTAGTACGCAGCGAGCAGAGAGGCATCCAACCAGATGCAAAAGAGCAGTGCTGACGTGTGCCATTTGAGGTGGGAGACTGCGGTTCTGATCTGTTTGGAAAATAAGGCAAAGCCGATAAATAAGAAGTAATAGCGGAAGATCCCGTGCCATCCACTGCCGATGGCGTCGTACACGATTTCCGGTAGGGATGGTTCGACCAGCGTCATCCAAATGAGCGAGACCGAGGCCGCGGTGGCAACCTGGGCAATGGGGCTAAATTTTGCGGTCCATCGACCGATGACGAAAAACAGTGCCAGAGTCCATAGAAACCACAGTTCACCGTTGGGCCTGATAGGGGAGGCCAACACCCGCAAAGCTTGTTCTGCGGTGTATTGCCAGCTGAGACCATCCAGGACCCAGTGGACCAGTAGGCGATAGGCAAAAACCACGGGCTGCCACAGGATAAATACCCATACCAGCAGTGCGAGTTTCCCCTGACCGAGGTCTCGCCAGGATTTGCTCAGCCATTTACTCGCGAACAGCCCGGCCACAGCGAAGAACATGGGCATACGCAGATTTGCAGATACTTCTGTGAAGAAATCCAGCTGTGGTGACTGCAACGAAAATTGTTCGAATTGATCCCGTAAATGGAGAACAACTACCAGAATTATTGATATAGCTTTTGCTGTATCAACCCAATCCAATCGGTTTGTAGACACGGTCGACCACTTCTCTATAGACATGGTAAGTGTGTGGTGGTGAGCCGATCACCGATTGAAATGTGGAAGCCAGCGGCCCGTGCTGCAGCCGTTGTCTCGAAACACTCGCCCGGGACCATGTGGCTATAGATCGCTCCGGTTTGCATGGAGTACTTCTAGCCCGTGCATTCCGTTGGTCGATTCCCCGTGATTGGGTGCCTGGCCAGGCGGTCTTTACCATTGGCAGTTATTTTATGTAGGGGGTTTTGGGTTTCGCAAGGGGTTTCATTGGTTTAATCCGGGCCTAAATTATATTCAGATATGCCGACCAGGGTGCCCCAGCCAGTGCTCCCTGGTCAAGAAGTTTGTGGATCAAAAGTTATCCACAAACACAAGGTGCGGGATCACGTGGGGCAGGCATTGGTGCTGTGATTGTAAGAGGAGGCAAGATACCGATGAATCTTAAGGCCGATGGCATCAATAACTCCAAGCGTAGTCAGGGAACAACGCTCACCCTTGTCGTTGGCAAGGGTCGCGGTTGCCTCGTATGCTTGTCATCGACAAGAGGGAAGTCTGATGTCGGAGCGAATGCCCATGGAGAAGCGGCTCAGAGCACTTTTCAAGGAACTCTTAGACCAGGGATGGTTGATCAAAGAGTCTCGAAAAGGCTGGATAGCAACTCCACCGGATGAATCAAAATCAATAGTTGCAATCCACGGCAGAGCTAGAGGCGCACGATCATGGGAAAACATGCTAGCTCAGCTCAAACGATCAGGGTTCGTGCTGCTATGACGTTAGCGACCCGAGCATTTTTGTCTGGTGCACGTGTTTGAAAGTCGGCTTTACCTACATCACCTGGTACACGGAAAGAGGCGTAGATCATGGAAACCTGGTATATCAGTATCGGCTTTAGGACTACTCGCCCGTTTTCGGATGACCTTGCCTTTGACATGAGTGAGCGTCTTGAAGATTTTGCTGCCGTCATGAGTATGGCGCGTGATAGGAAATCGGGGTCAGCGGCGCTCACCGTTGATGCGAAAAATTGGAGTGCGGCCCTCGATCTCGCACACACGGCAGTAATTGAGGTGCTTGAAATCGCAGAGGCTGAAGCAACCATTACGGCAGTAGGGGCCCAGAATCAGGACGAGTTTCATGACGAACTCAACGAACCGGTGTATCCGAAAGTGGTTGGATTCGCTGAAATCGCGAGAATTGCGGGTGTATCTAGGCAGCGTGCTCGGCAGTTAGCTGAGAAGGATAGTTTTCCTGACCCCGTTATCAAAACGAGCCAGGGCCCTCTTTATAACATCCATGTCGTACAGCGCTGGTTGGAATCGAGGGCTAACCAGAGCCCTTCTGCTCAGGCCAACACGGCATAGTCGGAGTATAAGTGTCGGTTTACTGGCCGTGCACCATCCAGATTTGACTGATGCCTGTCGAGCTGACTCCGTTGCCTTGAATCTTTTGTCCGAAGTGTTTCTATTGGTCTGGTGCTAGACGCCCCGGAACCGTCCCTGTAGTCCTCAGCGTTGAGGGCCGATCAAACGGCCAGGGCGTAAAACCTTTTTGAACTGCGGAATAGTGTGGCTGTAGTCACGAGGTATCTTCTCACTTCGGAGTTAGAAGGGTCCGGACTTGGCTCGGGCCGAGGAGTTCACGGTTGGCAGCCTGCTCAATGGCTTCTTCCCATCGCAACCGAGGAATTTTATGTTGTATCTGCCGTAGCGTGTGCTGCAAATATACGGACGGGACCCCATGATACCGGGTGGTTTCGTCAACCTTCAGTGTGGTTCGCTGCGTCACCTGTATCCATCGAGGAAGAATACGGCGATTTTGTCGGGTAGTTGCGATTTCGATTCTGGCTGGCTTGGCATGGCCCAGCCCTAACAGGGCCAAAACAGACTTACCTTCGAGGTACACATGTCCGCCTACCATTGCCACGGCTTCAGCTTCAGTTGAGTCAACTGTTTGAGGAAAATCGTCGAATCGGTAGACGCCATGACCAAGCCTGCGCAGGGGGCCACGTTGTGCAAGCTTTCGCAATTCGACAACGGGGATGTCGAGCTCGTCCGCGTTGCAGGTAGTGACTATGCCTTGCTGGTACATCGTGATTCGGCGAAACTGATCACGGTAAGTTATGCACCCTACATAACTGCAAAAGTGTACCGAAAACAGTACGGTTGTGCAGATATTTCAGCGGATTGTTGTTTATCGCTCCCTGCGTCAGCGACTGGCGCAGACACTTATCAGCGACAGCCCACGGGCATTATATTGATGAGTCGTTGAACTTCGTGCGCATTCGTTCAAATAAACGGGCGGCACCTGATCGCACGCTTTGGTTGATGACCCGCGCTGTTGCTGGGTCGCCAGCCAGCAACAAATTGGCAGATAGGGAAGCCGCCCGCTTATTCAAGAGTATTATGTGCCGGCAGGGGAGGGGTGTTGGGATCAGCTTTCACGCTCAGTGCTACAGGCCGGTCTGCGGCAAGGTCCTGGTCTCAGGCAGTATCGATATTAGCTGGATCTTCTACTCGGACGCCCTTTGAGAGCAAGCAGTTCGGCGTGCCCTGCATAATCCACGGGGTCCACTAGTTGGACGGTGTCCCGACGTGGGTCACCGGCGATTCGCAATTCCCAGGAGACTTGGTTTCGGTCGCCGTTATCCAACACCATCACATATCGGGTGTAGAGGCGGACCTCCGGTCGAAGATACTAGCCTCAACCAGCTTTCTGCAATCTGGACGATTTCGGTGGCCGAGGCTGTGCCTGGACAGCAGTCTCAGCCAACAATCTGATTGTGTCGACCAATCTGTCGCTCAAGGGGCAGGATGCTTTCGGTGATGTCGGCAGCATGCATAACGTCGAGGTCACAATTAAGCTATGACGGAGATCTAGCAGCTCCTGCGTCATTCAAGCGCCGCATTCGAGAGAAAAGTATTTCTGCGAGTGATTTTTTTGAGTCGTCTGGGCAAGGTGCACTCTGTTGCGGTATTGCTTGCTGAATAATGACGAGTCGATTCGTTGGTCAACTGAATATTTGATGATTGATCTTTATGGTGTTACTTGATCGACTGCGAATGTGTTACAGGTCAAGTTTGTTTTTATATCAGGCGATACATGAAACCTCTTAGTTATTGAGCCTTATTTTTTATAAGTACATCTCAGTGGATTATCAAAGTTGAAATGCTGCGGCAGAAGTGGTTCCCGTGTAACGGTAGGGAATTGTGAACTAGACAGGACTTCATTCTCCCTCGAGTTATTCCCTCCGTGAATTGATTGAGTCGCTTGTAACATTGGACTCATGTGATTTGCTTACTAGATACTTAGTTCTTTAGGAAGACACATGAGTGTAAAACAACATACTTAATGCGATAGACGATTCTGAAAAGTAGTTCCGTTTTTCCATTCAAAGAATGAATCACTCCGTTGCGTCAGATGTAAGGGGAGTGATCACGCTGGAAAGATTAAATCTTGCTTGGACTAATCCAAGAGACGGGATAAAACCTGTCTTTCAGAGTCACACAAGCGAGCCTGCTATGTATGCATGTGCCCCAAATGACTACGTTCTTAGGCCAATTCCAATGGCTAGTAAGGGACATAGGCGAATTGATAATACGATCAGATTGAGAACACTGTTATGAATGTGAAGACATTGAAGTACACGAAGTGGGTGTCTCTTCCACTGGGTGTGATTTCGGGATTCTTAGTTGTCGTCCTAATGGCGATTACCGTCGCGGACGTCATTTCCCGGTCGAGCGGAGGCAGCGCCATTCCCGGAGTGTTGGAATACAGTGAAATTTTGATGGTAGCGGTGGTATTCCTCGCTCTTCCAGCGGCACAAAACCGCGGTTTTCACATCAGAACATCTCTGTTGACGAATATTCTACCGCCGCATGTTTCGCGAATCCTGATCATCGCCGGTTCTGTTGTCGGTATTTTGGCCATTGCTGCATTGGCTTGGGTTTCTGTTGGTAACACCATCACGTCTTTTACCACTGGCGAATACCGATTTGGGCTTACTAAGGTCGAAATTTGGCCAGCTCGAGCGTTCTTGGCTGTCGGCATCATCGCTTACTCCGTTGAATATGTGAGATCTGCGGTTCAGTGGACACGTCCCGAGACCTCAGAAAATACCGTTCTAGAACAAGCTGGTGACCAATCATGATGCTCGATGCTTCTCTCGTCACGATTATTGCACTCTGCGTCCTGCTAGCCATGATCTTCATGGCACAGCCCATCTGGTTGGCACTTGCAGCTTCGGGGGCGATCGGCCTTCTGCTACTCGACGGATTTAACGTCGCCAATATCGCCATAGGTAGCAACACCTTTGACGCCGTAGCCTCATACAGTCTCCTCATCATTCCCATGTTCGTTCTCATGGGGGTCCTCAGCGGGAAGGCAGGATTAGCTGAGGATCTGTTTGCTGTTTCTGAGAAAATCGTGGGCAAGCTGCCGGGCGGCTTAGGAATTGCCACCATTTTGGCGTCGGCTGGATTCTCTGCAGTGACCGGTTCCAGCTCGGCAACTGTCGCTACCGTTGGGCGCATTGCTATTGGAGAGATGGAATCTCGCGGATACAAGATCAATTCCGCCGGTGCACTGGTGGCTATGGGAGGAACTCTCGGAGTTCTCATCCCACCCAGCATTATCATCGTGATATTCGGATCTATGACGGGAACCTCGATCGGTGCGCTGCTGATCGCCTGTGTTGTTCCCGCCATCGTAACGGTTATTGCTTATTCTTTAGCAACTATTGTGCAGTTCAAACGCGGCAAACTCACCGAGAAGAAAATAACCGAGAAGAAAAACGTTTCTACTAAAACACTGGTCACCGCTGCGGTCGGGGGCTCTACGCCGTCCTCACAGGCATTGAACATTGGCACCGGAACCGGAGAGGGCTTGGACCAAGCACCAAAAGGCCTTTCACGTAAAAATATTACCGGAGCACTCTTCGTGCTGCTGATTTTCGCCATCGTCATCGGTGGTGTTTACGGCGGGCTTTTTACCGCAACCGAGTCCGGCGCGATTGCAGCGGTGGTCGCTCTTCTCGTCTTGATCATACGGTTGCGTAAATTCGGTGTTCGCCGTGTAACCACTGACATTCGTGACAGCCTGGTTGACACTGGGGCGATGACCTCCATGATTTTCGCGTTACTGGCAGGTGGCGCCGTTTTCGGGTTCTTCCTGGTGCGGACAGGTCTACCGAACGAGCTGGTGAGGTCAGTAACATCGTGGGATCTGAACTCGACGTGGATCATTATCATTTCGCTGGTCTTGTTGCTCATCCTGGGATGTTTCCTAGACTCGTATACGATCATGATCATTGTGGTCCCACTGATTTGGCCGATTCTCGATGATATGGGTGTCAACGGCATTTGGTATGGCCTCCTTGTTGTGAAGGCCATCGAAATTGGCTTGGTCACCCCACCCTTTGGTCTCAATGTTTTCGTTGCGGCCGGGATGCACAAGAAGATGACTCCCGAGGGGATCTTTAAAGAGATTTTCCCGTTTGTTCTCGTCGAATTTGCCGTCATTGCGCTGCTGATGATCTTCCCCGAACTCATCACGTGGTTACCAGACTTAGCATCATCAGACACTCTTTGAGTGAGAAAGTATAATTAGCATGAAAACTCCAACAATAGGCGTTATCGGCGCCGGTGCCATGGGCTTTCCAATCGCCGAAAATATTGCGAAAGCCAGGCTTAGCCCTCTCGTCGTCGATGCCAATCGGGACACAGTTAAAACATTAGCAACGCTTGGCATTCGAGCTAGCGAGCAGATCCCCGATGCTTGGGATTCAGAACTTATCGTGATCTGTGTGGCATCCGCAGACCAACTGGAGTCCGTCTATGAGGCTCTCGAGTTGAATGGTACTAGTCGCTCCCGCATTGCCCTGGTCTTAAGCACCGTTGGCCCTGAATTCTTGGCACAATTTGCTTCACGAGTTGCCCCATACGGAGTGCGAGTCGTGGATTGCCCTATGACTGGTGGCGTCTCCGGAGCTAAAAAAGGCGTTCTGAAGTTCATGTGCAGTGGTAGTGATCAGGACGTCCAGAAGGTCATCGATGTACTGGACGGCGTTATCGGAAGTTTCGTCCAGGTGGGGACCGAACCTGGACAAGGTCAATCAGTTAAGCTAATCAATAATCTCCTTTCTTCGGTGCACCTCGTTGCGGCCGCAGAAGCAGTAAATCTTGCTGAAACACTTGGACTTGATCCTGCAAATTTGAGCCAGATTCTTATCAGTGGCGCAGGCGACTCTTGGATGATGCGTGAACGATATCCTCGAATGGCTCTACCTGCGCAAGAACGCGAATTTGATACCGCTCTCGCCATTTTTCGCAAGGATACTGAACTCATTAGCCAAACCGCGAAACATGTCGGAGCGTATAGTCCGCTTGTCCACAGTGCTGCTGCCATCTTCCATGAAGCTGCAGAATCTGCCGGACTATCAGTTGACGATACCTATGTTGCCGATTTGTATCGGCAGAAAACCCTGAACAATGGAGGACAAGACGCATGAAGAAAATCACGGGTACCCTCGGTGGCCTAGCCATTATGGCGTTAGCATTGACCGCATGTGGCAGCGGCGATGGGGGCGACTCTGCGGCGGGAGCCAGCGAAAGCAGTGTCAAGCTACAGTTTGCCAGTTATCTTGGATCACGGATGCCAGAGTCACAGGCATTCCAGTGGGCTTTCGACGAAATTGAGGCGCAAACTGATGGTGCCGTCACCGTCGATCCAGTGTGGGACAGCGGGCTGTTGGGCGGTCCAGATATCCTCCCAGGAGTGTCTGATGGACGCGCTGACATGGGATTCATGACAGTGCTCTACAATCCCGCTGAATTGCCACTGTCACAAATGGCTACCGTACCGTTTGTAACAGAAGATCCGGTCGCCGTACGAGAGTCATACGCTGAATTATACGAAACTAATGAGGAGTTCCGTTCGGAGTGGGAGAACGCTGGCGTCATTCCGCTTACCTTCGGTGGTAATGGTGTGTCGACTCTGGGCACTAATGGTGCGGTTTCCCAAGTCGAAGACCTCGAGGGCATGACCTTACGTGCAACAGGTTTCACCGCAACCGCTATGACCGACGCCGACGTGAACGTGGTTTCTATACCGTCTCCTGAAATCTATGAGTCCATGCAGCGCGGAATGATTGAAGGCTGGAGCACCCAGATCTTCGACAACATTACGGTCCAGAGTCTGGAAGAAGTCACATCGCATATTTCCGAACCAGGCATTGGCATTTACACTGCAAACGCTTTCATTATTGGAGACCACGCCTGGGAGCAACTTTCAGAGGAAAATCAGCAGATTGTCACTGACATTGCTGCTCAGATTCCGGAGAAGCACCAAGAAATTCTTCAAGAATTTGATGCTCAAATTTGTGGTGAGCTGCAAGACGCTGGCGTAGAAGTCACCGTCTGGGAAGACAGCGCTAAAGAAGCATGGCGTACGGAGATCGGGACATCCTTGATTGACCAATGGAAATCGGATGTTTCTGGTTCAACAGAAAATGCCGATGGTCTGTGGGACGAATTCCAGTCCCTGCTGGAGAAACATGACAGCGATTTTGTCTCGGGAGTGAACCAGTGCGCCGGTGAGTAACGCCGGCGAACACCACCTACGCTACCTATTTGGCAAGCGTGTCAAGACGCGTGATGCCGAAGACCACAAACTAAATACAACTGTGTGCAGTGTGCGAGGAATAGCGGCGCACACTGCACACATGCGATAACAACACTATTTGGAGGGCCACTCTATGGCACTGCGATTGCACCACATAAATGTTTGCGGCGACGATATGGGCGCCTTAACGAAATTCTACACTGAAGGACTCGGACTGACCCAATTGGCGCCACCGTCGATGACGGGCGATGAGGGTGTCGCCCCGGAGTCCCAGACATGGGGCGACACCGCCGCCTTCTTTCAGGCAGGACATCCAGATGAATTACAGTTCCATATCACCAAACGACGCCCCTACGCGAGCTTTGAATACAACCAGCCGATCAATCCGCTGGCAAACGGTCATCTGTGTTTTCGTACCGATGACATTGAGGAAATCATCGAGCGACTCAACGCTCATAACGTGCCCTTCGCCGACTACGGATATTGGGCTATAGAAAACTGGCGACAGATTTTCTTAGCAGACCCGGCCGGCAACATCATTGAAATTCACCAGGTTGATGAGATGACTGAGCTCCAGGAATTTACGCCTGTTGGCCATCTGCGTTTGCATCATGTGAATGTTTGCGGTGACGATATTGACGCGCTGAATCGCTTCTATAATCAGGTTCTGGGACTAGAGCGACTGCCGTCACCGGGTATGACCGGCGACGACGGCAAGAATAAGACTTGGGGTGATTCTGCACAATTCTTCGATGCCGGTGACGAACACCTGCTACAGCTGCATGCCACCACAAGACGAGCCTACGCAGGTTACGACTCGGGGCAGTCTGTGAACGGCTTGATGCATGGGCACATTGCCTTCCGCACCGACGATATGAATGCTGTCATCGAACGGCTCATGGCCAATGGTATCCCGTATTCGGACTACGAAAAATGGGCGATTAAAACCTGGCATCAGATTTTCCTACCAGACCCAGCAGGAAACGTGGTTGAAATTCATCAGGTGGACGCCTAACCAAAAACCTATGCCTGCTGAAGATGCTACCGTCATCAAGAAACGAAAAGCACCTGCGTGATTTGTTTCCTGAGACGATGCAATCATAGTAGACCACTCGGTTGGAGCTCGACAGGATGGCACCTTGCTCGTGGTTTGATAGAAAGTAGAGATCCCTATGGAGTTGAGACAGCTCGAAGCGTTCGTGAAAGTTGCTGAGCACAGACATTTCGGTAAAGCAGCCGACGCGCTACGCCTGACTCAACCTCCATTGTCACAACGAATTTTATCCTTGGAGCGCGAACTCGGGGTTAAACTTCTTGACAGAAGCACTCGGAAGGTCGAGTTGACCGCAGCCGGTGAATTGCTCCTGGAGTACGCTGTCGACATCCTCCACAAAGTCGACAGCGCAAAATTCGAAGTACAGGAGCTTGCCCTAGGTAATCGAGGCGTGATCCGGTTAGGTGTCGTCGGTTCAGCCATGTACCGACAGCTTCCAACCATAGTACAGTTCATCCGTCAGGCGCTCCCGGAAGCCGACATTGAGGTTATTCCAGAGTTCTTCACGGATGTTCAGCTCCAGATGATTCGAAACAACGAACTTGATATTGGTTTAGTACGTAATGCTTCGGTTAGTGATGATATACGTATTGACGTACTTGGGTATGAGCCACTCGTTGCAGTGATCCAGGAGCAAGACTCAGTGGGCAAAGTGGTCGCGATGTCGGAACTCAGCCAAAGAACGATCCTCTGCTACCCACCTGAGAAATCTGAGGTCGGCAGAATGGTTCGTCGGCACTTAGAAGAAGCCCCTTCTATAGTCTCTAAAATTATTGATGTGCCACACACCTCTTCCATGATGGCGATGGTAGCTGCCGGTGTGGGCGTGGGCATCGTACCAGAATCGGCTGAGGTGCTGAAATTGCCGGGGCTTCGCTACGCAAGAATCGGCGACTTACCCCAGGTCGGGCTCGAACTTGCATCGCGTTCGAATGAACATAGCGAGCTAATAAAGAAAGCCATCGCAGCGATATTGAGCTCGAACTTCTCTATCTAAATAACCAGCCTCGTTCCGTGGCGATGCTTATACAAGACGGTTCAAATTTCCAGGGCGTTCTTATGCGCCTTGTCACCACCAATGATGTGCGCCGACGTTGGTAGCTCAAGCGTGCGCACAATCAACGGTGATAACCACAGAACAACTTATTTGAATAGGAGGACGACATCCACCAGGATGTCATCATCAACCATGGATATGATCGCGAAAATTGAAGCGATTCCCTATTGTATCGACTATGCGAAGCCACTTCGGTTCGCATCAGGGTTTGTGGATAAAGCTGATCACGTTCTCGTACGGGTTACCACCAACAACGGTTTGGTCGGTATCGCAGATGCGCCACCACGGCCGTATACCTACGGTGAAACTCAAGAGTCTATCCTTGCGGTCATCAACAAGATAATGGCCCCACAACTTATAGGCACTCCTGTTGAGCAGAATGCTCGCGTCCATGAGGTTCTCAAACGGACTGTCGGAAATAATGTTGCGAAGGCAGCCATCGATATCGCACTTTGGGATATCAAGGCCAAGACTGCAAACACCACATTGACTGCGATGCTCGGCGGCTACACAGACCGTCTTCAGGTAGCACATATGGTCGGCTTCGCAGACACCCGCGACGTTCTTGAGGAAGTACAAGACCTGACCGACAGATACGGCATCTCCGCATATAAAATTAAGGTTGGACGTCGTCCGATCCACGACGATATCGAAGTTTGCCGCGCGATTCGTCGCGAGTTTGGTGACGAAGTTGTGCTCTATATCGACGGCAATCGCGGCTGGAATGCACGTGAAAGCCAATATGTGTTGAAGGCTCTTGAAGATATCAACCTGCGTTTTGTAGAAGAACTGAATCCTGCAAGTGAAGGATTCGGTCGGCGCCAAATTGTGCAGCACACTAACATCCCATTTGTGGTCGATGAGTCAGCCCCCACCCCAACTGCAGTGTGGAGGGCGTTGCAAGACGGCGATGGTTCTGCTGTGTCCATTAAAACGGCCCGTACCGGGATCACAGATTCTTTACGCATTTGGGGCCTGTGTTCCTCAGGAGGTGTTGATATAGTGCTCGGGAACCAAATCGATACCCAAGTTGGTTCCATGGCCACGATTGCCTTTGGTGCAGCATTCTACGAGACGTCTTTACTCCCAGCGGAAGTCTCCAACTTCTTGGATATGCAGGATGACCTCCAAGCCGAGCCTATTGAAATTGTGGATGGCTATGCCAAAATTTCGCAGCGACCGGGCTACGGTGCCTCTATTGATCCAGATAAGCTCGAGTACTATCGACTCGATAAATAACGGGTCATAAATCAAATAAAACGCGGGGCAGTTCACTCTACCGGCCCCGCGTTTTGTGGATATGGTGGAACGCTCTTCATCTGGCTGTTTCGGCTGTGAAATAGTATGAGACTCCTAGTAACTTCACCGGAATCTGCATAACTTCTGACCACTGAGAAGTACTGATCTGGACTTCGGAGAGCAAAGTATACGAACCCGATGTTGAAGGTAGCGGATCTAGGTGACGCTTCCGGGCGCTCAAATTACCGGCTGATATCGTGTCACTGCGTCGTCGTTGTGATTTGCACTGGGTTCATGTGTGATTGGCATAATTCCTAGCCCGGTCTAGGACAGTGTCTATTGAGCAGTTCGGTTCGGTAGGTCGATACTCGACGGGCAGGCGCGACTATTGCGTGTCCAAACGGGGCACACTGGACGTCAGATAGAGATCCACTAATAATACCTTCCCCACAAGAAATACGGATTTGTGTCCGCTGCACATGGAAAGCGTTACATCACTCTTTTTGAGTTTGGACGAGTGTGCCGTAAAAATACGGAGTACTTTGAGCCGACGCGAATAGAAGCTACGTGAGTCTCATCCGCGACATCATCCGTGGGTCGCGCCTACAGTCATACCGCCACATACATAGTGCGTCTGACCGGTAACGAAACCGCTTCGGTCATCCAATAGATACGCGACAGCGTGTGCAACCTCATCAGGTGTACCTACGCGCCCCACGGGTACTGAGCTTAGGATGGCCTGTGTCTGAGAAGAGTCCTCTGGGTTAGCATTCACGAATAATTCCGTGGCAATTGGCCCGGGGCCAATAGCGTTTGCTGTGATGCCATGGCGGCCTTCTTCAAGTGCAACGGTGCGTGTCAAACCTTGGAGTCCGGCTTTCGATGTAGCATACGCGCTGCGAAGTTCCTTACCTAGTGCGGCACGGGACGAAATTGACACGATTCGTCCTAGCCCGGCGTCACGCATGCAGGGGAGTAACGCCTGTATGCACAGGAAAGCGCTGCGAACGTTTAATGCCATAGCGGCCTCAAATTCTTCGACAGTTTGGTCGGAGATGGCGTTGGGGAATACTGCACCTACATTATTGACCAGTCGGGTGATAGGCCCACCTTCGAGTGCGACTTTGAGGGCCTTCTGAGTTGATTCCACATTTGACAAGTCGCAGTGAATGGCGTCCTCACCGGCGCGGTCCAAGATGACGGGTTCGTAGCCATCAATACGGCAACGTTGTGCAATTGCTGCGCCGATTCCATTTGCTCCGCCGGTAATCAGGACGCGCGGTGGGGTGGAGAGTTGGGAGTTCATATGATTCCTTGTGATTGAGTTTTATTGACTAGACGGTTGCAATCGGGTTGACTGGTGAGCCGGCTGCTCCAGGAAGATTCAGCGGCGGAGCAGTGAGAAGAAAGGCTGTCCGATTCACCGTGCGAAGGTGCTGCGCCAGCTCGGTGAGATACCATAACTCACCCATTGGGACGCCGAGTTTAAAAAGGCAATGTTCGTGCAGGGGGAGGACACTCGTCAGCCCAGGCTGTGGGGGTGCAGGAAACTGTTCTACGGCGGGATTGTCGGCGGCGATTGCGGCTATTTGCTGGGTGGTAATCCATTTCAGCAGTTGGGGGTCAGAACCGTCGAGCTGAGCACCATAGTTGTGTAGGACTTGTGGTTCTGGTGTTCCCGCCATATCTATGAGGTATTGTGCATAGCCCGTATGGATCAGAATGATGTCGCCGGGCTGTATGTCGATGCGGTCCCGTTCCAAGACGGCGGAGAGCTCTGCCCAACCAATAAGCTGGAAATGCGTGCCAAAGTGGTGTGCCACATCGATCATGACTGCCCTGCCTTGAATCGGCTTTGCGGCCATTGAATGGATACCGAGGGGACCAAAGTTCGCGGTTGTTGTGAGCTCACGTCCATCAGCGGGATGGACACCGCAGTCGGCTGGAATCGTGGGAGCGGTAACCTCAATGCCAGCTCTGAAACCGTTGTAGTAAACGGGTTCGGCAATGCCATCGCCGTCGGCGTCAAAGAGTGCCCCAACGTGTACTAGCGCGTCCCATTGGGATGAGTACTGATTGTGCAAGATGATGAGGTCGTCGTTGAATACATCCGTCATGCCAGGTTGGATTTGCTCATACCGGCAATTCGCGTTGACAAGCTCACCGCGAAGATTGGGCCGATGGATCGGTGGCAGACGATTCGGGTTTAGATCCGTCCCACCAGGCAAATTGAGCGGCAGACCAAGTGCGAATGTCTGGTGCGAGACGATTTCGGCCAGGCCGGCACGTACCTTTTCGGCCGTCAGCAAATTCAAGCGACCCAAGGTATCATCTCGACCAAATTCTCCCCATGTGGATGGCTCAGGACGGTTTTTCCAGCGTCGCTCAATGCTGCCATCAGGGAGGTTTCGCAGTGTCGATGCATCGTCAATCATGATTATTATCCTAAGTGCGGATTTATCCATTGTCTAACATTGATTCGATATATATTCATAATGTAAGATTATGAATATGGTGTGGCCCAACGATGGAGGTTTCGTGAAACTGCAGGAGATTAATGCGTTCATCGCATTGGCGGAGGAGCTCCATTTCACTCGAGCAGCTGAGCGTCTCGAAGTGAGTCAACCGCAGTTCAGTCAATTGATACGTAGGCTGGAAAATCGGTTTGACACGGCGCTTGTTGAGCGAACCACGCGTCGAGTAGCACTGACAACTGCCGGTCAAGCAGCGTTGCCACACGCACGTCGTGCGGTGCAGGAAATCAATTTGATGTATCGCAGCGCTCACGACTTAAAAGGTCATGTCCAGGGGACCGTACGGCTAGGCTACGCAGGTGCGAGTTCGCGGCCTTCGTTGCCAGGTATTGCTCGGGCTGTTCGCGAGAACTCGCCGGGGGTCGACTTACATCTGCGGTCAATGGTCTATGGTGCGCAAGGTCCTGGGAGAGTGGTATCCGGGGATCTCGATATCAGTTTTTCACGTCGTCCACTAGTGCATTCAGGACTGATTGACCGAGTGTTTGAGTATGAAGAAGTCCTGGTGGCACTTCCATCGGATCACCGATTGGCGACATCGGGCTCCATTGACTTACATGATTTACGGGATGATTCCTGGGTGATGTTTCCAGGGACCTATGGTTCGAATGTGCGCGATGTTGGGCTGCAGCTGACGACAGAGGCCGGGTATACACCCAAGATCGTGCAAGAGGCCCCGGATTCTTACACTATTTTGGGTTTGGTAGCTGCAGGGGTTGGGGTGACCATCACGGTCTCCTCAGTGGCGCACGTGGGGAATGGTGACCTGGTGTTTTTGCCGTTGGCAGGTACGCCTCGGTTCTTGACGGCGACTGTGGTGTGGTCGGCTCAAGCTGGACAAGCTACCCTGGCGGTCATTGATGCGATTAATCAGACCTACCCCATCCCAGAGGAACCGGAAGGCATTATTGTCGGTTAAGAGGTGAGTGCAGTACTCTGGGGAATTCTTAGCTCACGCAAGAGCCAAGCTGTGCTGTCTTACTGTCTGGTACTGCTCTGCCCGGGCAGATTTTACTTGACTCCGTGTCAAGTTGTGACTGCTGTTGCATCCCATGCTCGGTACTAATTTCTGGTGCATGGTGATTTGTTCGGAGGCAGAGGCCCTTTCCGATTCAATTAGGCCCAGATGCCATAGGCGATGTAGGGAATCTCGGCTCGCCACTCGGTAGCGCAATCGATGGTATCCTGCCGAAAGTACCTGGAGATAGCAACGTCGTCATCGACGATGCCCCGATAACTGGGCGGGTTGCTTGCCAATGTAGCTATCGAATCTAAATGAAAGCAATCGAAGCGTCTGCTGTTGACTCTCCTATATTTTATCACTTGGAGTAGGTGCGGCTATGTCTTCTACGCTCCGATTGAGTCTGTCCCGCGTGAGGCCTTTTCGGGAGGTCAGCAGTGGTTTTGAGTTAAAGTCAATCCAGACGGCCCGAAGTTCAAACCTCGCTAGGAGATGGTTATGAAATACGGTGGAGCAGTTGCACTCATAGTTATCGGAGCCATTCTCTATTTTGCTGTCAACGTTGAAGTGGCAGCAGTCGATATCAGTCTCATTGGGCTCATCTGTATGATCGCCGGTGCAGCATGGCTCGTGATCAACCTAATTTTCGATGCGACAACACGTCGTCGGCGGGTGGTTCCTGTTGAAGAACGGCGTGAAATTATCGAGGAGTAACGATCGTCGACCTGTATTTTCGGGTTTTGGTTTATCGCAGAGTCCACTTGCCGATCTCGAGTTCGCTGCCGGGAAGCACATCGAACGGTGAGTCCATCGGCTGCATGTGCTCATGAAATTCGAACGCAGCGTCAAGCCACGCTCCGTTGACCATGATTTGCACTTGCTGTGCGGAGTCGTCGTGGTGCGCGCCGCGTTCCCCTCGCCAGTACACGATTGCCTGAGCGGATTGGCCTGGACCAACGGTGATGGTTGAGTAGGTTTCCTGCCCATCTTCGGAGAGTTCGTATTCGCTGACGTTTACTTCCAGATCTTGACCGGCTTGAATAATTCGCAGGTCTGGCATTCCCTGAAGCTGGCAGGCGCCTGCGCTGTGGTTGGTAACAACGATTCCTGCGCCACGAGCACCCGTGGCTGCATCCCAACCGCCAATGGTGACATCCAATGCCGAAGCTTCGCACGCCGATGCAGCTTGCGTTGGAGCAGCGGTTGGTTCCGGCGTCGCAGGCGGAGTAATCGGGCTCGGGGTAGGGGAGTCCGAGGGAGTCTCCATGCGAGGTGACGGGTGGTGTTCTGGACCAGATCGCTCGATGTCACCGGTAAGATACCGTGGCCATGCTGCCCAAATTGCGGTGCAGGCGATCACGACGATCGATGCGATGGTGGCAGTGCGCTGGCGTTTTGACGCAGGTCTGTTCGGGGCGTCGTCGTAATTTGCAGTCGAATCTCTGTCCCGAGATCTGGTGATCAACAGCGGACCGAGGAAAAGTGCAATCGGGTGCGACACTGGCAGTATCAACAAGACGAATTCGTTATCTAAGACTCGTATAGCGGCGAGGAATATGATCGCGAACATGACGAAGCTGAGGGTGATGGCAAGCGCAAAGAGCTGGATTGCTATCGCGAAGCCCCACGCTGCTTGGTCTTGACCGGTTTGTCAACGGATCCACCACCACAACGTCAACTGCACTGCGGTAACCGACGCGAAGAAAAGTAGCGTCATCGATGGCCCTGTCATGGGGTCGGACCACTGCATGAAGGCCCACCAGGGAAGCCACATGGTGATGAAGATTCCAATGGCTAAAGCGATTAGCCACAATCGGTAGGCCCGACCGCGTGGGCGACCTGGGAACCGTGACCATTGAGCTGGCCGTCCTGCCACCAGTGTAAATAGGCCGAGCAGTCCGACGACCAGCGCCGAACCTGCCAGCCACGCGTAGAGACTGTTCAGGTTGTGGACGACGTGACGGTGCGTGCCATCGACTTCCCAAGGCCGCGGAAGACCCTGGGATTGGAGCGCGACGGACCCCAAAACGATGAGCGCGGCCAGGACCAGTGCCGAACCGAGCGCAGCCCACAGGTGACGTTGCGTGGTGAGGCCCATGTCCATCTCGCTGTTCGAGTCGTACGTGTGAGGTGTGATTCCAGCATAGGGGCTGATGCAAATCTATTCACCGTGAGTCTAGGCTTCACAAGCGGGACACGAAAAGTTCATGCATCTATTCGACTGAAGACTCTAGTGTGAGATTGCAGGATTCACGATTAGATAATTGAGAATTCCGTCAGGAGAACTTGTCCTGCCTAGGTTTTTGAAGCGTTCTAGCCCTCAAGGAAAAATTTGAGATCGAACTATGGGGCTCGTGCTGAACTCAACAACTAAGCCAAGAACCAGCTCCTGTTATCTGTGCAGATGGTTTCCACCTGCTTGCGATGATGCGCTACAAACGATCAGGAGGTAGAACTAACAAACACCAATTCATTTTTCGTTGCTTCTGAAAAAACATCTCTGGCGATCCTACCGGGACATTTCTTACGGTAAACCATCCGTCCATTGTCTCTACTGCCTCCCTTGACAATGAGGTAGCAGTATCTCGTAATAGACTGTTCGAAGCTGAGACTTACCTTGGACGCCAGCGCTCATAGGCCCTGTCTGTCAGCATGGCCAGATCGTCTTTTTCGTGGAGCGCCTATTCGCGGCCCTCCTCGGAGACTATTCTTAGATAGATAGGCAAAGTCGGTACGATCGTAGGAGCCTAGATCTTGCTGAAAGTACCTAACTAATGCCAGTTATTCTCCCTGATATTGAATTTTCTCGTATCCGTCCGTATGGTCGACCTGCCTCGAGAGCGGACGCTTTCGAGGAATTAGCTTCGATTCTGATTCAGCAGATGCCTGAGTGGCCATCCGGTACACGTTTTGAACGGTTTGGAAACCCCGATGGAGGCCGAGAAGGTAAGGGGACTTTACCTAACGGTGACGTATGGGCGTGGCAGGCCAAATACTTATTCAAATTCGACTCATCAGCGGTAACGCAGGTCACAGCTTCGCTTGTTCGCGCACTCGAGCAAGAACCCAACTTGACACGATACTTTGTAATATTCCCAATGGATCTACCCGCCGGTGATAACGAACGCTCCACCTCCGCGTATTCGTTATGGAAACAAGCGGTATCGAACTGGGTGTCCCTTGTGGAAGACAAGGAAAGAACTGTTGAATTTGTTTTCGTGGGAGGGCACGAACTTACATCTGCTCTAACCGAACAGGAAAACGCAGGACGTCTTAGGTACTGGTTTGACTCAAGGTCACTGACTGTCGAT
Organism: Enteractinococcus helveticum; assembly: GCF_001657475.1. Lineage (GTDB taxonomy): Bacteria > Actinomycetota > Actinomycetes > Actinomycetales > Micrococcaceae > Yaniella > Yaniella helvetica. The sequence continues at coordinate 33,184 of NZ_LXEY01000007.1, forward strand.
TCACAACGGAATCGCATTGAGGAAGTAATCGCGAAGGTTGGCCGACGTTATAGTCCAGAAATGCACATTGAAGTTGATACAGTGCAGGTTCTTGACGCCCTTGGGCGCAATCCAACCTACGTTGACCGATGGCGACAAGTTCTTGCACAGTTGCGATCTTCTCGAAGGTGGCGTTGGAAAGCACCTGACGCTCGGCGCGATATTTTCGAAAACGATCTCCAACAGAGCCAAGAGCGAATGGAACGTGCAGACGAGGCTATATCGCGTGTAATTAGTTCCGTGCACACCTTCGAAAGGCTTGAAAAGGCATCTAGTGAGATAAATTCTGCTTTCGAGGCGGTTTCGACGGTGAATGAGCTCCTAAATGAGCACTTACGTTCCGACGATGGGCTTTTTGTCGGCGAAGCCGCGTCGCTTTTTACAAACGCAAGAGATGCCCTCAATGCTCTCAGCTCGGCTGACCAATTGTCTTCTGCGGTGGACACTCGTGCGGCAGATGAAGGCGAGCTTCTAATAATCGGAGGCGCTGGGGTAGGGAAAACTCATTTACTTTGTGATGTTGCTAGGAGACGAATCGCTGAGGGGCGTCCAACAATGATGCTCCTCGGGCAGGATTTCGATGGTCGACCACTCTTGCCACAAATTCCTGAGCTGATAGAAGAACGGGGCACCGTCGATGACGTTTTAATGTTGCTTGATGCCGCCGCTGAAGCCTCAGGCAATAAAGCATTGTTGATCGTGGACGCTATTAATGAAAGTCTGAGGCCAGACCGTTGGTTGGATGATATCCGCGTTCTTCGTACCAAATTGAAGCGGTTCCCTCGTGTTGGTCTTGTTCTATCCTGTAGGACCGATTTTTTAGATCCTGTTATTGGAAAGACCGACATGCCTGTAGTTGAGCACTACGGTTTTCAAGAAAAAACAGATGTTGCGGTTCACCGCTTCGCTGAAGAGTATGAGCTTGAGATTCCATCTTTCCCGATTTTTAATCCAGAATTTGGGAATCCCCTCTTTTTACGACTGGCATGCGAAGCCCTGTATACGTTAGGGGAGTCTCGTTTTACCCTAGGTTCGGTGGGTCTGACCACAGTATGCAACGCTTTCATTGATGCAATGAACCTACGCCTTTCAAGTCCAGCTCGATGCGACTATGACCCTCAACTGAAGCTGGTGCAGGCTGTAGTTCGTGAACTTGCACAGATAGACGCCAGCACTTTCGAGAGAAGCCATGTAAACAGGATTATTTCCGGACTCCATGATGAACGTATCTGGTCACAATCCTTGCTGAAGGGGCTGCTAGATGAAGGCGTCCTCATCGAAGTAAGCGTCGATCGATTGGCATTTGGCTACCAGCGTTTAGGAGATGTAGCGCGAGCAAGTGCGATCGCGTCGAAGACCCCGAGCGAGGTCGAATCTTGGCTTCGCTCCCTGGGACCAGATCCGTGGCACGAGCGTGGCACGCTTGCAGTTCTCGCTATCATGCTGCCGGAAAAGCATGCCGTTGAGCTCTTTGACCTGATGAGCGTCGATGGGAGCGTTTCAGTTGCTGCTATCCACAGCTTTCTCGATAGTTTGACTCTACGAGAATCTGAGTTTGTCAGCTTCCGGACCCGAGAATTAGTCGAGCGCCTCATGAATACTGAGGAATTTGCTGACGAGACGAGAACCCAGCTGATTTCTTTAGCTTGCGTTCCGGGACATCCGTTGAACGCTAAGTGGTTGCACACTCACCTTCTGCAACAGACATTGGAAGACAGAGATGCGACTTGGTCAGTGTGGCTCATTCATGCCCTTGACCCAGGAGTGCAAAATCCGGTCCGGACTCTAATTGAATGGGCATGGCCGATGAGGGCGGAGGGTAGAGGTAGTCCAGGCCGTGAGACCAGAACTTTGGCACTACTAACGCTAGGGTGGTTTCTTACCACATCTGATCGGCGTGTGCGAGACCATGCAACAAAAGCAATAGTGGCTCTTGGGGAGCAAGATTCTTCCGCATTCATTGAGGTTCTGAGCTTCTTATCGGATACTAATGACCCATACATTATTGAACGGATGGCTGCAGCTTCCTGCGGTATTTCATTGCGGAACGCCAGCACAACGACACTCCATGGCCTCGCGAAAACGCTTGCAGACCTCGTCGCAGAGGGGTGGCCACAACATTTACTAACCCGTGACTATATTCGGAGGGTCCTCGAAGCCGCTAGAGAAGCAGGTTGGGATGGTCCGAGTGGTGGGCCGCCTTATGGATCTCTTTTACCTGCTGAACCGACGCCGCGAGAAGAAATTGAAGCATTGAGCGAGGGACATGGCCGTGATTATAGCTCTGTCTGGCTTTCTATTTCAGAAATGGGCGATTTCGGCGCATATGTGCTCAAACCGGCTATCCGAGAACTGGCCATACCAGACCAAGACACAATGCTTGACTTCGCAGAGCGAGCCATTTTCGACCGAGTTTTGGATTTGGGCTGGTCCCCAGACAAATTTGGAGCCATCGATAGTCGACTTCGTAGATGGCGAATGGGTGGTCAAGCCGAGCGCATCGGGAAAAAATACCAATGGATAGCCTTGTATGAGGTTCTCGGAGCGCTCACCGACAACTTCGATATTCAGCCCTCATGGTCTCAACAAAGTGCTCTTCCCTACTCATACTGCGAACAAATAATATCCCGCGATATTGATGTAACACTTCTAGCTCGAAAACCAGCGGAGCGTAGCGAATCGAAACAATCACTGTGGTTTTCTCCCGCCCAGGCTACATTCCCCGCTGTAGTGGTCAACGACTATCCAAGTGATATGAACGGCGTCCCTGACCCTCTCGAACTGATATCAGTGACTGGCCCCGATGGAGAACAGTGGCTAAATTTACTAAGTTACCCCGATTGGCGACAGAAACATGTTCCCGAAATTGAGGCGCAGAGGCCACCCACGCGGACCATATGGATGCATATTCACGCATATTTAGTGCCCATCGAATCAGCAGGGGCGCTGAAAGCCTGGGCTGTTGGGAAAGACTGGTACGGTCGCTGGATGCCAGAGAGCGGTGAGAGTGTCAACGCATTGCTCGGTGGGCATCATTCTGACCCTCAGTGGGCTCATAGCTCAGGAGTTTTGGATCATTGGTGCCCATCGGTTCAAGGGCCACAACCTGCCGATCTCATTCAGTGCAGCGCCGCTTATGAGGGTACGGGAAGTGACAGGGATGCTTCGGCAGAACAGGAGACCCAAGGATTCGTTCCAAGTGGCGCGCTTGCTGGGATTTTAGAGCTTTATCCAGGCAAAGATTTCGAATGGGAAGATAGTAGCGGTGTAGCGGTATTCGATCCTTCCATAAGAGAAGGCGGGCCAAATTCGCTCTTGGTCAGGCGCAGTCAAATTTCTAAACTCGAGGACGAAGGGTACACGATTTTTTGGACTGTACTCGCCGGACACGAACACATACCCGGGATTTATCGAAGCTACACGGATGATCATCGATTCGTGAGTGGAAGTGCTTCATACATACTTGAGAATGGAACGGTCGGAAAGGTTGATTCCAGAGCGTACAGCTTTAGTCCCGGATTGCGGGATCAGAGAACCCTGAGCTGGAACGCGGGATTCTTGGAAGCGTCATCTGCGGAACCGAATGTTTCGGCCCAATCGATGGATTCATTTCGAAATCGTTCGTACCAACATGGTAGTGACGCGAGCACATGTGACTTAGAACAACAAGCAAGTGTCAGCACAAAAAATGGGGCGGCACTATGGATCGCACTGAAGTCTGGCGCAAAAAATGCCCAGGAGCTCAGTGATGCTACTCAACTGGCTATCCATCAAGTTAGGTATGGGATGGGTCATCTCGTAGATGCAGGCCTGGTCCAGCGGATTTTAGGGGCAGGGAGCCACCGAGTAAGTTACTCAATACGCTGATAAGTGTGTATCGTGCAAAGCTGCTGTCGTTAACGCAAAATTACTGTGCATAAAACAACATTATCCTCAGTTGCGCTGATTTATTGCCTGCGTCACAGTTGTAGGTGTGAGCGGCACCACACTCTCGGTCGAAGCGCTCAGGTCATCGGCTGCCTGCAGGCCCTGAGTAACTTGCCCGAGTTTGAGCATCGCCGTCACCCTTAGGATCACCATTGAGGACTGCACCATGACAACCCTGAAAAATCCTGCAAAGCGAGCATTGACCCGAGACCAAAAACGCGTTCTCGGAGCAACGCTGGTTGGTACCACCGTCGAGTGGTACGACTTCTTTATCTACGCCAACGCCGCAGCCATTATTTTCGCTAGCCAATACTTCGCGCCCGTCGGAGAAGAAAACCCGCAGCTAGCCCAACTGTTGGCATATGCTTCGGTCGGGATTTCATTCCTCTTCCGCCCGCTAGGCGCAGTGCTAGCCGGTTGGATTGGCGATAAATACGGACGCCGCATGGTCCTGATGCTGACGCTGGGGCTGATGGGCATCTCCACAACCGTAATCGGTTTCCTGCCAACCTACGCCACCATCGGCGTCTGGGCCCCGGTTATGCTGATTGTGCTGCGCATCCTGCAGGGTGTCTCGGCCGGTGGTGAATGGGGTGGCGCGGCACTGATGGCCGTTGAACACGCACCCACACCACGTCGCGGACTCTTCGGTGCCTACCCGCAAATCGGGGTGCCACTTGGCATGCTGTTGGCCTCGGCCATCCTGGGCCTCTTCTCCCTGATTCTGACACCAGAACAATTCCAAGCCTGGGGCTGGCGCATCCCGTTCTTGGTCTCCTTCGTGCTGATCTTCGTGGGCTACTACATTCGCCGCAAAGTCGCTGAGACCCCGGTCTTCCAGGAGCTGCGCGACAACGCCGCCCAAGCCAAAACCCCACTGCGCCAGCTATTCCAAGAAGACTGGAAAACCATCATCAAGGCCGCCCTGTCGTTTGCCGGAAACAACGCGGCCGGCTACATGGTCACCGGTGGATTCGTACTGGGCTATGTCACCACTACCCACGGCGTTTCCCAAACAAGCATGCTGACGCTGATCTCCGTGGCCGCCGCATGCTGGATTGTCTCCACACTGTTCGGCGGCATCCTCTCCGACCGCTTAGGACGACGTCCGACCTACCTGATTGGTTTCGGTTTCCAGCTGGTCTGGGCCGTGCCAATGTTCCTGATGATCGGCACCGGCAACATCTGGCTCATCGTCTTCGCGGTTCTGGTCTTCACCCTGCCCATCGGTCTGACCTACGGACCCCAATCAGCCATGTACTCCCAAATGCTCCCATCGCGCACCCGATTGTCCGGCGTCTCGATCTCCTATGCCCTTGGTACGATCCTCGGTGGCGCGTTTGCACCCACCATCGCCCAGTCACTCGTGGGCTCCACAGGCTGGATCGGCTCGGTTGGTGTCTATCTGGCCATCCTGGCGATCATCTCCGGCATCGCCGTGCTCACCATCAAAGAACCACGCGGCACCCCGCTGATTCCCGAACAAGAGGCAGCTCAGAAAGTTTCCGAGGTGCCCACCGTCGCTGAGAAGCAAAACGTTGGGGTGTAGTCCCATGCCTTCTGCGATATAGCGGACATACGCCTGACGACGTCGTTCACCACGAAGCCCCTAGACCCGACTTATGGGCTAGGGGCTTCGTGGTTTAATTTTGAGTAGTCGTCGCTCAGCTCTCAAGATGATATGTGGTTTTATTTGTCAATGACCTCATTTTGTCGAGGCGTATTTGGCATGGCAAAGGTGTGACAAAGCAGGACAGCCAATTGTGTCCAAGATGCTGCAGTGTAATTATGACACGCTGCTGACGAGTCGTTTCTATCTGTCATGAGTGTCGATCAGCAGCGCAATAAGACGAAGGTCAGGACAAGACCGGTAGGATGCGTTTCATGACGGATAACGTGAATGTTGAGGTTTCGAACACTGATGAAGCGTCTTATGACCACCTAAGGCATTTTGTTGAAAAAGTAGAAGGCCTCGTCGCGAACGAAGACTATGTAGCGGCGGGCCATCTCGTTGCCGATGACCCTACTTCGGCATGGTTTGGTTTCCGTCCGGATAGGCTGTACGCGATCGTCGATGTGCTGATCTCGCAGCTTTCAGGTCCGGGACATTTTCTCACGACTGTTCACGCGGTGATGTCGAACCCCGACCCAGACTTGTTATTCAGCCAGGATGTCGTTGTTGGATCAGAAGAGTATAACCCTCGGCAGCAGTATTTTTTGGCCGTTATCCGGATGAGTGCATTCCGGTCCGTGGGGCTTCATAAAGATGCTGTGGAACAGGCCGAAGCCATGCGTCTGCAGCAAGGTCGACTCGTTTCTGTCTTTGACAGGCACGGTGGTTGGGCGTTAAGCACAAGTGTCCAGCTGGGCATTTCTGCTATGTTGGCAGGTGATTTTCACCGTGCGGTTTCTGCGTTCACTGAGGCTCAATTGCACGTGGAGGTTCCTGCTTTTGCGTTTCTGACACGCGATGCGCTTGTGAAGGCCGCTCTTGTTCAGGCTTCTTTTGGCGACTCGTACGATGCCGAGATGTTACTTGCCCGAGCAGAGGATATCCCTCGCACGTCCAGCTGGGCAGAATCGCATATCGATGTTCACCGCGATTTTACCGAGATCCTTTTGCGTGGCGGACAGTTTGCAAAAGAAGCCTTGGAAAAGATTCAGCTTCATGATGTTGGTGAAATGTGGCCGTTCTATATCGTGGCGATGTATCACCTGATGGAATCGTCCGGTTACCGAGAAGCCCTGGAATACCAACTCAAGATGTTTGAAACATTGCCGGTGCCAAAGGCGGAGGGACACGGGTTTTCCGGAAGTGTCATTCCGCTCAAACGCGCGCTACTGGCAATGAGTGCAGGACGAGGTACCGAAGCACAGGAACTCCTAGGTCAGGCCGATCAGGACATTGTGTATACCCGGTTGATCCAAGCAGCATCGCATCTCTACGGAGGAAGGCCAAAAGAGGCCTTGTCGCACGCAACCCAGCTCCGGTCCCAGACAGCTGGTCTGCGTCTTCTAGAACTTCGGAGACTGGCAATAGTCGCGGCTGCAAATTATGCAACTGACAATGTTCGGGACAGCTTGAACGCTCTGGAGCAAGCAGCAAAATTCCCACGAGGTCTCACTGAATTTGAGATTCGAATATTTAGTCCGGAAACGCGTCGGCTGGCCACACAACACATCAAGCAATGGCCACAAGAAGATGGAGGCCCCTCGACGTTCTTGACTGGACTCCCTGATCCTGGCGCGGCACTAAGCGAACGAGAATTGGTCATTATACGAGAAGTTTCCTTAGGGCATTCCCGAGCCCAAATCGCAGAGAATCTTTTCATCTCGCTCAATACAGTTAAATCGCAGTTACAGAGCGCATACCGCAAGCTTGGCGCCACCTCTGCTTCATCGGCCGTGCGTGAAGCAGAACGTAGGGGCTTACTCTAATGTTCTCTAGCGATCGGGCGCACGCTTGTTATTAGCTGTATGTTGTGATTCGACGGACTTTCTCGTCATAAATGGGGGATCAGATACTTCGGAATTGGACGTGTAGAAGTGTTGTACAGGTTTTTCGGATATGTACAAAAAACTGAAAATTTTGTACACGTCCATAAAGGTTGTTCTCTAACGCTGTTCACAGGTTTGGATGGCAGCCACAAAAATTCGTTACTAATTCACCATGAGCGCCAGAACGGCTCCCAATACCATCGAAGGGCCGAAAGGCACTTCGGATCCTTTGACCTTGCCGCGACGAATCAGCACGATCAGCGCTGCCAGCCCGTTGACGAGAAATGCCAGTAGGGTACCGATAGCCACGTGTGACCAACTGAACCAGCCGAGTAGAAGACCGATGACACTGGCGAATTTCACATCTCCCAGACCGAGCCCAGCCGGGGAAATGAACGCCAGGATAAAGTACGCCAGCATCAGTACAAGGGCAGCCAAGAGAGCCCGCCCGAACGGTGCCCAACCGATGCCGGTTGCTGCAGCGATCCCGAGCGGCACCAGCATGGCGAGCGTTGTGGAAGCAACGGGCTTATCGGGTAACCGGTGTACAGCAAGATCGATAACGACTAACAGTGAGCATCCGACGACTGCGGCTAATAGAGCGATGAGCTCCGCGGGATGATCCGTGAGCATTGCAGCGCCGAATCCACCGGCTGCTGCCAGTAAGACATGGAACCTGGACTGCACCCATCGCGAGTTGCCGGGCACGTATGCCAAGATCGCGCGGGTCAGAGCCCAAGCGGCTCCCGCAGCAATGACGGCATTGAGAATAGCGACGGTGATGCTCACATGCCACCAAATGCTTCTATCATGTTCAGCACAGCTGGCCCCATGACCACGATGAACAAGACCGGCAGAATGCACAGCATCAGTGGGGCTAACACTTTGACCGGGACTTTCTGTGCCTTTTCTTCCGCTCGTTGGCGGCGCTTCAACCGCATTTCATCAGCCTGGGTGTGCAGTACTCCTGCCACGGATATGCCGTAGGTATCGGCCTGGAAGACCGCCCGGACAAAACGTCGCAGATCATTGACGTCGGTGCGCTCGGCCAGCGCCCGGAAGGCATCTTTGCGGGAGCTCCCCATCTGAATATCTTGCTGCGTGCGCACGAGTTCTTCAGCTAACGGTCCGCGACCGTTCTCGCCGGCACGGGCCATGGCGCCGTCGAAACCCAAGCCAGCTTCTACTGCGATGGTCATTTGGTCGAGCGTATCAGCCAGCTCAATCTCAATGCGTTCACTGCGTTTCTGTGCGGCACTATGTGCCAACAGCTCGGGCAGAAAATAACCAACAACGGTCACGAGCACAGTGACCAGAACACCCAGCGGTGGCGGACCCGTGAGCAACACGATCGCATTGAGCACCAGGGCGATGCCGACCCACAGCAATTTGAGTTTCAGCAGCTTGACCAATGGCCACGCCGCGGGACGACCGGCCAAGCTGAGCTGCCGGTCCAAGACCCGCACCACCAGACCAGGCGTGAGTGTACAGACCAACTCTTGTATCGAACTGCGGGTCGATACGGCGTCGTCGTGGGTGTCTTCCGTCAGCTCGGTGTGGCCTGAGCGCGCCAGATTGGCTTGTGCGAGTCGCCGGGTCGGGTCAAATACTTGCCACAGGTTCCACAACCCAATGCCTACGGCAAGGGCGATTGCAATGGCTGCTGCGATGAATGCCGGCATCAAAATTTCACCTCGACGGTTTTGCGTAACCACAGGCCACCCAGAAGCAACAGGCTGGCACTGATGCCAAGCAGTACGTAGCCGATTGGCGTTTCGATAAAGGGCGCCAAATAGGCGGGGTTGGTCAGCAGTAAAAAGCCGCCCACACCGAAGGGGAGCAGCATCAGGATGACGGCGGAGAGCCGACCTTCGGCGCTCAGGGTGGCAACCTGGCGGCGGATTTCGTTGCGCTGTCGGATGGTGCCGGCGACGCCGTCGAGAACTTCGGCAAGGTTGCCGCCGACTTCGCGGTTGATTGCGATGGCCTGGGTGACCCAGGTGAAGTCTTCGCTGTCCATCCGCTGGCCGGTGACTTCCAGTGCTTCACCAAGGTCGCGGCCGACTCGGGTTTCGTTGACGACGCGAGTGAATTCCTCTGCGGTGGGACTCTCGGCTTCTTCAGCCAGGGACGCCAGTGCTTGGGGCAGACTGTGACCGGCGCGCAGGCTGGAGGCCATCAACAGCAAGGAGTCTTCGAGCTGGTCAGCAAATAATTGTTGGCGCTTTGCGATCCGCAGACCAATGACCCATCGGCTGATAACCGGCACTGCGATCATCAACAGCAGCCCGATCAGGACATTGCCGAGGACCCAACCGAGCACACCCGCCACGAGTGCACCGATGATGATTCTCAGAACAAACTGTTCGGGACCTATCTTCACAGCTGCCAGATCCAATAACTGCGTGCCGGCCGGTGTTCCGCGATCTCGTCGACGTCGCTCGACACGATTGGTCACCGCGGCGAAGGCACGGTGTAATGGGTGGGGCGGGGGGTTCACGCCGGGACGACGTCGGGCGAATGGTACCCGTGCGGGCCGGGGCATGATCAGTGCATAGGCTAATACCCCAACGGCCAGCGCGGCCGTCACCGCGGCAGTCACGAGGAGTGCGGTGCCCTGTGTTGAAGTCATCATTGGCCCGTGCCTCCTTGAGGTAGCGCAAAGATCTTCGGGGATACGGTGATCCCCAGATCATCGAAGCGTTCGGTAAAGCGCGGACGAATACCGGTAGACACGGGGCGTCCGAGGAAGCGACCTGATGCATCGACACCCGCTGAGTAGTCGAATAAGAAGACATCTTGCAGGGTGACGGTGTCGGATTCCATGCCTTGGACTTCGGTGACCGCCGTGACACGTCGGGTGCCGTCACGCAGTCGAGTCAGCTGCACGATCACATCCACTGCTGAAGCGATCTGTTCCCTGATCGCGCGCAGTGGCAGGTCCATGCCTGCCATCAGCACCAAGGGTTCTAACCGGGAAATCGCATCCCGTGGCGAGTTCGCGTGCACGGTGGACATGGAGCCGTCGTGTCCGGTGTTCATGGCCTGGAGCATGTCTAAGCTTTCGCCGCCACGGACTTCACCGACCACAATGCGGTCCGGGCGCATCCGTAACGAGTTGCGCAGCAGATCTCGAATCACCATGCCACCTTTGCCTTCGACATTGGGTGGACGGGATTCAAGCCGTACAACGTGTTCCTGCTGCAACTGCAGTTCCACAGAATCTTCAATTGTGATAATACGTTCGGTATTCGGGATGAACGACGACAGTACATTGAGCAGCGTGGTCTTACCGGTGCCGGTACCACCGGAGATGATGATGTTGAGATTCGCATTAACGCACGCCTCGAGCAGTTCGGTCATCTGTGGCGTCAGGGTGCCAAAGCGCAATAAGTCTTGGACCGTATGCGGGTTTTTGCCAAACTTGCGAATAGTCAACGATGAACCATTAAACGCTAACGGCGGGATGATGGCGTTGACGCGGGATCCATCTGGCAAACGGGCATCGACCATTGGGGTCGATTCATCGATTCGACGTCCCATCCGAGACACGATGCGTTCGATGATCAACCGCAGGTGCTGTTCGGAGGAGAACCGGGCATCAGAGGGCTCCAGACGGCCATCGCGCTCCACATAAATGGCATCTGGTCCGTTGACCATGACCTCGGTAACCGAATCGTCCTCGAGCAATGGCTCCAGTGGACCGTAGCCCAACAAATCGTCGCGGACCGAATCATTCAGGCGCTGACGTTCCCCGGAGGACAGGGGAATTGAGGCCTCTTCGACCACTCGGTTGAGCTCAGCACGCACGATGCCGTGCAGCTGCTCTTCGGTCAGCGACGGATCATTGAGCCGGGCCCCGATGCGATCATAGAGCTTCTTGGCAGCTTCACCCTTGAGCGCTCGGAACGCATTTTCTGGATCCGCGGTGGTTGTGCTGCGTTGACGCTTGCGGGCAGATGGTTTTTGCTGTGCTGCGGCAGCTTGGAGCCGAGAAGGCTGCGGCGCAGGATCCTCATGAGCCTCCGCGTGTTCTCGTGGAAAGGAACCGGGCTGTTGTTGGACGCGGTGCAGACGTCGTGACAAACTCATGATCGGGAATCCTTTCTGCCTGCGCGGTGGGTGATTGCATCAACGAGGTTCAGATCATCTGCAAGCACCGAGTTGACGATTGGGCGTAGTGCTTTGACCAACGGGTCGCGTGGTCGAGACTGGGCCAGTGGAACACCGGTGTTGACGGCGGCTAAGGCCCGCTTGGAGGTGGGAATCCGTATGACGTCGTTGACCCCTAGCGTTTGGGCGACATCCTGTGGGGTGACCCCATCTTTGGTGTCGGCAAAGTTTGCCACCACCTGGGTGGCGTCACTGAACATTTGCAGCAGCGATAGGGTGTCGACGACTTTTCGTATCCCGTGAATCGAGGGCACACTCAACGATGTCAGTAATAACGGGTCGGTGGTGTGGTCTAAGGCAACCAGGGTGGCATCGGAGAGCCCGGTGGCCGTGTCGATCACAACGAAGGCAAACTCGGCAATAAGGGTGTCGAGCAGTTGACTGATCTGCGTGGTGGAAATCGTGTCGGCCGTGGCTGGATTATCGGGGGCGGGCAGCACCAGTAGTCCTGATGCATGCAGGGTCAACCGACTTTTCAGTGCAATGGTGTCACCATGGGTGACGCTGTGTAGGACGTCGTCCAACCGATATTCAGGCTCCAGCCCAAGTGTGGTGGCAACGTCTCCGAATTGTAGATCCAGGTCCACCAGTACTGTGGAGTGCGGCTGAGTCTGGGCCAGCGCAACCGCGAGGTTGGTGGCAACCAGAGTTTTGCCGACCCCACCTGCGGCAGACACTGGGCTGATCACCCGGCCCCTGGGTTGCTCGGGGGCGGTTGGGGACTCGTCAGTTGCCAGCGATTGTGCTCGGTGTTCGGCTTGGCTGAGGCGCTGTTGGATCTCATGCGGTTCGGCTTCTGCCGGTATCAGGTCAGTGACGCCGGCGCGCATCGCCGGCAGGCTCATAGCTTCAAGCTGTTCAACGACCAATAAGACCACGCGATGGGCATGCTGTGCGGTCAGATCGGTGGCCAGTTCGAGGCTCAGTACGTGGTCGTGCCGAGCGTCCAACACTAAGACATCAGGAAGTGTGTCAGCGTACCAGTCGTGGAACTCGTCGAGTTGTTCAAGCGTGGGCATGGGGACTCGTAGGTGCGTTGTCCCGGTAGCTTTGGCGAATTTCGCTTCGAGATCTTCACCGGAAGTGGCAATGGCTATGTGTGTCATCCGAAGAGGTCCTCTCGATCAATGGTGGTGGAGCTATCTGGTGCATCCGCTGGTTCCAACGAGAGCCAGACACCGTGAAATTCGGCGGCATTGACGACCAGTGGTGCATCGGCTGCATCCACGGCCAGGGTGACCATGAGTGATTCGGCAGCGGGTTGTTCGGTTGCTGCGCCGTCGTCAGTTATTTCCATCACGGCACCGCCTTGCACGTTGGTGACCAGGACTTTGTGCAGCAGCAGTCGGGTTTCTTGATCGGAACTGACAAACAGGCCGACGGTGTCTCCGGCAGCAAGGTAGCCGCCGATGACCCGCGTTGTTGGTAACTGGATGGTGACTTCGTGGTGGCCAGCCGGCACTTCAGGTGCGGCATCTTGGCCCGGGGAGACGAATCGTGTGCTGAGGACTTGTTCTCCGGGATAGAGTTCGGACACGGTGACGAGGCCTGCGACGTCGTCCAGCGATTGCACGGCATCTGGCGCAATGGTGGAGGCAGGAAGTTCTTCAACCGAGACGTAGTCTGGCAGTTCTGCGGCGGCAGTGCCCGTGGGCACAGTATCGGTGACCACCAGGACTTGGGCAGGGGAGAGATCCGACATTGCGCGAGCATCGGCTCGATTGACGTAATTGAACACCAGCACTCCGGCGATAATGGCCAGGACTGCAGAACTAATGATGGCGAGTAAGCGGCGTGACATGGGAGAAGACCTTATTCGGTAAGTGTGACGACGGCAGTGCCGGAGGTATCAGAGGATTCGGTGAGTGCAACGAAGCGGTGGAAGATACCGCTGACGCATCGAGCGCTGCCACTACACGGCGGGGAAGCAGGATAGCTTGCACCCGAGAAGTTGTACCCGGTCAGCGTGACGGCTGCATAGCCGATGATTCGGTAGCGGCCATTATTGCCTTGGCCTGCTGCGGCGTCGAAGATCGGTAGGAAGACTTGTTGGCCAATGAATTGCCGTAGTGTCGCCGTATTACATGACGGGTTATTGCCGGGATCAGATTTTGCCCAACCTTCTGTTACCCACGTGAGTGTTTCACAGGTGCTGTCACCGGGAGTCAGCCAGCCGAAACCGCCCGGAATGGTGTTCGGCCCGGAGCCCCGACAGTTGTTATCTGAGGAGTACAGGACCTGTTGCGAGGCGGATTCTTCAAGGCCATCCAGAGCGCACCAGGAAAACGCTAGGGGAAGTGTGCCGGCAACGCTGGCTTGATCTTCCCACTGGGCGACGGCGGTTGCATGAATGGGCGTCGAATGGATACCTATGATGGGCGCGAACCAGTGTTCCCGAATCGTGCTGGTTTGCACTGTGACCGTACGGTCTGACACGTTGAGCGCAGTGACGGTGCCGGATGCGCCGTCACCATGAAAATTTGCTTTCGTCATGGAGTCGGCGGTGATATTGGCGGTTGAGCAGTCGTTATGGGCACAATCCTGTGCAATAGCTAGAGCTGCTGCATCGGCTCCGGTTTGGAGCTGTTGTTTATCCAGATGCATGGCCCCGACGTCAATGGCCAGAGCTAGCATCGCCATCAAAGGCACCATGAGAATTGCGACAATGGTGCCAGATTGGCCGCGATCATTATTCTTTAGCCGTTGCACCGCATGGTCCCTTTGCCGGTCAGAGTGATATTGCCAATGCCGCCGAGTAACTGCAGCGGATAGGTGATCGTTACCGTTGCGGTTTCAGAGGTGACGTTTTCCGCCGCCCCGCAAGCATCTGGCGTGATGTCGATGTGCGCATTCGTCAAGCTGACGGACGGCTGTGCCGAGTTGATCGCGGTTTCACGGGCGGCGGTTTGCGGGTCGGTCTGATTCGAGGCATTCGATAACGACACAACGCGCACCGCGTCCCGCGCCGCATTGGACAGCACCGACTGAACATGAAATGCATGTCCGAAAGCCAAAATGCCCAACAGGAGGGCTACCAGGAGCGGAGCTACCAGTGCGAATTCCACGGCGGAAGCGCCGCGATCGCGATTGTTTTCTACCATGGACATTCCTTTCGCTCGTTGCTCGTGATGGTGAAATCATGCTTGTCGTTGCCGGTGACCCTGAGTGAAGTGCCACCGGCAACGACAAGTGATATTGAGTGGGTTTAGTTATCGGTTGCTGCGCCACTACCAGCGCCTGGAAGTACTTTCGATACGCTTTCGAATAATCCTTCAAGCTGGCCTCCGAGGGTGAGGACGGCGCCAATGATGACGACGGCGATGAGGCCGACCAGCAGACCGTATTCGACAGCGGTGGCGCCTCGGTCCTTGCGACCTTCGAAACGGTCGTTGACGAATGTCTGAAGTGTTGCGATGAGAGTGTAAATGCGGAGCATGGAAAGTTCCTTCTTGTGTGAGTTCGAGGGCCCAAGCCCTATGGCTATGATCCCTAGTCAAGTGCAACTCGGGATCAATTCCAGTTTCCCAGAACTTTGCAGATCCAGCAAACTTTCATCGATTGTTTTTCAATTTTGAAGCTTATTTTTGGGGTTTTCCTTTGTGTTTACAGCGAAAGTCCCGCGCTATATTACCGATCAGTAGCATGTTCGTGACTTTGATCACGGTGGGTGTTTTTTGGTTTCCGTAAATGTGCAGAAACAGCAAAATTAAAGTTTCGCATGTTTGCGATACACTGACCCTATGACCAAAGAACAGCCGGGTTTGCGAGAACTCAAAAAACAGCTGACGCGCGAACAAATCGCGGCGGCTGCACTCAAATTAACGAAAGAAAAAGGACTCAGTCGGGTGACTATTGACGAGATTGCTCAAGAGGCATTCGTGTCGCCCCGGACCGTTTCAAACTACTTCCCAGTAAAAGAAGACGCTGTATTAGCAGCCGGACGGGTTGGCTTTGAAGCGATGCTTCGCGAATACAGCGCCGGCACTCAGCAGGGGAACCCGGTTGAAGAGTTGCGTCAGGTTTTTTCCAAGTATGCTCGCGAGCATCCTGAACATTTGCGAATGATTGCTGAGCTCGTTGAGCTCGAACGGCAAAACCCGACGTTAAAGCCTTTTCGTGTTGCCCAAGAGTCGGAACTTAGTGCAAATCTTAGCGAGCTTATCGCAGACCGGTTCGGCACTGACCTGACGGAGGATCCATACCCCACTCTTGCCGCGGAAGCGGTGGTGTCGGCTATCACCACGTCCATGAATATTTGGTCGAAATGTAGTTGCACTGAGGACTGCCTGCCGGATCTTGTCGATACATCATTCAACATCGCCTCAACCGGCTACGCAGTCGCTAAGGATTAGCCTTGCGGGGACGGTGTGGGGTTAAGCGCGACGCGGTTGACCTCAGGCGCCCGCGGTAATTGCAGAACAACCTACCCGCCAACTTCAACGACGTACACTCACGTATTGGTTTGTTGCGGATGTCGTCAACGACATCTCAATTCAGCTGAACCCGCCATGCACGATCGGCTTTCGCAAGCGGAGAGCCACAGCTCCTCTTGTGCGATTCTTGTGTGGCTGTAGGCAACGCCGAACCCGCCACGTATCATGAGGATATGGACGCGACTTTTCGAGCGCGGTTGCGCGTTCTGCCCCTCGTGATAACTGCCCTGTTAGGGTTCGCAAGTTGTGCCAGTGCTGAGTCCGGTAACGACGCCGCATCGCTGTCGCAAACCCCCACCGAGCTTCCCGAAACCGTGCAGCAACCTTTGGCCGAAGCCCTGGATTCGTGGATGGATCGCTACGAAGTCCCCGGCGCCGCCGTCGCTGTCACCACGCCCGATGGAACCTGGTCAACAGTGCGAGGCGTGACTGACCTTGAAACCCAAGATCCCATCACCGGCGATATGGTCTGGCCACTTCGCAGCGTCACCAAGTCTGTCGTCGTCACCGTGCTGCTCCAATTGGTTGATGAGGGCAAACTCAGCTTCGACGACCCCATCGGCACCTATATTGACGACGTGCCCAACGGCGATCAGATCACCCTGCGTCAGCTGGCCAACATGACCAGTGGGGTAGGGGACTACACGCGCTCGGAGTCGTTCGTGCACACGCTGGTCGAAAACCCCGCCCAGCACTTCACACTCGAAGCGCTCAACAGCTACGGCCTGGACGAGGGCTCACAGTTCGACCCCGGCACCGACCATGTGTATTCCAATACCTCCACGAACTTGCTCGGCGTCGTCATTGAAGACGTCACCGGCCAACCCCTTGCCCGATCCATTGACGAGCGCATTGTCGATGAACTCGGCCTGACCGATACCGTCTACGCTGACTCCGACGACGACTGGCCGGCCCCACATGCCCAAGGCCACCAGCCGGCCGAGGGTGAGGTGGTACCGATCTTCAATAACTTCTCGTCCATGGGCGCATCCGGTGCCATGATCTCGACGACGGCGGACATGACCGTGTGGGCCAAGGCCCTGGCAACCGGGGAGCTGATCTCGCCCGAGCTGCAGGAAGAACGCCTGGTCGGTGCGCCGTTGTCTGACGGTCCCGAGTACGACGAATACGCCGTTGGTATTGGTTCTCTCGAGAGCTGGTGGGGTCATACCGGTGAAGGCCTCGGCTTCACCGCGCTGGTCATGCACGACGAAGAGTCGGATTCCAGCGTGGTGATTTTCATGAACATCTCGCAGGCCGTCGAGATTTCGGATGGGGTGGAGACCGAGCGCCACGTTCCGACTGCACTGATGCGTGAGTACTCGCAGATTTTGACCCTGAGATGAATCAACGTTGATTGGTGGTGCAGGACACGGTGTGCCAAAGTACTGAGTTCCAGGAACAAAGTCATGAAGTTTTATTCGAAACCTAATAAATGTCACGTAACCTACGCCTTGCTTTGAATGACATGACGGTGACGGAGTGGTGAGATTGGCATGTACGAGATCACTATCAGGTTGTGACTATTTTTGAGTCTTCGAAGATACCTGCTCACGCATTGGCACGGCGTTCCTTTGGGAATAATAGGCAAAGGTATCGACCGGTGATCCCTGTCGTCCTTTACGATTTGTCTTGAAGCTAGCTGCTCGAGGGAGCAATACGTAGCAATAATTGGCCTAGATTATGGAGATGTCATACTGGCCTCATGATCGCCCGTGTTAAAGCTACTAACTATCGCTGCTTCAAATCACTGGATTTTTCTCCAAACCCAGATCTCAACATAGTTGTTGGGGATAATGAAGCTGGGAAGTCAACGTTGCTCGAGGTCATTTCACTATTGATTAGTGGCAGAGTTCGCGGGAGGAGGGCATCTGAAGATCTTAATCCATATTGGTTTAACCATGACGCTGTGAAAGCCTTCTTCGAAGCACTTGACCGCAAGCAAAGTCCAGATTGGCCTGAAATTGATTTGGAAATTTTCTTTGAAGACGAGACCCCAGGAGTCGGTCGTCTTCGAGGAGTTTGGAACTCAGAAGCTAAAGAGTATCCTGGCCTGAGATTGCAAGTCCAGCCTGACCCTGAACATTCAGCGGAGCTAGATGCCTACTCCTCTGAAGAAGATCTACCACGGTTGATTCCGTCGGATCTATATATGGTCACCTGGAAAGATTTCGCGGGCGAGATTATCTTGAGGCAACCGCGAGGTCTTGGGATTGCCCTAGTTAATAGCAATACCACTTGGTCCTACTCAGGTGTCGATTACAAGCTTCGACAATTAATCCGTGATTTTGTCTCGCCACAGGAGAGTGCGAAGATCGCTCTGGATCATCGTAAGGCTAAGGCTGAGATTACGAGCGGCATCCTTAGGGAAGTCAACGAAAGAATTGGCAAGGAAGATTCTTCCTTCGGAGTCAGCCTGCAGATGGATCAAAGCGCGTCGACGAATTGGGACGCTGTTGTTGCTCCACATATAGAAGAGACGCCCTTCTCGATGCTCGGACAAGGGCGTCAGGTATCAACGAAGATTGCACTTGCGATGAGTCGCACTCCGGAGCAATCTCAATTCGTGTTAATTGAGGAACCCGAGAACCACTTATCTCACACTCAGCTCCAGCGAATGCTTCAGCAAGTTAATTCACTTGCTCACGGCCGTCAACTTTTCGTTACAACGCATAGCTCCTTCGTACTGAACAGACTCGGATTAAAGTCTCTGCATCTAATGTACAAGTCCGAAATTGCGCAGCTGGATACACCTGATATAACGAATGACACGAAAGAATATTTTCAAAAGCAATCGGGATATGACACATTACGGCTGGCGATCGGGAGCAAGGTAGTGATCGTCGAAGGACCCTCAGATGAAATGATCTTTAATCTGGCCTACAAGATTATTAAGGGCGTTGAGCCAAGAGATAATGCTATAGACGTTATCACCCTTGGCATACGTGGAAAAAGAGCGCTGGAGTTAGGGAAAGCACTTAACCGAAAAATGGCGGTACTTCGTGATAACGATGGTAAAGAACCGTCCTACTGGAAAGACGCTGCAGCTGATCTTCTTGAAACTGGGAAACGCGAATACTTCATTGGTGACGTGGATCTGGGCCGCACGCTTGAGTATCAAGTAGTAAATACTGGCGACAATGAAGCAAAGCTTCGAAAGATTCTTGGTCTCGGCGCAGAAGACAGCGTAGTTGAGACTATGGTCGGTGGCAAAACTGAGTGGGCATGGCGGGTAGCAGACAAAGAAGTGACGCTTAGCTGGCCACAGTATTTCATAGACGCAATCGAGTTCATACATGGCGACTGAGGTACAGCTTGCAGTGGCTGGAAGTGGTAAAACAAGGGAGATCGTCGAGCGAATCAACGCGCAACCATCCGGGACGACTTCACTTGCTGTGACTTATACCCTGCAAGGCCAGGACGTAATCCGATCACGTCTCCCTAATCGATTATTGAGCGAGCACGAGACTATGGGATGGTTCTCGTTTCTCTCTCGTCACATCGTTCGGCCATATCTTCCATTGAAGTTCCCGGGCATCAACCCGCGAGGGCTCCATCCCGTGTACTCTCAGGATGATATTCCTCGGGGTCGTAGTGGATGGAAATACTACTATGACGATGATCATCAGCCATACAGCTCCAGATTGGCAACTCTTGCGAAGCTAATAATTGAATTGACCGCAGGTGCGCCTATAAAGCGACTTGAACGAATCTATGACTATATTTACATAGACGAATTTCAGGATTTGGGTGGTAATGACCTTGTCGTACTTGAAGGGCTCATGAACTCAAAAATCAATGTGTTGCTCGTCGGCGATGTGCGTCAAGCGGTGCTTGAAACCTCGCGATCAGATCGACTTAACAAAGATTACCGTGGGGTAAAGATTGTTGATTGGTTCAGAAAGCGACAGGCAGCAGGACAATGCCATATTGTGCCAAACGATGTTACAAATCGGTTTAATCAGAAAATTGCTGATTTTTCTGACTTCATTCACGACCCCAAACTATCGTTGCCGAATACGACGTCTGCATTCAGGGAGACTACAGGTCACGATGGAGTATTTCTGGTGGATGAACAACATGCTGATGCGTATTCTGCGAGTTTCGAACAACGTCCCACCGTATTGAGGTATCAAAGGAGCAGTCGCGGAGTACCAGATGGAGAGTTGCTAACTTTCGGAATGGCTAAAGGTATTACTCGTGATCGAGTAATTGTCTATGCAACGGGTCCATTTAGGAAACTACTAAAATCGCGTGAAGTTTTGGCGTCAAAATCCGCTTGCGGGTTCTATGTAGCGGTCACGAGAGCACGTTATAGTGTCGCGATAGTGACCACAGGTGCAGCAAAGGTGTTTGCGACGCTTCATCCTGATTTTCAAGGCAAAATCACTCTTTGGCAGCCGCAAGTTCCTGAAGAGCCAGATCTCTTCACCCTGATGTGAGCTACTGCGTCGCTAGTGGGTATCACTATCGAACTGATTTTAGTGTGGAGCCGGGGTTTCACATCCAGGTCGTATTGGTGAACAAGCGGAACCGAGTCTCTCACAACCAATCACCGCGCATCTTCGGTTCACTCCGGAACATGCCACCCGTAGTATTGGTTGATAACTGAGGAATCAACGACCGATACTTAGCGAGGAGTTCACGCAACCACGATCGGTCCGAGTTGGCAGACGGTTCCTCTGGGCGGACATGATCTTAGGTTTGGTGCACGCCTTCTGGAGTTTTTACTGGGCCTTCGGTGGCACCTGGATGTTAGACACCGTCGGTCAATGGGCAGTGGTGAGCCAACTTGAACGACCTGTCCAAACCTTCCTTGTGCTGCTGGGCATCGGCCTGGCGAAAACTGCGGCGGCGGTGATCCCCGTGGCAGTCGAATACGGCAAGCTCGGTGGCAGAAGATTTTGGCGACTAGTCAGCTGGGTAGGTGGCAGCGGACTCGTACTCTACGGCGGCGTTTACGCCGTCACCGCGTGGTTGGTACTCACCGGACTGGTGTCTCCAAGCACTGGTTACAATGAGCCAGTGATGCTCGGCCACGCTCTGCTGTGGGATCCATTGTTTTTCTTCTGGGGTTTGACGCTGGTGATCTCACTGGTCTTGACGCGACGTAGCCTACGTGCCCAGTAGTACATTTGTGTGGCGTTCTTGAAATTGAAATGACTGAGTTTCGGATAGTAAGTGGAGCGAAAGCGGCTCGCTTGAACAAAGGTCCAGGAAGATTTGGAACATTCTATATTGGTAATGATCCTACGAATTAGTTTTGTGAAGCGGAGTTCAACATCATAAAAAGAAGCTGGGCAGAAGGGCCAACATTAACACGCGGAAACATTGTCCTGTATAGCGAAGGCAATACATGGGATATCGGCGGAGAAATCCGTACATCTCAAGACGGAAGAACCATTTCTCTCCATCTAGACGACCTGGAAAACGTCAGCATCGAGCGACTTCGATCCGTTTTGAGACGACTGGACGATCTAGGTCTTTCCATGGAAGTGGATATCGTCACTGAATTAGATGGAGACAGGGACATTGAATACCTTCCAATATCAGGTGTTTCGTTCAGATTAGAGCAAGAGTCCTTGATAATGAAAGTTCGGTATTACGGGGATGAAGAACCCGGTCCGAGTTCAAAGACCGAAGAGCGAATCCAACCGTTCCTGAGCCGCAATAAGTATGAAATTCTTCGACTTGAAGAGGACCTAGACGACACAGGAAACTATAGATATGTATCGATAGAACTCAAATTCGCCGTTCGAGGCTGAACTGTGGCTTCGTTGGTTAAAGATGGGACTAGCTTACAAGCTTTAATCGATGCCACTGCGGGTGGCTTGACTTCCTCTACTCTGGCCGAACTTATCAGAGCTGGGCACGCTGAGGCGGTTTTGGGCCAACCTGAAAGTGATTGGCTGGAAGTTAAGCGAGAACACTATGCCTTAGAGTCGTCATATGGAAAAGTCCGGCTGGCACAAACTGTTGCTCAGTTCGCAAATTCTGAAGGTCCCGGGGTTATCGTAATAGGCATCGAGACGAAAAAACGGAACGGCGTAGACATTCTCGAAAAGCTCACCCCCATGTGCATAAACCATAAAACTACACAGAAGTACACTGATATTCTGAAGGATCGGCTTTATCCACGCATAAAGGGCCTCAGTATGGAACAAGTCTATGTTAAAGGCGGCGAACTTGTTCTAATAGAGGTGCCGCCACAGCCGGAAGAATTGAAGCCATTCTTAGTTCACGGGTCAGTCATAGATGGCAAAGTCCGCGACAATTACTTTTCAATAGTTGAGCGCAGTCGTGATGGAGGGTATTTCAACCATCCAGCGAACGTGCATTCGATGTTGTCGGTGGGTCGGGCTTTTCTACGTTTCGGCATATACCCGTCAGAATAATTGAGAACTGCGGATGTTAGTTGCCACTGCAGCCCAGGACTTGACATCGATTACGGTCAATCTATTCCATCGATCTGACGAGTAGTCGCTACCGAAGCGTCAACAGGGTTCGAGTAAAACTGAATCGAACATGACCGAATGCTTTATCGTCTAGAACCGTGTCATCTCATCTGCGATCTCATTAGGGCTCCACGTTCTCGCCTGCGAGTACCCGCTCAGACCCCACCACATCGTGGAGTACCTCGGGGTCCAAGGTATCTTCGTAGCCAAGAACGCTTAGCTCACCGCTAGGCTCAAGGATGATGCATCGGATTTGACGCAGATTTGTATACCCCGCCTTGCGAACACAGCTGGTGATTTCATAGAGCGTAATGTGGGCTTTGCGCATCAGATCTGGCTGCTGCTGACCATGCGCGAATACCACAGTCGGGCGAGTATTGATGGCCCGATGGAGATGTATGTTGCTGCGAACCAGGCCGAAGACCGCCTCGCAGCACAGCAAAGTGACTAAACCGATGACGCCGGCGGCCAGTGTCGGCGGGTGACCGATAATAACGCGGCCTGCAACAGCACCGAGCATGACACCAACGACAATATCGAAGCCGGTAATTCCCGAGAGTACTCGTGCGCCAAAAACGCGAACGAGCAGGAGCAGGACGAGATAGATCGCGATCGCAGTGACAACCACAATAGGAATGCGCCAAAGTTCAATCCCTAAAGTTTCTATCAATTGTTCCTGTGTCACGCTGAAAGCATCTATGCAGCCATACTAGATGGTGCGTTCGTTGCCCAATTTGGATTCTTGCTTGAAATGTAGCACTCGCTGTTGTAGTTCGTGCACACCCTGGCCGAAGATCCAGCGTAGTACTCCACACTTGATGCGCTCAGCTTCTAAGGCCTGGCCGGAGCGGCCCCATCTGCCCTCGGCACCAAGTGCAATGAATATTCGAATGACATGGGCTCGGTCGAGACTGCCGAGAACGACTCTTGAAGTTGAGGTTAGGGACTAGATGACGATTAACACTTCGAACTCGGAAGTTCTCACGAGGTGGGATAAAAAACTTCCGAGTCGAATTGTTCTGGTGCCATCCTAGTTTGTTCCTCCGCGGATAATTCGAAATATACGTTCTTCAACTTCTGCAGCGGACAACCCGTATGGAGCACCCCACTCGGTCAAACAACAAACGTAGTTTTCGTAATCGGAACTCCGGGCTCGCCTTAGCTTCATGCCTTTTTCCTCTAGCCAATCGATAACTAAGGCATCAAGAATTGGGGTTGCGGCTTTTTCCCCCTGTGGCCCACTTGCCGTAATAAAATATAGCCATTTGGTGAAGAACGAAGGCCCTAAATCCTTGATTTTGCCCTCGTTATTTAGGTAGTAAAATCCAGCGACTCCTCCGTCTGTCCGTGAGACTTTGACCGATTGCCTAAGTTTGTTGACCACAGCGTCACTGAGCGTATTTCCGTTTTCCTGCCCATTTGACAGGATCTTCAAAGTTCGTGAAGGACCATAACCGATAGTTCCGTAGCCCCATATCATGGTGCTACTAAAAGCACCTTCAACGTTGTTGGCCTCGAGATTTTCCTTTACGGCATGCTTGATTGCGTCACGATCAACCTCATTAGGGAGTGCGGTGACAGCTGTGACCGCACCTGGTATCTCTGCCAGCCAATGCAGCCATTTTTCTCGATCATATGAAAATGCGCGCTGCTTAGTGAACGGTTGTTTCATGTCTTCGGCGAGACATAGTGGTGTGGGCATTTTACAGGTAGTCAAATGAAGTCTCCTAATGTGTAAGTGATGGTCCTAGCATAAGTAATCCTTCATGAAAAAGGTATAAACTATCCTTGCTACGACGTCTTACTTGAATTAAATGCGATGATTTATCCGTACCCCAGAGGTGTTTAGGGTAGCGACTATCTTGAAGGTGGTTACCAGGGCTAGCAACGAATCGTTGTGTTCAAATCTAGGCTCAACTACACTGGTCAACTAAGCTGTCGCTATGGTCAAGACAGATAATGAAATTGTGGCTCAAGAAGTTCAGGTGCGGAATCTCGGAGAAAAGGGCTCAGAATTAGCGGTCTTTGAATTCCAAGGCGAGTTAAGAGATCTCATGATTTCCAGCATGCATGAAGCATATTTGACCACAGGCAACTACGCGTCTGATGCGCGCGCAGTGGCTCCGCAGAGTGCAATATCTGCAGCATTCGCGGGGACGTCTCTTGTCGCGACTGGTCTGTCTTCGACTTTTTCCTCGTCATTATTTATGGCTACGGCAAACCCTTCCACACTGATGCAGTTAAAGAACGGAAGTGGATTTCTAGCTGCAGTAAGGGGGCCAAACGGTATCATTCGTCAGGCACCCTTTATCCCAGTTGCCAGCTCGCTGCCGACTGTAGCTCCGATCATAGCGCTGCAGACACTGCAGACCGCCATGATGATGCAACAATTCCAAGAAGTTGATCGCAAGCTGGACCGGATCAAAGATTCCTTGGATACTGTGATAGCCAGAGCAGAAGCTAAATACGCGGGCGAGCTTCTGTCCGCGTCCGGCGTGGTTGATGAGGTGTATCGTCAGTACGAATTAGAAGGCCAGTTCTCCCAGGACATGCTCATTCGATTGAGTCTGGCTGAGCGCGATGTACGGTCTTTAGCCATTCGTTTTCGGCTTTTTGTCGACGAACAGCCAGATATGACTGTACTAGGGCCCGACAAATTAGAGCAAGCGAACTACGACGCATATAGTGCGATGTTTTCTTCGTTCCTCGATTTGAGAATTGCGTATCTGAGAGTCTGTGTTGATATGCAAGAAAATCCGAAGTCGGTCGGTTCTACGGTCGATTTGTTAAAAGCGAAAATTGACGATAGCACAGAGTTTTGGACGCAGTTGCTAGAACGATCGCAGCTCTTGAAGAACCATATTGATGAATTGGAAGCTGACTTAGAGGATATGAATGTCGCGGAGCGGTTCACAAAGTTCATCGGTAGTAGGGGCGCCGCAACGGGAACTTCGCTGGACCAGCTGAACACCGTTTATAGAACGATGACGGAGAACGAACGAAAAATCAGTCAAAGTTTTCATTCGCTCATCGAAGCGACGGAAAAGACTCGTAAAAAGCTGGACGATCCTCAACTTGGTCATGACGGTAAACAGACTCTTGTCTATTGGAAAGATGAGACCGGCACACACTCCTTTGTGACTGATCAGCTGGAATTGGCCTAGTCTAAGAGTTTCCTTGCTCGGTCAGCATGATGTGTTCTTCATAGGCTCGTCGTGCCAACTCACGTGAATGCCATCGTCGAAACAGGCCGGATTGGTTGGATCGCATTAAGTCCAGGCAAAACTTCCTCACACCCTGCAAGATTTCCGGATGATCGAGTGCCTGTCCGATGAATCCTGTGGGTACTTCGAGCTTGTCCACCGCTCCGATACGATATCTAGACTGATACATGTACGAGGGCATGACCGGCGAGTTCTCTTTCCAACGATCGAGAATTTCGCCGTCACGAATAAGTGTCCCAGCTGTCATGTTGAGGCAACTTATGTGAACATACGTGGGGGTACCGTCTTTTCGTAGCACCTTAAACGTGTCCCTTGGGATGTAAAGAACTTCGACGCTGCCGACGTTGAGCGTTGTGAGGCGCCCTCCGACTGTGCTGGGGTAATCCGAAACCGTCCAGTAGATGCTTTCCAGCTCGACTGCTTCGGGAATAGCACGGGCCATGACTTCTCCAAGGTCAGCACAGACAGCATCTGCGACCGTAGGCCACGATCTATCCTCGGTTGTTTGGTTGAGCCAAGGCAGCTGACCTTCAGAGCTGCGATGTAGCTTTGTGTGACCTTCCATCGGGCGGTCTGCTGCTTCTCGGATATCCGCGATGTCATAGTCGGAGACGCCATTAGCCCAGTGCTCCTGTTCGATTATTGGAACATCAATGTCTAGTCTGCTGGGACCTTCGAACCCAAAATTGAAAACTTTGTTGCGTAGTGAATAGCCCTGGTCTTTATAACTCTCAATGAAGTAAGCCTCGAGGTAATCCAGATCAGCTGGCGCCGCATCCATGACCATGAGACGAGTGATGTCGTCCCATGGTGGGTGATGACTGATGCCACGAAGATGAGCTGGGAATCGCCCGGCGAAATTTTTTGTCTGCCCAATATAGTGCTCTCCATTGGAAAACTCGAAGATGTAAATACCAGAACTTCGGCCTTGGACAAAAGGTGCGAAACTCGATCGGTTTTGGACGTCGTAGCTATCGAAAGTGCTTTTGTTAGAAGTAAGTGGCATAGCTCCACGCAGAAACAAGATATGGGCAGTGAGATTACCGCCGATGTTATCAGTCGATCTGTACTCGGAGATATCGGGAGTCAAAATCTCACTGACGTTCCACGCACCACACTATGAGCAGGTCACCAATGATGCCTCACTCCGTGGAGGTTGCTGCACCGTATGAGTTAAATTCCTCTGCAACCGAATTAGTGAGCTAAATTAGTGAGAATACAGTTTGCCCTGTACCGATATGACCCCAAGGAACTCCCATGTCTGAAACGGCCCGACCGCACGTCAATATCGTCGGTTCTGGACCGAACGGACTCACCGCAGCAGCTATGCTCGGTCGTGCTGGCTGGCGTGTTCGAATCTTTGAACGCAACGAGATTGTGGGTGGTGCTGCAGCTTCTACGGATGTTTTTGGTGATGGTTCCATTGTTGATTTAGGCGCAGCAGCGCACCCGTTCGGTGTTGCTTCTCCCGTATTCCGCCACCTCGGTCTTGAAGAATACGGCTTGAAGTGGCTGCATTCCAAGTATCCGATGGCTCACCCATTTGATGATCGTCCTGCTGCAATTTTGCATCGTGACGTACGTGAAACCGCGCGAGCACTCGGCGTCGATTCAACCGCATGGCGTCTCATTCATCGGAGCCTGGTGAATTCGATTGACGACTACCTCGAGCAGATCATGCGCCCGCTGCTGCGATTCCCGAATCGACCGATGAAGATGGCGCGATTCGGCGTGCTAGGAACGCCGCCGTCGTCGTGGTTTGTGCGTACTGCATTTCGTGAAGAGGCTGCTCGTGCGCTATTCACTGGTTCAGCGGCGCACGCGAATACTCCACTGGGACACCCCTTTACGTCGACGTATGGCGTGCTGTTTTCGGCCCTTGGTATGACGCGTGGTTGGCCCGTCATTCAGGGTGGTACGGGAGCACTGATTGATGCTCTGGTGAAGTTGATTAGCGAATACGACAGCGAGATCCATACAAACTATGAGGTCACGGACTTAGACGCACTGCCGGCAGCTCAGGCCACCATTCTAGACATCACTCCGTCTCAAGCGTTGGTGATGCGTGGCAAGCAGCTACGTGAATTGCCCGATGCTACGGTGCAGCGGTTCCAACGCTGGCGCTATGGGCCTGGCGTGTACAAAGTGGACTGGCAGCTGGATGGTCCAGTTCCGTGGGCGGATAGTCGAGTCGCTTCCGCAACGACGGTGCATGTTGGTGGTCGGGCTGCTGAGATTCGTTTGGCTGAAGCACAGGTGAATGCGGGCAGGATTCCAGAGCGTCCATTTGTGATGGTTGTGCAGCCTCAGGTCGCTGACCCATCGCGGGCACCGGATGGTAAACATATCCTGTGGACGTACACGCACGTACCGCATGGCTATAAGCCGGCGACCAAGGACCGCGAGTACGTTGCTGATGTTATCCAGTCACAGATTGAACGGTTCGCTCCGGGATTCGGCACCAAAGTACTGGCGAAGAAAATTTGGGACCCTGCGGCGCTTGAGGAATGGAACCCCAACTTGGTTGGGGGCGATATTGCGGGCGGTTCGATGGCCGGGCTGCAGTCATTGCTTCGAGGCGGCCTGACATTGGAGCCTTATCGGACTGGGGTTCGTGGGCTCTACATGTGTTCGTCTTCGACACCACCCGGTGCAGGCGTGCATGGTATGCCTGGGGCTTGGGCCGCTCATGCTGTATTGGAAGATCAACGAAACTTATAGTCGTCGTCGGGCCTCTTTTTGCAACGAGGTCGAACGTGGAGTTTCCTCGGTGCGTTTAACTCCTGAGTCCATCAGTAAGTGGTGGATTTGAGATAGTAACTAAAGTAATGTGACCAATGTCTGGGAAAATCTAAAGCGGAGGGGTGCGCTGATGAAAGCCAGCTTGGACTATATCTTTCAGGATCGGACCGAATCTCTAAAATCAACTCTCGTAGATGCTGTGGTCAACATTCACGACGCGCACTCTGAGGGGCAACTCATAATGGAAGAGCGAGGACGTCGCGGCTATGGTCATAGCATTTGGGCAGCCCTGCCGAAGTCTTTGAGCAAAGCAGTCACCTACACCTTCGCCGACGCGTCTGTCATGTCGCCTCCGAAGCGGCCATATTCGCTACCTATTCTCAATGGGTGCGTGTTCTTTCCCTGGCGGATCCCAGGTGGTGAGTCAATACCTGCAGCAACGGACTATCCTCAGGGTCTGCAGGAGCTCTTTGGTCAAAGCCAGGTGAAACAAGAATCGTTATTTGGTGACGACGAAGATATAGAAGATGGCCAGCTTGATCTGCTGGTCCCTGAAACGTCCAACATGCTGAAGATAGTGTTCATAGCGGTTGAAGCTACTCCCGAGCGCTTAGATAAAATTACCTGGGGTGAAGTAGCCCGGGGGACAACGGCTGATTCGGTCGTATGGCTGAGTAAAGAAGTTCTGCATTCTGCGGAGGTTGGTTCAGGCTCTATCGGCCAGCAGGCATTTGGCACATTCACAGCGGGGCCAATCCCTCCAAGCATCGCAGCTCCACGCACTGAAGGAACGACGGACCGTGAATAATAGTGATCAGAACGCATTTCAACTCTTTGGTGCTGAATCAGAAAGCTTGGATGCAATTGTTGAAAAATTCGATCCTGCACGACTGCGCCAAGCAAGAGTTTTGTCGACGCGCACGAAGTCAGAAGTGGCGAAACTCGTGGGAGTCTCCGCGGCCGCGATTGGACAATACGAAGCTGGTGTGGCAAAACCTAGGCCAGATGTGTTGGTCTCACTGGCACGTGCTGTGCTCGTCGAACCAGCCTTTTTTGCCACGGGGAGACCCTTATATCCCATCGACACAGGGGCAGCACATTTCCGGAGTCTGCGGTCAGTCAGAGCTAGTGACCGTGACAAAGCTCTTGCAACGGCAGAACAAGTATGGGAACTTGCGCATGCGCTTGAATCTGCGGTGCATTTTCCTACGGTGAACCTACCAAAATTTGAAGAAGGGATGCACCCCGCTGCAGCTGCCAAAATTCTCAGACAGATATGGCAGATTCCCGACGGGCCGGTCCCACACTTAGTAGCGACAATGGAAGCCAACGGCATCATTGTCTTCGTATTAGAGGAAGGAGCCATTGATCGAGTAGATGCTTTTTCAACGGTTGCTTCCGAAAGGCCTTTTGTCATTTCCACGCCGAGACGATCAAATAACGTTTATCGTCATAGGTTTACGTGCGCTCATGAATTAGGGCATCTCGTACTTCACGACGAAGCAGTACCGGGGGACCGGAAACAGGAACGTGAAGCCGATGAATTCGCTGCAGCCTTGTTGACCCCAGCCGAGGACATTCAACCCCTGCTTCCGGCCCGTTTGGAGCTGCCGAAACTGGATCGAATTGGACGGGACTGGGGAGTCTCGATCGATTCCCTCATGAAGAGAATGTACGAGTTGCGAATGACGTCGGATACCTCGATGCGGCGTGCCTACCAAAAATTAAATTCAGACCCAAGCTGGAGAGCGGACGAACCCTGGTTCATGTATGAAGGGGAATCTCCTTCATTGCTACAACAGGCTCTGAAAATATACGAAGACTCCGGAAAATCGGCCTCGGATTTAGCAGAACAGCTTAAATGGAGGACGAACCGCATTAGGGAACTCTTGGGGGTTCGCGATACACGACCTGAGCTTTCGGTTGTGAAATAGCATGTTGCCAAGAGTGGGTTTTCAAGTTTGAAGTCTCATGAACAAATACCAATACGGATTCTTGAAGCAGATATCTGACGGCCAGTGCTTCAAGAATCCGTATGTATCTGGTGGGTGCCTAGTTGCTAAATAGTCGAATAATGGCTGTGCCGAAATCCTTCGGTCACCTGCAAGACCCGCTGTATCGCTTCGGGCGCTCCCATGCTGATGCGAACTCCACCGGTGAGTTTCCGGACAGCAAGGGCTTGGTCGATGCACGCATCTTCGAAACGGCTTGCGAGGTCACCCAGTGGAAGCCATACAAAGTTGGCCTGAGGATATGGCACATCCCAACCCTGTAAACGAAGCTCGGCAACGAACTCATCACGCGCTGCCGCAACAGACTTCGATCGTGCCTGCACCACGTCGACTTGCTGCAGAGAAGCCACCGCGACATTCTGGCTCAGCTGGGAAACACTGAACGGCAAGATCGCTTTGCGCAGTGCTGCGATGACATGAGGCTGAGCAACGGCGTAGCCGACGCGGATTCCCGCAAGCCCGTGGGCCTTCGAGAATGTGCGTACCAGCACCACGTTGTCATAAGTTTTAGCTGCCGTAAGTCCGTCGAGGGCATGGGGATCTGTGCAGAATTCCCAGTATGCCTCGTCAATCACGACGAGTACGTCTGAGGGCACACGCTCCATGAATGCTTCGAACGCACCATGCTTGATGCTCGTACCGGTTGGGTTGTTCGGTGAGCACACGATTATGAGTCGTGTGCTATCGGTAACCGCATCGGCCATGGCTGACAGGTCATGCTCGTGAGTATCCGTGAGCGCGACTGGTCTTGAAACGCCACCATTGAGGGCAGCCGTTTGCGGATAGAGCTCAAAGCTCGGCCACGGATAGACCGTTTCCGTTCCAGCTTCCGTCGTCACCCGTGCCAGCGCCGAAATGATCTCCGATGCGCCAGCGCCAACCGTGATGTGGTCATTCGGCACATCCAAGTATTCGGACAACCCAGCAATGAGTGCGCTCGCGGTTGGATCGGGATAGCCTGCGGGGTTCGGGATATCTGCCATCGCCTCGAGCACTTCGGGCAGCGGTGGCAGGTGCAGCTCGTTGGAAGACAGTTTGTACGGCGTCATGCCTGGTACGACGGCGGGCTGTTTGCCAGGTTTGTAGTTCGGCACGGCGTCCAAGGCAGGACGGAAGAATGATGCAACGGTTTGTTGTGTCATGAGGGTGAATTCCTTGTGAGAATTGTGAGTTTCGATTAGGCGTTGACGAGGGTTTTGTCTTCGGCCGGCTCGGTGCGTTTGATGGTGAATCCGGTGTAGGCGTAGATGAGGTTGATCAGCGGGACCAGGACTGCGAAGAAGATAAACGGAATGAACTCGGTTGGAGCCAGGCCGAATACGCCTGCGGCAAAGACCGCTGGGACGGACCAGGGGACTAGGTTGATGCCCACGGTGCCGGCGGCTTCTGCGGCACGGGTCAGGTTGACCGGGGCCAGGCCCATCTTTTTGTAGGGTTCAATGAATGCCAGGGCTGGCAGCAGGATGGACACGTATTGCTCACCGGAGGCGAAGGCTACGGTGAATCCTGCGCCCAGCGAGCCGGCGACCATGGAGCTTGGGCGTTTGATGCGGCTGATCATCGAACCGACCAGGACTTTGAATGCACCAGTTTCTTCGAGAATGCCACCTAGAGCGGTGGCGACGATGACCAGGGCGATGGTGCTGAGCATTGATTCGACGCCACCGCGGGAGAGGAGGCCGTCGAGGAATTCAACACCGGTGGCCGAGACAAAGCCGGAGCTCATGGATTGCATGATGTCGGTGATCGTGCTGCCTTGGATGACGAAGGCCGTGGCGGCACCTAGCAGTGAGATCATCAGCAGAGTCAGGATGGCCGGTACGCGCAGTAGCATCAGGCCGATGGCGATGACCGGGACGATCAGCAGCAGTGGGTGAATGACAAATTGTGAGTCGAGACCAGAAAGCAGTTGTTCCAGCTGGCCGGTGTCGGTGCCGGAGTTGGCGGACATCGAACCGCCAATGAACGCGTAGAGAATGGCGCTGATGACCAGTGCAGGAATGGTGTCCCAGAGCATGTGGCGGATGTGGTCAAACAGCTTGACCCCGCCCATGGCTGCGGCCAGGTTGGTGGTGTCAGATAGTGGCGAGAGCTTGTCACCGAAGAATGCACCAGAGATGACGGCACCGGCAACAAGCGCTGGTGGAAAACCCATGCCTTCGCCGATTGCCATGAAGGCAATACCCACGGTGGCGATCGTCGTCAATGAGGTGCCCAGCACCAGTGAAACGACGGCCGGCACCAGGCAGGCCAGCGGCAGGAACACGGCCGGGGAGATGGCGGTCAGGCCGTAGTAGATGATGGTCGGGATGAGCCCGCCTTCAATCCAGGTGCCGATGATTGTGCCGATGAGAAACAAAATGAACACGGCTGGCAGCGCGCGGCTGACGCCTTGCACAAGTGAGTGTTCTAGGTCTTTCCAGGTGTAGCCCAGGAATTTGCCGACGACGACGGCGACTGCGATGGCGGTCATCAGTGGGATGAGCATGCCGATATCCCAGATGGTGATGGATACCAGGGCCATGACGACCAGTACGGCAATGGGCAACAGTGCGATCGGCACTGAGGGGAGTTTACGAACCTGCATAGAAGTCCTTACGTGGTAAAGCCAGGGTGACGGCTATGAAAGTAATCGGTTTACAGTGTATGTACGATGCTTTGTGGCTGGTCAATTGACACGTGAGCCGTCAAGACCTGAACGCACGGGTGTGTTTGCTGCGACACTGTTTTGGGACATAGACCACATGATCCTCAAGCGCAGTAAGTTGTGCAAACCACATGGCGCGGTATTGAACAAAATGCTCGACAATACGGTGACTTATGTCTCAAAATGCCCAATACTGCATGAGGTTTTATCAGAGGCTTGCGGTTGACGCGACGTCATCCCGTAGAACATGAACGTAGCCAAGAACGAGAGGAGTAGATCCGATGGAATGGTCAATTCACGAGGTGGTGGAGTCCACCGGGATCACTTCGCGTACCTTGCGCTACTACGACCAGATTGGCCTGTTGGTGCCAATCCGAACCGGGACCGGGGGACTACGCTACTACGATCAGGCCGGCCTCATCCGGTTGCAGCGCATCCTGTTGCTACGCGATTTCGGCATGCCACTGGCAGATATTGCCGACGTCTTGGAGGGCGAAGCAGATGACATTGATGCACTGCGCGACCACCGGCAGCGGCTGCTGGTCGAAAAACAACGTATTGATACTCAGGTGCATTCCGTGGAGGCCACGATTGCAGCCTTAGAGAAAGGACGGCCAATTATGCCAAAGAACATGTTTGAGGGATTTGACCATAGTAGATACGACGCCGAGGTGCGCGAGCGCTGGGGTGATGAAGCTGCAAACCGCTCGAATACCTGGTGGAATGGATTGGGAGCTGAAGGTCAGCAGGCGTTCAGGCAACAAGTTGAAGAACTCAATACCGCCTGGGACCAGGTCATTGCCGCTGGTGTGACCCCGGGTTCGGAGCAAGCTCAGGAAGTTGCCGCCCAGCACGTGAACTGGCTGGGCGCATCAATGCGGCCGGACGAGTTGTCCAAGGAGAGGGTCAAAGGCATAGTGCAGATGTATGTCGATGATGAGCGGTTCGCTGCAAACTACAACAGAGTCTCACCGGCTGGTCCACAGTTTGTGCGCGATGCCGTGCACTACTGGGCCGATCAGCATCTTGAAGACTAAGCGTCATCGTACCTCTAGTTCGGTCTAGTAGTTCGGTCTCGCAAGAATCATCCGCAACATAAGGTCTCCCGTGCATCTACGTTTGCACGGGAGACGGGTGTTTTAACTGCGGAATGATTCGTGGTTAGGCTGGAGCTTTTCCTCTGGCGATGTTGATCACCCGACGTACGACGTCAAACATCAACAAGACGATCGCTACAAACATTCCATAGGCAACTGCATCTGGTTCGGTGGCCACTGTTAGGAAGTGGATGCCGATTGCCAGGAGCATTGCAGCTACGAGAAGTTCCATGGAAACCATGAACATCCCCAGTGATGAAGGCTGGCTTGCAGTGTCTGTGTCATGCCGGTGTCGACCGATGGCAAATTGTCGAGGACTCATAGCTATATTCTCCTCTCACGCCCGCTGTGGCGTAATCTCATTGTAGGTGAGTTGTCGGTCACAGAGGTAGCACCTTGTCTGCCGGATGACCGGCCGCAGTGGGTTCACTGATGCTTTCGAGAATGCCCTCAACTGCCGGGCAGACAACAACCTCAGCGTTTGGGCTGAGGTTGTTGGACCGTACGTTGACCGGAGCGAAGGTTAGCGCTTTGCCTTACCCGTGGAAATTCTGAAGAGTCGCCGCGCTGCGTCGATGAGTAGAACTGCGGTAAGGACGAATGCTCCATACGCTACTGCGTCTGGTTGTATCGGATCGGTGATAAACCGAATGCCGACGGCCAGGATAAATGCGGCACCGAAGAGTTCAACAAACGCAATGAAAATACCTGATTGCGTGGGTGATTTTTCATGTTCGGGATCCGGGCGCAGAGGTCTTTGATCTGGTGCTGAACCATGAGGAGTCATGACCCTCTCCTTTCTCCCATTCCCTAGAAGGGGAGTACTTCCACCATAGTCCGTTTCAGGCGTGGGTGACAGGTATCTAGACGGCGTCATGGCTCCACGTTGAACAAGCGCTTCCGACCTGATCAGCAGAAATTTATTCGGCTGCTTTGATGTCACCCGTCCGCACCGTGAAGGTTTTAGAATGCAGCATAAATAGCTCTGCAGAAGGGCAGCCGAATCATGCTCAACGCTATAGTCATTTATGAGTCGAAGTATGGGGCGACCCGTCAATATGCCCAATGGATTGCCGAGGATTTGCAGTGCCGCGTTGTCGAACGCAAAGCCCTCGATATCAACGACGTCAAGAAAGCCGACGTCATAATTTACGGTGGTGCCATCTATGCCGGTGGGGTGAGCGGCGTCAGCTTTCTTCGCAAGAACTTCGATGTACTCGAAACGAAGCGCCTGGTGGTCTTCACCTGCGGTTTGAGTAATCCTGCTGACAATCAGAACACCGGACCTATCCGTGAGCGACTCGCCAAAACCCTGACCCCACCGGTCATGGAGAAGGTCAAGATATTTCATTTGCGCGGAGCTATTGACTACAGCAGGTTGGGCGTCATTCATAAGGCCTTGATGGCCATGGTTGTGCGACCTGTCAAGAAGAAAAACCCAGCCTCACGCACTGCAGAAGAACAACAAATGCTCGATACTTACGGTAAAGCCGTGAGTTTTATAGATCGCGATTCGATAGGTCCGCTCGTGGAGTATGTGCGGCGGTTGTGAGACTTAGTACCACCAGTCGTCCGACGGACGGACTGGTAGACGGCGTTTGTGCTCGGAACGGTGATAGATGGTTTCGAGTTTCTCTCGCGCGTCGTCATTGATGGCGTCACCGGATAGGTAAGCATCGATGTCGTCGTAGGAGATGCCCAATTCGGCTTCATCGGTTTGCCCCGGCTTGTTGGTCAGGAGGTCAGCGGTTGGGATCTTGTGGACGAGTCGTGAGTCGGCCCCGAGGCGATCGCCGATGTTGCGGACTTGGGTTTTGGTCAGGCCTGCCAGTGGCATGATGTCTGCTGCGCCGTCACCAAATTTTGTGTAGAACCCGGTGATGGATTCGGCGGCCTGATCGGTACCAACAACTAGGGCGCCGTGTTCACCGGCAAGAGCGTACTGGGCGATCATGCGCATGCGGGCTTTGACGTTGCCGAGGTTGTAGTCAGACGGTTCCTCACCGGTGGCGTCTTTGAGGGACATAGCCAGGGCATCGGTTGCCGAGCCGATCTGCATTTCAATGTCCACATCTGGCTTGATGAATTCGATGGCTGCTACGGCGTCGTCGGCATCGCCCTGGATGTGGTAGGGCAGACGCATGGCATAGAATTTACCGGTCCAGTCGGGGTTGACGCGGCGGTATTGTTCTACGGCCATCTGTGCAAGGCGCCCGGCGACGGTGGAATCCACGCCGCCGGAGATGCCCAAAACCAGGCCACCGGCTCGGGTGTGGTGCAGGTAGTCGACCATGAAGTTCACTCGGCGTACGATTTCGGAGTCGAGGTCGATATCGGCTTGGACACCCAGGGTGTTGATGATCTGGCGTTGCATGATGACCTTCCTGCTAGTTGGCATGTTCGTAGCGGCTGATGCGTTCCCACACTTTGGTTGCCGCTTGGTACTTTGCCTGCATTGTATCGGCTGCTCGTTTAAGCATAGCCGGGGGTACCCCGGCAAAGGCATCGTATTCGCCGGCCTCTTCGTAGAACTGGGTTTCCATATCGTCTTCTAACTGGGAGATCTCTTCAATTGCGGCATGGCCTTCGGCTAACAGTTTGCCGGCGGTATCGGGCCAGGCATATTGGGTCAGGGCGCCGTAGTCGAGTTCGATCAGCCCTTCGAATGGCCGGCGAATCTGGTAGGACGACAGCCAGCTGTGCAGTTTGACTATGGCATTGCGGTAGGGATGGTTGAGCGGATCGGGCCCGTAGTGGTCGAAGTAGCGGTGCACCCAGGAGATTTGCTGAAACGCAACATAGAAGTCCCGCACGCGGCGCACCACGCGCGTGCCGTCGACGATGGATTCGGTGGTGGACTGGTAGTCGTAGTTGTCGGGGTCGCCGGTGAAGGCCGCTAACCAGACCAGCGGCACGTTCCACAGTTCCATGCGCATATTGGGTATTGGTCGGCTAACTAGTCCGGCGTCGGCCTGCAGTTCGCTGATCTTTTCCAAGGTGTGCAAGGTTTTCTGCGGCACCAGGCGGTTGTACAGCTCGTCGTCAAAGTATTTTCGGCGCATGAACTGGGATTCAAACGCGGCACGTTCCAGGTAGTTGACGTGGTAGTACTGTCGGGTTTCCCCGGACAGGTCCGCGGCCTCCAACACCCGAATGATGGGTGGATCCGAGGAGCGCGGGGCAAGGGAAAAGGAGTCGGGCCGAAGCCGGCGGTTGAGTCGTTCGGCGGCTTCGGCCTCGATGTCGGCACGTGACAGTTTGGCGGCATTGCGTGCAAGCTGATGCAGTCGCTCGTGGAGTTTCTCGAGCGGCACGTAGATGCGCAGAAATGCCATGTGCCTCATGTGCTGCTCCTAGTCGTCGAGTTCGACTACCACCGGGACGTGGTCCGATGCGCCCTGACCCTTGCGTTCTTCACGGTCGATCCAGGCGTCCTCAACATCGTTGGCCAGGTTTTCGGACGCCAAGATGAAGTCAATGCGCATGCCCTCGTTCTTGGGGAAGCGCAGGCGCTGATAGTCCCAGTAGGTGTAGGTTTGTGGCCCCGGATGGCGTGGGCGCACGACGTCGATCAGCCCAGCGTCTTCGAATTGGCGGAAGGCCGCGCGTTCTGGCTCGGAAACGTGAGTGAGCCCTTCCTCGAGGAAGAACTCCATGTCCCAGACGTCCTCGTCATAGGGTGCGATGTTGAAATCACCGGTCAGCGCCACCCGGGTGTCGTCGTTGAGGTCGCCGGTGATGTGCTCGTGCAGGGCGTTGAGGTACCGGATCTTGTACTCCATGTGCTCATCTTCCAACGAGCGACCATTTGGAACATACAAGCTGTAGAGACGGAATGGTTCGACGTTGGTCTTCTTGGTACCAACCGTTGCCGAGATTGCGCGGGCCTCGACCTCGGGGTCCACGCCATTTTTACCGAATTCTGGTTGGCCGGGGAAACCGTATTCGACGTCATCCAGACCAACACGGGAGGCGATGGCCACCCCGTTCCACTGGGAAAAGCCGAAGTGAGCCACCTGGTAGCCCATCATTTCAAACATGCCCCACGGGAAGTTGTCATCTTTACATTTGGTTTCCTGAATACACAGAACATCGACGTCGTGTTCGTCTAACCAGTCTTCAACCCGATCAGCTCGGGCGCGCAGCGAATTCACATTCCAAGTCGCAAATTTCATATCCTCAAGCCTACCCGGCTGCCTGCCGCACCGGCGGTGGTGTGGACAACTTACGACGGCGGCGAAACCCCGCAGCTCAACAGCGGCCGAGCTAGTGGGCTGAGTTTAGGATAGGGGAGGTGTCGCCGACTGTGGCGCGCCACGTCTTTCGGGAGGATCATTCATGGGCAAGCGTGCACGGATTACAGCTGGAGCACTGTTGGCTGGTGCGTTACTGCTGACCGGATGTGCCACTGACGACGCGCAGTCTTCAGCAACGGCCGAGACCTCAGTCCAGGGGCTCATGGAGACTCACGGGTTAGCAGGTATGGACGCCGTCGAGATCATTGACTCCCTGGATAGGATCCCACTGTCAGAACGTCCCACCGATCTCATCGCATCCGTGATGCCCGAACAATTGGTGCTGTCGTCAGCAACCGAAGAGACCGCACTTGAGCTACCCGATGATGCGTTTTACCTGTCGATCGCACCATTTATCAACCAGACCCATGAGTGCCATTTTCACAGCTTGACCACGTGCGTTGGCGAGCTGAGCAATGAGGACGTCCAGGTGAAGATTATCGACGACGCCGGTGACGTGCTCGTTGATGAGGCGCGCACGACATTTGATAACGGGTTCGTCGGGGTCTGGGTACCCGCTGGCAGCACCGGCACAATTGAAATTTCCTTTGACGGTAAGACTGGTACCAGCAATTTCTCCACTTCAGACGACTCAGCCACCTGCATTACCGATCTGCAGCTGAGCTAAGCTCTCCGCATTTTTAGGGTGTGGGGGAGGCCTCCCATCTCAGAGTCCCTATAGATTCCTATCTGGGATTAGACTATCTTGACGTCAGTGCGCTCTGCACCGATTTCCTCCCCGTCCGGGGCCGTGGCAACCAAGAAGGTTGAACCCATGTCAGAACACCTCACACCCGAGCCTGCCAAACTCGAAACACCACCCGTCGTTGCCGACGACAAACTCCCGCGCTCAGTAGTCGTCGTCCTATCGATTCTGCTCTTCACCGCATTCGTGATGATGCTCAACGAGACCACTCTGGCGGTTGCCCTACCGGCCATGATGGCCGACTACGACATCACTGCTGCCACCGCTCAGTGGCTGCTCACCGGGTTCATGCTCACCCTTGCCGTGGTTATGCCCACCACTGGCTGGTTGCTCGACCGCTTTTCCACTCGCGGCGTGTTCATCTTCGCAGTCATCGCGTTTTTGATCGGCACGGTCACAGCCGCGCTCGCACCATCCTTCGTGACCCTCCTTGCCGCCCGCGTTGCACAAGCCATTGGCACCGCGATCGTTATGCCACTGCTCATGACTGTTGCTATGACGCTGGTTCCGTTCCACCGCCGCGGCACTATCATGGGCCTGATCTCCGTGGTCATGGCCGTCGGTCCCGCACTTGGCCCAAGCCTCGCCGGAGCGATCCTGAGCTTCACATCCTGGCACGGCATCTTCTGGTTCATGGTCCCGCTCATTGCGCTGGCCGGCATCATCGGCGCCACCAAACTCACCAACATCGGCGAACAACGCGATACCCCACTCGATGTCCTATCCGTCATCCTCTCCGCCGTCGCATTCGGCGGCCTCGTCTATGGTCTCAGTTCCGTCAGCACCATCCTCGAGGGCGGGCCAGCTGCCCAGATAGCCATTGTCATCTTCAGTGCAGGCATCCTCGGACTCGGATTCTTTGTCTGGCGCCAGCTCGCCCTGGGAAAACACGAGCGCGCCCTGCTCGACCTCCGTCCACTGGCCGTGCCAAACTACACGTTCTCGCTCGCTGTTCTGATGGTCCTCTTCGCCGCACTCCTTGGCGCACTGAACACCCTGCCGCTCTACCTGCAAGGCTCACTGCTGGTCACCGCACTCATCGCCGGGCTCGTCCTGCTGCCCGGCGGCCTGCTCGAAGGCGTGCTGTCACCATTCTTCGGCCGACTCTACGATCGCTTCGGGCCACGCCCACTTATCATCCCCGCCATGGCCGTGGTCACCGGCTCCATCTTCTGGCTGGCCACCGTCGATGAACACACCGACGTCTGGCTCATCGTCACCATCCACGTCATCTTCTCCATCGGACTGGCCGGCCTGTTTAGTCCATTAATGACGACGGCGCTCAGCTCTTTGCCATCAGAGCTCTTCGGTCACGGCTCCGCAATCCTCAACACCCTGCAACAGCTCGCAGGCGCCGCCGGAACCGCCGTGATGATCACCATCTACAGCAACGTTTCCGCCGAAGCTCAAGAACAGGGTGTTGCCGAAACGACGGCCCTTGCCGACGGCGCGAACTCAGCATTCCTCGCCACCGGATTCCTCAGTGCAGTCGCGCTGATCCTGTCGCTGTTCATTAAAAAGATCCCGGCAGAGCCAACTGCATCGGGGGACTCCAACCGCCAAGCATCTACTTCGTGATGAAGAATAGATAAGCGAGATGTGCCAAGGTGTCGCCATAGTTATCCACAATATGAATGGATGCTCTGGCAAGGTGAGATGCAGTGTCTTAGATTTACTGGCATGACCTGTCAATCGTAAGGCACAATGGAGGCATGTACCTGTCGGCTGAAGTTATCACACTGATCTTGACCGCAGCGGGTTTAGTGGTGACCCTCGGTGGCGGAATATTGGCCAGTTCTGCTTGGATTCTGAAGCGCATGGATGAACAGTTTGCCAGGGTGGATGATAAGTTTGCCAAGGTGGATGACAGATTTGCCAGGATAGATGACAGATTTGTCAAGGTCGATGATCAATTTAAAGAAGTGGCAGCTCAACTCAGTGGGTTGCATAAGGAATTGAGCGAAGTCAAGGTAGCCGTAGCTCGTCTCGAAGGTCCACAGCCACGCTTGATATATCCCAAATAAACGATTATAACAACACCGACAGCTCGCAGGTTTCGTTAATATAGTTCGCGGCCTCATCGATGGCCGCGATCTCATCTTCCGACTGCTCGGCGTGGGCTTCCTGAGCTGCAAAAGCGGCCTGCTCGTCGTCACCAACCAGCGCCTCGAACTGTTCGAACACCGGCTGCATCTGGGTTAATGCCTCGCCGAGCTCACCATCGGTTTGCTCGGCCAGGGCAGACACATCGTCATAGACCTCTGACAGCAGCACGTTGACGTCGCCGTCGTCCGGATCCGCGTCAATAATGCGTTGCTCAAGGTCTTGTAAATCCTGGCACGTCTCGTTGGCTGCAGCATCACCGCAGCCAACGAGCAATACCAACCCGGCGATAACCGGAACGACAACACGCCGCATACAGGCTGACCGGTTAGGCGCCGAAGTAGGAGCCACAGTAGGACGTCAGGTGATCGGTTGCCTCCTGGTAGGTCATACCGTTGACCTCAATGTCCTCTGGCATCACGGTGTTCATGGCGTTGATGCCATCTTCTTCCACAGCGCTGGCCATTTCGTCAAAGAACTCGGCCTGAACCTGCAGGGTAGTGCGCAGCGGAATGGTCTCATCGGAACCTGGTGCGGTGGCGCTATCGGTGCGATCAAATGAGTGGTTGCGAATATCCAGGGCAGCGGATTCTAAAATGCTGGCGGCACGGTCGGCACCGGCGTCACCGGACTGCATCGCGCGGTTCAGAGCTTCATTGGCCTTGGCGTTGGCACCCACAAAGACACCGCAGGTTTCTTCCTGTGCACGAGCCTGGCTGGCGTCGTCATTGGCACAACCGGTCAGGATCAGGCCCGCGGCGGCTGCCACGGCGGCGATTTTGCCCATGGATTTGATCGACATAGAGGTTCCTTTTCGTGAATGTCGTAAAAAACTTCTACCCCGAACCCTACCCGAGCAAACCGGGTCAAGACGTGAATGCAACCTAAGGTCGCCACCGGCAGCAGGCAACGTAAGATAGAGGCCATGACCCATGATCTACACGCCGACCGTGCGCGGCTTGCCGAACTGATTCGCGAACTGGCCGTAGTCCACGGCAACGTCACCTTGTCTTCCGGAAACCAAGCTGACTACTACATTGACCTGCGCCGTATCACCCTGCACCACGAGGCCGCCCCGCTGGTTGGCCGGGTGATGTTAGGTCTGTTAGACGACGCCGGCATCGAATTTGAGGCCGCCGGTGGCCTGACCATGGGTGCTGATCCGGTGGGCACCGCCGTGATGCACGCTGCCGGGGACCGGAACATTGATGCATTTGTGGTGCGCAAGGAACAAAAAACCCACGGCATGTCCCGCCAGGTGGAAGGCCCATCGGTTGACGGACGCAAAGTGGTGATTCTGGAAGACACCTCCACCACGGGAGGCTCCGCACTAACCGCTGTTGACGGCGTGCGCAAGGCCGGCGGCGACATCCAGGCCGTGGCCGTGATTGTCGATCGCGACACCGGGGCAGCCGAACACGTGGCCGAGCAAGCCGGTGTCCCATACCTGTACGCGTTTTCCAAAAACGACCTGGGCTTAGACGACTAACGTCGCCCAAACCGAATACGAAAGGACCCCTTGTGGCCCAAGAACACGTTGAACCAACTGCACCCCTGGTGGTTGCCGGAATGCTCGGCGGCTATGTCACCGGGCGCGTCACCAAAAAACGCCCACTGGCCGGAGTTGTGCTGGCTGCCGCCGGAGTTGCCGCAGGCATGCGCTGGTACCGCAACTCCGGACCGGGCACCACGGCACTGCTATCGACCATCTACATCGGTGCGTTTGGTGCCTCCCACCCGTTGGCCAAAAAGATTGGCGCCTGGCCATCCGTGCTCGTCTCAACCGCTGCCGCCGCCGGCGCCGCATGGGTGCTGAACGACACTAAATGACCACTGAACACCGCGAAACCGGGTGGGAAGAACGCGAAGTCGGCGTTGGACCCTGGCAAGGCGACTGGCCCCAGGGCGACCACTGGGATCAAGAACTGCTAGCCGAAGGCGACCGCCGCAACGTCGCCGATCAGTACCGCTACTGGACGGTCGAGGCGATCGTCGCTGATCTGGACACCAAACGCCACCCGCTGCACATCGCCATTGAAAACTGGCAGCACGACTTCAACATCGGCACCGTGGTGCGCACCGCCAACGCGTTCAACGTGGCCGGCGTGCACATCATTGGGCGTCGTCGGTGGAACCGCCGCGGAGCCATGGTCACCGATAAATACATGCACGTGCACCACCACCCAACAGTCGAAGACTTCCTTGCCTGGGCGAAATCCCAGGACCTCCCGGTCTTCGGGGTGGACCTGTTTCCCGACTCGGTACCCATCGAAACCTTCGAATTCCCTCAGCGCTGTGTCATGGTCTTCGGCCAAGAAGGCCCCGGGCTGTCGACTGAAATTCACGACGCCGCCCAGGCTACCCTGTCGATCGCCCAGTACGGTTCCACCAGGTCAATTAATGCAGGCAACGCCGCCGGTATTGCCATGCACTCCTGGATCCGCCAACACGGTGCCCCGGTTCGCTAGACTTACCCGAAGAATCTTAAGTTTCATACCCAAGGAGCTTTTATGGCATTTGCCACCCCAGACCAGTACGCCGAGATGATCGACGCCGCCAAGACCGGCGGATACGCGTACCCTGCGATCAACGTGACCAGTTCACAAACCCTCAACGCAGCCCTGCGTGGTTTCGCCGAAGCAGAATCCGACGGCATTATCCAAATCTCTAACGGCGGGGCAAACTACTTCTCCGGCTCCAACATTAACGACATGGTCACCGGCTCCCTGGCATTTGCTGCCTTCGCCCGTGAAGTCGCCAAGAACTACGGTGTACGCATCGCCATTCACACCGACCACGCCATGCGCGACAAACTGGACAACTGGGTTATCCCACTGCTGGACGCCTCCGAGGCCGAAGTCAAAGCCGGCC
Organism: Enteractinococcus helveticum; assembly: GCF_001657475.1. Classification (GTDB taxonomy): domain Bacteria; phylum Actinomycetota; class Actinomycetes; order Actinomycetales; family Micrococcaceae; genus Yaniella; species Yaniella helvetica. The sequence continues at coordinate 77,406 of NZ_LXEY01000007.1, forward strand.
GCGACCCAATCTTCCACTCCCACATGTGGGACGGCTCGGCAGAAACCGTGCCCGAAAACATGCGCATCGCCGAACAGCTGCTGGAACGCACCAAATTCAATAAGCAGATCCTCGAGATTGAAGTCGGCGTCGTCGGCGGCGAAGAAGACGGTTATGCCGCTGAAATTGACGAAAAACTCTACACCACGGTGGAAGACGCCATGGCCATAGTCAAGGCCCTGGGCACCGGTGAAAACGGCCGTTACATCACCGCGCTGATCTTCGGCAACGTGCACGGCGTGTATAAGCCCGGCAGTGTGAAACTGCGCCCAGAGCTGCTCAAAGAACTCCAAGATGCAGTCGGTGAAAACATCGGCCAAGAACGCCCATTCGACCTGGTCTTCCACGGCGGCTCCGGCTCCTCGGCGCAAGACATTGCCGACGCCGTGTCCTACGGTGTGATCAAGATGAACGTTGATACCGACACCCAGTACGCATTCACCCGTCCGGTGGTCACGCACATGTTTGAAAACTACGACGGCGTACTGAAGATCGATGGCAACGTAGGCGATAAATCCAAATACGACCCACGCTCCTGGGGTAAAGCCGCCGAAGCCAATATGGCCGCCCGTGTTGTTGAAGCCTGCCAGAACCTGGGCTCAGCCGGAAAATCCTTGAAGTAACATGGCCGAATCAAAATGGGTGCAGATCAGCATCTACGTGCCAATGGGTAATGCCGAAGACGTCCGGACCGCGCTAGCGAAGGCTGGCGCCGGACGGATGGGCAACTATCGTGGGGCCAGCTGGTCCACCACCGGAGTCGGGCGCTTCACTCCGATGGAAGGCGCCAAACCTACCATCGGTGCGGTCGGAGTCCCATCAGATGTTCCCGAACACAAAATTGAAGTTCTGGCACCACGCGAGATTGCCCGCAGCGTGATTGAAGCGGCCATTGCCGCGCACCCGTATGAGGAACCCGCCTACTACGTGACCGAAGTCTTTATGGCTGACGAACTCTAAACGATCTTGTGTAGGTCGGCGACCAGGTGGTTTTGCATCTGCTCGCCGACCGCAGCCATGTCGAATTCGTGATGCACTGCGGTGCGATCCGGGGTAAACACGTAGTGCCGGGCCGTTTGTTCGACCAATTTGGCGGTCGTGGAGTTATGGATTTCTGAATACCCCAGAACGATCGTCAGGCTGCCGTCGTCATTGACGGTTGCTGTACCTTCTAACAGTTCCGACTGGCCCATCGGCTGGGCCAACACAAACTCAATATGACCACTTTCGCGTGGTCGAAAATAGCCAACCTCGGTATGCATTGGTGCACCGTCAGGGTTGGTTGTTTTTTGCGCATACCGCAAGAACGGTTTACCGGGGACGGCGGAAAATGTGATGGTCTCGGTGTACTCGAAACTCTCAATAGTGGGGTAGTGGCCACGACCTTGGCCCTGCCAGGTCCCGATCAGAAATTCGTAGGGTTCGACTAATTCGTGCAAGCTCATACTGTTCAACCCTAACTGCTGGATGCTTCTGACGGCAGAGTTGCCGTTTTCGCGAGACACAAGTGTCGTATTGTCTAGTATCTGCTGGTTTGACTCACTACACTGAATCTAAGTCGTCAGGAACTCACCGCTGGCTAGGTATGATGCCAAGTTCCCGACTGTGAAGGAGAGGAACATTATGGCTGAGATTCCATGGTGGGCATGGATTGCGATCGTTGCCATTGTCATGTGGGGCATTATTATGGTGGCCAATACCGTTGCCCACAGGCCACGGGCCGATGACACCTCCGCAGCGGATCGGGAAGAGATTGAACGACTCAAGCGCCGCATTGAAGATCTGGAGCACCGCATGAACCGTCGGGACGAATCTAGCTCTCCGTAATACGCTGCATTCACACTCGAGATATCCGGCTGCTGCGACATAGCGATTTTTGACACTCAGCTCACGAACTTGAAATCGAAAGGTGGCCGCCGAGTCAATCGTAATGTACCTGTACTCGGTAAAAAGTTCGTTAATCTTACTGTGACCCAATAACCGATGCACAGCAAGCTACCGAAAGGTACTACCGTGGACAAAAAAGCCACCTCACCACGGGACGAGGCTCTGAAGACTTCTCACCATAGCGGCCGCAACGTTAGACGTGTGCCTGGATCATGGGACTACGTTCGCCCCGAGTACCCGCACGATATCCATCCTGCCCTGGTTCCTGGGATTAGTGTTGATGAACAACGACGGAAATATAGTGTCGACAAAATTATCTTTGGCGTCGCGGGCCTGCTCACCGTTGCATTCGTTATTTGGGGTCTCACCAATCCGGCGAGCGTGGCAGAGGTATCCGGTGCTGCATATACCTGGGTCATGAATAATCTCAGCTGGCTGTTTAGTGCAGTAGCTAGCATCGTGTTGTTCAGTCTCGTAGCACTGTCCTTCACACGATACGGCAAGATACCTCTGGGAAAAGACGATGAGAAACCAGAGTTTTCTACCTTTTCCTGGGTCGCCATGTTGTTTGCGGCAGGCTTAGGTATTGGCGTGATGTTCTGGGGGCCAGCGGAACCTCTGAACTATTTCATTAATCCGCCCCCGCTGACGAACCCGGCAGAATCAACCGAAGCAATGCAGTTTGCACTAGTTCAGACGTATTTCCACTGGGGTTTCCATGCTTGGGCCATGTACGCCTTAGTCGGTGGGGCTATTGCTTATTTCGCCTATCGTCGTGGCCGAACGCTACTGATGTCTTCGATCTTCCGCAGGTTCTTTGGTGGCGACTATGCAGACGGTTTTGCCGGTCGCCTCGTGGATATTTTCGCGATCATCGCCACTTTATTTGGGACTGCTGCAGCTCTAGGCATTGCCGCGTTGCAAATCGGTGAGGGCATCACGATCGTGGCCGGCGTTTCTGAAATTACCAATACGGTTTTGGCACTCGTTATTGCTGTGCTCATGGTCGGGTTTATCCTGTCAGCGGTCTCCGGAGTGGCGCGAGGCATTCGGTATTTATCGAATATCAACATTGTTCTGACCATCAGCATTGTCGCCTTCGTGTTTTTACTCGGCCCCACAGTATTCTTGCTCAACCTCTTGCCATCGGCAACGCTGGAATACGTAGGATCCCTCTTTGAACTGATGGCACGCTCCGGGGCATGGGGCCAAGAAACCATTGACTTTCAGGCCGCATGGACCGTGTATTACTGGGCCTGGTGGATCTCCTGGTCGCCTTTTGTCGGCATCTTCATCGCGCGCATCTCGCGTGGCCGGACGATTCGACAATTTATTCTCAGCGTCATACTCATCCCCTCATCCCTGTTGATCGTGGCCTACGGAGTCATGGGAGCATCCGCGATTTGGATGTACCGGGAAGACAAGCCGGGCTTTAGCGACGATATGGATGTTCCCCAGGTGTTGTTCTCTGTAGTAGACAACCTTCCGTTTGCTCAATGGATGCCCTATTTGATTATGGTCATCCTGGCGATATTCTTCATCACTGCCGCTGATTCCGCCTCTGTGGTCATGGGCATCCTCACCACTCGAGGCCGCCAAGATCCGCCTAAGCCTGTAGTGCTGTTCTGGGGTCTCGTGATGGGCGGCATTGCCATGGTGATGCTGCTGCTAGGAGATGATACGGCGCTGGAAGGCCTGCAATCTCTGGTCATCATCACCGCAGTGCCATTTGCATTCATCATGTTGCTTGTCATTGTCGCGTGGGTGAAAGAACTTCGGACCGACCCCTACGCTCTACGACGCCGATATGCTGAGAATGCCATCGGACAGGCGGTCCGCGAAGGTGTGGGCCAGTACGGTGATGACTTCCGCTTAGAAGTCGTGGCATCAGTGCCTGGTGCAGGGGCCAGCGGCGGGACTGATTCAGCACACGAAGACTACACGGAGTGGTATCAGCGCACCGATGAACACGGTCAACCAGTGGGATATGACTTTGAAACCGGGGAATGGGAAGACGGGTGGGACCCTGAAACCGGGACGATTCCAACCCAACCTGAACGCTCGACGTCACAAGACGACACCGAAGACCGCCCGTCTTGACCGTGCCAGAATGGCTTCCGGTGTAGGTCTCTCACGGACTGGACGAATTCTCCAATCCAACGTACTGAAAGGTAGGTTGAGGCGAGACAAAATATCGTCATCGTGCAAGCTGATCAAATGGCGGCACAAGTGCTAGGTGCCTATGGCGATGAGGCCACCAAGACGCGGCACGTAGTTAGCTGAGCCGATCAGGGCGCGGTGTTTGACCGTGCGTATTGCAATACACCGCTGTGCGCACCATCCCGGGCCGACATGATGACCGGCCCCCTGCCATCCGAACTGGGCTGCTATGACAACGGCGACGATTTCCCCGCCTCCATGCCGACCTTTGCCCACCACTTACGAGCTGCTGGCTACCACACCGCACTCATCGGACGCATGCATTTCATTGGCCCTGATCAGCATCATGGCTTTGAACAACGCCTCACCACCGATGTATACCCCGCCGATCTAGATATGGTCCCCGAGTGGAACCGGCCGCTTGACCAACGCCTACAGTGGTATCACGACGTCGATCCCGTGATTACCGCTGGGCCATTACATGCCACCGTTCAGCAATATCTCGACGACGTTGAAATTCCAGATCCAGAATTCCCCGATCCGCCCAGCCCGGAGGCAGATCCGTACACACCGCTTAACGATGATGAGTGGCTTCGACCAGCGCTATCTTCACGAGTGCCGCTCATCATAACCGGACCGGATCATCTGGTGCCCAAAGGGCGCTTCGCGAACCCCGTATCGTTGATTGATTTATTGCCCACCATCGTGGAGCTGGCTGACGCACCCAACGCCGCCACCGCTGGCACGTCCCTGCTCGAAATAGCACGCGAGGAACAAAATGGTCAGATGGGGCCGCAAGATCGTGATGTTTTTGTTGAATACCTTGCAGAAGGGACCCATGCACCGCAGATTACGCTGGTTCGGGGGCAGGATAAATACAACGTCTGCCCCGGTGACCCGGATCAGCTCTTCGACCTGGAAACAGATCCACATGAATTACACAAGGTGGCAGACAGCCAAAACTATCGGGAAATTGCGCAGGGGCTTCGTAGCAAACTGGATACACACTATAACTTCTAACAGCTAAAGACACAGGTACTGAAAAGCCAGAAATTGCGCGCGGTGGTGGCACGTACGCTGCAGCAAGGCAATATACGTCACTGGGATTTGATCCCTGATGCCCAGCAGCGTTATGTCCGAGGAGACTTTTGGTCTGCGTTGCATTACGGTCAGATTCGACGTCCGCAGAGTGACTGATTGCAGCAGGAGAACAGCCTTACCGGCACTGAAAGGCTAGCTGTGAGGACACTTCTACACCCACACGCTTGCGTGACATATGTCATATGATGTAGTCACGTGATGTTTACGAGGAAAGAAGCACCTCATGTCTACAGAAATAAAACCCACGACAACTGCGCGCATTTCAGCTGAAGTCATCGGCACATTCATATTAGTCTTCGGTGGTGTTGGCACCGCAGTGCTCGCCGGAGCACACGTTGGATTTCTTGGCATCGCACTAGCCTTCGGTCTGACAGTAGTCGTCGGGGTCTATGCATTCGGTCCGGTCTCGGGTGGCCACTTCAACCCTGCAATCACAATTGGCCTAGCAACAGCCGGCCGCTTCCCATGGAAAGACGTGCTGGGCTACATCATCGCCCAGATCATCGGCGGCGCCCTAGCCTCGACACTGCTCTTCGTCATTGCCACCGACCGCGAGGGCGCAGACCTTGGAAACTTTGCCTCGAACGGCTATGGTCAAGCATCACCAGACGGCTATGGACTGCTCGCCGTGATTCTGATTGAAGTCACCCTCACAGCCGTCTTCCTGTTCGTTATCATCGGGACGACGTCGACCCGAGCCACCGTTGCATTCGCACCGTTGGCCATCGGTCTGACACTGACGCTGATCCACCTGATCGCTATCCCCGTTTCGAATACCTCCGTCAACCCAGCCCGTTCCATTGCCGCTGCGATTTATGGTGGGGGAGAGTCCTTGATGCAGCTGTGGGTCTTCCTTATCTCCTGACTTGCACAAGTGAGTGCTGATTTTCCGGTTGGGTTAGGTGTCGTGCCTAGTCAGCGGGTTTTGAGTTTGCGTTTTGGGTCACTAATTGGGCGGTTTATGATGAGTGCATGGGCTTATTTGTG
>NZ_LXEY01000008.1 GCF_001657475.1 Enteractinococcus helveticum
CAACATGAGGTTGAAGACCCATGCCATGGAGAATATCGTGACATTAAATCCCAAATTAGCGGATCATAAGATAGACCAGATCTTCTTCTATACCGATAGCCGCAATACCGCTCGCAAAGCTCTGACACCTGAGCCTCTATAACGATACAAGGACACATTGACCACACGATCTGTAGCTCATGAATAACATCCAACCAGGTATACCCTTTTACACACCTTGCAGCCCGACGAGAGTATGCTGTAAACGCAGGTTGAAAATCAGTGTTTTGTCAGTTTCAGAAGGCGACTGCATTTCGATGCCAGTCGTGGCGCGGGGTGTGCAGCCAGCTTCTGACATGTCATTGTCAGGAGTCGCCTGCACAACCTGCCATTGAGTTCCTTATCGGTCAGGCGTTTTCCCTGTGCGGTTGCCGATCCTCAATACGGGTGTCTGGCTGCAGGGTGTGGAGCGTTTGACTCTCCTGTTACTGGAGGCCTGATACTGAAAAGTGTTAGCCCTACTTGAGGAGATTGCAGTCATGATGACTATTGGAGAATTTGCCCTGCACACCGGTATCAGCGTGAAGGCGCTGCGATTTTATGATGAGCGTGGAATCCTGCCAGCGGCCGAGGTCGACCCGGCCACCGGGTACCGGTTCTACGCCGCCGGGCAGCTACGGGCCGCTACCACTATTCGGGTTCTGCGGGCAGCTGGGATGCCGCTGGAATCTGTCGAACAGGTGTTGCAGGAGCCAGACCGTGCTGTGGACCTGCTGGCCTCCCATGAGCGTCAGCTCCAAGCCCAGCGGGAAGTTCAAGACCGAGCGATCCGTATCGGCCAAGGCATGCTGGCCGAATCAGGCCAGCAGCCAGACGTCAAAACCCGACATGTCGGTCCCACCCATTGGGCAGCGATTGCAACCACGGTCCGGGTCGCAGACGATGACATTGACGATGCCGATTGGGCAAACAGCGACTTTCAGATGCTCCACACCGCACTATCTCAGGCGGGTAATCCGCCTATCGGCGGCTGGTGGACTGCTATCGATCCAGCTGATGCCGCTGATGAGGTGGAGGTATTGTTGAGTTGGCCGGTGCGTGAACCAGTCCCGAAGGACTTCTCCCTCGACGGTGTAGAGCTACGCACTGGGACTCTGCCAGATCGTACCGAAGCATTCGTGCGCACCGAGATCGATGAGGTTGAAGACGACCTCCTTGACGATACTGCAGGCGGTCGTTTGCTGCATCCGAAGTATCTCGACTTCGTCGAATACCTGGATAAAAACGGCCACCAACTTCGTCAACTACGACAAGCCGCAGTACTCCACGACGAAGGTGTGCCGGTGGCCATGGAAATCACTGCCACCATCAACCCATAAGAGGGTGCTCTTGCGTCTAGAATATCTGTCACATTAGCTGCCGGCGACCCTGTTTGCATGACGTAGAATACGTAACGGGTTAAGTGACAATTTTCCCTAGTCGGTGCTGTGCCGTCGGATTGTCACTTAAACGATCGATTATGACATACTGTTCGGGCTGGAAGAACGCTTGGTTTGACTAACGTAGTTTGGTAAGGATCTGTAGCAAAAACGCTGTTCGGGACCGGTCACTTTCGCGAGGTGGAACTACAATTTTGGAGGTTTTTTGATACGACAGTATCTTCCGCGTTGGTTCCTTCGTGCTCTTGGCACTCCTGGTACAGCCGCATTGCAGCGATTTCGTTCTATCGTAGACGATGTCAGGTCGGTACAACCGGAGATCTCCGGTGTTCCTGACGATGAGCTTCGTGCGTGGGCTGCTACTGCGGGCCAGGGTAGCGTGGTTGACGATCGCCGGAGCTTGGTGCGAGTCTTGGCCGCTGCCCGCGAGGTGTGCAGCCGGGCACTGGGGATAGAGCCATACGATGAACAGCTTCTTGGGTGCGCTGCGATGATACATGGCTATGTCATTGAGATGGATACGGGTGAAGGCAAAACCATCGTAGGTGCACTGGCGGCTGCTGCTCACAGTCTTTCTGGACGGCGGGTTCATGTTTTGTCAGTGAACGACTACCTCGCCGAACGCGATGCCAACTGGATGGGGCCAATCTATGAGCTGCTCGGCATCCGTGTCGCCTGGGTTGGGCAGCGCACTTCCAAGACCTGTCGAAAGCTGTCTTACGCTGCCGATGTCGTCTATGCGCCTGTCAGTGAGGTAGGTTACGACGTCCTCAGAGATGGCTTCGCACACAGTGTGTCAGAACAGGTGGGACCTACTTTCGACGTTGGGATCGTGGACGAAGCGGATGCCGTGATGATCGATGAGGCCATCTCACCGCTGGTACTTGCCGGCGAGGGCGATAATATAGACGCTGATTTCTATAGCGCAACCTCGCTTGTCGAGCTTTTGCAGCCCGGTGAACACTTTGTGGTGGATGCTGATCGCAGCGCAGTCTCGCTCACAGAGCTTGGTACGGACTTACTTGAAGACCACTTTGGTGGGGTCAATTTATATGACACCGAAAATATTGACCTGCTCACGCGAATCAACCTCGCACTGCATGCCCGAGCATTGATCCATCGTGATGTTGATTATCTGGTCGAAAACGGTGCTCTCCGATTGATCAACACGTCACGGGGGCGCATATCGCATATGCACCGCTGGCCAGATGGACTGCACGCGGCGATCGAGGCGAAAGAAGGTTTGACAGTCACGGCACCAGGTATTGTGTTGGATTCTTTAACGATCCAAGACCTTCTGCTGCGTTACGACTTGCTAGTAGGTATGAGCGGCACAGTGCTTGCGGTAGCTGACGAGCTTCAAGAGTTCTACAGCACGGCCAGTGGCCGCATAGAGCCGCATAAGGAAAGAATCCGGGTTGATGAACCCATTCGAGTCTTCTTTACCAATGCCGACAAAGAAGACGACATTCTCGATGAGATCACGAAAAGACATGCACGAGGTCAACCAGTCTTAGTCGGCACCCAGAGCGTTGCCGAGTCGGAACACTTAGCCACCGAATTATGCGCTGAAGGTGTGTTCGCCCAGGTCCTGAATGCGCGCAATTCTGCGGAGGAAGCCGAAATTGTCTCACATGCTGGGCAGTATGGTTCCGTGACAATCTCAACGCAAATGTCCGGTCGAGGCACTGATATTAAACTTGGCGGCCCCGATGAGAGCGACAGAGATCGGGTCGTGGCGCTTGGTGGGCTCGCGGTTATTTCCACCTCGCTGTACCCGTCACGCAGACTGGATGCGCAATTACTCGGTCGGGCAGGACGGCAGGGAGACCCCGGTGTATCGCTGCGCTTTGTTTCCCTAACCGATGAGCTTATAGACGCTCATGTGCCGGGCTTCATGAGAAGGAAGCTTCAACATCGAGGGCGGAAGATCACCTCCCGCGAGCTAGTTGATATTGTGAACTCCTCTCAAAAGATTGCTGAAGCGCTTCGCTTAGAGAGGCATCGTTCTACGTGGCATTACAACAGAGCTATTGCTATCCAGCGCCAAGCTGTGATCACCAATCGTTTGGATCTGCTGCATGGCGCTGATCAGATGGCTACCCGGGTTCGGCGCACCATCCCTGACCATGCTGAGAATTTGATAACGAAGCTGGATTGGCCGGGGTACAAGGCACTGGTCCGTACTATCTCACTTCATATCATCGATGATGCGTGGACCTCCCACCTCGCGTTCCTCAACGACGTCAGAGAAGGCATCAACTTGCGAGTACTCGCTGGCCAGGACCCCGTTCAAGAGTTTCACCTCATTGCGCTCCGCGAGTTTGATGACTTCTTTGACAGGCTAGACCAAAGCGTTTGTGAACTGGTGGCAAGTTTCGATGTTGATGCTCGCGCAGATGTCATCGACCAGCTTGGTCTGCGGCGGCCCTCAGCTACTTGGACGTATATGGTGCCAGATAATCCACTTGGCACGCCTGATGATCGGGCAGCGCGTAACGTGCAACGAATCGCGCGCCAAATATTCAAACGGGACTAAGGAGGCGGAGTTCGAACAATACTGCGCTGGAGGTTGCTACTGCCCTGGCCGTTCAGAAACGACAGGATACATGACAGGAGAAGACCACGATGCTGATCGGATACATGCGGGTCTCGAAAGCAGACGGCTCCCAAACGACGGACCTGCAACGAGATGCGCTGCTCGCCGCCGGTGTCGAGCCCGGCCAGTTCTATGAAGATAAGGCTTCCGGTAAGAAAGACGATCGGCCACAGCTGACTGCCTGTTTGAAAGCGCTGCGGTCTGGTGACACACTGATGGTATGGAAGCTGGACCGCCTCGGACGCGATCTGCGTCACCTGGTCAACGTCGTCCATGACCTGACCGAACGTGGTGTGGGCTTGAAGGTACTCACCGGCCAAGGTGCTGCCATCGACACCACTACCGCCTCCGGCAAGCTGGTCTTCGGGATCTTCGCTGCCCTGGCCGAATTCGAACGCGAACTGATTTCCGAACGCACAAAGGCTGGACTCGCTTCAGCACGAGCACGTGGCCGCAAAGGTGGACGACCCTACAAAATGACCGCGGCAAAAGTCCGACTCGCAATGGCGTCCATGGGCCAACCCGGCACCAAGGTCGGTGAGCTGTGCAAAGAACTCGAAGTCACACGCCAAACCCTCTACCGGCACGTCTCTCCGACGGGGGAGCTACGTCCTGACGGGAAAAAGGTCCTCGGCATCGGCTTTGAAGACGCCTTCTGAAATCCGTGCAGTCAGCTTCTGAAAATGACACCGGTACCAACATTGGCGAGCTGTGCAAAGAACTCGGTGTCACACGCCAAACCCTCTACCGCCACGTCTCCCCGACAGGGGAACTCCGTCTCGACGGGAAAAAGGTTCTCGGCATCGGAGCATGAAGTGACCGTTTTTGAAAATTCTGTGCCATGAGCTTCTCGAAACACTAGCTCTCCGACGCATCCGAGTTGGTGAGGTGTTGTGTTCTGCCGTTCCAGTGATTGCGGAGCCATCGATCGTGCGACACGACAATGACTGCTCCGGGGTAGTGTTCTATGGATGCTTCGAGCTCGGTGACCAGCGGCAGCGAGAAGTGGTTGGTCGGCTCATCAAGCATGAGCACCTCGGGTGGGTTAGCCAGGATGATGGCCAGGGCCAGACGGCGGTGTTGTCCGACGCTGAGGCTGTCGATCGACCGGGTGTGGTCGCGCGGATGCAACAGGCCAAACGTTGTCAAGGGGGTGGCCTCGGCCACGGTTAGTCCCACCGATTGTTCGTAGACCGCTTGGACGGTCTGACCAGCAAATGCTGAGAAGTCGCTTTCCTGCGTGAGCAGGCCGACGGACAGACCGGGTTTTCGCATGATGGTGCCGTAGTCCGGTGCTAGCTTATCGGCCATGATGGCAAGCAGCGTGGATTTCCCCACTCCATTCGGGCCGGTAATCAGCAACCGGTCATTCGCGGTAATCGCCAGCGAGGTCGGGGCCAGCCGGTGTGTACTTGCCACCTGCGTTGCCCGGATAAGCTCCTCGTCAGGGGCATAGTGTGGCCCGGTGGTGTAAGCGGCATCGAGACCCTGGAAGGACAGTTCGCGTGGAGGTTTCACGATCTGACGCTGTTCTAACTCTCGTAACCTGGATCGGGCGTCATTGACTCGACGGGCCACGACTTTGGCGTTGCGATCGGCATAGTATTTCTGGGCCATCCGAATTTCGGTGCGGGGTTTCCAATCCTCGTGGCCGACGACTTGATTTTGGTCCACTGCCGCTCGGAGCCGCTTTAGCTGGGCTTGTTCTTGGTCGTATTGGTTTTGCCAGCGCCGTCGAGCGTCACGTCGATGCTGGATGTAGTCAGAGTATGTGCCCGTAAATCGGGTGATCCCCCTGGTCGTGAGCTGATCCTCGGCCTCGTTAAGTTGATGCGGTTGTGGGGCAGGATCTAAATCGATCAGCGACCGTACCGTGTGATCCAGAAAGGCCCGGTCGTGGCTGGCAATCAGCACAGGTCCTCGCCAGTTGGACACCAAACCGCTGATGAAATCCACTCCGTCATCATCCAGATGGTTGGTGGGTTCATCTAGCAACAACACGTCCGGGGCACTCAATAACAAACTCGCCAACGCGAGGCGTGCAGTTTGCCCCCCGGACAGCTGACCCACAGGGGCCAAAAGCTCGACATCCGCCAGGCCTAATCCTGCGACCATCCGGTTCACATGCGCGTCCACGTCCCAAGCGGCGAAACGTTCCGCACGGTCCAACGCTTCGGTGTACCGCACCATGGCAGCCTCTTGGTGAGGACGGTCAGCAAGAGCTTGGGCGGCGTCGTCGACTTCGCAAACCGCAGCCCGTAGGGGAGCGACGGCGGTTTCCAAGACGTCTTCCATTGTTTCAGACGCCGCAAAAGACGGTTGCTGAGACAACAATCCGACAGCTGGTTGTACGGTGTCATGGTGGAAAATTTCGACCTGCCCAGCATCAGCAGATAAATGGCCGGCAATAATGCGAAGCAAGGTAGATTTGCCGGCACCGTTTTCGCCGATCACCCCGACACAATCATCTTGCGGGACAACAAACGAAATGTCAGTGAAGACTCTGCGATCCGCAAAAGACTTCGACAAGCCCTCAACTCGCAGATGGGAATATACGGTGCGTGAATACGACACAAAAAGATCCTTGAACGTTTCGAACCTCGTCGGGCGCACGCCTCAGACACGAGGAGGAAAAAGGATCAAAGTGTCATGCACACCACAGTAGTCCATGAGGACTAGTAAAGACCAATCAAAGCAGGCTCGGACACGCATCATCATACAAGGGAACTATGTCCTGACGGGTAAAGGTCCTCGGCATCGGTTTTGAAGACGCCTTCTGAACTCCGTGCAGTTAGCTTCTGAAAATGACACTCGTGCCGGACACAGTCTGTATATGACACTTTCGACTGAAACTCTGAACCATACCCCTGCAACCCCAGAGCCAGGACGACAACTACACACCACTGACCAGTTGCTGGACGAGCTCAACACTCACTTCTTACCAGGCCAGTACGTTCACTTAGAAACCTGGATTAACCCCCAATCCTCGAATGAGCCTGCAACCTACAGCACCATGGAGGGCTACATGCGGGAGGGTGACGACGACTTCATCGGCATCGGGCGCATCGACCGAGGTGCTGACAAGCCCAGTGAACAACGCGCCAGCATTGAAACCACCGGTGACGAAGGTGCCATCATGGTCACTGTCCCAGCCACCGGCACGCTGGTCATCCAAGACGCATCGTCACCTGGTGTGACCTATCAGCTCACCGCACGAACTCCGGTCTTTGACGGACCTACTATGACAGGTCCACTGGTGAACGACAAGGGCAGGAATCGCCGTTCGATGTTGCACCAATGCAGCAGGTTTGGAAAGACCTTGACCTTGATTGCAGCCGCTACGACGACTATGTTGATCGCACCGTCTACCGTCACGATGTGCTCGACGGCGACGGTACTCTGATGGGATGCATTGAAACTGCTGACGGGGGTCAAACCTGGCAAGCCTGCAAATGGTACAGTTTCGACGAAATGTTTGCGGCCATTGATGCCTTTGAACCCAGCGCATCCATCAGCGACAATGCCGAGCTAGTCTACCGGGAAGCCGGTGGCACCGGTCGGTGGACAAAATGCACGATGATCGAAGTGCCACTCTTTGACATGGTTGGCCTGACCCCATTTTTTAGGTCCATTCGTTATGTGAGATTCGCTTTCTTCGTGAACGGCGAGAACGAAGCGACCATCACCGGAGAAGACGGTACCGAGACGTTCGTTTCGATCAACAACATCAATGCTGATCAAAACGCCCAGTACTTCCGTGACAACGACTATGTGTCTGGCGGAACTTCTCCCTATGACACGGGTTTGAACGGCATGACCACCGTGCTCGGTTTTGAAGCCGAGGTCAATGCTGGTGAGACCAATACCTTGAAATTAGCTATCGCTGATGTCTCGGACACCATCTATGACTCGACCGTCATGATCGAAGCAGGTACCTGCTCCTCTCCGGCGAACATTCCACCGGTGGCCGAGGACCAAAACCTCGAGACTGGTGTTGACGAGCCGCTAGATATTGCTCTGGTCGCCACCGACGAAGACGAAGACGAGCTCACCTACACCGTCAACGACGAGGGACTCAACGGTACCCTCGAAGGCGACGGCGCAAACTGGACATTCACACCTGAAGAAGGCTTTGAAGGCTCCACTTCCTTCACCTTCACCGCGAACGACGGTGAATACGACAGTAACACCGCAACCGTGACCATTCAGGTCGGAGAAGTCCAAAACACTCCACCTGTTGCTGATGATCAGGATGTTGAAACTGACTTCAACACCCCAGCCGACATCACCTTGACCGGCTCGGATGCAGACGAAGACGACCTGACCTTTGACGTCGTTGATACCGACGACCTCGCAGGTGAACTTGAAGGCGACGGCGCAAACGTCACCTTCACCCCAGAAGAGGGTTTCTCCGGGACCACCTCATTCACCTACGTTGCCAACGACGGCGAAGCAGACAGCGAACCAGCCACGGTCACCATCACTGTTGCTGAAGAAGTCATCGTTGAACCAACGGAAACTCCAGCGCCAAGTGAAACTCCATCGGCTGAGCCAACGGAAACTCCAACCACTTCAGCTCCAACTGAGACAGCAGATCCTTCCGAAACTGCAGACCCAGTAGAAGATGAGGAAACTGCAGAAGAAGCTTCCGATGAAAAACTCTCGGACACCGGTTCCTCAGCGGCCATCCTGGCTATTGGAGGCGTCCTGCTGGTAGCCGCAGGTGCTGGACTGCTGTACATGCGTCGCCGTGCAGCCAACTAGGTAGCACTCCTAGGACACCTTTAGTCCAGCAGAACGTCGGCCTCGAATCCATGCTCTTGGATTCGAGGCCGAAGTCTTTTAACAAAGTCATCGCTACTTAGAAAACGGAATCACGCACTCGGCGAGTTAATTCGGTGTGAATGGCTATGCAAGATTAGAGTAACAACGATGTTGTTGCGCCATCCGGCCGATAATCAAAACGTGCGAAAATGTGAGGGTTTTTTGGGTAAGACAAGACAGATCGTGGGGCCGGTTCTCATTTGGCTCATGGTGGCGGCAACCATCGGGGCGCTGACGGATGTTCCTGCATGGAGCGCGGAGCTTTTCGAAACCGTGGCTGTCGAGCCCTGGGTCAATATCGGACCCACCTTATCTACCGTCACGATGCTGGTTCTCGTCGGCCTCTACGGCGTCATGTTGCTGCGAACGCTGATACTCAAGGACCATGTGCCCTTTGTCCGACTGGTCTTCGGCGGGGCAGCAACCACCCTGGTCTACGCGATCAACAAGCTGATCTTGAAAGATACCTATGGCATGATCCGGCCCTGCCATACGTTTGATACCGGCGGCAGCTGCCCGGACATCAGCAATTTTTCGTACCCCTCAAACCACACGGTCATCGCCTTCGGACTAGCCATGGGTCTCGCCTTTGCCATCCCATGGCTGTCATACCTGGTGTTTCCGGTGGCCATTCTCGAAGCCATCTCACGTGTGCTGGCAGGCCACCACTACCCACATGATGTGTTGGTCGGGACAGTGGTCGGTGCATTCACCGTGATTGGTCTGCTCTATATGTTCATTAACGTCCAAACCGCGGTGGCTGAAAAGCTCACCGCGGCCCGGGATAAAATTCGGTTAGAACGCTAGTCAGCTTCGGTGGAGAATTCGGTGCTGAGGCTCACCGGCTCCCAGTCCATGAGATCATCGAGCTGTTGATTCAGATCTACCTCAGCCAGCTTCGCGGCAGTGCTTCCTAATACCAGACGCATCGGTGGCTGCGGCGTCTCGGCCAGCGTGATAATCGCTTTGGCTGCCCGAACTGGGTCACCCGGCTGAGTACCATCGCTGGTATCATGTTCTTTCCGACGGCGACCAGCAGTCTCAGCGTATGCTTCAATCGGATCAGCGGACTGGCGCAGTGAGCGGCCTGCAAAGTCGGTACGGAACGGACCCGGCTGTACGATAGCCACCCGAATGCCCAGTGGCTCACCTTCCTGCTGTAGCGCTTCCGAGGTCGATTCCAAGGCGGCTTTAGACGCCGCATAAAAGCCCGAACCAGGAGCTGAACGCTGCCCGGCAATTGAAGAAATATTGATAATCGTCCCGCTGCGACGATACCGCATACCGGGCAGTACTGCGTTGATCATGCGCACCGCACCATAGTAGTTCGTCTCAAACATCTGTTTGATCTCATCTTCTTCGCCTTCTTCCACGGCGGCGCGATATCCATAGCCGGCGTTATTGACCAACACGTCAATATCACCAAAATGCTGGTGGGCGGTATCCACGGCTGCAATCACCTGGTCACCAAACCGAACATCCAACGGCACAGCCAGGTACGTCTGTGGATACGCTTCGGCCAGCTCTGTCAGCGTCGCTGTATCGCGAGCGGTAATGACGGCGTTGTGCCCGGCGGCTAACACTTCTTGAGCTAGTGCGCGTCCGAGTCCGGTGGAGCATCCGGTAATGAGCCAAGTTGCCATGTGGAACCTTCCTAAATGTGGGTTCGTGTGGTGTTTTCGCGGGGGAGGAGGCACGGGATGGAAAGTGCACCTCCTTGAACAAGGAGGAAGCACATGAACACATCACGACACCACCAGGCGTCAATGCTCGTCCAGGCCGTACAGGCCGATCGATGGTCTATCCGGCCTACACGCAGACGGGCCCCGAGTCCCCAACCCCGGGGACGAAGCCGATCTATCTGTATTTGCGGTTGTCGAAGTACCACAAGGACAAGGCCGACGCGATCGAGCGGCAGAGGATCGACTTGACGCGCATGCTCACGGCAGAGGGAGGCTGGACGATCATGGGCGAGTACATCGACAACGATTCTGCAAGCTCCCCAGCGATCAAGACTCGAAAAGGGTGGCGTCAGCTCAACGCTGACATCAAGGCAGAAAAAATAGGGGCCGTTGCATTCTGGAAACTTGATCGAACGAACCGGATTGCTTCGCAGTGCATCGAATGGATCGGCGACTGTCAACGGGCAGGTGTTCAACTGCGGTGCCGGTCGCGGTGACGTGCAGGGTACTGGGGTTCACTAAACAGGGCTATTACAAATGGTTGCGGCAGCCCGTCGCCGACCGGATATGGGAAGAGGCTCACTTGATCAACGAGCTGCATGACTTACATGCAGAAGAGCCCGAGTTTGGGTATCGGGGCCTCTCTGACGAACTCGAGGAGCTCGGCCATGTGTTGTCAGAGCTGCGCGTGTGGCGGCTGTGTAACGTGGCCGAGATCACGTCAGTGATCACGCAGCGTAAACGACGCTACGAGCAGGCTGGCCCGCCCGTGGGCGATGATCTCGTGCAACGTGATTTCACCGCTGACGCCCCAAACCAAGTTTGGCTCACCGACATTACTGAGCATTGGACCGCGGAAGGAAAACTGTACCTGTGTGCGATCAAGGATTTGTGCGGGAACAAGATTGTCGGCTACTCGATTGACAAGCGGATGAAAGCAAGACTTGCGGTAGATGCGCTCGAGATGGCGGTCGCCCACCGGGGCAATCCGGCAGGTGTTGTGGTGCATTCTGATCGCGGATCTCAGTTCCGGTCCCAAAAATTTGTGCGTGCCCTAAAACGTCACGGACTGGTCGGATCCATGGGCCGAGTCGGCGCCGCTGGCGATAACGCAGCGATGGAATCCTTCTTCTCGCTACTGCAAAACAACGTGCTGGACCGCAAACCCTGGGCCACCAGAGGTGAGCTTCGCCTGGCGATCGTCACCTGGATCGAACGCACCTACCACCGCAGACGCCGACAAACCCGGCTCGGCCGGTTGACCCCTGTGGAATTTGAGACCATGATGAACACCCAGGTAGTACTCGCTTCCTAACACACCACCTGTCACCTAACCGTGCAGCAGGCCCAAAGTTTTTTCAATCACACCCGTTGAAACTTCGTCCGGTAATGAAGTTAAATAGCTATCTTGGTCTTCAGATCGCAAAAAACTTGTCGCAAAGTCAGTTGCCTGAAAAGTTGTCTCTTGGGAATGCATATAGGCCAGAAGGGCTGTCGCATACTGTGTTTTAAGTTCATGGTTGTCGACATTGTTTATCCACCGCAATGACGAATCAGTAAATTGTTTGGTCCGCACTTCAGCGTCGTCCGCTAAGCGACAACCAAGAAAAGCTGACATGAAAAAATCAGCAAAATTGACACCATTTTGTTGGTCTAGCATTTCTCCAACGAGGTAGTCTTCAATATTCTGCAAAATCGCAATTTTATATATACGAGCATTATCGGCCTGACCCCATTTTTTAGGTCCAATCGTTATGTGAGTCCATAAACCCCGTATTTTCGGGGAGAATGGATTACACGATGAGTACTCAACGAAAGCGCCACACGCCGGAACAGATAGTTCGGAAACTTGGCCAAGCAGACCGCCTTCTAGGTGAAGGCAACACCGTAGCTGACGTGTGCCGCGAACTTGAGGTCGCCGAGCAAACCTATTATCGGTGGCGCAACCAATACGGATGGATGAAGGCCGATGACGCCAAGCGGCTCAAAGAACTGGAGCAAAACGCCACGCTGAAACGGCTCCTGGCCGAGGCTGAGCTAGAGAAAGCCGCGTTGAAAGAGCTTGCAGAGGGAAACTTCTCGGCCCAGGCAGACGCCGTGCCGCGATTGCTCACTTGCTACGATCCTTTTCGATCAGTGAGCGTATGGCATGCCGTCTGGCTGGGCTGTCCCGCTCTGCATGGCGCAGACCCCTCAACCAGGACACCGTGGCTGATCCTGACCAGCCGCTGCGTGCCTGGTTGCGTCAATACGCCACAGACCACCCACGCTGGGGATATCGTCGCGCTTACCATGATGCTCGCGGGGAGGGATGGCACGTCAATCATAAGAAAATCCAGCGCCTGTGGCGTGACGAAGGACTCCAAGTGCCCCAGCGACACCGACGCAAACGGGTCGGCAGCTCCACCATCGACGCCCCGGTGGCGGATGCCCCCAATGTGGTGTGGGCAGTGGATTTCCAGTTCGATGTCTGTGAGTCAGGCAAAGTACTCAAGATTTGCTCGATCGTGGATGAATACACTCGCGAGTGCCTCGGCGGCCTGGTTGAGCGATCCATCACCGCAGATCGCTTCATCGACCACCTAGAAGCACTGATCGCTCAGCGGGGCGCTCCTGCGGTGTTGCGCAGTGACAACGGGCCCGAATTCATCTCCCAAGCGTTGACGACCTGGGCAGCCAACCGGACAGCATTGTCCTATATCCCGCCCGGCCAACCCTGGCACAATGGCTACGTTGAATCGTTGAACGCCAGATTGCGCGATGAGTGTTTGAATATCAACAGTTTTTACTCGTTGTTGCATGCCCAAGTCATCATCGGCGACTGGAAATATGAATACAATCATGACCGGAGGCATTCATCGCTGGGATACCTCGCCCCAGTCGGCTACGCTCAAACCTGCACCCACACAAGAACGATAAATAGACTCACATACCGCCTGGACCTAAACACGGGGGCGGCTCATGGTGGCTTAAGCCACCTGCACTCCGATCAATGCCACCTGCCAGCAATCAGCGTGGCAGTTGGCATTGTGCTGCCATAAGTGGCGGGGTGGAGACTCATGCCGGACACAGTAGGTATATGACACACACGACGAGACTCAACCGGACAAACATTCAGACCCTCTCCGGCGGACGCACCGCCTCAATCGTAGAAATCGACGGCGAAGCAATCCGTCTGATCTCGTCTACTCGACGGAAAAAGACCATCTCCGCCTCCATGCGCGACGGCATGGTGCAGCTGTCGATTCCAGCCACCGTGGACGATCTGCAAATCATTACCGTTGCTCGACAGTTGACTGCCAAGGTCAAAGAGCGTCAGCAGCGTAGCAACGAATCATCGACCGATGATGAACTCATGCAGCGAGCCGAGCATCTGGCCAAGGTTTGGCTGGGTGGTGAAGTTGCACCGACATCGGTGGTCTGGTCTGATCGCCAGAAAACTCTGTGGGGTTCATGCACTGCATCAACCGGAGCCATCCGCATCTCCACGATGTTGCGTCAGATGCCACAGTGGGTGATCGACGGCGTGCTCGTCCACGAACTGGCACATTTGAAATACCCAGGCCATGGCGACGATTTCCAAGCATTCTGCCACCAGTATCCGAAAATGAAAGAAGCCGACGCATTCCTTGACGGTGTAGCGTTCGCCCAGCAAAACAGCTAACAGCCAATCGCCAGCCCATCTCCGGAAAATCAGGGGGTGGGCTGGACCGTTCGCCGGACACTTACCGGGCATGAGCAACAACATGAGCCAAGCACAAAGAGCCCAACAGTCCAACCGTACCGACGACGGGAAATACACCACCAAGGCCCATTCTGAGGCAGATGTCAGTCTCGGTGATGGCTTCCAAGAGGTCATCGAAGTTGATGATGGCGACTCACACGACATCACTCCACCATCTGATGCCTTTGACCGTGTAGTGATCGCCAACTCTGACGGGTACGTCGTTGAAGGAACCATCTACGAAAATTTTGACCACTGCCTGCCTGCCGACATCGACCGGATGCGCGAAGCCTACGGGGATGACCAGATCACCGAATACCTCAACGACCGCTCTGATGTCATCATGGGTGCGATCAACGAGCGGTATAAGAATGTCCAGCTTGACCCTGGACCAGACGACACGTTCGCCTTAGAATTTTACGCCCAGCTTGACGGACCGGTCACCGAAGAAGATGCCGCCCACACTCTGTGGGAAGAGTCTGACGGGGTGCAATTCGCCAATGAAATCGACCCTGGCACATTTGGCTCCGAAGACTTCTCATCGACCATCCGCGACAAGCTCGCCGAACACGATGCCACCAAACTACCCAACCCCGAGACCATTGACGAACAAGCCAAGCAACGATTTGTGGACGATTTTGTGTCCACAGCAGTTCAAGATGCCAAGATGACCGCCGAAGAAGAGTATTTCATGGAGACCGAAGAAGAGGCTTCCGACTTCGAGGTGGATGACGAATCGCTGAATAAGCTCAAGACGATGGCAGGGGAGTTCTACGTTGCAAACGCTGGCGATCTTGAAGCCTGGCGCAAAGATGTTTCTGAGCGCAAAGAATACATGAACGACGGCGTTGGTGGCCACGACGCCTACATGGAGGCGGCAGGTCTTGGTGTCGGATACCGCGACCGGGTGCCAGGCAACGAGCTGGAGCCAAGCATTATGGCAAAACGTCTGTCAGGTTCGGCGTCCGAAGAAATCTCCGGTCTTGAAAATGGCATATATCGAGAAGGCAAAACCATCCATTTTGAGGGTATCTAGTCCACCAGACATGGTCGAGCTAGTGACACTTTTACTTTGGTAGCGGTGCACAGAGGAAAGGCGCAGTCGTATGTGAAAGCACCCGGTCGCATTGATTTGGCCGGGTGCTTTGCTGTGACGTCTTATTCGGACATTGGCATGTCCACGCGACGTGATCTTCGCCGTCAAACAGCGTAAGATGCGACAGCATACCGCCTAGCACAAGGGTCTCTATCGAGTGCTGGGCGGTATATCTATGGGGACGCCAGCATCGGACCTGCACCAATGCCGGACACTGTGAAGCCATGAGTTTACTGTTATCGCAGAGCAATAAAGCCTCTGACCTTGCGACCGTACCCTCCATCAACCTCTTGATAGATGTGCTATGCCTTGTGGTAATAGCTGTTGGTGCGGTCATTGCGTTTATCGCCGCGTGGAACAGGAGGCCAAAAACACCGCAGCACTATTTGGAGTCCATCGTCTTTCCAGACAGATACCGATCCCTGTTGGTTCTCGGGATGGCGCTGCTGTTCATCGGTCTTGCCGTGCTGGCGGTCAGACTAATCGTCGGATCGTCCAGTCTGTAATCGGCCCCCTGGTGTTGACCTATGCAGCTGCGCACCGCAATCAGACTATGTCTTGAAGACAGACATCAGCCAAGAACACGTCCTGCCATAACGTTTCGACATCGCCCCGCAATTCGAGCTGTTCACCGCCGCCGACTGGGTGCTGGCATGTGCTGCATGAATACTGAGTCTTGATGTATTTTCGTCATCGGCATCTTTGACATTGAGGTGGTCAAGCCAATGGCTTGGGGTGATCCAGCATTGTCTGTCTACATTAGGGGTGGGGGACCGCTGGAATGGACTCTGTACATTCCTACCCACAGCATCCGACTGACTGTCTTCAGTGTTCTGTTGCTGGCCGAGATAACAAGTGGGCTACTGGTGGCAAGATCGCCGCAGAGGCAGCAGCATCGCACTCGATGACATTATGCCGGACACAGTAAGTGTATGAGTGAAGTACAGACCTTTGCAGACGAGCAACACGACGAAAAGCCCGACTACAGCTGCCCAAATGCTGTGCAGATTCTGCCCTATGATGCCCCAGACGAAGACTGGAAGGCTGAGCGCGGCAACGGCATCGGCGGCTCTGAGGCGTCGATCATCATGGGCGAGAACCGCTACCGTGAACTGTTAGACCTCTATGAGGAAAAGAAGGGGCTCGCCCCGGACTTCGAGGGCAATTACCTCACCCGTCGAGGTCATCACATGGAAGACTTCTTGCGAGAAGAATTCACCCGAGAGACCGGCATCCAAACCCAGCGCCGCGGACTGATGGCCAGCAAAGAGCGTCCTTATGTTCGAGTCAACGTCGATGCATTAACCTCTGATGGTGGACTGTTCGAGGCCAAGGTGCACTCCCACCACCTCAAAGATGACTGGTCTGAAATCGAAGGCCGCGTGTCATCAGAGTCCTTCTGGCAAGTTCAGCATGGCATGTATGTCACCGGCAGGTCGCACGCTTGGATTGTGGCTGATGTTGGTGGCGAACTCCACATCATCTACATCGAACGCGATGACGACCTCATTGATGACCTCATCTCTGAAATCGACCACTTCTGGCACTACCATCTCGTCCAAGACGTCCCACCAGCACCAGAGCGTTTAGACAAGATCAAAGATGTGTACTCTCGTGCCAATGTTGGCACGACCGTGGTAGCCGATGACCAGGCTGCTCAGGACATCGCCAAGTATCGGAAAGCGAAAGAAACAGAAGTCAAGGCCAAAGAACTCAGCAAGCACTATGAGGCCAGAATCCGCTCCTACATGGAAAATGCTGAGGCACTGACTGATGACCGCGGCATGATCATTGCAACGAATAAGCAAAACGGCACGTTCTCTGAGCGGAAGTTCCGCGACGAACATCCGAAGTTGTTTGAAAAGTACCACAAGCAGCGCGATGTCGTAGATACCGTCCGGTTGAAAAAGACCAACCCGAAGCTCTACACCCGCTACCGGGCACGTGTACTGCGGGCAAGCTAGTCACCGGACACTTGCTGGGCATGAATAAGCCACTGACTTCTGCACAACTTGCCCAACAGACCAACCGCACCGAGGATGGCAAATACACCACCAAATCACATTCCGAAGCTGATATTGGCCTTGGTATCAATGATGCTGCGCTTCACCGGATAGAGCTTGACGACGGTGGCAGCCACGAAATCAACCACCGGCTCCTGATCGGCACCGGCTTCGACCGCGCTGAAATCTTCAACGACGAGGGTCAATACACAGTCGAGGCAACTGTCAGCAACACCATGCGCGACTGCCTTCCTGCTCAGCTTCATGCAATGCGCGACAGCTTTGACGAAGATGACATCGACCAATACCTCAACCGTCGAGCACACGTGATCGAAGACTTCGTCCAGCAACGCTATCCGGGTGCCCAGCTCGACCCTGGTCCAGAAGGTGCGTTTTCATTCGACTTTGCCACCAATGTCGATGGCCCGATATCCGAGCCGGATGCCATTGAAACGCTGATCAATGACACCAAAGCCACCGAATTCCACAACGACATGGTGGGTGCAGACGGTACAGAAAACGTCCACGCTATGCTTGCCCAGCGCCTACACGACCACGATATGGCCAAACTGCCCAACCCTGAAGAAACTGACGAGCCGCACAAGCAGCAGTTCATCAACGACTTCGTGAGTGCCAATCGGCAGGACAGTCTGGCAATACTTGAAGATGAGATCGACTTCGACGATGAGGAAACAGACATCGGCGACATCGACGTGGACGCCGACACCAAGAAGAAGCTGGAAGATATGGCAGCATCATTTTATGACAATAATGCTGGCGACTTGGCAGCGTGGTCGAAGGTCGGCAGGCCATCAAAACAATCTGGCTACGTCCACAGCGGCGTTGACGCTTACCTTGCAGCATCAGGCCATGGCTCAGGCTTCCGGTCCAATACTGACGCCGCTGATATTGAATCTGAGGTTATTGCCCGGCGACTTGAGCGCTCTACGATCCACGAGATGCAAAGCCTAGAGGTCAATGTGGAGCTGGAAGATGGCCAGATAACTATGGAAGGCTTCTAAGAGACTGTACTGCCACACTACAACGGTGGTCACAACGCCCCGCTCATCGCTGTGTTGGCCGGGGCGTTTTGAGTCTGGCCTAACACTGGTGTCCCCTTGGCGACCACTGATAGCCGGACACTATCTGACCATGACACATCACTTCAGCTCCGATGCAGCATCCCGACGTGAAAACGCCCGACAGACTGACGGCAAGTTCGGCCACCAGCACCACTCCGAAGCAGAGGTAAGTTTGAGTGCTGGCGACAGCACTTCCGAGCAACGACGACGTCTGGAGATATTCGCAGATGGCCACGACGACCAATGGCATCAAGACTTCATCAACCACGACGTCCCTGCCTTACGAGAAGTCGCCAACTACGGCTGGGACGTCCACGACCCGTATGACATGTCCAAGCTCAACGACCAGTTCAAAACCATCAACTTGCACCAGTTCTATGACGATCAGGTTGACCCCTATGATGCCGCACACTCAAACAGTGGTTATACCCCGCAACTGTGGATGTCAGACAAGGACGGGCAAAGCTGGGCGAAAGTGTCAGACCAAGACCTGCTCACGCAAGGGCGTGGCGAAGATGCTTACGACGATTATACCAACCCCGAAGATTTCTTTGACGATGACCCAGAGAACCGACACCAGCCAGAGTTGAACAAGTACGACTACTACGGCGGCGACTACGATTTTGTTCACGCTATCCCGCCCACCAGTGTCTCCGACATTCAAACCGCCTACAACGATCCGAACTCACCATTGAACACAGCGCATCCAGATGGTGAGACCGAGGTTGGGCTGCTGCCGGACAAAGGGCCTGGAGAATTCAGCGAAGGCCAGATGGCTGTGGCTCATGCCTTGCACGCCAAAGGTGTCAGAACCTTTGTCGAATACGGCTCCGGAAACCCTTTGGAAGACCTCGACAGCCCGTATCGCTCACCCGATGCTTTTGAATCCACCGTGCACTTTTACCGCAAGGATGACGATGGCAACGAGCGGCACTTTGCCACTGGCTGGACATCAGGGCAGTTGGCTGACAAGGAGGTTTACGGCGCCGAGGTCATGTCCACGGTGCTCCACGATGTCAGTTACGTTGAAAACTCCTATGAACAACGCGATCTTGACGAGTGGGCTGATGAACTGGGTATCGAATACGAGGTCAACGACACCTCCGACCCTCAATATCGTCAGGCTGCCTATGAGTACAACACCATCACACAGCAGCGTCGGCAGCTGATCGACTTCTTGGACGACGAGGACCTAGTCAATCGGTTGGCTGAGGAAAGCTAGCAGGTGAGTTCATCAAACAAGTGTGTCGGGGCCGCGGTGTGCCGGCACCCTTGTTTGAGGTGCCCAAATGTCACATAGCCAGGGAAGCGCTGACTTTTCTATTGGTGTCCCCGGTATTGCTTAGGCTCGATAGTAGACACTCATCACATTCTCAGAGGAAACGTCATGTCAGCACCCATTCCACCGCCGCCACCAGAACTTGTCGAACTCATGGAGCCACCCTTCCCGCCGCAGCGTGCTTTTGGGTACGACCCTGAGAAGTGGTTGAAGTGGCTGGGAGATATCCCCGGTGCCACCGATGCGATCAACTCCCTGCCAGATGCCGTAGATCGATACATCATTCGTCAGGCTGTGAGCGACTTGGAAAATGACAACTTGTCCGGGGCCTTCATCGCGGTCATGATTTGGGGGCATGGCACGGTCGGTTACGGTCCATACCGAACATTGCAGGTGCTCAGCGATAACTTTCGAGATGGTAAAAAACTCTCCGACGCAGTCGTAGGAAAACTTCAAGACTCCATCACTGTTGCACGAGAGCAAGGCAGCGTTGCAGGGTTTTCGCATTTAAATAATGGCGGCAAACTGCGTGGACTTGGCCCGTCCTTTTTCACTAAATGGCTCTACTACATCACCGCAACTGGACCACAGGGCGAAGACGGTGCAGCACCGATTTTGGACGACGAGGTTATCGACTGGATCAACGACAATGCTGGAGAACAGCTGAAATACAAGAGAACACCGAGCTATGGACGCTACCTTGATCTCGTAACAGCCTGGGGCGCACCCTATGATCTGAGTCCGGTCGATATTGAAGAACGCATCTTCCGCATCATTCGCGACGACGGCGCGGAATAAGAGCCCTGCCGCCCGGACACTGACCTTGTATGATGAAGCCGATGACCGCAGCTCAGATTGCCCAGCAAAACAACCGCCGCACCAGTGGACAGTACGATTTCAAACACCACTCGGAAGCCAGCGACCTCAGCCTGTCTTCCCAGGATGCAGCATCAGGCGGGGTGGAATCCTACGTGCACCGCGTTGACATCGAGCGAGATGAGTTCCACCAGCTACACGATGCTAACAGCGCCAATATCGAAGCGTTTGTCGCCGCAGAACGACGATTCTGGGACGCCTACAACGAGAACAAGCGCCGTACCGGTCGAGGGTCATATCGCGCTTTTCCCGCTGATGATGCCATGTATCAGGCACACCTGCGACGCAAGGAAGCTTTTTACCAGATGTCGCTGACCGATGTTGCTCACGCTAAACACGCAGAAGACCACGGTTATGACCGGTCAGCTATGGCGCTCAACAGCTACACCCACTATCAACGTGAAGCCGAGAACTTCCAACGCTGGAAAGATCAGCAGAACAAGGCTCGGGGTGCAGAATATGTGCACATGCCAAATCCGACCATGAACGATGACTACCACTACAACAAAGCCAAGCGATTTCTGGCCACATTCACCGGACGACACCCCAAAGAAGTTGACCGTCGAGCTGAAGCGCTGATGCATGAACGCGGCATCGACCGACACCAGGCGATGCAAGAACTCTGGGCGACTGCAAACATCCGCGACGACAAGCCACTAGTCTTCATTGACTTTGAAACCGCCTGTCGCACAACTGACGATATTGGCACCGTGGACACCGGTCAATACTCCGACATTATTGAGGTCGGTTACGAAAAGGTACACCCCGATGGACGGGTTGATTCCGGATCGTTTCTGCTGGATGCCGACGAAAAACTCAAAGCACTGGCCGGGACCGGCGCTCAGGATGTTCACAACATCACCCCTGAGATGATTGAGGGCAAGCCGAAATTCTCCGACTCAGAAATCCAGCAACACATGATGGAGGTCATGGAAGGCTCGGTACTGGTAGCTCACCAAGCAAACTTTGAACATACGCAGCTGTCATATTCACTCAACGGCTATGCCAGCAAGTGGCGCGACACCTTGGACACCAAAGACACTATGACCTATTTCGTCCACACCCCAGCAGGCTCGGGCAACCGAATGCAAGACATGGTTCAGCTGACAGGTGGCGCTTACGGTAATGACGCCCACCGCGCGCTGGTCGATGTGCAAATGATGCGGCAAGCATTTGGCCAGGTAGTCAACGGTGATCGTCGAGCGTATATGTCCGGCGACCACGGCAACTTTTTGCGCAGTAGCTAGCAGCATCAAGACTTCAAGTAGTGGCGTTAGTTATGGTGAGAAAAGCAGTTAGTTTTTATTACACTTGGGAGAACCATTGCGAGATCATTTCAGGGCTCATTACTCGATGTCAGACGATGAGTTGTCTGACTTGTGGGAAAACGCCACCATTGTTTTCGATACCAATGTGTTGTTGGACGTTTTTCGCTACCCTTCCAAGACCCGTAATGATTTCCTGCACTTACTTGAAGAGCTCGCCGAAAGACTGTGGATGCCTAATCAAGTAGGCACTGAATTTCACCGCGAACGACTGGAAGTTCCGAAACGCCAGAAAGAAGCGCTAAAAGGTTTCAGTAAAGCGATTGAAGGTGCCAAAGCCAATTTGAAATCCTTTCTGAGTGACTTTAAGCCACTTATGAGAGAGGAATCAGAAGAGATTTCAGATTTTATTAATGAAGAACTGAACGCCTTGCGTGAGAGCGTTAAACAGAAGTTCCATGACTACAAAGTAGATGTTCTCAGTGATGACGCGCATGACCAAACCTTCCAGAAAATCTCTGAACTCTATGATGGTCGCGTTGGAGAGTCTTATACCTCAAAAAAGCTGCTTAAGATCCACAGCGTAGGTGAACAGCGATATCGCTTGAACATTCCCCCCCGGCTACAAAGATGCTGGCAAAGGTAACAACAAGTTTGGGGATTTAATAGTTTGGTTTCAGATTCTCGATTTTGCTCGCGAAAACCAGTGTTCGGTTATCTTCATAACAGACGACCTCAAGGAAGACTGGTGGACAATTGACAAAACTGGCCCCATTGCAGCTCGACAAGAACTTATCGACGAGTATTTAAGGTACAGCGGCGGTAGGAACATAAAATTTTATACATCCGAAGATTTTGTCGAAGAGGCGTGGCAGCGAGGCAAGAGTGTCAAAGAAGAAACAGTAAAAGATGTCACCACATATGCCGATGAGAGGCGTAAAGCTCAGCAACAACCCGTCCTTCAAAGCTCTTACAATCTTCCGTGGCATAGCGGTGCTGTCGAGCAAGTTATGAGTGAATTGAATTCATCCGCTGCTCTCCAAACTGCACTAAATAACATCTCTGGCAGGGACTACTACAACAGTATTTTTGAAACGATTACTCAACCGGGTCTGCAAAATGCTCTCAAAACTGCGAATTTCAATGCATCTCAAGGAATTGTGAGCACTTTGGAAGCCCTACGCAATGCAGGCTTATGGACCCCACAAGCTCAGGATTCCTACGAAGAGGGATTCAGCGAAGAACAGGGTTTCGAGGACGATGATGAAGCCGCCATGGTGGATGACGATGAAGATGACAACTCACAAGACGAGTCCCTAGACGACTAAAGAAACACTCAACATATTTCGGTTCACACTGTCGGTTTCTCGTTCTCGTGGTACTCCTGTGTTCGTCGGTATCGACCTATCAGATGCAACATCGCAACAATACGCCGACCGTGCATCTGCCTATTTGACAGCATCAAGTATTGCCATCAACCTCGACGCCACCGACATTCCCGGAGACCAGCCAGTGCTCATGCAGTAGGAGCACATCACGACTGATCTGGTATCAGCACCTCAACAGCCCCAGACAAGCCATCAGCTATCGCACCCCGCAGCGGAAACTCATAGTCTCCCGCGACGGGGTGCTTTGCTGTGGTGATACCAGTTGAAGCAGCGCGCATCCGGGGCACTAGCACCGCGTGGAAGACCCCGGCCTTATCACCAGGTGCATGACCTTGCTGGGGCAGCTCGTTGAGCGTCACAGAGACCGTATCGCGGGACCCGCCATCGGTGTCGTTCAGCAGCATCGCAGCATGAGCAACCGTGCCTGATCCGGCATACAGGTCAAGAATTTTGGCGTCTGGATCGGCGGCGTAGAAGCGCAACAAATCTTCCATGGCATAGATTGATTTGGGATGCGAGAACGTGCACTGTGGCACCAGCTTGCGCAGCAACCACGAACCATAGACAGAGTAGTTGTGACTGGGCACCGTCCATACTGTCGTCGGCAGCACTGCTGGATCATCCTCAGTGGCTACCACGATGGCAGCACCAGTGTCTTCGTCGTATCCGGTGATTTCAAACTCCCCGCGGTCAATTTTGGCAACCACCCCGGAAGTGAGGTATTTGATCGCCGTCTTGTGCTCATCGCCGCGCACGAGCCGTCCGGTAGTGACAAACCCTTGGGCTAGCAATGTTCGTGCGGTGTCAGCAGAGACCCGCCAGCGTCCAAGTGATCCGTCTTTGCGAATAGGCCAGCAGGTAGCCACATCAGGATCGGGGTCATTGAATTTCTGATAGGCACCAGGGGACACCGGTTCTCCCACCCCAACAACTTTTCCGGTGGCACGGTCGATGAATACCGGGTAGAAGCACCCCGGAGACGATTGGGCGGTGTGACCGATTCCAGATTTCAGCAGCCGATTCCACTGCACTGTGCCTGCCACGCGACCCTCTTGGTGCAACCCCCAATGGTCGCCGAGCTTTGCTGGCTGTGGACCGCCAGAGGCCGGATGGATACAAATGATGTACTCGTGCGAACGGCGAAAGCCTTTCATTGCCGATCCCGATGGCACCGTGGACATGGTGATGATTTGATACCACCAACCTGTTGACTGTGCCATCAGCCGTTCTACGACCTGCAAAGCATCTGCCAGCGACCGTGAATCAATTGTCAGCGCCATCGCGCCAGACAGCGCCAGAACTTGCTGTGCGGCTTGTAGGCGCTCCAACAGTGCCATCTGCCAGTCTCCGGCATCAAATCGGTTCTGGTAGGCATCTCGGGTGCGTCCGGTGTTGTAGGGCGGGTCAACGAAGATGAAATCAAAGAGTTCACCGGAGGTATCTAGCTGATGCAGCACCGTCAGGTTGTCATCACAGATCAATCGGTGACAACCGGAACCGGAGCCAAAGGTGTCGGTAGCCCGGTAGCCTGCCAAGACGTCTTGCGGGGCGGTGAGCGTATCGAGGGTAAGCGTGTCTAATGTGTTCATGCCCTGATAGTGTCCGGGCACTTTTCGTCGTGAACTGACGGCTATTGCGAGACCAACCCTGAGCATTTGTGATATTCTGTTTATGTCCTCTAAAAATGAGGGTATAAACTAAAAGCAAAGGAAGAACAATGAGCTATGTACCGGTTTACAAGCAGATCACTGAATGGTTGCGCACCCTCGTCGAGCAGCGCCACCACGGAGCTATGCTGCCGACCATTTCTGAGGTGCAGCAACGCTTTGGCATCAATGGCGTTCAAACCGTTAGGACGGCCTATAACACGTTGATCGATGAGGGATTGGTGGTTCGGAAGGATTCACCACGTCGCTATTTCGTAGTAGACCCCAACGCGGCAGAAGGCGACAGCCCTGACATCACAACACTGGTGACCGAACTCAAAAACACGCTGGCACACGCTACGACGTTAGTGGAAGAACTAGAGCGCGTTGCATGAATTCAGCGCTGTCCTTGCACAAGGGGTGGTAGTCAAAGAACTGCCACCCCTTTTCTGGTCTGGATCAAACGGCTGCTTCAACACCTGAGCCGCTCTGCGGTATCGCAGCATCGTCGAAGTGCCGCGTACGACGGCCAGATGGACGATCTCAACGCAGCCCTTGAGCGGTAGACCAACCTCGGGTGGAGCAGGCTTCTACCGACCTTGCCGGACACAGTTGGGATATGACGATCAGAGAACTTCTTGAAGCCCTCTCCCAAATCCCCGAAGACCAGCTCGACCAGCAGATTTACGTCTGCGACTGGTGCCCAGAGTGCGACAGCAACCACACGGACAATTTGGAAATCAACAGTGTATCGCGATACACCGACGACGAGCCACCCACCGAAGACAACCCGCTAGGCATCAACTACTGTTCCCAAGCACTCCGCTGCCCACATTCGACCTATCAAGCTGATTAGTCCTGCCGGACACTGTGCTGGTATGGAAGATCAGAATACACCTCAACAAGACTTATTGACCCAGGCGGTCATCAAGACCACCGGGATACCCGAAGCCAAACCACGTGCACCCCAGGCGGAACTTTCTGGCTGGATCGAACAAGCACTGTCCATTGGTGGTAAGCACTTAGCTGCACAAGCGCCAACCGGCACAGGAAAATCGCTCGCCTACCTCACTCCGGCTTTTGCCGCAGCGGCCACCCGCGGTGAACGCACGCTTATTTCCACCGAGGGGCTGGCACTACAGCGTCAGATTGTCACCAAAGACGCCCCGGCAGTCGCTGCGGCCACCGCCGAGATGTATGGCCGTGAACCACAAGTGGCGGTACTCAAAGGCTTTGGCAATTACGTGTGTAACGAAGCTGCCAAGGTCACCGCGAACCGTATTTTGCGCCGAGCCGGTGAGTCATCGCCAACAGATTTGTTCACCCGTCTCTCCAAGGTCAAAGACCAGCTGGGTGCTGCCACACCAATGAAAATCTCGGGAATTCAATCCACCGTGGGTACTCTGGTGGATTTGGTCACCTGGGCGATGATGCACTCAAGTGACCCAACCAACGGCCAGCGTGATGAATGCCCGGTGCCCATTGAGCGAGAATGGTCGCTTGTGTCGGTGCCGTCTGGCCAATGCTCCAATGACGGTGACAACGACGATGCCTGTGCTGGACATCAGGCCAGGAAGGCCGCAGCAGTGGCAGACATTGTCGTCACCAACCACACGTTGATCGCCATTCAAGCCACCAAAAGCATCCCGGTGCTAGTGGATTCCAAAACACTTGGGGAATTTGACCACATCATCATTGACGAAGCTCACGCACTGCCATCCGTGGTGCGGTCCAATGGTGCCGTCGAAGTTTCGGAACCTCGCATTGCCCGGCTACTCAACCGAATCGTCGAACCCGATGACTCCGACGCTCAACCATCTCCGATGGTCAAAAGTGCTGGTGAAAATGTGCGACAACTTCTGCCGTTTGTCACCCAGTGCCTCAACGACTACATCGGCGATGCCCGAAATGACGAAGAAGTCTGGATCGAAGATGATGAAGAATTCTCCGAACTCGACGCACTCAATGTTCGCCTGTCCACACTGAAGGAAGCGATCAAAGACGACGGTATGTTGACCCAAGACATTCGACTGCGAAACATCTCGTCTGTTGAATCCTTGATTGACGACATTGACCTGGTCTCCACGACGATCCGGGACACGGCACGGTGGGCAATCCGACAGTCCACTCCATCAGGGGCGGTTATCCCATCCTTTGCTGCATCACCGATTGATGTGTCATCAAATTTGTTTCACCGCTTGTGGACTCGCGACCCCTCCGTGGGCGGTGCCAATGATGTTGATCTTGCCCAGCAGCAGACTGAAGAAGCCCTCGCGCGACTGTTAGGTGACGAACCTGTGGAGCCAGTTGCTGACCGGGTACGCTCCACGGTGATTGCTGTGTCGGCCACCTTGTCCGATGACTTCCCGTTTGAAGCAGGTCTACGGTGCGACGTGGTTGATGTCGTGACGCCGTTTTCCACAGCCTATGCAAACTCGGCACTGTATATCCCGTATCCAGACGATGAAGACCTAGAAGAGATCACTACTGACCGGTGGGGCAAGATGAAAATGGATACCGGGCTGCATCGCGCGTGGGCAAAAGAACAGATGCTAGAACTGATTTTTGCCAACCGCGGCTCGGCCATGGTGATTTGTGCAACCGCATCAGCTGCCAAAGAATATGCCAAAGCTATTGAGGACGACCCGCACCTGCCGTTCACCGTCTACACGCAGTGGGACCCGCGCGGTCGAGCCAAGGCTATTGATGACTGGATCGCTGAAACCTCATCAGTCATTGTCGGCACTCGGTCCTTAATGACTGGGGTGGATGCATCTGGGCTGACCAACACCTTAGTAGTCATTGACCGCCCGGCGCGCGCTCCGATGAACCCGGTAGACAAAGCGCGGTGTGCAACCCTGATCGACAACGGTGTGAACAAATGGGTGGCAGACACCAGAGTGTATGTTCAAGATGCCGCAGTGTTATTGGAACAAGCCGCAGGTCGCCTAATAAGATGCTTCGACCTCGAAACAGAAATACTCACAACAGATGGGTGGAAGAACTACAGTGAGATCGAGATTGGTGACACGGTATACGGCATTCCTCCACATCTAATGCAGGCACGCGGGACTAGGGCAGCCTCGACTAAAGGCGCACCAACTATCGAGCAGCATAAAGTCAAAGCGATTAAGGTGAACGATGATCCAGAGCCACTGCTTCGGTTCAAAAATAGGATGGCTGACATCGTAGCAACACCTGACCACACAATGTTGGTCCAACCTCAGAAAACCAGACCTATACAAACTCGCGCTGACGGGAGCACAGAATACTATGTCAGTAAGGCTCCTGACTACGTGAAAACTAGATTCGATGACCTGCCACACAGGTTCCAACTACCGCTAGCCGGTCGCGTCTCTAGAGGTCAGTCGAAGCTTCCCAGAGAATGGTTTACGCTCCTTGGCTTAGTCATAAGTGATGGACACATTTCAAAGAGCAAAAACAGTATCACCTTGGCGCAGAGTACCGCGAAACAGGAGGTAGTCGATGAGATTGACGAACTCTTGAGCGGGATGGAAATGAAATTCAACCGGTACGTTCAGAAGCGTAGTGGCACGAAACTGTCAGTCCGGGGAGGGAAAGAATATACCCGTAATGGCGACCTCGTTACGTGGGTGATCAATGGGCATGACTCTTCTCGAATCCGCGATTTGATGGTTCTAGGGCAGCGGCGAAGAAAGTCAAAGTTAAAATCGTTTCGATCGGTTCAATACTCCTCCTACCGTGATGTGTGGAATTGGCTTGATGCAGAAAAAATTATCCCCCGGTGGATTATCAATACTGCATCTAGACCAAATCTTCTTGCACTATTTCACGGACTAATGCTTGGGGACGGAACGTACAAATGGTCCCAAGAAGGCAAGTCTGGAGCTTTCCACACTGGCACCAAGCTAAACGCCGACAGATTCCAAGAGATATGCGCTTTAGTCGGTTACCGAAGTAATGTTGTATGTCGTAGTGAGACTCAGTGGGAGGTGCGCTTTGCGGCTCGTGGTTCCGTAAATACTACTCGCAAGGATGTTGTCGATCACGGCGTTGGGAGAACCTGGTGCATCAACACTGAGCTTGGCAG
Source organism: Enteractinococcus helveticum (assembly GCF_001657475.1). Lineage (GTDB taxonomy): Bacteria > Actinomycetota > Actinomycetes > Actinomycetales > Micrococcaceae > Yaniella > Yaniella helvetica. Next base: position 28,955 of record NZ_LXEY01000008.1, read on the forward strand.
CGTTGTTGCTCGCCGAAACGGCAGAACGTTCATCGCAGGGAACTCAGGATCAGACCGCGGAATGGTCGCTGTGCTTGACCCTCGACTACAGCCTGGTTCACCGATCAGCTACCAAGCAGGGACGCGCAATATGTACCTTGCAGGCATCGACATCTATGGTGAGAAATTCGATCATCTCGACGATGCGATGGACTGGCTGGAGGAACGTGCCGAGATGAACAAGCCAGCTGCGGTGTCGCCGGCCTAAAACAGTCCGGTCACGACGCTGAGCACGATGCCCAGCACTAAGACTGCCGGCAGGATGAATTGTTTTCCACGATCCCAGACTCCTTCAGATTTCTGGTCTTCCATCATGCCGTGGTCAGCACCATCCTGCCGGTTTTGTATCTCTTGCCAGGTCGTGGGTTGATTCTCTGCTGATTGTTGACCCTGTTTGGAGCCGTTGACACAGTAGCGTGCCAGCATGTCGTCAAATGGGTCGCGCTCTGGCTGATTGTTATTCGTCATCTTCTGCCTTCGTTCGGCCATCGCTGGCTGCTTGGTCATCTGTCTGGTCAACCACCTCGGGACCAGTGACATCGTCAGCGGAGTTGAACCGACGCTGCGCCCCAACGGCTCGGAGACGTGACGGCGGATGCACTTCATCCACTGCGCCGGTGGTGGTCAAATGTGTCTGGTCATCGGTCAGTGGCGATTCTCCGGCTCGCAATGATGGCAGCCCGATCAGCGGTGTCTGATCTCCCCGACGCCACCAGTGCGGTGTAGCGGCCAGCACCGGTCCCATGGCAATCGGTGCTGAAGCAACGTGTGGGTCGGCAAACTGGGGGTCAAAGAAATCAATGGGCTTTTTCTGCCAGTCCACATCGAGGTATTCGGCAGACAGGGTGTAAAACTCTTCTCCGAGCTCGTGTTTGGCCGGGAACATGTCAGTCCATCGAGCAAGCCCCATGCGAGCTGCCGCGGAGTCTTGGTCGCGTGACCGGAAGCGTCGCAAGGTGCGTTCCATCCACGTTCGGAAGGTGGAGACTGAGGTCTCGTAGTCTCGACCGTCAGAGTATTTTGATGACGCCATGACAAAGATGACCACGATGCCGGACTCGGCCAATGTGTGCCTGGTGAGAAACTGCGCCCAGCGCTGTAGCTTGCGATAGACCGACGCTGAGTGTCCCGAGGTCATTTCAATTACGACCCGCAGACCGTTTTTCAAAATGATGGTGGAGTCGCCGCGAACTGGGTGTTGTTCGGAGGTGCGGTGAAAGCCGATCTTCTTTCGGGTATGCGGTAGCAATGAGTCGCCTGATGACCACTTTTCACCCAGTACCATGTTCACTTCTGGGTGCGACTCGGCACACCGTAAGGCGAACTCGGTAGACATGATGTTGTGGCGATCCATAAAACCCAATGATGGAGCAAAGTTCACCCCGGCATCGACTTGAAGGTACTCAGCAGAAGTCCAGGCACGCTTGGCAACAGAGCGTATCCGTCCACGAGGGGAGCGGAACCGGTAGACGGTAGACCGTGGATCATCTTTGACAGCGACCATGGAGTTTTGCAATCGGCCAATATCCATCAAAGAAGTCGAAAACAGTGACATCGGTACATCGTGATCCGGGTGCAACAGGTTGCGATAGCCAGTCAGCGCAACCATTTGCTCAGCCGTGACTGTACCCCAGGAATCAATAGCCGATAGCATCGCAATTCGTTGTGATCGGTGGTCGCCGTAGCGCACCATTTCAGTGGCTCGTTCCTTCCTGATGACCCCGGATGGCAGCAGCATCGATGAGCCATCCTTGCGGTGTTTGACCACGCCCTCATAGGTCGCCCATGCCGCCTGTGAACCGAACTGCCACAGCTTGTCATAAAACGGGTCGGCACGGTGTCTGTGGGCGTGAGGATTTTTTAACGCTGGCTTGCCAAGCTGTGGCCGGGTGTCGGGCAAGTCGGCGACACGTGGGTCGAACCGGGTGGCATATCCGGAGGTCGGAACTGGTGAATCGTCGGTAGCGCGGAAGCCTTGTTGCTCGACTGCTGGATCAGGATGGACATCGTCACTGGTGTCCCCTTGGAGGTCTGGTCTGCCTGTGTCACGGTTGGCGGTATCGTCACCAGTGATGAAGTCGGGCAAGTTGGGTAACTGAGGTGCAGCATCACTGTCGGATGGGTTGCCGAAATCTGGCAGCTCAACGGACTCATCGTCGAAGACCTCGCCGGTTTCTGGGTCAAAAACTGACTGCTTATCGGCATCGTCTTCGGTGACCTCATCCAGTGACGGAAGGTTGACTCCGGTATCAAATCGGCTCACAGTAACACGTCCTCATTGAAGTTGTGGACATTGACGGTGACGGGCGGCTGGATTTCATCATTGACGTTGGTGACCATCAGCAACTGGTACTTGCCAAGGTTGCGGATTTCTTCGCCGGTCACATCGTCAGCGAACTCGTGAGCCACCACTTCTGACGGCTTGCTGGACCCCATCGTGTAGGTTGCCACCGTGTGATAACCGAACACATTTTCTAACAACTTCACGTTCAACTGCGCTGGGAACTGAGAACCATGATGCATCCGCACACCGTATGACCGACCTTGATCTCGCATCCACATCAGCACTTCTTCGTTAGAGCCTGCCAGCATTGACAGCTCATCACACAGCAAAGACACTGATCGGCCTTGAGCCTCCCAGGATGAACACACGCGCTGGATTGCAGATCGCAAGTTGTAAACCAACAGGGAAGCCAGCAGCTTGGACTGCTCATCTTCCATGACCTGGCCGCTGTCATTGGACCCGACATTTATCACCACGGCCTGATGCTTGCGTAACACGTTTTCAAAACTGGTTACTGGTCGGTCGTCTCGGAAGTAGTACCCCATCCGGCGCAACACATCAATCTTATTTCTCGGCGCTTCGGTGTGTGACCGGCGTGCTGCTGGTGTCATCTGGATCAGCGTGCCCATGTCATCGACTGCTTCGGTAATCTCATCGTAAGCGTCAAGATCGCCTTCACGTTTGCACCGGTCAGCCAGTGTGGACAGCGTTGCCATGATGGCGTCAAAAGTCTCTGGAGTCTGACCCATCAGCAGTGCATGGGCGAAGTCGTGCTCGGTGACACCGGGTTGCGACAGCCGACGGTGGGATGCGTCATCGCCCATCCAATCCTCATCGACAATCTGATAGTGCATGGCGGCCAATGCTGCTGGGTACACTGCACGAAGTGACTCAGCAGATCGACCCATAATCGAACCGTCATCAAAGGCATACTTCAGTGCAGACACGATCCGTTCAGATTGCTCCCGCATTGGCAGGTCGCCGAAATCAAATGGGTCAATAGCCGGAGTGGTGTGATCAAGTGCATCGACTAAGATCGCTTTGTCACCGTGCAACGCTGAGTGCGACAGATAGCCTTCCACGCCGCTGCCTTTAGTCTCGATAGCGATCAGTGTGGAGTCTGCTCCGGGGTGGTGTTCACGGCCTGACGGGTTGACTCGCTCTTGACACAGCCAACCCCATAAACCTTGCAACAGTACCGACTTACCGGAGCCTGGTTCACCGAAAATCATGGTGTTGTACCGCAGCGATGATGCAGGGATGGGCACTGATGTGCCTTGCACCGTGTGACCGATGATTGGACCATGCGACGATGTTAATTCTGGGGTCACTTCGCGGTCTGACGCCGTGATCGCTCCGGCATACGATGAGCCGTGCGGGTTGCCTGCTGGAGCAAACACGGTAGGTTCAAACAAGAACGCTTCTTTGTGGAATGGGTAGCTGCCATCGAAGGCTTTGATGGTTTTGATTCGCTGGTTACCCTCATGGTCTCGCAAGATTTTCGTGCCCTCTTTTCTGGGCTTGCGAACAAAGACCGGCGAACTCTTTGGACGTGGTAAAAATCCGCGCTGTAAATGTCGTCTCACCTGACGCTTCGGTGGACCAAAGACAAACCCCACCAGGCTTAACAGGGTCAGCAGTCCGGCGACAAGCCAGCCGAAACTCACCACTTGATCGGGCAGTGTGTCGAATGCAGAATCGGCTGCAACGGTGACCGCAGCAACGGCAATCGCCACCCCCAGGAACTTCGCAGCCTTCCGGTTGACATTCGACACAGTGACTGGACGGGCTGCCAGGTCAAAACCGGTCATCATGTCTGGAATGTCGCGCGCCAAATTGATGGCTTCAGTCCGAGACTGAGCGCCCACATAGATGCTAAACACTAATGCAGACTTGGTCTTGGACAGGTGACGAGAGCCTGGACCAATTCGGTGGTCAACGTAGGGTCGGTTACGTCGCGTCTCCTGCTTGGTCACCTGCCGGATGGCAAACCCAACCCAGGAATCATCGGGCATGGCGTTGGATAAACTGCGCGCCATCTCGGCAGGATCAGCACCGTACTGGGTGTCGGCACCGAAGTCGGATGACCGAAACTTCAGCTTGACGATGTGCGGGGTTTCGACGATCTCGTCTGGCAGTTCATCGACCGTGGTGGCGCGTGCACCGTAGGCTTGGGCAAGCTCTAATCCTTTATTTGCACTGGCTGCTGACTTCGACACGGCAAAGTAGGTCGTGTACCGGCTGGCGGTGCGATGCACCAGTAGCATCGTGTCACCGGCATTGGCGGCACCATTGATCGCAGCGTTGGCTCTACTGGTAAATTCTTGAGGATTTGGACGCATCCCAGTGGCGCGTTGGAAGGTGTAAAACACAGCATCATTCATGGCCTGAGAGTGTCCGGGGGCGAAATATCCTCGATTTTGCGGGAAGTCCCGAATCCACGCGGGTTCGGCTAGACCAATTTCCTCCCGTAAACCCGATGTATTCCACAAATCCACCGGCCAGCCCGACAGCAACCCTCAAATGTCCACGTAGTGAGACGCGCCTGGTCACTTCGTTGCGGGGTCATCTCATACAGTGGGACGTTTTCGGGTGTGCTGACTCACCAGTGATCCGCCAGGCTACGCTGCACCACTGATGCCGACGCATCCAAGCTGTCCAGCCACGACTTGCAAGGTCACCGTCCCGCGAGGCGGCACGTGTGCCATCTGGTGTGTCGTTGCGTTTGGCCATCTTGTCTGCTGGTGTCGTCCTCAAGTGTTTGCTGCGCCTGGTGATGCGGATGCACTGGCTCGACCACGATGTGGTGGGCTGGCCTGGTTGGTCGGCTGGTTGGGCTGGCGTTCAACGTGCCGACGGCACGTGACTCGGTCAGGTTGGTCGGTGCGGGGGACTGGGGTGACTGGATGCTGGATGTGCCACCGATGGTGGCCGGTGACTGACAGTTGGGTTGTACATCTGAAGTGTCCGGGGTGCTGCGGAGTGACTGGCGGTTGGGTGCATCTTCGGTTGACATGGGGGTCGGTGCGGGGTGCGGTCTGGGCGGCGTGACGGTGGTTACCAGGCCGGGGATGGGTATGCACATCGTGCATCTGGATCACCGGATAGGTATTCATTGTGGTTATCGCTACGGGTCAGCACCTGGTGCACTATGAACTGGCGGTACTGGGTTCCGTTGGCGTGTACAGATGTCCGGCACGGTGGCCGGAACGATGCTCGCTACGGTGGGGGAGGTGGACGCTGATGGGACGAGTCCACATCGTGAGACGATGTCGCCATCCAGGCACAGATCACCGGTGCGAACTGCGGGGTGAAAACCGATACGAGTAGTGGTTGAACTGGGTGTCGGAAAGATGCCACTGGTGGTTGAATGGCGGGTGATTGCTGCTGGTGGAGACGGTACTGGTACACGAAGTGGCATTGATTGGACAAGGCAACGGAGGTCAGCCACATCGTGGCTCGATGAACCCGATGATTGGCTGACCCAGTGGTGAAGAACAAAGATGAGGAAGAGTCATTGCACTTCGTGCAATGTGACCAAGCAGCTGGCACATCAGTGAATGTTGACGACCAAAGAAACCGACGATGTGCGCATCGCGCACCGGCACCGCAACCGACACAACTCCGTTCCAGTCACGACCACACCAGCAGACACGACACCGCGCATCGCGCGGGGTGCAAGGCGAAGCATTGCAAGGCTGACAGATGGTGTTTGGGAAGATGACTGATCTAGGACGGTTGTGGCAGTGAAGGTGCCGACATGGTGATGATCAAACCAAAGGATGATCCAGCGAACCGACGCCGCCAGACGGCGGTGAGCATCTTAAGTTATACCGCCCCATCCGCTCGGCAGCATCCGTGTGGCTATCGCCGGACCATCCCAGCGCCAGCGCTGGGCACAGGGTTCAGTCGCTGATGCGCCTGGTGCGGTACACGCCGGCGCCAACGCCGATCTCATGGGCGAGTTCGTATCCGTTGGCTATCGCCTCATCAATTCCAGCATCGGTGACGTCTGCTACTTCCCATTCATACATCGCAATCAATGTGCCCGGATCATCAGTGCCAACAAAAGTGCGCCGCCGGTGCAGTGCATACCGTAGTGCTTGGGTAACCAGCTCGGCGTCATCAGTGGTCGCTGGTCTACCGTCATCAGCGATCCATTGCTGGGCTTGGACTGGGCTGATCGTGCACAGCAGCAGGTATGTTGAAAGTGCTTCAATGTCGATGTCGGATATCGCCTCGAACTCTAAACGTTCTGCCGGGTCAGTGGCGTCCAGGTTATGCACGTCGCCGACCATCGTGGCTTGGTCAAAGGGTCGGCTATCGCCGTGAACAGTCACTGTTAGCTGCGATGTGAAGTCGGTGGGGTTGGCAATGTCAATGTTGCGGTGCGGGTCTTCGGGGTCCAGCGAGGCAATCAGTGTCATTATTAACCCGCTGAGCCGACGCAAAGACGTCGTTGAGGTGGTGCGATCCACCATGACATCAACAGTATTCTCATAGCGTTTCAGGGAGACCTCGGGTGGAAACAGCGGCTCCACCAGTGTGTGGAAGTATTCATGTAACACGACCGATGTGTGGTCAATGCTTCCCATACGATTTTTTCTCCTACTGTACTGTTATTGCGTCGCCTCAAGAGGCGACAGGGCACTTGCACTATCAAACCACGAACTCACCTGCTGGTGAACAGCGTTTGAGGATTCTCAATCGAAAAACACGACTTGATGTGCGGTGTCGCTGGATGCAAAAAAGCAGACAATTGGGTAGTGTACTTCACGCTTGTTTACATCAGTCGGTCTAACTGACAGTCGGGGCGAGATGTCTAACACCTTTTGAATTGCCGCGACAAACGGGCATGTCAAATGAGATTTTGTCGTGAAGATCACGAGTAAGTTTACGACACGGTAACTTTGAGCGTGTTGAGGTTGAATTTGCCATACCTGATGATTGTCCATAGTGACTCGCGACGCTATCTGACACAACCCAACTGACCTCAAAAATCGTTGACCACGGCTCTACACCGATGGCGACATTAGCTGAACTTTGGTGTAAGACTGTCGGTATCTATTCGTGCAGTGGTGCCGATAGTGGTCTTGCAGTGGTTGAGCCAAATGACAGGTGGCAGGGGAGATGTGTTGAGTCACATCGAGAGGCAGCTGGCCGACTGTGGAAATCAACGTTAGCTGATCGCAAGCGGTCGTGACTCTAAAGCTATTGCTTTCAACCAAACCCACTACGCACATCCGAACCTCGCGGAGGTATCCATAGTGCTGGTCGAGTTCGGGAAGACTCGGAGCGGTTGGTCGAGGTAATAGAAGGTATGAGCCAAAACAATCAAGATCGTCGCGTGGGGCTTATTGAAGTCCCCGACCTGGTGCCGGTGCTGTCCGACGCCGGGTATGAAGTGGTCACCGGTGACACGGTGGCCGATGCCGTCAAAGCGATACAAGAAGCGTTCACCGCCGGTTCGTTTCCAATCGTGGTGGCAGACTCAACAACCAGCGGACTGCACGAGTGGACTGCCGCTGTAGCCTCCATGGAGGCTGGGCCAGAAGTCTCGGTCATCACCACTGATGATGCAGATACCGATGGCGCAGCACAGCACATCGTGCACGACAACATTGCAGAAATCCCAGCTCCGTTCACTTTGGCACAACTGGCGGAAGAAGCTGTCCTAGCTCCAGTTGATGAGCAGTGGGCAGAGGTCGTCTGGCCACAGAATGACCAAGAGACTGAGATTGAACAAAATCAGGGTGTTGTGCCACAACTGCCAGGCTTGCCAAGCTTCGATCAGGAGCCTGGTGACTCACCTTCTGACGGCGCTGTACACCAGGGGGACACCAGTGGCAATCCACAGGTTGAAGAAGACACCTGGGATGCCACTGCACAGCATCGCCGCCGCCTCGCCGAACGTCGCGCGCAAATGCAGCACGATCAGACGGCTGACGAGCCAGCGCCTGCACCGGTGGAGGATCGAACCCAGCTGCCCACCCCACAACAGCCAGTGGACTACAGTCAGCAGTCCGATGAAACGGATGTCTACAACACCGGCCTCAACTTGTCCGCCCAACATCAGCAGCCACCACCAGCTCAGCAACTAGCCGAGTCTTTGCCACCGCGTCGTGCAAACCGCCGTCAAGCGCCCTCTGTTCCACAGCCCCAGCAGCCGCATCACGGTCAACCACCACAGCAGGGTGGCCCACAGTGGAATCAATCGCATGAGCAACCTCCAGCGCCTGCTAAGCGTCCAGTGCCAGGTATGTATGGTCAGCGGGACATTCGCAATGCTCGGGTGCGAACACGCCAATGCCCGTTGATTATCTTCTCCGGCGCCAAAGGAGGCGTCGGCAAGACCACCCTTGCTCGGCAGACTGCTATCCACGCTGCATCACAGGGCTACCGCACCGTGCTGATCGACGGAGATATTGGCCAGGGCAATGTTGCCAAGTTCTTTCGTATGGACACCTCAAGCTACAACGTGCCAACCATCTCAGATTTCGCTATCGGTGACGCATCACTGGAAGAGATCGTGCTGACATCCAATGTCATCGATGAACTCCGTCCAGACAACTCCACGCCTGTTCCCGACCTGCTATCTGTAGTGCTGGCACCAGAAGACGACGACCAGGCAGTCAATGATGTCACCGCCCACCATTATGTGGAACTGGTGGCCGATGTCCGACAGCGTTTCGACATGGTGGTTTTAGATTCACAAATTATGAAGACCACCGACGAATTCAAGCTCACCAACACATTGATCATCCCAGAAGTGCGAGACAACGGAGCCTACTACGTGGGCATTGCCGATAGTTCAAACTCTGCATTGAAAGACCTGGTCAATCGCATTCGATCCATGGTGCAAATGGGCGTTGACCGTCGGCGCATTCTGGTGACGATGAACAAGGTGCCACCGATCAAATCTGCCACTGAGTCCATTGAGAAAACCTTGCGGCATCAGATTCAGTCTCGCGTAGGAATTTACGTCGGGGTCATCAACGAAGACCAACGGGTCTGGCGTCGAAACCTGGCAGGGGAGCCGGACTTGATGAACACCCAGTTTGACCAAGTCATTTACAACATCTTGTTCCAAGTCACCGGATACGAAGAATTCGATAAGAAGTTTGACACTGACATCCTGAGTTCAGAAGATTCAAGCCAGCAAGGTCGAGCAGAGAAAAAGCCAGGCTTTTTCGCACGCCTGTTGGGACGTGGATAAACTATGTCACTGCACGAATGGGCACGCCATCCATATCTTGAGTGGTATTGCCAGAAACTCTCCACCGTTCGCGCCCAACGGTTGTTGCACGACGTCAAACAGTTGCCAGCAGTCGTGTCCCCAATGTTTGGTTGGACAGACCTCGGAGATGCTGTGGGGGATAAGGCTCACCCACCACGAGGCGTTGAACTGGGCGCTGGCCAGCAACGATATCTGATGCCAGTTCGCCTCCAGTATCCAGAGGATCAACAGGTACTGTATGGCGATCAGATGCAGACTGTTGAATGTGTGGCGGTTGGTGCTGGCGGATTTCGACGCGAGCTGTCGTGGCAAAGTTTTCCACAGCAGCACAGAATCCAGTCTGAGCAAGCTGTGTCTGACGATAAGCTGCTGGTGAGCAATTCAATAGTAGTCGAAACGTCCTTGCAGCGAAGCTCGCTAGATCGTGCAGGTCATGGTGCGCTGTGGGATATCTTACTTTCCATGGAGAGGCAGCTGGTGGCAGCACTAGAGCACGAGCACAGCAATCTCCGCGCAGAAATCTATTCCACGCTGGGTATCTCGTATGACCGCTGGGTCACGTCAGAAGACATCGACTACATGGCGTCTACAGCAGTCCACAACCCATCGCACTCGCTGATGGCAACGCTTGAAGCTCACATCACCGACCAGCAGCTTTTCAACAATGTAGACCCGCAGCGGCACATGACGTCCAAGATTCGCCGCATGGCCCAGATTATGATCTACGACGCCATCGGCGACCTAGCAAATGGCTTAGGCTCCCGAATACGCAACGCTGCCAAGACGTTGAACTGCAAAGACCCAGAAGCCCTCCCGCAGCTCATGTTGGATCATGGGATGACGAATGTTCGCCACCATCGCTCCTCGGTTGTAACAGCGCTGAATCCAGTGCCAAAGGTTGCTGTCGCTGCAAGCGATTTCGACGTTGACGACATCAGCGACCAAAGTGGGTGGGCGACATGGCGCTAGCCGAACCAGGTTCAAACGCACACCTGATGGGTGGCAAGGCTCAGGCAGAGCGCAAGCGTGCAACGTTACGTCTGGCAATCACCCAAGGTCAGATGCCGTGGACAGACTATCTTCGAGCGGCAACCGACGACCCACAGTTACGAAACCAGTCACTGGTGCAAATCATCTCTGACGATCCGGACATTGGCTACCAAAGCGCCAGAGCGATTGTGGCCAACATGTTCAAAACGATGTACCCGCATATTCGCCAAGTTCCCAAACGGATCACCGTTGGTTGGGTGATATCCCAATGGGCATCTGGCCGACGATTTGAAGCCCTGCTCGACGCCGTGCACGATTCGCGCAAAGTGGCATTCCACGAAGGCTTCCCGTTCACGTATGGAAAGGCTTGCAACCCGCAATGAACCACGATTTGTTTGATCATACTGATCCAAAGGCCGCCGCTATCGACATCTGCCACTTGGCGCCGGAGCTGCAAGAACAGGCTATCGCACAGTGGCTGAGTGTCTTTGACCCATGGGTCAAACAAGTTGCTTACGGTGCCCAACAAGCCTTTGGCCGTGGACTGGCCAGGCATAAAGAAGATGACATTGTCCAGATCACCCGACTGGCTGCATGGCAGCTACTGCGGTACTACTGCGACAATCCAGACAAGGCAGTGAAAGTCCGATCACTGCGCGCGGTGATTCGCCTGCGGATACGCAATAACGTCCGCGATGAGTTTGAGCGTGACGAAACCGGTGGACTGACCGGAGCACGTTCCAGATTCCGCAACGCCCGAGAGTTGGAAACCCTAGAGTACGAACTAGCCCAGCAATTACATCGGTCGCCGACACGTGCAGAGGTTATTGCTGAGTGGAATGCTCGGGCTTCAGGTCGCAAGGATGCTCGGCGCCAAGGTCGAGCAATTGATGACAGCGTGTTTGGGTTCCATGAAAACACCCCACCACCCATGGAGCATGAGCACATTCATGTTGAGAACTACGACGACCCTGACTATGTCTTGATGCCACAGGAATCTCGGGAGTTCCTAGAGACCGTAGTGCACTATGCCAAGATGCAAGATGAGCAGCTTGGGACTGCTGCCAAAGTCTGGCTTGATGAGTCGTTGGCCGGTGAGCGTTCGGAGCACGGTGTGCTCAAGGCCATCAAGCTTCATGCCGACTACCGGACCCTTGATGACTGCGCCAAGGCTGCCGAACAAATCCGACAACTATCCATTGTGGTGCTGCGGGAGCACTACGGTATCGACTCAGCGTAAGCTCCAGATCGGCAAGCACTCCAGACAGCACAATGCCGGTGCAATGTTGCGTTCACGTTGCACCGGCCTTGTGGTTTTTTCATCCAGTGTGTGGTGAAAGTATGGAGCGATCAGACCTCACACTGCTGGCTTATATTCAATCTAGTTCAAGTAGGGTGCGAATATCGACCGGCACCCCGGTAAACCGCACGCCTTTGTCCGTCTGCACTCGAACACCGTTGCGTGAGTTGCCGACATTGCCGCGCAACTCATACAACGTTTCAGGTGCTAAGCCCTCTTCCCAAATGCCACTCATCGCAGCCTGCTGTTTCATACCCGGCAGAATGATGGTGTCGTGATGTCGAGACGCGGTGGTGAACGCTGCGTGGGCATTTAACAGCACAACATCGCCATGTTTCGATGACCGGATGAGCCTGCCGATAGTAGGACCCTGTGGCCGGGCATTGCCCTCGGCATCAATGAGCCAGCCCAGTCGAGAGTTCAGGTGGGCATCGGTCATGCCGTCGATCTTTTCGTCGCCGTCAGAGACATACGGTGGACGCTTGGGGTCTTCAGCCGATTCGATATGCGCCTGGTGCATATCGAGGGTCAGTCGCACTGCGGTAAGAATAGACTTACCAGGTGTGGCATCTTCCTGCTCCTGGTAGTTGGACACCATATAGTCCACGATAGCTTCCCGTAGCAGTTTCTCTTTGCCCCACCGAGGGTCTTCTTTCAGATACTCACCCCACTCGGTGCCAAGACCTAGACCTTGAGCAAGTGTTCTCAAAAACGGGATGACAATCGTGATATCGGACGTGACCTCTGAAAGACGCTGCACCTTCGACTGTGGCAGTCCACGAGCCATCAGCATCTTTTGAATCAGTTTTTGTTCATCGTGGTAATACTGAGTGAACAGTTCGGTAATCCGACGCCATCCAAATGGCCCCATGCACTGGTACAAGCCAAGCACTGCGTGCTGGGTGACCCGAGCTTGCAGGCCGGATGCTGCGGCAGTATTGATGGTGTTAGTGACATTTGGTGAGGGGTTCAGCGATCCGCGACCAATCCGCAGCATGACCGACCGCTGTGTTGCCGATGGAACTGACAGCTCATTTTCTGCGGTGACAATCAGCTGAGCTGCTGGCTTGGACGTTTTACGAACACCCATCTCACGAGTCATCCGCATCTTTGGTGAAGCGTTGAACGTGGAGCGGATGATGTCAGTAATGGCCGTCTCCTGGGCTTCTGATGCTCGGCGGGTGGGACTTGGCGCCAGGTCGTCGATAGTCCAGATCGGTGTGATGGACACAGCGTGTTCCATGGCGGCCCTGGTGTCTTCTGCTGAGCCGGGTAGTGCTGAGCTGAAGTCTGAGCCGTTGGCAGCCCAAAAAGCCATGATGTACTTTGCCGTCATGGACTTTCCACCGCCAGCAGGACCGTAGATGAAGATCGTTGATCGCGGATTCGACACTGGTTCAAAGATCGGCACCACCGGACGCAATGCCGACAGCAGCACGATGCCGGCAACCCCCAGATCAGTCCATGGTTCGTTATCTAAATACAGTCTGCGAATCTCGTGGAAGTCTTCAACAGCTTGGGTGCGCCATGCTTCAAGATTGTCTGCCGGGTGGTGCACCGGGTTCTCATCTGTGCCGCCAACGCCAAAACTGGTCAGGTTATGTAGGTCGTCAGTGGTGATGCCTGGGCGTACTGATGCTGCCGACTCGTGTGACCATGCGGTGACCGTGTCGCCGACAATGAATGCAGGCATATCGCCTTCGACTGGCACCCAACCCATCTTGGTCCACTCGATGTAAGTTTCGGTGTTGTTTGAGGCGCGCTTGACGGCTTCCAACCACTTCTCGCCCTTTTGACCACGCGGCGGCCAGTGCGGGTGCATCGACAGGCCGTGGGGGATATGGGTGTCTGTCTGGCGCCACTCTGCTGGCAGCATGGATAGGATGACGATGGGTCCGACCACGCGGTAGGTGATGACATCGTTGTCATCGGTGCGGTAAGAGACGTCAATGCCGACGTAGGCGTCTGCTGATCCACCTTCGATAGGGTCGGCTGCCTGACCGGTGAGCAGTTCCTTGTTGGTGGGTTCACGACGATCTTCAATGAAGACCACCTGACCGCCAAGTCCGACATCTGCTGGCATCCACTGCGTCCCAGAGTTCAGACCCTGATCATCAGTGGTGACTTTGAGCTCCTCGACCGCGGCAAAGTCGTCGGTGATGCGCCAGCTACCTGGTTTGACGTTCTCGTCGGTGATGCGCGGACGCTCTGGCATCTTGTGGCGAAGGTGCCCACCATCAGGGTCAATGAGGTCTTCCCAACTGCCCCGGTGCGACAAGAAATCGTCAATGCCGTCTTTGCCACCATCGTCGGCAGTGGGTGACAGGAGTTTGACCTGGCGCACTTTTTGGTGGTTCAGCAGATGCTGACGGAACTTGCGAGCTTGATCCCAGACCTTGGGGTTGGTTTCAATATCAGCATCAAAGCCCATCCACGCCACGCGATCTGTCAGGTTCAACATGCCCAGCGAGACAGGGTCGTTTTGGAAGGTGGTGGCCGATGGCGACCGAAGCACCAGCACACGAGAGTCGATGGGTAGGGATTCCATAAAGTCCATCAGACGATCAGCGGCGTGCTCGGAGGTGTCGGTGAGCAAATCCTCGTCGGCACCATGGGCAATGAGGTGGGCGGTCATTGCTGAGTCGCCTTTGAGTAAACCTTCGGCAAATAACACGACCGGAGCTTTATCGAGCCAGGAGCTCGGCGTGGCTGGGTGAATGTCCAGATACATTGAAGCGCCTTTGGAAAAGACGTACTTCATCGGCTTGGGGTTGCCCATATCTACAGGCTCAGCAGGACGCAGTTGCCATTCTGGCTCAAAGCCATCAGTAGGTTCACCGTCGCGTTGCAGTTTAGTGTATTTGATCGAATACCAGGGCATGATCAGCCCGTCGAGTTCAAAGCCGTCGTCATCGGTTCCAACGACACCTTCAGCCACGCTGAGGTACATCAGTTGAGTCTTTTTGATGCCGACGTATTTCGCCCAGCGGTCGTATTCTTCTTGTGTCGAGGCTCGCCAGTAGCCACGTGCGGCAGCTACAACTGGAGCCACCGCTGAGTCGTGTAGCTTGGCCGCGGCAGCGCCGGTCATGTCTTTTCCGTAGTCATCAATCGACCAGGTGGCGTTGCCATGACTCGTGTTTACCGAGGATTTTTGGGTTTTTCCTCGACGAGATGATCGTTTTTCCGGAATGTCTGAGCTGCTGTTAGCAGTGATATCTGATTGCTCCATGACCAGACAGTGTCCGGCGCAGCAGGGTTTGTCTCAGAATTCGACCGCATCACAGTCGATGAGAGTCCAGTAAGGTTGTGACGTACGTCACCAGGAGGGGAGATTGTTGAATTTTTCAAGTATGACCTAATTATCAGGTTGCTACCCTTGCTATGAAGCCTGTAGAGCTTGTTCATCTCTTCAGCAAGGGTAGCACATCATGTCAAGCCGTTGCCGCAAAAATTCCAGAATCCGGCGGTTTTCGATCACGCTGGTGTGATGCCCGTCGCCACGAATGTTCGTGTTTTTCGGTGATTTCGAGACCAAAAACCACAAATGGTAACAATATGTTGCCATTGGCAAGGTCGAAAAACATTCCTTGCCATCGCTGGATCGGCTTGTTTGTGCGGAAGTAGAGTTTTTCGGCAACATGGCAACACATTTGCGGAAAACACGCCTTAAGGGGTTAAGGGACAGAGTGGAAAAACCAGGGTGCACAGTGTGTCTGAATTAGGTCACAAAATTAGGTCACACAGCAGACGAGCAACGAGGGTGGGTGGGTGAGTCAGGGGGTTGCACGTAGGAAACTGTGGTGCATAATACGTTGCCATGTTGCCATAAAGTGCCCAGATCGTTGCAATAGAGCCAAGGTAGTGAAATGGCAGTGTTGCCATAGAGGAAAATATGTTGCCATTCCAAGGGTAGATGTTGCCATAAGGCCAAATATGTTGCCCGAGCGTGCAGAGAGTGTGTGGGCAAGAAAAGAGCAGAGCTGTATGTATGTGTATGTGAATGAGTTTGTCTTAACACATACATACTGTTAACACAGACCCCACCAATACCCCCAGGGGTATACACCCTTTGCTCACCCACAACCCCGTCACGCCGGACACTGTCAGTGCATGAGCAAGCCAATGACCCAAGCGCAGCAGGAACAGCAGCACAACCGCGATACCGGTGGCCGCTACACCACCAAGCCTCATTCTGAAGCTCAGGGCGTCCAATTGCCCCCGCTTGAGCTGGTGTCTGACGAAGCAGCGACCCATGCAGTTCACGATGCAACGGCGATGACTGAACCCGAGCTTGAGGCTATTGGACCTGAAGTGGTTGAAACCATCAAGCACACCCGAAACTTCACGCCACAGCACATCCGAGCCGTGGCCTCACAGATTGGCCATCAGCGCCTTGGCTACGATCCAATCGGAGCATCAGCCATCCGAAATGCCTTATCTCAGATGGAGCCAGAGGCGGCTCACTACGCTAGGAATTTTCTCAACCAACGCCACCCACAGGCTTTCAGCGATCAGCAATCCACGGTCCAACAGCCAGCAGCTCAGCCTGCACCGGAGCTAGAGCACCCCCTGGGTAGTCCAGACAATCCCATCAGCGCCACCAGCGATGCCGTGCAAACCGGGGAGGTCTTTGACACCGTCGTCTCCAAAGGTCGAACATATCACCGCGCACGTGAAGGTATGGCACCGATGGAACCCCAGGCAGTCCGACTCCAAGCCGACCAAGAGCTGACCGATGATGATGTCATGAAGGTTGCTCAGATCACCGGTTATTCACTGCGTAGTGTCGGGCATGGTGAAGGTGCGTCCGACCCCGTTCGAGACTCTCCGTATTCGTTCATCCTCTACAACGACACAACCAAAGGTGATCAATACAAGCGTCTTGACCGCTTTCAGTCGTTGCTGCACACCTACGTCCACCAGGGCACACCCATACGGTCGTCGAATAAAAAGGGTCCGGGCACCGAGGGGACACGCAAGATCGAAGGGTTTGGACGTCAGGCTCCGCAGCTGGAGATCTACTATGACGACGCCGAAGTGTTTGATGGCTGAGCTGATCTGCAGAGGGGTGCTGGTGTCTCAGGTCTCTGCATCGCACCGGACACTAGCTGACCATGACACACCACTTCAGCTCTGATGCAGCATCCCGACGTGAAAGCTCCCGACAGACCGACGGCAAATTCGGCCACCAACACCACTCCGAAGCAGCGGAAGTGAACCTGGCTGCCTCCCGACAGTTCACCCCTGAAGACCACATCGAATTGGGCGAGCGGCTGAGTGAATCCCTCCAAGAGTTCTCCCAAGACATCGAACAATCCTGGGTAGTGGATCACAACGAAGACTCCCAGGTCAGCTACGTCCACGAGGTCGATGCGCCAGACCGCAGCCATGAACGCGAAGAATACGACTACGAGGATACGAACCTGGTGTTTTCTATCGGCGCTGAAAATCATCTGTCCAATGGCAAAATCAACATCGACTGCGAATCACCGTCTGACGGCCACGATCTGGCTGGACCTTATGCCACCGAACTGGAAGAAAATGGCTGGCTAGTATCCGAGCATCGTAGCTCCTACGAGGCAGACAGCATGGATGACGCCATCGACTGGGCGAAAGACAAAGTGCGCTCCCGCCGACTCAATGACGCCTATGTAGCCCGTCACGACGACCGTGCACAAGTGCTAGACGATCTAGCTCGCACCGAGAATATCGAAGTGCTGTCAGCTGTGAACCATGATGCCCAGACTTCTGACGCCATCGGCAGCTTCGCCAAATCCGAGCATTTAGAAAACTACCAAGAAGCACCCGTCGAGGTTTTAGAAAACGCCACATCGATCTACTCCAACATGCAGCAGCACCACTACGGTGTCGGTGCCAGCCTGGCTGACGAACTGCGGTCTGCCTACATCGTGTCAGCCTACGATGACGAAGGCCAGCAGAAGTGGCTCGTCTCCCACGCCTACGGTGTGCACTCCGAAACCGAGGCTGAAGAAGGCTACCGCAACGTCGCTGTACTCGACGACCACGACGACGCCCGGAAGATGGCCCAAGATCATTCCCGACTGGAGCTAGAAGGCGGTTCGATTGCCGCCAGCTACAAGGACCTCAACGACATATTTAGCTCCCGCCAACAGGGGCACGTCATGGCCATCGACACGAATCATACCGACGGCATGATCGTGCTTCGCAAGCCCCATGAGCTTGATCCTGACCGCCACCGCAGTTCAACGGCCACGGTGTTCTGATCCTTGCCGGACACAGTAGGCCATGACTACTACAGCTATATCCGTACCGACACAAGGCCTTACGCCACCGACGTTGGCTCAAGATTGGGTCGATGAGGCGATGTGCTCCCAAGTTGACCCAGAGGCATTCTTCCCGGATACCGCCGGGAGGACAGCATCTCAGGCACGCCAATACGACACCGCACGCAGCATCTGTCACCAGTGCCCAGTAATGCAGCAATGCCGTGAGCAAGTCATGGAGTTTGAGCGCGGAACCAGCGTGTACCAGCGGTTTGGCATGTTTGGCGGACTCACCCCAGCAGAGCGCAGCGATTTGGATTCGTCACGCTTGTCGGAGCAAGAGACCGATGCCGGACACAGTCATAGTGCAACGCAGCCCAGCAGCTACCGGATGAAGACCATCCGAGATGCCGGACACAGTTAGCACAGCAGGTTCGCAACGCTACATCCTCGGACAGGTTGCAGCGCCGGACACTGTATAGCCAGGTGGCTGGGGATCGGCCACCGACCCTATCGCCTCGAAGACCCTGGGCGGTAGTAAAACGAAGCAAAGGAATTTGAAAACGATGAAAACGATCACCCTCCGCGGCAATATGGCCGGCGACGTAATCCTCTACAACGAGGACGACATTGAACGAGTCCGTGGTGTTGCAACGGTTATTGAAAACCATTACAACCCTAAGACCGAGCAGTACGACAAGCAGCAGGACTTTCCGTTCACCGTCTTTGGACGCGAAGCGTTGAACTTGGCAGAAACGGTTGCCAATATCAAAGACGAAACCGGAAAGTACCCTCCGATGGCCATCACATGCCGAGTTGAGTCATACAAAGAAGAAGGCGAAAACCGCAAAGGCGACGTCGTGGATAAGACTCATCTGAGTCTGACCATGATTGCTGGTGGACCAGACCTTCGCTGGCACGTTGGCTCACTGGAAGAAGATGGCCTTGCAGACGAGGCTCGTGAAGCACGCGAATCCCGCTCTAGTCGTGGCCGCTCAGGTCGCTCCGGTGGCCGAGGCCGTAGCCGTCGCCGCGGTCGTGAAGAAGAAGCCGATGAAACCGATGACATCGACGAAGACGTCGAAGAAGATGTTGTTGATGAAGATGGCGCTGACGAAGAGGAAGAAGAGAAGCCACGTCGCTCTCGTTCATCCCGCAGCTCGTCACGCTCCGGTGGAAGTGCATCGCGCTCGGGTGGTTCAGCCCGGTCGTCCCGCACCTCCCGCTCGTCACGCTCCCGCTCCGGTGGGTCGCGCCGGTCACGCGGATACGATGACTAAGCATTTCCGTTAGCACTTTGCCGTAAGGCACCTCGCCCATCAGGCCATTGCGGTCTGGTGGGCGATTTTTCTACCACCGGAGAACGTAGAGAACATGGTTACAGCACAATTCATCGACGATCCGCTGATTCCGCGGGTCGATGTGACATTTGGCTTCAACGACAAAACCGAGGACGGGACACGCCTTGTGGATGCTGTCAAAGCCCTGCCATCTCGCACCTGGAATCCCAAGGACAAAACCTGGTCTATCACCGGCACCGGCACTACCGATCACCCTAACGATGTATTAGAAGACCTCGGATTTTTCATCGACACCGAGCTCGATGACCACTGGCACCCCGTCGCAGTTCCACATGGCGGCGGCTCGTACCGGGTTTACCACCGATTTGCCGGATACGATGACGTTGCCGCCGATATTGGCCGCGGTGCCGTCTGGTCAAAGCCGCTGGGCTGTTTCATCGTTGACGCCACTGATCTCTCGGACGGCCAACGGATCACGGTGCGGGGCCTAAACCTTGATCCACCGATGAGTAGTCGGACGTCTGCCTAAAATTCTTCGGTGGGTCCGTCACCGGTTTTGGGCAGGGTGAGGTCTGCCAGCCTGTTCTGGTCTTGTCCACTGTGAGTTTTCCGGGTGTCCTTTCTGCCCCGGCCTGGTGCCCATCAAAGAGCTCTTGGTTACGTCCTGGATTCTTGAGGTGGCGGCGATAGGGCGGTGTTCCAGAGTCGGGTGAATGCTCTGGCCCATTTCCAGCCGGTGGGTAGATGCATGATGAGTCGGCGTGCTCGGTGAGCGATCCGGGCCGGGACGGTGATAATTTTCTGTCGGATACTCAACGCCCGTGCCCGGGCCAATGCGCCACCGACGATCGTGGCGGTGGTTCGCATCAGATTATGGGTCATGGTAGCTGCTACCAACCAAGCGGCGTTGGCTTGAAATCTACCGGACGGCATGTGGGCTAACGGCCCGGCTTTCAGTTCGGCATGGACTTGTTCAATAATGGCGTGTTGGCGGTGGCTCTTATCTGCGGCAACGGTGTCTAGCACTGTGGTGGGTATCGTGGTGAAAAACGCGTGATACCGGTACGTGGCAAACAACTGGCCTTGGGTGGCAGCTAGCTTTTGCAGGTTTTTCTCTGGCACTCTGCGCACCACCAACCTCCCGGTGACGTGGTCAGCAGCATCTGGTTTTGACGAAAATGCGGTGAAGTCGACTTCAGCAACTTCGGCGGCAGAAACCCATCGCTGAGTATGTTCATCCCTGATCGCCTGCGTGTACTCGATCTTCTGCCAAGCCGTTTGGTCAATGGTGGCAATAGCTTTTCGCACGGCGGCGTTCAGCGGCACCGTGACTGACAATTGGGCATCATTGGCCAGCACGGCTTTGGCGACTTTGGCCGAATAATAGGCTGAGTCAGCTCGTACCACCACCGCAGCATTCTGCCCAGACAACCGGCCAAGTGTCGCCAACGAATCGGAGAGGAGTTTATGGGCTCCCCGCACTGAATGAGCAGCGCCTTTGCGCAGCTGCTGACCGATAATGATCGGGGCGGCCTTGGCGGTGGAAGCTGTCACCAGCAGCGCGTTGAGACCGCGGGTGTTGTTGTAGCCAATCCCTGCACCCTGTTTCTTGGGTGAATAGACCTCGACGACGGTGTCATCGATATCCACAAACACCATGTGTTCACCATGACCAGCTAGCGGACCAACGGGCAATAATGGCGTCTGGGTGCCCAGTCTAGCCAGAAAACGTGATGAGACCGCGGCCAGTTGTTTGACATGACCATGGGTATATTCTCGTAGATGCGAGCCCAGGGTGGAGGGCGCATACACCTGATCGAACAACGACGTCATCCCGCCGTGACGCAGCAAATCCATGCCATCAATACTGTCGGCACCAGCAGCCATGCCCGCCACCAACGAGCTGATCTTTGCGCCAGCGTTGGCGCCTTTATCTGCCCCAGTATTGGCGACTGTGACCATCTGCTGGGCTAACTGGGCCAGCCCGGCCTGCTGCGCTAAACGCATGACAGGGACCAACCCAGCCGAAGACACGAGATTGGGCTCATCAAACGAATACGACACAGCAGCTTCGGTGTGGTTAAATAGCATCTACGAGGTGCGTCTTTCGGACGGGAAATATTGGCTTCAACACCTACTATTTTCCCACGTCAAAGACGCATCTCTACGTTAAAACGCCGACACCACCACATTATTCATCGGTGGATCAAGGCTAAAGACTGACTGTGCAGACCAGATCATCGATGACGCAGCTCAGATGCTCATCCATCCGCTGGATCACTACGACCCATCGCTGATCCAAGACCTTGCCGACATGACCTCTGAAGAACATCAGGGACTGCTAGATGAGGCAGCAGAAGTCTTTGGGGACCAGCGCGACGGGTTTGGCGGACAGCACTACGCTCTGCGACAATTTCAGCAAGCCTCTGCCTACGCTGTGGCCGGGGCGCGAAAGCTGGTGTGTCACGATATGGGCGCTGGCAAGACGTGTATTGCTTTGGCAGCTGTCGATCTATTGGACACCCAGCGACTGCTGGTGGTGTGCCCCCCGATTGTGGCAACGAACTGGGTTTCGGAGATCAACCAGTGGCTGACACCAGTGTTTGCCACAACCCATCCAGACCAACAGCCCGGAAAGTTCAAAGCCGCTGAATCGGGTCCCTGGGTGCGCCGCATAGCATCTGGACGCAAGCTACCTGATGCCCCCGAGGTCGGTTCGCTAGTTGTGCCATCATCATTGCTACAACGCGACGACGTGCGTGAACTCATTGATGCCTTCTCCCCAGATGCCATGATCTTTGACGAGGCACACGAATACTCCACATGGCAATCACAGCGATCCATTGCCGCCCGACAGCTGGCTCGTACAATCCCTGTTGGCCGGCGCTTGGCCGTGACCGGAACACCAACCGAATCACACCCCGGCGAGATGGCGAACCTGCTGGCCATCACCGGCCAGCTGGAGGCAGTGTTCGGCTCTTATGGCGAATACATGGACAGATACACCACCCTAGATAATTTCGGCAATCCAAGAGCACTTAAGAAACGCCTGCCCGAACTTGCCAGCATCATGGACACCCTGTGGGTGAAGAAGACCAAGGCAGAACTGCTACCTCACCTGCAAGGCAAATCCCACGACTGGCGACTGTTTGATGTCTCTACCACCGAGTATCGCAAAGCCCACGCTGAGGTTATCGACAACATCATTGAAAAGCTCGGCGGTGTCCACGAGGCTGCTGTCTTAGATGACAGCGACATTGCAGATTTTGCCGACAGTTTTGGCATGGGCATTATGTCACCGATGTTCCGGGCGGCAGGTCGATCAAAGATTGAGCCCGCTCTAGGGATGATCGAAACCCTCATGCGACAAGATGACAGTTCGCCACTGATTGTTTTTGCTCACCACCAGGATGTCGTCAATGAGCTCTACGGCACGCTCATGGACGAAACCGACTATGAAATCGACGTGCTTGACGGTGCAACCTCAGCAGATGACAGAGGTCAGATCGTCGATGATTTCCAAGACGGACAAATTGATGTGTTGATTGCCTCCATTCAGGCAGCCGGCGTCGGGGTCACGCTCACCCGGTCTCACCGCCTTGTGTTCGTCGAGCACTGGTGGACTCCGGGCATCAACGCTCAGGCCATGGATCGGGCTGACCGTATTGGCCAAGACAAACTGGTTGAAGTCACCCACATGGTCGCCGTGGGCACCTTTGACGAACAGGTCCACAACGTGCTGGCCAAGAAGATTGAATATGTCGGCGTGATCGACCCTGGAGCTGATGTGGGCGAATCACAAGACATGGAATCGTCCATCACAGAGATTATTTACGATGTCGTCGAAGCTGCTGTAAACAAAGCCCGACGCGAGCAGAAGAAGCAGCGAAAGTCGTCGAAGAAGTCGAAGCGATAGGGGACACCAATATATTCCAGCAGCTTTGCCGGACACGGTAAGGCTATGAACACCGAACCACTGGAATACGCCATCAGCCACGCGCCAGCGTCATGGACGCCTATACTCTGGATCGCCGCCATCTTGACAGTCACCTCTATCGCTAGCAGTGTCTGGCTGAAGCTGTCGCCATCGGACAACCTCTACGACATCCGAGAGCTCGTAGCTCGCGTGTGTATTTTAGCGTCATTTATTGCCATCACGCTGAACTTTGTGATCGGCCTTTTCGCCTGGCTGGTGGTGCGATGACTGGTCGCTTTGAAGCAGTTGACCTCAACACAGCGCAACACGGTATCTTCGAGCCATCGGATGACGGTGTGTTCTTTCGGACAGATTTTCACCAGGTGCACCGACTTCGCGGCCCTGTGCTGACGGACTACCGCCGCATGGGTGTACAGTTGCACCGGCTGGTGTACTGGACTGGCGACACCACTGACTAGATAGAGGGTAGCCCGGACACTACCGGTGCATGACCCTCACCGCAGTATCAACCGCAGCCGCATTTCGTGTCCCAATCCTCCATGACCCCGCTCCGCTATCACGCCCCACCGTCATCAGCCTTTTCGCCGGAGCAGGTGGCACCGCGTTGGGCTTTGATCATGCAGGGTTCGATCACGTGCTGCTGTCAGAGATCGACAACGATGCAGTGGCCACACTTGCCGCCAACCGTCCCGAGTGGACGGTCACCCACGGTGATGTGACCGACATAGACTTCACACCGTTTTACGATCAGGTCGATGTCGTTGAAGGTGGCTTCCCATGCCAGGCGTTTAGTTATGCCGGCAATCGTCAGGGGCTAGCCGATACCCGAGGCACAATGTTTTTTGAATTCTCACGCGCCATTGCCCAGGTGATGCCCAAGGTTTTTGTGGGTGAAAATGTGCGTGGTCTCCTGAGTCACGACAAAGGCCGAACCATAGTTACGATGCTGGATGAACTCTCAGCCATACAAGACCCATCTACCGGTGCAAGCTATCGGATCGGCTATCGCATCGTGAAATCCCAAGATCACTTTGTACCGCAAAACAGGTTGCGAGTCATCATTGTCGGTGTGAGATCAGACGTCGGGGACACCACTTTCTTCCCGAAGGATCAGCAGCAGCTCTATACGCTGGAGGACGCCATCGGCGACCGACCACAAGGCGATGGTCAAGCCTATTCTGAAGCCAAGCACGCGGTATTAGACATGGTGCCTGCTGGTGGACACTGGCGTGACCTGCCAGACAACATCGCCAAAAGCTATCTGGGCAAGGCATATTATGGGTCAGGAGGTCGCACCAGCATCGCCAGACGACTGGCGTGGACGAAAGCATCCCCGACACTGACATGTTCTCCGGCGCAGAAGCAGACCGAGCTATGCCACCCGGACGAAACCCGACCGCTCAATGTTCGAGAGTATGCCAGAATTCAAACCTTCCCCGACAACTGGCATTTCGCCGGCGGGATCGGTAGTCAGTACCGTCAGATCGGCAACGCTGTGCCAGTCAACCTCGGATTTTTCCTAGCCCAGGCAGTCAGAGCCATGTTGGGCGAAACTGAACCCATCGACAGCGGGTACGTTGAACAAGCTACACCAACAGACCTCTACACCGGGGCGCCGGACACTGTAGGTACATGAGTACAACAGTTCAACACCCCAGGCACCTGACAGAGCACGACAGTAGCTTTGTTCAACTGCAATCCGACGCCATCCCCGGAGACATAGTGCGCCGTGTCGAACAGCTGCACAGCGGAACACTGATCGCAACCCAGGGAGCTATCGCCACCATAAGCGACAAACAGGTCACCGACCGCGGTGGAGCAATCTTGGCACAGGCGGAGGACGATGATAATGAACATTTGACGATCTTTCACACCGCATCACTGGCACTGCTGCCAAACGTAGAGCACCACCACTGGGTTATGTGCTGGAACACCGGGTGGATATTCTTTGCCGACCCGGAGGCTGGTTATTACAAGGAAGTCACCACCCATACCATTCGACAGCCGCAATCCTTCGATGCCTGGACAGAAATGGCGCTAGGGTACGCAAATACACCATCGAACAGGCTAGACCATGGTCACGCATGGACTCCGGTGACTAACCGTACTCAAGTCAAAGCTGGCGACATGCTCGTGCGACACCTTCAGCTGCCAACCGGCACCACGGTAGAAATCAAGGGAGCAGTCGCTGAACTAACCGGCAACTCTGGAACTGACCAAGAGCACTACATTGCCACCACAGCCGACGACGCGGTATTGCTGGACGAAACAGACTACCTCGCAGGCGGCCAAGCTGATCCGGTCGTGGATATTTGGCAAGTGCCGCAACCTGACAGCGTGACGCGATGAGGTTCAGACCTCGAAGAAGATGCAGGCGATTGTGATGAACCAACACTCCATCCATCTTCCAGACCCGCCATCGTCTAAGCACTTTTGGCGCATCAAAACCAGCGTTTTCCACCAATCCACAGCAGTACAGTTGCGCCGACGTATCGGACGGTTCTCTGTCGCGGTAGCGACCGAATACTTGATAGCCGTCAGCGTACGATCCCTGCCAAATGTCGCCTACGATGCAGCATTGCGAATCTTGCAGAAGAGATCACAGAACAGGTCACAGAAAAGACAGCGAGAACAGCAGTATTTCAACGACAAGTATGACCGGCTAGCGTCTTTGAAAACCTATAACGGAGACTATTCGTAGCACCGTTTGAACCGGCGACCTGAAGCCACCAGCTACCCTGATGTCAAAGTGCCGGACACAGTCTGTGTATGAGCATTTCAAAGACTTTTGCAGCAACGACCATCATCGCCGCGATCAGCCTTGTGGCAGCACCGGCGCACGCGACCCAAGGCGAGCTTGCTATCGACCTGCTCGATGACATCACCATTGCCGAAGAACATGTCGATGCGCCCTATGACCGCGACGAATGGGCACCCAGTGGCTGGGCTGATGCCGACGACACTGGCTGCACTACCCAACAAGACATCCTGATCCGCGACACCGAGCCTGCATCGCAAGTCATCGACGACGACGGCTGTACCTTGATTTTTGGCACCGCAGTAGACCCATACACCGGCGAGTTCGTTGAACATGACCGTGACGCAGCAGACTTCAACCGCACCCCATTTGACGTAGACCACGTAGTCCCTATCGCCGAAGCAAACCGCAGTGGTGCACATAGCTGGGACGCCGACATGAAACAGGAATTTTATCAGGATAAAGATAACCTGCTGGCGGTGATCGCATCAGAGAACCAATCTAAATCTGACGCCGACATCGACAATTATCTGCCACCCAACCAAGGACTGTACTGCGATTATGTCGCCACCACCGTTTTGGTCAAGCGCAAATACGATCTGACCATGGATCAAGCCGAGCACGATGTCGCAGCCTCGATCCTAACTGACGACGAATGTCAGGAAACTCCAGCGCACCCAGCAGTGACTATGTCCAGCATCGACGCCGACGCTGTTGATACTTCCACCCAGGAGCAATCCGGTGACCGTGACGCTGACCACATCGAAGCAACCAACTTTCAAGCGGCCTTGGATGATCCAGTGGGCTGGGCTGGCGACAACCCAGTCTGGGCGCTAGCAGCAGCCGGTGTGATCGGCGTTGTCCTCTTGGGTGCACGAGGTGCCAGGAAGAAAAAATCCTAACAACACGCGGTCTTGGTCGCTGCCGGACACATTGATGAAGAACAGCAAACCCTCATCATCTGGAAGGTGGCGACCAAGCCATGTCAAAGCGTAAGAAATCACGGCCGCGCAAACAGTGCCGATGCGGAAAGCAGCAGCACTACAGCCTTGCTGATGCACGTGGCCAGCGATTGTTTCTGGGTGAACAGGGTCGAACGATGCAGCCCATCACCTACTACAAGTGCACCTACGGCTACTGGCACTGGACAAGCTCGGTCTACAACGAAGATGGCCAGATGATCGCCACGTTGCAAGACGTCCTCGACCATCACGTCGCCAAGCGGAAAGGCCAAGACCGCCACACGGCCTGACCCCGGACACTTCAAGGATGCACCCGGAATTACCTGGGTGCATCCTTTCTTGCTGTCAGACCCATTTTACAAACCATATTCTTCCAGGAGTGCTCAACATGACACTGCACCCAACGCAACACTTGGCGCGCACGGTCACCTCTATGGTGGCTGAGCGTACCCAATGCCAAGATGACCTTGATGTCGATATTCGGCAGTTCGACATTGAGACCGGAACCGCACTGACCGTCATCAGTTTGCACGATGGCTCAAATCGACTCACCATCTCTACCTCGACTATCCGGCACGCTGCATCAAGCTATCAAGGGCTGATCTCTGTCACCTACCGCACCGCAGTCGGCACACCAGATGAGCAATTCACCTTGGGCATGGAATCCACCATCAACCACGACGTCATTGCGCCAGCAGAGCTCCACCGACTGTCGAGGACCCTAGACGGCTGGATGAACGTTTCATTGCCGCACCGTCGGCAGCTCGCGCACGCCTGAAAGCACCCTGCCCAACCACATGCACACGAAAGAGGCATCTTTGCACAACAACGCCCTGCTTGAAACCCCTTTTGAACCAGGGGACACCATTGACGGATGGGGTACATACGCCAGCGAACCCCAACCCGGATCAACCACCACGTATGGCCGGGTCTACTTGGTGGAGTTTGCACCAGACACAGCACAGGAGGTCTCGGAGGTTTTAGAGTTGGTCTTTCAGCAATGGAGCCAGCATCGTTCTGTGACGTATCAAACTGGCGAGACAACCAATAGCGCTGGCACTCGTCAAGTGAAGATACTGCTCAAGGCCGGCAGCTTCATGGCCTTTGAACACTGCGACTCCGCCATCAGAAATGCGGCAACACTGCGGATGGAAAACGCCCGGCTCATGCCGATTACGTCATGGTTTATGGGCCTTGAAGAGCTATCCCACAACGCCTGAATCCGCCTACTGGCACTATGCCGGACACAGTAAAGGTAGTCCATAGCACCCGACATGAAAGACCCCATTGCCATGCTCCAAGCCATCTGTCTGCCAGCCCGAGACCTTCATAACGCCGTGAAAAACGCCGTGCTATTCATCGCCAAGAAGCTGCCCAACAACGCCAAAGAACTGCCCATTGATGGTGCACACGTCGTGGCACGGCGCGGCAGACTGGTCATCGAAGCCACTGATACCGCCAAAATGATCCAGATTAATGTCAGCACCCACCCTTCTACCACTATTGCTAAAGCGGACAACGGTCAAGCACCGGATCAGGACTTTGGCATCATCACCACCGACGGGCTCAAAGCTATTGAGCTGATGTTGCGAGAAGCGACAAAGGTCAAAGATGAACCGTATCCGATGGTGGATATAACCTTTGATGATGCTGCGGTCACCATCGCTGATGATCACAGTGGACAAGAGCAGACCTTTGAGGTGATCACTGATCAGACGTACCCAGATATTGACAAGCTGCTGACGGCCTTTGATTCAAGTCAGACACCACCTAAAGTGCTCAACGTCTACGACCGAATGCAATACCGTGTGCTCACGACCGTCAATGACGCCCGAGCTGGCCGATCCCAGCAAGCTATATCCGTAGGCTTTGATGCCAATCGCAAGGCCGGATGCGTCCATTGGATTTCTCAGGGTGAAGTCTGGGCGCAAGGTCTGATTATGCCACTGACCGACCACAGCGTTCGTAAAGGCATCAACCTCACCGACCCAGTGCAATTCTAGGAAGGCCACCAGCCCGACCCTATATGTGACTGCGCGGCAGAACGTGAGCTGTTCACCTGCCAGGATTGCGATCAAGAATACCCCTGTGCCACGATACGACTGATTGATAGAAGGAAAGGCTATGTCCACGCTTGACCAGGCTATCGCCACCCCAAGCATTGAAGAGCTTGAAGAGATGCTGGGTGATTTGTCTGAAAGACAAGAAGATCGCCGCATTACCGTGCTGATAAATTTCCCCAAACGATACGGACCAGGACGCACTGTCGAATTAACTTACGGGTGCGACTTCGACGTCTCCATTGGCAACGCTGTGGACTGCCCACCCACCCCATATCAAGACAGCTGGACAGTTGGGATGGTGGTTGCGTTGAACGCCAACGGATGGCGAGGTCGTGTCAAATACGTCCAGCCGGTCGGAACGCACACAGGAGGCCAGTAAGTGAGCCTCAAACAGCGCTTACCCCATGAGCTCATCTTGCACGCCCCGTCGCCCTACTATGCCGTCTCCTACGTCAACGAAAGTGCTTATCGCAACGACGAGCCATACGCCCTCTATCGCGCCATCAAGGTCGCATATCCGTTCCAGCAGTACAACACCGCAGAGCTATGCGAATTGTTGAAACCCCGGCGTCCCAGCTTGCCTTTGGTTCGTCAAGACCACTTCGTTCATACACGGCCTGGTTGGGTGGTGGTTGCCGTGAGTGCAACCCATGATGGTCTTGAACAAATCCACCGCAGACTGGAAATGCTGGTGACCGTCCATGGGGCAAACGTGCACCTGAATCCTTTGAAGTATCGGCATTCGCAGGTGGCGCTAGAGGTTGGACGACGACAGCGTGCATTGACTGGAATCGAAGACGTCCAAGACCTGAACCAATGAGTGCCGAACCGCTAGACAGCCTTGACCTGGAGCAGTTCATCCCAGTGGGTGGTGTAGCGAGGTGACATCATCTCACGCTTCATCTGCCACGACGGACCACGGCGCATACCTGCCCGACCCAGGCCAATGGCATTGGTGCCATGCTCGGCTCGAACTGTCTCAATCAATTCGCCGACCTTGGCACGCTCGTGAGGTGAGACGAATGCATCGAACATCTGGTGCACCCCAGCATCTCGTAGATCGGTGACCATGATGCCGGCGCGAGCGTATCTGACACCGTCTATGATTTTGGGTAACAATGCTTTCGCAGCTTTCGTCAACACCACAGGATCGGCAGAGTAACCCGGTAACGACACCGTGGCAGATGGCCGATGAACCTGAGCGTCATTGAAGAAACTGGTCATAGCCCAAGCCGTGAGCACTTTAGCCTCACGACCGTGGCGGTGCAGGCGACCCGAGGCTCGTTGTGCGTAGATGCCCAACACCTGCTCCATCTCATCTCTGGTGGTCACCGGCTCAGCAAAGCTACGCGAGAAGATCAGCTGCTGTTTCGGGTCTTCGGTATATGTCATCGGAATGCAAGGAGTACCTTGCAGCTCCAGCAAGGTTCGCATTTGCACGATAGAAAATTTTTCACGAATAACTACCGGATCGGCCTCGATAAAGTCTTTGATCGTCAGAATCCCCATGGACCCGAGACGCTTTGCGGTGCGATGTCCGATGCCCCAGATTTCATCGACAGGCAACTTCGACATCATGCGGTTTCTGGTTGCCTGTGGCACCCGATCCCAGACGCAGACACCGGCGAGAACGTCTACCTTTTTCGCCGAAAGGCAGGCCAACTTCGCCAATGTCTTGGTTTTGGCTATGCCCACGCACACCGGCAGTCCAGTCAGCCGCAGAACCTCATGTTTGATGCGCCGTCCCAGCGATTGCACCTCATCGAGACTGCCCCGGATGCCAATGAAAGCCTCATCGACGGAGTACACTTCAATCCAGGTCGAGAATCGAGCCAGGACCGACATTAATTTTTCTGACATCGAGCCGTACAACTCGTAATTCGAGGACTTGGCCACTAGACCCATCTGCTGTGCTGATGCTGCCAGCTTGAACCAGGGTGTGCCCATCTTGATGCCCAGTGTTTTGGCTTCGGGGGACAGCGCAACGCAGCAGCCATCATTATTCGACAGCACTACTACAGGTCGGTTAACCAACGTCGGATCAAATACCCGTTCGGCTGAAACAAAGAAGCAGTTGGCATCAATTAAGCCGATATAGGACTCGCCATCAGTCTTGCGCGGTGCCGGAACAGAGTCTGCTCGCATTGGGCTAGGGGCGCTCCTGATAGTCACAGCGGAAATTTCCTGAATCTCCATACGCACCTCCACCAAGATTTTCTAGGGACACCACAGTATAGTCAGGGCAGATGGACAGGATAAGCAGTCGCTAACTGATTGATCGTCAGAGTCTTATAACCTGTGCAAACACCTGGTGGCCACACCCCAAATGACCAGGTCAGCCAACTCTGGCACCGTGATGTCGGGATACTGACTATTCTCGGCTTGCAAGATCACCGCGGTAGAGGTGACCCGGAGCCTTTTAACCGTCATCTCTCCATCCACCACGGCAATCACCACGTGTCCATCACGCGGCTCGATGGAGCGATCCACAATCAGTTCATCGCCATCAAAGATGCCAGCGCCCTCCATCGAGTCCCCAGACACGCGCACAATGAAAGTAGACAGTTCGTCGCGAATCAGCAGCTGTGTGAGGTCAATCTTGTTGTCGGAATAATCTTGCGACGGTGAGGGAAAGCCAGCGGGTACGTTGCCAACTCCAGCTGAGACAAGTCGCCTGGGATGCATTGTGGGCGCGTATTCAAACACCTGTTGGACTTTCACGAGGAGCTCCTTTTTCGAGGGGACACCAGTAGTCTATCCGCTGCTTTGGGCTAGAAACACGAAGGTATGGTGCTGCGCCGGACACGGTGTAGGTGAACATCTGACGCCTGTCGATTGGAAAGCTATGACTCTTCAGCACCACGCATTGCACCCCGAAGGTTTGGAAGTCGCACAACGCGAAGATGGAACTGCCACTTATGGTCTGGGGTTGCTGATTCAGCATCGGAAAGCTGACCGGCTTCAGGTGGCTTTAGATGTTGACGAAACGCTTGCAATATGGCCGGATCATCCCGATGTCTCGATCCTTGTCAGATGGTATTCCGGCACCCAGCAGGTGACAGACCAGCTACTGGTGGTGATGATCTCTGATGATCCCGGTGTCCTGAAGTATTTTCGAGATCGCATGACCTCTGCCATCGCTCGAACA
Source organism: Enteractinococcus helveticum (assembly GCF_001657475.1). GTDB lineage: Bacteria > Actinomycetota > Actinomycetes > Actinomycetales > Micrococcaceae > Yaniella > Yaniella helvetica. The sequence goes on from NZ_LXEY01000008.1 coordinate 61,222, forward strand.
CCATCGGCAAGCATCACCCAAGACGATGGGCACCTTATGGATCACCTAGCACAGCAGCGCATCACATCATCAACTCACGGTGAAGAAGGAAAGTATGACGTTAACGCCCGACGAAACTGACACCGACGTTGACGTAGATCAGACGTTTCCAGAACTCAGCGGCCATGCTTGAAGTGATCCTCACGTACTTAGTGCTGCTGGTTGCCGTCAGTCTCAAAACGTGGCTGATCGGGTTTTTGTGGGTGCTGGCAGCGACCATCGCAGCAAGCAGCATCACCGGACATAAGGTGTCGCAGACAAGTATTCGTCGAGCACTGAGACTCGCGGCAATGTGGCCAATCATCATCCCAAAATGGGCGCTGATCGCCTGGCTGTTCACCTTCCCGCTCTCCATGCTGTGGCTGGCTTACTGGCTGGTTGTCACACCAATAGTGCAGCAGTTGCGACACCGCCGCGCCGCTGAACCAGCCGCACCGGACACTTCACAACCGTAACCGCGACCATCAAGGAGTACCCTGTATGAAAATGCTTATCAAGCGAGTCAGTGAAACTGCAATCATGCCGACTCGCGCTAAGGCAGGTGACGCTGGGCTGGACTTTTATGCCGATGAGCCCATGGTTTTAGAACAGCTTGAGCGCCACACTTTCGACACCGGCATTGCCGTGCAACTACCGCCAGGCACCGTCGGGTACATCACTCCGCGATCCGGACTGGCTCATAAGTTTGGTGCCACCGTACTCAATGGCCCCGGAACGGTCGATCAAGGCTACCGAGGTCAGGTGAGAATTAACCTCATCAACACCGACCCACAACCGCTGGTGATTGCCGTCGGCGACCGGATCGGCCAAATGGTGATCCACTGGTTTCTTACACCTGAACTTGTCGAGGTTGATGAATTGGAGCCATCCGAACGAGGTGATGGTGGTCATGGCAGCACCGGAAAATAATGTGGCAGCACAGCGAGACTACGCCTGCCAAAGTTGCCAGAAGTACAGCACTGAAGCACAGCTGTTCAAACTGATCAAAATCGACCGCATCGGATTCGTCGTCTGCACCGACTGCTTGGAGAACTAGATGACCGCCATGGATACTTACCTCCATGCCTACCTCATGGGCGTCGTCACCGTGGTAGCGCTGTGGTTCTACTACCAGCTGGCAAAGATCATGCTCGAACGATGTCGAGTGTGGTATCAATACACCAAGTGTGGCGCTGTGGTCGAGTCATCCACCGGCTTCGACCGGCTGACCGAATTGCAATATGTCATCCATCGGCTGTTTCGACCATGTGCCAACCGGTCGAGGATGTACCACTGAGGGCAGCGGTCGTGAAGTTTACCGAACAACACGCTCATAGTTTGATCCCCGACGTCATCGTCCACTGGTGTCCCGACGGTGCCGGACACAGTCATAGCACACCACTGAACGACCCCTCGAAACGGAGCACACTATGTCGAGTGACATAAGCCACCATCTGACCGACGAGTTTCTCCACGAGATGGTGACCCGAGCATCAGCATCTTATGGCGGTCTGAACATTTGCACTGAATATGGCCAGGACGGTGCCAGCAGTCTCGGAGAACTCGACTCCCTTCGAGCACTGGCTTCTGAGATCATCAAAGAAGTGCAGTTTGGGAGCACGGTACAGGACGAGACGTGGCAGCGATGCAAACCCGGCGAGCTGCGGATGCACGAGCACGTCAGAGTCGTCACCCCACACTGGAGTGTCCAAGGTTTGGTTGATGAACAGACCTTACGTTCCGTCGAACTGCCAGGTTCTCGCAATAGGACACGACTGATCAACCCAGAGACCGGCGGCATCCTCAAACTGGATGACCTGCCGTCGTCAGCAGCGATCTACCGGAAGCCTGGCATCATGCCTGTGCCAGACCCCGCTGTCGAGCAAGCTCTTTTGGTTGACACATACGCGGCTAGAAACGGTGACATCATCACGCTTGAGAATCCACGGCTGATGCTGGTGAACGCGACAAACTCCACGTATTTTGATGCCCACCTTGTCATCCCAACACACGATGTCATCGAATGGTCGCCGGTAATGATGACACGACAGGTTCTTGACCAACGGCACTACGAAACACAGCGATAACACCTCGCATCGTTGATGCCGGACACAGTAGGTGCAACACGATCCATCGTTGAGTTTCACGAAAGGCTCCGCCATGCTGTTCACCAAATCTACCAAGCAACCCCTGCCACCCAAATGCATTGTTGCCGCTATTCAACAGCAGATGGATTGGGCTGGGAGCAATGCGCCCATCGCACTAGCTGCCTTACACGACCACTCCAAGATCACCGAGTTCTATCAGGCTGAAGAATTGCCGGTTGGCAGCGTGGTGATGGATCGCGCCGGTTCAGTGCTGCACAAGGTCAAGCCTGATCTTTGGGAGGCCACCGGGTCCACCGACCACTGGTGCGACACCGGCGTCGTGTTGCCAGCCCATGTGTTGACCTGGGGAAAACAAGATCAGCAAGCAAACTAGGAGCACCCATGACAAAACCAGCACTGTCCTACCCCGATCACGTTGCCGAAAGCATCGCCAGCGCTGTCTATGATGTGGAAGAAGTGACCTTCCGTCACACAGTTGGGGCGGCGAAGATCGCAGCAGACTTCGATGGAAACAGCAAGCTGTTTGGCCAGCATTGCGCCCACGTCGCAGCAGCGGCCATCAAATCACTAGACGAGGCACGAGTGGTCTCTGCCATAGACCAGGTGTACCGGTTGGGCGACGGTGCGATACTGCGCGACGCAGACGGCGTGGCATTCCAACTTCGCAACGGGATGCTGCAACCATGCCTGAATCCAGCATCAACTTCGCATCAGGATGGCATTATCGAGCTACCAGCATTGGTGTTGGACTGGGGCGACATCGGCAGGTAGCTGTCACGCTGTGGACTATTCGCCCCGGACACTTTCAGGCCATGACTGATCATATTATTCTCAGCAAACCGCTCTATGACCTCGAAGTCGGCGACCAAATTCGTTTCACTGACCCCGAATCTGAGACCCACAGCTCACGATGGTGGCGGGTGGCTGCAACAGATCATCGATACGTCATTGCCTGGCGGCAGGTTCCGTTCCAGCCACAAGGTACTCACGAATACACCGTTATCGACCAGATCGAACGAGATCATGCCTACAACGATGTGGGACCAGGCGTCGTCCGGTCATCGCTGAACACGCTTGGTGGAGGCTACGACATGAGCCAGCCGGACTGGGCCGGCACGATGCTTTCAGAGCTACACGACGGCACGTGGGAATTGTCCAACCGACGGCTGGTGCAGGTTCACGGCGTCGAAGTGAAGGCATCATAAAGTCTGTCCGTGCTGGCGCCGGACACAGTAGATCAGAACAACCTTCCGACCCACTGCATCGGCACCGGTGCGACACACCAACGCCCAAGGACCCTCCGTGACTCACAAATTTCCTACATCGCACGCAGCATCCCAGCGGTCCACCTACCTGAACGTTACCGACCCTGACGAGGCTATCGAACAGCTGCAACAAGCCTGGTCGTTGATGCGAGACATCCAAGACACCAACCGCGGCGTTCCGGCTGACGAATCGCTCTACCGAGCCGAGCTGCGACATTTCATCGAATTGGTATCAGACCGGTGCCATGACAACCAGGAGAGCTAGCCATGAACACCACCACTGCTGATACGACCTATGAAATTGTCACTGATGGTGTGAAAGCACACGAGATCGTGACGGTGAAGCGTTCCGGTGGTGACAATGACATGGTCTCTGTCACCGCTCAATGCAGTGCATGTCGTCACATCGCGTTTACTGCTATCCCGTCATCGTATGCAGATCGGCGCATCAGTTTTATCCAAGAACACATTGACCAGCACGCGCCCGGTCGCGCCATCGACATCGAGGTCATCTGGGAAGTCAATGCCGACTGCACCGTGTGTGAAAACGGCGGTGACATCACTGACGTTGATGTTGAAACATTACAGTGCCAGCAGTGCAACACCACCTGGTCTATGGACGGCACTTTTGGCGAACTCGATGACAGTGACCAGTGGATTAACGAATGATCAATAGCACAGGAGCGCCAGTGACCAGCGATTTACAAGACCTCACCGTTGGCGACGAAGTGGTCGTCAATCGCAACCTCGAACATCCGGTCAACATGCACTTCGTTGACGATGCATACGGCGGGGGATGGGTGCCTAAAGACGGTGTTGAAGAAACCATCGGCACCAAGACCGTCACCGAACGGCGCGACATCCCAGCAATGGGAGGACCCGGCGGGTGGCGGCATCGTCCAGCCAGAAGCCTCGTTCGACTCGGCCGCGGATTTTGGTATGACTTATCCGATGGCTACCAAGACGGCAGCAAAGCAACCGTCATCGAAACCCTCGGCACCCTGTCGGTCTGATATGTCGCGCCGGACACAGTCACAGCATGTATAGCACCGACGACACTCAAAAACCCATCACCAATCTGCCACCGCTGCCAGACACCCTGGCCTGGCACCTCACCGAAGCTCACCATGCCAAAGGTGTGACCTTCTGGCTGATCATTACCAATAGCTTCTGGGAGCATGTTGCACGCTACGGGTGGCGCACCGGGTACATTCCGACCCACCAGCAGCTGATCAGCCGAGCCGAGCAGATGATATCCCAGCATGGCAACGTAAACCTTGTGCCAACGCAAAAAGCCAGCCCGTTGAAAAGCCAGCCCGTCAAGGATTAGAACGTGCACCGAATCGACACCACGGCAGACCACGTCATCTGCAATGCCCCACCCGACTCCACATGTCGGCGACAGCCACTGTGCGACACTGCAACCTGGAATGACCACCACTGCGATGACCACACACCGCCACACCAGGTCGTTGACGGACAGCGATGCTGGATGATTCAGTGGATCAACGCCACCTCATTGGACGAATGCGCCGAAGAAGATGTTGCGGTCACTGATGGATCAACGGTGACACTGACCTTCCATGGTGCTGACATTGGCATCACCTGGCGTCCAATGCGCTAGGTCAGGCGGTCTGTTGAACCGTCGTGTGGCTGACTGACCACATCATCGAGATACTGCCGATTGGCGGCAATGTAGTCAGCAGCGGCACACCACGCGGCCATCGTGGACACCCCAATCACTACATCGTGTGTATCACTGGTGTCCCCTTGAGGTCGCGCCAGAGACTGCCGCAATCCGTCATGTCGGACGTCCCAGGTGTCTGCATCGTCGAGTAGCACCCCAATGGGCACCCAGCCTCGTCCGGCGGTGTACTGTTTCTCTTGAGCATCGGGTTGCCGGTCGATGAGATCACCCATGGTGGCACGAAGCTTGACCAGGCCGGTGAATTCAGGCTTAGCACCGCGCGAGAGCCATCTGAAAAACCCAGTAACCACCTCTGAGCCGTCCACGATTTCATTCGCGTCAACCTGAGATTCTTCAGCAAGCTCCCGACACATCCCGGTCATTAACAGCTCATGCAGCGACATATGTTTGTTGGCACGACGAGCCGCACCCGAGGCGGTGCCCACATCGTCCCAATCCAGTGACCCTGAACCAGAGGCAGCATATCCACAAGACTGCACCGCATTCGCTGATCCTTGTTGGACAAACAGCACGTACCCGTCGGCGGTAATGGCAAAAACGGTGATGCCAATGATGTTGGCTAACCCCGATTCCGACAAGCTCAGCACCTGGTCGTGTTGGTCAAACATCTGCCGATGGATCACGGATGCTCCGCTCGGGTCGTCGGCATACTGAAAGCCCAGCAGCTCGTTGGATGCCTGGCCGTCAAAGAAGCCCACCGGCTGGATAGTCAACGACGTAGCAGTGATGTCCTCTGAGAGTCTGGTTAGCTTACCGTTGAGCCATTGCGGTAGACGATTCGGGGTATCTGGAGATGATCGGTTAGCCAGGACGCGAAATGAGCGCGGAGCAATAGATCGCAGTGGCCGCGGCAGCATATAGGGTTCTTTGACAGCGCGGATTGCCGTCGTCGATGCCGTGGCGTGCAGGTGCTCATCAACAGCTACAACCCGCAAGATGGCTTCAGTACCGGATGTCCCTGCATCTGCCAGGACGACGGTGTCATCGTTGGTCTGCACAGTTCGGTCTTGTGCTCGTTGCACCAGTCGCACGCCTCGCCAAGTTTTGCTCACTGACAGCACGTGCCAGATCGCAGCAGCCACAGTAATGACAATGATCGTCCATCCCAGCAGCCCGATGACATCAGAGCTTGCAAACAGGTCAGTGCCATGGATCAACAGCACGCCGACGCCCACCCCGACCATCACCACATGTAGCCACAGCTGGTCATACACATAAGCCAGGTACTGAAGTCTAGGGCGAAAGGTTGCTAGAGATGTGGCAGAACGGGAGCGGCGGGGTTGTGTACTCATAATCCTGCAAGTGTCCGGGAAAGTGCGCCCCTGGCGCCGGACACTTCCGGGTCATGCACAACTCACAACAGCCCTCACCCCTGTCCGCTATTGATTTGTTTGCAGGCCCTGGAGGATGGGATGTTGCCTGCCAGCATCTCGGCATTGATGTCATCGGATACGAATGGGATGATGCCGCCGTAGCGACTCGTGAAGCAGCCGGTCATCAGAGCGTCCATGGTGATATTCGACAATATGACCCTGTGGCCGCAGACCTGCTCATCGCCTCGCCGTCATGCCAGTCGTTTTCCGTTGCCGGCAGTGGCGCTGGTCGGAGGGCGCTTGACCAGGTGTTGACAGATATTGAAGTGATTGCCAGTGGCCGCGACATTGATTTATATGGATATGACGATGAGCGCACAGCAATGGTGTTGATCCCGCTCATTTGGGCGTTGACCATGCACCAGGCCGGTACACCGTACCGACACATCGCCTTTGAACAAGTCCCACCGGTCAAACCTGTGTGGGAAGCGATGCTGACTGTGCTGGAAACGCTTGGATACCGCGGTCAGGTCGGGGTGTTGCAGGCCGAAGCCTACGGCGTACCGCAGACTCGAAAGCGTGCCATCCTGGTGGCATCGCTGGATCACGATGCCAAACTGCCGCAGCAAACGCACTCGAAGTATCATCCGCGCAATCCGCAGCGCCTTGATGACCATGTCTTGCCGTGGGTCTCAATGGCCGAGGCGCTGGGCTGGGGTATGACGCAGCGACCCACGATGACTGTGACAGCTGGCGGTGGTGCAACCGGGGGAGCGGAACCATTTGGTAATGCTGCACGACAGGGGATGAAGAAGGCTCGTGCAGAAGGCAAATGGGAAGACGACATCTGTGGAGCAGAGGTTGCCGTTCATCCGTATTTTCTCCAAGGTAATCAGAAACCCACCGGCCAGCACTATCAGCGACGCAACGCAGACACTCCCGCGATGGCAGTTACCACTCAGTCCTATCTTTACAAGGTGGGGGACGCCAGTACAGAACAAGACTCTGGCGATGTATACCTTGAGTCGAACTATTCACATAACGGCGATAGCTCACAGCGCGGCAAACGATCAGTGACCTCCCCCGCATCGACCATCACCTCGAAATCCCGGTCACAAAAGTTCGTCCGCGACGATGACGGAACCGACCCACTGGCATCAGGACTGGTCTATGACACCAATAACACCACCCGCTGGGGTCAACCCGACGAAGTCCGATACCAGCGCCCTATTGAATACCCAGCGCCCACCACGACCGCCAGCCTGTCACGACACACCATCGGCCCCAAAGGGTTTACCACTGATCAACGTCGCAAAGCGCTTGAAGACCATGACCGTGGGGCAAAGATCGTGCCTGCCAGAAACCCGGTGCTACGCCCAAGCCCGTATGCCGGAATGCTATTCAACGGCAGCGGCAGACCGCTGGATCAAAATCGCCCTGCCCCTGTGATGACAGCTTCAGCAGGCGGCAATCACTCGCACATTGTGGACTTGACCGGCGGAAAGTTCATCGAGTCGTACCACCGCGACGTTGCTGCTGGCAAACAGCCGCCGCTGGCCGATGCACCACTGCGACGTTTGACCGCACAAGAAGCTGCCGTACTACAAACCTTTCCAGTCGATTACCCATTCCAGGGAACCAAGACCAAAGTCTTTGAACAAATCGGTAATGCCGTTCCACCACTACTGGCCTGGCACATACTCTCTGCGCTGACCGACCCACAACGATGAATGCCGGACATAGTCAAGGTGACCACGATGGTGAAAGGAGGTCCATGAAGCGCAGAGTCAGACAAGAACTCGATGAAGTGTTGCTGCTCACCGACCGGTTCATCAGCGACGTCTTTGATCTCATTGATGAAGACATGACCTCCGACGAGATGGCACGCTACTTTCGACACAAGGCACCATGGAATGTGGAGAAGCATCTGCACGCCATCGACATGTTATTTGACCCCTCATTGGCTAGTAGTTTCGGTCAGCAAGTGCATGGGTATGCCAAGGGGGCTGCCCGAGACATCCTAACTTTCGATATCACCCCGGAGCTTCGACAGCACCTGAACCGAGTGCTGGTAACCCCACACCGTCCGCGCAGCAGTGCACCAGATAGTGATGATGCCGGTGTAATCGTTGACCCACAGGATTGGATCGACCAAGAGACTGTGCCAGGTGTGTATGTTTACACCTACCCGCAGTATCTGATCACCGAACTGCTGACTGATGATGGCCGAACCCTATATAAGGTCGGAGCATCCCAGGCAACCAGTCGTCGGCTGGAGCGACAGCGACGTCAGACAGAGGTTCCTGAAGACATCGAAATTATCCGCGTGTACCCATCAGAGGATTGTTTCGATGACGAGGCACACTTCCATGACATCTTGAAGCACGCCGGACACCATCATAAGACCACTAGAGCTGGAACCGAGTGGTTCAGAACCTCGTTGCCGATGTTGGACGCAATTGCTGAAGCTCTCGACCTAGCGACAGATCAGGAGGGATAGCAGCCGTGGCTGAATCCATCAACCCAGAAGATCTTACGGACGAAGAATTCGCCGCCTATGAGGTGTCTGAAATCGTTGGAGCGGGACACCTCGTGTTGACCCTGACCAAGGCCAACGATTGGACCGGGGCTATTGATGCGATCCGCAAAGATCAGAAGTTAGCGCAGCGGGTGGCACATCGGTTGGAAGAATTAGACTTCTTGATTGAAGAGCTCGATGACAACACCGATCTCATGGCAGCCCAACGAAAGACCCCCAAAGTTTCGGTTGCAATATGCACGGTGTGCAACGCGACGGCCAGCTATGCGTCCAACGCTTTGCCCGATAAATGCCACATGACCATCGGGTGCACTGGCTTGTGGAAAAAGCCAGCTAATTACACCATCAAGGCCAAGCCTGACGAAGGCAGGGTGACCACGAAATGACACCCCGGACACTTCAGACAGAACACCAATCATTCTCGATCAAGGGGACAGTCTATGACCACCGCTGGAGCCTGGGAGCACTCAACGTTGATGGCTGAGGCTCAGACCCCACAGGGTGACGGCCAGGGCAGTAACTTCACGTACTTTCAAGATGCCTTCCATCAGTATATTCAACCCATACTTGAGGCCAATCCTCAGCTTGGCACCATGATGACGATTGCAGCTATCGTTATCATCTGTGTCAAGATGTTCACCATCTTCTCCAGCTACAGAAAGAGCGGCTTTAGCGGGTGGATGCTGCCGTTGATTGTTACCTCCCTGATCACCGCCATGCTGATTGCTCCAAGCACCCTGTTACCCATCTGGTTGGGCATTATCGACGGTATTTGGGGACTGATCCTGTCCATCATTGAAGGTACATTCGCTCTGCTGATGACTGGGGGACTGTAGACGGCAAGCGTATTGCCGGGTGAAGCGGTCGTAAAGTTCCCTCTGGCGCCCTAGAATTCTAAACTATGCGACGCACCACGATGGGATCGATGACCAAACACGACCCCGATACACTCATCTGTCCCTGCGGAAACCATCAGGGGCTTGATGGCTTTGCCGTGTGCACACCTCGCGGCGAAGCCATTACTCAGCGCGAAGCACACTGCGGAACCGGCTTGATTTATACCGAACAGATCACCGACCCCTATCTGATCTGCCCTCGGTGCGGAAGAATCTACCGGGTGTTACGCATGATGCACGTAGGCAAAGCATTTGTCGAACACCTTGCCGATCTGACCGACCCAACCATCGGCGTCTCGCTTGCAGCTTGGAAGCAGTTGCGCCAGCACTAGCAGTCACTGCGTCGTGCCGGACACTATCAGTGCATGACTGAAAACAATTCGAGCAAGCCCAAAAAGGAAGACCTTGAGCGCCAGGCTGTTGCAGACTTCCTGAACTCCACCACAGGACAGTGGATTCTCCGGATCGTCATTGTCCTGGCGGTGCTTTTCTTGGTTAAAGCGGTGTTCTTCTAACATGGGCACTGCACAGACCCGAGGCGTGTTCGGACAGCCAACAGACCACAGTGACAACCCCGAGATTGACACAGCAGAGGCTCTTGCCGGACTTGCTGGAGAGCAAGCGACAGCCAGACTCATCAACCGCTACAGCGACCAGGCGATGATTTTTCATGGCCTGAGACTGCCGATCAAGCTTCGCACGGACATCGATCATTTGATCGTGCGCGACAACGCGATACTGGCCATTGATTCAAAGTTTTGGTCAGTGGGCACCTACTGGTCTTTCGGTGACAACCTGTATCGCGGACTAGCAAAGACTGTCACGCCTACAGCTATGACCCAGGCTGTCAACGCGCTGGCCACGATGCTGTCTGTACCGAACCACCAGTGCAGCGTTATCACGGTCGTGCACTCGAAGCATGATAAAGCTCGCATCGCTAAGTCAGCCTTCAAGTTATCCCAGCCGGTTATCGGTGCGCCTCGGGCGCCAACATTCATCGACCAGTGGGTTGCTGACCACCCTGGCGAGCCCAGTCAGCGACTTGCCAGAAAACTACTCAACATCTTTCGCAAAGGAGCCAGCAGGTAGCCATGTCCAACTTCATGCACGAGCTGTCAAACAGTCAGTCTCACTGGGCTATCCCCCGACTCCTGGCAGCCATCGGAGATCGCCTTGGTCAACCCAGCCTGACACGAGACGAATACTTCCAAATTGTCAAAGACCTCAATGGCATCACCGACGAATTGGAAGTGCTGACCGCGGTTCATGTCGTGACCTCTGGAGAGGACGTCTTAGATGTCGCCGAAGCGACAGGGTTCGACGATGACTTAGTGAGAACGTGCTGGTTTGTCGCACATCCCAACCCATCACAAGAGCAATAATTCATGTCAGCAAAACACACGAACCTCGCCATCCCCATTCTGATCGTGACCGCCATCCTGTCAGCCATTACCCAAATGGCAGGTTTGCCCGGCGGCGTCCTGGCATGGCTGGGTATCACCATTGCCGGATTCAATTGGCAGATGCGGGGCTTCAAAGCTTCCGAAAAACACGAGGACTACGTTGTCACCGCACAGTTGCGCAAGACCTTTTGGAAGACCGTGGCGATCAAAAACATCTGGCCTCCACATGGCTGGCGGTTACCTGAAATAGCCGAAGGTGCCAATTTTCTCCAACGTGTTTTCATCTACCTCAGCGGCACATTGGGCACGCTGTACTCGGTGTTGTTTTCTATCATCGCTGGACTGCTGTTTGGCACACTGCCTCAACTGCACGTTGACGTGGTTCGAGATGCTCTGGTGACGCACTTTGGCATGTCACCAGATATTGGTGCCACATTCCAGACATTCAACGCTATTGCGGTGACGCTGGTCTTGATTTCGTTCGGGTACGCCCGACGAATCACCATTGACCCACAGGATGAATCGCCAGGAACGCGGCTATCTGATGCCCTGATCGCCTTTGGTAAGACTTCTCATCTGGTCATCGCCCCAGCCGTGCTTGGTGCTGTTGCTGGCATTGTCGTCAGTCCATTCATCTTCGATATATCCTTCTGGGGCACCGGCGTGACCCTGTTGCTGACACTGATTACCGGGGTGCTGGCAGGGACGTACCCAGCTGCCAGACACCATGCAATCCCTCATTGGCGCAAGGTGGTCAAAGCGCGTCACGAATGGGATGAACGGTTCAAAGCGCTCAAGCAAGACCCACCACCACGACTTGTCGACATTTGGGAGTGTGGCAGCGAAGACTGTCCGATTATCACCTATAAGTTCAATTCCAACGTCCGAATTGGTGGAAGTGACGCAGCACTGAAGATGGGTGAAAAGATCGCCGCATCGCTTGGCGGATCGGCCTCTGTTGCGGTTGTCCCAGTCGAACAAAAGGACCCGTCAGGACACCCGCGACCCGGCACTGTGGATGCACTGCGGTTTGACATTGTAGAAATACAAAACCCCGAATCAGTCCCGTCGCTGTCAGACAGTGAGACCGATGACGAGACCGTTGAGACTTTGCTGCGATTTATTTTCGCCCAAGCCTCTGATGAAAACGCCATGCGCATCATGCCGCTACAGCATGAAGTCATCACCACTGAAGACTCTGAAAACCGCGTTTTCTTTGTAGGCTTCACCGGTGCGCCACCGACCGACATCGCAGCCATGTTGGAACCGGCTGCTAGCCAAATCGGCGCAGAAATTCTTGGCGACCACCGGTTCAACAACTTTGCCGGTGCACTCTACATCGGAGCATTTGACGGTGCACAATACAAGGAGAACTCAGGTCTTGATGACCAGAAAATCGAACACCTACTCGGTGAGCAGTGGTGGAACCAACGCTTTGCTGACGCACTGAACCAAGGGGTGAACCCGCCGCGGCCAGAGTGGCAAACCGAAAGTGTGCAACAGTTAGCAGAGGGCATCGAGGTGGAACAGTTGGCCTTCGTCATGCGAAACGGAATGACTGCTGAAAAAGACTTCTTCCCCTTTGAACCACAGATTGCAAACGCCCTATCAGCCTTCCCGTTCGTCTCCCTGACTGGCTTCCACGATCCCAGCGCATCCCGGCCAGCAGAGCGACACCGTCAAGCCTTTATCATTCGCAAGGCCGCCCAGCCGGTCCCACGGTCCATGGAGGATATACGCCCTGCTATGGGGTCAAAAGCCCCGGAGTGGGTGTTGGCTGATCTGGTCAACAAGGGGTTTGCCGATGCAAAATTGGCGCGACCTGAGCTGATCAGCGCCCGGAATATGAGTACACCTGATTCGCGGTCGCACCTGTGGCAGCTTCGCATCCGACTCTATGGCGGTGTGACGCTGGCAGACATTCGACGCAAAGCCCATCAACTCAAAAGTGTTTGGTCGGTGGAATATCTGCGGGTGCGTGAGGACATTGAGGGTGTCCAAATTATTGCCGGCACCAGCCCGGATCGCACACAGCTGACCAAGCGCGCTCAACAAGATATTGATGCCATGGAGTGGGAGCAGGTTTTCGCTGAGGCCGGGATCAAGTCAGACTCAGGTGTTATGCCAAAGCTCGTCTCGTCGGAAACCGCCGAGGAAAACGAGAAGATTGAGGTCAAGACTTTCTCACTTCAAGGCACCGGTCTGGCGTTAGCATCCTTTACCGGACGTCGGGAAAAGTTGGAATCCATTTCATCTAACTACTTCGTCCAGCCGCAACCGGCAGCATCGATGAACCCCTCTGAGATCGAATTGGTCATCTCCGAAACAGACCCGATGCCGTTCCCAGCACTGGTGGACTACGACAAGATTGACCAGGCCGATGGAGCCTTCCCCATTGCCACCGGCCTCTTTGGTGAGACCGTTTCTTGGAACCCCTTAACAGACCCACACTTGTTGCTATCAGGAACCACTGGGTCGGGTAAGTCAATCGTCATCCAAAACATCGTCTACGCTGCCCTGTGCCAAGGAATGCTGGTGTATGTCTTGGACCCGGTCAAAGGTGGGGCAGACTTCATGTTTTCCAAAGACTACGTGGCAGGCATGACTGGGGATGTCTATGAGGCAGCGGCCATCATGCGCCATGTCTATGAACAAGTCGGATTGCGAAAACAACTGGTGACTGACCATGGCGTTGAGAAGCTGTCGAACCTGCCAGCAGATGTACGTCCACCCAGAGTTCTACTGGTGTTGGATGAATTTACCTCACTGATGGAGCAGGAAAAGCCGCCACCGAAATCTGAAAACCCAGAGGCTGACATGGCACGAGAACAGCTGATGCGTCTGAATGCTCAAAAACAAGTCATCGGTGAGCTCACCGGTCGGATCGCTCGCGAGGCGCGGTCGGTGGAAATCACTTTGCTCATGGGCACCCAACGGTTGAGTTCTAAGACGCTTGACAATATCTCTGGTGCCAACGATCTGAAGACCAACCTCGCCCGAGGCATCTTAGGTCAAACCACACTGCCCGACCGTCAAGTGGCACTGCGCAACCCGTACGATGCACCGAGCCTTGGCGAAAAGATCACACCAGGACGCGGCTTGTGGGAGCCAGTCACCGCGGCACGAGCATCAATCATCCAGAGCTGGTTTGAACCCGGCGAGCAACCTGCCTTAGCTGAACAGCTGGCCGAACGCATCGAGGTGTGGCCGGTTGAAAAACGACCCCAGTGGCAGCAACACATCTACCGTCCAGAAACACTGACCGAAGCCCGACACATAGATGTCGAAGAGGTCCAAACCGTCGAGCGAGACCTTGGCGAAATGGAGTTGGACTTGGAATTCTAGCCTGAACTAGCCTGCCACCACTTGCCAGGGGCGCTGTTCCGGACACTGTGTAAGCATGAAAGAACTTTTGAACAACGTAAGGAAACTCTTGAATCCATATCACCATGACATCCCGGCGGTTGACCGTCGCGGTGTTGACCAATGGCTCGGCGACTGGATCGACATGCTGCAAAACGACGGACAGGTGTGCGTCGGCGTGGAAAAATGTGACGTCCAGCGATCCGTCTATCACGGTGCTCTGGCACTATCCATCATCGTGGAAGCTTTTGCCCACCAATACAATACAACGCCCCGATCAGTGCTTCGCAAGATGCGTCGAGAGCGACTGAAAGCTGTCCCGCATGTTGCCAGCAACGATGGCCACGATCCACTACTGCTTGGCATGAGCATGGTCAACGACAACCCTTCGACATGGTTTACCGACGACACCTACCGCGATGTGATTGCACGAGTCGTCGATGAGTATGGCATGGATGAAGCGGTGGACGCGATGAGTGTTGTCGCAATGTGTTTGTGCGGATTCTTGAGCAGCAAGCACTCTCGAACAGACATTTTCGATATTGCTATACGTGTTGGCGAAACATTTGCCAATGCCACCGGTGTAACAGCTGCAATGCGCCAGGAATGATGTCACCATGGCACAACTGATCGGGCTGACCGGCCTCAAACGCAGCGGTAAAGATGCCACAGCATATCGTCTGACCTCCAGACATGGATACGTCCGGATCGCATTTGCTGAGCCGGTCAAGGGCATACTTGCTGATCTGAACCCCTACGTTGATCCACCATCTCAAAGCCATCGCGGCCCCCAGATGTATGAGGAAATTGGCGTCTTGGAACAACGACTCGTCACTACGTTTCGCAACCGTGCCGTGATGCCTATGCCCAGCTCGAAGGTCGCCATGGCTATCCGGTGCCTTGATCCATTGATGGCAGGGGATCAAAGACTGAAAGACGTGCTGAATGCGGTGGACGGTGATTGGGATCGGCTCAAAGAAGGCTCTGAAGACACCAGTGAACAGGTAGTGGCTGAAATCCGGCGACTACAGCAGATGCTGGGAACCGAGGTCGCGCGCAATATGGTCAGTCCAACGATATGGGTGGACACGGCGATGCAATGCACCGCAGCACTTGGTCGAGCCAATGTCCCGGTGGTCATCTCTGATGTCCGTTTCGACAATGAGGCACAGGCTATCAGAGACGCAGCAGGTGTGGTGGTAGAGATTCACCGACCAAACCTGCTGCACCACACTGTCGATGGTCATGCATCCGAACGCGGTGTGGAATCCCAGCTGATCGACCATACTATCGTCAACGATGGCGCGCTGGAAGACCTGCATCGAGAGGTTGATCAGCTGATTGACCGGGTGT
Source organism: Enteractinococcus helveticum (assembly GCF_001657475.1). Classification (GTDB taxonomy): domain Bacteria; phylum Actinomycetota; class Actinomycetes; order Actinomycetales; family Micrococcaceae; genus Yaniella; species Yaniella helvetica. Next base: position 77,188 of record NZ_LXEY01000008.1, read on the forward strand.
CGGCATGATTAGTGCAGCATTCATCCTGGAAGCCATTGAGTCCAAGTATCCACGTGCCGTGATGGTGCCGGAGCTGAGCATCAACGACCCGTACTGGCACGATTGGGATCACCGACCCAGCCCTGATAAGCGTCTTGATGGGCACAAGCCAATCCGCCGTATTGATGCACTGATGTTTGAAACCTACCAGCGCACCGCCATCGAGGTGAAAATCTCTGCGTCGGACTACTCCTTGGATACTCAGCAGAAGCGCCGTCCCTGGCGACGAGTCACCCACCGGTTCATCTACGCTGTTCCACATTCCTTAGATGTCATGGCACCGCACGGCTGTGGGCTGTGGAAAATTCACGACGACGGCAAGATCGAAGTCGTCAAAAAGGCCATCATCAACAGACACCCAGAGCCACTGCCACAAGACGTCATCCTCCGAATGGCCTACCGAGCCGCCGGCAAGAAGTTCCCCGAGTACAACCTGTAAGGTCGTTGTAACGCGCTGCCGGATGCAGCAGAACTAGGAACCGCGTAGCACAACGTTTTCTCACAAGCCGTCTCCAGCGTATCGGAGGCGGCTCGTTTGCACGTGTGGACTACACCTCGGACAGTAATCGTTGTGCTGTCTGGTAGTCGGCATCAAAATCTCCACTGTATTTCACCACCACGGCTTTTCGTTCTTCTAAAATCGAATGCTGATGCTCTAACGGTCTGTCGATAATCAGCTGTCGGAATTCTCCGATGTGAGCGACCAAATCTGGACTATCTTCAGAGATCAAGCCAGACATCACGTCATGGATAATGTAAGCGACCCAACCGTTCTCTGGAGAGGCCGCCAGACCATACTGCTCCAACAGTGTCTCTTGGTTCTTATCCTCATCTGCTGGATCGTCTTGATCATCCTGGTCGTCGCCGGGCTCAGATTCGGGCTTTCGACCGTTGCGCTGCTTGGTCTGCTGCGGCTGTGGCGTAACGCTGTGTCGATTCTTTTGGCGCGGCTTGGCATCAACCTCGGGAAGATGGTGCTGAGCGTAATCCAGTGCATCGGCAAGCATCGTGGTCTGCCACGGTTGTTCATCGATCTTCGTTGGGTCTTCTGGCAACCAGACGCGAGAGGCAAGGATTTCCTGGGTGGAATGTTCTTCACCCTCATCATCGACCCATGTACTTGTTTTGACTTGGCCTGACACGACCATGAGGTCGCCTATAGTTGGCTCGTGCCCGTCACCAATCATGTCTTGGTATCCGTCGTTGAAGATGACGATTGGCAGCGACTTGCTGTCGGACAGCTCACCTTTGGCCATCCTGCCGGCACGAGACACAAACGACTTGTACCCAGAGACGACCCCAAGGTGGCACACTGTATGAGTGTCATCATCGACTGTGTCAAGGCGTTCAACATCGAGTGCGAACCCATCGTCATGGTCGGATAGTTCATCAGAGATGTCATCGAGGTCAACGGCATCAAGGGTTTTTGATCCGACCACCGTGCCGATGACGATTCGCTGGCGTGCATCGCGTTCAACTGTGCCAAATTCGGCATCTTCAACCGGCAGGTCAACGGTCTTGGCTGCATACAGGGTTTTGAGCAGTCCACGACGCGATCCGAATTCATCCATGGCACCGGCCTCAACGAGGGCGCGAAACGCTCTGGTGTTGATCCCTTTGACTCTGGTGGCCACATCGTGCAGCGAGGTGAATTCACCGTTGCGATGGCGTTCTTCAATGATCACGTCGGCCACTTTGCCCACATCGCGGATTTCAGCGAGCCCCAAGTGCACTTCGTCGTCAACTGGCGCAGAACCGGATTTCGAGATGTTGATTGAGGGGGCTCGTAGCGGGATACCCTCTGAGATGAGGTCTTTGATCACCAACAGGCGCTTGTCCTCATTGTCGGACACCGCCAGCATTGCAGCTGAGTATTCCACCGGGTAGTTGGCTTTCAACCAGGCGGTCCAGTAGGCCACCATGCCGTAGGCTGCCGAGTGCGACTTGTTAAAGGAGTAGCTTGCAGCGCCTTCGATGAAGTCCCAAACGCGCTGTGCGGTATCAGCCGAGAAGACCGGGCTGTACACGTTGCCGTGGTCATCGACGAACTCTTCGCCTGAACCCTCGAACCACCACCCTTTGACCTGATCCATCAAATCTTTGTTCTTCTTACCGATGGCACGACGAAGGGTGGATCGCTGCTGGTCATCGAACCCCGCTACCACGCGACCCAACAGCATTGCTTGTTCCTGATACAGTGCGGCCTGGTAGGTCTCACCTAGCACCTCGTGCAACCATTCGACTTCGTGTTTGTTACTGGATAAGTGGTCATAGCTTTCATTTTTATCGCCACGTTTTTTCGCGGCATAATCTGCCGGCATCCCTGCTGACAGGGGTCCGGGGCGGTACAGCGCGACGATGGCAGATAGGTCGTTGAGATCATTGGGTGCCACGTTTCGCACTACTTCTGTCATCCCTGAAGAGTCCAACTGGAAGAGTCCAGCAGTTCGACCTTCGCGCAGCAGCTCGTAGGCTAGGTCAACAGATTCTTCATCGTCGTTAGGGTGCGGAATGTCGTGGACGGTCAACTCGGTGCCCTGGCCTGCCAGGTATTCAAAGGTGCGATCCATGTAGTCGAGGTTCTGGATGGCCAAGAAGTCCATCTTGAGCAACCCCATGTCCTCACACATGTCCCCATCCCAGATAATAATATCGGGATCGCCTTCTTCGGCACCGGGTCGCATCGGAACCATATCGGTGAGCGGCTCGGTAGAGATCACAAACCCACAGGGGTGTATGGAAAGGCCCTTTGAAATACCCTCCATTTGTCGAGCCAGGTGGATGATCTGCTGGCCGGTTTCTCCGCCACGATCAGCAACTTTGTAAAACTCCAACTTCTGGGGGTGATGCTCGTCCAGTGCGTCCAATTCGGCAAACGGCATGGGGTCGCCACCGTTGGGCGGTTCCAGAATTTTGGCCAGCTCATCGCCCAGTTTGAAAATCTCCCGGCGACGGTCGTGCTCATGCTTCGTGGTGATGCTGTTCACATCAGGGGTGAGTACCCGAGCGGCATCTTTGATCGCAGCACGAGACTTTGCCGCCTGGAATGAGCCAATTTGAGCAACGTGGTCGTGGCCGTACTTTTCACCGACATACTGGTGAATCCGCCACCGCTGATATTTGGGGAAGTCCAAGTCGATATCAGGCATCCCCACGCGACCCCGTTCAAGGAACCGCTCAAACAGTAGGCCGTTGTCCATCGGGCACACGTGCACAATGCCAAGAATATATGAGGTAATCGAGCCTGCCGCCGACCCACGTCCGGCGCCTACAGTGATGTTGTTTTTGGCACAAAAGTCCATGATGTCCCAGGTGATCAAGAAGTAATCACTGAACCCCATGTCAGAAATAACCGATAGTTCGTGGTCAATCCGGTCAACAATCTCAACGTCGTCTCGCCAGTCGTTGCCGTATCGGCCTGGTGCCATGTCTTCGACCAAGTGGCGCAAGAAGTCGTCAGCGCTGTCAAATTCGTCTGGCAGCGGGAATGTCGGCAGGCGCATTTCGGGCTCTGGCACGGTGTCGTCTTCGACCAAGTCAGCGACTTTTTGAGTATTGCTGATGGCCTGCTGCCAGTATTCTTCGTCGTTGATGGCGCGAACTTCGTCCTCAGTCATCAGGTGATACCCGCCGCCGCTGAACGCAAATCGACCAGGAGAGTCCAATGATTTCCCGGTGCCGACGGCCAGGAAAGCATCATGGGCTTCAGCATCTTGTTCGTGGACGTAGTGTGAGTCGTTCGTGACGACGACTTCAAGGTCAAAGTGCTCAGCCATCGGTAACAGGTGATCCATGGCGTATTGCTCAGAAGTGATGCCGTGATCCATGATCTCGACAAAAACATGGTCACGTCCGACGGCGTCAATCAGTGTTTCAATAGATTCATAGGCGCTATCCAGCTGTGCGGTTGCTTCATCAATACGCTGGTTGACCATCATCAATAATCCGTCAGCCAGACTGTCGGATAGTGCGTGGTTATAGACTTGTTCGATGATCCCGTAGAGCAGGTCGATCAAGTTTTCGCGGTCTGCTTTTTGCCGCTTGACTGTGCGGGAGCGATCTTTGCCGCCGTCAATGATGTCAATCGCTTTGGCGATGTCGTCAACGGTCTGGGTGGTGATGGTGTCTTCGACGTGAGCTATGACCTCCAGTGCATCAGCTTTAATGGTGTGATGCTTGGCTAACACTGGGTGTTTCGAGGCTTCAATGGTGTCGATAACATTATCGAGCAATGAATCTATAACGCTAGAGCGCAGCTGTGCAACGCGGTAGGCCATGTGAGAGTGTTCGCGTGTGAATACAGCTGGGTCGAGTGCACCCAGTGCCGCGGAGAGGTCTTCGACAAACGGTTTGGCAATTTCAGGATCAGCAGATGCGATGGCATCAAAGATGAGGTCTTTGATCTCGCCGATGGTGTCCATGTCGGCGCCGGAATCGGTGGTGTCTGCCAGATTGTAGAGCTCATCAATGGCGAGTTCCACGTCGTCGTGGTTGGCGTGACCTGTGGCTGAGTCAACAATGTCACCGAGACGCTTTTGGTCATCGTCACCCAGGCGGCGGTTGACTCGTTTGACGACATTGGAGATGTCTTCGTCGAGGTCTTTTCGTTGTGCGCCACGAGCATCAATGCGATCTAGTAGCAGCTGTTCAATATCTGCCAAATCATCGTCGCTGATAGTCGGTCCTAATGCTGCGGAGAGGTTGATTTCGTCGAGCAACAGTTGGGCGACTACGCCAGTTTGTGCGGCAGGTCCTGCCACCGGTGAGGCGAGGCACCCGGTGAGCACGATGAGACCTTCCCCATGTTCTTTCAACAGCTCATAGTCGATCAGCGGGTATATCCCCAGCTTGGTCTTTTGCGACTCGTTGTGGAGCAAAATCAGGTTGTGCCACCCAGTACGGTTTCGAGCCAGAACCGTCACGTGGTAATACTGCTTGCGCTTCATTCGCCCCGTAATTTCATCGGAGGCGTCACCCATGCCGTCATCGTTATAGAACTGCATCGCACCTGGCTGGTGGCGTGATCCAACGGCTAAGTATGCCTCCATGCCTGGGATTGGTTTAATACCGTGCTTCTTCGCAGACTGGGAGAACTCCCAAAGTCCACCCAGCGAGCCGTGGTCAGTGATAGCGCCAGCCTTCATACCGCCGTCAGCAATCGCTTTCGCCAACATGTCTAGTCGCGCCAGACCATCAAGCGCTGAGTGTTCTGTGTGAACGTGAAGAGGTACATAAGCCATATTCCTATAGTGTCCGGCACGCAGCCTTCTGCCTCGTTCGCCAGACCCCGGACACTCCCACGGAAATGACCTATCTATCTGTGGAGAAAATTCGTGGCCGAGACACCGAAGATGCCCAAAGCGCCAAAGCCCAAGGCTGCCTCGACACCTAAAGTATCCAAGCCCACAACTCCGACGCCACCGCCAGAGGTCACCCCCGGTGCCGGGAAGACACTGTCCTCGCCACAGCTGACCAATCAGCAGATACAAGAGGAAGAAGAGCTGTCTCAGCAGGCGTCAGTTGGTCAACAGCGATCCAAGGCCGCAGCTGGCCAAAAGACTTCTGCCATGAAACGTCGGGCACAAAACATTCGTGGCAACGCTTTGAAGTCGCTTGACGAATACTCCAAGAGCGATTCAAGCGACCCTGATGCCTCACTAGCCAAACGCGGTGTTCAGCAGGTCGGCAAAGACGCTGCCAAGGTAGCTTCCAGCACGATCAAAGGCGCTATGCGAGGCGGCCTGGCTGGAGCTGGCACTGGAGCAGCCAAAGGTGTGGTTAAATCAAAATCCTTTTGGGTGGCTGTCGCCGCAGTAACGATCATTCCGGCACTGTTTATCGGCGGCTTAGCATCCTTGTTGCTCTTTGGACTGACCGGAGATACCGACACTGCTCAAGAATCATTCTCCCGATCTGATGCAGGTCAGGAAGCATCTGAAAGTGCCGCGGAATCCTTTACTGGACATGGGTCATTAGAACGCAGACTTCAGCACATTGCCGACACCACCGGGGCAGACTTTTACATCTTGAACTCCGCACTGCGAGAAGAAGACCCCGGTGCTGACGACGATGGCAGGCCAGATGATGGTTGGTTTGGACTCACCGATGATGCCATTGATGAGTTGGTCGAAGACATCCCTGGAGCTCAGGAACCAGACGACTTAGACATCGAAGACGAGGCTCGGTGGCTGTCATATGCCATAGCCCGAGAACAACGCGACGCCTTTGGGTCAGATGCGACATCAGATTTAGCTGCCGGGTACACACTGGCCGTCACTCCCGGGGGCAGGGACCCAATCAGTGGTCAAGACCAGCTGCGAAACGATACTTTTGACACCTGGGTCGAGACGGTTGAAGCATTGCCCATTGTCGATGCTGGCAGCAAGGCTGATTCGATTGTCACCCGAGCGCGCGACTGGAAGGTTGGCGGAACCGAACCCGCTGGGGGAGCGGTCTGTGTCCCGTCAGGTGCCGACGGTGACAGCTCTGGTGCAACTGGCACCGTCAACATTCCTGATGAATATGTGAGCTCTGTCGAAGACGCGGCAGCTGAGTCTGGGTTTAGCGCAAACGTCATCGGTGCCCAAATCCAAGCTGAGTCAAATTGGAATCCCAATGCACGGTCACCTGTCGGTGCGATGGGCGCAGCACAATTCATGCCTGGCACCTGGGAATCCTTTGGTGACGGCGGCGACCCATGGGATGCACACGACTCGATTGCCGCACAGGGTCGGTACATGAAATATCTGCGAGATTTTATGGAGCCTCACGCCGACGATGAAGAACACCTGTTACGCCTAGTGCTAGCTGGGTATAACGCTGGCCAAGGAAACGTGCAAAAATACAACTTCGACCTTGATGTGATGCTGACTGTGGGCGGCTTTCGGAGTGAAACTAAGCCGTATATCGAACGCATTATTGCTGCCTCTGATGGCGACTACACCTCAGACTGTGAACCGTCCGGCGCAGGCGGCGACGTGCCCACAGGAGATGTTGTCGAAGCCTCGATGTATCTGGCCTGGGACAACATGGTGACATTGCCAAGCAGCATGGCTCACGGTTATGGTCGCTCTGCTGCAAAGCCTGAATTTGTGGAAGTTTCTACCAGCATCAACCCCGACACACATACGGCATACTTCACCGACTGTGGTGTCCTGACTTGCACAAGTGAGTGCTGATTTTCCGGTTGGGTTAGGTGTCGTGCCTAGTCAGCGGGTTTTGAGTTTGCGTTTTGGGTCACTAATTGGGCGGTTTATGATGAGTGCATGGGCTTATTTGTG
>NZ_LXEY01000009.1 GCF_001657475.1 Enteractinococcus helveticum
TCCAGAAAACCCATTGCAGAAGCCCTGGAACGGTGGGAACATATTCTCTTTCCGGCCGTCCTCATCGGCCTAGGTATCGTCATCCTCGTCAGCGGCGGAGCCTTCGGACTGTAAGCAACGGCCACACCACGGAATATCCTGAGTGGCTAACATGCTTCAGGCCAGTCATTCCCATTCTCTCGGACCGGCAAGCGACACGACGAAGACCGCCAAACGAACCTGCAAAAAACCGCCAAATGAAGTTAACAGTCACACTACTTGGCGGCCAGGAGCTTGCGCCCGGCTTCGCGGAGTTCTCCTGTCGGGGATACGTGACGGTAGAGGGTTTGGCGAGTGATGCCAAGTTCTTTGCATAACTCACCGACCTTGGTGCCAGGCTGGCCCATGGAGGCCATGGCGAGCCGGAGTTTGGCTGGGGTCATTTTGTAGGGTCGCCCGCCTTTGCGACCGCGTGCTCGCGCTGACGCGAGTCCGGCCTTGGTGCGTTCAGAAATCAGTTCGCGTTCAAACTCAGCCAACGCAGCGAAGATCCCGAACACCAGTTTGCCGGAAGCGGTTGTGGTGTCAATGGCCGCCCCTTGGCCGGTGAGCACCTTCAGGCCCACTCCACGGTCGGTCAAGTCATGGACAACATTGACCAGATGCCGCAAATCCCGCCCGAGCCGGTCCAGCTTCCACACGATCAGTGTGTCCCCAGTCCTCACAGCTTTCAGACAGGCTGCCAGCTGTGGCCGATCATCTTGCTTGCCCGACGCCTGATCTTCGTAAATCTGCTCCGGATCAACACCGGCAGCAAGCAGTGCGTCCCGTTGTAGGTCCGTGGTTTGGGACCCGTCGGCCTTGGAGACTCGCGCGTACCCGATCAGCACCTTGGGTTTCTCCTGTCATGTATTCGATCGTTTATGTGACAATCCGACAGCACAGTGCATGCTCAGCGAAAACTGTCACTTAACCCGTTACGTATTCTACGTCATGCAAACAGGGTCGTCGGCAGCTAATGTGACAAAAATTCTGCTGGGATGCCAAGTTTTTCCAGATCGGTGCGAACGCGGTGCACCACGGTCTCATCGTCGCGGCGATACATTGTCAGGATGTTGAACAGCTGTTGCGCGGCGTCTGCGTCGTGTTTGGCTTCGTCGATGGACTCCTTGAGCATGTCATCAAGTTTTTTCCAGGGGTTCGGCGCAGCAGCTTTTTGTGCTGGGCAACCGGGGTCAACCGAGCGGTCTGGCTCGGGCAGAAACAATGGTGCCTGATTTCCTCGACCGGTCAGCATCTCATGCTCAAGCATCTGGATGGCTGTCGCTGCCGCTTCAAGCATGCGCTGCTGGACTGCTAAGGAGAGCTTCTCGTAGGGATACCAGCTGACTTGTCCGCCTCTGACCGGCTGGCCGATTCGGTCCCACACTTGGCGGGTGAGTCGATGAGCGGCACCAGACTCGGTCAAAGTCGCACCGAGCTCGTCGAGCAGGGTTCGTAACAGCCGAAACCACATACCGGCATGGACGCGGCGGCGGGGTAAATCTACGTGCCCGGCGGTGAGCGCCTGCCACGTGCGCGCATCCATGGCTCTGATCGCCGGGTTTGCGGGGCGTGGCGCAAGGGATTGGTTCTGCCACTTAAAGTGGTACCAGCGCGTTCCTTCGTGGGTTTCCAACAGGCACCGGTGAACAGGACAGGTGAGCATTAGCGGTAGCGACCACATCAATTGATACAAATACGGCGGTGAAGACTCCACCATGCAAGTCGGACAGGTTCGCTGTTGCGGGTGCGGCTTCGCCGGTATCCATGGCCGCCATGGACCCACCTCTCGGTTAGCGCGTTGACCGCCGGGCAGCAAGATGGACAACTGCCGGGTATAAGTGGTGAACGCTTCCGGGTCAGGCTCAAGGCCATCTAACAGCCAGGGGACGAAACCATCGAGGCTCATGGCTCGAATCGTGTCGACGTGGACCCCGGTCCGTGTGGCCAGCCGCTCGACAAACCCCGCCGGTGGAGCCAGGTCCAAGTCCATTTCGCGATCAAGACTGTAGCCGATATCGAGGGCCAGTACCTCGATGCTGATCCCGTACCGGGCAGCGATCCGAATCAGCCACGAAGACAGCGCTTCACCCGGTGTGGCTGCAGGATGCAGTGGCCACCGATGGGTCACAGTAGCTCGCGTTCGAACAACCGTCGGCGTTCGGTCGGGCCGGTGTAGTCAGCCATGGTCAGCGTCCGGTGGTCGATGGCCTCGATACCGCTTTCCACAGCAGCCACCGCAGCTGCGGTCAGTAGTCGTGCTAGCTCACCGATGGTGCCTTCACTGCGCGCCAGCAGGTAGCGGGCCATATCGTCAGTATCGATCACCGATGGTTGATGTAGTGGAAACGCTGCGGCGAAACTGGCCAGCAGTGACCGTGTGGCATCGTTTACTTCCCATAATGGCAACACAAAGGGCTCGAACCGGTTCTCTAACTGGTCATCAGATCGAACCGCCAGGTAGGCTTCTCGGGTGCCGACCCCGACCAGCGGGATGCGCAGCTCATTGCCTAAAAACCGCAGCAGGTTCAGAAATTCTCGACGTACATCGTTGCGTCCGGCCAGCACATTGTGCAACTCATCAATGATCAACATCCGGGCACCGACCTCTCGCAACAACGACAAGGCCAGTTGTTCTAGCTCGATCACCCGAGGCCGGGGACGCATTGGCGCCCCCAGTGCGGCTAGGATCGCGGTATAAAACCGCAAAGGAGAAGGTTCCGAGGGCATCTGTACCGACACCACCGGGATGTGCTCTCGGTCCGGTTCGGTAATCGGCTGGTGATCGCGACAGAAGCGTTCGATGATCATCGATTTCCCATTATTTGTCGGCCCAACCAACAACAGGTTCGGCATTCGTTGTTTTTTCGGCCACCCCAACAAGGTCTCCAACCGGGCCACGGCCTCGACCGCCTTGGGGTAACCGATCCAACGATCCGCCCGAATCTGCTGAACCCGCTCATCTACCGATAATCGTGCTACGGGGTGGGCACTGGGATGAAGATGCGACAAGTCCAACGTCTCGTAGTCACCGGCATTCACCATTGTTCAATCTCCTCAAACCGAATTGCTGGTTGTCTCGCCGCCTCCGTACTCTCCGGGGTAACAGGTGGTTGCAGCATTGGTGGGTCCGTTCCCTTCGTCGGTGCAGCCTTGGCGTGTCTACGGCGTTCGGCCTCACGACGGGTACGCTTGGTCGTTTTCTCCGCGGTCTCCGCGATATGCTGCATCTGGTTAATCATGCGAAACAATTCGGCTTCATCGACTTGTTCAGCCCCGCGTTCTCGCAGTCGGGCCAGTGCTTGGCGGTGCTCCCACACACTGACCGCAGGATTGGACAGCGTCCGGTACGGGACCTCCACGTATTCCACACCCTCAGGGTCCAGGACCCAGATCCTGCTAATGTCACGCGGGTCCCGCCGGATGATAAACCGGTCCAAATGCTGACGACGGGCAATCCAGGGTTTCAGCACATTAGCGAAATACCACACATGATCGATCACGAACCCGGTCCGGTTCAGTTTCCGCCGGAGCACGGGCAGAAAGTCCACCAAAAACGCTGTCGGGTTCGTGGTGATCATCGGAGCACCAGTGGCAGCAACGTCTTCGGCCCATCGACCGGCAGGGGTTTGTTCCAGGGTGCTGTGGACCGTGCCATGATAGGTGGCCACTGCCAGGGTCAGCCACTGTTCCAGTTCGCCCAATGTCAGCGCGGCCATCTGCTCCGAGTCGTATTGTCCCCGTTCGGCCGGATTCGAAAACGTTGTGCCGGGCAGTTCGTGGATTTGTTGCATCGCTGTGCCGATGATACGTTCGACGATCCCACCATAATGTGGTCGGCCCAGCGGTCGGTAGTACAGTTCAATGCCGTGCTGTTGACAGCCACGGGTGAGTGCTTCACTTTTGAACTCGGCAGCATTGTCGACAAACAGTGTTTTAGGTTTGCCGCTCATAGGCCAATCGGCTTCTACCCCCAGTTGTTCCAACCATGGCCGCTTATCAATGGCCGCATGCGCCAGACACAGTCCCACCGACACCGCAGACGGGGCCTCCAGTGTGACGACCATGCCGAGAATGCACCGGCTACACACATCAATGGCCACCGTCAGATATGGTCGGCCAATCGGCTGGCGTTCATGCTCGTCGACTATGACAAGATCAATCACCGTATGATCGATCTGGACTTGTTCCAAGATTGATCCGACCACCGGGACGTCACCACCGGCAGACTGCAACGGTCGCACACTGTCAGCACCTTCGCGTCGTCGCCCGACCTCCACCGGGTCCATCTGGGCGATCCGGGCCGCTACCGTATTGCGTGCTGGCGCTGACAACCCCCGCGCTGTACAGTCCCGTACGATTTCGCGATGCAAACTGGCCACCGTTCGCTTCTGGTGGGTTAAATACCACTTGCGCACCAGCTCGCCAATCACCTGTTCCACCGACTCCGACAACCGGCTGCCATCCTTGCCCCCGTCAGATCGTCGTCTGACAAGATCAGTGACCAAGCCTGTTCCCTGTCGGTAACGCTCCAACAACACGTACACCTGTCGACGAGAAATTCCCAGCTCCACTGCAGCTCTATCGGCAGCAATCACTCCCACTGGGCTGCGCTCCGCAAGCTTGCCAATCACCTCTGCTCGCAAAAACGCTTGTTCCCACTCTGTCTCAGACATCGTCAGATGCCCCGTCGAAACAACGCGGCCTGGTTTATCGTTCATCCCTGCCTCCTTGCTTTGAAAACAAGACCCTTGCATTAAAGCGACGCTAGCGCACAAGACGACTGAACAACCACACTTCAGAAGCCGACAGCACACCCTGCCAAAAACTCGGGAACTAGGGGGCGTAGTGTGACAATTTTTCTATCGTACGGCTACCAAGGTGGCGTGACTCAGTTTTGGTCAATAGAAAGGTAGGGTTATTGTGCCTAACCGATATGTAGAAGAAGGGGATGTGCCGTCGGTACCGTTACGTTGAATGCCCACGGTTTAGCCTGTGGATACAACGATTCTGTTGTCTGTGGACCGTTTGATTTCGCGATGGGTTCTTGTGAGGTTGTAGCGGTCGTGGGCAATAACGCCGCAGGGAAATCTACCCTATTGCGTACAATCGTAGGTGACCAACGTTCGGTTAGCGGAGAGATTCGCATCAACACCTTGGTCCCGAATCCTGAGGCTGTAGCGTTCCGGCGGCTGCTGAGCACTGTGACTGATGCAGACGCGTTCTTTTCTAGCCTGACGGTTCAGGAACATCTGACCATGGTGGCTGCTGGTCATGGTGTGAAAAACGTCGGTTCCAGTGTGGATGCTGAACTCTCATTTTTTGACCTGTTCGATGCTGCTGATTCTTTACCACGCCACTTGTCTTCTGGTCAACGCAGAAGGCTCCTGCTGGCAGCTGCGTTTATTCGACCCTTTCAACTGCTGGTCTTAGATGAGCCCGAGCAACGGCTCGACACTGGGATGCGTCAGATCCTTGGTACGCGTTTGGGCAAGCTACGTGGAGGACCAGGCGCTGCCGCCCTGATTGCTACACACGATGCGGATGTACTACTGGCTAGTGCAAGCCGGTGCCTTGTGATTGCCGACGGATTAGTCCGGGAGGTTACCCCGCAGGAAGGAGCCCAGTGGATCACCAAAAACCACTAGGCTCAGCCAGTCGACCGGAGCGAACACAGTATGACAGGAAACCCAGCTCGCGCGAACGACTGAAATCAGTCTTACAAGAAGATCACCAACGTATGAACGGATGGACGCCTTCCTCGGTGCCAGAGCCGTATCGCCCAGATCAACACGTGGCCCAAGCTGGCCGAAACAAGATGGTTGGAAGACGCTGGGAACGGATCAATGATCTCTACATCGCGTTGCTCTACATGGCTATACTGGGGGCTTTTGTCACGGGGATCGTGAACTTCTTAGGAAGCAGCGTTGTTGAGGTGGAAGCGCCAGCTATCCGTAGCAGCTTGGCGATCATCCAGACTGAAAGCTTGTTAGCCGGTTTCAGTCTGGTCGGGGCTTCGTGGCTTGGTCGGTTCGCAACGGTCCTAGGCCCCGTAGCCGTAGATAAAGCTCAGGCCACCTGGTGGTTGACTCTTCCCGTGAGCACCGGACCATATCTGCGTCGACGGCTGATCTGGCAGCTTGTCACTGCAACATTCTTGGGGTTTGTCGGTTGGCTATTCATCGCCTGGGGTGCTCTTGAGGCCTCCCAGCAACAGCTTGCCGGAGGCTTCGGTGGTGTGCTATCTGCGGCACTGAGCAGCGGTCTGCTCGTCTTATTGGTGTTCGCGATAAGTGCTCTAGCCCAGACGTGGGGCTGGCATCTGAAACTGCGGAAGCTGTGGTCGCTGATTCCTGGTGTGGTACTGGCTGTGCTAGCTGTTGAAGCCATCATTTCGGCTAGCGCCACGTTGCCCCCGGGCTTACTACCGTTATGGTTTGTATCCCCGGTTGGAATATTTTCATTGGTTCAACAGGGCGGGGTCGTATCGGTTACGATCCCAGCGGTGCTCACCGTTATCGCCGGACTCGTCACCTGGCGAACTTTAACTCGCATTGAGAGGATACCGCATGCCGACCTCATACGCGCCGGTGAATCTAGTGCTCATCTGAGCGGGGTGCTGACGCTGCTGGAATCTCGCCACGTTAATACAGCGGTTCTTGGACGCAAGGACCATCCGACAAAAAGACTGACACCCAAACGTCGCGGTGGAGGTCCACGGCATCCGGCACACGTGTGGGCCATGGCAGGTTTTTGGGTTTTGTTGCGTGACCCAACAGCACGACGAGCAACGCTCACAAGCATAGTTGTCGTAGTATTCGTAATCCTCAGCGAAGTTGGACAAAGTGTCACACTTCTGACTTTCACGATATCTTTGAGCACGGTCATTGCCATGCGTGGCTTAACCAGTGCTACTGATCAAATTGCTGACCAACCCGGGTTACAGAGACTGCTGCCGTTAGGGCACCAGAGAGCCTGGATAACCCACACTATTGCACCAACCGCCTTCCTACTGCCCTGGGGGCTCATCGTAGGAGTCGTGTCCGGATGGGCAGTCCACGGACCAGAAAACCCTATCTCCTGGTTGCTTACTGTAATTGTTGCTGTATTCTCCGCAACCGCCCTTGCGGCCAGCACAGTTCGAACCTCGACACGACCACCTGTGGAATGGGGCTCAGTTCTGCAAACACTCCAAGCCGGTCGACTATTTACCACGGTTATCCGATACCTAACCCACGGCATAGACACGGCACTATTAGCTGGGCTCCCACTGGTGATTTCCCTAACGTTGTCACACATAACTCCCGGATATCTCGTATTTGCGTTGGTCACGTGCCTCGTAGCCTGGTGTATTGCGGTACACGTTTCAGATAAGAAAGACGAGCTTTAAACACATGCTCCACCTCCTGTAAGAAGAGAGCCAGACGCACAAAATCTTGCAGCGAGAGACCCCCGGCTGAGAATCGACGACTGTCACAATGACAGCGCGCTTGACCGATGTTTTCGTGAAGGCGACTATTGAACCTAATGACAGGCTGTGCAGGGGCCTCCTGACAATTACCTTTCAGAAGCTAGCTGCACAACCCGCGCCACGACTGGCATCGAAGTGCAGTCGACTTCTGAAAATGACAGCTACGCCCGAGTCTCCACTGGAGACCAAGATGCACGCTTACAACTTGATGCGTTAACCGCTGCCGGGTGTTATCGGATTTTCACTGACACCGCGTCCGGCTCGCTACAGAGCCGTCCCGAACTCGACAAGCTCATGGATCAGTTACGCCCCGGCGACACTCTAGTGGTGTGGCGACTGGATCGGCTGGGTCGTTCGATACGACATCTCATTGATCAATTCACCGAGCTCCAAGAGCGGGGGATTGAGTTTCGGTCGCTGCAAGAAAATATTGACACCTCCTCGCCTGGCGGTCGATTGGTGTTCCATATTTTTGCCTCGCTAGCGGAGTTTGAACGCGACCTGATCCGTGAACGTACCAATGCCGGACTGGCGGCGGCGCGGGCACGGGGTCGCACTGGGGGTCGGCCGCCATTGTTGACTGCTGATAAATTATCGACGGCTCGGAAGCTGTATGCCCAACAAGATATGACGGTCGCCCAAATTGGCGAGGTCTTAGGGGTGAGCCGGACCACGATATATCGGGCGTTACGTCGTGACCCGGAGGCTGCCCCCTCGTCGCGCCGCGGGTCCACTAAGACGGTGTAGTCATGGCCGGGGGCACACATCCACTTGATTCGGATGGTGCCGCTGCACGCACGAACACTGCTGCCACACGCTGGGATGTGATTCGTCGCCATGTTGAAGATGGCCAACCCTTAACTCAGATCGCCAAAGACGCCGGGGTTTCCTTACGCACTGTGCAACGGTGGCACGCCGCCTACCGGCGGAACGGCTTGGCCGGGCTGGCCCCGGCAGAGCCGATGAAGCGTGGCCGTCGCACCCACCCAGAGCTCCAACGATTGATCGAGGGTCTGGCTTTGAGTAAGCCACGACGGTCCATCGCCGCTATTGCTCGCACAGCCCAGATGAAAGCCGCCCAGCAGGGCTGGCCAGCAGTGTCATACACCACGGTTCGGTCTATTATTCGGGCACTGGATCCGGGGATGGTCATGCTCGCCCACCACGGGCCGGTGGCTTATCGGGATCAGTTTGAGCTGGTATGGCGACACCGAGCCGAACGTCCCAACGCCACCTGGCAGGCCGACCACACCCAACTCGACATTGTCATCCTGGATACGAATTTCCAGCCCGTCCGGCCCTGGTTGACTGTGATCTTGGATGACCACTCCCGGGCAGTCTGCGGGTACATGGTGTTTCTTGGCGCGCCGTCCGCACTAAACACAGCGCTAGCCCTGCGCCAGGGCATCTGGCCAAAATACCACCCTAACTGGCCGATGTGTGGGATCCCTGAGGTGCTCTATGTGGATCACGGCCCGGACTTTACCAGTGGGCGTCTAGCCCAAACCGCCCGGGATCTGCATTTCGAAATCATCTACTCCACGATCGCCAGACCACAAGGCCGAGGCAAAATCGAACGCTTCTTCGGCACCCTCAACACCGAATTGCTCGCCGAGCTTCCGGGGTATCTCACCGATGGGCAGCGTCAACCAGACCCGGTCCTGACGCTGGCTGACCTGGATGTCGCCATCGGGGACTTCATCGCTGATAACTACCATGACCGCCCACACCCAGAGCTTGGCGAAACTCCGCAGCAGGCGTGGCTCGGGGACGGATGGCTTCCGCGTCTGCCCGAGTCAGTCGACGAGCTGAATTTACTTTTGCTTCGCGTGGCCAAACACCGCATTGTGCGCCGCGATGGGATTCACTTCCAGGGATTGCGCTACGTCTCCCCGCTGCTGGCAGCCTATGTGAAAGAACCCGTGGTGATTCGCTATGACCCGCGGGATATCTCCGAGATCTGGGTCTTTTACAATGACCAGTTCCTGTGCAAAGCCGTTGATCCTGGCCATGCGGCCGCCACGGTGAGTCTCAAAGAGATTCAAACAGCCCGGGCTGCACGCCGACGCGAACTGCGCGGTCAAATCAACCAGCGCATTGCCGTGGTGGCCGACCAACGCAGCCTTGCTGCCGCAACCCTGGCGAAACCTGTTGCCAAACCGCCCAAGAAACCAAAACTGCGCACCTACTTTGAGGATGACTAGTGGCCCAGCAACGATTTGTAGCGACCAAAGAGCACCGTCGATTCGTCGAGTTCGCCGATGCCGTGCGCAGGCACCACACTATTGGCATCTGCTACGGCCAAGCCGGTGTTGGCAAGACCCTATCTGCCAAGCGCTATGCTAACTGGCACAAAGCCCAAACCCTGCTGGAAGAATGGGGCCCACGCGAGGGCTCAGATTTCCAGGTCTATGCCGCACTGGCTAGAAAACGCACCGTGTTTTTCACCCCCGGCGTGCTCACAACTCCCAGACAATTCCAACAAGACCTCGCCGAGCTGACCGCCCGGGTCTCGATTTGTATTGATCAGCATTTCGAGACCCTGGGCAAGCTCACCGGACCACCCGGAATGCGACTCAAAAACATTGAACTGCTCATCGTGGATGAATCCGAACGTCTCAGCCCCAACGCGTTGGAATATCTGCGCGACCAACACGATCGCACCAACATGGGCCTGATCCTGATCGGTATGCCCGGGATCGAAAAACAATTCAGCCGCTACCCGCAGCTCTACAGCCGGGTAGGCTTCGCCCACGAATACCGCCCGCTAGCCGAGGACGAACTGCGCTTTGTCCTCACACGGCGATGGCGCAAACTTGGCCACAGCCTCGACCCCGACGATTTCACCGACGCCCAAGCCCTGGCCGCTATTGCCCGGATCACTCACGGTAACTTCCGGCTTGTAGACCGGTTGTTCACCCAGATGGAACGCATCATGAAAATCAACGAACTGCACACCATCAC
Source organism: Enteractinococcus helveticum (assembly GCF_001657475.1). Classification (GTDB taxonomy): domain Bacteria; phylum Actinomycetota; class Actinomycetes; order Actinomycetales; family Micrococcaceae; genus Yaniella; species Yaniella helvetica. The sequence goes on from NZ_LXEY01000009.1 coordinate 10,457, forward strand.
CGACGACGTCGTCGAGGCCGCCCGCTCCACCCTGGTCATCGGCATCTGACACCACCATCGAAACTTGCGAACAGCGCCAAACGAAAGGATCGGTCACCAACTGGCGTATCGTACATTGACATCTTCTCTAGGAAGGCTGTGAAAGTGGTTGGACAAATCGTCGGCTATCTTCGAATAAACACAGTGGATCAAGATCCAGCACCACAGCTTGAGCAGCTGAGGACGTGTCAGAAGATTTTTCAGGACACTGGTAGCGGGAAGTCGCGCGAAGCCCGAGCGGGGCTCCACAACGTCATACAATATGTGCGCCATGGGGATGTGGTGATGGTGCCGTCGATGGATCGCTTAGGCCACGACACCTTAGATCTGTACCGAATTCTGGACGAGCTGACGCGCAAAGGTGCCACCGTCAAACTGCTCTCCGAAGGCTTCACTATTTCGCGCGACGACACCCAACCCACCCAGCAACTGCTCTTGCAATTCCTGGCGGTCATCGCGGACTTGGAACGCGCCAAAATCAAAGAACGACAAGTCGAAAGCATCGCCCTCGCCAAAGCCAAGGGCAAATACACCCAACAGCCCAAGCTAAACGAAACCGATCTGGAACAGATTCATATCTTGCTGGAACAAGGCACGAGTAAAACCGAGATCGCTCGACAGTTCCAGGTCTCTCGCCAAACGGTGTACAACACCTTGAACCGCAACCAGACCTGAATAGCACACCGCCGCCTACCGATTTCTCAGGTATACATCGAACATCTCTCATCCAAATGGTGCGCAGTATTCGTACAAAATCGCGGGGGACACCGCCAAACGAAGTTAACAGTCACACAGTGATCCACCGGGGTGCTACTAGAACACGGTGATCCCGTAAACCCCGAAGAGCACCAAGTGAGCCGCCCCGTGCAAGGAGGTGCTTGTGTCTTTGACGATATGGGTGAACGGTTCCTCATCCTCGATGTGGCGACGGACCATCTACCGCCACGTCGTCGTGGACGCGGCACGATCAACACTGGTCCTCGGCATTTGAAACCGTAAAGGACGCTGCGAAATACCGCCAAATAGTCAGATCTTAAACGACTGCCATCCTCTCAAATACGGGCAGAACGAAATACAGAACGATTCGAACTATACAAAAACCGAATACAAGCATATTATTTCCCAGAGATGCACAATAGTCATCATTTATCCTCTTCCTTCATATTGAAAAGAGTAAAGAACTATGAGCTCACTTCCTGCAAGCTTACTGGCCATCACCACTGCGGTTTTGATATTCGGCTTTGCAACCGATGGGGGTGCAGACGCTACAAGGTGCAGTAGTCGATTCATCAGAAGAGTCACGCCCAGAGGCTACCGAAGAGATTTTGCTTGAGAATGACGGAGTTGATCCTGACATCGAAGCTGCAGAGGTCGGTGAAATCATCGAAGTACTCGATGCTGATCCGGAACTGCCAATGTTGACGGTGTACGAACCACGCATACTTGAGGGGCCCTTGCCGGGCGAGAACGGCCTTGTTGATGAAGCCACTGCCGTCTTCCCCGTCCCGAATGACTGTAGTCCGTCCATAAAGGAAGCGTCTTTGGCATGCTCGACTGGGCCAGTTGATTTGTCTTCCACAGTGATCGACAGCAATGGGGAGTTTATTCCCGTCGAGATCAGCGCTGATCTCGAGGAAATATTTCTCACCTCCCCGATCAATGGCGACCTCGCTTTTCCCTTGGTCTTTACAATCTACCTCGCTGAATCACAGTCACCCGAACTGCTGGATACTGCAGAAGAAACATTGGCCTGGATGATTTCAGAGGACCAAGGGCCGGGCCTGTCTCAGGAGGAGCTGGATGCAGAAGAACTCCAGCTCAACGAAGAAGCCGAAGCCAAGAGTTATACCGAGGATAAAGATGCCCTCCAGCTTCCCGAGGCTCAACCAGCGGTCAGTGCAGTCGCCTACATCATCCCGGGCACCCCTGTTCAGACTCTGCCTAAAGCAAGTATTACTGTCGTGCCAGCATCGACTAGTCGGCCCCGTAAGGTGACTATTCCGAGTAATTATCGCTACTGCCCCAATACCTGTAAACCCAAGGCTCGACACGATTATTGCACCTCGCCAGCAGTGAACTACTGGGGGACGACACGAGGAATCGCTGATTTCCGCGGACCATGTGCACGCCACGATATGATGATTGCTAACATCGCCAAGAAAAAGATCTCACTCTCGACGAAGAAGACCCAGCGGCGTCAGGGTGACTTGCAGTTCAGAGCGAATCTTCAACAGAATTGTCGCAATGGTTTCTATACGCTCAAGCAGGCAGGAAGTAAAGCGTCGTGCTTCGCTGCAAGCGGGGGTTATTATGCAGCGGTAGCTTACACTACGTCACGATGGAACGGAAAATAGATTATGAGCATCCGCCGTCGAAGTGTGCTCTACCTGGGCCTGGCTAGTTTGTTAAACTTCAGTGTGTCTGTCCTGGCTTGGGACTTCCTGGGATTATTTGCTAACACGCTGCCGCCGGTATTGAGCATCTGCGTGATCAGTCTTTCCATCACGGCGCTCTTCGTGAGTGTCTGGGTCTTGACTACAGTCGTGACGATGACGTGGCTCAGGCGCATCGCGCTGATGGTGGTATTCGCTGCGTCCCTCGCGACAGTGCTCGGCGAGGTCATGGTGCTTATCAGTGAAGACGGCAGTATCGGTGTCGGTCTGATTCCGGCTACAGGAACGTTGCTCCACGTGCTGTTGGCAGCACTCTTGTTCACGCTATGTTTTATCCATAACGCAGCAAAGAATATTGCAGGTATGACAAGAGATCAGAGCATCAGTACCCGTGATTAATGAGTGTCGTGTGGTTCAAAATAGGAATGTAACGGGAGTTTCAGGAGCCCGGGGTGTCTCACCTCAAGGTGAGCGCGAAACCTGAGGGTGCTTCACAGATCGTGAGCGCCGAGCTGTTGAGTGTCAGTCAAGTCTGGTTTTCGCATCATGTCGGTACCCTCGTCTTCCAACATCCATCGGGTGGACTTCTGGTCGTAGGCGATATCCGAGGAGAACCAATAGGTCTCATCGGTCCCAGCCGACGATCACGCTGGCAGAAGCTGGGGCCTGTCATTGACGGAAATCGCGACACATGCTGCGGCCAGGTATGCGCTCACCTGAAGATGAACTGCATCATAATGCTCTGCGACCTGCACCCAACGGCCTGTCCGTCCGGTCGTGCGATACTAATCGTGGCGCTTTTGCGCGGTGACATCCAGGAGAAACCGCGCGTACAGTGCTGCCCAGTCTGCAGCATCTTCGATCTCGAACACAGACACACCCTCCGGCACGTCCAGCTCCATGCTGTCTGCTCGCTCCCACCCGAGGCTGTCTTCGACAAACCACAGTCCTGTAGAGCTGCCATCACATAACAAGCGAGTCGATGATGGCAGAGTCATAGGGGGACGCGACCCCTGTCATTTTCAGAGGTCGTCTGCAAACTCGTGTCAGCGTTTTAGGGGTTTTGCAGTCGAGAACTGCGCTTTGTCCTAGAACGCCGATGGCGCAAACTCGGCCCCGAGGACTTCACCGACGCCCAAGCCCTGACCGCGATTGCCCGGATCACCCATGGCAACTTCCGGCTCGTGGACCGGCTGTTCACCCAAATGGAACGCCTCATGAAAATCAACGAACTGAACACCATCACCGACGACGTCGACGAGCCGCCCGCTCCACTTTGGTTATCGGCATCGGACACCGCCAATCGAACCTGCGAAAAACCGCCAAACGAAGTTAACAGTCACATGTGATCCGCGTCAGCCACAAGCAGGTATCGTAGTTAATGCCCCGAGCAGGTAAGTGTGTAGGAAATTGGTCTATGGGTTTCTTCGCTGAGTTAATCCGCGCCGATGATTGGCGAAGCATGGCCCTGTCTATATCAGTGCCCACTGCTGTATTCTGCGTTACCAGCGTGCTGACCGTCGTCGTACTGATCTTTTTCGGCTGGCCCAGCGACTCGTGGCGAACATTCTTTGCGCTACTGACGGGCAGCACAGCAGCCGGGGCTGCCCGATGGATTTTTGCCCGACGACAACAATCCCGAAATGCATCAGCACCTGTGAAGAACCCAAACTGAACTAGTGGAGGAGGTGCTGGCCATCGCATTCTTGGTGACCGCCTTATCTGTAGGCGTCTCGATCTATACGCTGTGGCAAGCCAACCCCACGCGTATGCAGCGTCTCGGGAGAAACGCGGCGGTAGGTATGCGTTCCTCTACGACGATGAAATCCGATGCCGCATGGAATGCCGGACATAGAGCTGCTTGTCCGAAAGTAAAGCAGGGATCTGTTTTGCTACTCGTTGGGTCATTGGTTTCCTTAGGTGTTTTACCCTTTACCGAAACCAACCCAGGCACTGCACTCTGGGGCGTTACAGTATGCCTCAGCTATGTTGCATACCTGTGGCTGCTTCTTGTCGGCTTTAAGCACGCAAACCGAGCAGCACAGAACCTCACCAGCTCAGCAAACGACACGACCGCATAAAATTGCGAAAAGTCGCGACGAAAGATGCGAGTCACACCGACAGAAACAATACGCATAGCTCGCCATCACCTTGGAAGAAAGCACCTGAGCCGGTGTATCTTTCTGCACGCCGACTAAGTCGAGAGATGAGTGCTGTAAAATTCAGGCCCCTTGTCACTATTAACTCCCGCTAACTACTTTTGCAGTTCGGTTGGCAACGGCAGTGACTGATGGCAGGAATTTGAGCAGGGTTACAGCGATAGGTAACCGAGCCGGGCTCTGGACAAAAGACCACTCCAATCAAATGAATGCGCACTAGCAGCGTGATCCTTCAACTGGCTGCTCGGCCAGGGACGCTCTTGGATGGTCTCGCGCAGATACCTGCGCGTTTTGGTGAAGTAATGCTCGCGGGACAGCCACATATCACGGTGGCTGACTATCGGGCGATTTCTCGGCCGGTGACAGTTCATCTGGCGGCTAATTCAGCCGGCTTCCTGTCGGGTAGCTGTAATACCACGGCACCGGCCAGGATCAATACCGTGGCAATGATTGTGATGGGAGTGATGGGTTCACTGAGCAGCCCGACACCGATGACCAGCGCGACAACGGGTGCAATGTAGGTTGCCGTAGACGCGGTGAGCGAGCCAAGGCCGTTGACAGCTACATAATAGAACACGAAGGCAAAGCCGGTCCCCAACATGCCAAGGCCAAGGCCAACACTGAGCAGTACACCCGGATGTTCGGCAATCGCGGTAATCCCCTCAAGGTCAATGAATATTGCCAGTCCTGCTGCAGCCAGGACCATTTGATAGGTGGCCGTTGCCGCAGCCGGTATACCCAATGGGGTGATAAACCGGCGAGCATAGCCAAAGGACAGTCCCAGGCTTGCCGAACCCAGCAGCATCCACAGCACACCAGTTAAATCAATCTCGGTGGCTGACCAGGGTTGGGCTAACATGACCACACCGGCGGCACCCACTACTACACCGGTGAGCTTTCGTGCTGTGAAGCGTTCCGTGCGAAAGACCAGTAGAGCAGCGATAGAGGCAAAGATCGGAATCGATCCCGATAATACCCCGGCGACTGAACTTTCCAAACGGTAGGTGCCTGCTGCATACGCGTAATAGTAGAACCCAGCAGCAAGAACACCTTGAACCGCGAAATGGTGGAGATAGCGTACATGTTCGGCGCGGATGGCCTTGGTGACCAGGCCGAAGATCAGCACCGGAATGATGCCGAAAACCAGGCGCACCAAGGTCGTTTGCCCGGCGGTGATGTAAGGTTCGGCCATCTGCATGAACATGAAGGCCGTACCCCACACCACTCCTAGCGCGATATAGGCAGCGATCGCAGGCTTCGAGATGTGGTTCATGGCAGAATGGTTTGTCCCGTGGCGGCGCCTTCGACACTTTTTTGGAAACCGCGAGCCACATCGGCCAGATCTACCGGAATAAACCCTGGGAAGAAATCTCCGAAGGTATCCAAGCTTTCGGTAAAGACCGATGGACTGACCGCGTTGATCCGAATCGGTGCCATCTCAATGGCTGCTGCTCTGACGAACGCATCGACGGCGCCATTGACGGTGGCTGCGGCGACACCTGAAACCACTGGGTCGCGTGATGGGATGCCACTCATCAAAGTAAATGATCCCCTCGGTGCGATGTGGTCAAGCCCGGTGCGCACCAGGTTGATTTGTGCCAGTGCCTTTTGCTGCCAAGCGGACTCAAAATCCGCGGAGCTTAAGGCCTGGAATTCGGCGTAGCGGACCTCCCCGGCTGCATAGACCACAGCGTCTACGGTGCCAGCTTGCTGCCACATGTCTTGCAGCTGGTTGAGGTCGGAAACATCGGCTTGGATATCGCCGCGTGTTCTTCCGACGGTGATCATATCGTGGCCTCGCGATGCCAAATGCTCGGTAATCGCGCGGCCAGCTGTTCCATGTGCTCCAATACTTAATATCTTCATGCTCCTTAGTGAAACTTATTCCAAGCACTAAGTGAAATACGTCACTGAATATCCTGTTATACACTGGGCGTATGACTGTAGAAATTCGGCACCTTCGAGCGCTGGTAGCGCTGAGTCAGGCGGACACCTACACGACTGCAGCAGCTATGCTGGGCACCACGCAACCCACCTTGTCGCGCACGATTGCACAGCTCGAAGAGCTCACCGGCGCACAGTTGGTGCAACGCACTACCAGGCATATGGGCCTCACGGCTGCCGGGGCACAATTTGCCGAAACCGCACAGACAATGCTGCAGCAATTGGATGCGGCAATCCAGGCGCTTGGATCACCGGCTGATACGCCCTTGCGGCTCGGATGGGCCTGGGCTGGCTTCGGCAAACATACGGTGCCACTGTTGACGCAGTGGAAAGATCACCATGGTCACAGTGTGTACATGTCTCGGCCTGATGATCCGCTGCAAGCACTGCTCAATGGCGATATTGATGTGGCCCTGATCCGACGGTCACCACCGACCGATACGCTACTGGACGGTATAACTACCCAGACACTGTTCACCGAAGAACTGGTTGCAGTTATCCCCGCCAATGATCCGCGCGCACAGTACGCAACCGTGCAACTGGCAGATTTTAGTCACGACGTCGTGGCGATGTGTGCCACGGCTCCCACCGTTACAACCCAGTTGTGGTCCTTTGTCGATCCGGCTCCACGAACGGTGACTGTGGCCAATACCGAGGAATGGTTGACCCATATCGCCATGGGGGAGGCCGTTGGTATTACCGCTGCAGCCACGCTTCATAGCCATCGCAGCAGCGACGTCAACTACCTGCCCATTGATGACGCACCCGCCGTAGAAGTCTTGCTGGCCTGGAGTCAACAGACACCACACCCGCGGGCGGCTGAGTTTGCTCGGCTGGCCAGACAATACTTCACGCAATTCATTGCTACCTCCACCCCGCCGCTGGTACTGACCGCCGAGGAATAGTTCGTCGTGCCTACGCTCGTACCGCATGCACGCGGTTAGAGGGTCGCAAGCTCAGCGACAGCTAGCGAGAGATTCCGCCACAGCTCCTGATGAGTTGCCCTGCCCGACTTCCAGAAAAGGACCTGGCTACCAGCTGTACTGCTGCCCCCGTCGGTGTGTGAAGTGATACCTAGCTGGCCGTTTCGCCATAGTCTCGGACGCTGCAAGGATGCATGCAGCGTCCGATGCGCGGTGCGAATCTGAGTGTGGCCGAGTTCTAAAAGCTCGGTGGCTGCTGCTTTCACGGCGTCATCTAGCCAACCGGTGAAACGAAGGGTCGCCCGATCCTGGGGCTTAGCAGGCAGCGCTTCAAGCGCAGGATCAGCGAGCACCTGGTCCACGAGTGAAGCCGACCCCGACAGATAGGTCCAGGCAAGGTCTATTTCGGAAGCGACACACCAGCTGCGGTCTGCCGGCCACCACAGATTTGGCGTCTGCTGATACTCCTGAATAAAGGACAACGCAGCCTCGACTGGGCCGGTGAAGAGCAGGTAGGTGCGTTCCGGCAGCTCGACCAGGGGTCCATCGCGCACTTCGGAGGGCACCGGGTCAATGGGTGGCTCCAACTGGTGTGCTGGTTCCCCTTCGCCGATGAGTTCGAAGCGGGCGGCGCCGTCCCAGCCGTACCCATTCCACAGTGCGAACCAACAATGTTCGGGAGTCGTGGTGTGATTCCGGAGGACGGACACCAAGTGCGCAGCTTCCGAGGCATCCAGTGTGCCTTCGGCCGGCCCAGAACTATCCCATGGAACCGGAGCTGCTGGGCGGTGGGGTGGCAGTGCGATGTCATGGAACTGTACGTCGTTGGTAACGGGCGTCTGACTCCACGCGGCGACCTGTGACCATCTGACGGGATCTTCACCTTTTTGAACGGGGTGGAGCAGTCGAGTATAAGCTTCAAAGCCCTCCGGGATGACGGAACGTACTGTGCCCTGGTCAAACGGTGCCAAACGGGCGGCAATCCAGTCGGCTTCGTGCACTGCTGTGCTCCATTGCACCTGTGGGTTGCTGATCACAACTCTCCTATCCGCCGGAGTCTCTGACTCGGGGTAAGCTGACTTGCCCAAACTGTCCCGGAGCTCCTCAGTCACTCTTGTTCTCACGATAGTACTTTGCGCAGTCACGCGCTCTCCCTACACTTTGCAACGACGGAACACGCTGCGACGTACACGGCGATATGCCGGTTGCCTAGTATTGGACTATGCAAAATATCGCGATAGAAATTGAAGCAACGAATCAAATCGAAGCGGATCGCATTCTGGCGCTCTACCAGCGAGGTAAACGACACGGCGAGCTGGAAACAGAAGTGACGAGCGAAGTGTGGAACCGAGGATGGACACCGGGGGTAGACCCGTCTTTATCGGTTTGAGTCATGGAGCACCAGTGTTCTACCGATTCGAAGTACCAGTTGAGACGAGCCTTGGACGCTAAGTCCACTGCGTCAAAACCGGGTGCGTCCGAACAGGTAACATCGAAGAGGCCCAGCTACGTGAGCTGGGCACTGATATTTTCGCAGCTTAAAGGTCCGGGGCCGGGATGACTCCGTGTGGAATCATCCCGGCCCCGAGTGGAAGGTGTGAGATGGAAGCGTAGTTACTTCGCGTACTGCTCCGGCCAGGTCTTAGTGACCAGGGTCAGGACGTCGTAGGTTGCCACGATCTCGTCGTTCTGATTATGCAGTACAGCATCCCAGCGGACCTCACCGTATTCGTCGGTTACGCGAGGAGTGATCTGTTTTGCGGTCAGAGTGACGCGAATGGCGTCGTCGTAGGTAACCGGGGTGATGAACGACAGGTTCTCCAGGCCGTAGTTCGCCAGGACCGGCCCTGGTGCGGCGTCAACAAACAGTCCGGCGGCCCAGGAGACCAATAGGTAACCGTGTGCGACACGACGCGGGAAGAACGGGTTGGCCATGGCGGCTTCTTCGTCAGTGTGCGCATAGAATTTGTCGCCGGTTTCTTCGGCGAAATCTAGAATGTCGTCTAGGGTCACGGTGCGCAGTTCGGAGGCGAACTGATCGCCGATGCGCAGGGTTTCTAGCGACTTGCGGAATGGGTGTTCGCCGGCGCCGTCGTCGACCATCTGACGGGTCACAGTATTAGCTTTGGCGCCCTGGTGCCACACACCGGTGATGGCGGTGAGCATATCGGGGGACCCCTGCAGCGAGGAGCGCTGCATGTAATGTTTGACGGCGCGCACGCCACCGAGCTCTTCGCCACCACCTGCGCGGCCCGGACCACCGTGGACCAGGTGCGGCATGGGTGAACCATGGCCGGTTGAGGTCTTGGCGGTGTCACGGTTCAGCACGTGCAGTCGGCCGTGGTGAGCCGAGATGCCCAGGGTGGTTTCGGCAACGTAGGCCTCGTCGTCAGAAGCTACGGTTGCCACCAGGGAACCGCCACCCAGTGCGGCTAGGCGCACTGCTTCCGCCGGGGTGCCGTCGTAGCCGATGACCGAGGTGACCGGGCCGAAGGCCTCAACATTGTGGACGGCGTGGGTATCGGCGTCGTCGAATTCCAAGATCGTGGCCGGGAAGAATGCGCCAGAAGCATCGTATTGGTCGATCTGATCTGGACCACCCAGGCGAAGTTTGCCGCCGGCGTCGATCAATTGACGTGTGGCTTTGGCAACGTCTTGCTGCTGTTCCTTGGAGGCCAGTGGGCCCATGGTGGAGCCCTCGGCATCCGAGGCGCCCACGGAGACCTTATCGGTCAGGCGTGTGGATAGCGCGGTGATGAAGGGTTCCTTGATGGACTCTGGGACGATGACGCGGCGGATCGCGGTACATTTCTGCCCGGTCTTGGTGGTCATCTCAACGAATACAGCCTTGACGAATGCGTCGAATTCTTCGGTGCCTTCGGTGGCATCCGGGCCCAGGATTGCGGCGTTCAGGGAGTCGGCTTCTGCGGTGAAACGCACTCCGCCGTTCAGGACGCTGTCGTGACTGCGCAAGGTGTTGGCGGTGGACAGGGAACCGGTGAAGGCCACATGGTCGCGGTAGTCCAGATGATCCAGCAGATCACGCGCCGAACCCGACAGCAGCTGCAGGGAACCCTCCGGCAGAATGCCCGATTCCAGCATCATACGCACCACGGCCTCGGTAACGTACCCGGTCGACGTCGCTGGTTTCACAATGGTGGGGACCCCGGCAATAAACGATGGGGAGAATTTCTCTAAGAAACCCCAGACCGGGAAGTTGAACGCGTTGATCTGTACGGCAACGCCGGGGATGCGCTGGTAGATGTGGGTGCCCAAGAATGAGCCATCGCGCGATAGGACCTCGGTTTTGCCGTCGATGATGACGTTGCTGTTGGGCATTTCGCGGCGACCCTTGGACGAGAACACAAACAGTGTGGAAATTCCGCCGTCGGTATCGATGTAGTGGTCGCGCTGGGTTGCACCGGTGCGGAAGGAGACTTTGTAGAGTTCCTCCTTGCGGCCGTTCAGGTACTGTGCCAGCTCTTTGAGTTTGAGCGCGCGCTCGTGGGTGGTCAACTCGCCGAGCGAACGCTGGCCAACTGTGCGGGCATAGTCCACCATGCCGGCTGTGTCGATGCCGTCGGAGGAAACCTGGGTAATCAGTTCCCCGGTATTCGCATCGAGTACTTGGGCGATATTTTCTGGAGCGTCAGGAGCTTGCCACTTTCCCTGTGCATACGACGACAGGACAGTTTGCGCTGGTGCGTTGATTGTCATGGGGTGAAGACTCCTTATTACAGTCTGAACGTTCGTTCGGTTATTGCGGCCAGTATAGCGTAGATAACATTTTGCAGCCACCGAGTATTGCGACGCACGTCACGTGCGTGCTGGGTTATTTCTTGCGTCGGTCGAGGAATGCCTGCATGCGATCGAACTTGGCCTCTGACTCAAACAAGATGGCCTGGCCGAGGTCATCGGCCCACGGGTGGGCTTCGCGCGGCAGTTTGAAGACCCGTTTGGTGACCTGAACTGCTAGCGGGTCTTGTTCGGCAATCTTGTCGGCCAGGGCGTGAGCGGCGTCCATGAGGTCTTCGGGTTCATGAATTGAGTTGATCAGCCGGTACTGCAGGGCTTCTTCGGCGTCGAGCATCCGCCCGGTGAGTAGTATTTCCAAGGCGATGCTCTCACCGGCTAGTTCCTTGATGCGCCACATCGCACCGGCGGCAGGGGAGATGCCCAGGCCGGTTTCGGGCTGACTGAAACGCACCTTGGTGGTGGCCACTCGGAAGTCTGCCGCCCAGGCCAATTCGGCGCCACCGCCCAGGGCAAAACCGTCGATCGCTGCGATGACTGGCATGGGCAGTTCGTTGATGCGGTTGAAGATTTTCGAGTTCACGCCCCGCAAGGCGTCGTGCCGACGGCGCTCGCGGAGCTGGGCAATGTCAGCGCCCGAAGCAAAGATTCCGCGGGTGCGAGTTGGGTCTTTGGGGTGCGGGGTTTCGGTGCCGGTGATGATCAGGATGTGTGGGTGATCTTCCAGCCACTGGCACAGGGTATGGAACTCGTTGACCATGGTCTGGTCAATCGCATTGAGCACGTTGGGGCGGTTCATTGCCGCGACCACCCGGTCTGGTTTCTCCTCGTCGAGCCGCACTTCAAGTGCCTGGAAATCCGCGGTGAGAGTTTTCAGATCGTCAAATAGTGTCGACATGAGTGTTTCCTTTCGTGTGGTGTAGTTCAACGGCCGACGGCGCCGGAAACCGTGATGAAACGGTTTCCGGCGCCGAAGCGAGGTGCTTTGTAGTTATAACCAGGTTAGGCCTTAACGTCAGCAACTGCTGTTGCCTGCTCGGCGCTCAGCGCGGCGCCGTCGTCACTGAGATCACGGCCTTCGACGGATTTTGGCACGAGAATTACGGCGATGAGTGAGGTCGTAGCCAGTACCGCGATGTAGACACCGATCATCCACGACTGACCGGTGGCATTGAGGATCATTTCGGAGATCATCGGGGCAAACGCGCCACCGATGATCGAACCGAATGCATAGCCGATGGATACGCCCGAGTAGCGAACAGCTGCTGGGAACATCTCGGCATACAGTGCAGACTGTGGTCCATAAGAGGGCCCCAGCCCAACGGTCAACATAAAGATTGCCAGGGTGAACAGCGCCAGGGAAGCGGTATCGATCAGGAACCACATCGGGATGGCCCAAATAATGATCCAGGCGTAACCGATGATGAAGGTTTTGCGTTTGCCAATCTTGTCGCCGATCCAGCCACCAAACATGGTGAAGGCTAACCAGCCCAGACCGCCGATAATCGAGGCCACCAGGGTTGCCGAGCGTGGCATGCCCAACACGTTGGCGCCGTAGGAAGCGAAGAAGGCGATGACCAGGTAGCCGGCGGCGTTATTAGCGGCGAAGATCAGTGCGGCCAACACGACGGGGCGTTTGTGGTTGCGCATCAATTCGCCCAGCGGTGCGGAGGATTCTTTGCGGCGTTGCTGCATTTCGGTAAATACCGGTGATTCGGCCACGGCGCGGCGAATGAGGTAGCCGACCAGGATCAGTACGACCGACGACAGGAATGGCACACGCCAGCCCCAGGCCAGGAATTGTTCTTCGCTCAGGAAGCTGGTCAGGCCGAACATGAACAGCGTGGCCAAGATCATGCCGAGCGGTACGCCAATTTGCGGGTAGGAGCCGAAGAAGGAGCGCTTATTGGTTGGGGCATGTTCGACGGACATTAATGCCGCTCCGCCCCATTCACCACCTGCAGAGAAGCCTTGTAAAATGCGCATCAGGATCAGCAGGATTGGAGCAGCGACCCCGATGGTGGCATAGGTTGGCAGCAGGCCGATTGCCGCAGTGGCGACACCCATACCCATCAAGGTGATGACGAGCATGAGCTTGCGCCCGTATTTATCACCGAGGTGCCCGGCAACGATGGCGCCCAGTGGGCGGAAGAGGAAGGAAATGCCGACGGAGGCCCACGAAACAATCTGTGCTAGGCCAGGGCTGTCGGCGGCAAGTGGTTCAAAGAACAGGGGTGCCAGGACGAATGCTGCGGCCTGGGCGTAGATGAAGAAGTCGTACCATTCGATGGTGGTGCCGACGAGTGTTCCTGCAAGAACGCGGCGCTGTTCAGATCGAGTGCGCGCGCGAGGCGTGGTCGTGGTCATGTTCTCCCCAGTGACAATAGGAAAATGATGCATTGGTGTGTGAGTGATGGCCCGCCAGGGGCGCTATCGCCAACCGTTAACTCACTGAACGATCGGTCTGGAAAGACATTATGACACAGGTGTGAGCACAATCACAAACTTCGCGTGTTTTCGTCGAAGTGTATTGAGGAAAGCAGAAATCCTGGCGGCTACAAGGCCTGCCAGGATTTCTACTGCAGTATGGACTTGGTGCGCTGCGTTAGGAGCGCTGAGCTCGTGGGATGGTTCGGAACCGGCCGCGGAACTCTGCGATGAGCTTTCCTTGATCATCGGTGATCGTGACATCGCACAACCCCGAACGTCCCGAGGTGTTGTGACGGCGTCCAACAGCGATCAGCGGTGTATCGACGGGCGCGGAAGCGATGAAATGAATATCTGAACCCTGGGTGACGGAGATGGTGGAGCCATCGCCGTCGGGGTTATTGCAGGCCCACGCGAATAACGTGTCCGCAAAAGCAAATAACATCCCGCCGTGGGCGATGTCGAAGCCGTTGAGCATTTCGGGCCGAATGGTCATGTGCCCTTTGGCATATCCCTCGGCGTATTCGGAGATCGTGATGCCCAACCAGTCGGCTGCTTTATCAGTGCCAAGTATCGGATGATCATGGGGGCCAAAATTTCCCCGCTTGATGGACTGATCATTCGAAGCGGAATGCGCATTATTCGTCATGGTGGATATCGTAGCCGTGATTGCTTCAGGCCGCAGGATGAGCTCTTAGCGTTATGCGCCGCTGGTGACAAGCACCTGCTGTTTATCGGTGCGGTAGTGTTCCAGCTTGTCTGCATCGATCTCGGCGCCAACCCCCGGCAGGTCGCGAACCGAGATGCGACCATCCACGATCTGAATTGGCTCAGCCAGCAGGTCATCCAACATATCTAAGAAGTTCGACAGTTCCCCGGCGCGGGCCGAGGTTGCGCGGTGGGCTGCACCAAAGGTTACGGTCGCTAGCGATCCCACCTGGGTGTCAATCTGGTTGCCCATGGTCACATCAACACCGAGCCCCGTGCACAGGCCAAGAATCTCGGTGGCCTCGGTGAAACCGGAGCGCGCAGTCTTGATGCAAATGGCATTGGCCCCACCGGAGAGCAATTCACGCGATGCATCCCCGGCGGTCGGAACCGACTCATCGGCAACAATCGGAATCGGGGAGTGGTCCACCAGACGACGACGGCTCATGGCCTCTTTCGCGTCGCAGGGTTCCTCCAACATCGTCAGGCCCAAATCAGCCGTACGGCGCAGTACTTCCATCGCTTCATTGGCCGTCCAGCCGCGGTTGGCGTCAAGGTAAATTTCGACGTCGTCGCCCAGTCCTTTTCGCAATACATGGCAGGCCTCGATGTCCAGCGAGAGTGGACGGCGTCCGACCTTGAGTTTGAAGGTGGTGATGCCGTACTGCTCGCCGAAGCGCTGAGCCTCTTCGAGTAGTTCTTCGGCCGGTTTGAAGCCCAGCATGTGGCTAACGCGCATCGAGTCGGTGTAGCCGCCCAGTAATTTGTGCACCGGGGTCTGCAAGGCTTTGCCCATCAGGTCCCACAGGGCAATATCGACGGCACCTTTGGCCACCTGATTGTTGATGGTCCGGTGCAGCACGGCGTGGACTTTTTCGCGGTCGAAGGGGTCCAGCCCGACGATGTCGGGTCCGAAAACATCCTCAATGATCACTTTGATCGAAGTCTGTGTCTCACCGTAGGTGTATGGCCGTGGCGGGGCATCGGCGATACCGGTGATCCCAGCATCGGTGTGGATACGCACCAGAATGTGGTCGGCGGTAGTGACTTCACCGGAGGCAAATTTCAGTGGATGCGTATAGGGAATCGCATACGGAATTGCTTCGACGGCAGTGATCTTCATGTTTGCTCCATAGTTCTTATGCAGATTGAATGCTGTGGTTTTCTAAATTTCTGGTGGCCTCACGGGCCAATTCGATAAACGAGGACAGCAGCGGACTGTCGTTGCCGGTTTTCCACGCGGTGCCCAGCCCCACGGTGACCTCTTCTTCAAGTGGTCGTACCGCGATCGACGAGTTCAGTGGGAATGATTGGGAACCGGGGACAAAACTCACGCCCAACCCAGCACTGACCAGCGCAATGAGTGTGGAGGTTTCGGTGGCTTCTTGAACGATGCGCGGCCGGAACCCGGCCTGGCGGGCCATCTCCGAAATCACCGAGAATACCGAGGAACTGCGGGGGTATCCCACGATGTCATCTTTAGCAAATGCTTTAATGCTGACCGGCCCGGCTTCCTGGGCCAGCTCGTGCTGTTGCGGCAGGACGGCGACCAGGCGGGTCTGCTGGATTTCATCAATACTGATCTCAGAGGATTGCACCGGTGGCCGCAGAATAGCGACGTCTAGCCGGTTTTCTAATAATGCCTCTTCCATCTGTGGTGTGAGCTTTTCTCCAGCAACCTGGAGCCGGACCAGTGGCATGCGCTCGCGGGCAACACGCACGATCTCTGGCATGAGCCGATAAGTTGCGGTGCCTGCGAAGCCCACGCGAAGAATACCTGCCGCGCCGCGGCCTACCTCGGCGACGTCGTGTTTGGTTGCCTCGACTTCGGCCAGAATCTGTCGAGCGCGTTCCATCAACAAGGCGCCTGCCTCGGTGAGTTCAACTTTTCTCGTCGTGCGTTCTAACAACAAAGTGTCGAGCTCGGCTTCGAGTTGTTTGATCTGGCTGGACAATGGGGGCTGAGCCATATGCAGGCGATCGGCTGCGCGGCCGAAGTGCTTTTCTTCGGCAACGGCGAGGAAGTACCGCAGGTGACGTAATTCGACCATGGTTTCCCTCCTCTACGATCCGTTAGCCGGTGAAGTTAGCTGTGATTGCGATGACATCAGGCTACGCCGGCCACCCATGACAAGTGAAAGACCTATTTCGATATAATTCATATGCTTAGCATATCAATGCAGGCCATTCTCGTACTTCTATATCTAGATCAAACGGTCTATGGTGAGTCAGGTCATCGCGTGAGGTGACTGTATGCATAAGCACTGCGGTCTTGAATAAGGGGCCGCGAAAAAACTCACTACATCTATCGAAGAGGAACCGTGACTGCCACAAAACATCACGAAGTAACGGTGGACGCGCCTACCACCGGTTCGCAAGATGGCACCCAGGATGCGCTTGATCGCGCAACGAAGCGAAACTGGTGGCTGGTTGCGCTAGGTCCACTTGCAGCACTAGTTCTCGGCTTGATTCTGCCCGACTCGCTGAGCTTTGAAGGTAAGGCAGTGGCCGGGATCGCGTTGTGGATGGCGCTCTGGTGGATGACTGAAGCCGCGCCAATCCCAGTAACTTCATTACTGCCCCTTGCGCTATTTCCGATATTCGGTATTGGCACCATGTCCGAAGTCGCAGCACCATACGCCAACACCGTCGTTTTTCTTGTCATGGGCGGCGTCATCCTTGGCCTCGCGACTGAAAAATCCAATCTCCACATGCGTGTCGCGCTCTTTACGATCCGATTGGTGGGTACAAAGCCGTCGCAGATCGTGCTTGGGCTGATGATTGCCTCAGCCTTTATTTCCGCATGGGTCTCGAATACTGCCACCGCCGTGATCATGGTTCCGATCGCCGTTTCAATTCTGAATTTGGTGCGCACCATCGATCCAGACGCTGCCGGTAAGAAATTTGCGGCCTCGATGCTATTGGGCGTTGCATACGGCGTCACCATCGGTTCCACGGCCACACTTATTGGCCAGCCACCGATGGCTCTCATGAA
Source organism: Enteractinococcus helveticum (assembly GCF_001657475.1). Lineage (GTDB taxonomy): Bacteria > Actinomycetota > Actinomycetes > Actinomycetales > Micrococcaceae > Yaniella > Yaniella helvetica. Next base: position 27,798 of record NZ_LXEY01000009.1, read on the forward strand.
GGGCTATCTGTTGGACTCCCATGGGATCGATATGGCCTTTGGAACCTGGATGCTTATCGGTGTGCCGTGGGCTATCGTCATGCTGTTGATTGCGTGGCTTGTTTTAACCAAAGTCGTGTTCCGTCCAGAAATTGATTCGCTACCAGGTGGTAAAGAACTCATTCAGGAGGAAATCGCAAAGCTCGGTAAAATGTCGACTCCAGAACGTCGGGTCGCCTGGATCTTCGCTGGTGCCATCTTCTTCTGGATCGCCGTACCATTCATTGCACCCATAGGTTGGGTTGCAGAGAACCTGCCATTTTTGTCTAGGATTGACGACGCTCAGGTGGCCATGGCTGCTGCTATTGCATGCTTCGTGGTGCCCGCAAACCGTGCCAAGGACGACAAGATGGGAATGCCGCTGCTTCGTTGGTCTGCAGCCAAAGAAATTCCTTGGGGCTTGTTGCTGTTGTTCGGTGGCGGTCTGTCCTTGTCCGCCATGTTCACTCAAACTGGGTTCAGTGAATGGGTTGGTGGACAAGTCTCGGGGCTGAGCTCGCTGCAGTCCTGGATGATCATCGTGGCAGTCATCGTGGTGAGCTTGGTGTTAACCGAACTGACTTCCAACACAGCAACGGCTGCAGCCTTCTTCCCAATCTTTGGCGCTGTGGCGCTGGGTGTGGGGATCGATCCACTGTTCATGACCATTGCCGTTACCTTGGCTGTCTGCTCCGCGTATATGCTGCCGGTTGCAACCCCGTCGAATGCCGTGGCCTTCGGGTCTGGTGAAATCACCATCAAGCAGATGGTACGTGCAGGTTTCTGGTTGAACGTGATTTCCATCGGTCTGATCATGCTGGTCATGTACACCCTGGTGCCATTTGTTTTTGGCGTTAGCCTGTAATTGGTTAGCTCTCATCGTTGAAAGGACACCGCATGTTATTTCTTGCACGCATGGACGTCGTCTTCCCGGAATCCATGGACGCCGCCACCAAGGCCGATTTCCAGGTTCGGGAGAAAGAATACTCGGGCAACCTGCAGCAGCAGGGCATCATGAAAGGCATCTGGCGAGTTGTTGGGGAATATGCCAACTACTCAATCTTTGATGTCGACGGCCACGATGAGCTGCATGAGATTCTGTCGGGCTTCCCGATGTTTGCCTACATGAACGTCAAGGTCACACCGTTGGCCAAACACCCCAATGCCACCACTGATGATTTCTTTGGCGCGTAGTTCAAGATAGACAGGCTCAAAGCTCGGAGTGACGGTCGGTAGATCGTTGCTCCGAGCTTTTCTATATGCTGAAGACAAAGAAGTTGTTCTGACAGTTGGGATCTGTCCGGGCTGCTGGGCTACCGCTTCATCTATTTCAGTCGATGAAAGGGTTTTCGTCTTGGCAAAGCTTGATTTTTCATTCCGTCTTCTTAGTCCTCTGCTGCGAAGGTTCTCTCTGGCGAGGAAGACGAGAGAACAGCTTCTACGCGACCAGCAAAGAGGAATAAGCCACAGCTTTTTTGTCGACTTGTTGATTGGTAATGTCGTGGAAGGCGTGACGACGCGCGACGGCTGGGTTAAAGGTGCAGCTGGGCCGATCGAGATGAGAATCTACCGCGCTGATTGCACCACGGGTGATCGTCTACCGCTGGTCATTTTCCTGCACGGGGGCGGTTGGGTATCAGGTAAATTTGTCAGTCATGATTGGCTGGCAAGCAGCCTTGCTCGGCAGTCCAAAAGTATTGTGATATCTCTAGCTTATCGACTAGCGCCCGACCATCCCTGGCCCGCCGCTGCCGAGAATGCTTATGCGGGAATGATCGATGTGGTGCAACGAGCCGATGCATTTGGGGCAGATAGTTCGCGAGTTGCTGTTGTTGGCGATAGCTCCGGCGGTAACCTGGCCGCAGTGATAGCTCTGATGGCTCGACATCGCAAAGGACCCAAAATTTCCTTTCAGGGGTTGATGTACCCCGCTACCGATCTGATGCTTGAGTCACCGTCAATTGACGCTCATGACGATGCACCAATCTTGACGAAGGCAGATGTCATCGCAGTGGTGGATCACTACCTCAACGGTGCTGACGCATCCGACCCGTATGTCTCGCCCCTCCGCGCAAACAGCCATAGTGATCTCCCGCCAGCTTTGATTCAAGTCGCCGAATACGATCCCCTGCGCGATGATGGGACCCGCTATGCGGCTGCGTTGCAAGCAAGTGGTGTGCCCGTGCGCCTAACTACGTATGTAGGACAGCCGCACGGATTTATCTCGTTTCCGCATATGAGCAGTGCAGCATCGCAAGCCATAGCAGAGATGGCCGCTGAGCTCCGGGTGGCATTGAGCAGTTAATATCGACGGCGTGATGGTCAGCGTTGTCTTGTCGCATGCCAGCTCAACGCAACACGGCTGTGCAGGTATGGTGCCCGATGCGGGTTATTTTCCAAAGACATTTCAGGCGGCCGTTGGTTCATGCACGCTCCTGGATTCGGACCGCAGTCACCGGTGACGAATTGTTCGACGAATTGCCAATGGCCCTTGACACCGACACACAACTTAATGAGATGATCGTCACACATCTTGTTGCGCATAGTGCAACAATACGAGCTAGCGGTGGTGGTAACCCATGAGTTTGAAAGTTTGTCGTCTCAGTGAACTGACCCCAGGTGAGGGGCTTCGGATTGAGTCGGTGAGTCCGCCCATTGCCGTGTTCCTCACGGATGAGGGAACGGTGCATGCAATTGATGACACCTGCACACATCAGGACGCATCCTTAGCTGCAGGCTGGGTCGAAGACTGCAAGGTTGAATGTCCGTTACACGAAAGCTCGTTTTGCCTACTCACGGGCCAAGTGGATCAACCGCCCGCCAAACAGCCAGTCCGTGTTCATACCGTTGAAATTCACGGCGACGACGTAGTGGTCGAATTATCCAAAGAAGCCCCGAATCTGCCACCAGGAGTGACTGTGCCATGAATGCCCCAGCAGCTAATCTTTCGTCACAGGGCACGCTGATCATCGTTGGGGCAGGGTTGGCCGGTTATCACGTAGCACGGCAAGCTCGACAACAAGGTCACACCGGAGCCATCAGTATCATCGGCGACGAGCCTCGACCCGCTTACGATCGTCCCGCTTTGAGTAAGGCATTCCTCAATGGAACCGTGAACTTCGAAGACTTGCATCTTGATGACCCAGCTAATCCACTCGAGGTGACCTGGCACAGTGGGTCTGGTGCGGTTGAACTGTCGACCGAGCCCCTCGGTGTGCTCACCGCAGATGGTACTTTCCACGCTGGCGACAACGTCGTCATCGTGACTGGTGCAGAGGCTCAGCGGCTCCCGTCCTTTGGGCGCAGTGGCGGTGCATTTGTATTGCGGAACGTCGAAGACGCGTTAGCTTTGCGGGAGCGCATGATTGAAGGCCAGCGCATTGCCATGGTTGGTGGCGGGTTCTTAGCACTGGAAGCCGTCAGTACCTTCATTGATCGAGGTGCCGCCGAAATTACGATCATTGCCAATGAACAGTTTCCCGGCGAAGCGCGGTTGGGAACATCCGTAGCACAAGCGATTCGAGGACTACACGAAAAGCGCGGGGTGGCCTTTGGACCGTCCGTCTTTGCGCATTCCGTGACCGACATCGAAGATGGCAGTCAGGTGCTGAACCTGACGAATGGAGACACCGTCCAAGCGGACATCATTGTGTGCGCGATCGGTGCTACTCCGGCGACTCGCTGGCTGCGCGACGGGGATCTGGCGTTAGATCCGTCCGGTGCCATATTGTGTGATGATTTCGGGTTTACCGGCATCCCGGGCGTCTGGGCAGCCGGCGACTGCTCGCAATGGACCTCGCAAGCCGCTGGACTACGACCCATTGGCCAATGGCAAGAGGCCGTGGAACAAGCAGGCATCGTTGCCGCAGCGATCATGGGTGCACCACCGGTGCCGTTCCAAGAGCCGTATTTTTGGTCCGAACAGTATGACGTGATGATCCAGGGTGCTGGACGCATCGCGCAATCTAATGAAGTGCACGTGCTCGACGGTTCCATCGAAGACGGCGATCTCTTAGTGAGTTACCGGTTGGACGGCGAAGAGATTGGCATCCTTGGCATGAACCGAATGCGTGAAGTCAAACGCTGGCGAAAAATGCGGACGGCGCGCGCATTGGCCACTGCATAACCAATCCAACCGTAACTTTTTCCCAGGTCATTCTTTTGCACCTCAGGGTGCCTATTAGCCACGCCCAAAAACTTATGAGAAAGGCTGCTCCATGATCATTGACTCCCTTGACGCTCCAGCGCCGGGCTCCTCCTTGTTGCCGACACCTGCCGGAGATGTCTACACCGACCCCGAAATTTTCCGACTTGAACAACAAAATATTTTCGAAACCATGTGGAACTGCGTGCTACGTGTCGATTCCTTGGCCAGTGCTGGGGAATGGAAGACCGTGACGGTGGGCCGCGAAGAGATTATCGTGGTCCGCACGAGGAAAGCCGGAATTCAGGCGTATTACAACGTGTGCCGTCACCGTGGCATGAGAGTTTGCACCACTAGTGAAGGTAAAAATAAAACCCTGCAGTGCGGTTACCACGCGTGGACCTATGCGCTCGAAGGAGACCTCGTTGCGGCACCGAATCTGACCTCCATGCCGGATGTAGACCGGCAAGAATATGGTCTCAAACCAGTACAAGTGCGCGAATGGTTGGGCTACATTTGGGTGTGCTTGGCTGACGAGCCGCCGTCGTTTGAAGACACCGTGCTCGGGGAGGTGCGCACCCGGTTTGGTGAAGTCCAATCCATCGATAACTACGGTATCGAGAACCTCAAGCTCGGAGAATCTAAAACCTATGAGGTCGAGGCGAACTGGAAGCTGATCATCGAGAACTTCATGGAATGCTATCACTGCGCAACGATTCACCCGGAACTGACCGAGGTCATTCCAGAATTCGCCGACGGGCTAGCCTCCCAACGCAAAAACGGTGAGATTCATGGTGCAAGTTTTGGTAGTGATATCGAAGGGTTCACCGTAGACGGTTCCAGTGGCGTAACAGCACTGCCCGCCATCGCACCCAGCCAGGATCGCAAGTACTACGCGATCACCGTCAAGCCACAAGTCTTTATCAACACTGTGCCGGACCATGTGATTATTCATCGAATGTTTCCACAGTCTGAATCCCGGACCACCGTGATCTGCGATTGGCTATTTTTGCCCGAAGTTGTCGAACAGGGCATGGATATTTCCAAGTCGGTGGAGTTATTCCATCGTGTCAATCAGCAAGATTTCGAGGCGTGCGAGTTGACCCAACCCTCCATGTCGTCCAAAGCCTACAACCGTGGTGGGGCTCTGGTTCCGAGTGAACACCACATTGAAGAGTTCCATCAGTGGTGGAACGAGACGATGGGATATCAGCGGGCTGGCGCTACTGAAAGCCCGATGACCACTTCTGGTGGCTCCGTCACAACTGACCAATGAGTTCGATCCGACGGGAGGCGACTGCACTGCGGCGGTCGCCTCCCGTCGTCATTCCTGTCCCCTTCGAAAGGCTCCACCATGTCTACAACCATTGCTCTGCCAGTTTCCTCATCCTCAGCAACAGCTCTACTACCCACGGATCACGGGTTAGTGGTCACCGTAGAATGTCGCTCCACGCTCGGAGTGGTCCATGCGGTGAGCGGAGTGTTGCTGGAACACGGCTACAACATTATGGAACTTCACCAGTTCAACGACATCCGCGATGAACGCTTCTATTTGCGTATCCATGCCGAACCAGGACTCGAGACGGCCTCGCCAAAGTCTGAAATAGCACGAGGATTCCAGGACCTCGCTGCACAGTTCGGTATGACCTGGCAACTGCGTGACGCAACCACTCGGACCCGTACTGTGGTCATGGTTTCGAAATTCGAACACTGTCTTAACGACCTGCTCTTTCGCACCGCAAAAGGCGAGCTACCAATAGATATCGCCGCGGTGGTATCGAATCACTCAGATCATCAACGTCTCGTCGAGTGGCATGGCATCCCGTTCTTTCACATCCCGGTAACTCCAGAGACCAAACCCGAAGCCGAAGCGCAGCTGATCGAATTAGCGGAGCGGATGGACGTGGAACTGGTCGTGCTTGCTCGGTACATGCAGGTACTCAGTGATGAACTGTCTACCCGTTGGCAGGGAAGGGTGATCAATATTCATCATTCTTTCTTACCAAGTTTCAAAGGGGCAAAGCCCTATCATCAAGCGTTTGAGCGCGGCGTCAAGACGATTGGTGCCACCGCGCACTATGTAAACTCTGAACTCGATGAAGGCCCAATTATTGCTCAGCGAGTCACCGAGGTCGATCACGCCTATAGTCCCGAAGCCCTCGCGGCAGTCGGTCGGGAAACGGAATGCAAAGCTCTATCGGAGGCAGTGCGTTGGCACGCTGAAAGCCGTGTATTCCTTGCCGGAGCCAAGACGGTTGTCTTGAAGTAAGCCGTGGCTCAGCAAACCACAACCGAATACGTGACGGAGATGAGATGACCGAGCTTGAGAACCGCGAGTCCGAGGCAGCCAACGAAAGAAACTGTAGTTTCCTGGGAGACCAGCCTCCGCAGGGTCCCGCTGAACATCTGTTATTAGAAGACACTGATAGTGATGCCCGCATCGCTGCCAAACTGAGGCTGCAGGGTATCCACCTGGGTGCAGGGCTGATCGCACCTCGGGTGTTTTGGCCGGCCTTGCTGATCATCGTAGCTGTCACCCTCACGGCCATTGCTGCACCGGCGTTCACCGAGGCGGTACTGCAAACGATTCAGAACTGGATTGTTGAGACTCTGGGCTGGTATTACGTCCTCGTCGTGGCCGTGTTCATCCTGTTTTCTTTGGGGATCTGCTTCTCGAAATACGGCAAGATTACGCTAGGCCGGGATGGCGACCAGCCAGAATTCGGTCTCCTAACGTGGTTTTGTATGCTATTTGCCGCTGGAATGGGCATCGGGTTGGTGTTCTATGGCGTGGGTGAACCACTAACCTATGCCACCGTTGATCCCAAGCCCGGGTGGGAAGGCCAAGAGAATCAGCTGGCCAAGTTGGCGATGGCACAGACGTTCGTGCACTGGGGCTTGCATCCGTGGGCGATCTACGCGGTGATCGGTTTAGCTGTAGCGCATAGCATCCATCGACGTGGGCGTCCGGTCTCTATTCGCTGGGTGGTCGAACCGATCCTCGGGAGCAGGGTCAAAGGATGGATCGGGGATGTTATTGACATCCTGGCAATCTTCGGCACGATCTTTGGTGTAGCCACGTCCTTGGGGCTAGGAGTGCAACAGATCGCCTCTGGGATGCAAGCCATCGGCATCGTCGAAGGCACAGATAACGTGCTGTTGGTGGTGCTGATCGTTGTGATCACGTTCATCGCCACGGCTTCGGTGGTCTCCGGCGTCGGACGTGGCATGAAATGGTTATCGAATATCAACCTGTCTTTAGCTGCAGTGCTGCTGATTTCCGTGCTCCTGTTGGGGCCCACAGTGTTCTTGTTTCAGAATTTGGTTGAATCGCTTGGCGCCTACCTGGCCAACTGGATGAATATGACATTCGACGTGGGCACATACACGGGTGAGCAAGGCCGTACTTGGTCTTCGGCGTGGACCCTGTTTTATTGGGGCTGGTGGATTTCCTGGGCACCCTTCGTTGGTATCTTCATCGCGCGGATCTCCCGTGGCCGCACGGTTCGACAGTTTGTGACCGGGGTCTTGTTGGTGCCAGCGTTCGTGGGAATCGTCTGGTTCGCGGTGCTTGGCGGTACCGGGATTCATCGTCAGTTTTTTGGTGATGCAAACTTGGTTGATGCAGATGATGGAGTGGTAGCAGAACGGGCGCTATTTGATGTTCTCGATTCACTGCCGTGGGGAACTGTGCTGTCAGTGTTAGCTATCATTTTGGTAGCGCTGTTCTTCATCACCTCCTCAGATTCCGGTTCACTGGTGATCGACATGCTCGCATCGGGAGGGCATCCCAACCCACCGACCTGGTCGCGGGTACTGTTTTCACTGCTGGAAGGCGCTCTCGCGGTAGGTCTGTTACTCGCCGGAGGACTTCAAGCATTACAGGCCGGAGCATTGGCCACTGCATTGCCCTTTAGTGTGCTCTTGCTGTTGATGTGCGTGGCGACGTGGCGGGGCTTGCACCAAGACCATGTCCAGCACGAAGAGATGACCAGACAGCTGCACTATCAAGAGCTGAGCCGGGCGTTGTCGGCAGATCTCGCCAAGGCTAGAAGTCCGCATGTTGCCGAGCACGGACGGTGCACGACGTGTTCCCTCACGCAGAACGGTCACGTGCCCAGGCACGATCGAAGAATAAATAACCAGCCTCAAAACGGACGAGCTGATAAACGGCCCCCAAACCTGCCTGACTGATATGCGTGACATATCTGTCAGACGTTCGACGGATTCGAACCGGAGCATCCCTGGTCTAGGATCGGACGTTACGCGAAGCATGTTTCGGGTTGCCCATAGACAGCACTCGGATCGGCGCCTGATGCTGCCTCTGCACGTCCAGGCCTGCCTGCCGGAACCTCCCAACGGACATATGCTGGTACGACCGATACCGGTTTCAGCGGAAGCGAAGAGTGCAACACACTGGGCAACCCACGAAACCTTTGAACCCGGAGGTTCCGACTTCACCCTTCCCTTCATATTGTCGAGGGATGTCCCCGGTCTCAGGTTTCCAATACCGCCGGTTTTATCAGATGCGCTGTAGTGCGTCGCTTCAAGCACATTTTAGATGCAATAGAATGCCACGGGGAGTCAGGACATTTGTCTCGGTTCTGTCTAGGACACCTTGCGCATCCGTGTTTGGCCATTTCTCTATACCCTGAGTGAGATAGTTCACTATAGTCAGAGCGGTGTATCACTGCACAATGGGACAAGGGGTATGATCCATGAGTGACTCGACCAGGCTCTCTTCAAGTGTTTCTGCTGTTGCAGAAGCAAATCTGGATAGCCAAACAGCCAGCGCACCAACCGCGAAAGAGCGGCGCAGGGTCTTAGGCGCATCATTGCTCGGAACTGCTGTCGAGTGGTACGACTTCTTCATCTATGGCTCAGCTGCTGCGCTAATTTTCGGTCCGCAATTCTTCCCAACTGAGGATCCGCTAGCCGGTACCCTCGCGGCATTTGCTACATTTGCGGTGGGATTCATTGCCCGCCCGCTTGGCGGCGTCATTATGGGACACTACGGCGACCGCATTGGTCGAAAATCCATGCTCATGTTCTCTATGATGCTCATGGGGATCGCTACAGTAGGGATTGGACTGCTGCCAAACTATGCTGCGATCGGCGTGTGGGCACCAATCCTGCTGGTCCTCCTGCGTCTGTTGCAAGGCGTCGGTGTGGGCGGCGAATGGGGTGGTGCGGTGTTGATGGCCGTGGAGTACTCCCCGTCCAATAAACGAGCCCTGTACGGGGCCTTCCCGCAGATGGGTCTGCCCATTGGGATCATCGCATCCAACATGGTCTTCATCGTCGTCACCAACATCATGGCTCCAGAAATGTTTCAGGCTTGGGGCTGGCGCATCCCATTCCTCTTTAGTGCCGTGCTTGTTGGTATCGCGCTTTGGATCCGGTTGCGAGTTGAAGACTCCCCGGCGTTTAAGAAAGTCCAGTCCAAGGACGAAGTCGCCAAAGCGCCACTGGTCGACCTATTGAAAAATCACCTGGGGACCGTGTTGCTGGCCGGCACCATTTGCATCGCTTCGCCTGCACTGGGCTATCTGTACTCGGTGTGGATGCTGTCGCATCGCGAAAACCTGGGCACCGACGGTATCTCACAGAACCTCATGCTCGCACTGATCATCTGGGGTGCAGTATGCCACCTGATAACCGTCGCACTGGGTGCGGTGCTAGCCGATAAGTTCACCCAGAAACGCATCTTCTTGTGGGGCGCAGGCTTACTGGCCGTCTTTGCTTTCCCATTCTTCTGGCTCGTGGATACCGGTGCTTGGTATAACATCGCCATAGCCTTCGCCCTGATGCTGTTGGCCCAGTCGCTGATGGCCGGACCACAAGCGGCACTCGTGGCTGAACTTTTCCCTGCCGAAGTACGGTACTCGGGTGCCTCGGTCGCTTATCAAATCGGGTCGATTCTGGGAGGCGGGTTCATGCCACTGATTGCTACCAGCCTGTATGCAGCATTCAATGACTCGTGGCCGATTGCGACCTACATGTTCATTCTCGCCGCCGTCAGCTTTATTGCCATGGCTGTGCTGAAAGTTGGCAAATACCGCGCATCGGTCGACTAAGTAGGTCCGCGACATTTGTCGTAGTCGAGGTAGGTCACTAGCCACTGCAGAACTTTGCGCGGCATTCCTAACCTGTTAGTGAGACCAATCACAAGGATAGTAAGGAGTGGAGGAAACGATGTCTACGCTTACCCCCGTCGTCGAGGGCGCATACGTTTACGACACCAAGCTGAGCAACCAAGGTCGTAATCTCAACAGAATGTGCTTCTCTCTGAAAGATGCCGAGAACCGCGAGAAATTCCAGGCGGACGAAGTAGCATACTGCAACGCGTATAACCTCACCGAAGAACAAAAGCAGGCCGTCTTGGATCGTGACTGGATCAGCATGATCGAAAAAGGTGGCGCTTCGATTTTCTACATCATCAAATTAGCGGCAATTGACCGCAAATCCATGCAGGATCTCGGGGGCATTTTCACCGGGATGACTACTGATGAATTCGTTGCAGAGTTGCGCGCAGGAGGACGGAAGTTTGGCTGAAATCATTTGGGGTCTGGCAACCTCGCACGTACCATCCATTGGTGCTGCGATGGACCACAACAAGACCGAAGACGAATACTGGAAGCCACTGTTTGACGGCTACGGCCCAGCTCGCGCATGGATGGCCGAACATAAGCCCGACGTCGCCATTGTTGTGTACAACGATCATGCCAACGCCCTCGGGCTGGAAATGATCCCGACATTCTCTATCGGTACTGCCGAACGCTACAACGTCGCTGATGAAGGGTACGGCCCACGCTCCGTGCCAAATATCGAAGGCGACTTGGATCTATCTGAACACCTGCTGGTCAACCTGGTTGACGAAGGCTTCGACATGACCGCCCTGCAGGAACTGGATGTTGATCACGGCTGCACCGTGCCGCTGTCGGTCTATACTCCAGATCCGGGTGATGCCTGGCCATGCCGTGTGGTGCCCATGCTGGTCAATGTTCTGCAGTACCCACAGCCAACGGCAGCTCGCTGCCTCGCGCTGGGTGAAGCACTGGGACGAGCCATTCGGTCCTATCCAAAAGACATCAAAGTTGCCGTCTTCGGCACCGGTGGCATGTCGCACCAGCTGTCCGGTGAACGTGCCGGGCTGATCAACGAAGAATTCGACCGGAACTTCTTGGAAAAAATCGAAACAGATCCACAGTCTCTGGCCGCAATTTCTCGTGGTGAATACATTGAACAAGCCGGCTCGGAAGGCATTGAGATGATCATGTGGCTGATCATGCGCGGGGCGTTGGGCGACGACATCACCAGAATCCACGACACCTATCATGTCCCGGCGTCCAACACAGCAGCTGCCCTGGCCTTATTTGCCACGGAAGCCGTCAACGCCAAGAATAACGAACTCGCGGCAGTTTAGGACTCGAAACGAAGAGGCGGTGGGAGAAAATCCACCAGGTATTGAGGGGAGAAAAATGAGTACATTTGTACTGGTCCACGGTGCTTGGCACGGTGGATGGTGCTGGCAGCGGACCGCTCCATTGCTGGAGCGTGCTGGCCACGAAGTCCACACACCCACACTGACGGGGCTATCGAATAAGGCCCATTTGTTGTCGCCGGCGGTAGGTCTGGATACCCATATCGAAGACATCGTCAGCTACATCGAGGCATACGATCTCAGCGAGGTAACCCTGGTCGGTCACAGCTACGGTGGCCAGGTCATCACCGGTGTCGCGGATCGCATTCCAGATCGTCTGGCTCGTCGGGTTCACTTAGACGGTTTTATCGGTGACGGCCGCCCAGCTATTGAGCTGCTGCCAGATGGTCCTGCCGGGCACTACCGACATTCCGTAACAGAACAGGGCTTCGACTGGCTCATTCCACTGCGTCCCCTGGAGAAGCTGGGCGTCACCGAGTCCCTGGACCTGGAGTGGCTGACCCCGCGGCTAACCCCGCATCCGTGGAAGACCTATACCGATGCATTGTCGCTAAGGGGTAACCATGAGAAGGTCACCGGCGTGTTCATTGAAAGTGTCGACTGGATGCGTGTCTTCCAAAAATATGCCGAGATCGCCGAAGAATCTGGCTGGGAAACCTACACACTGAACACCGGACACGAAGCGATGGTCACGGCGCCGGGCGAACTGGCAGACACCTTGCTGACCATTGTTGAAAAGGATAACGCATGAGCATGGAATTCTTGGTTCGTTTTGAAACCTTCTTGCCAGAGTCCATGAATCAGGAGGCAGTCAAAGCCCTGAAAACTGCTGAACGGCAGCGTGCCATAGAACTGCGTGAAGCCGGCATTTTGAAAAGGCTGTGGCGGGTCCCAGGACGACGGGCAACCGTTGGGCTGTGGCAAGCCACCTCAGCCACTGAGCTTCACGAAGCCCTGGCATCACTGCCGCAGTTCCCATGGATGGACGTTGAGGTCGAAACCTTGGCAACCCACCCGCAGGAGCAGTAGTTTCGTGACAAAAACACACGATCACGACACCGGACAGCCGCGAGCCATCGCACAACGGCTGTCCGGTACGTGCGCCATCGTCACCGGCGCAGCACAGGGTATTGGCCGGGCCATCGCCGACAGGCTGGCCGCCGAAGGCAGTATTGTCGTGTGCCTGGATATCCAAGAAATGGCAGCACCGGTGGTCCAGGGTCAAGAATTTCACTTCTGTGATGTCACGGATGCCCACCAGGTACAAGATGTCGTAGCCAAAGTGCTCGACGAGCACGGTGGCGTGGACATTCTGGTCAATAACGCTGGATTATTAGAACAGGCGCGCTCACTGCGCGACGTCACTTCCGAACAATTGCATAAGTACTTCGATACCAATGCCGTTGGTCCGATGCTGATGGTCCAAGCCGCCTACGATGCGCTCATCGCTAGTAAGTGGCGGGGCAGAGTCATTAATATCGCCTCGCGCACCTTCTTCACAGGCAGCTCCAGGCAGCCGGCCTATGTCGCGTCGAAAGGCGCGCTACTGGGCCTGACAAGGGTCATGGCACATGAGCTTGGACAGTACGGCGTCACCGTGAATGCCGTGTTGCCATCCCAGATTGCCAGCCCCGGAACACGCCGATACACCTCCGATGAATCCTTTGCTTCAACCATGAGCCGTCAGGCGATTCGTGAGTTCGTCAGCGGCGATGACGTCGCTGGCACCGTTGCATTCCTCGCGTCCCCGGATGGGACTATGATGACGGGACAAACCGTGGTCTGCGATGGCGGCGGATTGATGCGATAACCGTGAATTTCCCACCGTTTGAAGGATGAATCTTTCCATGGGCACACCAGATTTCAATGCTGCAGACATAGCTGCTCGTGACGCCCAAATCCAAGATCTTCAGCAACAGCTTGCCGACGCTCGCCGTCAAGAACAATATTTGACGGCGGTGACTCGCACGACCGCTAACCTGGCCTCGGAACGGTCGTTGCCCCTAACCTTGACGGCAATGGCCGAGGAGATTGTGCAGGCCGATGAGCTAGTCGGTGTCCAAGTACTGACGAATGAGCATGCCAGCGGCAAGCTACACATGTTGGGCATGGCAGGGTTCCCGCCATCACTGGGCAGCTCATTCTATGCCAAGCTCAAACAATGTGAGCAGCTTGGAGCAGACCTGTTAATGCTCAAAGCATTCCACATCGCTAAACCAGTGGTCATCGAAAACCGCTACGAGCAGGTCATGTCGGATCCGTCCTGGGAACCGCTGCACGAATACCACCGTGAACCGCGCTGGGGAGACTTCGCGTCGTTTCCGATCATTGTGCGAGGGAAGACCGTGGGGATTCTGAATGCCTTTGTAGCTCCCGGATTTAAGGTTGACACTCGCAGTTACGCATTTTTGAGTTCTATGGCCGAACAGGCCGCTTTTGCCATTGACTATGCGTCACTGTTGGACGAGGAACGGCAGATTGCTCAGCGCCAAGAACGGCAGCAACTCGCCCGAAATCTGCATGACTCCGTTGTTCAACAGGTCTTTTCGATGGGTATGTTGTCGCAGACCGTGAGCATTTTGGCCCAGAAAAATGATGTCAACGTTTTAGAACGGATCTTGGAAACCTCCCGCGATCTGGAAGACATCACATCATCGGTGCTCAAAGATCTCCGGATGCTAGTTGCACAGCTGAAGCCCACGGTCATTGACGAGGGAGAATTTCGGCGCGCGTTGGAGACCTTTCAATCCACCACTCACCGGCAAACCGGGTTGGAGATTTCCAGTCGCGTGGATCCGGTAGTCGATATGCTGGAACGAGAATTGGCCGAAGACCTGTATCACGTGATTGCAGAAGCAGTGCATAACGCGGTCAAACATAGCTCGGCCAGCGAGATCGACATCGATATCGCCATTGATGACCAACTGATGCTGACTGTCCAAGACAACGGGAATTCGACTAATAATCAACTCTCACCGCACCACCTCGTAGCTGCCGATCACCCTCCAAAACCCGGTAACGGTTTGAGTTTCATGCGCGAACGTGTGGAACGGTGGCAGGGAGAATTTTCTGTAGACTTTGGTGTCCCTCGGGGTACCGTTGTGCGGGCAACGATGCCCGTGCTGATACGACAGTCCCTAGATGAAGACAGTCTTTTGGGTCCTGGAGGGAACGAATAATGCCGAAAGAAATTGATATGCCGTCCGACACAGATCAACAGGATACGCTCAAGGTTTTTGTTGTCGACGACCACGCAATAGCTCGTCGCGGGATCGCCGCATACCTAGACGTCCTAGACGATATGGAGACCATCGGGGAGGCCATTGACGGACAAGATGCGCTTGACCAAATGGCCGAATTCGCAGCATTCAATAAATTACCGGATGTCGTGCTGCTGGATTTGTTGATGCCACGGTTAGACGGCGTGAGCACTCTGAAGATTCTGCGTGAAAAATATCCGCAAGTCCAAGTGGTCATTCTAACCAGCTATGACGAAGTCGAGCGCATGAACACTGTGATGCGCCTGGGTGCGGCTGGTTATCTGTTAAAAGATGCCGGACCACTTGAAGTCGCTTCAGCCATTCGCGCCGCGGTGAAGGATGAAGTATTTATTGCCACGTCGATGGCTAAGAAACTCACCCAAATGATGAGCTCACCAGCCAGCGGTATTTCCTCGTTGACCGAACGTGAGCGGACCGTGCTGATGCTTGTGGGGGAGGGGTGCTCCAACCAGGAGATCGCGAAGCGACTCCACATTAGCGAGCGGACCGCCCGGACCCACGTATCCAACATGTTGGGCAAACTCAATCTGAGCTCTCGGACCCAAGCAGCGCTGCTGGCCGTCAACTCGGGGCTCATCGCTCCATAAGAACGCGGCGCCAGCTACGTCAAATGACGTAGCTACTTTCGACAGTTTGGCCCAAGAATGCCAAGGGATCTGAAACTACAGTGGAGTGAGACGGGTCACGATCGTGGGATAGAAAATTCTCCTACACCGCCCACTAGTTTTTCAGAATAATCAGTCGATCCATCGAAAGGATTGTACCCATGTCGAATCCAAACTTGCAGGATATCCTGGACAAATCTGCCAACCCCCTCCAGCATCTACGCAACGTTCCAGCCGGCATCTATGTCTACCCGGTTGTCGCACCGGAATTCTCTAACTGGCGCAAAGAAGTCCAGGCCTGGCGGGATTCCGCAGTGTTGTTCGACCAGACCCACCACATGGACAACCTGTACATCAAGGGTCCCGACGCGTTGAAGCTGATCTCCGATACCGCGATCAACTCGGTTGAAAACTTCCCGGTCAACAAGGCCAAACAGTATGTCCCAGTCACCCCGTACGGCCACGTCATTGGTGATGGCATCCTGTTCCGCGAAGCTGAAGAAGAATTTGTTTACGTCGGCCGCTCACCTGCCGCCAACTGGCTGATGTTCCATGCAGAAACTGGTGGCTACAACGTCGAGATCGTCATCGACCGCCGCTCACCATCCCGCCCAATGGGCAAAGCCGTAGAACGCGAAGAATGGCGCTTCCAGATTCAGGGACCACGCGCCTGGGACGTCATCGAAAAACTGCATGGCGGTCCACTGGAGAAATTGAAATTCTTCAACATGTCCTACATGAACGTAGGTGACACCCAAGTTCGCACTCTGCGCCACGGTATGGCAGGAGCCCCAGGTCTAGAACTGTGGGGACCATATGAAGACTACGATCGCATCCGCGAAACCATTCTTGAAGCCGGCGCTGAGTTCGGCCTCGAAGCAGCCGGTGCCCGTGCATACTCCTCCAATACCCTAGAGTCCGGCTGGATTCCATCCCCACTGCCAGGTATCTATACAGGCGATAAACTTGCCGACTACCGCAAGTGGTTGGGCGCCGATAGCTACGAAGCCAACTCGGCTGTGGCCGGTTCCTATGTTCCAGAAAGCGTCGAAGGCTACTACACGACCCCGTGGGAACTGGGCTATGGTTCATTTATCAAATACGACCATGACTTCATCGGTCGCGATGCTCTTGAGCAGATGGACCCTGCAGCACAGCGCAAGAAGGTCACGCTGGCATGGGACGGCGATGATCTGGCCACCATCCATGCCTCGATGTACCAGAACGAAGAACTGCCATATAAGT
Organism: Enteractinococcus helveticum; assembly: GCF_001657475.1. Classification (GTDB taxonomy): domain Bacteria; phylum Actinomycetota; class Actinomycetes; order Actinomycetales; family Micrococcaceae; genus Yaniella; species Yaniella helvetica. The sequence goes on from NZ_LXEY01000009.1 coordinate 44,535, forward strand.
TTTTTGACCTACCAAACGCCAACTACGGCGCCTCCAACTTCGACTCCATCGTGGACGAAGCCGGCAACGTCGTCGGGGTTTCGATGTTCACCGGCTACAGTTGGAACGAAAAGCGCGGCTTGTCGCTTGCCATCGTCAACCCAGACGTAGAAATCGGTTCCCAGCTGAAGGTGGTCTGGGGCGAGCCGGAAGCAACTGGAAAGCTTTCCGTTATGCCGCACCGCCAGTACGAAGTTGGCGTTGACGTCAGCCCGGTCCCATATTCCGAGGTTGTCCGTCGTGAATACACCGATGGCGGATGGCGCAAGAAAGTAGCCGCCCACAGCTAAACGCTTGAGCAAGCTGCGGCGTCCGTTTCCTTATTTCAGGCGCTGCAGCTTTGCTGACTCTTCGCAAGAGCGATACATGCTGCTAGGAAACTGTGTTTGACTAGCAGCATTGTCATTACGAAATCTTTTTCTACGCCGCAGGCAGCGGTATGTAGAAACCTCGACGGCGCGCACCACGTTGAGGTATACCCTTCAAAGGATCCAATAGACATGACTTCTGATTCCAACAATCTGATCGTCACTCTGTCCGGCCCGAACCAGCCGGGGATTGTGCATGCCATCACCGGCGCATTGCTGAGAGTCAATGCCGATATTGCAGAGTCAAAACAGTTCGACTCTCCGCACAGTGGAACGTTTTTCATGCGCGTGCAATTTTCCACGGATTGTTCCGTTCAAGACACTCAAACAGCGATCGCCGATGTCGTGGAGCAATACGATATGGATGCTGAGGTCTATGATGCCGCGGTGAAAACCCGCACCTTGATTATGGTGTCCAAAGACGGCCGGACCATGAATGAACTGTTGTTCCAGCAACACGCCGGCACCCTGCCGGTGGAAGTCCCCGTGATTGTGTCCAATCACCTGGATCTACAACCCATGGCCTATTTCTACGATGTGCCCTTCGTGCACATTCCGCTGATCAAACACGCCGACGGCACCGATAATAAGGCCGAGGCCGAAGCCCGGCTCATGCAGATCATCGACCAGTACGACATCGAACTCGTGGTCTTGGCCCGGTACATGCAGATCCTGTCCGATGAGCTCACCCGCAAACTCGATGGCAAAGCCATCAATATTCACCACTCGTTTTTGCCTTCCTTCAAAGGCGCCCGGCCGTATCACCAGGCCCATGACCGCGGGGTCAAACTCATCGGGGCCACCGCCCACTACGTCACCGCTGACCTGGACGAGGGCCCGATCATCGAACAACGCGTCCAACGCGTCAACCACGCCCTAACCGCCCAAGACTTCGTCCAACGCGGCCGCGCGGTCGAAGGCGCCACCCTGGCCCAGGCCGTGCAATGGCACACCGAACACCGAGTCCTCCTCGACGGCGACCGCACCGTCATCTTCGAATAAACCCCAGCTCCGACCGCGGACGTGTCTACGACAAATGTCGCATAGCCGACTGCGACAACCCACGTATTATCAGGTAGCCTGAAACGATATACACTGTGATGTGAGTCGCGTTACATTTTCGCGGCTCGACCCATTGGGAGTCCTGATCATCTGTTCCGGTAGCCCACGTGGCGTCTGCCATCTGCCTTTCAATGGCTGGAGTGGCGCTTGGAAAACTCTTAAGGAGCTTGAATTGAAGTTCAAGAAAACGATTTCGTTGACGTCGGCAGCCCTCTTAGCGCTGTCCTTGTCGGCATGTTCCAATAATGAGCCCGATGCTGCGGCTGATGGCGAGCTGGACGAACTTACTGTGGGTATCATTCCGATTGCCGCTTATGCGGCAATCCCCTACGGTGTCGACCACGGCATCTTCGAGGAGCACGGACTCGATGTCACCGCACAAGCAAGCTCGGGTGGCGCCGAAATGCTTCCGGCGCTCCAAACCGGTGACATGGATGTCGTTATCGGCAACGTCTCCAACCTCTTGCTCGCAGTAGACCAGGGCCTCGATATGCGAGTCGTGAGTGGTTATCAGAACTCACTGCAAGAGGGACAAGATGTTAATGGCGTCGTCGTGCGAGCCGACTCGGGCATCGAGACATGGGCTGACCTTGAGGGTGCTGAAGTCGCAGTCAACGCACTACGGGGCCAAGGCGATCTGACCATTATGGAATCTGTTGACCAAGACGGCGGGGACCCGGAGCAGGTGAATTTCGTCGAGCTGAACTTCCCTGATATGGAATCTCAGTTGGAGCGTGGCAATGTGGACGCAGTCTGGTTGCCCGAACCGTTCATGCATAATGCCCTGGAGAGCGACGACTATAAACTGCTAGGTCACCCGAACCAAATTGTGTCCGGAATGCCAACTGTGGTCAGCTTTGTCACCGGGGGGCTCGTTGATGAGGACCCCGACCTTGTGCGACGCTATCAAGCAGCCATGGATGACGTGCTCACCGCCTTTGCTGCTGATGAAGAGGGTGCCATGGAAGCTGTCGTCGAGTTCATGGACGTTCCGCCAGAAGTCGCTGAGATCGCATCTGATTTGGAAAGCCACGATGCTGCCATCCCAACAGAAGCAATTCAACAGCTGGCTGACCTGATGGTCAAATACGACTTCGTAGAAGAAAACCCAATATCAGAAGGCTTCTTCTTCGAAGAGTAGCTCTTTTGCGGGATGCGCGACCGCGACCATACGATCTGTGCCCCGCGGTGCCGAGGTCGGCAGTGCCTTGGCGCCGCGGGGAATCGAAGATTCCACACTGCGCAGTTCTATTAGTAGCGACACCCCAAAATTTGACCGCTCAAAGGCAACGTCTCGCCACATATTTCAGGTGGCCTGATGATCTCAAGGTGTTGCTGCGTGCGCAGAGCTACCGGTAGTTGCGGACCCTTAGAGAGGACCACGATATGTCCAGGAAAGACTCCACTACTCATGCCGCAAGTCTCGCGGGGTTGAGTAGAGCCGAACAACGCGCCGAAGCCCGGCGCGCAGTGCGCGCAACATTTATGGGCACCACAATCGAGTGGTACGACTTTTATCTTTATGCCGCGTGCGCCGCACTGATCTTTGGTCCACAATTCTTCCCGTCCGATAGCTCCACGGCGTCCCAACTGGGTGCATTTGCGAGCTTCGCTCTCGGGTTTATTGCGCGACCGCTCGGCGGGATCCTTGCTGGCCACTTCGGTGACAGGGTGGGCCGCAAAAAGATGCTGATCCTATCGCTGACAGTCATGGGGATCGTGTCGACTTTCATCGGCCTCCTGCCGTCCTATGAGCAAATCGGTGTCGCTGCTCCGGTCTTGCTGGTCGTGCTGCGACTCGTACAGGGACTTGCGGTAGGTGCTGAATGGGGCGGCGCTGTCACCATGGCTGTTGAGCATGCTCCAGCGAATCGCAAGGCGCTCTACGGTGCGGCCCCAATGATGGGACTGCCTGCCGGATTATTGCTGAGCAGTCTGGTCCTGATCGTGCTCGGTGCACTGACCGGTCCGGCCTTTATTGAATGGGGCTGGAGAATCGCGTTTCTGTTTAGCGTCCTACTCGTTGTGCTGTCAATCTGGTATCGCCGACGCTTGACTGAAAGTCCTATCTTCGAGGCCTCAGTTGCCAATGAGCCAAAAGCCCTGCCGCTGATGGAGGTGCTGCGCGGATACAAAGCCCCGCTGGGCTTTACGATTATCATCGCCGCCGTCCCACCAGTGCTCGCCTACCTGGTGCTGACTTGGGCGCTATCCTATGGCACCACCTCGTTGGGTTATGACCGCAACCATCTGCTGTGGATCGGTATCTTATGCTGCGTGATCCAGCTGATCATGATGCCCTACTTGGCAACTGTGGTTGACCGGACTAACCCGAGGATCCTTGCAGGGGTCGGCGCCGTGCTGATGTCGATTACCGCAATTATGTTCTTTCCGCTATTTGAGACCGGCAATCTCCTATTGGCGGGTATGGCAACCGTTGCTGCGCATGCCTCAACAACCTTTGCCTTTGCAGCCATTCCACCGATTCTGACCCAAGCATTCCCAAGCAGGATGCGGTACACGGGCGTATCGATGGCCTATCAGTTCGGGTCCATACTCGGCGGCGGTTTCGCACCGATGATCGCCACTACTTTATTTGCGGCCACGGGCCAGACCTGGCCCATCGGCCTATACGTTGTCACCGCAAGCGTGCTGATGCTGCTCAGCATCGCAGGTTTAGGCCTCTACTATCGAGCGCAAAGCGCTGCTGGTCGTGACACAGCTGCCGAAGAGCGCCAGGAGATGGTCTCGGTGCAGTAATCTGACGGCTTCTGGACGTCGGTATGGTGGAATGTGCAATCGTTGGCAGCTGGGTAGCGCTCCAGTGTCGATATCTAGGAGTGGGACTCTGTAAGGTATTGTCATTGCACACTCGTTGGGCGACGCTGAAGGACCGCTTAACGAAAGACTGGGGAGTGATGCCGCATGACATTCGAAGCAGAATCTTCGAGCTCTGCTGATGTACTTCAGGATCTTGATTCAGGATGGTTTATTTACACCATCAAGCAAATTGAGCTGGGTTTGCGTGTCCCGACGGAAGAAGTCGCTCAACAGGCCGGGCTGACGACGGCACAATTCACCGCCCTTGCCGTGCTCGAGCGCTGGCCCGGCATTACGTCATCTGAACTGGCCCGCAGGTCGTTTGTGCGCGCCCAGACGATGGCTGAGAATGTTTCAGTGCTTTTGGAGTCTGGTTTCATTCAGCGTGAGCGAGATCCAGAGAACATGCGCAGGTTTCACCTGTATATCACCGACACTGGCCACGACACGTTGAGTTCTGCACGTTCCGCGATGGACGATCTCGAAGCCAAATTACTCGTAGCTTTGACTCCGCGAGACCGCGAAGAATTTGCAAAACACCTACGAAATGTCAGGCGAGCGCTGCGCGACCTGCCGCGTTAGCCTCCATCTTTACTGGATTATGGTCGAACGACTCGAATAAGACAGTCTTCTTTTTCAAGAATTGAATTGATCACTTGACAACGTGTGCCCTGTCGCACAGTATGGTTTCAGGTAGCCTGAAACACAGGCGCGATACTTCCTGACATGAATTGAAAGACAGGATGAAAATGTCTTCGTCAACAATAGATAATCAGCTTTCCATCGCCATCGATGATTTGCCCAACCATGAGGGCCAGTCTTTTGGGCCATCGGCGTGGCAACAACTGACGCAATCAGATGTCAGCGCCTACGCGGAGGTCTCCGGTGACCACAACCCCATTCACGTCGATCCGGTAGCTGCGGCGGATAGCCCCTTCGGGCAGACGATCGCCCACGGCTATCTGACGTTGAGTCGCGTCGTGCCACTGATGGCAGAAGTCTTCACCGTAACGGGTTTCAAAACCGGGGTGAACTACGGACTCAACCATCTGCGTTTTCCCGCACCGGTGCCAGTGGATAGCAGTATCCGACTGAGCGGAACCCTCCAAAAAGTAGAAGAAATTGCCGGTGGCTATCAGCTCATCGTCGAAGTCGTTTTTGAAGTAGAAGATAATCCCAAGCCCGCGTGCGTGGCAGAACTAGTTTTGAGGTACTACAAATGAGCAATATTGAAAACGGTTATGACCTGAGTGGAAAAGTCGTCATCGTCACCGGCAGTGGCCGCGGACTCGGTAAGGCGTATGCCTTGTGGCTTGCCAAGCGTAGCGCCTCGATCGTGGTGAATGATCTCGACAAGCAAGGTGCCCATGACACCACCCAGGAAATTCTGGCGTCCGGTGGTAAGGCAACTGCAGTTGTGGCTCCCGTGGGTGACACTGAGGCTGCCGAGCAGCTCGTTTCTGCCGCGGTCTCCGAGTTTGGTCGACTGGACGCACTGGTCGCTAACGCCGGGGTGCTACGAGACCGGGTTTCATGGAAAATGAGCGACGAAGATTTCGACCTCGTCGTCAAGACACATTTGCGCGGCACCTTCCTGTGCGGTCGAGAAGTTATCAAACATCTGCGTGAACAAGGAACGGGCGGTCGACTCATCGTCATCGGTTCCCCAGCGGGCCAGCTCGGCAGCTTTGGTCAGAGCAACTATGCGGCAGCCAAAGCAGGCCTGGTGGCCATGGCCCGCACATGGTCCATGGAACTGGCCCGGGACAACATCACTGCAAATGCTGTGATCCCAACCGCGATGACTGCAATGACCGCAACCATTCCGATGTATAAGGACTGGGCAGAGCAATTTGAACAGGGTCAGGAGCTGCCACCGTTGGCTCGCCAGGAACACGCACTGGGTAGCCCAGAAGACGTCGCCCCACTGCTGGAGTGGCTGGTTTCGGATGCCTCAGCCAACGTGACTGGCCAGGCCATCGGGATTGGTGGGGACCGCTTGACGCTCTACTCTCACCCAACCGAACTCGTTAATGAGATTCAGGACGGCGGCTGGTCAGCCTCTGGCATCAATGCAGCATGGTCCCAGAGCATGGAAGCACAGGCTCAGCCAAGTGGCCCAATTCCACGCCCGGCACCTGAAACCCAAACTGCCCGATAAACCACGGAGACCCAGGAGTCATCATGCGTGGAAGTTACGCAGAGCTTTGGAAACTTGTCGCAGCGGCGGTGCCGGAACGTACCGCAATTGTCGCTGGCGACCAACGCCTGAGCTATCAAGAATTTGAGGACCAAGCAGCACGCTTCGCCGCTCTCCTGCGGTATCACGGTCTTGGTGCCGGCGATACGATCGCTTTCTATATGTATAACCGTGCCGAGTACCTCACCGCATTCTATGGGGCCTTGAAAATCGGTGCCGTGCCGGTATCGATCAACTTCAGATACCGCGAAGGCGAAGTCACCGCACTGTTGGATAACTGTGAGGCCGCAGTGCTGATTTATCCATCGTCGCTGGCAGAGACAGTCAAACAAATCGACGCCACCTCGGTGCCCAAGGTCCTGATCGAAGTGACTGACGAACCACTGGGTGTTGCCGGTGCAATCGCATACGACTCACTGGCAGAATTCGCGCCACTGGACGTCGAAGCGCCACCTTCCGGTGGAACGCTGATGGTCTATACTGGCGGGACCACGGGCCTTCCGAAAGCAGTCGTCTGGGATGAACCAGATCTGCTAGAGATCCAAATGTTCTCGACCTACGGTGCGCTGGGCATCTCAGACCCGCAAAGCCCAGCAGAAGTCGTGGCGATAGCCCAAGACCCTTCCCTGGAACCCACGGTCATGTTTGCGCTCGCGCCCTTTATCCATGCCACGGCACTGTTCACTGCGATGAACACTTTCCTACTTGGCGGAACCGTGGTGCTGTTGCCGTCGCCAAGTCTGGATACCCGCCAGGCCGTGGCAACGATCGAGCAAGAAAACGTCACTCGTATCATCGTTGCCGGCGATGCGGTGGCCATCCCCTTGATGGACGCCTGGGACAAATATGCTAGCTCACCGCAGTCAGAGAGTTTAACCTCCGCGATGAGCTCCGGCATGCGTTTCAGCGATGAAACCAAGGCCAGGATTCATAACCTTGGCAACGTCGTCATCATAGATATCCTTGCCTCGACCGAGGGCGGGCCCTATGCGCTGGGGATCAGCCGCAGTGCGCAGGATTTGCCGACGCGTTTCCAACTCACCCCCGATGCGGTGGTGCTGGATGATGCAATGCACGAGGTTCAAGACCAACCCGGCGCTTACGGCATTCTGGGCTACCGAGGTGCGCTGCCACGCGGTTACTACAAGGACGACAAGAAAACCCAAGAGACCTATCCGATCATCAACGGGACCAGGTACGTTATGCCCGGCGACCACGTCAAAGTCGAATTAGACCGCTATATCGAATTGCTAGGTCGTGGATCGTCGGTGGTCAACACCGGTGGTGAAAAGGTCTTTCCGGCCGAAGTCGAAGAAGTGCTTCTGGACCATCCAGCCGTGACCGACGCCGTCGTCTTTGGTGTTGCCGACGAGCGCTGGGGAGAACGCGTCGTGGCTATGGTGGCCGTGGAAGATGCCGACGACGTCACGGAAGAAGTCCTGTTGGAGTTCGTTGGTCAACGACTGGCCGGGTATAAGAAACCGCGACAGATTTTCTTACGGGATAGTCTCGATCGGGGCCCGACGGGCAAACTTGATATGCGCACTATCAAATCCGGTATCACCTCGACGAAGTAGAAACGGTGCAGTATGTACGAATCCAATATTGATCTTGATGCCGTCACTGCTATTGATACGCACGTGCATATCGAAGCCGATGACTGCGGGCACGCAGCACTGCCACAACCGTTGCTCGACGCCGCCGACGCATATTTTAAACGCACCGGACCATCACCAACCATCGACCAGATCGCGGAGTATTACCGCGAATTGTCCATGGTGGCGGTGGTGTTTACCGTCGATTCGGAAACCAATATGAAGACGCGTCCGAATAGTAGTGAAGAAATTGCTCGGGGTGCCGCACGCAATAACGATGTGCTCATTCCGTTTGCCAGTGTTGACCCGCTGCAAGGGGAAAAGGCGGTGCACAAGGCGCGCACCCTGGTGGAGGAATTCGGGGTGCGAGGATTCAAATTTCATCCAAGCACCCAGGGCTTTGCCCCCAATGACGAACAATTCCTGCCGCTGTTCACCCAGCTCGAAGCATACGGGCTGCCGGTGGTCTTCCATACCGGCCAGACGGGCATCGGCGCGGGTATGCCGGGTGGCTTCGGCATCCGGCTGTCACTGTCCAACCCAATGTTTTTGGATGATCTGGCAGCCCGGCACCCGTATATGCCGATCATCATGGCGCACCCTTCGGTCCCGTGGCAAGACGAAGCGATCGCTATTGCCACCCATAAAGCCAACGTGTGGATTGACTTATCGGGATGGTCACCAAAATACTTTGAACCCAAACTGGTCCAAGCCGCCCGTACATATCTGCAAGATAAAGTCCTGTTCGCATCAGATTATCCGGCTATCAAACCGGAGCGCTGGATGCGCGATTATGCCGGGCTTGGTCTGCCAGATGAGATCAGCCAGAAGATTTTCAAAACCAATGCGGCCCGATTACTGAAACTCGTGTGAGGCTGAAAATGCAAACCAACCTTGAATCCAAACTGTATGCGGCAGATTTTTGGGGCTATGAACAACAGCTCACCGATGCTGAACGAACAGTTCTGCAACGCCTGCGCAGGTTTTTGGAAGAAGAAGCCGCCCCGGTGATCAATGATTACTGGGAGCGTGGGGAAACGCCGCTACATCTCCGCGAGGGTCTCGCCGGGCTTGACCTTGTCGACCCTGCAGAATTGCGCGCTGCCGGGGAGTCCCCGAGGGGCCTCTTCGTAGGGTTCCGCAACTATGAGCTGTCTCGAACCGATAGTTCACTGGGCATTTTATTCGGCGGTCAGGCGGGCATGTTCCGCACCGTTGTCTGCGATGGTGGCAGCTCTGAGCAGGTCGAGCAGTGGGATGAAGCCATCAAGGATTTCTCGATGACCGGCTGCTTTGCACTGACGGAACCAGATCACGGGTCCGACGTCGCACGTGGTTTGGAAACCACAGCACGCTTTGAGAATGGCACCTGGATGCTCAACGGTGCCAAGCGCTGGATCGGCAACGCAGCGCTGTCCGAGTACATGGCCGTGGTCGCAAAGGACGTGGCAGACGGGCAAGCCAAAATCTTCTTGGCAAGAACCGATGATCCAGGAGTACGTCTGACAAAAATTGCGGGCAAGACTTCGGTTCGGATGGTCAACAACTCCAACATCGAACTGACTGACGTTCCGGTTCCTGACGCCTACCGTCTGAAGCGTGTGAATTCCTTTGACGATATTAACCGTATTTTCCGCACCCTGCGCCCTGACGTCGTCTGGAATGCTGCCGGCCTGCAAGCTGGCGTGTACGAGGCCGCGTTGGCATATGCGAAGCAGCGAGAGCAGTTCGGCAAACCAATCGCCAGCTTCCAACTCATCCAAGAAAAACTGACTCGCATGCTTGGCAACGCCGCAGCCTCCCTGAGTGTTGCGGTACGCATCACTGAGCTCCAAGAGCGGGGCGAGTGCCGGGATGAGGACGCTGCGCTGGCGAAAATGTGGGTCTGTGACAGGATGCGGGAAACCGTCGCCCTCGGCCGTGAAATTGGCGGCGGCAACGGTATTGTCCTGGACTACAACTTGGCGCGGTTTTTCGCCGACGCCGAGTCACTGTATACTTTTGAAGGCACCCGTGAGGTCAACGCCCTGATCGTCGGCCGCGCGATCACCGGGATCTCTGCTTTCGTCTAATACCCCTTGGCTCGTCATCAGCATTCAACACTTTGGCGGCCACCCACGGTTGTGAGTCGCCGCCAAAGTGCTGATCGGTTATTCATTTTCAGTAAAACTGTGGGCCAGAACCCACGACGGGAATGACGTAATTTTGGCATCGATGACCAACGGACGATCTCGTGGACCATCGACCCAGTTCCGTACTGCATCCAAATCGGAAGCTTGACGCACTGTGATGGCCTCGCAGCCATAGCCTCGTGCGACGGCAGCGATATCGGTTTCTGGGAAAACCACTGTATCCAGGTTGCTGGTTTCATGGATGAAGTGATGGACTTCGGCACTATAGGCGTCGTCGTTATATACCACCACGACCAGCGGGATCTTATGGCGGACAGCCGTATCGAGTTCGACATGTGACATCATGAAGCCGCCGTCCCCGACGCCGGCGATCGCGATACGATCAGGCAGTGCAAATGCTGCGCCGATCACTGTGGAGAGTGCCAACCCGATGGATTGGAAACCCAGTGACAGGCTGTAGCCGAGGTTGTCGGGCACCCGGAAGTGCATGGCCGGGTAGGCGTTGAAGTTCCCGCCGTCAGGGGCTACCACGCGTTCCATAGGCAGCATCTCGTCAAGAATATTCGTCAGCGTGCGCGGGTCGATTTTCCCGTGGTGAGATTCGCCGGCAGGTTCTGAATTATCCTCATATACCTGGTCACGCCAGTGGAGCGATGCGGCAATGCGCTCTTTGACCTCTGTGGTGCGGTACCCGGTTCGTGGGGTGCCGCCGAGGCATTGTTCCAGTTCGTCGCGGATCGCGTGTGCTGTCAGTGCTGCGTCGCCAAGAATCGTGATGCTTACCGGATAGTGCTTGCCGAATGCGGTGGCATCGTCGTCGATCTGAATAACGGTTTTGTTCTGTAGCAGTGTGCCGTCACGGGTGGTCCAGCGGTTGAGAGCCGCACCGAAGACGACCAGCAGATCGGCATCGTGTACTAGCTCTGCGGCACCGTCTGTGGCGAACCCACCCATGGCGTCCATGTGCCACGGATCCTCGTTGAATAAGCCGCGCCCGACCGCCGATGTGGTCAGCAGTGCTCCAGACAATTCGGCGACCTGGCGCAGCGGTTCTACCGCTTGTGCACTGCCACGTCCCGCCAGGATCACGGGACGCTGCGCATCGGCAAGCATCTGGGTGACTGAGGCGACTGCATCGGGAGACGCAACCGCGGGTGCCGGTAGTTGCGGCGGTGCAATGTTGGTCAGAAGTTCTTCCTGATCTTTGGAAAGTTCAGACTCCTGAATATCCAATGGCATCGACAACACAACGGGCACTCGGTTCATTTTGGCTCGAGTGATGGCTCGTATGGTGTCGGTGACGGCTCGTGTGGGTGAGTGCAGGCGTTCGGCGATCGCACCCATGCCTTCAATCACGGTGTCTTGATCGATCCAGAAGTTGGAGCCATACTCGCCACCCGGGGTATCACCCGAGATAACCAGCAGCGGAGTGTGGGCTTTGACAGCTTCGCCAATGCCGGTGAGGGCATTCGACAGACCGCAGCCTTGATGCACGGTGACCACCGCGAGTTTGCCGGTGGCTCGCGCGTAGGCGTCGGCCATGCACGCCGCGCCCATTTCGTGGCGGGTCGCGGTGAATTGTGGGTGTTGGCCATCGGGGCCGGTGGCTTCTAAGAGCGCATTGGTTGCCCGGAAATTTCCGGAGCCGACGACGCCGAAGACGTGGGCGGCCCCCATTCGGGCGATGGTTTGGCCTACTGCCTGACTGACTTTCATGACTTCCTTTTTTATATGTGCTTTTCGTGCTGTTGTGTATGGTGATTTACTGCTCAGGCAGCAGTGCATCGAGATCTGGTTCCTCGGTGAGGTAGCCGTGTTCTTTGGCGGATCGGCCGAGATCCTCAAGACCTTCGCGGGTGAACTCTGGCTTGAACCGGGGCAGCTGGATACGCTGGAGGATTTCTTCGTCGATTTCGGTGTAGGTCGCTACAATCTCGCGGACCTCGTCTGGGTTTTCATCAGCAAACTCCAGCGCGCGGTTGATAGCATTGCGGAAGCTTACGACAAGTTCTGGACTTTCTTCAACGGTCTCGGAGCGTGTGAAGTAGCCACCGGTATCGAGTTCGGGGTGGGCTTCTGCATAAGGTGAAGAGACGACTTTCAAGCCGGCGTCCTGAGCTTGGGTGAGGTAAGGCTCGGCCAGCAGCGCGGCTTCGACATTGCCGTTTTCGACTGCCGCTTGTGCTTCACCGAATGCTAGTTCGAGAAATTCGATATCGGCACCATCGCCACCAGCGTTATCGACAGCCAATCGGGTGGCGATGTCGCCGATGTTATTCAATTGGTTTGAGGTGGATTGGGTCAGATCAGCGGTGGATTCGACTTCTGAGTCTTCGGCGACGACGATGCCAATATTATCGGCACCAGGTTCCCCGGTGGTGGTCGTGCCATTGGCAATAAATTCGACGTCAAGCCCCTGATCTCGCGCGATCATCAGTGAGGCAACATTGAGGAAGGCGAAGTCGTAATCACCTGCGACAACCCCGGGTAGGGACACCGCGCCACCGGTGGTTTCGATGATCTCAACGTCGAGGCCTTCTTCTTCGAAGAATCCTTCTTGTACTGCAAGGTGCAGTGGTGCGACGTCGGCGATTGCGATCGCGCCGACGGTGACTTCTTGCAGTTCGCCTTCTGGAGTTGATTCTGCATCCTGGTTGGCGTTGGAATCACCATTGCACGCTGCCAGTGTCAACGCGAGAACGCTTCCGGTCAAACCCGCTGTGACAGCTCGGACGAGTCCTCTACGCTGGTGCGAGGAGGAAACGAATTTTGGTGACATAAGATTTTTGGTCATGCAATCAATCTATGGCCTACATCACAGCGCGTCTACGAATGAATGTCAATCTATCGCATAAGCGGTGGTTATGTATTGTTGAGGCTTGGATCGCGCAGTGTCTCGATCACGAGATGCACAAACCACGCCGAGGCACTCGACCCGGGAGATTTCGCAAAATACGCGCGGACTTCTGTCTGGGTTTCTACTTCATCGATTTTCCAAATATCAAGGTTTTCTCGGGCTTGCCAGGTGTTGACGAGGTCTTCTGGAACGAACCCGACGAGATCCGTTGAAGCCACGAGGTTGGGAATAGCGGCAAAGGTGTTCACAACGATGGAACCAGGAGGAATCGGCGTGAGATATTTTTCCATGAGTGTGTGCCCGGTAAAAGTCGTCACAGCGACCCGTGGATGACTCCTGAGGTCTTCCAGACTGGGCCCAGGATTTGCAAATAAGCCACGACGGGTAATGCACAGGTAGTCACCGAGATGTAAGACTGCTGATCGAATGTCGTTGTGGAGGTCTGTCGATAAGATGGCCAGGTCGAGCTCTCCGCTTTCGAGCTGATCAGCGACACTTTCGGTATTTGGTCCTAGGACCTCGAGTTGCGCCTGTGGAGCCGTTGACCGCATGACTTGGCTCAAGCGTGGGAGGAAGACCTGTTGGCCGATATCGGTCAGTGCGATTCGAAAGGTTGCGGTTGTGGTGTAAGGATCAAATGCGATCAGGCCCCTCACCGCTGCATCGGCTTGATGAACATGCTCCGAAGTGTCGCTATACAGCTGCAGGGCAACCCTATTCGGGGTGATGCCGCGACCTTCTTTGACGAACAGGTCATCCTTAATAACCTTGCGCAGCCTATTGATACTTTGTGAAATAGCCGGCTGACTCATCTGCAGTTTTTCTGCTGCAGCGGTGATCGAGCCTTGCTCGATGACGGCCGCGAGCACGCGTAAGAGATTGAGGTCGAACATATAGTCATTCTTGCCTATCCATGACGCGACCACGGTCTTGGCACTGCCTGTGGCGGAGCGGGAGCACCCGCCCCGCACTTCAGCAGTTATTCCACAACAAGTTCGGCCACATCAAGCGGACCGGAGGTAATGCCGTATTGTTCCATGAGGTCAGCCCCGTATTGCAGTGCATCGATGTTCAGCTCGGTGTCGTAATGCGGCAGCGTGAGATCTTGGGCCACAGCATCGTCGATTTCTGTGTATTGCGGGACAAGCTCCAAATGCAGGTCATGGTTGCCTTGGAGGTCCTCAGACGACTGGCTCAGCGCTTGTCTGAAAGCAGCAATGACTTCCGGGTTTTGTTCCGCGAATTCTTTGGTCGTGACCCATCCGCCTACCGGCATATCGGCTGTTGGTCCAGCAAACATATCGTCAATGCGTTTCAAACCGGATTGTTTGGAGATGGTTTGGAACGGCTCGACCTGCCAGATTGCATCGACATTACCGTTGGCTACGGCAGGGGCCATATCAGGGTTCGGCATCTCCACCAGGTCCACACTGTCTGGACTGAGTCCAAGTTCTTCAAGTTGTGCATACACGGACACGGTGCCGATGTTTTGCAGATTATTGACCGCAAAGCTCTTGCCTTCAATATCGGCGAACTGATCGATATCAGAGTCTTCTGCAACGAAAATGCCGTGATCGTCCTTAGCGACGTCGTTCCCTGAGACCAGCACGACCGGAAGTCCTTGCTCAGCAGCCAACAGAATCGAAGTGTAGTTGCTGTACAGAATATCGACGTCGCCTGAGATGAGCGACGGGATAGCTGCTGCGCCGCCCTCTGTTTGCGTCATTTCAGCATTGATACCTTGTTCTTCCAGATAACCGGATTGATCGGCGTGCACGATGGTAGAGGTATGCACCAGTGGAAAATAGCCGATGTTGACTGTTTCCAGTCCTTGCGAATCGGTAGGTGAAACGTCGTCGGCAGCACTGGATGAGCCACACGCTGATAAGACCAGCGCGCCGATTGTTGCAGCACCGACGAGCAGCGGGCGTTTTTGGGCAGAGTGAGAGTGGGACATGGGCATGGGAAGGCTCCTTGTAGGCGAAAAGTGATGAATAGGGTGGGTGCTATGCCGGGATGAGGCGAATCGGCAGGGACTTCCAACCGATGAGCGTGTTGTTGATTTTGCGTTCGGGTGGGGCAGTAAATTCGATGCGCTCTACCCGCTCAATAATGGCTTCCATGACGCAGGATGCTTCCAAACGAGCGACGTGTTGACCCACGCACTGGTGCACGCCACTGCCAAATGCGACGTGACCGGAAGGATCACGATCCAAATCGAAGGCATCGGGGTTCTTCCAGCGGCGCGGGTCACGGTTTGCTGCACCCAAGAACATGAGAACTTTTTGGTTCTTATCCAGGGTCGTGTCACCGATCTGGACTTGCGTCGTCGTGGTTCTAAAGAACGTCTGGACGGGGGACTCAAGACGCAGGGTTTCTTCAAAGACCCGGCGCACCAGTTGCGGGTTTTCGCGTAGGCGAGCGTATTGGTCTGGGTTGGAAGCCAGATGGTACAGCACCGCAGAAATACCGTACACGGTGGTGTCGACTCCGGCGGTCAGAAGTGAGCGAACGATGAACGGGGCCTGTTCTTCGGTAATGTGGCGTTGATCTGCGGCGCGCCAAATATCCCCGCCGAAACCGTCGAGTTTGAGCGCATCGCGGGGGCACTGATTGCCAATCCACTCCAGCACCGGGCCGATGGTGTCCAGTTCGTCGGTGACTAATCGGTTGCGTGGCCCAAAGGCGTTGAACGCAAAGTTTCCATAGGGCAGCAGGTTTTCAAGGCCACCCTGTTGTAGCCCGACGGCATCCGGGAAGACACTGAGTGGATAGACTTCAGAGATCTTGCTGACCGCGTCGAGTTCAATTCCGCCGTCACCGGTGCTGCGCTGGCCGCCGGTCAACAGTCCGTCGATTAATTCATGGGCGGTTTCGCGCCAGTCCTCGTGGTACTGACGCAGTTTCCTGGCGCCCAAGATCTTTTCAAGCACGGCGCGTGGCGCATCGTGCTGCGGGGCATCAGCCTCCAAGAGCAGCGATGGTGCTCGCCACGGCTTTTCGGAGTTGAAGTTGGCCAGCCCGACCCCCGCCGCGCTGGAAAAGTGCTGCCAGTTTTCCAAAGTGGAGCGCACGGCATCATAGCGTGCAACAGCATAGATATCATAGGCGGGAATGTAGACGACGTCGGCACCGGCTTCACGCAGTTGTTCGTGCATTGCATACGGACTGCCCAGAGTCGCTTCATCAAAAGGGTCCAGATCAATGATTGGGGCATCGACGTGTCGTTCGGTAAGGGTATTAGCTGCCGCTGGCATGCCAGAGAACGGGCAGCGCGTGGTGGAGTTGACAGACATTGTGAATAATTCCTTACAGATCAAGAACCAGACGTTTGGACAGTGCACGGGAAACGCACGGGAACATACAGGTGTTCGCGGCGCGTTCGTCGTCGTCAAGAATGGCATCGCGGTGATCGATTTCGCCTTCGACCACTTCGACTTCACACGTCCCGCACACGCCTTTGGAACACGACGTGATGACATCAACACCGGCTTCGGCCAGTACCTGGGTTACCGGTGTGGTTCCCGGAGCGTGGATGACGCGGCCGCTGCGGTCAAGCACAATTTCATAGGGTTCAGAACTGACGGTGGCCTCGGCCAGGGTGTTCGTGAATCGTTCGGTTCGCAGGAACTGTGGGGGCAGTTCGGGGCATTGTTCGGGCAGTGCCTCAAGCATGGCTTCGGGACCGCACGCATACACCATGGTGTCTTCGGGCAGGGTGCCCAGCCACTGCCGGATCGAAGTCCGGCCGTTGTCAACACTGGTGTGCATGGTGACCCGGTGGGGATACTGCTCTGCAAGATTCCGATAGGCCATCCGGTCAGCGGTTTTCCCCAAATACAGCAGCTGCCATTCCAGGCGAAGTGTTTCGGCCTGCTCGATCATCGGCAGTACCGCAGTAATACCGATGCCGCCGGCGATGAAACGGTACTGCGCGGCCGGGGCTAGTCGAAAGTTATTTCGGGGTCCGCCAAAACTCACAACGTCACCAAGCTGCACTTGGTCGTGGATTTCCCTGGAGCCACCGGTGCCACCGTCGTCTCGTTGGACGGCGATGCGATATTGGTGAGGTGCCCAGCGGTCGCCACACAGTGAGTATTGGCGGATCTTGCCGCTGGGGAGCACCACATCAATGTGGGCGCCCGGGGCCCAATCTGGCAGTCGAGAGCCATCGGCGCGTTCCAGCACGAACTCCATCACGCTTGTGGAACGCTCAATGCGATCGACGACCACGAGCTGGTCGGTTCGTGTTGCGGTCTGCAACGTCATGATTTCCTCCAACGTGCGGCAATGAATAGGGAATGTGAGTAATTGTGGCATTCGTCACCTACAATGTGGAGAAGATTTTCCAATCATCGGAAATGAGGAAGTAATGCCTACGCAGCGTGATGGAACACCGGTCTCGGTGCTCGCCCGACAATTGCGGATTCTGGACACATTCGACGCAGGAACGGTGTTTCTGTCCTTGTCGGAAATTGCTGAGCGTAGTGGACTGCCTATGACCACAACCCACCGGCTTGTTGCCGAGCTCGTTGAAGAACGCATGTTGGAGCGATTGCCGGATCGTTCGTATCAGCTCGGTTTACGTTTGTGGGAGCTTGCTGCGCGAACCCCGAGAGCCATGGGGTTGCGAGAAATCGCCGCGCCGATGGTGCAGTTTGTGCAAGGTCAAGTGCGCCAGCACACCCAGCTGGGCGTTGAGGGCGGTTATGACGTGGTCTACCTTGACCGTGCCTCTGCCCCCAATGCGGTGGTGAATGCAACAATCGTGGGCGGTCGCATTAGTTTGGGCGCCTCGGCTATCGGACATGTCTTGCTGTCGGATAAGCCCAGAGCATTCCTAGCGAAGATCGTCGAGGCTGGCATCCGGCGATATACCGACAAGACACCCCAGACTTTGGATGAGCTGGTTGATGTCGTTGATCGGGTGCGAGAGCTGGGATATTCCGTAGCCGACGGCTTTATTCATCCTGCGGCTCGTGGCATGGCCGCGCCGATTTATGGTCCAGATGGCAGAGTCTTGGCCGGTCTGGGTATGGTCGTGCCATCGGGGGAGCCGGTGAATATGCGCATTGTGGAGCTGCTGCGCAGTGCTGCGCGCAGGGTAAGTCAGCAGATGAGAGCAGCATATATCGATCCAGATCATCCGCACGCGTTGCCGGGTGCGAAGTTTCGAGTGTTGATTAACTCATCTAAAAGTTCAATGGAGTACTTCGAGGGAAACGAAGGCGGCTAGCGGCAGGCAGTTCTGGGTGCGATTCTGGGATTGTAAACGATCTTGTTAGAAGTTAGTCTAGGAAAGCTACTTCACATTGCTTCGACGTTTGCGAAGCGAAGTTATTGGCGAATGCTCGTGTCGCAGCTATTTGCTAGGAGTGCATGGACGGCTCTTTCGGGCCTGGATTTTTCTCTGGCTCTAGAGTGTGACCCAGTTATATGCTTGGGTCATGGCTATTTGCTCTTGACGCCGTTCAATAATGCCAGTAATCCTTGATCAATAAAACAATTGAGTACTTGAATCATTTCTGACTGCGGGTTACTCTTATTCAACGTGGCGTACTTCACATAATGCTTACTTCTCTGAAGCGACGGCACACATCAACTTCAACTTGCACACGTAGTGGAGAAAACACATGACAGAACGCGACCCTTCGAGGGGATCCGCGCCGCACGATGATGAGGCGGTGACGAGAGAGCGGCAGTCTCAGGATTTGCATCGGTTGGAGACTGGTCGGGCTCCGGAGAATTTCCCTGCGGGGTATCGGGTGGCCGGTTTGGATACGTCAACGCGGCCCGATCCGGGTGCTCCGGCAGTCTCGGTTGCTCAGCGTGGGGCCACGGGCCGACGAACCAGTACTGGCCGGGCGCAAGCAGTGCGGCAGCGGCGTGCCACCTGGACCAATCGGTTGTTAGGCCTGGTCGGCATTTTGCTGTTTCTGGGGATCTGGGAACTGCTGCCACTGTTAGGCATTGTCGATGCTCGGTTTATGCCACCGGCCTCGGCGGCGATTGCTGATCTGTTGACTAAGTTTGGTGATCCGGTGTTCTGGGTTGCGGTCTGGGATACCCTGGTCGCGTGGTTTGTGGGGATGTTGATCTCTGTTGTGGCTGCTGCGGTGTTGGGCTTTGTGATTGGCTCGTCGCCGTTTTTGCGCAAATTTACCAACTCCACCATTGAGTTTTTGCGTCCGGTGCCCTCAGTTGCGCTGATCCCGCTGGCGGTGTTGGTGTTTGGTGTGGGCGTTGAATCGGCCCTATTGCTGATTGTGTATGCGTGCTTCTGGCAGGTGCTGATCCAGGTGCTCTACGGGGTGGCCGATGTCGATGTGGTGGCCATGGATACTGCTAAGTCCTATGGGATGGGTCGGTTGGCACGGGTCCGGTATGTGGTGTTTCCGACCGCGTTGCCGTATCTGATGACCGGTATTCGGTTGGCGGCTGCGGTGGCGCTGATTCTGGCCATTACCGCCCAGTTGATTATTGGTACCCCAGGGTTGGGTGCTGAAATTGCTCGGGCCCAGTCGGGTGGCGCCTATGTGTCGATGTATTCGCTGGTGCTGGCCACCGGCATGCTGGGTGTGGTCATCAATATCGTCTTCCGTGCTATTGAGCGCAAGGTTTTGTCTTGGCACACCTCGATCCGCTCGGAGGTCAAATAATGCGTTTCGTCAAAGACTTTTTGTACATTATTGGCCTGCCGGCCCTGCTGCTGATCGGCTGGGTCGTCTGGTCGGCTCAATCCGATTCGTTCTTTGTGCCGACCTGGGAGCAAATGACCAACGCGTTTGCCAACACCTGGACCTGGACGCGGATGACCACCGATGTGTTCCCCTCGGTGGGCCGCCTGGTTGTCGGGATTTTGGTCTCGATCATCTTAGGCATTGTCGTTGGGCTGTTGGTGGGCTCGTTCCGCTGGCTGCGCCAGCTGATGGAACCGACCATGGAATTCTTCCGGGCGGTGCCACCGGTGGTGTTGATTCCGGTGTTCATGTTGCTGATTGGTATCGGCGATGACATGAAGATCGCGGTGATCGTGTTGGGCGCGGTCTGGCCGATTCTGCTCAACACCATCGAAGGTGTGCGGTCCATGGATGAGGTGTTGTCTGATACCTCGCATACCTACCGGGTTGCCGGGGCCGCCCGGGTCCGGTATCTGATCCTGCCCTCAGCGATGCCCCAGATTATGGCCGGGATCCGCCAGTCGTTGTCGATTGCGCTGATTTTGATGGTCATCTCCGAGATGTTCGCCTCCTCAGCGGGCCTGGGGTACACGATTATCCAGTTCCAGCGGTCCTTTGCCATCCCTGAGATGTGGTCGGGCATTGTGGTGTTGGGGCTGATTGGTGTGATCATGTCGTTTATCTTCCAAATCGTCGAACGCAAAGTACTGGCCTGGTACCACGGCCAACGTGAGATGGAAAACGCCGGCTAACGGCGGTCGCCAAGGACTTTTGTAAAGGAAACCTCATTGCTATGACTACTCCACAACCCGAACACACCCCGGTCATCAACCAGGGCACCATGGCTGACACCCCCGATGGACACATCCCGGTGGGCCACACCGTGGCCGATGGTGAAGCCTTATTGTCGGTGCGGAATCTGAAAAAGATCTATCACACCGACGGCGGTGACATTGAAGCCGTGCGCAACCTGACCTTTGACCTGCCCAAAGGTGAACTCACCTGCCTGGTCGGGCCCTCGGGGTCTGGGAAAACCACCCTGCTCAAGGCCATCTCTGGGCTGTTGGAACCCACCAGCGGTGAAGTCAAACTGGCCGGCAAATTGGTCACCGGGCCACCCAAAAATATGGCCGTGGTCTTCCAGGAATACGGCCGGTCGCTCTACCCATGGATGCGCGTGCGCGAAAACGTGGAACTGCCGTTGAAAGTCGCCGGCATGAACAAAGCCAAACGCGACCAACTGGTCGACGACGCCCTTCAAGCCGTCGGCCTGGACCACGTGCCACGGTCGTATCCATGGCAACTGTCCGGTGGTATGCAACAACGCGTGGCCATCGCCCGCGCGGTAGCCTACCAACCCGAAGTCCTGCTCATGGACGAACCCTTCGCCGCCGTGGACGCCCAAACGAGGGCCGATCTGGAAGACCTGGTGCGTCGGGTGTGGAAACAACTCGGCGTCACCGTGCTGTTTGTGACCCACGATATTGATGAGTCCGTCTACCTGGGCTCCCGAGTAGTCATCTTGTCCTCGTCGCCGACCATCATCCAACAAGACATCAAGATCGACCTGCCCGATGAACGCGACCAGCTGGAAACCCGCTCCTCGGCACGGTTTGCCGAACTGCGCCACCACGTCTACGAACAAATCCAATTAGCCAAACAAGGCTTCCGCCCCGACCAAGCCAAAGCCCAAGTCTAAAACCCATCTCACCCGAACGCACCGCAAGAAATCCTCGCTGAACTCTAGCGGTGCGTTCGGCGTATCTGCGCAAAAGTTTAGGCTCAAAATCATTGACGCCGCCATGTAAATCGACATAACGTTATGACCTACCTCACTCCGTGAGGTTCACACTTTGCAATGAGGAGTACAGAATGAAAAAACGTGGAATCCGGGGGAGTTTGATCGCCGCTGCGGCAGCATCTTTGCTGGTACTGACTTCCTGCGGTGGGGGAGACGAGGCCCCGACTGACACCGAGCAAGACGCCGGCCAGGGCAATGGCGAACTGACACAAATTTCGGTGGGTGTCATTCCGATCGTGGACGTCGCCCCGATCTACCTGGGTGTTCAAGAAGGCATCTTCGAAGAACACGGCCTGGACGTCGAACTGACCCTGGCCCAAGGTGGTGCCGCCATCATTCCGGCGATCCAATCGGGTGACTTCGACTTCGGTTTCTCTAACATGACCTCGTTGGTTATTGCTAAATCACAGGGTCTGCCACTGCAGTTGGTCGCACCTGGACCTCAAACTACAGGTGAACCCGGCAACGACTTCTCCTCGCTGCTGGTACCCGAAGACTCCGAAGCTGAATCCATTGTGGATCTGGAAGGTCAGCGGGTTGCCGTTAACACCCTGAACAACATCAACGACACCGTGCTCAAAGAAGGTATGCGTCAAGAGGGCGGTGACCGGGATTCTATGGAGCTTGTCGAGGTGGCCTTCCCAGATATGGGAGCCCAGCTGGAATCGGGCAACGTTGATGCGATCATGGCCGTTGAGCCGTTCGCGACCCTAGCCAAGAGCGCCGGCGCCCGGGAAATCTACTCCCCGTATGCTGAGCCAATTGAAGATCTGATGATTGCTGGTTACTTCACCAATACTGACAAGATCGAAAATGATCCAGAACTGGTTGACTCGTTCATTACTGCAATGAAAGAGTCCCAGCAGTTCGCGGAAGACAATCCGGAAGCAGCCAAGGAGATTCTGTCGGAATATACCGAAATTGAGCCTGAGGTCGTTGAGCAGCTGATCATGCCGCGATTCCCGCAGGAGATCAACCGTGAATCCACGGAACGCATTATCGAGCTGTCGGAGGAAACTGGACTCATTACTGAACCAGTCGACATTAACGAACTCATTTATGAAGGTTCGTAAAACCTAGAAAGTCCTCTCTGACGACGTCTAAGGCCACCTGCGATGAAGGTATCGCAGGTGGCCTTTCGTATTTTTGCAAAAGAATTTCCTAAAACTATTGCCAACTAACTATCTACATAGATAGTATGTGATGTGCGACATCGATTTGCTCGGTCGCGACGAATATAAAGTGAGGCGTACTACATGTCCCAGTCAACCCAATCCGCGAACGTCCGCCAGCTCATGCAGGACTTTTCGTTGGAAATGACCGGTAAAGACGTTGAGGCATTGCGCGAGGCAGCACCAGTTATTCCTGCTGGCACGCGCATCAACGTCACCTTCCTTGGCAATGAAGACCTCGACATGCGGGTCACCGCGGCCAAGGCGGTCAAAGAACTCGGTTTCATTCCAGTTCCACACATCTCCGCCCGCCGGTTGCGCAGCGAAGACGAACTTAAAGAATTTCTCCAAGCCCTAGCTGACGTCGACGCCGTCAAACACGTCTTTGCCGTCGGCGGCGACCCAGCAGAACCCATGGGACCGTATGGTTCCTCGCTCGAAATGCTGCAATCTGGCATTTTTGCTCAGTACGGTGTCGAAGATGTATCGATTGCAGGCTATCCGGAAGGTCACCCAGACATTTCTGATGAGGTCCTGGCTCGCGAACTCAAGGGCAAGGTCAACCTGCTGGCGGAACAGAACCTCAGCGCGGTTGTGCTCACCCAGTTTGGCTTCGACACCGACCCGGTTGCCACGTGGCTCAACGAATTAGCAGCACAGAACATTGCCGCCCCGATTCGTATCGGCGTTCCTGGACCAGCCGGTATTAAGCGACTGATGAACTACGCCAAACGTTTCGGTGTGGCATCTTCGGCTGGCATCGTCAAGAAATATGGTTTCTCGCTGACCAACCTGATGGGCAGCGCAGGGCCGGATAAGTTCTTGCACAACCTGGCCGATGAAGTTGCTGTCTCAAATTATCAGGGCACCGTAGGCGTGCACTTCTATACCTTCGGCGGCATGGCTAAGACCGCTGAATGGGCCCGAGATTTCATTAATAAACTCTAAAAATTTCCACCCTTTATCCAACACATGACCTTTCGAAAGGCGGCCACCATGGCAAAGTCTCTTCAGGATCTCCTCAACGAGCAGTCAGCAGTTGAACTGCTGCGCAACGCGCAGACCGGTTCCTATATTTACCCGGTTGTTCCAGCAGACTTCGGCAACTGGATCAACGAACAAAAAGCCTGGCGCAACGCCGCGGTGCTCTACGATCAGTCACACCACATGGACCAGGTCTTCCTGTCCGGTTCGGATGCGATCAACCTGATTTCGGACACCGCGATCAACTCTGTAGCAAACTTCGCTGTCGATATGGCCAAACAGTATGTGCCAGTCTCCTCGACCGGTGCGGTAGTCGGTGACGGTATCCTCTTCCGCGAGTCCGAAGACGAATTCACCTACGTCGGCCGTGCACCGGTTACCAACTGGCTGATGTACCACGCAGAAAAAGGTGGCTACAAGAACCTGGACCTGCAGGTTGACCGCCGCTCCCCGTCACGTCCGTACGGTGACGCGGTAAACCGTGAACTCTTCCGCTTCCAGATCCAGGGCCCAGCCGCTTGGGATGTCATCAACAAGCTCAATGGCTCGGAAGTTGAACAGCTGAAATTCTTCCGCATGGCGCATATGAACATTGACGGACTCAAGGTCCGCACCCTGCGTCACGGTATGGCCGGTGCTCCAGGTCTGGAAATCTATGGCCCGTACGAACACCACGCACGCGTTCGCAACGCCATTGTTGAAGCCGGTGCCGAATTCGGTCTACTGCCAGTTGGATCCCGCGCCTATGCAACCAACACTCTGGAGTCCGGCTGGATCCCATCGCCACTGCCAGGTATCTACTCGGGCGAAGGCGAACGCGGCTACCGCGAATGGCTGGGCGCTGACTCGTATGAAGCCACCGCACCACTTGCCGGTTCGTTCATCTCGGACAACATCGAAGACTACTACGTCAACCCTTGGGAAATCGGCTACGGTTCCTTCGTGAAATTCGACCACGACTTCATCGGACGCGACGCGCTAGAAGCCATAGATAAGGATAAGCAGCGCCGCAAGGTCACCCTCGAGTGGAACACCGACGACCTCAAGGAAATCCTGGATTCCCCGTTGAACGTGGAAGGCCCGAACTACAAGTTCTTCGACCTACCGCTGGCCAACTACGGTGCCTCAAACTACGACCAGGTCACCGACGCCGACGGCAACGTCGTCGGCGTGTCGATGTTCACCGGCTACACTGCCAACGAACGTCGTGGACTGTCGCTGGCCACCGTCAACGCAGATGTGCCAGAAGGTGCCGAATTGACTGTCACCTGGGGCGAACCAAACGGCGGCTCCAAGAAACTGTCGGTTGAAACCCACGAACAAAAAGAAGTTCGCGCCATCGTTTCACCGGTTCCATACTCCACGGTTGCTCGTGAATCCTACCAGGGTGGCTGGCGTACCCAGTACGCCTAAAACCATTCCCTGACCACGCGGTCGTGCCCTGAAAAAACCAGGGCGCGACCGCGTCGTCGCATCATCACCAATTCACGTACGGGAATTCGAATACACTACGGTTGCCATGAGTTTACGTTCTGCCCTGTTAACCCTGCTCTCTGCCGGCCCCCATACCGGATACGACCTTGCCAAAAATTTCCACTCCTCCGTGGGTTTTTTATGGCATGCTCCGGACTCACAGATCTATCCGGAACTCAAAAAGATGCAAGCCGAGGAACTCATCGAGGGTTATCCGGTGCCCTGGGGTACGAAAGGGGCGACCAAAACCGAGTACGCAATCACCAAGGTGGGGCTCGAATACCTCAACACCTGGCAAGGTCAGCCGGTCACCTACCGCCCAGAACGCAGTGAAGTGCGACTGCGGGCCGCCTATTTTGAATTCGCCGATGACGACGACGCGCGCCACTGTTTGGAAAACCACCTGCGGCACTACGAGCAAGTGGTCAAAGACATTCACGGCCAGATCGATGAGCTCCGCGAGCAATCATCGGATTTCCACAAGCAGCGCTTGGCGCGGTACCCGGAAGCCGACCACGCTAAAATCACTCGATTCAAGATCTTTGCTTACGAGGGCATTCTGAAACAAGCAGAGGCCGAAATCGAATGGGCTCAGGACGGGTTAGCCATGCTGGAGCAACTCAAACAAGGCGCATCGTTACCAGATCGGTAAAGACCACATAGCGGATGAACACACACTTTGGGTGCGGTGACGTCGAGATTCGAGTCACCGCCCCGCAGCGTTGTAGATACAGCCTAGGGAATAAGAGTCGGCTTGATGGTTGCCCCTGATTCCATATCTTTGACGGCGCTATTAATCTGGTCCAGCGGATAGGTTTTTACCAGTTGCTCGACCGGGAAGCGTCCTTGTTCCATGAGTTTGAGCAGCGCTGGAATGATGCTCTGAATCTCACCGTCCCCAATGGTCAGCCCGTGGATCTTGCGGCCCGGCAGCATGAAATTCACATCGACCTCAACGGTTTGACCAAACGGTGGCGCCCCGACAATTGCCACGTGACCCTGGATCCGGGTGGCCTGCACCGCTTGCGCCAACACCTCGGTATTGCCGGTGGCCTCGACTACGCAATGCGCCCCACCACCGGTGAGTTCTTGCAGGGTCGCTACGACGTCAGCAACTGATCCAGGATTGACAGTTTCGGTCGCACCAAGCTGTTTGGCCAGTTCTAAACGTTCATCTACGAGATCCACTGCGATGATTTGGGTGGCGGGGGTAAGCGCTGCGGCCATGATGGCTGCCAACCCCACGGTGCCAACACCAAAGACCACCACGCTGGAGCCCGCAGTCGGCTGTAGGGCATTCCAAATGGCCCCGGCACCGGTCTGGACACCGCAAGCCAACGGAGCCAGCAGTGGGAAATCCAGGTCGGTCTCGACTCGGACGACGCTACGCTCATCGGCGATAGCTACCTGAGCAAATGATGATTGGCCAAAGAAATGCCCACCGATTTCCTCGCCGTTGTGTTTCAACGGTGAACTACCATCGGCTCGACGTCCGGCCAACAGATTATCTGGTAACCAACGCACGCAATATGCTGGATGCCCGCCACGGCAGCCTTCGCAGGTGCCACAGGAGGTAAAGGATAGTACCACTTTGTCTCCTGCGGTCACACCCGTTACGGCGGCACCGACCTGCCGGACGATTCCGGTCCCCTCATGGCCTAGCACACCGGGCAAGGGGAAGGGCAGCCCACCGGAGGCGACCGTGAGATCGGTGTGGCACAGGCCCACGGCTTTAATCTCGACTAAGACTTCGTGGTCTTGCAGATCGGTCAGCTCGATGCCGGTAAGGGTAAAGTCGGCGCCGGGCTCAACAATGGCGGCTTGTGTGGTGGTCATGCTTGGTCCTGTTCTGCGGGCTTGAGCGCAATAATCACTGACTTGGTACGTGTGTATTCGTGGAGCTGTTCGGGCCCGTTTTCGCGTCCCCACCCGGAGGATTTCACACCGCCGAACGGCATGGATGGATCTAACAAGGCCCAGCTGTTGACCCATACGATGCCGGCTTCGAGTGCATCGGCAACCCGGTGTGCCCGCGACATGTTTTCGGTCTGAATTCCAGCAGCCAGACCGTAGTCGGTGCTATTGGCCAACGCAATGGCCTCTTGTTCGGTATCGAAAGGTTGTACCGTAAGCACCGGTCCAAAAATTTCCTCTTGTACACAGTCGGCCGAATTCTCGACATCCGCGAGTACGGTCGGGTGATAGAAGAAACCACCGTTGATAT
The DNA here is from genome assembly GCF_001657475.1 of Enteractinococcus helveticum. Taxonomy (GTDB): domain Bacteria; phylum Actinomycetota; class Actinomycetes; order Actinomycetales; family Micrococcaceae; genus Yaniella; species Yaniella helvetica. The sequence continues at coordinate 71,942 of NZ_LXEY01000009.1, forward strand.
CTGCGGACTCCCCGCCCGTGAGCACTCGTGCCCCGGCCGCTTTGGCTTCATCGACCGCAGCGACGACCTTGTCATGCTGGGCTTGGGTTGCCAGCGGGCCGATCACGGTCTCAGGTTTGCGCGGATCACCGAATGGCACATGCGGCACACCGGCGGCTAGTGCTTCTAGGACTTGTTCGTAGACGCCGCGCTGGACGAGCAATCGTGGCCCGCCCATGCAGAACTGGCCGGTATTGAATACAAACGCCGAGATGGTCGTCTGGATGGCCTGTGCTAAGTCGGCGTCGTCGAAAATAATATTCGGGGCGTTGCCACCCAGTTCAGCGGTGATCGGTCGCAACGCTTGACCGGCTTTACCGGCCACGTGTGCGCCGATTTTTGAGGAGCCAGTAAAGGCCACCTTATTGACGTTGGGGTGGGTGCTCAGATGGTCGCCGAGCTCGGAACCGTAGCCGGTCACCACATTGTAGACACCATCGGGTACACCGGCTTCTTGAAGTAACCGCGCCATATATAGCGCGGACAGAGGGGTGTCTTCGGCAGGTTTATGCACGATGGAGTTACCGGCTGCAAGGGCCACAGCGATTTTGGACGATGACAGGATCAGCGGGAAGTTGAATGGAGTGATCGCAGCAACCACACCCAGGGGTTCACGTTGAGTAAACGCGTGGGCCGGGAGGGGAGTGCTGCGCACAGCACCGTCGAGGTGTTGGGCTAGGGATGCGGCGTACTCATAGGTATCGGCAGCATTATTGACGTCAACGGCGTTAGCCAAGCTAATGGGTTTGCCGACGTCGTAGCTTTCAACTTCGGCCAATTCGCTGGTGCGTTGCCGCATCAATTCGGAGATGCGATACAGTACGCGCGAGCGTTCGCGCCCAGACAGTTTTGACCACACCCCTGAGGTAAAACTGGTGTGTGCGGCAGCGACAGCGGTATCGATATCGGCTGCGGTGCCACGCGGTGTGGTGGTCAGCACCTGCGCGGTGGCCGGATCGAGCACCTGGATTTCGCCGGTGCCGGTGACTGCTTCACCGTTGATGTAGTGATGAGGGGTGCATAGGTATTCGGGTAAGACGGAAGACGACATGAAATATTCTCCTTGGTATCAGGTGATCAGCGGGGCAGTTGATGTCCGGCGTCGCGGTAGCGTGCGCCCCAGATGCCGGATTTTCCAGGAGCCATGATGGAATTGGGGTCCAAAGCGTCTTTGATGCGTTCGTGGAAACGCAGTAGCGCGTTGTCGTTGAAGTCGAAGGTTTCCATGACCTGGTCCATCAGCTGCAAATGTGTGCGGTATTCGCCGTACCCGTGTTCGGCGCCTTCTGCCACGAGTTTGCGTCCCAGGGCAATGGTGCGCTCGCGGTCTGCAGCCTCGGCCGAGTTATAGAGGAATAGACAGATGTGGTGCATTTCGCGCAGTCCCACGGCGAATTGGGCAGCGTAGTCGGGCCCGTATTCATAGGAGCGGTCGCGGACCATTTCGAACTGTTTCATTGCCTCGGCGCCGTCTGGCTCCGAGATCGGTGAGAACCCGATATGGGCGCCATTGGGGACCCACTCCAGGATCTGTTGTTCATCGATGGAGGGGATGCCCTGGTTGATTTTGTGGCGATCGTGCAGGATATGCGAGCCCGGGGTGTCTTCGGCGCGGTCTTTGGTGGTGAAGAACCGGGCGCCGGGGATCGCGGTGAAGGCGTCTTTGATCATGCCCAAGAACAATTCGATCTGGGGCGGCGACCCATAGACCGAGCCGTACATGTTCCAATAGCCCAGATTGAGCTCCTGTTTCATTTGGTTGATGATTTCGGGAGTCAGCGGACCTCCGTCAGGCAGCCATCGGGAGCGTTTGGTTTGTGCCGCAGCATCGAGAATGATGTTGCGCACCACGGGCACACTTTGCAGTGGTGCCATACCGATGCGCAAGGGCAGCATAATGTCCACGATCTGTTCAAGATCTTCTTCTTTATCGAAGGTGATCAGGAATGTTTCAGTGGCTGGTGGTGCCGGCATCAGTGCGATGCCCATCTTGGTGACGATGCCGAAGTTCGATTGCGTAAATAACCCATCGGGGTAGGGGCCGAAACCGTAACCGAAGAGTTGCCAGGTCTTGGCATTACTCATGGCGCCCATGCCGGTGCGCAGTAGATCGCCATCGGGTAGAACGACTTCCAGCCCGGTCTGCCAGGACCAATGATCGCCGTATGGGGTATATCCAACGCCGCGGTCCAGAGCGTTACCAACCACTGATCCCCACCCCAGGTCAGGGACATCGACCCACAGGTTGTAACCTTTTTCTTGGATGTGGTTGTACAGATCGAAGTAGGTGACCCCGGGCTCAATCAGAGCATAGGCGTATTTCTCGTTGACCTCGATGATCTTATTCATCCGCCGGGCGGTTTGTACGACGACGGCGCCGGACAGGCGCGGTGCGGCCCCGCCGTAGCCGAGGTTCTTACCGGTGGCTGTGGGCGACAGTGGCACCCGGTACTCATTGGCGATCTCTACCAGCTTTTGGACTTCTTCGGCGGTGGAAGGGAACACCACCGCGCCCGGTAGAAATTCGGGTTCGGAGGTGGTGGGGTAGGGATCGTGGAAAGCTTCGAGCTCTTCGGGTGTCGAGATGACGTGCTCAGCACCCAGGACACTGCGGAATTTTTCCAGGGCGGCGTCGAAATGAGCTTCGGATACATCGGGTGGAAGAATACGGGACATGGGGATCTCCTTTGCTTGGTGCACTGCACCGCGAGGATGTGACATAGCCCATAATTCTGGACGGCGGGGGCCGCGACAAGACCGTGCTGCGCTTTTTGTCCTGGCATGCCCCGGTGGTCCCATGTTCGTCTGCGCTAAGTCGTGCTACGTGAGAGCGTTTCGGAGGGCGATTCACCGAAAAGTTGCGCATAGTGGCTAGCGAAGCGACCGGGGTGGCTGAATCCCCACCGGCTGGCGATGGCGGAGACCGTATCGTGGGGGTGTGCGGTGAGCAGTTCGCGGTGAGCCTTGTGCAGGCGGATCTCGCGCAGTGTTTGCAGCGGGGTGCGATCGCGGTGAGTACGAAAACCGACCTGCAGGGAGCGAATGCTGACATTGACTGCTTCGGCAATGTCTTTGACGCTGAGCGGCAGGTGACAGTGTTCGTGCATAAATGCGACGGCCGCCTCGATATAGTGCGGTCCGGGTATTTTAGGTTCACCGTGCAATGCGCGACTGAAATTATGGTGCGATAACAATAAGAATCCGCGGACGACGGCCTGGGTTAGAGGTGCATCGACCATCGGGTTGTCTATTAGCGGGGTCGATGCGGTCAGGCTGCGCGCCAAATGCGCCACCATGTGCTTCCACTCTTGTCCCGCCGGCGAATTCAGATCCATCCCGGGCTCGAAACGTAGCGTCTCCGTGAGCTGTGTTCCGGTTAACGCTGCCAATTCGTTGTGCATTTGTTCGCGTGGAATCTTCATCCCGACGACGCGGGCCGGATGGTACCAGCCTTCGAGATTGGGTCGGTCGGTCCAGTCGTGGATTGCGGCGTATTCAGGTGATGCAGTCACGGTGGTGGAGCCTTGCGTCATGTTCACTGCGCCGAATGCGGTGAAGTTGACCTGGTAAGAATCGGGCGTCGGTTCGCTGTGTAAACGCACCGCAGATTTGTACTCCAGGAGTCCCACGGTCAACCCGGAGAGTTGCCGAGCCCGCAGCGACATCCGAAATCTCGGCGTGCGTTCCTGGTAGGTAATTTCGTGCGGGTGATATACCGCGCCACCCACCGACTGGGCGTGATCCACGCTGTCGGTTTGAATGTTGACGATGCTTCCGGAAAGAGGCCCGCCAGCTGGGGTGTTGGCTACACGATTGACCATGCCGCGAATTCTACCTACCGGTGAGGTGCGTCACAAGGAGGCTAGTGCTTGGAGGCATGCTCGATAGCCTCGGCCACAGAATCCAAATGTTCCTGCATCGCGGCAGCCGCTGCCCCCGGATTACGAGCACAGATCGCTTCAATAATTGCCAGGTGTTGGGGCAAAGAAACTTGTGGTCGATCTGGTTGCGTCGAAAGCTGGAAGTGATACCGAATTGCTTGGCCTCGGAGCCGCGCAATGGTTTGGGCCGCCGTTTGCTGATCCGCGACCTCAATGATTAACGTGTGTAATTTTCGATTAAGATTCGAATACTCATCGCGAGCCCCACGGCCAACAGCTTCTTGCATCGCCTCGCCGATATCGCTGAGCTCATTCGCCTGCTCATTCGTGATTTTCTCGGCTGCTTTCCGCGCGCACAGTGACTCCACAGCCGCGCGCACCTCGGTGATCTCAATGGCTTCTTCTAGCGAGACCTTCCGGACCCGTGCTCCACGATTCGGGATCCGCTCGACTAGGCCTTCGGTGATGAGTTCATTGAGCGCCAACCGTACCTCACCACGTGAGGCACCATGTTCTTCTGCCACATCAGATTCAATCAGGCGCTGATGCGGCACCAGATTGCCCGTCACGATATCCTGACGCAGTCGATCAGTAAGCGATAACTGTTGGGTGATATCTCGTGCGGGGGTCGACGGCGTGGCACTGGCCATGGGCTCTCCAAAATTCTGCTCGGTACTCTTCGGTGGTTGTACTCATAGTAGTCATTGCAGCGAGAACTGTCAGTGAACGCTAACAAGATTGTAAACAATCTTGTTAGCGACTATTGTGGTGTGAGGACCCACACAACAAAGGATGCTCATGACCACTACTGCGCGCCGCGTCGGCGATCAAACGGCCATTCCGATGTGCCTCATGCGAGGCGGCACCTCTCGCGGTCCGATGTTCTTGGCATCAGATCTACCCGACGACCCGGATGTCCGCGATCAGGTGTTGTTGTCCGTGATGGGTAGCCCTCATCCGCTGCAGGTGGATGGCATCGGTGGCGCCCACTCGCTTACCTCCAAAGCAGGGATTGTTGAGGCCTCAGAACTTGACGGCGTGGACCTAGATTTCACCTTCGTGCAACTTCAACCTGAAGCAACCACTGTACAAACCACCCAGAACTGCGGCAACATGCTGGCTGCCGTGGTCCCATTTGCGGTTGAAACCGGCCTGATCCAACCAACCGCCGATGTCACCGACGTCGTCGTGTGCACCACCAATACGGGGCTCATTTCCCGCATTGGAATTCACACTCCAGAATTCAGCGGCCAACGCTACGTTCAATACGCCGGCCACACCGAAATTGCCGGCGTCAATGGCACCGCAGCGCCGGTGAATATCCGGTTTCTCAACACCGCCGGCTCCATCGCCAGCGCGCTGCTACCCACCGGCAATGTGACCGATGTGGTTAACGCCGATGGCACCGACTACACAGTCACGCTGATAGACAATGGTCAACCCCTGGTCATTATCGACGCCAATGACCTCGGCGTGACTGGCTATGAAACGGTGCCCGAATTGACCGACAACACCGACCTCAAAGCGCGCGTTGAAGCCCTGCGCCTGGCTGCGGCCCGGGTCATGGGACTCGGCGATGTTACCGATGAGTCATATCCCAAAATGACCCTGGTCGCGGCCCCACGTGATCGCGGCGCAATTTCCACGCGCAGTTTCATACCCCATCGAGTCCACGAATCAATCGGGGTGCTGGCTGCCGTCACCGTTGCAACCGCTGTACTCCTGCAGGGCTCGGTCGCCGCGCAGGTTGGCACGCCCGGCGCAGGAAAACAGCAAACCGTGGGTATTGAACACCCCTCAGGGATCTTCGAAGCGCTCGTCGACTTGGATGACGACGGCGCCGTGGTCGCCTCGGGTAATACCCGCACCGCGCGGTTGATCAGTCGCGGCGAAGTCTATGTGCCGGCCAGTATTTGGGATCCGAGTGCACCCAAGAAGTTTTGACTCAAAGCATCTGCTCACTGAAAGTGGAAGGACACTTACGTTGATTATTGATATTCACGGGCACTACACCACGGCCCCAGCCCCGCTTGGCCAATGGCGCGACGCCCAACTCGCCGCGCTTGACGGCGGACAACCACCGGCGTCCCAAGGCCCGGTGATCTCGGATGACCAGATCCGCGAATCCATCGAAACCAATCAACTGCGGCTGATGAATGAGCGCGGCATTGACGTGCAGATCTTCTCCCCGCGAGCCTCATTTATGGCCCACCACGCCGGTGATTTCGAAACGTCTGCCGCCTGGTCGCGCCACTGTAACGACCTCATCGGACGGGTCTCAGAACTTTACCCGGACCGTTTCGTGCCCTCGGCCATGCTGCCACAATCCCCTGGAATCGACCCGGCCACCGTCATTGATGAGCTGGAACGCTGCGTGGCCGAACACGATATTGTCGCAGTCAACCTCAACCCCGACCCCTCGGGCGGGCACTGGACCTCACCGCCGTTGACCGATGAGCACTGGTTCCCGGTATATGAAAAACTCATCGAACACGAACTGCCCGTCATGGTGCACGTCTCGACCTCCATCAACCCGGCCTTCCACACCACCGGTGCACACTATCTCAACGCTGACACCACCGCCGTCATGCAGCTACTGACGGGCGACCTATTTGCCACCTTCCCCGAGTTGAAAATGATCATCCCGCACGGCGGCGGGGCGGCACCGTATCACTGGGGCCGCTTCCGTGGCCTGGCCATGATGCTGGACAAGCCCCCGGTTGAAGAGCACCTGCTGAACAACATCTACTTCGATACCTGCGTCTACCACCAGCCGGGCATCGATACGCTGCTGGAAGTCATCCCGCATAAGAACATCATGTTCGCCTCCGAAATGATCGGGGCCGTGCGCACCGAAGACCCTAACACCGGGCATTATTTTGACGACACCGCCCGCTATATTCAAGCCGCCGAGCTGTCGGATGCATCCAAGCAGTCCATTTTTGAAGATACCGCACGCGCCGTCCACCCGCGCCTGGACCGCCGCCTCACCGCCCAGGGCCGCTAGGAGAAACCATGTATGAATTGGGAATTGTGAACACCAATATTGACCGCCCCGACCCCGACGACGTCGCCGCGCTGAGCCAATACGGTAGCGCCACTATCCACGAAGCCTTGGGTCGCATCGGGCTGATGCAGCCGTATATGCGCCCGGCCTATCGTGGTGCCAAACTGTGCGGACCCGCGGTCACAGCACTGTTACAACCCGGAGATAACTGGATGATGCACGTGGTTGCAGAACAAATTACCGACGGCGATGTAGTGGTCGCGGCCTGCACGACCGAATCGGATGCCGGGTTTTTCGGTGATCTACTGGCCACCTCCTTCCGCGCTCGCGGCGGGATCGGATTGGTTATCGACGGCGGGGTCCGTGACGTAGCAGACTTAGAACACATGGATTTCCCAGTGTTTGCCAAAGCGATCCACGCACGCGGCACCGTAAAAGAAACGCTGGGGTCAGTGAATATTCCGGTCACCTGTGCCGGAGCGGTTGTCAAGCCCGGGGATGTGGTGGTGGGGGATGCCGACGGCGTCGTCGTCGTACCCCGCGAAAAAGTGGCCGAAGTTGTCGAAGCCGCCAAGGCCCGCGAAGCCAAAGAAGCCGGCGTCCGCGAGCGACTGGCCGCCGGCGAACTGGGGCTGGACGTTTATGGCATGCGAGACAAGCTTGCAGCCAAGGGCCTGCAATACCGATAGTAAGGAAGACACAATGGCTGAACGAGAAAACTTTGACCTGGCGCACATCAGTGCCGTAGAAATCCTGACTCCAAAATTTGAGGAAAGCCTCTGGTTCTTCAAAGACTTGCTGGCCATGCGCGAAGTCGCACGCATCGGCGACTCGGCGTACCTGCGCTGCTGGGACGAATACGAGACCTATTCGATCAAACTGACCGCCTCAGATACCAACGGGGTGGGTCGCACCATGCTGCGTGCCACCAGCCCCGAAGCCCTGCAACGCCGGGTAGCAGCCATTGAAGACACCGGCTACGGAGAGGGGTGGAAAGATCCCGAGGTTGGCATCGGCGAATACTATGAATTCGAAGACCCTGATGAGCACCTGTTTGGTATTTATTACGACACCGAACTGTATCAGGCCGATGAACAGGACCGTCCGGCACTGAAAAATCAGGCAGCACGCTATCCGGGCCGCGGGGTCAACGCCCGCCGACTGGACCATATCAATTACTTGGCTTCGGATGTCAACGTGACCGGTGATTTCTGGGACCAAGTCATGAAAGCCCGGGAAACTGAACAGGTTGAACTCGACGCCGGTGGGTACGCTGCCCGCTGGTTCCGGTTTGCCCAGAAATCCTACGACGTCGTCTACTCGGATGACTGGACCGGCGAACGCGGCCGCTTCCATCACCTGGCCTTTGCCACCGATACCCGTGAAGACATTCTCAAGGCCGCCGACTTTTTCCTCGAAGAGGGCGTCTACATTGAATATGGGCCCTATAAGCACGCGATAAACCAGACGTTTTTCCTGTACGTGTGGGAACCGGGTGGTAACCGCATTGAGTTCGCCAACGCCGGGGCACGGTTAATCCTGAACCCCGACCAGCCGGTGGTCAATTGGTCCGAAGCTGAACGAGCCAAGGGCCAAGCCTGGGGTATGAAGACCGTGCCAACCTTCCACACCCACGGCACCCCGTATGTAGAAAACCAGGAGGAGATCGACCGTGCTGCCCTGGAGGGCAGACGCGTCTAGTGAATGATGTTCCCGCAAATTCGAACCAGGAAAGTTAGTGACGCAAATAGCGGCATATCGTTCGCCTGAATCGTGTCTAGGCCCCCTTGCTACTTGATGGCAAGGGGGCCTAGACTATAATGATGGTAAAACCGATGAAATATCGTGACCTGGCCAAGCTTTTACGTGAGGCGGGCTTCACCGCCAGCATGGGCAAGGGAGACCACGAACTCTGGAGATACCCTGGAATCGACCGTCCCCTCGTGATCCCAAAAGTCCGGGAAGTGTCGCCGGGGGTCACGCGAATTGCACTGAATGCCATCAAGAAGAAGCAAGGGAGCACGAGTAATGACTGACTCAACCATTACGGTCACTGCGAAGCGCTGGACACACGGGTGGGAGCTCCACATTGGAAGCGAAGATGTGACACAAGTAGGCAGTCTTGCGCATGCTGATCAACAGATCCGAGATTACCTTGACACTATGGACCCTGATGTTGACCACTCACAGTGGACTATCAATCTTGTGCCAGACCAGGGTTACGAAGAAATCTCCCAAGCTCGCCAAGCACGACGAGAAGCAGAAGCAGCAGAAGCCTTAGCGGCGCAGAAAATTCGCCACGTAGTCCACACTATGCGCCACAGCAGAGGCTATTCAATTACTGATACCGCTGCACTGCTGGGTATCTCACGCGCACGCGTAAGTCAGCTTGAGAAGGGCACTGACGATCTCGTAGCCTGAGCACAGACCTCAACCCCAATCAAGCCATATCCTAGAGATTGCAACCCCAGAGCAGCTGGCGATTAGCAGGCGCTAGCGTCTTCCAACGATGTCTTCCCGGCTCTGTGGGTCCAGCTCGATCTCGTCTTCACTGTCCCAGAATCGATCGGAGCTGGGTGGGTGAGAACGGGTCTGCGTCGCGTCTATGGCTCGCCGACTGCCAACGCTGTGGATGTCTGTCACCGCTTCCGAAGCCAAATATTGGGGTTTTTCCGGGGAGGTCAGACCAGTTTATATAGAAATATAAAGAATTTAAAAACTTTAAAAATCTATAAACGTGTGATGTCTCAATACATCGGTGACAGTTCTGTGCGCCGGTATGCACCAGTTCAGCACGCCTGGACCTCCTTGTCCAACGCGATTATCGTGCTGCGCCGACTCATCGCAGAAGCCTGGACCAACTACCGCTGGGACGCCCGCCCTGTCAAGCTATACGACTTCCATTAAACCCCTACCCGCGCAATCTCTTACTTGGCCAAAAATCTGGAGGAACGTTTTTCTCAGGATACGATGGATCTGTTCGTGGCTGAGGTTTCGCTCTGTCGCGTAATGCCCATATCCTGGAGCTGTTAGGCAATGAGTGACACAAAGAAACGTACTTTGTGTTTGATGTTCTCGACGTAACCATACCGTCGGGCCGGGAAGAGATGAGCTGATGTTCTACATGCAAGCATGGGGGTTTGCCCGGTGGTTGAATCCGCAAAAAATTTGTCGACTCAAAGTGGATCCAGCAAACAGTGGATAAGAATGTGGGGTCACCGTAGCTATACAGGCGTACGTCGTATTCTGAAGACCATCAGCCAATTTTTGCTGGGATCTCAGTTCGTTGACGCTCCACTGCGTGTATTGGCCCTCGTGCTTGCCATTTCGTCTGTGCTTCCCGGCGCGGCGGAGAGTCGTGAACCTATGTATCTTGTGTTATTTTACCTCTCGAGTGCGTTGATTATCTTGGCTGCGTTCTATCCGGGTCGATCGGTGATTGTAGGGGTAGGGCTCTTCGTTGCACATTTGGTTATGTACCCAGAGTTCCTGAATCCCTTGCAGGAGGGCATAGAGTTTGCATATGTAGTGCTGTTGGCCAAGGGCCGATGGCGACTTGCCCTTGGTGTCACTGCCGCGGCTGTCGGACTGACATGGGTGGGGCAGTCGATACAACCCGAAGTATCAGCATCTTTTCTTGAACTTACATTCTCGTGGGGACTAAGTTCTGTCCTGGCTCTCACGGGCTTACTTCTTGAACATCGTATTTGGCAGGAGATCCATCGACGTGAGGCAGTGGCGATTTCTCATGCCCAAGATATACAACGCCTGCGCATACAATTCGCAGTCGACGCACATGACACGATTTCTCACGGACTGGCAACACAGAACGCCGTCATGAGGGTACTTAAGCGCGAAAAAACTTCCTCCACCATCCAGCATGGGCTTGGTGAACTTGCAATGTTGAATGAACGTGTCCAGCAGGACCTTCGCGCACTCCTCCACCGACTCATCCAAGTCCAAGCTTATCCTGCCCCTACACTGTCACCGCGCCAGCACTTTCTGCAGGCACTTGATTCGCTCATCGCTGCCGCTGACGCTGGTGGCTATGCTATCGATCTTGGGCTGGATAATATACCCGATGAGCTCGATACTGTGCTCTCCGATCAGATCCTGGCCATAGTACGTGAGCTGGTGACGAATATCGTCAAGCACTCGGACGGACCTGACGGATGCTCAATCGCGATTTGCTTCGACAAGACCCTCCAAGGAATCGGGCTGAAAATTACGGCAGAGAATCCCGTCTCGTCTGATCAACTGTTCCTTCCGTACACAGTGAGCGCTCGCGCTCAAAGGATGGGAGGAACATGCCGCAGCACACTACATGATGCCAAATTCGTAGTCACTGTTACGATTCCTCCAAGTTCACCCGAAACAGAAGCATCCCTCACATGAGGGATGCTTTGACGTCTCGGAACGTCGTTCTATGGATGCATGAAAACTATTGTATCTACCGCGCTTCTTGCCCTGTTTCTCGTGCCAGTTTCGGGATTTACTTCGACGCCGAATGCGCTAGCTGACACAACATGGCAGCCATCAGCCAATCCAAACCTCACCGTGACAAGTGGACCGCTATCCGCTGTCCCATTGGCAACACCGCTACAGTGCAAGAAATGGCGTTTAATCAATAAACAAAAGTATCGGAAGTATTGTCTGTGATCACTAATGATGAATCGACATCAGAGACGGCGATTTGTGTTCTCATCGTGGACGACGATTCCTGGACGACACGAGCGATTACACTCGCACTGGACGAGGCACCGGAGATTGGATCGCTGCGTACAGCACACAGTGGTGAACAGGCGATTGCCGAGTATATTGCTTCACGACCCGATGTGACCTTGATGGACCTCAACATGCCACCCGGAATGAGCGGTATTACCGCAATTGAACAAATTCGATTGCACGATCCTACGGCCCATATTGTCGTGCTCACGACGGTCTCACCCGGTCCTGGTATCGCCCGAGCATTGGAGGCGGGTGCGATTGCGGTGCTCCGTAAGACTGCATCCGAAAATAATTTAAGATCAGTTGTGCTCGCTGCAGCACGGGGTGAAGAACCCAAGTTACTAAAGCATTTGGCCCAAGACATCATAATCAGCAACGATGAGCTCCCAGAAGCCCCCGCTGTCGCCCCGCGCCTCACTCCCGCTGAACGAGAGATACTACTACTCATCGCCGACGGGCTCGGATATGAAAACATCGCGCAAAGCCAGGGCATAAGCGTATGGACAGCCCGAACGCACGTCAAACGATTACGAGAAAAGCTCTATGCTGACAATCTAGCGCAGCTCGTGGTGCGAGCGCTCCAGTATCGATTCATTTCCGCCTAAACACATTCAATACCTCAGATGAGGGATGTCTGTCACTGGGTGCCACCTCTATCATGAATGTGCTGGGAGAAACCGACACATTCACGTTCCTATCAGTGGACGACTTATGTGTGTCCAAGAAGAGGACTAAATATGAAACGACGAACTGTATATTTGTGGATGGATACATCGATTGCCAACTGTTTTGCTGCAATGTTGGTTACCCCTGCCCTTACAGAAAATGGGCCGGAGAGCACCACAAAAACTATAAGGCAGCAGGATGATTGCCATACTGTTTACGAGGCTGGTAAAAACCCCTGGAATTTAGAGGCACATCGGACCGCGCGAAATAACTGGCTCATCAGTCCAAAGCTTTGTAATTGGTGATCTTGGAGAAGGTATCGATCATGACCAAAAAACAGCATCGCTTGGCGACCTTCACGAGTACAGTTTTGACAGTGACCGGAATTGTTCTACTAATGATCTGGGCAATCTCCTTATACAACTACGGCATTTGGGTTGACGAACACGGGGATAGCGGCCGTGGCCGCCCGATCGATTTCGTACTCTCTATCTCCGGGGCTACACTGCTCTGCGTTTCCATTCTCGTACTCATGATTCGGCGCAGGAGTAGACGCCAATCATGATGTAGGAACACCTGGTCCGAGCCTGGCTGGTTGCCGCAACCATCGAAACAACGGCAGGATTCTCCGAGCGGTCAAGAATACGCCGGTTCGGAGCGGACGCGTGGGTGATGAAACGCAAAAAATTCGAACTTGCCACTCAAATGCGCCCAACTACACCGGCACGCTCGGCTGCAAGACACCATCGTGAGCCCCAGCTTCTCCAAAACCGGACCAGAAAAGACAGCAGCAAAATGCGCAAAAATAACGATCTTGACCCTACCAAACCCCACCCAAGGTGTGCCCCGGTCGGTAATCCATGTTTGTGTCGACATTAATTGGTCACTGATAATTTGTTCTATCAAGAATCATAAAAAATACTATTAAGAATCGATTTCATGAAACTTTTATCTCCCAGTGTTGTAGCGCTACTAGTGGCTAGTCTCTCCTTTTTTGCAGGAGATTTGCTTCAAATTTCAAGATCGACAGAAATGAATACTGCCGAAGAGCACGGAATATTCAACGTTAAAGTACCAGATGCTGACTCTTTAGCCGACTATGAATTGAACTTGAAACGTCAGGCTGTGAACGGAGATGCGGAAGCTTCCCGTGACCTGAACCACTTTCTTTCCCTTTCTGGTGATGAACTCACGAAGCTTGCACGGTTTCTTCGCGATGAGGATGGCTCTTACTCAGATCAAATCGAAGAGACTGTTGACGATCTTGAAGAAAAGGGCGGTGGAAAGAAAAACTTCGAGAACCTTGACGTGGAAGTTGCATTAGAAGAAGTAACTAACCCAGAGATTTCAAACAGTAATTTCACAACCTATGCAGCCTCGAATAGCGTTCTAACACGGTCAGTTTCAGTTACAACGACCGTAAAATTCCTAGGACTAACAATGAGCAAAACGAAAGTAGCGGGTAGGTATCAAGCAAAGAATAACCGAGCCACTAAAGTCCTCTCTACAGGCTGCACCGTTCAAGCAAATAATAACCCTTTAGAATCTATATCTTCTAAGAAAAACTCAGCTTATATATCTAATGGAAAAGCCAGTTTTGAGTGTAAGGTCGTAGTAACTCGGTATGCTCTAGTCAAGAATAAGCGTACTAAACTTAGCACTCGGTCAGGCATTCAGTATGTTACAGGTTCAGGCGCTGGCAAAGTGCTATCAAAAGGCTGGAGATAACGCAAAATGAACCCTTTGGAACCTTCGGTTAGTGAGACTTTAGCTATGATCGTACCTATTATCTATGTTCTTGTAGTAGCTGTGATCATCTTTCAAATGCTTATGGATGACGGGCTTGGTACACAGGAGAAAATTCTCTGGTTACTCGCTCTTATTTTGGCCCCAGTTGTTGGGTTGGTAGCGTATCTAGTACAGAAGCGTCGTACCATGGGCAATAAAAAAACGGAGAACCACGATACTCAGGATTCTATTTCTACTGCGAATTAATTCTATTTGAGAAAACGCCCCTTTCAGTTCATAGCTGGAGGGGCGTTTTTTCGATTCGATTCTCAGCCCAACGCCACTGGCTCGACGGACCGTTACAACAACAGGCTTTGTCACTGGATTCTTGCTCGATGAAGAGTCGCACAATCTATGCGCTCACAGGAACAGTACAACACTACGTCTTACGGACTCGATGACCGCTACCGCGGCATCAAGAACGGCCATCGCGTCATTTGAGTAACTTGAATGACCTGCAAGCCGCTGGCTTTACAAACGGGCTCATCGTAAAAATGAGTGTAGTTGGTGTCTGAATCCGCCGGTGTCGAGCAGTGCTCTGGTGATGTAATGCATGAGGTTACGGAAGCCTAGGGCGGTGCCGCGCAGGTGTTCGATTCTGCCGTTG
>NZ_LXEY01000010.1 GCF_001657475.1 Enteractinococcus helveticum
AATCACATGCGCACCGACCTATGCATCGGGGCGTTGGCCATGGCCCGTGATCAGGGGTATCTCCACCCTGACCAGGCGATTTACCACACGGATAGAGGTGCTCAGTTCACCTCAGCCCAGTTTCAAGTATCTTTGTAGGATGACGGACATGGACTTTCTTTATACTTTTCTTGTCTTTCTTCACATCGTAGGCGCGGCAGCATTACTTGGAGGTTGGCTAGCGTCATTCAAAAACCCAACGGTAGGTTACTGGCAGCATGTCGGTGCTTGGATCCAGCTCATTACAGGTCTTTTGCTTGTAGGGATCGCCGAAATGACGGCGGGTGACGATGGTGCCGGTATCAATCACATGAAGATTGGCATCAAGCTCGTGGTCCTGATCGCAATTCTCATCGCAGCAATTCTTGGCCGCCGTAAAGTCAAACGCGATGAAACAGTCTCGACCGGCTTGGCCCACAGCGTGGGTGGCCTGACTCTCATCAACATCGCCATTGCTGTGTTCTGGTAAAGTTCCAGTATTTTGCGTCGCGCCGCCCCAGGAGCAGTAACGCCATCAATACGACACCTCACGGAGCTAACTTTCGTCGTCTAGAAGGCTCCGGTTGTCCACGCGGAAACATACATACGCTGGTCTTGCGTTTGCGAACCAGGGCTACCTGACCGTCGTCGTTGGTCCTTGGTACAGGCAAGCGGGTCTTTCCCTCCGCGTACCCCAACGGCGTGGTCAAGCTGATTTACGATGTCTGCGCTAAAATCTGGTGCCTTGGAGCGGCATATTCCGGATGCCGCTGTTCTAGGGACGCTTATTTAGCTGGAATCAGTCAGTCGTAGTCGTAGAAGCCCCGGCCGACGGCGCGGCCCAACCTGCCCTGGTCGATGAAATCCCGTTTCAGTAACTGTGCGAAGGCGCGCAGCTCCGGGTCATTGCTTTGGATGTTGAGGTTGTATGGGGTTTCCATGCCGATGAGATCATAGATTTCGAACGGCCCCATTGGCGCACCGGTGCCTTTGCGCCAGGTGGCATCGATGTCTGCGATATCGGCGACGCTGTGCAGGTAGAGTTTGGCGGCGGCGGTCATGAATGGGATGAGCAGCGAATTCAGGATGTAACCGGGCTGTTCCTTGTACAGGCGCACCGGGATCATCCCGATCTCTTGACTGAAGGCCACGGCGGCGTCGATGGCTTGTGTGACTGTGCCAGCGTGCCCCATGATCTCGACGGTGTTGAACCGCCAAATGTCATTGGCAAAGTGCATGGCCAAGAATTGCTCGGGCCGACCGGATGCCTCGGCGATGTCGCTGGGTAGCAGGGTCGAGGAGTTCGTCGCAAAAATCGTCTGCTCGGGTGCGATCTGCCCGACTTTGGCCCACACTTCACGTTTGATTTCCAGGATTTCTGGGACGGCTTCGATCACCAGGTCCGCATCTTTCAGCGCCGTTGCAAGGTCGCTGGTGGTTGCCAACCGTTGGACCGCCGCAGCCAGGCGGTCCTCGGTGGCATCCGGGAGGTCACGCAGATACATGGGCGCCAGGTGCGCCCACCGGTCGTCCAATTTCGCTAGGGCGTCATCGTTGAGGTCATAGATGACCACTTGCTTACCGTGGTAGGCGGCGTGGAAGGCTATTTGGGATCCCAGGACGCCGGCGCCCAGGACGGTCAGATGCTGCATGCTACGTGCTCCTTATGTGATGGTAATGGGATCTAGGCGACGTGTTTGCGCGCGGTGGTGAGGCTGGTGGGCAGCTCGGCCCAGAACTCGCTCACCAGGTTCGCAAATTCGGCCGCCTGTTCGACCTGCGGTAGGTGCCCGGTAGCCGGGAACGCGTGTGTTCGGGCGTGCGGGAAGTGCGCGCGGGCGGCGGCCAGTTGGGCGACCGGGAAGATCTGATCCTGTTCACCCCAGATCACAAAGGTTGGGATCTGCAATCCGGCCAGCGTCGTCATCAATTCGCGGCGCCACTCATCGCGGGCGCCGCGAATTGTGCCCAGGTCGGCGGCGGTGTCGAGGAAGACGTCGCTGCCGCCGGGACGGGCCGACAGGCGAAAGCCCACTTCGATGCGCTCGGGGGTGACGAACGCCGGGTTGTGGAACAGGCTTTCTTCGAGGCGACGGGTCGCGGCACGGCTGGGTTTGGCCAGCATGGCCGCACCGATTGGTCGGACCGACATGAGCCGCACGGGCAGGGCGACTTCGCGCCCGAAACCGGCGCTGCCCACCAACACGAGGCTGGCCACACGGTCTGGCTGTTGAGCAGCCAGCTGCATGACGACCGCACCACCCAGCGAGTTGCCCACCAGGTGGGCCGGTTCGGTGACACCGATCGCGTCTAAGAATTGGCCAAGGAAGCGGCCGAGCAGCGGCAACGTGTTCTTTTCCGGTTGCGGCTCGGATTCCCCGAAACCGGCCAGATCCACGCTGATTACCCGGCGACCATCGGCTTCGAGCAGTTCATGTTGTTCATTCCAGTCTTCCAGGCTGCGACCGATCCCGTGCACCAGCACGACGGGCACGCCGTCGCCGGCATCCCGGTAGCGCACGTTCTTGCCATTGACTTTCACTACGCGGGTGTCCGGGGCGCGCAACGGTTCGACACCGGTTTCGCCACGGCGCTGGAACGTCATGTGTTCATCGGCAATATTTCGGGTGCCAAAGACTTTGCGATCCTTGACGTAGTTTTGGTACAACCGCCAAGGCATTTCGGTGCCCTGTTTGGCCATGGTGTCGATGCCACGTCGAATGTAACTCGAGTCCAGATCCAGGAATGGTTGGGGCTGCTCGCCGATCGGGGTAACCGGGGTGGCCGAGGCATACCCGTTGGCATCCATGTGGTTGAGCAACCGGCACACATATCGGCCCACCAGATCGGCCTTCAGGGTCCATGAGTTATTCGTATACCCGGTGACCATGCTCAGGTTCGGGACCCCAGAAATCATCATGCCCTTATACGCGTAGCGTTGACCCAGGTCGACCGGCTCGTCGTCAACGGCCAATTCCATGCCCCCGAACCACTGCAGGTTCAACCCCGTGGCGGTCACGATAATATCGGCGTCCAGGTGCTCACCGGATTCCAGCTCGATCCCGCGCTCGGTGAACGTGCGAATCTGATCGGTGACAATCGAGGCCTTGCCCTCGCGGATCACCTCAAACAGGTCCCCGTCCGGAACCGCACAAATGCGCTGATCCCATGGATCATAGGGCGGATTGAAGTGCGTATCGACGTCGTAACCTTCCGGTAGCAGCCCGACGGCGTCTTTGCGCAATTTGCTGCGCACCATGTCCGGGTTCTTGCGGCTCAGAGAATACTGCAACTGCCGGCTGAGCATGTTCTTCCAGCGCAGCACCGGATATGCGATCGAACTTGGCACCCGCCGCAGCACCTTAGCTAGCGGCTCCGCGCCGGGCACCGAGGCAATATAGGTCGGGGTGCGCTGCAGCATTGTCACGTGCGCGGCGTCCTCGGCCATACTCGGCACCAGGGTCACCGCGGTGGCCCCACTACCAATAACGACGACGCGCTTGCCGCTATAGTCCAAGTCTTCGGGCCAGTGCTGCGGGTGCACAATCTGGCCGGTGAAGCGGTCTTCGCCCGCGAATTCGGGCCGGTAGCCCTGATCGTAGCGGTAATAGCCGGTCGCATTAATCACCCACGACGCCGTGAACGTCACCGGCTCGCCGTCGTGCTCGGCTGTTACCGTCCACCGAGCATCCGGGGTCGACCAGTGCGCGGAGCGTACCTTGCGCCCAAAACGGATGCGATCCGTGAACCCGTATTCTTCGGCAGTCTCTTCGATATAGCGTTTGATCGAAGGGCCGTCTGAAATCGCTTTGGGCTGCTCCCACGGTTTAAACGTGTAGCCGAACGTGTACATATCGGAGTCCGAGCGGATACCCGGATACCGGAACAGATCCCAGGTGCCACCCATTGCGTCGCGGGATTCAAGGATCGTAAAACTCTTCTCTGGGCACTCGCGCACCAGATGCGCTGCCGCACCAACACCGGACAGGCCGGCACCAATAATCAATACGTCAACATGTTCAATAGCCTGAGTCATGGTCTCTCCTCACAACTGAGCGGTCCGGCGCCATGCCCGTCGTCACCGCGGGTCATGTGATTCGGATCGCATATAATTTAGAAAGCAGCCTATTGCGATGTGACGTGGATCGCATGACGAACTGTGCACGTCCGATGGCCTGACTGTGCAAACTTGAAGGGAGCCGTTGATGACGCAGGTGCAAACCTGGTCTACCGATACGGTCCAACCGGCCGAGCGTTTCGCCGCCTGGACCACCAAGACGCGGTCACTGCACTTGGACTGGGACCTGACAACACCGAGCCCGCAGGACTATAGTGCGACCATCCGTTACCGCCGCACCGGCACTGTGCGTCTGGCCGAGGTCGGCTGCGACGCCTTTGACGGCCACCGCCAGGCTCTGCCCCAGGACCCGCCCCTCGTGGGCGTCCAACTGCAGGTTGAAGGCACGCTGACTTGCACGTATCGGGGCCAAGAATTCACGCTGCACCCCGGGGACCTTTTCGTCTGGAATAGTAACGATGCCGGTGCGTTCAGCACCTCGGCCCACCACCGGCAGCTGTCACTGCTCATTCCTGCACCGCGCGCCCCAAAATCCGTAGCCACCACACCCGAGCTAACCTATCCGTTGGCCGCCCAACCGGGTGCCGGAATCCTGTCGCTGGCCGCCGATCAGCTGCGAGCGCTCATCCGGGAGATGGATCAACTCAACGACGACGCCGTCAACCGTGCCGTGACCGGGCTGCTCGACCTAGTCGACGCCGGAATCGCCCCGGTCTCTGACGCCGACGCCGGGCAACGCACCGAACTACTCGCCGACATCCAGCAATCAGTTCTCGAACGCCTTGGCGACCCAGAGCTCAACGTGAACTCAATTGCCGCCGCCAACTGGATTTCGGTGCGCTCGTTGCACTCGATCTTTTCTGAATCGGGCACCACGGTGGCCCGTTGGGTACGACAGCAACGGTTAGAACGCGCTCACCGCGACCTGTCCAACGCAACCGCCTCAACCACGGTCACCGAGATCGCTTTCCGCTGGGGATTCAGCGACACCTCGCACTTCAGCCGGGTGTTCAAACAAGAATTCGGGGTCTCCCCAACCGAAGTCATGCCGCAGTAGCCTCTACTCCTCGCTGACCCCACCGTAGCGGATACTGTGCCGTGCACACTTGGGCAAGCGGCGTGCACAGTTAGACCAGCACATGACCCACCCCTCGCATTAGCCTGGGGCACAAGCCCAGTCGTGAGACACGTCACGTAGCAACATGGAGGAACACATGACTTCAGCATTCGATTACATCATCATTGGCGCCGGATCAGCGGGCAACGTCATCGCCCGCCGTCTGCTCGACGCCGGACACCGCGTCGCCCTACTCGAGGCCGGCGGACAAGACACCAACCCGATCATTCCGAACCTTGCCGAAGCCGGCGCACTGTGGGGCGGCCCGGAAGACTGGGCCTATCAGACCACCGAACAAGAGGGCTGCAACGGACGCAAGCTCAACCTGCCACGCGGCAAGGTCATGGGCGGCTCGCACGCCCTGAACGCGGCCATTTGGGTACGTGGCGCGAAGCAAGACTACGACACCTGGAATTACCTGGGCTGTCCGGGTTGGGGTTGGGACGACGTCCTGCCCGTCTTTAAGGCCATCGAAGCCTTCGACGGCGGCGAGTCCGAACTGCGCGGGGCCGACGGCCTGCTCGATGTGGTGGAAGACTTCCCGATGAACCCCATCCAGGATTCCATCCTGGAAGGCGCCCAAGAAATGGGCATCGAACGCAACGACGACTACAACTCGGGTGTGGTTGACGGCGTTTCGAAGATGCAGCTCAATGTACGCAATAACAAGCGGTTCAACACCTGGCATGCCTACCTTAAACCGATCGCAGACCACCCCAATCTGCGCATCTACATTGGCGCACTCGTCCGTCGTCTGCTGGTCGAAGACGCGACCGTCGTCGGCGTCGAATTTGATTATGAGGGACAGACCCAGACGCTGCGCGCGCCAGAGACCGTGCTGACCGCCGGTGCGATCGGTTCACCTGAAGTACTGCTGCGCTCGGGTATTGGGCCGGCCGAAGAACTGCGCGAAGTCGGCATCGATCCGGTGCATGATGTGCCGGGGGTGGGCAAGAATCTGCACGACCATCTGCTCTCGCCGGTTATTTATACGACCACCAAACGCGAAGTTCCGGCCTCCGAAGTTGGCGCAGCAGAAACCCATCTGTTCTGGAAGAGCCGCCCGGATTTGGCTGTCCCGGACACCCAGCCGATTCACTTTGCGCTACCCATGTACTTCTTGGACTCGATGAGCGGCCCGGACAATGGCTTCTCGCTGGTCGCGGGGATCGTGCGTCCGCTGTCGCGCGGTGAAATCACGCTGAGCGGACCAAATCCTGACGACCCGATCAACATTGATCTCGGCGCGCTGCGCGATCAAGCCGATGTCGATTCACTCGTTGCGTCGGTTCGCCAGTGCCGCGAACTGGGCAGCACCGAAGCGCTGGCCGATTGGGGACCACAAGAGGTCTACCCGGGCCCCGAAGTCTCCGACTCCGATGAAGACCTCGAGCAGTACGTGCGCGATACTGCCGTGACGTATCACCACCAGGTAGGCACCTGCAAAATGGGACTCGATGAGCTGGCTGTTGTGGATCCCCGCACCTTCCAGGTACACGGTCTGACCGGGCTCCGGATTGCTGACGCGTCGATCATGCCTGCTGTACCCACCGGCAACACCAATGCACCAGCCATCATGATTGCTGAACGTGCCGCGGCTCATTTGACCGGGGTTGATATTGCCAAGGCTCCAAGCCAGGTCACAGCAGCTCTCAGCTCACGTGCCTAACGCACAGTAGCTCAGGGCTACAGCGGTGGCAGTTCGGGGAAATGCAGTCCCGATCTGCCACCGCTTCCTGTTTACGCCCAGCCCAGCTCGTGCAACTGGGCGTCGTCGATGCCGTAGTAGTGCGCGATTTCGTGGATCAGTGTCACGCGGACTTCTTCGCGCAGATATGCCGTATCGGTGCACGCAGCCAATAAAGGTTCACGAAATAACACGATGCGGTCCGGCAGCTGCATATATCCGTAGTCCGCGCGGCCGGATAAAGCGTGGCCTTCATAAACTCCGAGCAAATCCAGCGAACCGTCCTCGGGTCGATCTTCCACCGCAAACACCACATTGTCTAAGCCGCCCACCATCTCGTCGGGAAGGGCATCCAGTTCTTCGCCAACCAGGACTTCGAATGCTTCTAGCGACATCTCAAGCGGCTTGGCCTGTGGCACCCGCCCGGTAACGAGATCATCAAGCACCTGTGCGCTCAGCGGAGCCAGTAGGTGACCATCGTTGATGACGACGTCGTTCGGGACAACCCAAAGGAGCTCAGCAATTTCGGCTTGTGCCGCCACGTGCACACCAGAGGGCACGTGGCCCAGATACACCTCGGAGTACAGCTCGGTGTCGGCTTCATTGGCCGCAGGAGTGACGTATTCTCCAAGGTATTCGAGGTCGCCTGGTGCTAGAACCAGTCCGAGTTCTTCGCCGACCTCCCGCACCGCAGCAGCCAAATAGGATTCCCTAGCTTCAGGCTTGCCACCAGGAAACATTAACGCGGTGGTTCCGCGTTTCCTAACCAGCGCGACTTGACCGTCGTCATTGGTTAGAACAACGGCCGAAACACTAATGGACGGGTTCAAGCGATGCGCGGTCATGGAACTTATCTAATCACAGGCCGCAACCAACGGGCGTGCCATATCACGCCCCATGATTCCAGGATCGTTGCGGGGTCAGCATCGCCGGCAACTGTGGGAGCTTCCGGTGTTGCAGGCTGCGTGAGACTAACGCGGGGAGCCGGAGCTGGTTCGGCATGGCGTCTGCGATACCTACAACACTGACAAATTCTTGATTGAACGGTTCCTCAAGCGCAACGACGGCGAGATACTTGCAATCCGGGGTTTCGTAGGTGTCGATAAACGGTGCGCCGGAATCCATGACACATACTCATCGAGCGGCACCCTGTGCTTACCAGTTCCATGGGACTACCAATTCAACGTACAACGAGATCTCCATGATTAGGGTCACATCATATAGCCTTGGGTATCAGCACGTTTCGTCCCGGCGCTTTTATGAGCGTTTCCTGCAAGGAGCACCCTTTATGACCGACGTTCTTTGGTTTTCCGAACTTGGCCTCGACGACCTTGATCGAGTCGGCGGCAAAAACGCCTCGCTTGGCGAGATGATCCGCAGTCTCAGCGCGGCTGGGGTCAAAGTCCCAGACGGTTTCGCCACAACCGCGGATGCCTACTGGCGCTTCCTGCGAGAGTCCGGCCTTGACACGCGCATCGCGGGAATCCTTGAGGGTCTAGACAGCGACAACGTCGAAGCCTTGGCGCAGGCAGGGACACAGATTCGGGACTTGATCGTCCAGACCCCATTCCCGGCCGGGTTCGACCAACAGATCCGCACCGCCTATGCCACGCTGACCGATAATCACGGCGGGGATACCGACGTCTCCTGGGCAGTGCGCTCCAGTGCCACGGCTGAGGACCTGCCCGACGCTTCCTTTGCCGGCCAGCAGGAGACCTTCCTGAACATCCGGGGCGTGGAGAATGTCTTGCGCGCGATCAAGGACGTCTTTGCCTCTCTGTATAACGACCGGGCCATCGCCTACCGGGTCCATCACGGTTTTGCCCACGCAGATGTGGCCATTTCGGCCGGTATCCAACGCATGGTTCGCTCCGATCTGGGTGCCTCAGGAGTTATGTTCACCATGGACACCGAGTCAGGTTTTACCGACGCGGTTTTTATCACTTCCTCCTACGGCTTGGGCGAATCGGTGGTCCAAGGCGCGGTGAACCCGGACGAGTTCTACGTTCACAAGCCTGCCTTGGCGGCCGGCTGTCCTGCGATTCTGAAGCGTGGGCTTGGAGAGAAAGCCGTGCAGATGACCTACACCGAGTCCCAGGAGATTGGTCGGACCGTCGATTTCGTGCCCGTTCCCCTGGCGCAGCGCAGTCGCTTCAGTCTCACGGACGAGGAAGTCCAGCAGTTAGCCCGGCACGCGGTGGCGATTGAAACCCACTACGGCCGACCCATGGACATCGAATGGGGCAAGGACGGGATGGACGGGGAACTGTACATCCTGCAGGCCCGTGCCGAAACCGTTGAGTCCCGCAAGGCTACCGGTACCGTTTCCCGCTACACACTCAATGAACGCTCTGTTGTCCTGGCCGAGGGCCGGGCCATCGGCCAGCGCATCGGCTCCGGCCAGGTCCGTGTGCTGACCTCAATCGACCAGATGGCCTCGTTCCAGCCCGGCGACGTCCTGGTAGCGAATATGACCGACCCGGATTGGGAGCCGATCATGAAGAAAGCCGCAGCCATCGTCACCGACCGTGGCGGGCGCACATGTCACGCCGCTATCATCGCCAGGGAACTGGGTGTTCCGGCCATAGTCGGCACCGGGGATGCCTCCAAGGTTCTGGCCGACGGTACGCCGGTGACCGTCTCCTGTGCCGAGGGCGAAGCAGGCTTTGTCTACGAAGGCCTGCTGGATTATTCACTACAAGAGACCACCCTAGACACGATGCCGCCGGCACCGGTGAAGATCATGATGAACGTCGGCACCCCCGAACAGGCCTTCAGCTTTTCCCGGCTCCCGAACAGCGGCGTCGGGCTGGCCCGTTTGGAATTTATCATCAACCGTCAGATCGGGATCCATCCCAATGCGCTGCTGGCCGTAGCCGGTGAGATAGAGCGTCCAGCCACTCTCTCGGATGATACCGTGCGAGAAATCCAGGAAAGAATCACGGCATACGACGGGCCGCGGGACTACTACGTAAAGCGTCTTGCCGAAGGCATTGCCACCATCGCCGCGGCCTTCGCACCCGAACCAGTGATTATCCGGCTTTCGGATTTCAAGTCCAACGAATACGCCAACCTCCTGGGCGGTCCCGCCTTCGAACCGGTCGAAGAGAACCCCATGATCGGATACCGAGGAGCCTCCCGGTATCTCTCAGAATCATTCCGTCAGGCCTTCGAGCTTGAGTGCGAGGCACTAAAGCTCGCTCGCAATGAGATGAGCCTGACGAACATCAAGCTCATGGTCCCCTTCGTACGCACCCTTCACGAGGCGCGCGGCGTGATCGAGCTGCTTGCCGCCAACGGGCTGGTCCGCGGCGAAAACGGCCTGGAGATCGTCATGATGTGCGAGGTGCCAACCAACGCGCTGCTGGCCGATGAGTTTCTGGACTACTTCGATGGCTTCTCCATTGGCTCCAACGACCTGACCCAGCTCACCCTCGGCCTGGACAGGGACTCAGCACTGGTTGCCGGGGCGTTTGACGAACGGAACCCGGCGGTCACCAAGCTCTTGGAAATGGCCATTTCCGCCTGCCGTGCCCGTGGCAAATACGTGGGCATCTGTGGCCAGGGACCCAGCGACCATCCGGACTTTGCGCAATGGCTCCTGGAGCAGGGCATCAGTTCGATCTCGCTGAATCCCGACGCCGTGATCGACACTTGGCTGCTCCTAGCCAAGGCCGGAACCGGTGCGGAACTCTAAGTGACCGACGCACATAGCCTAGACACCGCGGCGGCCGGGCCCAGCCAGCCCGCCTCCGCGGTATTCTTCCTATCGGATAGCACCGGCGTCACCGCCGAAACACTGGGCAATTCCTTGCTGACTCAGTTTCCCGACCACAGATTTCAACGCCACACCGTTCCCTTCATCGCGTCCGTCGAGGAAGCCGAAAACGTAGTCCAAGACATCAACACTGTCGCATTAACAGACAAGCGGCCCATCATCTTCTCCACGGTGGTCAACCCGGCCATCCGTGCGCTGCTGTCACGAAGCAACGGGCACTTCATCGATCTGCTCGGCAGCCATACCGCCCAGCTGGAGGACGCCCTGCAGACTACGGCCAGCCCAGAACCTGGCAGGGCCCACGGCCTTGGCGACGCCATCCGATACCAGTCGCGCATCGCCGCCGTCGAGTATGCCATCGAGCACGACGACGGACAGTCCATCCGCGCTCTAGATCGGGCTGAGCTGATCCTGATTGCACCCTCGCGATGTGGCAAAACCCCGACGATGATGTATCTGGCGCTGCAGCACGGCGTCCTGGCCGCCAACTTCCCGCTGATCGACGAGGACTTTACCAGCCAGACCCTACCGGAGCCGCTGCGCCCCTTTGTCAGCAAATGCTTCGGACTGACGTTCCTGCCGGCGCGGCTGAGCCAGATTCGTCAGGAGCGTCGGCCGGGCAGCAACTACGCCTCGTTATCCCAGTGCAGCTGGGAACTGCGCAACGCTCAGGATCTCTACGCAATGCACGGCATCCCCTACGTGAACTCGGCGTCTATGTCGGTCGAGGAGATCTCCGCGACCATCCTGCAGCGGATGAACTTATCATCATAGCGCTCTACTAATGGACGGGTTGGGGTGCATGTCGGCTCATCTTTCGGTCGGCGATGACCATCACGGTGACAACCGCAGCACCGATAATCGCCAGCAGAATGTTCAGGCCAACGCCGTCGGAAATGGGTTGCAGGACGCCGTCGTCATTTTGATACGGCCATAGGGCGCGCAGGGCACCGATCATGACTCCGGACAGGATGATCAGGGTGGTGGCGTGGTGGTGTTCCAGCAGCCATTTCATGCACTGGACCACCACGACTGCACCGATGGCAAGGCCTGCAAGAAACACGCCGATGTACCCCAGGTCGAGGGCTTCGACTGCGCGCAGGGTGGGTTCGTAGAGGCCGAGGGTCAGCAGTACGAGCGAGCCGGAAAGCCCGGGGAGTACGAGTGCGGAGACGGCGATGGCGGCGGCGGGCAGCACGATGTACCAGTGCGGTTCCAGCGCCAGGGTGGCTGGCAGTGACAGCACGATAAGAGCGACTGCGGCCCCGGCGATGAACATGGCCAGGTGGCGCCAGTCGAGGCGTTTTTTGCGGTAGGCGACGTCGTCGCGGACCATCAGCAGTGGGACCATGACGGAGGCTGCGACCATGCCGAAGAATAGCGAGCGCATACGCTGGGGGTAGGTTTCATATAAGTCAACGACCGGGCCGGCGACGGTGAAGACTGCGGCGACCATGCCGATGCCTAAGGGGATGAGCAGGCGCCAGGAGATATGGCTCCAGTATTCGCGGGCTTCGTCGCGCCGTCCGCGGACTAGCGACAGGCCCCAGTGGATCATGGCGGAGGCGGATTCGATGAGTTGTTTGTAGATGCCCACGACCAGGGCGACCGTGCCGCCGGAGATGCCTGGGATGGTTTCCACAATGCCGATGAGCACGCCGCGAATGAGGTTGCCGATCAGCGAAGTTTTTCGGGTGGGGGTGTCTGGGCGCATCTACTCACAATCCTTGAATCAGGCCTAGATTAGTGTAGCTGCCTGAGTGCCTGCTCCACGAACGCGCAAGTGGAAATCTGCAAAATGTAAAACAGGATACCTGCAGAATGTAAAACAGGATACCTGCAGAATGCACAAATAGGAGATGCCATACAAACATTTCCACTCCAAGCCCTGACCGCCAAGAGCCTGCCGCAGACACGAAAAACGACACCGTCAGGGACGGCAACATCCCGGTCTTAGTAAATTGTTTCGATATTGGATGGCTCAAGTTTGAGGGGTAGTTCCAAAAGTATCGAGATCAATGGGTCGCAGAGCACGTGGTAGTCCGGCCACCACGAGGCGGTATGAATCAGTGATCAATTCCTGGATGAGTCCCGGATGGTTACTGGTACCGGTGGCAAGCGAAATCCAGTGCCGCTTATTCATATGATATCCGGGTGTGATCTCAGGATATTGCAGACGGAGTGCTGCAGCGTCTTCGGGTTCTGCTTTGACCACCACGATGGGGCCAGTGGCAATTTCGGTCAAAATGATGAAAACTTTGCGTTTGACTTTATACACTTCGGACTCCGGCCCAAATGGCTGGCTCCATTGTGAGGACGGGAGTTGGTCGGCCACGGATCTGGCCAATTCGTGCAGCTGGGATGGTCGCATATGTGATGCCTTCCTACTCCTGATGACCTGTCGAATACGGCATGTCGCAGGGTAGCTCCATTTTCGCAGCGTCAATGTGGTGCAAGCAAGGCAGGCATGACGCCTCAGCCCGGGTACTCTTTTTCATGGAAAAAGAGTACCCGGGCTGAGACAGTTACGTAAGCTGGGAAGTCTTATTTGGCTTCGGTAATCACGACGTCGTCTTTAACGCGCAGTCGTTCGCCAAGGAACCCGCCCAGTGCGGTCAGCAGGGAGACGATGACCAGCAGGACGACGGCTGGCATAACGGATGGGGTTTCTTGGATACAGGTCATCCAGGTTGCGATGAACGGTAGGAATCCGGTGAGTGCCCCGGCTAGGTTGTAGCCCAGGGAGACGCCCGAGTAGCGCAGTTCCACGGGGAAGAGTTCGGCCAGTAGCGCGCCGGTGACCGAGTAGGTGATGGTCAACAGGCCAATGCCGGCAGAGATTGCGAAGATGATGGCCCAGACTTCACCGGTATCGATCATCATGAACAGCGGCCAAGCGGCAAGCGCGGTCAGAATACCACCGATGAACGTGACGCGACCCGGGCCGAGGCGTTCGGCGACGCGGCCGAAGACCACCACGACGACCATCTGCACCAGCGCTGCAATGACCGTGGCATTGACGACGTCGCCGCGAGCGACGTCCAGCACGGTGGTGGTGTAGGAGATGACATAGGTGTTCATAAGGTAGAACCCGCCGACACCCAATAGGGCTGCACAGATTGCGACGACGAGGCGACCGAAGGCTTTGGTGAAGACCGCGGCTGCTGGAACCTTGGGTCGGTCATCCATTTCGGCGAGTTGCTCAAAGACCGGGGATTCTTCAACTTTGAGTCGAATCCACAGCGCGACGGCCAACAGGGGGAAGGCAGCCAAAAACGGGAGGCGCCAGCCCCAGGAGTTGACGGTTTCTTCTGGCATCAACAACACCAGCGAGAAGGCACCCGAGGACAACAGGGTACCCACCGGTGAGCCGAGCTGGACCATCGCGGCGTAGCGGGCACGTTTTTCCGGTGGGGCGTGTTCGATGGCGATCGTGGTCGCACCACCCCATTCACCACCAACGGCCAGACCTTGGAAAAGTCGCAGAACCACTAACAGGACTGGCGCGGCGAGACCGATTTGGTCGTAGGCGGGCAGCATACCGATAATGCCGGTGGCCACACCGATCAACACAATCGACAGGATCAGGGTTGGACGCCGTCCCCAGCGGTCTCCGAGAATACCGAATACGAATGCGCCGATCGGGCGCGCAGCAAAACCGACACCAAAGGTTGCAAAGGATGCCAACACGGCGGCGGTGGGGTTCAGTTCGGTAAAGAACAGGAAATTGAAGACCAGCGCTGCTGCGGTGCCGAATAAAAAGTAGTCGTACCATTCCAGTGCGGTCCCGGCAAAGGCAGCCCGGGCAATGCGCGCGACGTCTTTGGGGTTGACCTGCAGGGTTTCTTCCTTCGGCGGGGGCGTGTCTGCCGCCGCGACGGGGGAACGAGAATCGTCGCTCACGCGAAGCCTCCTTGTACGGGTGAATGATTACCCCAATATTTCGGCATGACCCACACCACACGCAATGGAAGCTTGCACTGTGGACACCGAGGTCATTTGTGCATTTGCATTTTGGGTGAGGCCAGGACCAGGGTTGCCAGCACGGCGTCGCGGGGAATTTTGACGTCGAGCCCAGTGGTCGCTTCGAAGCTGCGCAACCGATTGATCACGGTGTTCCGGTGCCGATCAACACGCGACGCTGTGGTTTTGATTGACCCGGTGTCCAAGAAGTGTTCGATGGTGGTGATGACTTCGTGCAGCTCTGGTGCTGGAAGTTGCACGAGATCGGCCAGATAGCTGTCAGGAAAGTCCGGCAGCAACGTGGACAGCGTGTCTGAGATTGCCGCGGGCCAGAGGGTTTCGATGCTCATCAGTCCGGGAGCTTCCGGCTGGTATTCCATGAGCCTGGTGAGCGCGGCGACGGCGTTGGGTACGGTTGCTAAGCCAGTGATTCGACTGGCGTAGCCACCGGCATAGTCGTGGCACAGTGTGGCAAGCGGGGTGGCCTTCGGTGCGCGTTGCTGGATCAGGCAGTAGCCCGATCGGTAGGGGTAGCCCAGGATCTTGCCGGCGGCTAATGGTTCGGCCAGCGCATCTTGGACTTCAAGCACCGCAGATTCATTAATGACAACGACCTCGAACTCTGCGTTGACTTCGACGTTGAGTCCCTGGGCGATGGTATCCAGACTGGCGGGGGTCAGTTGGCTGGAGTTCAGCAGTCGGGCCATGTGCCGTTCGGTGGCCAGCCGCGCGTCTCGGGCAATCCGTGCGGTTTCTGCCAGGAACTCCAGCTGCACTTCGCGAATGTAGCGCTCAATCGTGGTCAACATGGTCTCGGCGTGATCGACTAACACCGGCATCTCGTCGGGGCTCATCGTGGCTCGGATGCGACGCCACAGCACCACAAAGTCTAAACGGATCGCAGCCATGAGGTCTTCGATCTGGATTTTCTGTCGGGCGCGGCGAACCCCAAGCCGTCGCGCCGCGTTCTGCTTGTGCTCGGTCATGGGTTTGCCCATCATCCGGTCTAATAAATAGCGAAAGGTCTCGATCGCGGTGTGCCGTAAATCGGTGAGCTCCACCAGGCCGTCTTCGTACAGGCTGCGACCGTGCAGTTCGGCCAGAAAATCGTCGACAATCGAATCCAGGTCATCGGCAACCCGTTGCAAAATGGCCTGCCAGCTGGCCGCATTTGGCGTAGCTGCAATCTGGGCTACGGCGTCGTCGGCGGGTTCTGCTGGGCGAGTGTCGTTAGGCATATGCATAATTCTAGAGGGCTCAGGGTCATATTTTGCCATTGCAGCGCAGAGCCAACCTTTATTGAATCAGGCTAGGAGTAATGTACGTCGAAAGGATGCTGCGGTTATGCGCTTGGATACCCTGATTCACAATGCACAGATCGTGACGGGTGATCCCAACCGCCCCACGGCCTCCCGGATTGGGATGTGGCAGGGGCTCATCGTGGGCCTTGATGAACAACTTGATCCGCTACTGGCTGGCCCGGACGCTGCGGCACCTGCCCAGGTGTTTGATGCGGCAGGTGCGTGCATTGTGGCCGGGTTCAACGATGTGCACGCCCACAGTGTGTGGTTTGGGCAGACGCTGATTGAAATCGATCTGGCCGAGGCGAAGACTCCCGACGACGTTTATGCCGCCATCGCATCGCGCATCAATTCCTTTGAGCGTGGCGATTGGGTGATCTGTTCGAATTTCAACCCCCTGCAGATGACCGGCAGTGTGGATCGTGATCGTCTCGATACGGTTGCCCTGGGGCGCCCGGTGCTGATCAAACATCGCTCTGGCCACGCGTACACCGTCAACGGGGTGGCGCTTAGTCTTGCGGGCGTTGAAGACCGCCCCACCGAGCAGCCGGAGGGTGGCGAAATCGTCACGGATGAGACGGGCCGAGCCACCGGATTACTGGATGAGAACGCGATGCGCGCTGTTCAGGATTTACTGCAGCCCGAGGCGCTCGAACCGGTGGCAGATGCCCTTGCCGCGGCGTCGCAGCACTACCTGACCGAGGGGCTGACGTCGGTGACCGATGCGGGGATTGCCGGGGGTTGGATCGGGCATACTCCACGAGAATTCGCAGCGTATCAGTTGGCTGCCGACCGTGGCCTGCTCAAACACCGCTCCCAAACCATGATCACCATGGATGCCTTGCACGAATTGCCCGGCCACACCAACGACCCATCAGCCCGCGGCCTGGATGCAGGCATCCGCTCGGGGGTGGGCGATGCGCGCCTGCAGATCGGACCGGTCAAAGTCTTCACCGATGGTTCCCTGCTCGGTGCAACCGCCGCGATGACCGAAGAATACGCGCATTGTCAGCACAACCACGGCTATATGCAGGGCGACCCCGAAACCATGCGCGCCAACGTCATTGACGCCGCCGGCGCCGGCTGGGCGCTGGCCCTGCATGCGATCGGCGATGCGGCCATCGACTTTGCCATCGAAACCATCACCCAGGCCCGCCGCATCCACGGCCCCGGCCCGCTACCCGACCGCATCGAACACGGCGGGGTGGTCCGCGACGACCAAATCACCCTGATGGCCAACCAGAACATTGTGCTGGTCCCCCAGCCATACTTCATTTCCGTATTTGGCGAGGGGATGTTCCACAATCTTGGCCCAGATCGCGCCACGCTGTCGTATCCAGCACGAAGATTGCTCGACGCTGGTATGATCCTCCCTGGAAGCTCGGACCGTCCGGTCGCCCACGGGGCACCACTTGCTGTCATCCAAGCTTTCGCCCAACGACTTACCGAAGCAGGCAACCCATACGGGATCAACGACCGCATTACCGTTGCCGAAGCTCTGCACGCGTATACCGTTGGATCTGCTCGGGCAACCGGGTGGGGACACAAGAAAGGCACGCTGGCCAGCGGTTATCTCGCTGATCTGGTCGTCCTTGGGGCACATCCACTGCATGTGAACGTCGCCGAGGTCGCCCACATCCCAATCGTTGCCACCATGGTCGGCGGCGTCATCGAATACGGCCAACTCGACGCTCACTAACCCCCAGGAACCCATGACATCACGCGATTTTCTGACCGACTTCCAGCACATGTCCGCCGTCGGTGCGACCGCAGGCGGCGGTGTGGACCGGCAGGCCGGCACAGCCGCTGACCTTCAGACCAGAGCCTGGCTACGCGACACCTTCCATGCCATAGGCCTCACCGAGCACCAGGACGCTATCGGCAACCAATTTGGCGTCAAGGAATACATTCCCGGTGCCCCCTACGTTCTGTTGGGCTCCCACCTCGACTCGCAGCCAATGGGTGGAAAATTCGACGGCGCCTACGGCGTACTCGCCGCCGCTCACGCTGCCCACCGCATCATGGAAAAAATCGACGCCGGCCAACTCACCCCGTCCTTGAACCTGGCGGTCGTCAATTGGTTCAACGAAGAAGGCTCCCGCTTCACCCCGTCGATGATGGGCTCCAGCGTCTACACCGGCGACCTGGAACTCGACGCAGCACTCGCCGTCACGGATAAGTCCGGCATCAGTGTTGCCGACGCGCTTGCCGCCGAAGAGGTCCAGCGTTGCGCATCATCTCCGCAGGCCGCCAGCTACGCCGAAATCCATATTGAACAGGGCCCGATCCTGGAACGCGCAGGCAACACCATCGGGCTTGTGGATGCCACTTGGGGTGCCAAAAAATACACCGTCACCATCACGGGCGAACAGGGACACACCGGCGCCACCCCGATGGAACAGCGCAAAGACGCACTGTACGGTGCCGCAAAATTCATCGTCGCAGCCCGAGAACTTGTCGACCAGTTCCCCGAAGGCCTGCTCCACACCTCGGTGTCCATACTGGAGCTGTTCCCGAATTCGCCGGTCACCTATGCCGGTGAAGTTATCATCAACCTGGATCTGCGCTCGGTTGACACCACAGTACTCGCCGACGCCGAAGTCGTACTGGCGCAGCAGCGCAATGCGATTGAAGCCGTCGCCGGCGTCGAGATCACTCAAGAACTGACCCACCAGTGGGGGCTGATGCCGTACCACGCCGCCGGTCTTGAACTGGCCGAAGAAGTGGTCAGCGAGCTCGACGAACCATTCCAATACATTAAGACGGTCGCCGGTCACGACTCCACAAACCTCAAAGAACAAGTCCCCACCGTAATGCTCTTTGTGCCAAGCCGCGACGGCTATTCGCACAACGAAAAAGAGTTCACCACCGATGCGGACATGCTGGCTGGCGTCGACATGCTCACCGGTGTGGCCGAACGCCTGATCACCGGCGAGCTCGTTGATATCCATGAGGCATGAATCCGCCGCGATGCCCCATAGGTACTGATGCTTGACCGAAGGCCGGAACACGATTATGTAAGTGGTAGTCAGGGGCAGCCCCGCGACTTAGGCCTTTACCGCCCTACCAAGTTGCGGGCTGGCGTTCGTGATACAAGGGATTCGTAAATTCGACTACCAAGATGGCAATCCACACAACAATAATTCACCCCGATGAGCACATACTCTCAGGACATGCAGTCGCGCACCGGTGCCTCAGGACCGGTGCGCGACTCGACTAGAACTTCTCGTATTCGACAAGAACGGTTAGTTCTTGCCTAGTCGTGCTGCAACCACGTGGTTTTAAGATCCGTGTAGTTGTTGATAGCGTGTCGCGATAAGTCGCGGCCGAATCCAGACTGACGGAATCCTCCAAACGGTGTGGTGAGTCCGAGCGCATCAACGGTATTCACCGAAACGGTACCGGCTACCAGTCGATCGGCAACGCGATGGACACGGCTAAAATCACTTGTCCACAGCGAAGCAGCCAGACCGTATTCGGTATCGTTGGCGATTTGGATAGCTTCTTCTTCGGAATCAAAAGGTAACACTCCGACCACAGGGCCAAAAATTTCACGGCGATGTAGCTCGTGATCAACAGATAGTCCGGTGACCACGGCGGGCCGAAGGTAAGCGTCCGACCCGGTGATGGTGATCCGTTCGCCGCCCCTGACCAATTCGCCATCATTCGCTGCCTTTTCAATAGCGCTGGCAACATCATCGGTATGCGATTGGTTCACTAGACTGCCATTTCCAGCATCGCCGGATAGCGGATCAATCGGGTCAAAAGCACTACTTGCTTCGACTAACAACTGTACAAATTCGTCATGAGCACTGCGCTCGACGAGAATTTTGGCGTTGGCCGAGCACACCTGACCATTGTTGTAGAACGCGCCAAAGGCCGCTTTCTCGGCTGCTTTACGAAGGTCGGCGTCAGCAAAAATCACGTTGGAGCTTTTGCCACCGGCTTCAAGCGCCACCCTTTTGAGATTGGATTGGCCAGCATCAACCATCAACTGCTTTGCAACCGGCGTTGACCCGGTAAAAGCCAACATGTCGATACCATGATGTCGCGCGATGCGTGCGCCCACCGTGGAGCCGCCACCCGGCACCACGTTCAAAACCCCGTTGGGCACTCCGGCTTCGATGGCGAGATCAGCCAATCGGAGCACCGTCAACGGGGTATCATTGGCCGGTTTAATGACGACGCTATTACCTGTCACCAGAGCGGGAGCAAGTTTCCATGCCGCAATCTCAAGCGGATAGTTCCACGGAACGATGGCACCAATGACCCCAAGCGGTACACGACGCACTAATGCGGTGGCACCCGTTGGTGTCGCTGGAATTTCATCATAGTGCTTATCGGAAAGCTCACCGTACCATCGGAAAGTAGCAGCCGCACCAGGTATATCAACACTGCGCGTCTCACCAATGGGCTTTCCCGAGTCCAATGATTCCAGCATGGCGAACTCATCAAGATGTTTCATGAGCAAGTCGGCTAATCTGATGAGCACCTCACCGCGTTCGGCAGCACTCAGCTTTGACCATTCCCCCGAATCGAACGACTTCCTGGCAACACTAACAGCGCCGTCCACGTCCTCGTCAGTCCCGTTAAAGAGTTCGGTGAGTGGTTTCAATGTGGCCGGACTAATCAAGGGCACCGTGCCACCGTCTTGTGATTCGACGCGTTGACCATCAATAAATGCCCGACCATCGATCGACAGTTCAGCAGCGTAGGCAGTCCAGTTTTTCGTAGTCATAGTTCTTCTTTCATCTCCGTCGTACCGAAAAGGTCAATCGTGGTCCAGGCCATCAATACGCCTGCATCCAGTAAGGCGCGCTCTGCCTGAGGGCCAATACATGCGTCGGCAAACTCTTTTTGATGATTGGTATAAGGTAATGAATCGACGCCAATGTATGGATGTATTGCAGGTACTACCTGCGAGACGTTGCCCATATCCGTTGAAGCTCGATTCATCCGTCCGGCCGTCATCGGATCCGCAAATACTCTTCCCAGTGCAATCGCATTTTTCTTATACGCATCAAGCGCGAGCTGATACGTTCGAAACTCTGCGTAAGGTTTAGACTCTTGGGTGATCTTCAACGATGTACCTGATGCTAATGCGCCCGCTTCAAAGCAAGCAGTAACACGCTCATCCAACCGTTCTAGCTCAGTCAAGCTGTTGGCACGGGTATACCACCGACCTTCAGTTTTTTCTGGAATCGCATTTGGAGCAAACCCGCCAACCGTTTGAATCCCATGAACACGAGTGTCAGTCGGCAATTGCTGTCGTAAGAGTCCAATAGCCACTTGCGCGACCACGAAGGCATCATTGGCGTTGACGCCTTCGTCGGGATATGCGGCAGCATGAGCTGAAATACCGGAATATTCGATGTGCTGATGTGCCACAGCGAACGGTTCTGCTTCGGCGATATCCACGGCTGCGGGGTGTACCATCATCGCAAAATCCAAGTCGTGGAAGGCACCTGCGTCGAGGAGTTCGATTTTCCCGCCTCCGCCTTCTTCAGCAGGAGTACCGTAAACGCGAATCGTAAGGTCCAGCTCATCAGCAAGCGGAGCCAGGGCGAGTGCAGCGCCTACGGAACTAGCGGCGATAATGTTATGGCCGCATGCGTGACCAAGACCCGGCAGCGCATCGTATTCCGCCATGAAGCCGACCCTGCGTGACCCTGTCCCCAATTCTGCGAAAAATGCGGTTTCAAACCCGAGGTAAGGTTTGGTCACTTCAAAACCATTTGCTGCAAGCACATCGGAGACCCAGTCCACCGCTTGATGTTCTTGCCATGCGATTTCTGGGTTTGCGTGGAGTTGGTTAGAAAGTGCGATGAGGTCAGCCGCTCCGTCATCGACTGATGCCTTCGCGGCAGTCTTCAAGATCGTTAGTTCATTCATCGCCCGGCACTCCATAGGACGGCGCGAAGGTCGGATTCAACCCACGGATTACATAATCATCGCGTTGCGGCAGCCAAATTTCTAGCAGATCCTGGAGCCCTTGAATCGGGTCGTCTTCGGTCCAATCGATACGCAGGTCCGTGACCCGCCAGCCGGCCTCGCGAACGACCGCCATCCCGATGGAATGTACAGGTCCCGCTTCCCCGCCGGCTGCTTTAGCAGCCTGCATCGCCGCCATTAATCGACTCTCCAAATCCCCAGTTGCAGTCTCAAATGCCTCAACCATAACCTGTGGAACGTTGGCATCTGCCAGGAGATTGCCAGCTGCCAAGGAATTGGCTCCAGCAGCTTCGCCTACGACTCCTAGGGCCTCAGTTCCGGAGAATATTGCCCCAGGTTGATCCGCTCCTAATACCAACAATTGACGATACTCAACGTGTTGCGTACTGACGGCAACATCCGCCACAGCTTCCGTGGCCGTTTTGCCAACTGATAACTGATCAAGGAGCACTGCGCCTAATCGCGGATCAGTCACATTCTGAGAGTTTACGACACCAACTCCGTCTCGAAGATGCATGCATCGAGCTGCAACCGCAGGGGATGATGAGCAAACTGCAGAACCAAACGCTCCGGTATTATCGCGAGCAACGATAGAAAAGGTCATAGAGTTTGACCGCCTTCCGTACTGATGACCGCTGTGGCATCAATTTCAACGAGCCATTCTGGGCGCGCTAGCGCTTCAACGACAAGTCCTGTGGATACAGGGTAGACGCCCGTAAGCCACTTACCCATCACACGATAAACAGTTTCGCGGTACCGGATATCCGTCAAATACACCACTACCTTGACGATATCCTCTAATGAGGACCCACATTCTTCCAGCAACATGGCGATGTTCGACATCGCTTTTTCTGTTTGAACTTCTACATCACCGATGCCAACTGATTCACGGCTGTCCAGGTCTTGTCCAATCTGTCCACGCAGATACACGACGTCGTTGGCTACTACTGCCTGGCAGAGATCATTATCGAGATCTTGTTCTGGGTATGTTTCACGTGTATTGAATTTCCGAATTCGTGTGTGGGTGCTCATTGGCTCACTCCTGTTGGTTGCGTAACGACGTGTTTGATCAACTCATCCGAGCGTTCATCCTGCTTTGCTGACGGACGGTAGTTGGCGTACGAGCGCTGAATATCGATCTGGTCTGCCAGGTATTTTGCATCATGCCAGACTCCCCAAATAAAACTAGAACCGCGCCGTGACTGCCAGGGTAGACCGAGGAAATATACACCCGGTTCGTTAGATACCCCGCGCTGGTGTATGGGCCGTCCTTGTGCATCGAAGGCGTCGACCTCTAACCAGCTGTAATCCTGGGTAAACCCAGTGGCCCAGATAATACTGGCGATACCAGCACCTGCTAGATCCAACTCGAGAATCGGATTCTCCAACGACGGTGGGTTTGGTCCGAGGATTTTGGCCTCCGGTTCCTCCGGCAGATCAAGACCGTGACGCTCGATATATGCGTCGGCTTCTTCAAGGAGTGACAAGTAGTTTTCATCGCCTCTGGCAATATTCTCTTGCAGATCGTTATTGAAGCGCATCGTTCCTGAGTCGAATGATGCTGCACGACCCAACAGCGTAATACCTTCCTGGGCTAGCCCACGGAAATCGACCGTTTTGCCACCCTCTGCACCGCTAACCGCGATCGTAACGTGTTCGGTATTGGGACCCGGGGTGGTCATGTCCCATTTACCCAAGACGCCTAGCCACCAGACGAAATCGCGGCCGCGATAACTGCGTGGTGGGCGGTCATGCGGACCCACCGCAAGATAAACAT
Organism: Enteractinococcus helveticum; assembly: GCF_001657475.1. GTDB lineage: Bacteria > Actinomycetota > Actinomycetes > Actinomycetales > Micrococcaceae > Yaniella > Yaniella helvetica. The sequence goes on from NZ_LXEY01000010.1 coordinate 23,672, forward strand.
CCCTGCCGACTTTGGTGAGCTCAGCAGCTATTTGAGCGCCAGAAGATCCAGCGCCAACTACCAGCACACCACCTTCTGGCAGTTGCTCAGGGTTCTTGTAATGATGTGAGTGCAACTGCTGGATATTTGTATCTGCTGGGACGACATTTGGAATCACGGGTTTTTGGAAGGGGCCGGTGGCAGCAACCACATAGTTAACTTTGAAGTCGCCCATTGTCGTTTGTACTTCAAATCGGGAATCCTGGGATGCTCGACGCACAGACGTCACTTCAACACCGGTTTCAATGCGTCCCGCAAATGTTTTCGCATATTGTTCCAGATAAGCAGCGACCTCATCTTTGGTTGCAAAAGCATCCGGGTTCACATCAAAGTCTAGGTTCGGAAAACGATCGTGCCAGGCGGGACCATTTGCTACAAGGGAGTCCCACCGGCCAGTACGCCACCGTTCTGCTATACGGTCGCGCTCCACGACGACGTGCGACACATTCATTTTTGATAGGTGCTCACTCATCGCAATGCCCGCTTGGCCACCACCTACCACTAAGACTTCTACGTCTGGTTGTACCATTGTCTTCCCTCCGGGATGTGTAAGGTCTGTCACGTCCATATTGCCGACCCTGAATTCATCTGTAAACTTCATAAAAGAGAACGACACCATCTAAAGAAGTGATACCGTGCCTGCAAATTCCGACAAACCCGCCCGCAAAGACGTCACACTCACACAACTGAAGTACTTCATTACGGCCGCCGCTCACCGCTCTATGACCGGGGCAGCTGCAGAACTATATATCGCGCAATCGGCTGTATCCACGGCCATTGCACAGCTTGAGCACACCCTCGGCGTGCAGCTCTTTATCCGACAACCGAGCAAAGGCCTGGCCCTAACAATCAGTGGCGAACAGTTACTGAAGGATGCACGATCATTGCTCGCACAACTGGACGAACTCACTGAAAACGTGAGAACCCAAGATACAGCAGTCGAAGGGGTTCTTCGCCTGGCCTGCTTCGTAACGCTTGCGCCGTTTATCCTGCCCCAGCTCATCTCGGAACTCGGCAACCAGCATCCAAACTTACGCATTGAGGTTTTCGAAGCAGATTTCGATGAGACATCAAAAATGCTTTTGGATGGCACTGTCGAAGCCGCCCTCACCTACGATTTTGGCGCATTCCAAGGAGTTACCTTCAAGCGTCTATACCACTCTGCACCACATGTCATCTTGCCAGCAGACACAGCCCTGGCCCGCCAGGAAAAGATCTCGCTTTCAAGCCTTCAGGGATGGGACATGGTCCTCCTCGACATCCCTCACTCACGCGAGTACTTTCTGAGCATGCTAGAAGCCGCCAACGTTAAGCCACACATTCGCCACAGCTCACGCAGCTACGAGACGGTACGCTCACTAGTCGCACGCGGCCATGGTTTTTCAATACTCAACAACATCCCAAAATCGAATTCCACGTATGACGGGGGCCAGTTGCGGGCAATTCCAATCGCCGATGACTACGCACCGTCGCTTGACGTTTGCCTCACCCACCCTGCCGATGTGCGCCCCTCTGCGCGAACTCGGGCCGTTGCTACAATCGCCACCGAACTCATGCAAGGAGGCAACTCCTCGACTGGCACGCACCAGTGACAAAACTGCCTTGAAGGACAAAATCTCCAATCGCAAATTCACGCCTGAGCCATCAATATCTACTTAACTGATAGATCTAATGCTTTATATATATTTTACGGAACCACCCCTAGCTGCAATCATGTGAGATACAGCACATCCGTTGCGATCAATGCACTTGATGGCCCGATAGTAGATCCGACAAAGATCCAATGGGCCCCTGAGGAGGCTCTCCGTGAGTTACGAACCACCCGTCGTTACAAAATCTTTTGTACGCTTCGAAAAACAACACATTATGCCCATTCCAGAAAATGCGCGCACCGGAACTACCTGGTCCGTTTTCGCAATCTGGATGGGCCTCAATATGATGCCCCTGGCTGCCGTCACTGGAGCTGTAGCAACGGGCACCTACAACCTACCGATTGGTTGGAGTATTGTCGCCATTCTCGCAGGAAATGTCATCGGTGCGTTTGGATCGGCGCTACACGCATCCCAAGGGCCCCACCTGGGCATTCCACAGATGCTGCAAGCGCGCGGACAGTTTGGCTTTTATGGCGGAGCTCTCTTTGCGTTGATTGCCCTGATTATGTTTATCGGCTTCTTTGCCAGCATTCTTGTCGTAGCAAAAGATGCCCTCGTTTTAGTCCTTCCGTCAATAGACGGAACGGTCGCTATCGTTGGCTTCGCAGCGATCGGGATCATACTATGCATCTTCGGCTACGATTTGCTTCGTAAGACGATGATCTATTTATCTTGGATCATTGGAATTTCCGTTGCAGTGTCGATGGCCTTGCTGTGGTTCCGTCCCGAAGTGCTAGAAAATTCCGCACAAGCGACATTCTCAGTTGAAGCATTCTTTGCTGTGATGGCGATCGGCGTGGTCTGGCAGCTTGCCTATGCACCATACGTTTCGGACTACACACGATACTTACCCAAGGCGACCGGCCCGAAGACCGCGTTCTGGTCTACCTATATTGGCTTGGTTGCCAGCTCAGTTTTCGTCATGATTCTCGGCGTCCTTCTCGGTACCGTGGCCCCCACCAATCCACTTGAAGGGCTCTCGTCATACCTCGGACTCATCGGATTTGCAGTACTTATCATCTTTGCACTCACTTCCGCCATCATTAATGGAATTGAGCTGTACTCAGCAGTGATGAATGGCCTGACCGTCATGCATTCTAGCTTCCGAAAACTTACCATTACAACGAATACTCGTGTTGCTACCACCCTAGTCCTAGGAGTAGTCTCAACGATCATCGCGGTTCTTGGGCAGGGCAACTTCATGTTCTGGTTTGAGAGCTTCTTAAACCTGCTCCTATATGCACTGATACCGTGGTCGGCGATCAACTTAGCCGACTACTTCATCGTCAAGAAGGGCGACTACGAGGTCGCAGACCTATTCCGACGAGACGGTGGACGCTACGGCAAGTGGAACGCTGTAGGCCTAGTTAGCTACTTCATTGGACTCGCTTCTCAAATTCCATTTATGATGAGCCCTTTCTTCGATGGCCCGCTAGCAGCCAGCTTGAACTACATCGATATCTCCTGGCTCATCGGGTTTATCTTTACAGGGGTCGTCTTCTTGGTACTGCAACGATTTTTCGCCAAACCTGACCCAGTAAACACAGGATCTGATGTTCAAGTACTGCAAGCAGCAGACAAAACCCTCAAATCATAGCGTCTACCACCGCGGGCAGGGCTGTTGCCCTGTCCGCGGTGCGTGCCAATTGAAAATCTGACATACAAGCCTCCAACGTCACGAGGACATCACAAAGTAGATACACAACGAACCTCAGCCTGCTTCGCGACCTGGTGCATCTGATTTTTTGTTACCTAACATAGGTTTCAACTATTTGCCTGATGTGACTTGACTCTCGCACAATAGTGCATAGAACCTTTTACCTTTTCATTCCACACTGAATACCAAAGTCATCAAACGACGGAGAAGGCTCGCCGCTCGTGTGGATACGAATAGCTACGCAATCAATCTTTAAAACAACTGTGTTTTAACTACTTCCGGTCTACTAGATAGAGGTGCCACTCCCATGAGTAACGCAAATAGTAATTCCACCGATGTAATCATCATCGGAGGTGGCTTCGCTGGCGTCACAGCAGGACGCGAGCTCAGCAACCTGGGCCTGGAGTCCATCATTTTGGAAGGTCGCGATCGACTTGCTGGCCGTACTTGGACTAAAGAAAGCGACATCGGCATACCGCTTGAGATGGGCGGAACGTGGGTGCACTGGGCCATGCCGTATGTGTGGTCAGAAGTGAAACGCTACGACCTTCCCCTATATATCACACCGTTTGCGGAGGAAGCCTACTGGAAAACCCGGAACGGCTTGAGCACTGGGACGCCTGATGATCTGGCCGATGTACTTGATAACGGCATGAACCAACTGCTGTCACGGTCCTTGGAGGCATTCCCAACACCGCATGATCCATTTCCGCTCACTGACCTTGCTCATGAACTCGATCCAAAAACTATCGAAGAAGCCATTAATGAGCTGGACGTCTCTACTGAAGAGAAGGATGTCCTGAACGGCATTTGGGCATTGCATTTCAATTGCGACGCTGAACGCGGTGGTTTCACCACAGCACTACGCTGGGGTGCCCTAGCCAACCAAGATTGGAAATACCTGGCAGAAATCACTGAACGATATAAGTTTGTCAACGGCACCCAAGAACTCCTCAACGCCATCCAAAATGATTCGAAAAGCCAGGTGAAGCTCAATTCCCCCGTTACATCAATCGATGAACAAGAAGACCAGGTAGTTGTTACCACGCGTGACGGACAACGCTACTCGGCCAAGCAGGTTATCGTTACTGTTCCGATCAATGCGCTGAAGAACTTAGAATTCAATGGACCGTTTGATCCCAACGCACTCAGCATCGCCCAAGCGGGTCAAGCGTCCAACGGTCTGAAGGTATGGATGCGAGTGCAAGGCCAGCACAAACCGTTCCATTGTTTGGGTACGAGCCAGGACACGTTGCACTGGATCCAGTATGAAAATGATTTGGATGGGGACAGTGTCCTCGTTGCGTTCGCACCTGACGCGTCACGCTTGGACGGCAATAACGTTGCTGAAGTACAGAAGGCACTACACGAATACCGGCCAGATCTCGAAGTTTTGGCAGTGGACTCACATGACTGGGTGAATGATGAATTCGCTCAGCAAACGTGGACTATGTTCCGCCCGTGTCAACTCACAGGGGATGCAACAACCTTGCTAACGAAACATACTCGCACATGGCTAGCCGGCGCTGACTATGCCCACGGGTGGACCAGTTTCATTGATGGCGCTATTGAAAGCGGTATGCGAACCGCCCGACGAATTTCCCGCACTCTATAACTAGTAATCATTAAAACAACCTTAAAGGAAGCTCAACACATGACCGCTTACGTAGAATATGTAACCTATAAAGTCGATGTAGTCGACGAGAGTTTTCTAGATCTGCGCCGCAAAGCAATTCTAGCGATAAAAGCAAACCACCCGAATTTACTTGAGGTTCCGGTGTTTTCACACGACTCAAATGGGGGTTGTACAGAGATCTGGATTTACCAGAGCGAACAAGATGCGGAAGCCGCAAACGCTGCTGGTAGCTCCATTGCGGATTTTGCAGCATATGCAGAACTGCTTCACGATCTCAAAATCGCGGCCGAAGAAATGCCTTCAGCGTCAGCAGATCCGCTCCGAACCTATTAATCCAAACCTTGGGACGTGGGCAGAACCCATGTTCTGGCCACGTCCCAAATGTTCCGTTCACTGGTGCGTTCCTACAATTCCAATGAGGAGTTTCACGTTGGCGAATCATAACACCAATAAACAATCCCGGATTGAAGTTGATGGTCTAGGATCTGTAGAAGTCCCCTCCACCGCCTACTGGGGCGCAAGCACACAGCGCGCACTAGAGAATTTCGCAATTTCTGGCAATCCCCTCAGCAAATTACGCTCACTCATCTGGGCTCTTGGAGCGATCAAAAAAGCTTCTGCCCAAGCAAATGAACAACAGGGACTGCTGGGTGGTGCAGCGTCAGCCGCAATTCAACAGGCATCTCAGGAAGTTATGGATGGGGACCTCGATGAATACTTCGTTATTGATCAAATCCAAGGTGGCGCGGGAACGAGCACCAATATGAATGCCAACGAAGTAATTGCTCATCGGGCTTCTGAGCTGCTGAACGACATGCAACCGGGTGCGCAGCGTATCCATGCACTAGATCATGTGAATCGGAGTCAATCAACCAACGACGTTTACCCCACCGCACTCAAACTGGCATTGCTTCGTGATATGCAAGAACTTAAGAGAGCGTATAGCGCATTGGCTGATTCGTTCTCTTTGAAGGCACAACGTTTCTCCTCGATTCTGAAAGTTGGTAGAACACAACTTCAAGATGCCGTTCCAATGACCCTGGGCCAGGAATTTCAGGCGTTTGCCTCTTCGGTTCGAGAGGAAATTGACCTAATCGACACTTTCGAACCAAAACTCCTTGAAACCAACCTCGGTGGCACAGCCATTGGTACCGGCATCACAAGTTCCAGCGCTTATAGCGAGAGTGTCATATCCGCGTTATCTGACATCACTGGCTTACCAATCACGTCGTCCATAGATCTCATAAATGCGACCTCGGATGCGAGTCCTTTCTTAACGGTTTCATCGGCGCTACGACGCTCAGCAGTGAAACTCTCAAAAATCTCCAGTGATCTCCGACTTTTGTCATCTGGACCGCAAGCTGGGCTTGCTGAGATCAGATTGCCTGCCGTTCAACCGGGATCATCCATCATGCCAGGCAAAATCAACCCGGTCATCCCAGAAATGGTCAATCAAGTAGCATTTCATGTCATAGGAGCAGATACCACCGTTACGCTGGCGGTGGAGGCAGGTCAACTTCAACTTAACGCCTTCGGACCTATCATCGCCCATAGTCTCTTGGAATCCCTCACTTGGCTGACACACGCTTGCGATACTCTACGTGAACGTTGCATTGACGGGATTGAAGCTAACAACTCGGTTCTGGAGGAACGGATCGCCGAATCGGTCAGTATTATTACTGCTCTCACTCCAGCTCTGGGATACATGGCTGCAGCAAAATTAATACACGATACTTTAGAGCACGGTGGCAGCGTGCTAACGAATATCCGCAGACAGGGTTTACTCACCGAGGACCAGCTCGCCGAGCTGTTGTCCATTAAAAAACTAACCGGTCATGATCGTGACGACACCGTCCTCGCGTCTGAAAAAGTCTAAATTCCAGAGATTAACAAACAACCTGACTAGGACTCTTCGTGGATAGCTTGGTCAAAGAAAAATCGGCCTTATTCAAGACCACCATGCCTTCGATATCTAAGTGTATTGAGTTCGATGTTGTAGCGCAGGTTCGCGCAATGGTCCCTGTCACCGACGATACATGCAGTGGCAGCGTATCGTGATGCACAGGCCAGTCCCACTGCAAGGGGGTGGCACCCGACTTCCACAAGTGAGCGTTGATTTTTGCGTTGTGGTCGCGTCGTGCCATGTCAGCTAGTTTCGGGTTGCTGTTTTGGGTGTCTAAATAGGCGCACTATGTTGGGGACATCTGTTTGTTTTTGAGCAGAGTGACAACAGGACCTGGGGCCATCCCGGTGCAGATCGTTCGGAGGTTCGGGGACAGAAAAATCGCGCGTGCTGGCCAAGCTCGGCGTTCAGGCGGTGCATCAGAACACTTTGCTCAATGCGCTCAAGCGTGCCTAGCAGCAGGGAGTAACGTGGACCCATTGCTCAGGCCTGTTTTGACCACAGCCTGCCGACCACCGGCATGAGTCTGCTTGCTCTCTATGATGTCACAACCTGCTATTTTGAGGCCGGGCAGGTAGGAAGATGACTACCGCAAGGTCGGGTATTTCAAAGGACGCCGCGTGGATCTGCAAATTGTGGTGGGTTCAGTCGTAGACCGGGCCGGGTTTCCATTAGAAATCCACAGCGTTGAAGGTCACACCGCTGAGATTCACACCATCCTGCTGGTGATCCAAGCCCTCCAGGCTCGTCACCAGGTCGCTGACACGGTCGTGGTGACCGAAGCTGGGATGCTCTCGGACACGAATTTGGCAGCCATTGATGCCGCCGGGCTGCGCTTTATTGTGGGTTCGAAACAAACCAAAGCACCCTGGGACCTGGCGGCGAGTTTCCACCATCACACTCACACTGCCACCAACAGTACCGTGACAACCCGAGACCGGTTCAAACCAGCCAATGAGCCGCTCGACACCATTATTGTGCCGGTGTGGGATCCAGACACCGATGCTCCCGAGCCGAGTGGCAATACCAGACCAAACGCGCCAGCCGGGATGCCACCACCCTAAAAGCACAACAGCAACGGGCGATGAGAGTCGTGAAGGGTTAACGGGCCGTGAGTTCGACCCCGTTTGTCACAGCTCAGGGCGCGATCATGGTCTTTGACCAGGCGATCTATAACCGAAGCGCACGGATTGCCGGCTGAAAAGCCTACATCACCAACCTCGATGATACCGTGGGGAACGCCGCCGGGGTCGTGGCTTCCCCCACCAGTTATGACATGTGGAGCAATCCTTTCGGATGTCCAAAACTGACCCGCCTCCCCGGCCAATGTATCACCACACCCGCGAAGCCATTGAATCCCATCTCACGGTGGTGTTCATGGCCTTGGCTGTGCCCCGATACATGCAAACCCAGACCCGAGCCTCGCTGAAGCGGATCATCACCCCGCTGAAACCCAACAGATCCACATCAATACCTAAAACGGGATACTAAGTTTGTTTGCGCTCGTCAACTTTTTGAGACAGTTTCTGTTGATTGTTTTTCTGGTTATGCGGCCAAGAGTTCTTGGTCGCTGGTGAAGTAGTCATTCCAGGCATGGACCGGTGGGTAGCCACCGGCTCGTTGGTTAGGTCGACGGCGGTTGTACCACGATTCGATGTACCTCAGGATGGCGGCTTCGGCTTCGCGGTGGGTGGCGAAGCGTTGGTGGTGGTAGAACTCTGTTTTGAAATGTGAGAACCAGTTTCGGCCACGGAATTATCCCAGCACACGCCAGTTCGGCCCATGGACTGAGTCACCCCATTGCCAGCACACGACGCCTGAAACTGCGCCGAGGTGAACTGAGACCCTCTGTCGGAATTAACCCGAATTCGGGTTAATTCCGATTAAGCCGAGGTTTGGGTTAAGCCGAAGAATTCGTTTATGGCGCATGCTGGTGCGGTTGTGCGAGAATTCCTCGGCTTAACAATCTTAGTTATCTCAGGCTGTAGAGGGTTTGAATCTGGTCATTGGTGAGCGGTTGAGTGCTTGCCGTGGTGATAGCCGGTGTGGCCGCTTTGACGGCTTGTCGCATCATGTCAACGGTGGCAAAGGCATAGAATGCCGAGGTGGTGGAGGCATGTTCATGACCCAGCAGGCGCATGATAATCGGTAGTGGCACACCTTGTTGGTAGAGGTCCATGGCTTTGATCTTGCGCAGCATATGGCAATACACGTTGTCTGGGACCGAGGGGCATTCGAGTGCAGCTGTTTTGGCGGCGGTTTTCAATACTGCTGCTACGGTATCGGTCGAGAGTCTTGTTGGTTGACCGCGGTGCAAGCTATAAAACACCGGCCTGGTTGCGGGCAGGATATCTGGGTTGGGATGAAATTCTGCCAGATACACTTTCAGATGTTCGATGGTCTTGGTTGTCAAGGGCACGACTCGGGTGCGGTTGCGTTTCCCGGTCAGCGTCACCCGTGCTGGCTCGGTGAGCGCTAGGTCTTGAAGCGTCAGACCGGTCAGTTCGCTGACTCTGGCGGCGGTGTCGTAGAGCATGATCAGCAGCATCCGGTTGCGCCGGGATTTCGAATGCTGGCCGGTAAAAGCCGCCAGGATGGCACGGGTTTCGGGTTGGGTGAGGTATTCCACGGGTTGTCGTGGTGCTACGGGTGGGCGCAGGCTTTTGGCGGCTTGGGCCAACGCCACCAGTCGGATGTCTTCTTGGGATGCGTAATCTAAGAAGGCTTTGAGCGCGGTCAAGCGCTATCCGATGGTGCGTGGTGCGTAGTGTTGTTCGGTGTTCATCCAGGCCAGCCAGGCTTTCAGCTGGTCGCGGTGGAAGTGGTCGAAACTGATCTCTTCGCGCGGGATATGTTGGTCGTCGGTGAGGTAGGTGATGAAGCATTCTAAACTGATGCGGTAGGCTTGGATCGTTTTGACGGCCAGTTTCCTGACCGTTGGCAGATAGGCGTGCAGATAATCTCGGGCTGCGTGCCAGAACGCTAAGGTATCGGTGTTGGGGTGGCGTTTCATTGGAAACCTACCTCCGGCAAAATCTCGCCTGTGTGCTGGGTGATGTCGGCGTAGGCGTCCAGGAAATCCGGGCTGGTGTGAATGTAGTAGTAAGTGGATTCAAAGGTGGCATGGCCCATATACCGTGATAAATACGGTAATAGCGCGCCAATATCTTGACCGTTGTGTCGCCACCGTTCAATATTGGCATAGGCAAAGTGATGCCGAAAATCATAGGGACGGGGAGGTTTGGCCTGCATCGGTCGCCCGAGCCCTGCTTGATCCCAAATGTGCTTGAAGATCACGCCGACTGCCACAGAGCTCACCGGGGTGCCAATGGCCGAGACAAAAAACGTGTCCCGGTCAGCTCCGAACTGCTCAGCAGTGGCCCGCTCACAGCCAGCCAAGAGGTCGATGAGTTCATCGGTGATGGGTAGCCGTCGGCTCCGATTGTTTTTTGCAGACACAATATCCAACCAGCCATCGGTCAGATCGACATGGGTTGTTTTCAAACCGCGGGCTTCACCGGTTCGGAGTCCACAGCAGTGCATTAACCCGAAAAACGCTGCGGCTTGCCACCGCCACGGCGAATGCACGGTCAACTGGGTGGCTGCCCCAAAGAACTGCTCAATCTGGCTGCTCGAAAATAGATACGGCTGAGATTGGGAACGGCCTGCTATCCACCGATCAGATAACACATAGGCAGTGTCGTGGCCTTGGGTGTGGAGCCACCGGCCGAAATCTCGGATATAGGAAAACCACGAGCGGTAGGTATTGGTTTGCAGATGATGGGTCACCCATCCTTCAACCGTGTCACGATCAAACACTGTTCGGCCATGCTGGGTGCAGTAGGCATCAAATTTCTGTAGATGCCAGATCCTGGATTTCCCAAAGAACCCCAGCTGGAGTTTGAACTCCAGATACTGGGTGAGGTGGTGCGCAAATACGCTGGTAAAACCATAATCGTTCATGATCGCGCTCCTGCCGGAATGGGCAGCACACACTGCAGTAGCCGTTGCTCATCAACACTGAGATACACGTTGGTCGATTCCTGACGAGCGTGACCCAACACCGCCGAAATCGTTGGTAGCGCAACGGCAGCTTGCAACATGTTCGCAACAGCGTTATGGCGCAGTAATTGGGTGCCGGCTTTGACTCCTGTGACCCCGGCTGCCCGGAAGGTCTTGTCAATCACGGTATAGATCGAGGCATGATCGGCTAGCCGAGTATGGGGTGCTATCGAGCGTACAAAGACATGATCATCATCGGTAGCAGGGCGTTGATGCAACAGATAGTGGGCCAGTTTGGTGATCACCAATGCTGGAACTGACAGCGTGACAGGATTGCCAGTTTTCTGCTGCAGCACATGGAGCAGGTGGCCACGCCAGTCAATATCTGCTAATCGCAGTCCGATGAGGTCACAGGCTCGCAACCCCGTCACCAAGGCCAGCAGTGTGATGGACGCGTCCCGGGCAGATACCACCCCGGTGGCACACGCTTGAACGACCAGTTGCTGATCGGCCGCATCCACCACCGGTGGCGTTTTGACCTGCCGTCGAGCACGCACCATATTGATGGCCGCGACCAAATCAGTGCGACCAGTGAATTTCAGAAACGGACGGAAATTCGTCACGATCCCATACAGGGTGGTCGCCGCCCACCGCCCCATCAACGACTCGACAAAGGCCAGCACACTTGCACCATCGGCATCAGCCAAATCAACGATGTCCTGGTCTTCCAGAAACACCAGATAACTCCGCGCCAATCGACCGTAGTAATCTTGTGTTTGGGCCGCTAAGCCACGTTGGGCCATGTCGTGTTCCCACGCCGTTGCTAAGGCTGTGAAATCGTGGCCCACGGGCCGTGCTCCACCTCCACCGCGCTTTGTCACGGCCAAGGAGACCACACCAGTTTCCAGATACGAATTGCTCACACGCACAAACCGACCGTAATCAAATCTGCGCACAGCACTAAATTTCCCGGTCCGAGGGCTGGTGGTCATCGTTGCGAACTTCGCACCCAACTCCACAATATAAAGCTGGTCCATACCGCCGGCATACTCAGCCAGGGCGTTGATGGTTTTCTGGTAATTACCGATCGTGGATTCCATATACCCGGCATCACGCAGTGCCACCACGACGACCCCGCCGAGCTGTTTGATTGTTATATCCATGACCCGCTCCTTTCAAGCGTTTCGGATACAACAAACCTTAGAATCAGCAGCTATGTTAAGCCGAGGAATCCTGACACAACCGCACCAACATGCGCCACAAACGAATTCTTCGGCTTAACCCAAACCTCGGCTTAATCCGCATTAACCCGAATTCGGGTTAATTCCAACCGCGGATCGCAGTTCGGTTCACGAAAATTTGTGCGCGCCCTAAAGCATCATGGGCTGGTCGGCTCCATGGGTCGAGTCGGCGCCGCAGGCGATAACGCCGCGATGGAATCCTTCTTCTCGCTACTGCAAAACAACGTACTGGACCGCAAACCCTGGGCCACCAGGGGCGAGCTTCGCATCGCGATCGTCACCTGGATCGAACGCACTTACCATCGTCGGCGTCGACAATCCCGGCTCGGCAGGTTGACCCCTGTGGAATTTGAGGCCATGATGAACACCCAGGTGGTACTCGCTGCCTGACACAACACCTGTCACCTAACCGTGCAGCAGGCCCAACCTTTTGTGCTGAGTTAGCGGCTTGGTTAAGGTGGAGGTTATCAATGAGATCTCGACCATTAAAGTGATAAGAATCCGGCCATCGTGGCATGAGTTTCCTGCCACAATGGCGCGAAGGGTGTCATCAAGGCGTTTTCCATGCGTTAGGATTCACTGCGGAATTGTAGGAATCAGCAGTAGTGGACGGTATCGGCCATGATGTCGTCGATGAATACGGTGCCCCAGCGGGCAAATTCCAGTTTGGTGGTCGGCAGTGAGTCGGTGGTGAAGTATTTTGCAGCGATACCTTATTGGCCTGATGCCACGCCTATGGTGATCGCCAGGTGGGTTTTGCCGGTGACGACGTCGCCATACAAGACAAGGTCATTGGGCGTGGTCAATGAAATCCAAACTGACCTGTTGGTCTCTTCCCTAATCCGTGGTGAACCTGATGCAGGTCCGCCGTAGCCGTCAAAGGACTTTAGGGGCAGTCTGGCTTTCCACACTAATCGGGGGCGGTGTGATGCTCGTGGAGACTCGGTTAGCCTACCGCCGGCACTGTTTTCGGATGCAACCTGTGGCGGCAATTCTCGGTCCCACGGCCTTCTGCGGGGCGTTTCTCGTAACCCAAAACCCGGTCAGTTCGGCTTCTAGACTGCGTTCGAACCCGGCTCGGATGTCCTGCTGGATGAACCCATCTTTCCCGGAGAATATGATCTCACCGCAGTCAATTGGCTCATGAGCTCATCAAATGCTCTGTATAGATTATTAGCATGCATTGACCATCTGCCCCAAGCTTATTGCCACTGCAGGAGCATCTACCGTCCTCGATTCGGTCTGGCTGTATTTTTCGGTTGTCACACTTCTCCTACCACTACTCTGATATCAGTTGACTAGGAGGGTTTTACAACCCTTCCCATGGGGCCGATCCAGATCGAAGTGTAGACCACACTTCTAATAAGAAGTGGTAGTAGGACGAAGGCTCAGTATCTTACTTTGTAATGTCCAGGCCCATCTTCTTGAACAAAGGCAAGAATACCAACACCAGTGCTCCCATCGCGATAGCTAATCCCGCGCATCCTAGGAAGAAGGCTGATTCGCTTGACGAATTGACGTACCACGACCCGATAAATCCTGACAAGGACGCCCCTATGCCAAGGGCCAACCCACTTAGGGCCATCATTTGAGATTTAAGTTTCTCTGGAGCCGCTTGCTCGGCCATAGAGAAGAATAAGGGTGCGCAAATTACCTCTGACAAGCCGAAGATGATCATCATAATGATGACAGGATAAATACTCAGTAAGTCTGAAGTCATATAGGACAGCCCCGCAAACCCAAGAAAAGCGACGGTCATCACAGCAGCGCCGATCCCGATCTTTACAGGCGTGCTGGGTTGACGGGCACGCAGTCTTTGCCAAAAGGCTGCCATTGGTATGGTGAACAAGATTCCCGCAATAACCTCGAATGTACTAATGAAAGCAGGCGGAACTTCAAATCCCCCAATACTCATGTTGACTCTCTGATCCGCATATATCGCGAATGTAGTGAAAAGCTGAAGTATCAAGGCCCAAAATATTACACATGCAATAAACACTGGAACGTACATCACAACACGACGTTTTTCCGCATGCGTGGTGCCACTAGAACGTAATATATTGAGGAAAAGGAGTGCTGCTGCAATTACCGTGATCAGGACAATAAATGCGTTGACATTGCTCATATCAACAAATAGAAAAACCGCGAGAAATACGACGCCTAATGCGCCCGCGCCTAGTATCACTACTTGGTTCCGAGACCGCTTATCTATTGGATAAGGCACCTCACGCGCAGCGGTCGGTAAGTGTTTCCATCCCAATAGGTACACGATTATACCAAATGCCATCCCAACTGCTGCAGAAAGAAATGCAGCCTGAAAGCTGACGCGAGTCTGAAGCAAACCAGCAATTACTGGACCAGCAAGCGCACCGATCAGGATCGCACCATAATATAGAGAATAACCCGAATCTTGTTTTGCTCGATCGCCCTTGTACATCTGCCCCACAACTGCAAGAGCATTGGGCATCAACAACCCAGTACCAATTGCGATCAATCCCAAGCCAACAACGAGGGTTGATAGATCCACGGCAAATGACAACGCGATATGCCCGAACATAATTATGACAGCTCCGAGAAGAATCACGGATCGAACGGCAATCAAACGATCGGCAAGCCATGCACCGAAAGGTTGAATAAGGTAAACGACGCCGCCATAGCTCCCAACAACTGCTAAGGCCACAGCTTGGTCCAAGCCTAGGCCACCATCCGCCACACCATAATAGATGAAATATAGCAGGATGCCTTGAATCGCATAGAAGCTAAAGCGCTCCCACAATTCAGCACCAGATACAATAAACAAACCAAGTGGGTGACCGAACGCCCGGACTCGAGGGCCCGCCACACGCCTTCTCTCTGGCGCGCTTTCTTGCTTAACGTATTGCATTGAAAATTCCCCTACTCAGAATCCCCAAACTGCACTGGACATACCTTCAACGGTCAGCTTGAGGAGCGATCATACTACCCATTATGATGCACGTCACTTAATTTAAAAGCCAATAGATATTGTTTGGCAACTGCATAACTTAATTAGATAGCCAATAGTAGGGTTGCCGGATGAATCGAGGGCTACACTGAGTGACCAGCGCTTCGAGACGAGAATTAGTCGCGACTGTTCTTCGACCCGACGCTACAAACGGAGACTTCTTCTCGACAGCTCATCCCGGAAGACTTATGATCTTTTCCGCGGGTGACCGCGAACCTGCCAACGGTTATCCCTCACAAAGGACTTAATGATACAAGCATCACCGGTGAGAGCATTGCTGCGAATCCGTTCTACACTGAGATCTGATAAAAAATGGGGCTGCGAGCACAGGGCTTCTTAGTAAAACAGTGAACACTAAATGAGGCCCCACTGGCGCCTGACCCTATGCCTCTCTGATTTAATAGCCACTAACGACGAATAAACTAGTCCCTGTTGCGACGCGCTGGAAGTCAAAATGGCCTTGCTAACTGAAGCAATACCGCGGACATGGTTATTTTTGAATATTAGCCGGTTAGCCTTTGCAAAGTGGGCATCTTGGGTAGTGGGATTCCGGCCCTGCTAGAAGGATGCTCAGATATGAACAAACAGAAGAAACATCGTCAGTCTTATACTGTGGGGTAACCACGTAAGGTGGCTTGGCTGACGATTTGACGCGATTCGGTCGATTGAGGCCGTGGCTTGAGAGATCAATCCCGGAGACAACCGCTATGTGTGAGTCAACCAAAAAAATCCGGGCGTTACGGATAAACCAGCTGGTCATTAAGCCCAGCTGAACGCGCGAGTTCAACACCAATCCCCCGCATTACTCTTAGGCTCCCCAACTCGAATAGAAATGGAGAGCACGGTGTCGCCTTGACGTTTTGGACCCAAGCTCGTGAAGTTTGAAATGCGGTTAGGATCACCCAGGCTGCCACGCCAGCTGATACACCGTCGGGTATCAAATTCTGATGACCACAGCTGCCTGAGTCTCTAGCACCTCGCGAACGACCTTCACCCGCTTACTCAGTCATGTCCTTGAACCTCTGGCCTAGACTGACATTAATCATCACCAAATAGAAATTACCACGGTCGCTGTCACACCGTTGGACTTAACCAGACACCTCGTATCCTGTACGACTAAACTCTAGCTTTTCCGATTGAGCTGCTTGAGGCTTCATATACGAGCACGCCTCCCACGAGTGTCTTCGCTACAGACAACGTGTTGAGATCTGCTACTTCGTTGAGCGGTCCAGACAGGATCACAAGGTCTGCCAAATAGCTCTCCTGAATCCTGCCCATCTCGTGATCAACATTATTTATTTCAGCTGGACCGAGGGTGTATGCACGGACGGCAACCTCTAAACCGAGACATTCTTCTGGTGTCATTGCGACTCTCGACTCTTCGTTGAGTGCATGCGGGTCATCCAAGGGTGCTGTTCGTGTACAGGCTGTATGCAAGCCCCAGATAGGATTTGGGTCAGAAACCGGCCAGTCACTACCAAATGCAATGTGGGCCCCAGCCCGCTGCAATGATCCAAATGGGAAGTGATGCTTTGCCCGTTCTCCGATTAGAGGCAGCTTACGTTCAAGAATTTCTTGATCAGCCCTGGCCCATAACGGCTGCAAATTTGCTGTCACGTTGAGCTCGGCGAATCGCGAAAAATCTTCCGGGTTGACTACGTCCAGATGAGCGATCTGATGCTTAGGTCCCTCCGGACCATTGGCGATGCGCGCGGCTTCGACAGCATTTAGACATTCTCGGACTGCCCTGTCTCCAACACCATGGAAATGCACGGATAAACCATGCGCATCGAGTGCGGTAACAATTCTTGATAGATCTTCCGGCGGAATGACCGAATCACCACTAATTTCGGGGTGCACGTTATCATACGGTGCAAGCATAGCTGCAGTGCAGTTCTCACACATGCCGTCTTGCATGATTTTGACGCTGGTTACTTCAAATCCTCCGACCTTGGCTTCGGAGACTCGTTGAAGGATCTCGCAAACATCCTCGGGCCCGTTCCCTGGAATCCACCACATTGAGCCACTAACCCGTGCACTAAGTGTGCCATCACTTAACATTTGCTGATAAGTTTCTATGGCACTCGGCATAGTTAGATATTCGCCCAGGATCGCGTCATGCCATGCGGTAATACCCAAAGAAAATAGATACTCCTGAGCAGCTGCCATAGCTTGAACTAAGCGATCTGGTGATGGTTTCGGCAAATGACCTGTAACGAGTTCGCTGGCTGCCTCCAAGAGAACTCCTGTCGCTTCTCCATTCTCATCTCGCTGGATGATACCGAAAGTTGGATCTGGGGTTTCTTGACCGATCCCAGCACGCTTTAGTGCTTCGCTGTTAACCCAGACACCGTGTGCGTCATGACTGGTCAACACCACGGGGCGGTCCGGTAGGATCCGATCAATGAATTCCCGATGTGGAAAACCACCCGGGAAGACATCTCCGAACCAGCCTCCACCCGTGATCCATTCACTTTCATGAGCGTCAGCAAATTCTAAAATGAGCCGTTCGTAACCTTCGAGCGAATGCTCCGTCGTAAGATCACAGCCCAATTTGTCGAGACCTCCGCCCAAAGGGTGGACGTGCGCATCGTGGAAACCTGGCAAGACGGCTGACCCGTGAACGTCTAGATAAATTGGTCTGTGAGGATTTCTATCGTGAATTTCACTAAGATTACCCACGACCACAATCCGGTCGTTTCGTATCAGGATGCTGTCCGACTCGATGAGTTCCGGGGCCCAGATTTGGGCATTCGTTATTATCAAATCGCTCATAGTCGTACCGCTCTATTCAAAACGCTCATGCGCAGTCACTCCTGACACCCATGAATATGTGACATATCTTTCAATATTCCTAGGTTGCCAGAAAGTTCAGGAACATGAAACAGGTATCTTTGGATGATGTACATCATAAAAAGTGATGAACGGGGCGGATATAGAATCATACTTGGGCGTCATTGAAGCGCAAACAACTGGTTTTATATGCTAATGCTTGAACGCCCCCTGGCCGAGGTTCTACTGATAATGTCAACCATCCAAGAGTCGCACAATGTGCGACACAACCTCGAAGTGCGTGTGTAATGGGGTGTAAGGTCGATTTTCATGTAGTGGCCTGTTAATTGCTAATCGACATGTGGCACGACTGCGATGACGTCGGTGCCGACTCACGTGGTCTCAGGCAGTAGGCGCGGGTTGTTATTGGCTTCTAGTCCTGAGCACCTGAGGAAAATTTTCAGCGTCGACGTCGCCATGGTCTTGAGATTCCACAACTCCTTGCCGCTTGAATTTCTCGGTCATCCACTATCCGTCTGAGCCAAAGCTTTTTATTGTGAGGCAGTATGTCCTGAACTATCGACTCATCCAGAATGCAGCAATGGCTCTCCTGGCAATATCTCAAATCTGTCTCATAACCACAGTATCTAACCGACCAACACCGAACCATAGTCGCCATTCCAATGTGAAAGGGCATTCTGCCAGAAAAACGGAGAGAGCGTCGTGTTCGTCCAATTAACGAGAAGTCTAGAACTATTCGTGGACGGCTGGGCCCTGATAGATCCGGCCAGGTTCCAGACCATCAATCGCCGCGATATCGTCGGCGTCGAGTTGGACATCGAAGAACAGCGTCTCGCGTTGGCGCCCTGGATTCGATGAATCAGACAATGGCATTAAACTATGATCCACATGCCATTGCCAGCAGCACTACGACCGGTGTGGTCTCCTGTTTTTTATGCCACCTTGGCTAAGACCGGATTATCGATCATGTCGGCGGTGCACCCCAACGACGACTACGCTTGCGTCTGAATGCCATGTTCTTTATAGAATGTCTGGGGGTTCGCCCTGACCTGACTATGGGTGCATTTCGACCTAGTTGATGGCGGGCATTTCGCCGGTTTCATCAGCCAAGCGCTGCAGGTGTTCGGGTAAGAAGTTCGACATATCAATGGAGCGAATGAGCCCGGCGTCGCGCATTTCGATCATCGCACGCCAGGTGTCCACGTATTGGTGAGGCACCGACCAGCGAATCAGTGCGGCATCAACGGAGGGCAGTTTCAAACCATTCAGTGAGGGAATGATCGAGGTCTTCGCTTCCTGATGGTACTGGAAGCAACCGGAGATTTTCGTGGTGACCTTGATGTCTTCGCGTAGCATCTCTGTCTGTGCAAAGGCTTGCCTAATTTGCTCTTCATTTACATATCCCAAAACCGCCTCAAAGGTTCGTTACCCAATTTCTAAGGCAGACAGTCCGCTGCGCGGTATATCGCGGTTGTCTTTTCAAGTTTGTAGAAGTATTGCGAATCCAATAAGAGCTGATCGTATGCCACCCGTCTAGACCCCCTGAGGAGGGCACCACGAGGGCCCATCACCTGCTCACTTGGTTTATGTAAGCACAAATTAATTATCAGGCTTTGAGATCGTATGTGGGCTTTCGGAAGGATTTCTCAATCTGAAACACCTACCGGTAAGCTGCGATCAGCCGATGGCGCGAAAGCGGTTGGCGACTTCTTTGGCGGGGTGTTCGGGAAATCATGAAAATTTGGGAACTTCTTGGCGGGTTGACAGTAATAGTTGTCCTGGTCTTCTGGATCAGATGGCTTCTCAAGCCCAACGCATCGGCCAATTGGCCAGAAAACAATTGGGCCAGAGCATCGCTCCTCTATGCCATCCCAATTTCGCTCACCTTGCTCGGGACGACAGGCGTAGCCACTTTCGCTGAGCACCATGGCCTCCCAGATGCGCTCTTGCTGGTCCTAGGGCTTCCTATGCTTTTCGCAATATTTATTGGGGGTCCACTCTGGCTGCTGCAGTTGTTTGGCGTGCCGATGCCCCCATTCCTTGTACCAAAGTGGATTCGAACCCAAGACCGGGAACACCGCAGACTGAAACGTGTCGCCCGGAAGCGCCGATGGCAAGATCCCGAAGTCAAGAAATCTGAAATATCGGCCAATGTTTCGGGAACCCTCATCGCCGTCGGCACTGTGGCTGTGGTCTTGGTGGTCGGCATTTGGAGTATGTCTGCAAATGGAGGAAGCTGATGACGCCACACGACGAGGCTGACTATTTGGGTGGTAACGCTCTGGTCGTTGATGAACCCGGTATGCCCTGGGTCTTGCGGGTTCCGGAGGGTTGGAGCGTTGACACCTCGGGCGCCAACGACGGGGCACTAGTAGCTCGTGCGGATCAGGCCGAAACATTGGATTTCAACCCGAATCTGACGCTGCTCACTGCGGCCTTGCCGGAGGGCTTCACTCGGATGACCGTGGAGGAAGTGCTTGCAGACCAGCACCAGGTTGATGCGTATTACCATCAGGAAATGACCGGATACCGGCTCATCGATCTTGCGGTCCAGCACATGGGTCTGACGCCAGAGCCTGCGGTCTATCGATTAGCGATGTACACCACCGCTGAAGGTGTCCCGGTGACGATGGCACAGTTTATTTCGCGAGCCGACGGCCAAGAATCCACCCTAACGGTCACCTGGGCCACTGCCGATGCCCACTGGATCGGCAACAGCCAGGCCATCGCATACTGTTTAGAACGGAAAATCCGACCATGACCCAGCCACACCTGGTGTGCGTTCTGAATAACGATCACATCATGGAACTGTTGGAGGCAACCCTGCCAGACGGGCCCGGGTACGGGCGCCGTGCCATTGATGACACCGCCACCGTTGCCGACCACCATGGACGACCGATCATCGCCTCCGGCAAACCTGGTCCCGGGTATGGTCTCCTGTTTTCAGCTCTTGCCGAGACAGCGATGACCCTGAGCGTCATGCTGTGGGACGGTTTGGAACAAGAACCATCCTCCACTACCGTGCTGTGGGGCAGTCGCCACGGCATCATTTCCATGCATGACACGTCACTGGAAACGACCACACTGGAGCTGACGAGTAGGGGCACTTTATACGAGCAAGTATTTGACGCCACGGAATTAGGCCCACGGTCTCCTGTCTCGGACACAGTTCAGGTTCCGGTGAAGCCTCGACTGCTCACCGACATCGCTCCGGGCATGAACGATACACAACGCCGCAAGGCCCACGATGAATTGACCAGGCTGACCGCCCAAGCCCTGCCCGAGATCTCAGCACACCTTGCTGCTGGTCGTCTACGTTTCATGATGTTGAGTATCAAACTGTTCAGTGTGGATGGAATCGTTGACCACGAAATGTTCTGGATTGATACACCAGCAGGAATCCTTGCCCCGGTCTCTTCGGGCGGTGTGTTCTCCCGGACCAAACACGCGCTTGCGGTCATAAACCCCTGGGCTGCATGGCAAAACATCCTAGAACAACTCCCCGGGACCCAAGATATCGAACTCTGGCACGACCTGGCTGAGGCCACCGCCACCGAGCGGGTCAATTTCGAATCCACGACCTAGCCGCCGGATGCCAGTGACCTCGTGGGCTAAAACTCTTCGTGCGTTGCCGGATCCTGATAGATCCGGCCACGTTCCAGGCCATCGATCTCAGCTATATCCTGGTCATCCAGCTCAACGATGAAGTGTAGGTTCGCGCGCTGGCGCTCAGCGTTCGACGACGCCGGAAGCGGTACTGACCCGTGGTGCACATGCCACGCCAGCACGACCTCAACCGGCGTAACCGAGTGCTTCTCGGCAACCTTGGTCAGCACGGGATCCTTGATCATATCCGTGGTCCTACCCAGTGGCGACCACGCCTGAGTTTGAATGCCGTGTGCTTTATGGAACGCGCGCAGCTGGGCCTGGCCGAAGTACGGATGCATCTCAACCTGGTTGATCGCCGGCATCTCACCGGTTTCATCCGCCAATCGCTGCAGGTGCTCGGGCAAGAAGTTCGACACCCCAATGGTCCGCACCAGTCCGGCGTCGCGCAGCTCAATCAACGCGCGCCAAGTATCCACGTATTTGTGGTGACGTGGCAGCGGCCAGTGGATCAGTGCGGCATCAACATAAGCCTGATCCAGGTCAATCAGCGAACGAATGATCGAAGTTTTCGCTTCATGGTATCCCTGGAAACGGCCCGGGATCTTCGTGGTCACTTTGATCTGTTCGCGCGGCACGTCCGACTGGGCAATCGCCTGGCCAACTTGGACTTCGTTTTCATAGCGCAGCGCGGTATCGAGAATACGATACCCGGCATCCAGTGCCGAAAGAGTCGCGGTGCGGTAAATATCTGGGTTGTCTCTGCCGGCTTGTACAAGGGTTCCGAAACCAATAAGTTCTGAGCGCATACGGCCCAGTCTAAGTGCCCAACTGCAAGCGCACACACTTTGACTTCTTCAAGGGTAAAACGCGTAGTCACCCTCGGTTCCCTTTGAGCTTTACTCAAGCCGCCGACGCCATCACGGTACCGGCGGCCTGAGTAGTGGCAGAAGTTATGTATCGCGCGGGAAACGCTGTTTGAAGTCTTGCGCGACGTCCTTGAAGTAAACAAACTCCACTCCCGGATGGGATGCGAAGTGGTCAAAGAGCCGTTCCAACATCAACAGGACTTGCGGCCGACCGGAAACGTCCGGGTGCAGAGTCATCGGGTAAACCGCGTAATCCATTTCTCGATAGACCCAGTCGAACTGGTCGCGCCACAGCTCTTCAATATCGCGTGGGTTCACAAAACCATGCGAGTTGGGGCTTGCCTTAATGAACATCATGGGTGGCAGGTCGTCGATGTACCAAGACGCCGGAATCTCCACCAGGTCAGTTTCCTCACCTCGCACTAATGGCTTCATCCATTCCTTCGCGGAGTCAGCCTCGTAGTCGATATTGGTCCATGAGTCGCCTACCCGCAGATAGTACGGGGTGAAGTCGCGGTGCATGAAAGAGTGGCCGTACAGCATGCCCGCATTGGTCAGCAGCTCGGCCGTGTAGTTTGAGATCTCCGACCACGGAGCCACGTAACCCACGGGTGGTGTTCCCGCACGGCGTTCAATCAGCTCGTAGACATATTCAAAGACCTCGGTTTCCTGTTGCGGGCTCATTTCCAACGGATTTTCGTGCGAGTAGCCGTGGTGGCCAATCTCGTGACCGGCTTCCACGACTTGGTCAAATTGTTCCGGAAACGTCTCGATCGAATGCCCTGGCCAGAACCAAGTGAATGGAATATTGCGTCGTTGGGCCAGTTGCAGCAGCCGCGGGACGCCGACTTCGCCGGCAAACATGCCCCGAGAAATGTCATTGGGAGAGTCTTGTCCGCCGTAGGATCCTAACCAACCTCCGACGGCGTCAACATCCACACCGACTGCAATATAGATTTTCTTTGCCATGATCTACTTCGACTCCTTAGGTAGTCGCGCCTTAAGTAGGACGCTTCTTAGCCTAATCAGCATGTCGGGTGGTAGGCCATGGGGTCTGGCCGGTCGCTTTCTGCATCCACGGCTTTCCCGGTGCTATTAACCCCTCGGCTCGTAAATGTAGCCATAGCAAATGTGTGAGCTTGTTGAGCACTCAGACGCTCAACTTGGTCGCGAGGCGTCGGGGTGCTGGACGTCGTCATTCCCGACCGGCAGCTAAGTCTGCCCTGAGCTCTGCTTCCAACTCTTCCCGGTCGAAGCCTAACGACGAGATGGCATCATCCAGATCCGTCCGTTGACCGCTATCCCTCGCTAGGCGAGACAACAGTAGGATACCGTCATGCAGGTCTTCACCCTGCTCGACAGAGCGCATAAGACTGGATATACCTCTCGAGGCAGCCTCCACACCAGAGGCAATTCGCGGCGTACCTTTGTGGTCAGGCATATTTAAACTATAGAACGAGCCACCGGTTTCCAACAGGGGTCCAGGGAACACGCTGACGACCAGGAATGAGCCCTGGCCGTCAGCGTGTTCTCATGCCTGAGCTTATGAAGCCACAAGGCTGGCAGAGCGAACCGTAGGGAATACTCCGCTGAGAAACGCTTCGAGTTCTTCCGTTTCATCCAGTGGGAAGACTCCGGCAACATACTGATCGGGGCGTACAACCACGACTGCGCCGTCGCGGGAGATAGAACGCTGCTCGAAAATGTCGTGGTCTTCAAGGATTCCGAAGGCCTTCTCGACGTCAGTTAGCCCCAAACGTCCCGTTTTCGGTTTGAATGTCGCAGGAATATCTGACATATCGAAATCGGTGTAGTGCTGCTGGTGGATGAGTTTGAGGTCAAATACTTCATGCGACAGGGCTTCACCCGCCCAGTCTGCCCAGGCCTGCAAAGTCTCTGATTCACCTGGTGCAGCCGCGTCAGCAAAGACGTACACGCGCCAGCGGCCGTCTGCCGTGTGCTCGTGACCGAGGTGTGTGGGTACCAGATCACAAACTCGTCCTGTCATTGCAGATTTGAAGCGACGACCGACCGGGAACCCAGCCGCCAGGTGCTGATGGCGCTCATCGGCGGTAATCATCGACGGGTCATAATCGGTGAGATAGCCGGCGTTGAATTCAGCGGTCTGCTGGTAGAACTTCTCAATTTCGGCTGGGTCTTCGAACTCGTCATTTGGCTGCGCCATAAGAGCTGACCATTGCTTATCGAATTCGATCAGTTTATGCGCAATGTCCTTGCGCTCGTCGGCATAGGTGCGCAGCAGCTCTTTTGGACTGTTGCCGGATAACACGTGGCCGAGTTTCCAACCGAGGTTGAAGCCGTCTTGCATCGAAACGTTCATGCCTTGGCCGGCTTGAGCAGAGTGGGTATGACAGGCGTCGCCGACAATAAAGACGCTCGGGTCATCTGTGCCGGTTTTGTCTGAGGCTCGGTCGTCAAAGTGCTCCGTGACGCGGTGGCCAACTTCGTAGACCGAGTGCCACACGACTTCTTTGACGTCGATCGAGTACGGATGCAGGATCTCGTTGGCTTGGGCAATGATGTCTTCCACCGGGGTATTGCGGATGGCACGGTCATCGCCTTCGGGCACTTCACCCAGGTCAACGTATAGGCGGAACAGGAAGCCACCCTCACGTGGGATCAGCAAAATGTTGCGGCCGATACCGGACTTGACGGTGCATTTCTTGCGAACATCAGGGAAATCGGTGTCCGCAAAGATGTCCATGACACCCCACGCGTGGTTTGCCTGGTCGCCACGCAATTTATAACCCAATGACCTGCGCACATTGCTGCGAGCGCCGTCGGCACCAACGACGTATTTGGTACGAACCTGGAGTTCTTCACCGATATTTGGACCGGCTGAGCGACGCAGGGTCACAGTCAGCGGGTATTGCGCATTGGGGTCATCTGATTCAACGAAATCGACGAACTCGTAACCGTAGTCTGGTTCCATTCGCGTCGGTGAGTTTTTCATGAACCGATTGAAGTGGTCAATGATTCTGACCTGGGTAATGAGCATCATTGGCCACTCGCTGTGCTCTTCGGGCAGTTCACGAACACTCTTTTCGCGAATCACGTTGCGTGGGTTGTCTGGGTCGGGCTTCCAGAAGGCCATGTCCGTGATGGTATGCGCTTCTTCGTAAATCTCGTGAGCGAAGCCGAATGCTTGGAAGGTTTCCATGGTGCGGGAGTGCACGCCGTCAGCGTTCGCCAGCTCTAGACGGTGGCCCCGCTGTTCAATCATGCGAGTGTTAACATTCGGAAATCTCGACAGCTGTGCTGCGGTAATGGAACCGGCCGGTCCACAGCCCACAATCAGGACGTCCATTTCTTCTGGAAGTTCCGTTGGGCGGTCAATGCCGGTCCCCTCTGCGGGCATGGTCAGCGGGTCTTGGGTCTGGTAACCAGAAACATGAAACTGCATATCAATCCTTTTGTAGTGACACCGGGTAAGTCTCTTGTCTGAGACTCAAGGAACGCATTCGTCATTGAGCAATGCTTGGATGTGATGTGTCACACAAGCTATCCGCGCCAAGGCCACTTCACAACTCAAACCCTCAACTATGGCCGAATAGAACAACGGCCTGTCCTGAAACCTCAATCGTTCAAGATCACAGCACAGGTCGTGGGATAGATATGCTCGAGATATCAATGCTGGCACCACTGGTATTTAATTCACACTTGTGACACCGCTAACATTGATGCTAGTGTCCCGCGTACTCGCGAAAACAAGCGGTTCCGGCTTTTGCCTCGCAGAAAAGTTCTTCAGGCGACTCAGTCAAAACGTGGGCAGAGCAAGTGAGGTGGCGATGAGAAACAGCACCAGCAGTGCAATGCAGGATAACTTCAAATCCTTCTCCACGAAAAATATTCCACACCACGAACGACTGGAATATTGGGAAGCTCATAACGCAGAAGCTCTCATTGGCCTAGATATTCGGCCCCTTCATGCCCAAGCATTGGTAGCGCAGCAACATAACCGGGAATCTCCAACAACTCGACTTGCAAAAGTTCGCGGGTCCTCGCAGCTGATTGAGCGCTCCCCCGAGATGATCAGGAAGCATCCCACCGAGTCCGTGGCACTATTTTTTTGCACACAGGGAGATTCGTTTTATTCCGACGAGAATGGCTCTCACATCTTACAGGCGGGCCAAATGCTTGCCTGCGATGCGGACACCACTTTTGTGCGCGGCTTTGGTGTTGGGGTGTCCGAAATGGTGATGACGGTGCACATGGATGCGTTCCTGAAGATATCCGGCGGAAAATCCCTCAAGCAGGCCGAAAAGTTCATCTTCGGCCATGCCACTGACCACCGACCACCCAGTGCAGCGGCCCGGCAAATTGCCCAATGGGTCGACCAAGCCCTGGCTGTTTCAGACCAGGAGTGCATAAATACCACGGACACTCATCTGACACTGCTAGAGATGCTGTTCCAAAGCAGCGGCAATGACTCAGGCCAGTTATACGAGCAAGCACAACATTTCATGAATAGGCATCTTGAGGATCCGGATTTTCGGCGCGCCGATATCGCCAATTTGTTGCATATGAGTGAGCGGCAGGTCGCCCGCCTTTTTGCGGCAAATGATACGAGTTTTTCGCGGGAGCTCCTGTCTAAGCGCATCCGGGCAGCTGAACATTTACTCACAACCGAGCTCCACACGCCTATTGCCGACATCGCTGGACGCTGCGGTTTTGGTTCTACGGCCCATTTTTCTCGCACATTCCGCGAAATGGTTGGCTACTCGCCAAGTGAAGCCCGCATACACATCTCCTAACGCCCGCTGCCCTGGTCAACCGGCCACGACACTTGATCAAGCCGCTAAGCCCCTGCTTTAGCCAGCAACCTGCTCCAGCACTTCAGCCTTTGAGCGTTCCGTAGCAGCCGCACTGTATTGCCCAAACGCTCCGCGGAACGCTGCCGCCGGGTGCGTTGCGGGTAAGCGATCTTCACCGGTGAGTCGGCCGCGCAGAGTCCTCGCATTGTTGTTTTGCAATTCATCGGCAGATCGAGCCATTCCTCGACGACGTAGTTCGGGGATAATGTGCTCAATGAATTCAACGTAACTCCCGGGCAATGTTGCATTGATGACGTTGATGCCATCAATGCCCGCGTCCTGCCACCGCTCGAGTTCATCCACGATCTGCTCCGGGGTTCCGGTGATCCGTGTTGCCTGCGCCCGGAAACGTGCCAGATCACGCACCGTCATGTTCCGATCCGGCGTCATGTTTTGCAGCTCCAGCAGATGCCCACGAGAGCCTTCGGTTGTGAGCTCACCAATCGGGGTATCCAGTGGCAAATAGCCTAGATCAACACCCAAGCTGCCACCGGTGTGAGCGATCAATGCGTGATCATCCAGCGACTCGTCAAGATCGGCAGCTTGGGCGCGAGCCGCTGCCTCCGTGGAACCTACGACGAACGAGAGGCCCTGAATAAATTTCACATCCTGCGGGTCGCGGCCAAATGTGGCGGCACGACGACGAACATCAGCCGCGTGCTCCTTGGCCTGTTCTATGCGTGGGGCCATCGAAAACGTCGCTTCCGCGTGTTCGGCGGCAACCTGACGCCCCCGCGGTGACGAGCCTGCTTGGAAGAGCAACGGGGTGCGCTGGGGTGAGGGTGATGACAGGTGCGGTCCATCCACCTGATAGTTATCGCTGCGGTGATAAATTTTGGCGACTTTCGCCGGATCCGCATGCAGGCCAACCCCACGGTCATGTGCTCGCGTTTTATCCGCCAGCAGAGCGTCATCTTCCCAAGAACCCTCCCAAAGTTTATAGCAGACCTCCAGGTATTCTTCGGCCAGATCATACCGATCATCATGCCGTGCCAGCCCCGGCCCACCGTAGTTGCGGTGTGCGTTCTCCAGGGCTGAGGTCACGACATTCCATCCGACCCGGCCACCAGTCAGATGATCCAGAGTGCTCAGCTGCCGAGCAAAGGTGTACGGATGGGTCTGAATAACCGAAGACGTCAGGGCCAAGCCGATCCGTTGAGTCGTCGCGGCCAGGGCAGACAATAAGACCAGTGGATCATTCGCCGGGATCTGCAACCCACGGCGAACATGCGAGGCCCAACCACCTTCGTGATCACCATATACCCCTACGACGTCGGCGAAGAAGGCGATATCAAACCCACCGTCTTCGAGAGTCTGTACCAGTTCCACCCAGTGCTGGAGTTCGTTGAAGCGGTGCTGTTGGGCTTCTTCACGTCGCCAAGCACCGCCCAAAATGTGGCTGGTGGTATTCATCATGAATGCCGACAGGATCAGCGGACGGCGTGGACGTGACATGGGGGCTCCTTGCTTCGAGGGGTTTCGAACGTGTTGTCGTGCGCTACTCGGCTAGGTAGGTTTGCCAGCGCTGCTCAATATTTTCCGTGGTGTAGGCACCGTTGAATGCGATCGCCCCGTCAAGGTATTCCGTGTACCAGTCTTGGACTTCTTGGGAATGCAGGGCTTGTTCTAGAGCTTGAATCTTTTCGCTGTCTCGGTGGCCTTCTTCAACTCCGACGACGACGGTGAAGTCAAAAGGGTCCTCGAAATCTTCAAATGCCAGGAGGGTATCTTCGACGTCATACCCGGCTTCGGTTTGAAAGCGGATCGTGGAGAATCCTGCGTCAACATCGGGCAACGTTTGGGCTGACGACTGCTGGTCAATCTCCACGAACTGCAGATTCTTTGGGTTGTCAGTGATGGCATCCTGGGATAGTTCAGTCACCGGAACCGATTCGTCAATACTGATGAGCCCTTCTGCAGCCAATAAGTGGATGGCCCGCCCATTATTGGAACGATCCACGGGCAGTGAGATGGTTGCTCTCTCGGGCAAATCGGCAAGCGCATCGTGTTTCAGAGAAAAGATACCGGATGGTGCGTCATAGACGGTGAATGCGGGTTCAACTGCGGTGTCGTTATCAGCATTGAATTGGCGTAGATATGCTGCGTGCTGGAAGAAATTCGCATCATATTCGCCCTCGGAGACGACCTGATTCGGTTGCACAATGTCCGTCACATATGTCGGTTGCAGATCCCAGCCATCTTCTGCCAATAGCTCACGAGCAATCTCGGTTGGTTCTTGGTACGGTGCGGACTCGGTGACAATAAGTTTGATCGTACGGTCCTCAGATTCTTGCACGGTCGGAGCCGCTTGGGTCAATCCGCAGCCACCCAGTGCAAATGCTGCCAGGGTCAGGCTGATGGTCCCAAAGTGACGCTTGGTTGGAAGAATATTTTGCATGAGAAGTTTTCTTTCAGTCACTCGGCGGTGAATTCTGACCAGATTTCCTGGGCATTTTCGGTGGTGATGTCATCGTTGTATTCAATGGCGCCGTCAAGATACTTGGCAAACCATTCTTGGACCTCGGGTGACTGATACGCGCGCTGGAGTGCTTGGGTTTTTTCAGAGTCTTGTTCACCAGGCTGCACAGCGATCACGTTGGTGTAGGGACGGCGCACGTCGTCATCTTCTTCTAGTGCCAGTGCGACGTCGTGAACATCGTGGCCTGCCTCGGCAACAAGACGAGCGAACGCGAAACCAGCATCCACATCGGTGAGTGTGTGGGCTGAAGACTGCTGATCAATTTCAATGAACTGAAAATTCTTGGGGTTATCGATGATATCGGCTTGCGATAACTCGGTGACAGGCACGGACTCATCGATTTCGAGAAGACCGTGATCGGCCAGCAGCTTGATGCCGCGCCCGTTATTGGCGGTGTCCACGGCCAGTGAGATTTCCGCGCCGTCAGGTAGCTCTTCGAATGAGTCGTATTGTAATGAGAAGATCCCGGAGGGTTGGTAGTAGGTAGAAAATGCAGGTTCCACCTCGGTGCCATTATCTGCGTTGAATTGTCGTAGATAGGCCAGGTGTTGGAAATAGTTGGCGTCATACTCACCCTGGGAAACCACTTGGTTGGGCTGCACAATATCTGTGACGTAGGTGGTCTCGAGTTCCCAACCGTCTTCCGCTAGCAGTTCGCGGGCAATTTCCGTGGGTTCTTGGTAAGGGGCAGATTCGGTGACGATCACGGTGATGGTCTTATCTGATGCGTCGCCCTCTGTGGAGCTAGCTTGAGTCAAACCGCAACTTGTTAACGCAAGTGCGGCCAGTGCGCCCAGCCCAACCGTGATCTTACGACGGAAGCTGGAAGTGGTTTGGGTAGCGAAAAATGGCATGGAAAATCCTCGTGAGGTCGATAAAAGTATGAGTAGCTGGGGTGGTTTAGAGGCGTTTGTCAGTCACGCGGGCTAGCCGATTGCCGCCCCATTGCACCATGGTGACAAGCAGGACCATTAGCACGACGGCGATGATCATCACCGGGGTTTCGTAGCGGTAGTAGCCGTAGCGAATTGCAAAGTCACCGATCCCGCCGCCTCCGACTAATCCGACCATTGCCGAGTAGGAAATGAAGCTGACGGTAGTGATGGTGATGGAACCGATGATGCCGGGTTTTGCGTCGACGAGCAGGACGTTGCGGATGATTTGGCCGCGCGTTGCACCCATGGCTCGCGAAGCCTCTACTGCTCCCGTGCCCAGTTGGGTGATGTTTTGTTCCACCAGTCGAGCAAAATACGGGATGGCGTTAATGGTCAGCGGCACAATAGCCGCCGCGGTACCGACTGTCGTGCCCACAACGAACCGAGTGAACGGAATGATGGCGATCAGCAAGATGAGAAACGGGAATGATCGCAGCATGTTCACCAGGCCACTGACAAACGCATGCAACTTGGGTTGCGGCGCAATCGAGCCGGGTGCGTGGACAAAAAGCCAGATACCTAACGGGGTGCCGAGTAATACGGCGATGGGGATGGCCACGCCGATCATCGCGAAGGTCTCAAGCAGGGCTTGGACAAGTTCGGGACGAAGTTCGATAATCCGTTCCATTAGGCCTGGCCTCCTGCAACCGCAACTGGTTCACGATCAATTACATGCCCAACGGGAGCCTTAGCAGTCGAGGTGGCTGCACCTTTCGGGCCACGGTCCACCCGAATGCCGTCCGAGACCAGGTACTTGCCGATGGCGGTAGCCGGTTCGAATCCTGGGTCGTGGAGCTGGTGTGCTGGAAACCGTTCGACGATCCTGCCAGCTTCCATCACTGCCACGTGATCGGTCAGTGCTTTAACGACTTCCATTTCGTGAGTCACGACGACAACGGTGATGTCTAGTTCACGATTGATATCGGCAAGATATTGCAGCACCGTCGCTGTGGTAAATGGGTCCAGTGCTGAGGTTGGCTCATCACACAGCAAAACGCGCGGGCGGGTAGCCAGGGCTCTGGCAATAGCCACCCGTTGTTTCTGTCCGCCCGATAGCTGTGCCGGATACGCGTCTGCTTTTTCCACGATGTCAACGATTCTCAACGCCTCGGCGGCACGGTCACGGCGGTCACGACTGTTCTTGACACCCGCAAATTTCAGTGACAGCTCGACATTTTGTACCACGGTGAGGTTATTAACCAGGTTGAAGCCCTGAAAAATCATACCGATCTGATGACGAGCCTGTCGGAGCTCCTCGTCATTCAGCTGAGTCAAGTCCGTGCCATCGAGGATGACTTGTCCCTGGGTGGGACGTTCCAGCAGGTTGATATTGCGTAATAGGGTGGATTTTCCGGCGCCGGAGAATCCGATAATGCCTTGGATACTGCCCCGCGGTATGTCTAAGCTGACGTCGTCAACCGCTGTCACAGGATCTTTTCCACGCGCGGTAAACACGGTTGAAACATTGCACAAAGAAATCATCAATCACTCCATTGGTCCTGGCAGTAGCACCGTCCAACTTGGTGAAACAAGGTGGTGGTTGCTGCGACGTCAACGAGCCAGATCTCTCAGTCGCTCTAAATGGTTTGCATGTGAAAGGCTACCCGACCTTTGTGGAAAGCCACAAGGAGCCAACTCATCAGAAAGTCATAAAGTGTCATGCAGGACACAAAACGGCATGGTTGCAGCGCAACTGGGGTGCAGCCTGTGCGGGTGTTACTCATGAAAGTGACCATCATGAAGGCTGACCGCACGAATCGTGCGGTCAGCCTTCACTTTAAGAACTGTGGCCTACTGGTTGGTCTAGATCTAGCGTCCAAGCGTAGTCGGCGTCAGCGTGAATTATCGTGCCGGTGTCGTAGCCGGATGATTGATCAGATGCTAGCCACAAGTTGGCGTGGGCGATTTCTTCGGTCCTGTCGAAACGCTCCAGCAAGCTTTACGGTTTCAAATTCACGGACTAAAAGTACATAAATTCCTATGAGTCGCCACGTCAAGTGCAGTCCACGCCAGCGCAATGGCCCCATCCAAAAGTGCTTTTTCAGCTGTAGGACCGATCGTGTGATCGGCAAACTCTTGCTGGTGGTTTAGTACAGGGAAACTGTCTAACCCGATGTAAGGATGAATTGAAGGCACGATGTGAGACACATTCCCCATATCTGTAGAAGCTGCTGCCATCTCGGCTCCAGGACTATCGGGTTGGAACACCCTCCCGAGTGATTCAGCATTTCGCGAGTAGAATTCCAGCGCCTGCTCATCATGGTGAAATTCTGCGTACGGTTTGCTTTCTAGTTCCCAGTCAAAACTGCAACCGGTAGCTAATGCCGCAGCTTCAAAACATGCAAGAACCCGCTTTTCGATTTCATGTAGTTCTTCGAGTGTCTGTGCTCGTACATACCATCGGCCGCGCGCAAATGCTGGTATTGAATTAGGTGCAGTCCCAGCGTCTAAAACGACGCCATGAACCCGAGACGTGGTGGGTAGATGCTGGCGAAGTAATCCAATCGCAACTTGGGCGATTGTGAAAGCGTCAGCAGCATTAATGCCCTCTGTAGGAAAAGACGCTGCGTGCGCTGCCTTTCCTGTGAATTGAACCGCCCAATGAGCAACGGCAAGGGGTGAGGCACGAGCAACGTCAACAGGTCCAGGGTGTACCATCATGGCAAGATCCAACCCGTCGAATGCACCTCTTTCGAGTAAATCTATTTTTCCACCACCGCCTTCTTCTGCAGGTGTACCAAAAACCTCGACTCCTATATTCAACTCTTCTGCCACCTGGGCGAGTCCGATCGCAGCCCCAACAGAAGACGCGGCGATTAAATTGTGACCGCAAGCGTGCCCCAATCCAGGCAGCGCGTCGTACTCAGCCATGAGTCCTATTCGCATGCTCGGCGCTTTTGCGCCAGCCTTGGCATGGAACGCAGTTTCCAGACCCAAATATGGCCTAACGACGCTAAATCCGGCATGCTTGAGGACATCAGACACTCGTTCCGATGAGCGATATTCTGCCCACCCGAGCTCCGGATCGGCATGAAGTTCTCTCGATAACTCCACCAGTGCATGTCGTTGGGCCATTACTGCCTGCTGAGCACGACGCTTCAAGGTATTAGTCACAGATCATTCATCTCCCGGGACCCCGTAAGATGGTGCCGCTTCAGGGTTGATACCTCGAGTAATGTAATCATCTCGTTGAGGTAGCCAGACAGTGAGAATCCTCCCTAGTTCATCAATTGGGCAGGGGGCTTCATCAACACGAAGATCGGTGACTCGCCAGCCGACATTATGGACCACAGCCAGCCCTGCGGATCGGACTTCACCTTCCTCGCCACCTGCTTGTTCTCCGGCTGATAGCCCCGCGAGAAGCTTTTCTTCTAGCTCGCCTTCTGTAGCATTGAATGCCTCAACCATCTTGTCAGGCACGACTTCTGAGGACAGCAAGTTCCCTGCAGCAACTACTTGATCTCCCACCACAACTTTATGAGCACCAAGGGTCCCTTTACCACTGTGGTGTGCTGTTGCTCCCTCAGAGTCCACTACGCTCAGCTGGCGAAAGTCTTTTGTTGGATAATCTGCCAGAACTGTTTCAAGCGCTTGACTCGCGTTCGCTCCCTGTTCAAGAAGGTCCAGTATGGCTGAGCCTAAACGTGGATCGGTGACATTTTGTGAAGCCACTGCGCCAACTTCAGAACGCAGGTGTATGCATCGTGCGCCCACGGATGGTGACGACGATGTCACTGCCATTCCGAGTGCACCTGTAACTGGATCGCGACCTACAATCGAAAAAGTCATGGATAGCTCATTCCTTCTCTGAAATAACTGCGGTCGCATCAATCTCAACGACCCACTCTGGACGAGCAAAACCTGAAACCACAATGCCTGTCGAACAAGGATGTACGCCTTTTAGCCAGCTTCCCATCACGCGATAGACAGGTTCTCGATAGCGAATGTCAGTCATATACACCACCGTTTTCACGATGTCTTCCAAACTGCTACCAGCCTCTTCCAGCAATTCCTTAATGTTTGCCATCGCTTGATTGGTCTGAGCAACTACATCACCAACACCTACCACTTCGTTGGTTTCCAGGTTCTGCCCGATCTGACCACGCATATAGACCACCCCATTGGCGACGACTGCTTGGGCCAGATCGTTATCCAAGTTCTGCTCTGGATAAGTATCTTTCGTATTGAACGGCCTGATCCGCGTATGTTTCATTGTGTAACTAGTCCTTTCTCGTAACGGTTTACGGTTGGCTAACTTGCTGGGCGAGCTCCGAAGCTTGGTGCAGTGGATCGTCAAAACTTGCACGACGCTCAGCTTCTTTCGCGATCCCAGGACGCATCGCAAAGTCACCGGCTTCCTCGATGAAATCGGCTTTTTTCGCATAGTCGACATCTAGGTTTGTGCCCAAATTCGCCGCTTGATGAACGAGATCCGCGACCGCACCGAAGTCATAGTTGTTGTACATGGCCAGCTGGTGCGAGAATGGCGGCGACTGAGCAAAAAGCTGGAAAGTCAGCCGATGGCCGGCATAGTGAGAATTCAATAAGTCACGCGCAAACGTCAGCATTTTGCGTCGCTCGTGGCCGTCATCATCTCCGACTGTAAAATATTTATTTAGCGTATCTGCAATTTCCGGGTTCTCGAAGCTCGAAGCGCTGGGGACTAAGCTGATCTGACATCCACTTAGATCTCTGACCAAGTGCATCATTTCTGGCAACTGCTCAGCTGCTTGCATGCGAGCGCCATACATAATCTGTGGGTTAGGCATGAGCATGCCTTCGGGACTACGACTTGAAGTTTCGATAGCTGCGATTAAGTGTGCATTGATCATTTCTCTGTATGCAGCAAGTCGAGCGATTTTTTCGCGCACTCCTTGGTGCATCTTCACGCCAGTTTGCTGAATACTGAGATATGCCGCGCCAAGTAGGTACTCGGAATAACGCAAGTGGCGCTGTAGGAATGGAAAGATGCTGTAGCGATGGAGAGTTGAACGTATGAATGCGGCAGCCTCAGTGTGCCGGTAAAATAGCACGTCTTCCCACGGAATCTCTACGTCGTCGAAGATCAACATTGTGTCGATCTCATCGAAACGGTTTGTGAGTGGATAGTCCTCAGCAGGATGCGTACCTGCGAAACCACTCCGGCATATATGCTTCATCCCGGGGGCACCCATTGGTGCAATGAACCCAACCGCATATTCCGACTCAGGTGCGTTCCCCCAATCCGCGATTGTAGGTTTCACAAACGCTTGGTTCGCATAAGCCGCTGCCGTTTCGAATTTCGCGCCGCGAACAATGATGCCGTTGTCAGTTTCACGTACTACCCGCAATAGGACGTCCGGGTCTTGGTCTTGCGGCCAACGCGATCTGTCACCTTTTGCATCCGTATTGGCTGAAACATGGAACGGATCTTCTAAGGTAGCCCGACGTACGTGTCTAGTTATATTTTCAGAGAACTGCGGATCAATTTTATTGAGAACTTCTTGACCGTCAAGCAACGACCACATTTCCCCCACAGTTTCGTCACCTACTCGAGTAACGACACCACCCACGTCACTGAGTACTGTTTCAACAGCGACTTTCTTGTCATACCAGTCTGATTTTTCCATAGGTGGCTTGGCCCCTACGGAGCATTGTTGACCAGTTTCAGCATCGGTATAGGTCATGATGTTTCTAGTATCCGGATCATGACCCATGTCATAGATTCGCGCCCGGATATCAACTATCGGTTTGAAAGCAGGGTGGGTAGCCACATCCTCGACACGTTCGCCATCAATCCAAACTTGTCTACCATCTCGGATGGAGTCGATGTATTCTTGACCTGTACGTAACATTTTTTTGCTCCGTTCTGTTGCGTGCCCGGATAGGACACCGCTAATCGTTGAAGTGTGCGTGAACTAATTCGGGCCTTAGGGCGCCGGAGAAGATACTTCTGTCTGACTCTGTTTCTCGTGCTCATTCACCCGGTGCACCGTCACCGGACGAGACAACTCCGGTTGTGCCGCTATTTCTGTTGATGCTTTGGGCCGCACGAAACGTTCCGTGTGTTCACGAGCCATGGGTTTTGTAAAGAGTGAAATCATTACCAGGCAGATCGTGTTGACTGCGACGCCCCACAAACCTGGTTCTATATCGAATGGTGTTGGTTGAACGAATGTGAAATAGATTGTGACACCGAGACCCGCCAACATGCCTGACATAACACCCGCAAAGGTTGCCCTTCGCCAGAAAAGTGTGGCGAACGTGATCGGCAGAAATTGAATCACAATGCCGTACGCGATTAAGAAGAGCTGGACAATCGTTTGGACGTTTAGGACCGCCAGAATGAAAGCGAGCGCTGAGATGATTACTACGCACCATTTAGTGATGGACACAGCAACAGAATCTTTGAGCGCCTCTTTCTTGACGTGCGATATGAAATCTCGAACAACGATACTTGCCGCTGTGTGGGCCAGGTTTGCTCCCGTAGACATCGCCGCTGCCACAGCGCCTGCCAACATGAGTCCGATGACAATTGGTGGCAAGTCGAGCAGGTTCACGATTAGATGTGACATCACCGCATCAGGCCGTTCAATGTCTCCTTCTTGCACCGTGGTAATGGCAGCAAACCCTGCGAGCAAAATCGGCACGACTAGCAACGCATACAGTGGATAAAGAACAACGGTTCTTTTAATGTGGCGATTACTCTCAGCAGAATATGATTTATTGAATACATGGGGCCACATGACGAAACCGAGAACGCTCAAGACAATTGCTGAAGAAAACGCAGCCCAAGTCCAGCCGTCACCGCCACCCGGCATGATCAAATATTCCGGTGAGACCTCGCGGATATCGCTGAACATATTATCGACGGTACCGAAGAGTTGAAACACCGCCGCGATCCCAATAGCCCAGGCTACAACGAGCATTAGGATCCCTTGCAGAAGATTCGTCCAGCCAATCCCCTTAAGGCCGCTCACAAAGACATAAATAGTACAGATGGCGAAAGCAACGAGGGAGCCCAGCCAAAATGGCACCTGCCCGTCGGTAGCAAACGTAAATAAGAGACCAGCACCAGTAATCTGGATTGTCAGATATGGGATGAGGGCGACAACGCTCATAATCGACATTACAACCGGTACCGATTTACTTGAAAATCGGTCTGCAAATAGATCTGCTTGTGACAGGTAGCCATACCGTCGCCCTAATGTGGCCACTCTTGGCCCGATAACCCACCAGAGAATAAGAGCCAGTGACAAGTAGGCCAGGATATATAAGGCCGGTGCGCCAGTGGTAAACGCTTGACCGGGAGCACCGAGGAATGTGAAAGCAGAAAAAATCTCTGCACCGAGGATGAAAAACAAGACGACAATGCCTACGCTTCGACCGCCGGTTATATAACCTTCAAGGGTAGATTTTTGGCCCCGCCGAGCAGCAATACCAACAATCAACACAATTAGAAGATAAATACCCGTGACCGATGAAATGATAATCCAGTCACTCAAAGTCACTCACTCCTCGATTTAAACGTTCATCCCAGAAATACATGACGACGCAGCCTAGAAAAATGAGAACGACCCACAACATAAACCACGCAAAGAACAGTGGGAATCCGCCGATGGTAGGTTCTACAGAATTTGCAAATCCTGCTGCCGGCCAAATAAATGCCAACATGCAGATCGTGAAATAAGTGACCCAAACAACACCAAAAACACGACGTTCCATAGCGGGCCTCCTTTCAAGGAATCTCTTGCTGGTGGAAGCCGCATATTATGTTTACGGCCTCGCCTGCGTAGCTCCGAACACCCGGCACCTTATGTGCCGCACATCACATTGAGCTGGTCGAGTTCTACGTTATGAAAACCTGAGCCCTTTGTAAAAGCGATAAATTAGTGTTCATCCATCGATTTTTCCGATGGCTCGATGTATCCTCACTGCCATGAACGATGTAACTTTTCGACAGCTGGAACATTTCCTCAGCGTGGCTCAAGCCGGCAATATAACCGCTGGTGCAGCACAATCTCATGTCTCACAGTCTGCAATGTCTACGTCACTAAACGGACTAGAGAAAGCGCTGGGAACAGCAGTTTTTCAGCGCTCACACCGAGGCGTGAACCTCACTCCAGCAGGGCACGCACTACTAAGAAAAGCACGGCAGCTTGTTGACGATGTTCGTGAGCTTCAGAGCACAGCGCACGAATTAGATAAAGAGCTACACGGCCCGCTGGTTGTGGGGTGCTACAGCACGCTGGCCCCGTCGCTAATGCCGCCGATCATCACGTCTTTTCTGGCAACCTATCCTAAGATCGACCTGCGCTTTATTGAAGGCTCGGATGACGAGTTAGTTGAAGCCCTTCATCAAGGCCATTGCGAATTTGTATTAACATATGACTACCGCTTAGACCGGTTCTTCCCTCATCGAGCTCTTCATCGGGAGGATCTATCTGCCGCCGCGCCGTATGCGGTCGTACCTACAGGTCATCCTTTAGCAAGAAGTAAAACAATCGATTTAGCTGACCTTGCAACTGAGCCTCTCATATTATTGGATCTTGCTCCCGCCCCTGAATATTTTCTACAAATTTTCGATAGTTTCGGCCTATCCCCGCAAATAAGATTTCGGACAAAGAGCCATCAACTGATTTTCGGTCTTGTTGCCCGAGGGATGGGGATCTCTATCCTGACTCAGGTCCTGACCCCGAGCGGAACGGCGCCATTTCGCGATGTCGCCGTTAAACCGCTTTCGAACAATCTAGAGCCGTTACCAATTGTGGCGCTATCAGCTGCCGGAGTTCGACGAACACAGAGAGCAGAAGCATTCATTACTCACGTCAAGGATCAGATGGGCTCATAGGGACCGTAAATGAGAATACTGGTCGATAAAAATGTTCTTTAAAGTCTACAGCGCGACCGTTGGATTCGGATGTTGACGGTCCGTGATGTGCATCGTGCTGACATCAGCAGAATGCAGTTGCGCTACCGCTGTTCGGTCCCAGCGTGCCGGGCGCGTTCTCGAGTGGCCCAACCGGTGATGGCGTCATGAATTTCGTCGTCGAAGTCCAATTGGTCGAAGTCATTTTCCACCAGTACCACCGAAACCGGACCCCATGGACAATCCATCGCCGTCCAGATGATTCCCGGTTGGTTAAACGCCGGACGACGCTGACATAAGCCAGATGGAATCAGCGTCGCGTTGCCGGGTTCGCGGCAGAGGTACGCCATAATACCGACGTGATCGACGACCCGGGTGGCCTGTGGCATGAGGTCTTCAAGGAGCGGTCCGGTGACCCCGGAGTGATCGGTAAAGATGGGGTCATCCATGAGGATGAACGTTCTGGTGGCGAAGTATTCTTTCAGGTCCGCAACCGTGGGGTTGGGAACTGTCTGATCCGCCGTCGGATACACGAGGGCTAACGGTTCAGACCACAGCGGGGTTTCGCGGTTCGACCACGCTTTTGGGATGCCATCCGTATAGGTTATGCCGCGGGTGCAGATACCGTGAGCCACCATAGAGTGCAGCTGTGCCGAGCTGGTCGTGCGCACGTGCGTATCGGGGACTTCTTCTAATGCCGACATCAACGCGTAGATCCCCTCGCCCACTAACCATTCGTCGACGGCGATCGTTTCTTGTGTGGCATGTGCATCCATGATGCTGCTGATCCCGCTGTGGGCGATGGCCTCCTGGGGCATCTGCTTGGCGGTTTGCAGACGAAAGAAGTAATCGGCGATCGTCGGCAGAATGTGCCTGCCTTCAGGGGTCAGGTCTACGCCCTGCCAGCTGCGTAAAAACACCGGGAAGCCAAGTTTTTGTTCAATGCGTTTGATCCGCAAACTCACTGTGGGCTGGGTGGCATAGAGCTCCTGGGCGGCGCGAGAAATACTGCGATTTCGGGCCACGCTCAGAAAGGTCCGCATCGATTCAAGATCCACTGGCCTATGCTCCTGGAATTCCGCAGATCAAGCGTTACTGTAACGCTCTACCACTATGATGCTGCGTGTGGACACAATATGGAAGTAGGAGGGCTTCTCGGGCGACCCAACGGGCGTGCCTAGACCAGCGTCCCCGCGAAAGCTTGCAGAATTTGTTCATTCGTTAATACTCGTCCAAAATATGTGTCGATGGCGTTCAGGGTTGCGTTGTGAGCGGCCTGGCTTGCGCCGCCGGTGGCGTCTTGGGCGAAGACGACTTTGAAGTCGCGCATAAATGCGCTGCGTGCGGTGGAGTCACAGCATACTTCCGTCAGGGTACCGGCAATAATCACGGTGTCGATCATGCGATAACCGCGCAAGGTGTGCAGCAGCACCTCGAGGTTCGTGTTGTAGAACGCATCGTAACGGTGCTTTTGCACGTAGTAATCGCACGGGCCGGGATCCAACTGGGCAACGATCTCAATGCCATCGGTCCCTGCGCGCATGCCTTTGCTCAGCAGGCGCGGATCATTGCTGCTT
The DNA here is from genome assembly GCF_001657475.1 of Enteractinococcus helveticum. Taxonomy (GTDB): domain Bacteria; phylum Actinomycetota; class Actinomycetes; order Actinomycetales; family Micrococcaceae; genus Yaniella; species Yaniella helvetica. Next base: position 64,727 of record NZ_LXEY01000010.1, read on the forward strand.
TCTAGGGGCGAGACATTGAACTGATCGTATAAGACATGCTGGGTGAAAATGATCGGGACCTTCGCAACACGTGCGCAATCGATGAGCTCACGCACCTGCGGCAACCGCTCGCGGGCCATAGGCACTTCCATGGGACGGCCTGCTTCAACAAAATCCCGTTGCATATCGATGACGATAAGAGCGCTTGAATCCACGTCAAACTGCCACATAGGGGGGTTCCTCCTTCGTCAACGTATCGAGTCTAAGCGAGAAGGCCACCGCACAGGATATAAGGATTATTCATACCCACTTACCCACGCCAGCACCCGATTCACTACAGTTGAGACCATGAAGATTTTGCTGTTGGGTTTCGGATCCATTGGTCGTCACATCGTGCGCCTGCTGGACTATGATTTCACCGCCATGGTCCGAGACCTTGCCGCCCACCGCGAGCGCGGGACCCTTGGCGTGCGACTCATAACCGAAGAGAGTTTCGACGACGCGCTCGCCCAGGCCGATCTGGTGGTCGAGGCGGCTGGAGTGGCCGCGGCCAAGAAATTTTTGCCACGCGTGCACAAACCCTTTGTGCTCACCTCGGTCGGCGCCCTGGCAGATCCGGCCATCGCCGATGCGCTCATGACTCCGCATTTGCACGTGACCAACGGGGCCATCGGCGGTTTTGATCTACTCGAAGCCGTTGCCGATCAGCTAGATCGGGTGTCCATTACGACGTCGAAAGACCCGGCCGGACTCATTCAACCGTGGATGTCAGAAGCCGAGGCCACCCGCCTAGAAGAACTCACCGAACCAGAAGTTTTGTTTTCGGGCAACCCCATCGAGGCGATCGAAAAATTTCCCGGCAATGTGAATGTCTCGGTAGCCCTGGCTTATGCCACCCGCGGCGCGAAACCCTTGAACGAATCCCTCCAACGCGTCCAGGTGCAACTGGTTGCCGACCCGTTACACCCCGAGTCAGCCCACGTGATCGAAGCCGCCGGAGACGCCGGGCGGTTCAAATTCGAATTCGTCTCCTCCCCCAGCCCCATCAACCCGGCCACCTCCGGCACCACCGCACTGTCCTTGGCCGCAACCATCCGACGCATCGCACCGCATATTCACCGCGACTAACCGCCCAACGACCCGAAACTCCGCCCAGTCTCCGCCACATTTAGAATGGGGGCGTGGAACAGGTAGCCCCAGAACTCGACAATCGTGTGGTCCCAGATACTGACGGCACGGGCAAATCGGCCGCCCATCTCGCATCCCGGGCAATCTGGATTGCGATTAGTTTCACGGCCATCGCCCTGGTCGCCGGCCTCATCGCATTCACCGGCAGACTCACTCCGCTGTCGGGCGGCTACTCGGTGGGCACCATAGCCGGGGTGATGACGGGCGTGGCCGCCGGAACCTCGGCGATCATCGGTTTGGTCATTGCCACCGAATCCCGTCGCGGCAGTCTGCGCTGGATGCGCCGCCGGTTTTGGGGTTGGTGGCTGATTGATTTTATTGGCTTATTCATCCTGCACGGCGCCATCGCGACCATGGCGTCGCTCAGTATTTTTCGGCTCTTCCAGCAGGCCTTTCAAGGGCTGATCGTTGATGCGATCGCCGCAACCGCAATGCTGTGCCTGGTGACCGCTGCGACGTCGTATTTCGGATTCAGTTCCGCCTCGCGCGCCTCGTCGTCGTCTATCTCTACCCTGCTGGCCCTATTCATGGCCGCCGGTGTGCTGGCGTCAATGCTGCTGGCCGAGAACCCGTATTGGTGGCACCAGTTCTTCTCCGAATTGGGCACACGCCAGGCCGGGGTACTCTCATTTTGGACGTTCAACACCACCATCACCGTATCCGGCATCGTGTTGACCACATTGGCAAATTTCATCAGCCAGGACCTCACCGCCTGGGCATCGCACCGCCAACGTCAGGGCAAACGCCGCGCCCTGGTGCAGGTGTTGCGAATCGGCATGATCGTGATGGGCATCTGCCTGATCGGATTGTCGTGGATCACCATCCACATCAGCGACCCAATCCACACCGGCTTTGTACAGATCCTGGCGGTCACCTTTGGGATCATGTTGCTCAGCGTGCCGATCTGGCTGCCCGGCGCCCCGGCGGCAATGTATGTCATCAGCTATCTGATGCTGGGATTCGGGGTCTTCGCGGTAGCCCTGTGGGATCCGCTGGGCTACTACAACCTCACCGCTCTCGAACTGGCCTTTGCGGGGATCATTTTCGCCTGGCTAGTGGTGCTGATCCGGACCCTGGACGCCATGATCTCCGACGTGCACGAGGCCAAAACCCAAGTCACACCGCCCAATGACCCCACCTCAGCAGCAACCGAAGGAGCGTTCTTTGACCATGAGCAAACCCAAGACCGTTGATGAATTCTTCGAGCAATTTCACGACCCCGCCCGCAGTACCCTGAACCAACTGCGAGCCATCGCCGACCAAGCCGCACCGGATACGCACACCGCACTGAAGTGGGGTTCGCCGGCGTGGATCCATGCATCCGGGACCATCCTGTTTATCGTCGATGGGTTCAAGCATCATGCCAACGTGGTCTTTACCCCCAGCACCCGCCAAGCATTCGACGACGAACTCGCGACCTTCCAGACGGGCAAAGGCTCGGTCAAAATTCCTTATACCGAGACTGTTCCCTGCCACTTGCTGCAACGCATGGTGGCCTACCGGATCCGTGAACATGAACAGGACGGCGTACTGTGGATGTGAAATCCCCGCGCACTGGCATGCAGCTGGCACGCGAAGGTATCGTGCTGGCCGGAGCCGGCGCGGCCATTGGCCTACAAGTTGCCCACCGCTCCGTGGCCGCCGGGGTGGCCCAACATTCCAATTTCACCGCCGACCCGCTAGGCCGCCTGCGCCGCACCCTGCAGTACATTTTCGCCGTCGTCCTGCCTGAAGCCCAACCCGCGCGCAGCATGGTCACTGACTGGGTGGCCCGCGCCCACCAGCCAGTCGAGGGCATGCTCGACGGCGCACAGTACAGCGCCGCCGACCCGGATACCCAACGCTGGGTGACGGCCACACTATATTGGACGGCCGAGGAAATCCGCTGGCGCATCTGGGGCCATCAGCAGCCCGAGGACGCCGAGCAGATTTACCGCAGCTACGCCGTGCTAGGCACCGCATTGGGCATGCCCGAAACCTCCTGGCCGCACAACCGTGCAGCGTTCTACCGGTATTGGCAACAGCAAGTCGCCAAACTGGAAGTCACCGCAGCCGCCCGCCAAATCATGAGCGACCTCTTTGCCGCTCGCAGCGCGCCGTGGTGGCTGCGCACACTCATGCCACAGGCCAAGTTCCTGACCGCCGGGCTGTTGCCCGCTGACATTCGATCGAAACTTGGCCTGGACTGGAATGGTGAGCACTCACGACGCGAAGACCGCCTGTGGCGCATACTTCGCAACACTTATCCGCGTCTTCCCAATGGAGTCCGGCAGTCACCGGCACGATTCGTGGTCGCCGGGCTGCCAAGTGCGCCTGAACATTAGGCGCGCAGTACGCGGATGATGTCGCCTGCGTGGATCAGGTTGGGATTGGTGATGTCGGGGTTGGCCGCTAGCAGCCGGTGATACAGGTTGCCGTTGCCATAGTGCTGCTGGGCAATGCCCCATAGAGTTTCGCCGGACTCCACCTCGTGTTCCAAGTAGTTGGTGTACCCGGGCACAATCTCTGCCCCGAGGATCACCGGAACCACCACCAGATCGCGCGGCGAACCATCTTTGGGCGACTCGTGGAAAACCTCCACATAGGCCACTACGTGTTTGAACGCGGCCGAGGCAACATCAGCGACCACCTGGAACTGGCCGTGTCCACCGATGCCGTCGCCGGCCATGAAATTGCCGTCAACTTCGTCGTGGCCTTCGCTAATTCGGTAGTTAAAGTTGGCTTCGAACGCTCCGCCAGCCGTTCCGGCAATCATGATGGAATTACTGACGATGTCGCAGCGCTGGAGCTGTTGAACATTGATGCTCACGTTGCTCCTCCTGCACTGCTGTGGGAGTGTCATCCATGGCCACCCCCCTTGGCTCGCCACTCCCGTCAAGGCGGTTGCGAACTGGCCATCACTTCAGATGGTGAAGCAATCATCACACGCAGCCTCAGGGCCGTCAACGGTCCAAAATGGTGGCCACATTCCGCTGACGCCGCGATGTTTCCCCACGATTAAACCTACTCACCAACGCGCATGACCGATACGATAAACACATCAGCTCACACTCTTCAAGGACAGGCCATGACGCTTCGACATATTGTCAGTTGGAAACTCAATGGTGAAACCTTTGCCGCACGCAATGGTCAAGCCGCAAAAATTGCCGAGGCGCTAGAAGCCCTGCGAGATCGCATCCCAGAAATTCGTGACCTCAACGTCTACCGCAATGAACTCCACGAGGGCGAAAACTTTGATCTCACCGTCATCGCAGATTTTGACGACGCCGACGCCCTGGCCGTCTACGCCGACCACCCCGAACATGTGCCCGTCGTCGACATGATTAAAGGTATGGTCTCAGATCGCGTCGCCGTAGATTTCACGGTATAACCGGCACACCTTCTGCGCTAACACTCCACGGGGGTAGACCTGTGGCAGTCAGCGTCGTAGCGTTGGCTAGACCAGGCCCTCGAGGCAACCGGCCCCTGGGCCGACCAGCAGGAGGTCATCATGGCGAACAACGTCTACAACATCACCTAAATCGTTGGCACTTCACCCGATGGTATCGACGCAGCCATTACCAACGCTGTGCAAGAAGCATCGAAAACCTTGCGGAATCTTGATTGGTTTGAAGTGCGCTCAGTTCGGGGCCATCTGAATGAAGGAAACGTTATCGACTGGCAAGTCACCGTCAAGATTGGCTTCCGTCACGAACCATAAGAGCCTCACCCTCGGCTTGCACATCTCAATATTGAGTAGGAGCGGCACCGAAAGGTTTACGGGCCTTCGGTGCACTCCTCCTTCAGCTCCCCTGACGATTTCGCACCAAGAAGGCTACGATCAGAATATGGTCTCAGTAACTATCAGAGCGCTGCAGCCCGAAGAAACCGAATTGCTGATGCGTGCTGCCGTCGACAATTTCAACTGGGACGTCGAACGCTTCACCTCCCACGATGTGCTGGCCTCACCCGACATGGTGCGCTATACCGAATTCATTCCAAAACGCGGCGACTTCGGCTTTGTCGCCTGGTATGAGGAAACTCCAGTGGGCATCGCCTGGGCGCTGTTTCTGCCGCACGAACGCCGCGGCTGGGGTTTCGTCGAACATGAAATCCCCGAAGTCAGCCTGTGGGTTGAAGCTACGTTTCGACGCCGAGGAGTCGGACGCGCACTCTTGAGAGCAGCTCAGCACGTAGCCCGGATACGGGATCTTCCCGGCCTAAGTCTTTCTGTCGCTCCCGACAACCCGGCACGCGACCTGTATCGCAAAGAGGGCTTTGAGGATGTCGAGGAGAAAACCGCCGAAGGTGTGATGGTGTGGCGGCGAGCATGACAGTCCTTATGTATAGAGATCCTGATATTGACTGCGGATAACCTTCTTGTCGATCTTGCCGACCGACGTCGCAGGAATTTCATCGACGACTTTGAATTCTTCGGGGAGCTGCCATTTAGCGAAGCGTTGCAGCAGGTGTTCATCAATTTCTTCGCGCGTGATGTCCTCGCCGTCTTTGAGCACCAACAGCATGAAGGGACGTTCATCCCATTTGGGGTGCTCCAGGCCGACGACCGCCGCCTGGGCGACCTTTGGGTGAGAAACCATCAGGTTTTCCATGTCGATGGATGAGATCCATTCGCCACCGGATTTGATGACGTCTTTGAGTCGGTCGGTGATCTTGATAAACCCGTTTTCATCAATGGTGGCCACATCGCCGGATCGCCAGTAGCCGTCGACAAACCGGTCGGCTAGCGCCTCTGATGGCATGCCGTGATAGCTTGCGGTGATCCACGGCCCTTTGAGCAGTACCTCTCCGGCGGTCTCGCCGTCCGCAGGTACTTGGTTGCCGACGCCGTCGACAATTTTGTAGTCGACATTGACTGGGAAGCTGCCCTGTTTAGACCCGTAGGATCTGATTTCCTCCTCCGTCATACGCGCACGCAGTGTTGGGCGCATGCGGTTGACCGTGACAATCGGCGATGTTTCACTGGCACCCCACCCATGCACAACTTCGGCGTTGAAGGTGTCGCGGTACGCGTTGATCATCGAGATGGGCGGCTCACTGCCGCCGCACAGCATGCGCAGCCCGGTCAGATCTTTGACACCCTTAGATTTCAGCACCTCAAACATCGGGGTGAAGATTGCGGGCACGCCGTTGGTCACGGTCACGCCCTCGTCAGTGAGTGCGTCGGTAATGTCGCCCAGGGTTTCGGCGGAGAACATGCCGGGCAGCACGAGTTTGGCCCCGACCATGACCGCAACCTGGACCATGCCCCAGCTCAGCACGTGGAACATCGGGGTGATCGGCATGACGACGTCTTCGACACTGACGGCTAGGTCTTTGACAGTGTTATACGCGTGCAGATACTGCGAGCGGTGCGAGTAGAACACGCCTTTGGGACGCCCAGTGGTTCCGGTCGTGTACCCGGCGGCGAAGGCCGAGGTTTCGGAAATATTGGGCCAGTCCGCCAGCGGTTCGGCGTCGGCAATGAGCTCTTCATAGTAGACGGCGTTGGGCAGGTCGTGCTCGATCTCGCCCTCGGACAAGATGACCCAGGTTTTGACCCCCTTGGTGCGCTCGGCCAGCGGTTGGATGGCGGGCACCAGCGTCTCATCGATGACGATGACGGAGGCCTGGGAATCGTTGATGACATACAGCAGATCTTCGGGTGCCAGGCGCAGATTCAACTGGGTGAACACGGCCCCGATGGCCGGGATAGCCCAGTAGAGCTCGTAGTGGCGCAGCGAGTTCCAGTCCATGACACCGATCCGGTCGCCGAGGCCAACGCCGAGCTTGTTGAAGGCGGCGGCGGCACGCTCGATGCGGTCAAAGTTTTCTTGATACGTGGTGCGGCCCCATGTGCCGTGCGAGTTGCGGTGGACAATTTCGGTATCGCCAAACGAACGCACCGCTTGGCGGATCAGCTGGCCCATCGTGAGTTGGTAATCGTCTTGCATGGTGGATGGATAACCGTGTACGACACTAGCCATGATGGTCCTTCGCTTGGCGGAGTGAACGGAGCTCGAGGGTGAACACCCCCCATGAGGGTGTTATAGGTCACATTATCGAAGTTGCCTAGCGCTGTGAAGTGGATGGCACACATCCACAAGACGGCACAAGTACGCCTACTCTTCGCAGCAACATAACCGCTGGTATATGCGATATTAAAGGGCTAATCGTTGAGGCTCAGGCTCCGACCTGCGCAGGGTCGCATCGAACTTAAATGATGTTTGCGACTCGATGAGTTCTCCCGTAGAGTGTGAGCTGTAAGCCCCGTGTGGACCGCTGGTCTCGACCATGTCGCCGGGGCATTGTTTTTTTTGACATGCTGAATCCTATGTCTGATACCTGGGTCGAAGCTTGGCTGGGCGAAGCGCGTTTTCAGCGATACCTCAATGCCGCTGATGGGGACCGAGTACGCGCGCTGGCCCTGTACGAATGGAACGTCGAGACCAGTCAGATCCTCATGCACGATATCGCACATTTTGAAGTGGCCCTCCGTAATACCTACGATGCCGCGATCTCCGCCAACTGGCCCCATGAAACCCACTGGTTGTTACACCCAGAATCCCCCGCAGTCATGCCGATCTGGCGGACGAAAACCATCAATGGCATCAAACGCGGCGCCGACGTCAATTTCCTCACCCGCAAGAATGTCGATGATGCGATCAAGCGCAGCGGCTATAAACACGCCACCTCTGGCAAGGTCATCGCGGAGCTCTCGTTCGGGTTCTGGCGGCAGCTGACCACCAAAGCCATGGAAAAAAGCATGTGGGTGCCCTACCTGCATAAAGCGTTTCCCCATGGGACCGACCGCAGTGTTGTCGATGCGCAAATCAAAACTATCAATGATCTGCGCAATCGCATTGCCCACCACGAGCCCTTATTCACCGCAACGCTTGATCCCACACAAGCTCACGAAGCTTTAATGCACTGCCTTGAACTGATCGCCCCACCAGTGCATACCTACGTGGCCGGCAAGTCCAAGGCTCGTACAGCACTTGAAACTAAGCCCTGAAACCTAGAGCCTAATTCCATAGCGTGTCGGCCTGTTTTTCCCGCCAATCACTTCTCTAGCTGGCGTCTCCTCGAAAGCGAAGAACCCTAGCCCTCGCTGGATCTGACAATCCCTGCCGTCAAATAGCAACCTAGCAAGCAAGGTTGCTATCAAGGTATCCCAGCCCTCGATCTTGGGCCACTATGTGTCCAGTCAGATCTTTAACGTGGTCTCACGAATGCAAAACTGCGTTAATAGGACCTCTAGACTCAAGCCTGCTTTTACAGCACGCTTTCGGTCGTCGTAGCCTCAGTGGATGATGAAGCACGCTACGGCCAGAGTTCGATGACAGTGACCACCTGCTCGTCACGTGGTTCAATCGAACGATCACAATCAGCTAATTGCCATCGTAGACCCCAGTACCCTCCATCGAATCGCCCGAGATGCGCACAATAACCGTCGAGACGTCATCCCGGATAAACAGTTTCGTCAAGCCTATCCACAGTGAAGTAGACCTGACAGGGCTATTGCAGGTTGCGCACTTCGCTGATCGGACGAGTTTCCAGACCTTGTTCCCGCGCGATAATCAGCAGGTCGTCGTCGGCATTGTGGGCCTCGATTTGCGCCAGGACGGCGTCGGCATTCCACGTCTCGCCGGTGTTACTGGCTAAAAACTCCACGGGCCGGTCGAAACGTTTGTGCACCGTGGTTGCCAGGGTCGGATCGAGCGGTCCCACCAGGATCAGCCGTCCGGCTTTCGTTGAGGAGACATCGGGCGTAGTGGTCTCAGTTTTGGCGGGCGCGTTGCGACTATCTTGGCGTAGCACGGCAGCGTGATAAGCGATGATGGTCAGGCCGGCAGTCAGATACCCCAGTTCGGTGCGCACATCGTACAGCGTGGTGAGGCTCAGCTGGTTTTCGATGGCATCAGCCATCAGCGCAGCAACCGCGGCGATCAGGGCGATAACCACTGTGATGACGGCGGCTCCCACCAGCACGATCAGATAAATCCGGCGTGGGGTCGCGGTGAGTTCAACCCCGGGGTCTTCGGCTGCCGCGCGCTGGACCAACCGCCAGTGCGACCACCACAGCGGGGCACCCACGATGATCAGCGTTAGGCCTCCCAGCAGGGTATTGATCGGCTCGTGGGACAGTTGGGCCGGTGTGATCGAATCCACCAGGGCCACGACCAGCAGCCCGACGCCGGCGGCCGCGGCAATTGCCCCGATGCCCGACACCAGGTACTGATACACCCGGTGCAACGGAGTATGAGTGGCCGCATCGAGCAGGTCGCGGTGATACCACCAGATCATCGCGCCAATAATCAGGGCAGCAAGGGCCTGCGGCCATTCAAACCAGGTGACAAAGGGCATTGGGTCGCCCAGCAAGTTGACCAGCCCGCGCCACAGCAGGGCTTGGGCCCCGACCAGTCCGGTCAGCAGGCCGCCTGCGACTCCGAGCAACAGAACGTAGGCGTGCCAGGTGGTGCCGCGCGGCAGTTTGCTGGCCGAGATCAACCAGTAGACAATCCACAGCAGCGCACCGCTAACGAACAGTCCGGCTGCCGAACCCAGCGGGACGAAGGACCCGACCAGAATCTGGGTGCCCGTGAGCATCTCCAACGACGTCGCCAACAGGTCTATGAGCCCGCCGGCTGCCAGGACCAGTCCGATGGTGGAGCCCAGCAGCAGGTGTGCCACCGCATTGGTTTGTCCCAGGGTTCGTCGAATGACGCGCCAGTGGACAACCCACACGATCAGCCACATGATCAGGTGTCCTAGGGCGTCGCCGTCGAAAATTTGTGACCCTAGCGCCGAGGTGAGACCTTCAGTAAGTTTGGCCGCTGTCATGGCCGCACCGGTCAGTGCCGAGGTGGTCAAATATGCCTGAAAGATCAGTGATTCGCGTTCTTCCGGCTCCTTGCGGTGGGCCCGCACGATCCACCAGATCAACAACGCGGTGATCGGTAGTCCAATGACGACGGCGGTTACGGACTGGGCAAATAGCAGGGGTTCGTCGAAGTCAGGTGTGCTGCCAAATGCGCGAGCCAACAGGGCGGCGGCGCCGTTGGCTACCACGAGGAGCATGGCATAGAGCAGCATGTATTGGAAGGCGCGGCGGAACATTTGGCCGGTGAGGCTTTGGCCCTGCATACGCCGTGCGGCGACGACGATGAATCCGATGGCCCCGACCAACAGGGCGAGCAGTAGGATCGTGATGCTCATAGCATGCCTGCACAAATGTAGACGGGCCATGGGCTACCGGTGATCAACCAGCCGCTCTCGGCTTGGACCAGGTCAAATTGTTCTTGGTGCACAAAGGTATCAAAAAATGGTTCGCCGTAGCTGCCGATTTCCACAGATACGGTCGCGCGGTCGCCGTCGATGTTTGCTTGGAAGAGCGAGATCGCGGTGTCCTGCGGGTAGTAGGACTGCTCAAAATGGCTGACGTTGCACATCAGGGCGGGATCTAGGTGGCGCAGGGCTGCCGGATAGTCTTGGTCGACGACAGCCTGAACGTAGCTTTGTACGGTGGCTTCTGGTGAGTCAGGTGCCCACCGGGCGGTTTGGTCGCGATTGGCAAAGATCGCAGCAAGAATCGCCACGATCACGATCAGGCCCGTGATGACGGCGAGCACTACGTTGGACACCTGCTTCATAACATTAAGTATCAGCCTGTGAGAGCCGGTTGGCAAGGGTATGAAGGTCACGGTTTAAGCGCCGCATCCCGGCTCCGGCAACGGTGGGGTTGCCCAGGGCCGGGATGGGTCGTTGACTAGGATTAGAATTCGCGGGAGATGAGGTCTTTCATAACCTCGTTGGTGCCGGCGTAGATCTGTTGGACGCGGGCGCCAGCGTACATGCGGGCGATCGGATATTCCATCATGAATCCATAGCCGCCCCACAGCTGCAAGCAGCGGTCGATGACGCTGTTTTGAACGTCCGTGGCCCAGTACTTTGCGGCCGAGGCCTGTTCGCTGGTCAACCGGCCGGCGTCGTGTTCTTTGATGCAGTAGTCAATGAACGTCTTGGCGGCCAGGGTTTCGGTGGCGCATTCGGCCAGCACGAATTTGGTGTTCTGAAAATCCATGACTGTGTGCCCGAACAGTTGACGCTCTTTGGTGTAGGCGATGGTCTGGCGAACGGCAGCTTCTGCCTGTCCGACGCCGGAAATCGCCACGGCCAAACGTTCTTGCGGCAACTGCTGCATCAGTTGGATAAAACCTTGGCCTTCACCGGCTTCGCCACCCAGAATATTGGCGGCTGGCACTCGCATGTTGGTAAAGGACAGTTCGCGGGTGTCTTGGCCGTGTGCACCGAGTTTGGCCAGCACGCGACCGCGTTCGAAACCTTCCAGACCGTCGACTTCTGCTACGACCAATGAGATACCGCGGGCACCCGGCGCATCGCTGGTGCGGGTCACGATGATGACCAGCCCGGCTTGGGTGCCGTTGGTAATGAAGGTCTTGGAGCCGTTGATGATCAGGCCATCGCCGTCGCGGGTCGCGTTGGTACGGATAGCTTTCAGGTCCGAGCCGGTGGTCGGTTCGGTCATAGCAATCGCACCGACCATTTCCCCGGAGGCCAGTTTGGGTAGCCAGCGCTGTTTTTGTTCTTCGGTGCCGTATTCCACAATGTACGGGGCCACAATGGTCGAGTGAATCGCATAACCCCAGGAGTCATCGCCCGCCAGGCCTTGTTCGTATAAGACGACGGCTTCGTGGCTGAAGTCGCCGCCACCGCCGCCGTATTCTTCCGGTACGGAGATGCATAACAGGCCGTTGTCGCCGGCCTTATTCCATAGGTCCCGGTCGACCTGGTGGTTTTCGGCGAAGCGTTCAGCGTGCGGTGTGATTTCGGTGGCCATGAATTCGTGGGCCATTTCGCGCAGATCGGAGTGTTCTTCGGTTTCCCAAATCGGATTGTAGTTGTCCAATATCATAACTGTTCCTTAGCGGGTTGAGACCGTTCCGGTCTTTTCGGCTATTGGGGAGATAACAATCGGTTTGATCAGCCAAGCGACTCCGACGGTGACCGCGACCGACACGGCGAACACGGCAATGCCGATCCAGTCGCCGGCGTCGCGGGCGGTGAACATCATGTTCAGGTTGCGTAGCACTCCGGTGGTGAACACCAAGAATAGGTGCACGATGATGAACAGGATGAAGTAGACCATGGTGGCAAAGTGGATGGTGCGGGCCACGGGTAATGGGAAGGCCTTATTAATGCCTTGGGCTTGTTGTGGCCACCAGGTCGACATGCGCAATCCGGTGAGCACCGCGATCGGGGCGGCAATGAATACCGTGACAAAATACGTCATGATCTGGAGCGCGTTGTAATAGATCCAGGCGTTTTCGGCCGGCCAGTCCAATGACACGTACTGGATGCCTGCCGAGACCAGGTTGGGGAAAATATCCCAGTTGGTGGGCACAATGCGCATCCAGTGCCCGGTGGCAAACACCATCACATAGAAGATCAGCCCGTTGAGCACCCACAAGACGTTGAACGACTGGTGGATCCATTGCTGGATGGACACCTTGGCCGGGGTGTTCTTTTTGTTCGGCGAGTAGAATCCGCCCTGGTTGGCTGTCCAGTAGGCCTCGGGGCGTTCCTGGTTGCGGATCAACAATCCGGAGCGGATGACCATCACGATAATGAAAAAGTTAAAGAAGTGCTGCCACCCCACCCAACCGGGAATCCCGGCCTGAACCCCGTCCGGATGGGTCGGTGTACCTTCGTAGGTGGCAATAAATTCCGCGACAGGATCCAAGGTGCGCAGCCACTGGGCGAGCAGGACCAGGCCGGCGGCCACCACCGCAACGCCCAACAACGTCAGCACCACTTTGGTGACCTTCGACAGTTCCTTCTTCGCAGGCTTGGCAGCGGCCGGTTCGGCAGTCTTGGCCGCCGGGGCTACCGGTTCTGGCATTTTGACTTGCGGCTGCGCTGGTGCTGCAGCGGGTTCCCCCATACGTTTCGGCGCTGAGGCAGCTGGTGCGCCCATGCGTTTGGGAGCGGGCTGCTCGGCAACGGGTTCAGCAACCGCGGCAGCATCGGGTACTGCCTCTGGTTCGGGTGCTGGCGCTTGCGCCACGGCAGGTGCAGTGGCTGGGTGACCGACTTTCAGGGGTTCCCAACCGTCCATGCGACGACGCGGCAGATCCTCGGTCACCGGAGCAGGCGCCGCCTGTGCAGCGGCTACCGGTGCTGTCGGCTCACCCACAGCAGCAACAGGCTGTTCAATGGCTTCTGCTGGAGCGGCACTCACCGCAGCAGGTGTCACGGCAGTGTCGTGTGCAACGGTCAACGGCTGCCAACCAGCCATCCGACGACGTGGCACATTCGGATCCTGAATCGGACCCGTTGGCGCGGCCGCTGGGACAGGTGCAACCGTCTCGGACGAGGCGGCAACGTCGGCGTCGGCGACTGCTGGCGCACTCGGTGTCGTTGGATCGAACGTCTGAGCTGTAGGAGTTAGCGCCGGCGCAGCAGCTACTGGAGCTGCCGTGTTGGCGACGGTCAGCGGTTGCCAGCCGGCCATGCGACGTCGCGGGATATGTTCATCCTGGATGACACCGTTGGTCTGGACTGGTTCGGCCCGGGGCACAGCAGCTTGTGGTGGTGCCGCGGTTGGCTGTTCGACGACAGGTTGTTCTGCGACAGGTGTGGCAGCCGAGGTAACGGGTTCAGGTTCAACTGCGGGCGTGGGCTGCGCTGGGGCGTCGGTGTTTTCGACGGCCAGTGGCTGCCATCCAAGCATGCGACGTTTTGCCATGGGTATCAGCTTTTACGGGCTTTGAGTTCGTCAACAACTTTGGGCAGGACCTCAAAGAGGTCACCGACCACACCGAAGTCGGCCACATCAAAGATGGGCGCATCAGTGTCCTTGTTGATCGCAATAATGGTTTTGGCCGTTTGCATCCCGGCGAGGTGCTGGATGGCACCAGAAATGCCCACGGCAATATACAAGTCCGGGGACACCGAGACCCCAGTCTGGCCGACCTGCAGGTTATGCGGCACATACCCGGAATCCACCGCGGCACGCGAAGCCCCGATGGCCGCATTGAACTGATCGGCCAAGTCTTCAATGAGCTGGAAGTTCTCTTCCGATCCCACCCCACGACCACCCGAGACCACCACCGAAGCAGCCGTCAATGCCGGACGATCAGATGCGGCATCGGTTGCTTCGATCGACACGATCGACGCCCCTGGTCCAGTGGTCACTTGCGCATCCGAGGTCACCACCTGTGGGCTCTCCACAGCTTGGGCGCGATCAGCGATCGCCCCCGGACGGATCGTGGCGATCATCAGCCCGCCTTCCACGGTGGATTCGGTGTTGTAATCGCCACCGAATACCGCATGTTGCACCACGGGTTCTTGGCCGTCAGCGTCCCAGTACAGCCCGGTGGCATCGGCGGCCACCGCGCCCTTGGCAGCAATGGCAAGCCGCCCAGCAATCGCGGCATTGACCGGGGTATGCGAGGTGAGCAGCAGCGAGGCACCATAGTGCTGCACCGCGGCAACACCAGCAGCAACATCAGCCGTACCCAGCTGATCGGCCGGGCCTTGGTGAACAAAAATTTCGGTAGCACCGGCCGCCCCCAGGGCGGCAACGGTCTCGGCATCCGGGGTGGCAGTCACCACAGCGACCGGGTCACCAATGGTAGCGGCGGCACCCAGTATTTCGGCAGGATCAGTGTTGGCTACAAGCGCTAGCACTTTCGACACGATACAGACTCTCCTTAGATCAGATGCCGGGCGGCGAGGAAATCGACTAATTCGGTAGCGGCAGTCTCGCCGGACACCTTTTGTCCGGCTTCCCGCGGCGGACGCTCCGCGGCCGAAACCATCACATTGCGCACATAGGCCGCCTCGGGACCCGCAGCCAAGCCCAGCTGTTCGGCCGTGGTCACGGTAATGTCTTTCTTCTTGGCCTCACGAATCGCTTTGAAGTTTGGCAGCTTGGGCTCCCCGGCCTTTTCCGTCAGCGACACAATCACCGGCGTAGGCGCCGACAGGGTCAGCTTTTCCGCTTCGGTATTAGCCACCGCCGTCACCGTACCGTCAGTCACTTCCAGCGAATCAGCCGCCACAATATGCGGGCGCCCCAGCATCTCGGCCATCATCGCCGGGACCATCCCACCGGCGCCATCCGTGGAAGCCGCACCGGACAACACCAGATCAGCATCCTTGACTGCTGCGGCCAGCACGCGCGCGGTCTGGACCATATCCGACCCCGCCAGAGCATCATCCACAATATGCACCGCCCGATCAGCAGCCAGCGCCAAGACCTTACGAATCGCCTTATCCGCACCGGCCGGACCCATCGTCACCGACACCACCTCGGTAGCCGTGCCATCCTTCTTCAGCTCGGCAGCCACTGCAGCGACCCGTTCATCAATCTCATCTACGACATTCTCAGAAGCTTCCCGAGCCAACATGCCGGTATCCAACGCGATCTGACGCTTCTCATAGGTGTCCGGCACCTGCTTGACGAGCACTACAACTTTCATTTACACCTCATCATGATGACAGAGTGACGACGTTCACTGGGACTGTATATTCGTACAATATACCGTACAATTTAGACGTCCAGAAGAGCTCGAGAGTTACCTTCCGCGTGACTCCCAACACCCATCTTACAAAGGTCTCCGCATGTCCAATCCCGCTATCAACGCAGATCTGACGGCCAAAGCTCGCATTCGCCAGGTCGCCCTCGAATTATTTGCGCTCAACGGTTCTGACGGAACCTCTATGCGAGCCATTTCATCACGGGCAGGGGTGACCGTGGGGCTCATTACCCACCACTTCGGGACCAAAGCTGGACTCATTCAAGCCGTCGAGGACGATCTTCTGGATGGTATTGCCAACGCGATCGCCTATCAAGAATCCGATGAAAGTGTGGACGGCGTCGTCAGAAAACTCGACCAACGACTACTAGACCACATTGACGACAACCCACTGGTTGCCGCATATCTGCGCCGCATGATGCTCATCGAGGGCAATGGGGCCGGATCAGATCTGACCGAACGCTTCACCCGGCTGGCACTGCGACAGATTCAGGATTTGCGACGTCGTGGGATTGCTTCGACGTCGCGCGAACCGGAAGACCAAGTCATGCAGGTCATGCTCGTGCAACTCGGCCAGGTGCTAATGCAACCGTTTGTTGATCAGATTGCCGGGAATTTAGATCGCGATCCGCAGCGCTATCAACTCAGTTTGCGCAAGACCCGCAGCGCATAAACTTACCGCTGAAACAGTACAACTGTGGTTATTCCACTGGGTTTCGCATCAACACTTTGTTACGCGCGGCATCTCGCGCTCGAGGTTGCATTAGGCCCGGGCTCTGCGGTCTCGGCGCATTGCACGAATGATGCGGCGCAGCAGATCCGCAAGGAGCACTACTGCGATGGCAAACGATATCCAGGCAATGAAATCAGGTTGGCCCCCGGCTATCAGAAACCTGACGCCGACAAATAGCACCAGGAGAAATCCAACTGTTTCGGCCAGGATGCCGAAATACCCTAATCTGGTGGCGGATAGCCCGCGCTCGGGATCTTGGGGTGATGTGGTGTTGTCATGGGGCGATACTGTGTCTTCTTCTTCATGGGAACTCATAGGTCTCACCTCCAGACAATGGATGCCCTTGGCCCCACGCTAACGGGTATGGCCAACTGTGTGAAGAGGTCTGTGCAGAACGTTGTGCACACCTCTTGACAGTGGAGTAAATATGGCCAGAAGACCCTGCACCCCAAGGTCCTGGCAGCATCGGTGGTCTCGCTTGCGGTGCACCTCATGAACCCGGAGGCCCCCGATTTCGCCCAAGACCCGGAGCTAAGTAGAACTGTTCATTGTTCGTCGCAAATCCCGCTACGCCTATGAAGGCTTCGGTACATCTGCCCACTTCCGGGCGATGCACTATGTACTGCGCGGAAGTTTCGTGCACCCTGTTCACAGGGCGCATCTAGCGTGACCTCAAGCCGGAAAGCTGTTTTCGGTTGCCTCACCGCACACATGCTCGGCACTATCTCAGCATGACCTCGAGGTCGCAGAGCGCGTAGATAACGACACCGGTCACTGAGCCTGCTGGCTAAAACATGAAGAAACAGCACATAAATATTCATACCATCTCATAACATCCGGCAAATGGTAGCGTAGGAGCTTGGCAAGGGTAGCGTAGGCGCTAAAACGACAGATCATGAGTTAGCTGGCAACTTTGAGCGCATATGAAAACTGGATGTTCGAGTCGTTGCAAGACTTAACCTTGGATCTCAAGGGAAATCTTAGTGATTGATGATCGTGAGCGAGCCGTCACTGTGAGAAAATAGCCCACAGGACACGCAGAATGCTGATGAAAGGCCAATGTGATAACTGCCGAGGAAAATGCTGCACTAGACCTCGCAGCCGCCGTTAAGCACGACCTCGTCGAATTCGGTCTCTCTGACAAATTGGCTAGACACTTACGCAAGTGCCTTCGGAGCGTGGCCGGTCAGTACACCTCCCCAGATCAACTCGGTGTCGCGGCGATGGAGCAGCTGTTATTTGAATATGAATTTGACGATGGCACGACCGTCATCGATCGTTTTCTTCAGGAAAGTTCGCTCAATGACAGCAAGCGCGAGATGATCCAGGGCTTCGCTGCAGGTGTTGACAGCATCTATGAAGTGCTGCCTGACCGTTCACAGAGTCCGCGGGATTTCACCGTTCGGTGCTGTGTCTCCGATTTGGAGCATCGGGTTGCCCCAACGCTAGAAGACGCCATGCAGAACCTTGCCCCTGGCACATTCTTAGTCGGACGACTCAACCCCGTTGCTGGCACTGATCTGTGGACACCCAGTGGTGACACGGCCTTGCTACCGGCTTCGGCACGCCCTGAGATGGCAGAAGCAGCCCTTCAATTAGCAGTTGAGCAACCCTGGAAGACTTACCGCAATCCGGAGCGATATCGCAAGGCACTCGAGCACACGGAACAGTTGCACCAACGGTTTATCGACCTGCACGCCTCGGACATGGTGTCAACGACCGGCCAGGAATTAGCGGAACTCTATGCTGAGGCAAGTGTCATAGACGGTATTGCCGACGAAGACGCCCTGGCTGCCGCTCGGGACATGTCGCGTCGCACGATCACAGAATCACACCTTGTTGACGAACCCCAGGTCACGTTAGTCAGCCACCCGATTGCAGGGTTCGGGTTCTATGTCAGGCTTGACGACGTGAACCGCGCACTACACGACGGCAACGCGGCAACAACTTCCGACCTGGACATACTGACCGAATATCTCCAAGACCCCGACATCCCCCAGTGGCTTCTTCATCGCCTCATCATCGAGAACCTGCCAACATCGCAAGAGGCTCTCCAACGCGTATTGGGCAAACCCAACTTCTCCTGGGAGCGTGACGGTGAATCCTGGCTGGCCTCCTGTCCCGGAGATCCAGAACCGGGCTGCAATCATTCGATTGCCCCGTCAATCTACGTGGAATCCATCAGCTGACCGCGGTAGAGCTACCAGCTGGGCGGGGCAGACTGTGCCAGCATTTTTCGAAGATTGTCGAAGAACGCAGGAAACCCAAGCCTGAGCTGACATCGCGGTTTGAGAACCGCGGGATTAAACACGGTGGAAACGGCTGCAAGGAAACCGGCTCCTGGATGACAATGATCTTACGTTCGAACCCCGCACCACGGGTCATTGTCCAAAAGGAGCTGAACCGACCATGAAACTGTCACCAGAATCTGAAGCAGTGGTCAAAGAAACCGCCGGCGTCGTCGCAGAAATTGCCGATGATGCCACCGTGATTTTCTATCGCGACATGTTCGAGGCACACCCCGAACTGCTCAATGTCTTCAACGTAGCCAACCAAGCGATCGGCGAGCAGCCCAAGGCCCTGGCGGCTTCGGTGGTGGCGTTTGCGGTGCACCTCATTAACCCGGATGCCCCGGATTTCACGCCGATCATGCAGCGCATTGCCCACAAACACGTCTCGCTGGGCATCAGCCCCGAACAATATCTGATCGTTGGGCACTACCTGCTGGGTGCCGTGGCCAAAGTACTCGGCGACGCCGCAACCCCAGAAATTGCCGCCGCTTGGGATGAGGTCTATTGGCTGTTTGCCACCGCCCTGATTGCCGAAGAGGCCCGCCTGTATGCCAATGCCGGAACCGATCCGAAGGTTCCCTACCGCCCGTATCGTGTGGTGGAGCGCTTTGAGGAATCCGATGAGGTCTTTTCACTGCTGCTCTCCCCCGTCGACGGCGTTGTGCCTGGCCACTACACGGGACAGTATGTTTCGATTGCTGTGGATCTGCCAGACGGTCGTCGTCAACCGCGCCAGTACACGATCTCTTCCGGTCCGCGCGGCGACTCCCTGCGCGTCACCATCAAACGCGTGCGCGGCGTCAACGGTGCTCCCGATGGTCGAGTGTCGGGGTGGCTGCATGAAAACGCGACCCCCGGCACGATTCTGGATGTCTCCCAGCCGGCCGGCGACGTCATTTTGGATGAAACCGACAAGCCACTCGTGCTGGTCTCGGCGGGGATTGGTATTACGCCGGTTGCGGCGATCATGGAGGATTTGTCGCGCCGTCAACCCGAGCGCACGGTCCGGTTATTCCACGCGGATAAAACGCACGCTCACCACGCACTGTATGACGGGCTGCGCCGTCAGGTGCTTGCGATGCCGGATGCTCGCGCGCAGAACTGGTACGAGGAGGGCGCAGAAGAGGCTCCGACCCTGCACCCTGCGCGTCCCGGATTCATGGATTTATCCGACGTCGAACTGCCCGAGAACGCCGAGGTGTTCATGTGCGGTCCGCTACCGTTCATGCAGATCGCACGCAAGACCCTGATGGACCAGGGTGTGCCGTCTGAATCGATTCACTACGAGGTGTTCGGCCCGGATATGTGGGCCCAGAACCCAGCCAACGCTTAGACCTGGCAAGCTCGCGGTTTCGGCCGCCTCGGCAGCACGCTGCTGGGGCGGCCGAAAGCTCAGGCAGCCAGGAATCACCATAGCGAGCAGAGGCCTCAGGGGGTAGCGTAAGAACCACGAGGACCAAGTTTTCTTGGTGGCCATGACCAGCGAAAGGTGGCAGTCATGGGGCGTGGCAACATTCCACCCGACCAGCATCCGCAACGCCCTGATCCGGAACAGGGCCGTTCGGCAACCCGTATGGGATTTTTTATGGTTCTGGTGTTCTTCTTTGGCGCCGTGATCCTCATTGGTATTGGGGTCACTTTTTTGAGCATTCCTGACCAGTCAGCCGTGTGGGCCTACGGAGCCTTTGCGCTGGCTGGAGTATGCGTCATTCTTGCCGTTCGGCGCATCGTCAGGATTTCCACGGGGAAGGAAAAGTACTAACCCTAGACAGGGCAGTCAGTTTCGGTTGCTTCAGCAGCCACGCGCTGCTGGGCGGCAAGAGCGAATTCCGCAAGCTCGGCATCGGTGCGGTGACCATCGATGCCGGGCACTGTTGCGTTAACCGCTGGTTTCTCATCCTCTAACCCCAGCACCAGTAAGCAACTGTGTGCGGTGGTAAATGGGTGCAGACGACGCAGCTTCAGCGGACCGTCGACCTGTTCAAGTTGCTGGCGCACGAGCTTGGCGTGCACCGAGCACACCGCCGGACGGTCTGCTTCTAACAGTTCCTGATAGATACACGGTTTGACGTCGACGGTCAGCTGGTCGTTATCGATCACGGGTTCCATGCCGACGTCGTCGAGGTGTTCATAGAGCACATCTAACTGGTGCCGCGCGTCGTCAGACAGGTCTTGGCCATGATCCAGTTCGGGGCTCAGCCGACGTAGCAGTTGGCCGCGAGCGCCAGCCTCTTCGGCGCGTTCCCGGGCGGTGGGGCTGTGGTCGGCGTCTTCGACCGGATGATATTCCATGGGAGGTCGACCGCGGCGGCCGGTATCGATGGGCCTTGCGGTGATGAACCCTTCGTCTTCGAGCACTCGCAGGTGATCACGTGCGGTGTTGACGTGAATCTCGGCGGCTGCGGCGAGCGCTTTAAGGGTCTGGCCGGGCTGCCGTTGGATGGCGTGGAGCAGTTTCAGTCTGCTGCCTTCCGTCAGTCCCCGGTAATCGGTAACTCTGCGAGGCATGCCTTTATCTTAGGGACACCCGCTACGTTACTGGCCAGTTACTTCGCGATGGGCGGGACCGGGCTCGTGATACCTCAGACTCTTTGGTCCCTGAGCGGTTAAATGCCGCAGCACATTTCAGCCTTGTGCGCGCCGATATACAGTCTCGCGATGTCCCTGCCCGCCTTGACGATTCACAATGCTTTCCGATACCAGGCGTTGGATTCCGTAGCGGGTTTGGGACAGACTCAAATTCGCGGCCTCAGCAATGTCGTGGATGTTCATGGTTTCCTCCCCCAGAACGTTCCACAATGTGGCCCCGTGTTTACTCGCTGCGGCTGCCCGGACAGCAAGGTCATGATCGTCATTACCGCGTGGCTCCGGCGCACCGGCCTCAACGGTGTGCACGGGTTGAACTGGCGCACCCGCGTCGGGGGCGGGCTGAAACTCGACAGTTCGACCGAATCGTTGTGTATCCGTACGGAGCCATGCGTCGTCGAGTCGGTAGCTCGTCGAGTTGAGACTGACCAGAGCCCGCACCAGGCCCAGATCGGCAAGGCGATCTAACTGACGGAGCGCACTTTTAGCACCCGTTGGACCGTATTCGCGCTGCAAAGCTTCTGGGCTCCATCGCGTACCGTCGCTCATCGACACCAGCAGGTAGCGCTGCTGGGTTGTGAAATGCTCATGTGACGGCAAGCTGGCCAGCCACTGTTGGTCGGTGTCGGCCAATGCATAGCGCCGGCCGACACCGACGGTGAAATGCAGTCCGGAATCGGTATAGGTCGGCGCATATAGCCCTGCTCGGCGGAGCGCCCATTGCACGTCTCGAAGCGTATGGCGCGCTGGATCGACGATTCTGTGGCCGCCGCTGACCGAGACGAATCGGCAGATTTCATATAGCGAAGTATTCACGGCCGTTTCACGAGGCTCACGACCAAGCTGGTCCAGGTTGATCCGTTGTAACCCGCCGGGGCTCCTTACAGTCAGCTCGTCTTCGTGCAGTTCCAAATGCACGCTCTGCCCAGCGGTATGCGGGCTCAAATCTCTATGGACAAGCGCATTGGTGAGGATTTCTCGGATGACGACGATTGGGATGGTACTGCTTCGCGGATGAGCCTGCTGTTCAGGGCTTGGCCGTGACTGCCTTGCTTGGCGCATGACCCAGCGGACGGCGTCCTCCAATATCACAGGCACGGGACCTTCAAAACGCTGCTGCTCAACATCTGGATCATTTCCTGCGGCTCGCAAGCCGGCGGTGATCCGGAGGTTGGGGAAGAACTGTTGTGGATACCGCCCCAGTGCGTAGAGCCCGGCGAGCGTCAGCAGACCGTCGTGCGACGTGACACTTTTTGCTTGGAGGATGTCTGCGTCGCTGGCTTGATGTAGGTACTCGGACTCCTGTCGAACGGCTTCGACAAATTCTTGAACTAGCGTCTGATCGAGGTGCTCTAGCCCTGATCCGGAAATGACGTGACGATCGTGTGGCGTTGCCTGGTGGGCATCTTGGAGTTGTTGAATCTCTGAGACACCAAGCGGGTGATTGCCATATTCGGACCGCACGTACGCCTGATGTGTTGCCGTTACCCGACATGGAAGAACGGTCGTGTCCGGTCCGGGAACATTGACCACCAGCATGCTTTGGTCTTCGAAGCTGGCCCGAAAGAGCTGTACCGGGACAGCTGGGTTGATTCGATGCTGAGCCAACGCTTGGATCTCGGCTTCAAGTGTTTCCGTCTGGATGCCGTCATTGGATTGTGATGCACTTCGATCGTGCAGGTTGATCAGGATGGACCCACCACTTGGCATATTTGCGAAAGCACACAGTGTCTCAACCAGCGTCTCGTCTACGGTGTCACAGAGGGCAACGGTCAGCGGTGAACCGGTCCCAGTTTGCAACGCCTGGAGGACATGATGAAACTCTGAAGCCGAAGTAATCATAGTTCCAGAGTCTATCTCAAGTAGTTAGACATCTACTTTGGCAAACTAACTTTGAATGTTCTTTCTAGCCCTGTAATCATCAGGAATCTAAGCGCAGCATGCATCCTAACGATAAGCAAAGCGAAACTCTCAGAGTTCAAACGTATCCATAAAAACTTCTAAGGGGACTGGTGCCCTGCTACGTGAACTAGACGCGGTGCGCCCCACCCGACGCACTCAGCCTCAGAGCAAAGACATGTCTCACTCTACTGGCGACCCCTGGACGATGGATTTGGGATCTCGATGCTCATGCGTGGCATCCAGTGCAGCTCGCATCACGTCATAAAAATTGTGGCGCTGCGCATAGGCGGCCCGTTGGATGCGTGCACCAGAGCCAGCTTGCAAAATATCAGCCACCACAGTCTCAACGGTGCTGAGTTCGTTATACTCCGTGAGAACTTCACGGACACCATCCAAGAGTTGGGCCACTACCTCTGCAGCCGGTGCGGGCTTGCCCGTGTGCGGCTGAATGAGCTCTGACTCCACCCCATATCTGCTTGCGTGCCACGTCCAGGATCGCAGGACAGTCACCGGAACCGGCAGTGGCTCTTGATCCTGATTTCTGATGGCCGTTTCCACCAGTGCACGGGTGATGGCAGCGATGACGGCGGCATGCTCAGCCTTCAAACAGACATCTGCGACTCGGACTTCTAGGGTCGGCTGATGATCACTGGGGCGAGCGTCAAAGTACAACATGCCAGCATCCAGCGGCACTCCACTATTGAAGAGCGCTTGGCACTGGGCCTTATAGGCTGCCGCGCTACCGTAAATCTCTGTGGGTCCAGAGTTCGGCCAACGGGTCCACTTTTGATACCGATACGAAGCAAAGCCACTATCGACCCCTTTGGCAAACGGGGAGTTACCACTCAAGGCCAGCAATACCGGCAGCCAGACACGGATGCGATCCACCGCGATCACGGCTTCTTCAAGGGAGTTGATGGCCACGTGGATGTGAAACCCATTGGTCAGCTGAGCAAAGGCGGTAGCACCAAAGCGTTCCGTGATCTGCTGATTGCGCTCCCCCTGCACGATATGCGTGGAGTGATTCCCGGGGTCCACAGGCAGTGCCACAACTGTTCCGCCCGCGAGCGCAGCGGCCTCTTCCGCTAGCGTTCGCCCGGTTCGGATGGCTTCCAATTGCTCAGCCAGTGTGTACTGGGGTGGCGAGTTCACCTCCACCTGCTCCTGTTTAAATTCCGTGGTCAGGCTGTGGCCGCTGGGAACAGTGTTGCCTTGGGCTGCAACCACCAACATTCCCCGTGGCAGTGGCTCCAGCGACTCGGCGTCAACCAACAGGAGTTCCTCTTCCACCCCGAATGTACGCATCATCACGTCCTTTTCTTATCCAAAAAGTATTCTGAGTTTGGTTATCCAACACCGTGCTGTTGTAGCCACATTTCCAGCAGCCCGACTTGCCACAGCACGTTGCCCCCGGTGGGAACATAATGATCGTTGGGATGAGCTAACAGCTCGTCAACAAAATCATCACGAAACAGGCCGCGTTCGCGTGCTTCAGGGGCTCGGAGTGCCTCGGTAACCCGAGAAAGAATGGGATCTTCGAGATGTTGGAGCGCTGGCACCGGGAAGTAGCCCTTTGCGCGATCTACAACTTGTGTCGGGAGCAGCTGGCGTCCAATGTTTTTCAAAATGCCTTTCCCGTTTTGCGCGGTTCGCAGCTCTGGCGGGCAGGTCACCACAAATTCAACGAACTCGTGATCCAGAAACGGTAAAACCGACTCGAGCCCGGCGGGCATCGACATGCTGCTGACCCGTTTGACTGGATCGTCGGCCAGAATTAGTTGGGTTTCAAGCCTCAAGACGGCGTCCACGGCAGTCTCTGCCCCGGGTGCGTTCACATAACCGTCCAACAGCTCGCGGCTGACATTGGTCTCGGTCATCCATTCTTTGGCCAGCACCGCTGCTAAATCCTGGTGGTTGCGGTCTTCGAAAGCCTCCAGGAATGGCGCTAGTGCGGCGTCGCGCGAGACATCCTCGGCTTGGCGGTGGTAGTTATATCCAGCGAAAATCTCGTCGGCACCTTGACCGCACTGCACCACACTGGAACAGTCCGCGACCGCCAGGGAGTGCAGGTAAAAGGCGACGACGTCGTGACTGGCCATCGGCTCGGGCATTGCGGTGATCGCATCGCCGACCGCCGCATAGAGGTCGGTGCTGCGCAACTGCAGCGTGTGATGATCGGTGCCGAATTCTTGGGCCACACGATCGGAGTATTCAAATTCGTTGCCGGTGTGGGAGCCCACGGACTCGAAGCCGACGCTGTAGGTGGCAATATCTTTGACACCGGCGTCCGCCATCAGCGCCACCAGCAGGCTTGAATCCAGGCCACCGGATAACAGTACGCCCATTCGTTCCTTGGAGACGATGCCTCGTTGGACGGCGGCCGCTAATTGTTGCTGGATCGCCTCTTGCCACTGGCTGGCGCTCCAATGCTGACGCGCTGTATCGCGAGCGTAATCGGGTTGCCAATACACTCGATCGTGGGATTGGCCATCGGCTTCAAGAATGCGCATGGTGGCTGGGGGCAGTTTGGTGATCCCGGCCAGTAAGGTGCGGGGCGCTGGCACGATGGAATGCCAACTCATATAGTGGTGCAACCCGACCTTGTCCAACGAAGTATCGATGCCACCGCTGGCCACCAGGGCGGGAAGCGTTGACGCGAAACGCAGCCGGCCGTTGAGTTCGGCCAGGTAGAGCGGTTTGATGCCCAATCGGTCCCGGCACAGGATGAGGCGGTTTCGTCGTTCATCTGCCACGATAATGGCGAAGTTTCCGTGCAGGTGGGTGACAAAATCTTGGCCCCAGTGACTATAGGCTGCCAGGACCATTTCGGCCGGTGAGCCGGTGCGGAAACGGTAGTGCGGGGCGAGTTGAGCGTGGAGTTCGTCGCGGTTGAATAGGCGCCCGTCGAACAGCACGGCAAGTTCTCGTTCGGTATCTATGATCGGTTTCGGGGCGTCCTCGGCGTCGTCGTCCAGACGCACTTGCCCGAAGGTGAGCCATCCTTGGTGCCTGACCACGGGCTCGTGGGTCGAGGCCTTCGCCAGGTGTTCCAGCATGGCGGACACTGGTTGTTCTTCGGCTCGGGTTGTTTTGAATGCAACTTCTCCTGCAATAGCAGTCAACATAAATGATCTAACGTCCTCATGAATATTTTGGTGTTCTGTTCTTCCTTTGTGCTTAATCTACGAGCCAGGTCCAAGGGTTTTGTGGTCACCGACCCTCACAGTGACCGAACGTGGCAACCAGTTGCCAACCGGTGGACTATGACTCGTGGCTACCGCTGCCAAAACGGAAAGAACCAGTCCCTGCAGGCAGGGTGTCTTCTGAAGGGCGGCTCAAGTGCACTGCATCTGCGTCTTTCATTTCACGGTATTGATCCGCCCTGAGAATCTGCTGGCAGAAGCTGCAAAAGGAACCGTTAAATATTCAGGGGCCCTGCCAAGGGCGCATGTGCAACGACGCGGTAGCGTGGCCCGCTGCTGGCATCGGTACCACGCACAAGCTGAACCTGCGTGGCCTGCCAAGCCACCGGCTCTACTATGTGCTGGGTGAAGAGATCCTCGGCCGGGCGGGGTCTAGGGCGTACCCGGCCGATGGTCACGTGGCCGTGAAACGGTCTCCGACCAGCCCAGCGGTCAGACGAGAGCTGGCCCATGCGTTCAATGAACGCCGTCCCCAGCTCGTCCGCGCCCTTGACGGGCACCGCGAGGCTGTTTCGGCCCAACCAGTGGGTGGCGCCTGCAAGTGTCAACGTGGTGGCCGGTAGCTGGGCGGCGACTTCGGTCATCGAGATGACAAGGCGGTGTTCGTCGTGGGAATGTCCGATAAATACCAGCGTGCAATGCAGGTCAGCTGGATGATTCCAGGAAACCTTCAACGGGCGCTGCGCTGGCAGGGCGGCCCGGATGGTGTTGACCAGGCCGGTGAGGTGAGCCTGGACGGGCGGCGGGAGCATGAGCCCGATGAAATAGCGTGTCATGCTCCTGGGGCCTGATCCGTTAGTCGGCGGGTTTTTGTGCCCAGTGAATGGCCATGGTGCCGAACATGTAGGTTCGGTATCCGGTGGCAACGAAGCCGGCTTCTTGCATCATGGCTTCGATGCGGTCGGCGGTGTGGAAGGCGCGTGAGGTACGCGATAGGTACTCGTAGGCGTCGGGGTTTTGGGTGATGGTGTTGGCCAGGCGCGGCACCACATATTTGATGTATGCGGTGGAAAATGGTTTGACGACGTTGCGCGGGGCCGGGGACATCTCCAGGCTGGCCATCATGCCGCCGGGTTTGAGCACCCGGAATTGTTCTTCAAGGGTTTTGGCAATGTCGGTGACGTTGCGCAGCAGATACCCGTGGGTCACGGCGTCGAACGTGTTGTCCGCATAGGGCAGGTCCATAGCGTCGCCGGTGGCCCAGTGAATATTTCTGCCGCCGGGGCGCAGGCGTGCGACGTCGAGCATTTGCGTGGAAATGTCGAGGCCGTGGACTTCGGCGCCGTAGCGCTGATTGGCGGCCTCGAATGCTAAGTCGCCGGTACCGGTGGCGATGTCTAGGACTTTGGGGGTCGGACCGAGTTTGACGGCGTCAATGGTATCGCGGATAAAACGGGGTTCTTGGCCCCAGGTCATGACCAGGTTCATGAGGTCATAACGGTCGGCGATATTGTCGAACATATCCGCCACGGTGGCACCGTGGGCGTCTACGGCTGCATGATGTGTCGTCACAATCTCTAAGCCTAACACCCACGGGCACCGCGCGGATTCTAGTCTTCGATGAGGCCGTAGACGGTCAGGCTGGCTCGGCCAACGGTGTTGCCGAAGCGGTTGAACCCGAAGAATGCGTTGGAGGCATCTTCGGGGATGTCGAGTTTTTCCACACCCAGGGCGTGGATGGTGATGACGTAGCGGTGCGCGCCGTGTCCGGCGGGAGGGGCGGCACCGATGAAGCCGCGGCCGCCGCCGTCGTGCTTGAGCTGGAAGGCGCCTGCAGGCAGGCCAGAGCCATCGGGTGCCCCGGCATTTTCGGCCAGTTCGGTCACGTTGGCCGGGATATTACCGACCGACCAGTGCCAGAAACCGGAGCCGGTTGGCGCATCTGGATCAAAGATGGTGACCGCATAGGATTTGGTGCCCTCTGGAGCGCCGGCCCATTCCAAGTGCGGGGAAATGTCTTGGCCCCCGGGGACCCCCATGGCGCCCGAGTACTGGGCGAGCGGCCATTCTTGGCCGTGGCGCACGGTATTGGAGGTGACGGTAAATTCTGGGACTTCTTCTAAGCGGGCGAATTTGTCGTTGCCGATGCGGGCGAGTTCTTGGATATCAACCATGTTGCTCCTTAAATTCACGGGGATGCATCCTTCAGCCTAGCGGAGGTGCACAACAAAGAACCCGGACCGATCTACGCTGGTGCGCAACCGTTCCGGGTTCTGAGGTTAAGAATTGATTAGCTAGTCTTTTTTGTAGCCTTCGGTAAAGCCCTTGGCTCGTTCGCCGGCGTCGCGGGCGGTGTCTTTGGCTTTTTCAATACCTTCTTTTACTTTGCCCTGCACCTGTTGGCCCTTGCCTTCGGCTTCGGTATCAGGATCACCGGTTACCTTACCGGCACCTTCTTTGACCTTGCCAACGACTTTATCTTTCATGGCATCTGCTTTTTCATTGAAACCCATGCATTCACCTCGGTTCATCGGGGACAGGTTCGTTAACGACGCTAACGGGATTTGGTTGAAATGTCACCCAATTTCAGTGAACTCTGAGCCAACTACCAGCAATCCTTTGGCCGTTAACCGATGGTCGCGTTGAACTCCACAATGCGCTCAATGGCTCGGGCCACGTTGTCGTAGCCTGCGGCAAACGAGATCCGAATGTACTGACCGCCGTCCACACCATCGAAGTCAACGCCGGGAACCAAGGCGACATGAGCGTGTTCCAGCACCGCAGCAGCATAGGCCACGGTATTGCCGTAGCGCGCCAGGACTTGTTCGGAAGGTTGCGCGTAATAATAGAACGCGCCGTCGGCAGGAGCCGCATTGCGCCAGCCCAGCCGGTCAACATTGTCCAACACCAGCTGACGGGTGCGCGCAAATTCGGCAACCTCGGCGTCAGATTCTGTGTAGGCATCGGCGCTAAATGCTTCGATCGCAGCGTGCTGCCCGGCGGCAGGCGGGCACAGAGAAATTGAGCCGGCCAGCCCGGAGACGGCCGGCTCCAGATCTTCAGGCATGAGCATCCAGCCCAAACGCCACCCGGGCATCCCCCAGTATTTAGAAAACGAGGAAATCACGATCGAATTGCGATCAAACTCCCACGCCGACGTCCCGCGGTCTTGGCCGTAAGTAATGCCGTGGTAGATCTCATCCGAGACCAACCGCACCCCGTTTTCGCCACACCAGGTGGCTAACTGGCGCATGTCGTCGCGAGTCACCATCGTGCCGGTCGGGTTATTTGGAGAGGCTAGGATCAGCCCGTCGAGGGGTTGTTCGGCGTGAAATTCGGCTAACTTCTCCACATTGAACCGGAAATTTGTCTCCAGTCCGGCGGGCAAATCGACGACGTCGACGTCGAGCGCACTGAGGATGTTTCGGTAGGCCGGATACCCCGGTCGAGCCAGACCGACACGATCGCCAACGTCGAAAGCCGCGATAAAGCTGGCCACGAAAGCTCCGGAGGAACCGGTGGTCACGGCCACGGATTCGTACCCGATGTCGAGGTCATACCAGCGCCGATAGTGATCGGCGATGGCCTGGCGCAGTTTTTTAATCCCCAGTGACGGGGTGTAGTTGAATACCGGGGCTTGGAGGTTATGCAACCGGGCGGCTTCCCGGTTGACTGCCGCGGGCGCTCCCCCGCTGGGTTCACCGGCACCAAGTGAAATGACGTCGATGCCTTGGGCTTTCATTGCATCGACGTCGCCGACGATATCCATGACTTGAAAACGAGCGACTGCAGAACGACGACTGGGGGAGAACTGTGAAGCTGCCATGCCCCCAGTATGCCAAATCACACCGGTGTACGGTTAGAAGCCGCCGTCGGATGGTGCCATATTGGCAAAGCGCGAGTAGTGACCTTGGAAGGCCAGCTCGATGGTCTTGGTTGGACCGTTGCGGTGTTTGGCCACGATCAGGTCAGCTTCTCCAGCGCGTGGGGATTCCTTGTCGTACATATCCTCACGGTGCAACAGGATGACCATGTCAGCGTCCTGTTCAATCGAACCAGATTCGCGCAAGTCCGAAACCTGAGGACGCTTATCGGTACGCTGCTCGGAACCACGGTTCAGCTGCGATAGTGCAATGACGGGCACCTCGAGTTCTTTGGCCAACAGTTTCAGGGCACGGGAGAACTCCGCCACTTCTTGCTGTCGGGATTCCACGCGTTTGCCTGAGCTCATCAGCTGCAGGTAGTCCAGCACAACTAATTTGAGGTTGTGCTGTTGTTTGAGACGACGACATTTGGCACGGATTTCCATCATCGACATGTTCGGGGAGTCGTCAATGAAAAACGGGGCTTCGTTGAGTCTTTGCAGAGTCAACGCCATCTTTCGCCACTGCCCTTCGTCCAAGGTGCCTTTGCGCAGATCCTGCAGCGAGATAGTGGCCTCGGCCGACAGTAAGCGCATAGCAATCTCGGTCTTGCCCATTTCCAATGAGAAGAATGCCGAGGTCATCCCGTGCCCCACGGCTGCGGCACGAGCAAAGTCCAGCCCAAGTGTCGATTTACCGACGGCCGGGCGGGCAGCGATGACGATCATCTGGCCGCCGTGCAGGCCCTGGGTCAGCTCATCGAATTCATCAAAGTTTGTTGGCACGCCGGAAATGCCGTCCCCTGCGGTGGAGGCGGCTTCAATTTCGTCAATCGTTTCGGCCAGGATATCCCCGAGAGCGACGTAATCGTCACCGGTGCGGTTCTCGCCCACCTTATAGATCTCGGCCTGGGCCTCATTGACGATGTCTTCGACCTCGCCTTCGGCATTAAAGCCCATCTGCGAGATTTTTGCGCCCACGTTGACGATACGACGCAAAATGGCTTTCTCCGCGACGATTTCGGCATAGAAGGACGCATTCGCTGCGGTGGGAACTGCCTGCACCAGGGTGTGGATCTCGGCGGCTCCCCCTGCCCGGGACAATTCTTTGCGCCGGTCCAACATCGACGTCACGGTAATCGCATCCGCCGGCTCACCAGCAGCAAAGAGGTCGGTAATTGCTGTGTAGATCAGTTCATGACCCGGTGAATAAAAATCATTTGGACGCAGAATTTCCGATACTTCAGCGATCGCATCGGTCGACAACATCATTGCGCCCAGTACAGAACGCTCCGCGTCAAGGTCTTGAGGCGGAGTTCGGGGATTGGCTGAGACACCATTTACAGTTTCCATCGCATTAAAGTGTGCCATCGTTCCGTTTAAAGTACCCTCCCCTGCCCCGGCAGCAGAATGCTGCAACTCAAGCTCGTGAACAGCCGATGCACGCATTCTTGCCCTGATGCCAATATCGGCTGTTACGAGCTAGTACCGGATGACGCTACCTCCCAGATTCGCGTGTATCAACTGGGGATAACTCCCCTGCTGTGGATAACTTGTGGATTACTTTGCACAGGATGTGGATGAGCCGTGGAATACTTATCAACAGTATCCACAAACCCTGCTCTGACTTGGATGTTTAACACCCACAGCCTGTGGATAGGAAGTTTTTTACCCCTATTATTTGGGATTTGACAACGCAAAATTTAAGAGATTCTAACTCCTTTCACACCTGCAACAAAAGTTATCCACAAGTTATGCACATCTTGTGGGTAAATTACATTCATGTCATTCCTGAACACTTCGGCATGATTTCCGGCATGTCGCAAAAGCCGGAGTTTAAAATAGAGTTATTTCGAAAATTGCAAGTAGCTCGTGGTTCGATCGATCACATGAAAATCGGAGCAAATTTTGCGCGATTAAACCGAGTTGAATAGAAGAAAAAATTGCTCACGAGACGTCAAAATGCCGTCACAAGATTGTTCACCGATCACGATTAAATCGAATTCAGCTCAAATGCTGGGTGGGGAGGCTACCGCAGCAAGAGCGTGCGACGCCAAACCGGCACACCTCCCCGCGGCTCACGGTGCAGGCAGTTTTTCACGGACTACCAAGCCCTC
The DNA here is from genome assembly GCF_001657475.1 of Enteractinococcus helveticum. Lineage (GTDB taxonomy): Bacteria > Actinomycetota > Actinomycetes > Actinomycetales > Micrococcaceae > Yaniella > Yaniella helvetica. Next base: position 97,071 of record NZ_LXEY01000010.1, read on the forward strand.
AAGCAACGCTGAAGACTCAAGCGACTGCAGGGAAGCGCCTTGAGTGGTTGTGAGAGCTGCTGCCTGCTCTCCGTATGCGGACAGTGGCGACGGCACGACGCTCCAGGTCCATCATGGCACTCGAGCAGTACGCCGCGCCGCCACTCCAGACGGCACGCGAGCCCGACCCTAAAGTCAAGGGAACTCCAGAAATCAATCACTGCACCGTCATGGCAATCTCTCGACTCTGGTCAAGGAAAACTCACCTTCACAGGCGCAAACTGTGACTCGCGTCTCGTGGATAACCTCAAATTACATGTGTGTAACTTGTGCACACGTGTGGAAAGGCTTGTGGATAAGTAGCCTATTCCGAGTAATCGCGTTCGCCGAAGATAGCCGTTCCGACCCGTACGACTGTCGCGCCTTCTTCGATGGCGATCTCATAGTCGTTCGTCATCCCCATCGATAAGCCGGCCTCGCCGATGAGCTCGGGTCGACGTTCCAACAGGTCATCCCGTAGTCGGCGCAGCACTGAAAAATTGTGACGAATGACTGCCTCGTCTCCGGTATGAATAGCCATCGTCATCAGCCCTTTGACATTGAGGGCGTCGAATTCGAGGAGTTGCTCCAGGAAATTTTCGACTTCCCCGAGCTCAAGGCCTGATTTCGTCTCTTCACCTGAAACGTTGACCTGTACGTAAACATCTAACGTACGGTCGTTCTCTTTGAGCTGGGTGTTTAGACGCCGAGCAATCCGAATGCGATCTAACGCCTGAAACTCATGCGCGAATTCCGCGACATCACGGGTCTTATTGGACTGCAGCGGGCCAATGATTGCCCAGTGGATGCCCAAATCTGCCATATCGGTGGCTTTATGTTGGGCTTCTTGCACCTTGTTTTCGCCAAATTGTTGCATGCCTGCAGCATGGGCGGCTCGGATCCGTTCTTCGGAAACGGTTTTAGAGACCGGCAGTAGCCGTATCTCACTGGGATCTCGACCGGCACGTTGTGCAGCGGCACGAATCTTGTCGTGAATCTCTGCGAGAGCTTGGCGGAAGTCTTCTGCAGTAACAGCTACGCGTGGCGTATTCTCAAGCGTGGACATGACCAAAATGTAACATAAGAAGAGATTCTGTAAGCCTTTCATCCTTCTTATCGGAGGGTATTCAGGAGTTTTAGTGCCCCAGTCGTCTGCCATATCGGATCAGATCGCATCCATCACCGCTAAAACAGCCGCCGAGATCGCTGAAGCGGTTCGAGACCTGGTGGATGCCGGCCAGCTCGCACCTGGGGCCAGCCTTCCACCGGTACGCGCCCTAGCGGAGCACCTAGAGGTAAACCGAAATACCGTCGTCGCCGCATATGGATTACTCGTCCAAGCCGGGGTGGCCGTGACACGCGGACGTGCCGGAACAAAAATCGTTGACCTACAGCCACTCCCCCAAGAAGGCTTTTCAAATGTAACCGGACTCGTCGATATCGCTTCGGGGAACCCAGACCCAGCACTGCTACCTGCTGCAGGCCAAGCGTTAGCGCAATTAGCAGCCGACGAACCGGTGCTTTATGGTCAACCCGTCATCGACCCAGATTTGGCGCAGTGGGCGCGCGAGATGCTCGTACAGGACGTTGGCGAAGCCGAACTCACCATCACTGCCGGCTCGGCTGATGCAGTCCAACGACTCCTGGCGGACTCATTAACCATCGGAGATGCTGTGGGTTTTGAACAGCCCTGCTTCCTCACCACTATTCAAACGGCCCAAGCCGCCGGCTACCGTCCAATACCTATGCCAGTCGATGCAGAAGGGCTCACCGTTGAAGGGCTCCAGAACGCATTGGACGAGGGTATCCGTGCACTCGTGGTTACACCGCGAGCCCACAACCCCACCGGAGCTGTGATCTCAGCAGCGCGCGCTCAAGACCTGTCGGCATTACTGGCGGATCATCCACACGTCTTGATTATCGAAGATGACCATTTCTGGCAGGTTTCCAACCACTCCTATCGCTCGATCATCCCCGCAAACCACCCCCGATGGGCGCTTGTGCGTTCGGTGTCGAAGTCGCTTGGACCAGATCTGCGTGTGGGCATTGTCGGATCGGACAAACTCACCGCATCCCGCCTTGCCTCACACATTCGCTCCGGGGCCATGTGGGTCTCCCACCTCTTACAACGCCTCACCTACCTGTTGACAACCCACCCCGATACTCCCGCACAGTTAGCGCATGCCTCGCAGGAATATGCTCGCGCCAATGCGCAGCTCATTGAGGCGCTAGCAACGTCGAAAATATCAGCCACCTCCGCTGACGGGGTCAATGTCTGGATCAACCTTCATGAAAAGGCAGCTCCAGTGGTTGAGGCCTTGGCCGCACGCGGCTGGTTAGTGCGAGATGGTGCCGAATTCTCTCTCGACAGTACCGACGACGCCGTAAACCACATTCGAGTCACAATTCATCAGTTAACACCTGCCCAGCGAGACGAATTTGTCTCCGACTTGGTAGCTGCCCTAGACGTCTAACTGCGTAATATCATGCCCCTCACACACCTCACGCAACCGGCTGCGTCATCTGTTCTGTAGCTGTGCGGATCAATTGCAAGACCTCTGTACGCAACTCGGCAAACTGGGACTCATTGCGCGTAGCAACCTGGTCGCGATTTCTACACAGCGGAACGTCCAGTGTTGTGATGACACTTGCTGGTTTACCGCCCAATACCACGACCCGATCGGCCAAATACACGGCCTCGTCAATGTCGTGCGTAACAACCACGATGGTCATACCAAGATCATTACGAATCTTTCGTGTCAGGTCTTCAAGTTCAAAACGCGTCTGAGCATCAACGGAAGCAAATGGTTCGTCCATGATCAAGATGCCGGGCTTATACGCTAGAGCACGTGCTATCGCTACGCGCTGTTGCATCCCACCGGACAGTTCCCACGGATATTTGTCACCAGCGTCCGGCAATCCCACTTCTGTCAGTGCTGCAGTGATACGGCGTCGTATCTCGTTTTTAGACAATTTGAGGTGTCGTAGCGGGAAAGCAATATTCTTCCGCACCGTCAGCCACGGCATAAGGGACCTGCTGTAATCCTGAAATACTAGGGCCAGTTCTTCGGGCGGCCCATTCACTATGCGATCACCGATGTGGATGGTGCCTGTCGTGATCGGGTGCAGCCCGGCCAGAGATTTTAACAGGGTAGTTTTTCCGACGCCGGAAGGACCAACAAGACAGACGATCTCCCCGTCATAGACGTCCAAATTCAAGTCCGTGATGATTTCTGGGCCGGAACCATAACGTTTCGAAACGTCTCGCACAGCCAGTAATGGGGTATTTTCACTCATGGAAACTCCTAAGAATTAAAACGAACAGCCTATTCAGCCAGCTGGACTGCCCGAGACTTGTCATACCAACGCAGTAACGGCTTGCGAATCATCTCGAGGATAAAATTCGCACCGAAGCCAATAATGCCAAGCAAAATGATGCCCGCCCACATGCTGACGCTCATGAAACTTTGTTGGGCCAGAATGGTCATCGCACCGATTCCCCGGGAGGCGCCAAGCATTTCTGTAGCAATAAGCACCACGAAGGAGAACTGCAGACTCACCTGCAAACCCGAAAAGATCTGTGGCAGAGCTCCGGGCAATTGGATGCCTAAAACCCGTTCCAGTGGGGTAATACGGTACACGCGTGCCATCTCGAGAAGCTGCGGCTCTACTGCTCGCACACCGTCAATGGTTGCAATCCAGGTTGGTGGAAACGCTGCCAGCACAATGATCATCAAACGCACCTCATCGCCAAAACCAAATAAGCTGATGAAAACCGGCACGACGGCGACCGATGGGATCGCGCGGTAGAGATGAATCGCTGGCGAAAATAATTCCGCAAGCGGCGGGAATAGCGCAAACAAAAGACCTGTGACCACCCCCAATACGACTGCGATCGAAAAGCCAACCGCCAGGGTCACGAGGCTTGGCACGACGTCGCTCAAGAAATGGTCAAATAGCCACAACGCTTGGAACTCGACCAAAATATCACGCAGCGATGGAAAGAAAGCACTATTTTGAGCATCTGACCAGAACCACCAGGCGATTAGCAACAGGACCGGCACACCGATCTGGATGAGCCAGCCGAGTGAACGCTTCGAACCATTCGCCGACTTTTTTGTCTGTACGGTCATCTAGTTCGCTACCTTTCGATGTGACGGGTGCCAGTGCAACACAGCATTCTCGACTTTTTCGCTCAGCAGCTGAGCAGCAAGTCCCACCAGACCCAGCAGAATAACTAGTGCGTAAAGCGTGGACGCGGATGCTGTACTTTGCGAGGACTGTTGGATCAATTGCCCCAAACCTGGTCCCCCACCGACTAGACCTGCCACAACCGTGACGATAAGCGACACAGGTATGGCAATTCGGATAGCAGTGGCAATGAAGGCTGATGTGGAAGGCAGCACGACCCGCAACAAAATGTCGTATTGAGGAATGCTGTAGGACCGACTGGTTTCAATGGCTATCGGATCGGTTTCACGAACACCGTTGGTGGTTTGATACAGGATAGGCAGGACACAGCCGTAGAAGACCAAGAATCTGCCCATTTCTTCGGTTGGTCCAAATACCAGGATTGCTAGTGGCAAGATGACGATAGGGGGAATTGGTTTGAGAAACTCCACGATGATCTTAAACGCGTTGCCAATTGTCGGGTACCAGCCACACAGCAAACCGATAATGATGCCGACGATCGCTGCCGCAACGAATCCAACGACTGCAATTTCAATAGTGACCCACAGAGCCGACCAGAAGGCACCGCTAGCTAGTAAAGCGAGTGCGGCTTGAGCGGTTTCAGTTGGTGCTGGGAGTGGTGTGTCGCGCAACGGCCCGACATAGAGTAACTGCCAGGTCAACACGGCACCGACTATTCCGACAATGCCAAGCACATATTTACGCATAGAAATCCACCACCATCACGTTGCTTCAGAACTAAATTGTGAGTCACTCCGTTGGGAGTATGACAAAGTCGTCGACATTGACCGATTGGTTGATGAAGTCCATGTCGACGAGCTTGTCGTTGGCCAGTTTCAGTGCATCAACGTCGACTTCTGAGGGGAAATAATTGAATTGTTCGCTTGCGCGCAACAATTCTGGATCAATTCCGGTCAGTTCAGACCCAGCATCAATAGCAGCGTCTGTGTTCTCATTGGCATACTCATTCGACTTCCGGATGGCACGCTGCAGTTTCGCCACCAGCTCGGTGTTTTCTTGTACTTCAGGGCTGACCAACCAGGTACTGGTCTGGCCACTTTCGTAGAACTCCAAACCTGGACGCCACAAGACAGTTGCCCCGTTTTCTTCAGCTTCGACGGTAAATGGCAGCGGTACAGCTGCTGCGTCAATTCGTCCCGTTCGCAGTGACTCAATCTGTGAGGTGAAATCCAGTGCGATCCATTCAACCTTGTCTGGATCGGCGCCTTCGCTTTTCATTGCATCGATAATGAAGGCTTCAAAAATTGCCTGACGTGCTGGAACGCCGACATTTTTGCCTTCCAGGTCTGCGGGGGATTCAATCCCACTATCGGGCATGACCATGACTGCTTGGACATCATAATCATGAGCGGTTTCTGGGTCATCTGGGAATCCGGCTGCTGGCGCGATGGACTTAATGTTGATCGATTGGCTTTGGGCGTTCAGGGCAGGGATCACCGGAATAGAAGCAACGTCCAGTTCGTTACTTTGCAATGCTGCGACAGCTGCTGGAGGGTTAGCACTTGCGGAGAGCTCAACGTTTAGACCTTCTTCTTCAAAGAAACCTTGCTCTACCCCTAATGAAACAGCTGAGCCGGTGGCGGTACCATCGGTGGCCATCCGAATTGTCATGGTATCTGCCGCTGCAGTATCTGCGGCATCTCCGTCGCCGTCACCACAGGCGGTCAAGGCGAGCGCCCCTGTTAGAGCTGTTACCCATAGGCTCTTATGCAAATACGACTTCATTTTATTATCCACCTTCAAAGTTGTGATGCGAATCTCACTTGTCTCGATGTTATGGAATTCATCAACTATTGAAAATCACATAATAGTTATGCTTGCCATAACTTTTTGCTGATTGAGCATGCCCTTCCTGTCAGCCATGATGTGTTGGAACACACATTTTGATTCGGGAGGTTGTCGGTGACTGTGCAGAGACGAGAAAACGACTCACCAGGTATGTATGCTGTTGCACTTGGCACAGCTGGTGGCCCTAAGTGGTGGGGGCGAAGCGGCTTTGACGCCGGTACTGCGACAGCCGTCGTCGTCGATGGGGCGGTTTATCTCGTCGATTTTGGCTATGGGGCTGGTAGGCAGGTGCGTAAAGCCGGGCTGGATTTCTCGAATGTTCGCGCACTATTTGTAACGCACATGCATTCCGACCACACAGTGGATCTACCTGGCCTGCTGCTATTTTCCCATCGCGATATCGAACGTATAGAAATCTACGGCCCTGGAGACCGTGGAAAACTTGCTCCCCTGACGGACCAGGCAGACACTGAGCCAGAGGTCATCGATCCGCATGACCCCACCCCCGGCATCAAAGAAACTATTCGCAGGCTTTTTTCAGCCTACGCACACGATCTGAATGACCGGGCTCGAGATTATGGCTCCCAGCCTCAAACCGCGAAGTTCCCGGCTTTCGACATCGAAATTCCAACAGACATCGGTTTCGATCCTGACACCAACGTTGCGCCACCCATGGAACCGTTTAAGGTCTACGAAGATGAGCGCGTGGTGGTATCGGCGATTTTGGTCAATCATCATCCCACCGCTCCTGCATTTGCATTTCGGTTTGATTCCCAATATGGCTCGGTCGTCATTTCGGGAGATACCGGGTACTGCGACAACACCATTCGGATTGCTCAAGGGTGCGATATTCTGTTCCACGAAGTCATCAGTCTCGAGCCAATTCGCGCCAGAACTGAGAAGGAAGTGGGCGACCCTCAACTTGTTCAAGCCATTATGGACCATCACGAGCGAGCACATACCACGCCTGCCGACGCGGGTCTGATTGCTCAGCGGGCTGGTGTTAACAAATTGGTTCTGCACCATTTTGCTCCGGCTTCCGCCCCTCGCACCGATTGGATGGAAGCTGGCGTACACTTCGAAGGGGAGCTCATTATTGCTCGTGATTTAGACGAGATCGCTGTCGATGCTGTACGGCCGTCACCTATGAATAATTCGAGAGGATCATTGTTGGATGATCAACCTGACAATTCGTCAGCTGGAGTATTTTCAAGCGATCGTTGAGCATGGGAGCGCGACCGAAGCTGCTCGCGCTTGTCACGTATCTCAAGCAGGACTCTCTTCTGCAATCCGCCAGTTGGAAGACTCATTAGGCGTGCAACTCTTTGTTCGGGAAAAAGCAAAGAATCTTGTTCTCTCAAACGCTGGTCGGAGCGTGAATGAAACGATCAATAAGGTCTTACGGCAATTGCGTGAACTCGAAAACAACGCCAAGAATATGGGAGACACCATCGGCGGTGAGGTAACTATCGGGTGCCTTCACGCTTTGTCCGTTCCATTACTGCCGCCATTAGCGCAGTATCTCAAGGACGAATATCCTGAGATCGAACTGCGGGTTATAGAAGGCAACTACGTTGAAATCGACGCCTCGCTAAGACGCGGGGAGGTTGAGGCGATTCTTGGTTACCAGGAGTATCTGTCGGGTGATCTTGTCTTCACTGATATTGGGACGCAGCCGCTGTACGTGATCATGCCAGAAGGTCACGAACTCCAGGACAAGGAAGAGATCGATCCAATTGACCTATCAGGGCATCCATATATTCTGCTTGATATGGCACCTATGACGCACCTTGTTGAGCGCATTTACCAATCGGCTGGCGACGACTCGCCTCCTGCGTTGACGACGAAGTCAAACGAGACGATGCGTGCACTCGTCGCCCGAGGACTAGGCTTGGCGATTTCCGGAATCAAGCCCTACGGTGATCAAAGTGTCGAAGGACATCGCATGGTGCACCGTCGACTGAACTTTGAGACCGGCTTCCGTCAGATAACTCTTGCAAGACTCCAGAGTGGCAAAGCCAGTCGCAATCTCACTCTTATCACGGATTATCTACGCAAACTTATCCGAACACACGTCTGATATCAGACTGACCTCGCCATAGCAACGAACACTCCAAAGAGGCCTCGCCGCGAACAGTTACATTATTCTTAGCCTCCATCCGGCGGCGCATTTTGGCCGATTAGGTAATTGTCAGCCCAGCGTCTAAGATTACTTTTAGCATTCAAGTCGCTTGTATCTTCACTAGATGGTTTTTACCCTGTACGATGATAAGCGGTCGTGTTCCTTGGATCACGCATGAATAGCCCCGGATCCCCGGGACGTACGACTTTTGAACGAATTGGGTTTTATCTTCACCACTGCATTACCTCTAACACCGCCCTTCTGGCCGTGTTGCACTCATCGCGAATCATAATCTTGCGTGAATTCACCGCTGATTGATATCCGATCTCTCGTATTCTCCTCCGCTCCATCAACTACCGCACGTTACCGCACCCGCGGCAATGCGCCGGGGTACTATTTGACCCCCAAAAATTCCGCTTTGACAACGTCATCGCGGGTACAAGGATCACACCGGTGGTCCAGAACTAAGAAATAAGGAATAACGTTATGGCCACAGGCACAGTAAAATGGTTCAACTCTGACAAGGGCTACGGCTTCATCGCTCCAGATGACGGCTCCGCCGATGTCTTCGCACACTTCTCTGCTATCCAGGGTTCCGGTCACCGCAACCTGGAAGAAGATCAGAAGGTCGAATTCGACATTGAGCAGGGTCAAAAAGGTCCACAGGCGTCGAACATTCGCGGCCTCTAAAACTTTTTGCACTAACGGCGGGGATACCGCACGATATCAACAGATATTGTGTCGGACCCCGCCGTTTTTGTATGCCTACAACGTTTACGGGGCCGGTTCCCTAGCAGTGCTGGCCTCGCGGAAACGCCTTGTAGGCATCTGTAATCATTGTCGTTAAACACATCCGGGGCGGACCCTCAGAGAAGAGGATCCGCCCCGGATGAGCGTGAAGAAGCTTATTTCTTCGGTGCTGGAATGACAGACACGCGTGCTTCAGCCAGAACGTCTTCGTGCAGACGGATCTGGATTGGGTAGGTACCCAGTGCGCGGATGTCACCGGCGCCGATGATGGAACGACGATCAACGTCGCCCTTACCGGCTTCTTTGATTGCTTCAGCGATGGAAGCGGTGGTCACGGAACCGAAGAGGCGTCCGTTGTCACCGGCCTGCATCTGAATGGAAATTGGTGCTTCTGCCAGCTGTGCAGCCTGGGCCTGTGCGGCTTCCAGGGTGCGTGCCGTGCGAGCAGCGGAGGCTGCGCGCAGGGTTTCAACTTCTTGCTGCGCACCACGGGTCCAACGAACGGCTTCGCCGCGTGGGATCAAGTAGTTGCGAGCGTAACCGTTACGTACTTCGACGACGTCGCCGGCCGAACCGAGGTTCGGGATCTCCTGGGTCAAAATGACTTTTTGATTTGCCATGATCTCTCTCCCTTGATCAGCGTTTAGCGGCCGGAACCGGAGTACGGCAGCAGCGCCATTTCGCGGGCATTTTTGATAGCCTGCGCGATTTTACGCTGCTGTTGGACGGTGACACCGGTAACGCGGCGGGCACGAATCTTGCCGCGGTCGGAGATGAATTTGCGTAGCAAAGCAACGTCTTTGTAATCGACGTATTCGATTTCCGCTGTTTTGAGCGGATTCGGTTTTGGTTTCGGCTTACGAACTTCTGCCTTAGCCATCTTGGTGCTCCTTTATAGCTGTAACCTGGAGCCCGCTAAAATAAGCGGGATGGTCGTTAATGAATATTTTTGTTTTAGAACGGTGGTGGGGAATCGTTGCCCTGATCCCAAGATCCGGCTGATCCACCGCCACCCCACGGATCGTTGCTCGGTGCAGACTGACCGCCGCCTGGTGCACCCCAGCCGCCTCCGGCTGGTGCGCCGCCACCCCAGTTTCCACCGGAGCCGCCTTGCTGCTGGCCGCCACCGCCGCCAAATCCGCCGCCACCACCAGAACGTGGTGCACGGTTGACCTGTGCAGTAGCCCAGCGCAACGATGGGCCAATCTCGTCTACTTCGAGTTCCCAGTTGGTCCGCTGTTGACCATCTTTGGTCTCGAATGAGCGAGCCTTCAACCGACCGTGCGCAATAACGCGCATACCCTTGGTCAGCGTTTCTGCTACGTTTTCGGCCGCTTCACGCCATACGGAAGCACGCACCCACAGGGTTTCATCGTCCACCCACTGGTTGGATTCGCGATTAAACGATCGTGGAGTTTGAGCAATCGTAAAGTTAGCAACCGCGTGACCCGATGCGGTAAACCGCAGTTCAGGATCACCAGCGAGGTTGCCTACCACAGTGATATATGGTTCTCCGGCCATGAAGCGCTCCTAATGCAAGTAGCAGGTCGTGGTACTAAAACTTAGAGGGTAATTTTCTGATCTTCCGGACGGATGATCTTGGTGCGCATAACGGACTCGTTTAGACCCAGCTGGCGATCCAGTTCCTGAGCCTGCTCAGGAGTAGTGTTGAAATTGACGACGGCGTAGATTGCCTCGTTTTTCTTCTGGATTTCGTAAGCTAGGCGACGACGACCCCAAACATCGAGTTCGTCAACGGTTCCGCCATCCTTGATCACGGTGTCAAGGTATTTACGCAAAGTTGGTTCAACAGTACGCTCGTCTAGTTCTGGATCGAGCATCACCATTAGTTCATATGCACGCATGCGAACCCACCTCCTCTGGACTGGTGGTCACGGGATTTCCGTAACAGGAGGTTCTTAGTGCAAGCGTCTCAACCCATCTGGAGTCAAGACAGCAACCTCGCCATTATAGCGGAGCCCCGGTCAAAAACTAAACTCGCGTGGGCCGCTGCACACTATCTCCAACGACGACGCCGGGTTCCCACTACGTGAACTTTCAACTTTCGAGCCTCAGGACCTTGACGCCACCTTGGAGCAGTCTGTGGAATAGGACTGTTTTGAGTTGTGTTGACTAGGTATTTCGAGGTGCATCTGGGTGGGATCTATAGCCTTTGACCATGCCACTGCTCAGGCTCTCATCAGCGCGTTAGAATCTGCCGATGAGCGGGTTCATCATCAAAGCATGCCGTGGTCTGACGCCGTCGACACCGCAAAGGATGAATTCGATGGCGCGTACTCAAGGTTATTCAGTAGCAATGCATCGAGTGAACAACGCGACCGCTCCGAGGTCTGTTTCCACCTGCTAAATGTACTCCGACAAGTCCAGTACGCTCAGGAAGACGCCAGAGCAGAAGAAGAACGTTTAGCCGCTGTGACTGATTGGGAGCAGCGCTACGCCGTGTGGCAAGCGGATGCAGATTCTGACCCCGCATGGTGGAGGTCGTTCACGGACCCACAATACGGCGGGCTCATGTGGTCGAAACCATCGCAGACGCCCACCCGGCGTCCCACGATCCAGTCGGAGGTGGCGGTTCGGGACCGGGACCGCGTGAGCTCGGGTAGCGCTGACGCCGTCAGCTCGGCATCACCGTCAAACCTCCGTAGCTTCGTGGCAATTGCCGAACGCTGCCATGGCATCGTCGAAGAAGAGCTAGAAACCCTGCGGACGGCGTGGCCCAGTTTTCTCAGTAACTGTTCGTGGGTCATCATCGAGACGTTCACACTATTCGATGCGCTTGCCCAGTACCTCGAACATGCCAGACTGGAGGCTCGTTGGATCAGCCAAATCGCCGATGCGTTCGAAGTGGCTGGCACCGGTGAACTCTCCAATGACATGCTCGACGCACTTGCTCCGGCACTTCATACCACAGCGATGAGTAACACCCAGCTGCTACAAACGCTGGCGACCGCTGACCGTACGCAACTGGCAAAGCTCATGAACAGCTCACCGGCTTTGACCCATCAGCTGCAGCTGATGGACCCTGGGACCATTAATGCATGGTGGCACCGGCTAGCCGAAACGCCTGCATCCAATCAACAAACAGTACTGTGGGAAACACTGCCAGAAGTCTTCGGCAATCTCGAAGGGATTCCCTACCACATCCGTCACAGTGCGAACGAACGAGTACTCAAACGAAACATCCGGGATCTGAACGCACAGCTGAGCGCTCTCGCCTCCGATCGGCGAGAAGCTCTACAGAATGCTGGTCACTCTCCGACTCGTCCGCAGTCTGTGCTTCTGCCAGTCTTCGCCAAAGAACGAGAACTCAACGCACAATTAGAAATACTCGAGCAAATCTATCGCTCGGCTCAGGCTGAGGGTGGTCAGGCGCCACGACAATTGATCTCGTTGACGAATGATCACCCTCCACTCGCTGCAGTCTCCATCGGTGATCTAGACACCTCTACGAATGTCACGTACTCGGTTGCAGGTATAAACAGCAGTACAAAAACTATGGAAAGCTGGACGGACTCCACCCAGAACATTCACGATGAAGTTCATGCCGGAGGCGACGCGGCCACTGTGGCTTGGATAGGCTATGAAGCCCCGGTGTCTCCACCAGGCTCGTTGGGTGTTTTACACAATGACAAGGGCCAAGCCGGGGGAGATAACCTGACCAAGGCGCTTCGGGGGCTGGACGCCGTCCGAGGCCCGGATGATCCCCAAGTAAACGTTATGGCACATTCATATGGGACGACGACGGCAGCTTTCGCCATGTCGCAACCCGACATTGCCGTTGACAACCTGATACTGGTGGGCTCTGCGGGACTGCCAGATCACATTCGCAATGCCGACGAGCTGAACGCCGACACGGTCTACGCCGGGCACGCCAGAGATGTCTACCCGTACATCGATAGCGACGGGGGTGATCAGTGGGCATGGATGGGACGCGATTTCAGTTCTGGTCACGGTGTCAACCCCATAGATGATGATTTTGATGCGATTACCTTCGGGACTGACTCTGAGGCAGAAGGGGTAGGAGATCCGGTGACTACCCACAGTGCGCGCGACGACGACGTCACCGGCTATTATGAGCGGCATTCCGAATCCCTCCGCAATATCGGCTACATTCTGCGAGGCGAACCGGAAAAAAGAGCGAACACGTTGAGAAGGGACTTACGCTGTTTCAACGGTCATTGCTTGGTCCAGGAGCACTATATGTCCCGTAAAAACTCGTCACCGCGAAGTCAGCCACGCTATCGTCCTCTGGTGATCTCCGTGAGTTGTCTCATCTCCGCGATATTTCTCTCTACAGGGTGCACAGCAACTTCGACCCAGGAGCCCGTCATGGATGTTATTGAACAGCGCGATGCCGTGGTGAACTTCGTCATCAACACCACTGAACAACTCGACGTCGAGGGATGGGAGGCCCGTCACGGTGTGGCCAGTGCGCAAGGTTGCAACGGCCAGGACGGGGAGGAAGGTGCGGCATATCATTTCGACCTGTCAGCAGACCGGGGGACCGCACACGAGGTAGACGCACAGCAGGTAGTGGAGTACTGGGAGTCGTTGGGCATGGAGGCCCGCGTGGTGGATCACGGCGGGTATCCCACCGTTTATGCAACCGGCGGTCCTGTCGAACGGGCCAGCTTTACCACCGATGCGGCCGGCGAAACCTACCGGGTGGGGGCGGTTGCACACTGTGCCCCGGGCAATGCTGGAGAACTCAAAATGGAGTATATCGAGCGCCGCAACAACGGCGAGCGGTTCCCAGGCGATGAGTACGTACCAGACGAAAGTCTTGCTCAGTAATGAATCGCCAGCTGTCCAGAGCGACCAGCTGCGTCGACGATTGGGGAGAAGAGTGTTGCAAACCTACCGTCAAAAAACAGTGTTGAGTACTACGTTAATCACGACGGCACTTATTGCGACAGGCTGTGCTCTGACGACAGCTCAACAATCTGGCAAGGATGCCGTCGAACACCGCGATGTTGTTGTCAATCTCGTCATTGAGACCACGGACCAACTCGAGGTCGAAGGCTGGGAAGCCAGCCACGGTGCTGCCACCTCCGAAAGATGCACCATGATGGACGGCACTGAAGGTGCAGCATATAAATTCAGTCTGTGGGCTGATTCAGGAACAGACCATGAAGCCAGCGCCCAGCACATCGTCGAATACTGGGAATCCCTTGGAATGGACACCCGTATCGAGGATCACGGTGGTTACCCCGTGGTGTATGGCACCGGCGGCCCCGTCCAACACGCCACCTTCGACACCATGGCTGCCGGTGAAAGCTATCGCGTGCTCGCCGTCTCGCACTGTGCCCCGGGTGATACAGCGAAACTCAAGACTGAATTTAATGAACGCCGCAAAAATGGCGAGCGGTTCCCCGGCGATGAGTACGTTCCCGAAGAACACATTAGCGACGAATATAAGTGACGACCACTCGAAAGAATCCGAGAATCCTACTAGCCACCTCCCTGCGCCGCACTGCTATGAGCGCTGGTCTGCTGGCGACATTGCTCTTGACGACGAGTTGCACCGCAACGAGCCAGGAATCTGTTGTGGACGTCATCGAACAGCGTGATGCTGTGGTGAAATTCGTCATTGACACCACCGAGGTCTTGGATATTGACGGGTGGAAGGCCAGTCACGGTGCCGCCCGCGCTCAAGCCTGCACCCTCGACAACGGGGACGAAGGCGCAGCGTACCAATTCACACTGTGGGCTGAACCGGGGACAGAGCACCAGGAAAACGCACAGCGCATCGTCAAATACTGGGAATCGCTCGGGATGGAAACCCGCGTGGTGGATCACGGCGGCTATCCTGCGGTATATCCCACCGGGGGCCCGGTGCAACGCGCCAGTTTTGCAACCAATGCCGCCGAAGACCATTATCAGGTCGGAGCAAGTGCCTACTGTGCCCCAGGTGATGCAGCGAAACTCAAGACCGAATTTAATAAACGCCGCAAAAACGGCGAGCGGTTCCCCGGCAATGAGTACGTGCCTAAAGAAAACGTCAGCGAAGAACATAAATGACCCATCGCAAGAATTCTCCAAGAAGCCTCCTGCTTGCAAGCTCACTGCGCTGCACTGCTATGGGGGCGGGTATGCTGACGACGTTGCTGTTGGCCACCGGTTGCACCGCAGCTTCGAATCAAGAATCCGTCATGGATGTCATCGAACAGCGCGATGTTGTTGTCAGCTTCGTGGTGGATACCACTGAGCAATTAACCGCTGGGAATTGGGAAGCTAACACTGGCACAGCATCGCCACAAGGGTGCACTTTGGACAATGGTGAGGAGGGTGCCGCTTACACGTTTAAGTTGTGGTCCCCAGAACGCTCAGATGATCCCGCGGCTGACGCTCAAAAAATCGTCGAATATTGGGAATCGCTAGGAACTTCAACCCGCGTAGTAGACCACGGCGGATCGCCAGTCGTCTACGGCACAGGTGGACCCGTACTACGAGCCTCTTTCAGCACCGATGCGGCAGGTGAGACCTATCGGATTGGAGCGATCGCTAAGTGTGCGCCTGGCGATGCTATCGAACTGAAGCGTGAAGCCAACGAAGGTCGCAAAGACGGTGAACGCTTCCCCGGCGATGAGTATGTGCCCGAAGAAAATGTCGACGACGTCTACAGAAATCAATAGCAGTACCAATGGCTCCTAGCTAGGCTGGGGTACGTAGTGTACGACCACTCGGACCCGGTAAGGAGCCAGTGATGAGCGGACGCATTCCCGATCGATTTGTCCGGTTCCCGGTGAACTTCCAAACCTGGAAGTACCTCACGTTCCTGCACTGGGCCTATGCTCCGGCGACCATCCAAGCGTTAGTACCCAATGGACTCACCGTTCAACAGTGGGACGGCAAAACCTGGGTCGGTATTACACCATTTCGCATGACCGACATCCGCCTGCCTGGACTCCCGGCGCTACCGAGTTGGCGGTCGTTTCCGGAGCTGAATATTCGGACGTATGTGCGCACGGCCCACGGGCGCGACGGCATTTGGTTTCTGGGGTTATTGGTACCGCGATTGAGTTTCAGTGCTGCAGCACGCAGCATTGGGCTGCCCTATCAACGGTCATCCTCACATGTTTCTGCCGACGGATCCCACTGGAAGTATCGGTTCGACACCCCGCATCCGATGCGGCTAACTCATCATGACTGGTTTTCGGCTTCCGTCGAGGTGGGGGGCGGCTGGCCGAAGCGGATCGGACACCGTGGCTAGAAAGTGTAACTGGACGGTGGACGGCGTTTCACCAACGTGCCGGGATTCTGTGGGGGACACCTGTGTACCACGATCCGTGGGAACTGTGCTCTGCGAGCGCCGTCGGAAATCTCACCGCACCGCTGCGCGCTGCGCTGGGCGGGCCTACCGGAGCCCGACGGCGAACCGGCCGTGCACGCAGCAAATGCGGTGCACGCCCGGCTCGGGTTGCCTCGGTGGGCGTAGGTTCACGGTTGCGGTTTAGGGTTCTTCGAGGAGTTCGGTGACCAGGGCGGCGATGCGGCTGCGCTCGGATCGGGTGAGCGTCACGTGTCCGAACAGCGGGTTGCCCTTGAGGATTTCGACTACGGCACCAACGCCGTCATGCCGACCGACTCGCAGGTTATCGCGCTGGGCGACGTCGTGGGTGAGGACAATTTTCGAGTTCTGGCCCATGCGCGACATCACCGTCAGCAGCACGTTTTTCTCCAGGGACTGGGCTTCGTCCACGATCACCCAGGCGTCGTGGAGACTGCGGCCGCGAATGTGGGTAAGCGGCAGGACTTCGAGCAGGCCTCGCGCCATGACCTCTTTGAGCACGTTCTCGCTGACCAACGCACCCAGGGTATCGAAGACCGCCTGGGCCCAGGGGTTCATTTTTTCTTCTTCGGTGCCGGGCAGGTAGCCGAGTTCTTGACCCCCGACGGCGTAGAGCGGGCGGAACACGATAATTTTCTTGTGTTCGCGGCGTTCCAGCACGGTTTCCAGGCCGGCGCACAGGGCCAGTGCGGATTTGCCGGTCCCGGCGCGACCACCCATGGACACGATGTCGATGTTGCGGTCTAGCAGCATGTCGATGGCTAGGCGCTGTTCGGCCGACCTGCCGTGGACACCGAAGACTTCTCGGTTGCCACGCACAACCTCAACATATTTGTTCGACGTTGCATCCGTTTTGACCCGGCCCAGGGCCGATCCTTTGGACGATGAGATGATCAGCCCCGTGTTGGTGGGCAGGTCGGTGGCGTCGTCGAGCTCAATGTGCTCGCCATCGTAGAGATTGGCGACCTGCTCTTCGGTGGCTTCAATCTCGGCCAGGCCGGTCCATCCGGAATCGGTGACCCACTCGTTGCGGTACTCATCGGCGTCCAGACCCATGGCTGCGGCCTTGACGCGCATGGGCAGGTCCTTGGAAACCACGGTGACGGTGCGGCCTTCGTCGGCGAAGTTCTTGGCCACCGCCAGAATGCGCGAGTCGTTGTCGCCCTGGCGGAAGCCTGCCGGCAGCACGGTTTCGGTGATGTGGTTCAGTTCCACTAGGAGGTGGCCGCCGTCGTCGTTCAGTGAGATCGGCTGGTTCAGCGAGCCGTGGCGGATGCGCAGATCGTCGAGTAGGCGCAGCGCGGAGCGGGCGTAGTAGCCCAGTTCTGAGTCGTGGCGTTTCTTTTCTAACTCGGTGATGACGACGATGGGGATGATCACTTCGTGTTCGGCAAAGCGCAGGATGGCCTTGGGGTCCGATAACAGCACGGAAGTGTCGATGACATAAGACTTTTGCGCCACGGCCGTTTTTACGGCGGCGTCAACTTCGTCTTCAGGAATGCCAGTTGGTGTATTGAGCGGGGCCACGGTGTCTCCAGACCGAAGACGGCGGCAGGTCCGGTGCCAAAACTGTGGACGAGTGCATCGGATTCGAAACTCTTCCCCAAGGTCGAATTCAGCGTCAGCGCCCAGTGGTTTTGGAGCGGGTGCCAGCCCGTCTTCACATCGATTCGCGGGTGGGCTTGGTCTCGGTCGGCCCTGAGCCTTGCTGGCAGCCAGGAACCGTACCGGCCCCTCGTCTGCCTTGGCATAAACCTTTGGGCCTTCCGGTCAGGTTGTTCTGACACTTCTCAATCTACGGGGGCACGGGTGCTACAGGAAGATTCGCGAGGCAAAAGCCGGGTTACATTTTGATAAACAGTTGATAGCGTACGGCTCAACCCCGGGCATCACACCGAGTCGTGAGCGGTGTCAAAGCGTTCGCGAGATGCCAGCACATCACCCGCGTAAGTTTCGGCCCAGGTGCGCAGTGCGCCAAGCGGCAGAATCAGGGTGCGGCCCAAATCGGTCAGCTCATAGTCGACCCGCACCGGCATCTGGGCTGCATCGACGTGGCGTGAAACCAGTCCGTCGCGCTGCAGCGAGCGCAGGGTTTCGGTAAGCACTTTTGACGAGATGCCGGCCACCGATTTCTTCAGCTGGGTAAACCGCAGCGGCCCATTGGCTAACACCGGGACAATGTGTGGTGTCCAGCGGTCGGTCGCATGGCGCAGCACACTGCGCGAAGGGCAGCCGTCAACGCTGGTATCAAAGGACAGTTGTGGCGATTGAGTCATTATTGCAGGTCCCCTCTAGTTACGTTGAGGTATCCGGTTACTCTTGGTTACCGTAGTGTCCGAAGAGCATGTTACCAACTCGATTCATGGAGGACATAATGCAGATCGCAGTACTCGGAGACACCGGCATGGTCGGTTCGCGCGCCATCGCAGAAGCCACCAGCCGCGGCCACCAGGTCACCGGATATTCCCGCAATGGTGAGAATCCGCTGGACTTTTCCGACACCGCAAAGGTCGTGGAGATCATCAATAACCCGGACACCGATGTGACCATCATCGCCGTGGTCTCGGGCCGCACGGGATCCTATGCCGACGACGTCGCCAACCACAAAGCACTCATCGAAGCCGCTCCAACCGGCCGTATCCTGGTGGTCGGCGGCGCAGGTGCACTGCAAGCTGATGAGAACACCTTGTTGGTCGATGCACCAGGTTTCCCAGAAGAGTACAAGCCCGAGTCGCAAACCTTCGTCGAAGTCCACAAGCTGTACCAGCAGGCCGATGACCTTAACTGGACCATGCTGGCTCCGGCCCCAGAAATAGCCCCCGGCGAGCGCACCGGTGAATACAACGTTGCTATGGATTATCCCGCCGGCGCATCGATTACCGCAGAAGACTTCGCAGTGGCCCTGATCGATGAGGCAGAAAACCCTCAGCACACCGGAACCCGGTTTACTGTGGCGAACTAGCCGTCCTGTCGAAAAGGGGGGAACCGTTGCGTGAGGATTGCTTCAGGCGCAGGTTCCCCTTTTTGCTACGGGGATTAAGTCCGCGTCGTCCCA
This sequence comes from Enteractinococcus helveticum, assembly GCF_001657475.1. Taxonomy (GTDB): domain Bacteria; phylum Actinomycetota; class Actinomycetes; order Actinomycetales; family Micrococcaceae; genus Yaniella; species Yaniella helvetica. The sequence goes on from NZ_LXEY01000010.1 coordinate 116,328, forward strand.
CTTAGAAGCTCAACGATATATTTCGCGACGATGTCCAACGCGTAGCACTAAGATGACAAGCTCAGTGTCGTACACGTCGTAGACAATGCGATAATCTCCAACTCGGATGCGCAATTCTCCGGCACCGCCTTGTAGTTGGATACATCCGGGTGGACGGTGATCCTTAGTCAATTTTTCTATGGCGTTTAGTAGGCGGCGCGCTACTGGCTTGTCGAGTTTGCTCAACGCTTTCCGGGCAGGTGGTCGATAACGGATTGCGTATGTCATAGTCTTCTAGTCATTAAAGCCCTAACTCAGCGATCAGCTCCTCATGAGAAACTGTGGGACCCGGATCTTTGCGAGCGTCAGCCGCTGCACGAATGTCTTCCTGATCCTCCAGTGCAGCCATTGCGCGATCGAATAAATCCGGGGAGACCAGAACGGCACGCCGAGTGGCACCGCGAGAAGTAATTTCAACGGGCTCTCGCTGCGCAGCAGCGATGTAGTCGCTTTGATTATTTCGGAACTGCGAGAGGGTAACAGATGTCATAGATCAATTGTACTTCTTGTACAAGTTGTACTCAACTGTCTCCGTTCTGAGAGTAGTCCCCATGACGATCATGGCCTCAGCCTGCGGGAATCTTTCCATGCATAAACCCACACGGCCTCGGTGGTTTCAGAGGGAACGATCGTAGCTGTCTACGGAGTTTCTGCTAGTTCGGGCTGTCGCGGTCGTGGGATGACTAGAGGCCAAGTCCTGCGCCCAGCACAGGCCAGCTACAGGGCTTCGTCAGGAGATCACAATATTGAAATTGGGATCTCCAGGATCAAGCACTGACGTCAGTTCCGTTAGGACGTTCTGGTTTCCTTTCAAGAACATACCTTCAAATTCGGTCTCACCGGCTAGTAATGAGAGGAACTGGAGTTTGGATAACGACAGATGAAGTTGCGCTTCGGATTCGTTGTCCTCTTCTTCCTCATAAATCAATACCCCATTACGCAAAGTAACCCGAAAACTGCGATTGACATCATTGAAGTCAACGCTAAAACTAAGATCCAAGTCCCAGGCACGAGGCCCGTCCACGGTGATCGCTATGGCATCAAATATCTGCTCTGGACTCAGTTGCTCCAGAATAGCTGGAGCATTAGCAGTGGTTGGGGGTACCGAAGTTACCCTTACGTAATTCGGAAGCTCCAGACAGAAAGAAATTGCGCCATGTGCCGTTTTCAGAGCCATACCCCAGTTGCTCCAAGGTATCGGCATAGAGTTTGGCTGCGGCCGGGTGATCTTGATCGACGAACACTGCGTGGTCTAGCAATGTTGCAGCCCACCGATAATCGCCCTGATCGTATGCTTCGTGAGCGATTTCAACTACACGATCGATTCCTCCGATGGCAGCCACGTACCGTTGAGCCAATTCTTTAGGCGGATGCGGCCATAAACGTGCAGGGTTGCCGTCAAACCATCCCATATACCGCTGATAAATCGCCTTAACGTTATGCGAAACGCTCCCATAATAACCGCGGTTACTCCATTCCCGGTCCAACGCTGGTGGTAACTGGATGTCCTCGGCGATTTCAGATCCGGTGAGTCCCTTATTGAGCATTCGCAGCGTTTGATCATGTAGATATCCATAGAGATCTCGCTGCAGGCTGAGCAAATGTAGGATGCTTTCTCTGCCCCACGTTGGCCAATGATGCGATGTAAAAAGTACCTCCGCGCGATCCCCGAAACGTGAAATAGCTTCCGTCAGATATCGGGACCATACATGTGGATCTCTCACCAGAGCACCGCGCAACGTTAGCAGGTTATGTTGAGTGTGCGTAGCGTTCTCAGCCATGCACAGCGCTCGGTAGCGGGGGATGTAAAAATGCATTTCAGCGGGGGCTTCGGTACTTGGAGCCATTTGGAACTCAAACTCAACGCCGTCAATGTCAAGAGTCTCGCCGGTTTCATGAATCTCCAGGCTTGGAGGAATGATGCCCGCATGCCCAGTAGAAGTCGTCTGACCCAGCCCTGCTCCGACCGACCCCTTGGGCCCGCGCTCGAGCGAGGCACCATACATATAACCGGCACGTCGTCCCATGGCGGTGCCAGCATACACATTCTCCGCAATGGCATGCTCCAAAAAGCCTTCAGGAGCGATGATTTTGATCGAACCAGCCTCAACCTCGGACGGGTTGACGAGTCCGAGTACCCCACCAAAATGGTCGACGTGGGAGTGAGTAAAAATAACCGCAACAATTTTTCGTTGGCCCCGATGCGCGCTGTAGAGGTCCAAAGCTGCCGCAGCAGTCTCCGCAGAGATCAAGGGATCGATGACGATGACACCAGAGTCGGTTTCTACTAATGACATTACTGATAAGTCGAATCCACGGACTTGGTACAGGCCCTCGACAACCTCAAACAGCCCATGCTTGGCTACAAGTTGTGATTGCCTCCAGAGACTCGGGTTCACCGATAACGGGGCGTCACCTTCAAGGAAGTCGTAACTTGCTATATCCCAGATGACTTTGCCGTCTGCGTCCTTGATGGTTGGTTCGTCCAAAGTCCCAAGAAAGCCTCGACTCGCTGCTTCGAAATCGTCCACGTTCTCAAACGGAAGGCTACGCAGCACAGCAGCGTGATTTTCTCGAATCGTCTGGGATGGTTCATTGTGTTCCACTTTGTCCTCCGTCATGTCGAAATGTCGGGTGAAGCCCAGCAGGTCGGCTCCGCAAGCGATAGACGTCGATAGGACCTTATTGCAGGGTCTTTGCTTTCAGCTGCTCAAATTCAGACTGTGCAATGGTTCCGGAATCCAAAGGTATCCTTGCCCTGTCAATCTCGTCAGTCGGGCTAGATCCAATCAGATCCTTTATGAAATTTTCAGTCGCGTTATGGCCCAGGGGCCTGTTCCTGGCTGCGCTCAGCTATGCCGTTGTTTCGGGATAGATACGAATGTTGAGAGACTGGAGAAAAACCAAGAAGAAGTACCAAATAATCACTCAGAAATCATGCCAGAAAGCCGCTGGATCACTCCTTTATTTGCACACGCTTTGATACTCTCTTAGAGAGTTGTACTCCGTTTGTACACTCGGCGAATCGTGGCGCACACACCCAAAAAGGGTGAGTTCTTTGACTCCTCGCCTTTTACGTCAATTATCACTTGACTAAGAACCTTCGCCTCACCTCGCTGGCGTGTAGGAGTGACGAGCAGTGGCGAACTAGCTCTAGTGACAAGAAGGTGAACCTGCGCCTAAAGATTATTTGAGGTACAGGTTCCCATCGCATCCCTTCGAAAAGCTTCATCTCTACACCTGCTCCTCGGAGTGAGATGATGATATTGAGCTCGGAGGTGGATGTCATGGAACAGATTCTTCTTCGCGGCCTACCCGCGGGAACCAAAGCTGCATTACGTGCGCTAGCAGAACGCCATGGTAGATCCGTTGAAGCGGAAGTCCGTGCAATTATCGCCACGGCTTTGGAACGCGAACCCATCAGCATTAACGATCTGTTGAGCATGGATGAGGGAGCTGAAATCGAATTTGAGCTTCAGACAATTCACCTGAAAGCTCGCGAACCAGAACTATGACCTACTTATTAGACACCAACGTAGCGTCGGCATTGAGAATCCGGGGGCGCAACCAAGCGGTCGAGGCTTGGGCCGCGACGATTCCGAACCTCTTGGGATTCACTGTCTCAACCCCTGGGATCACCAGACTGCCTGACGTCTGAACGGTCCAATTCCCGGTCGTATTGCCGACCTTCGAATTCATCGAGCATGTCTCAGTGATCAGGAAGCGACGTCACGGTAAAGATCCATCCGGGGCCTAACGTGCCGGCGACAAATAAACCCGTGTTTTCCACAGCGAACTTAGGCTTGGAGGTCCTGCAAGAACGCACCGGCTAGCTTGGCCAGGTATTCAGGGTCTTGGGCGCCACACATTTCGCGCACCGAGTGCATTGACAACAGGCCAACACCGGCGTCGATAGTTTCAATACCCAATCGGGTCGCAGAAATCGGGCCGATGGTTGAGCCAGAAGGCTGCGTATTTTTGGAAACAAACACCTGGTGGGGGATACCGGCCTGCTCAGCCCAGTGATTGAACTGTGCGGCGCCGCGACCATCCGACAGGTAGCGCTGGGTGGCGTTGACCTTCAAAATCGGGCCGTGATTTGGCTTCGGCTGATGTTCCGGGTCGTGACGATCCGCGTAATTCGGGTGGACCAGGTGCCCGCCGTCGGCCGAGAACAGTTTCGAATGCGCAATAATCGATCGGTGCAGGTGCACCGGGATGCTCTGACTGGCCATGATCAGGGTCAGCATTTCATCGAGCATCGGTCCGCCGGCACCCGTGCGGGTTTCGGAGCCGACTTCCTCGTGGTCAAAGGCCGCCAGTACGGTAATGTGTTCGGATTCGGCATCCAGCAGTGCTCGCAACCCGGCGTGCACCGAGAGTAGATTATCCAGGCGCGGGGCGGCAAAGAAGTCGTTGTCGATGCCGAGCACGGCAGGTTCTTGCGTGTCGGTTAGCACCAGGTCAAAGCCCTTGATATCCGCCGGGTTAACCTCTGCGTGTTGGGCGATCGCGGCGAGAATATCGACGTCACCACCAGCACCGACTATGGGCACCAGGTGCTGCTGGCGGTCAAGTTTCAGACCGTCGTTGACGTTGCGATCCAGGTGAATGGCCAGCTGCGGGATCCGCGCCATGGCCGGTGTACGGACCAGGTGTGCGCCGTCGTCGGTAATCAACCGTCCGGCGAAGCCCAGGTCGCGGTCCAGCCAGGAGTTGACTAACACGCCGCCGTAGATTTCCACGCCCACGCGGTTGTAGCCCCTGACTTGCACAAGTTTAGTGACCCGTTTTAGGTTGTGAGCTTGAGTCGGTCCAGGATGTGGGCTGCGCCGGGGGTGATGTCTGGCGGGAAGGTGATTTCGTGGTCGCCGATGCGGCCGGTGAATT
>NZ_LXEY01000011.1 GCF_001657475.1 Enteractinococcus helveticum
GGACAACACCACACAATAAACATGTGGATAACTGGCCGGATTCTTGACGCTCTTTTGGCCGGAAACCAACCGCTGAACTGGCTGGATTTCCCTGCTCATCTGGCCTAGTTCTAGTTGATCACAAACACCTGGATGCCGCGGCCAAGTGGCTGACCGAATTTCACGACTGGTATCAGCAATATCAGGACTTCCTCAAGCATCGCAGCACCCTGGCCAATACTCGGCCAGACCAGCGCCCCAAACGGCTCCGGGCCGGGCAGAAATCCTGGTACACCCATCAACGCACCCGATCCGCCTACTTCGCCCTGAAACGACTCGTGGCCCATGATCAACTGTTCATCTGGCTCACCGAACGCAACACCCCTGACGAACCCCTGCCCCGAGCCACCAGCCGGTTAGAAGGCGGCCATAACCAGCCGATCAAAGACCTGTTTCGAAACCACCGTGGCATGTCTGAATCACATGCCACGGTGGCCATCAGCTGGCTGCTCTACATGCGCACAGAAAACGCCCAGCACCCATGGAAACTCGTTACACCAGACCACTGGGCAACCACCCAGAAACCCCGGATCGTTTCCACCACCGATGATACTGGGACCCCAGCACTATTCGATACCCACTTCAGCTGGGAAGACGGCAACGGCATCCAACACGGCTGGGCCGGCAGAAGCCACTAACCCACCAACCACAACAGCCCGGAAACCACAACCACCAGACAGATTTCCGGGCCTTTTCAACACCCAAAATCAGGAATCCATACACACATTTTGGGCCTTAACCCCTCATCGAGCGAATAATGAGAAACAAAAAAACGACATGCATTGCGATAATGCATGTCGTCCATATTGTGACCCCAACGGGATTTGAACCCGTGCTACCGCCGTGAGAGGGCGGCGTACTAGGCCGCTATACGATGGGGCCATGCCACCAGAGGCGGCAGGTAATTTCTTTTGAAAGAAATCGCTGGGGTACCAGGACTCGAACCTAGAATGACGGTACCAGAAACCGTTGTGTTGCCAATTACACCATACCCCATTGGCTTTGCTGCGTCGTGCGCAACGAGAGATAACTTTACCCTAAATTTCCCTGTTGTCAAAACAAAGGGAAGGAATGTGCAGAACGTCACTAAGCGACGCTACTTTATACACCCGCTCGGGATTTGTCCGCGTATTATCGCGGTCAATCAGCAGTGAAATGAGCCCAGCATTCCGAGCTCCTAGGCCGTCGTTAATCACGTCGTCACCGATCATCAGCGTGTTTTGCGGATCGGCACACAGCTGTCGAGCCCCTTCAAGAAACATGGATGCGTGCGGTTTGGGTTTGCCCGTCACATCGGTTCCAATGACCACCTCGAAGGCCAGCCCGGCTTGCTCGAGCTTATGCGCCTGATAGTCCGTGACGTTATTGGTGGCAGCACCATAGGCAATCCCGAGATCGGTCAGGCGCTCTAATAGCGGTGGAACGTCGGCAAAGGGCTTCCAGTGCTGCGAGACGATGTCTTCGTAGCCGACTATCCAAAGTTCTTCGTCTGGTTCACCGTCGAGCTGCAGAATCTCCATCGCATCCACGACACGAGCCATGCGTTGCTCGCCGAAGCTCAACTTCCCATTGATATAGGAGTTGTAGTAGTCCTTTGGGTCATGGACAAAGGCTTCAGCGGCAACGGCCATGGCAGGATGCGACGACACCCGGTCACCGAACTGGGTGGTTAGCTGTTGCCGGAAGGCAACGTGCTGCGCCCCGGCCAGGTTGACCAGGGTGTCATCGACATCGAATAAAACGGCTTGAACTAGGATTGTGCGGCCTTAAATTGACTGATGCGTTCTAGCGCCTTTTCACGCCCCAGAATGACCAGTGATTCGAATAGTGGTGGGGACACACGACGGCCTGAGACAGCGGTGCGGACCGGGCCAAACGCATGGCGTGGTTTCAGCTCCAGCTCATCGATCAGTGCGGTACGCAGGGCGCCTTCGATGGATTCCAGATCCCAGATTTCCAGATCGGCCAACACGTTCTCGGCAGCAGTGAGTACCTCCGCCAGGTTTTGTGGCATACCCTTCATGGCGCCCTGTTCGACCTCGACGGTCTCGGTAAATAGGAAGGCCAGCATGTCGGCGGCTTCGCCCAGCAGGTGGACGCGTTCTTGGACCAGTGGCGCGCCCTGGGTGAGAACCTCGTATTCGCGATCGGTGAGCTTCTCGCCGACCAGGCTACGGTCTTGCAGGTATGGGATGAGACGATCCCGGAAGTCTTGGGCCTCCAGTTTGCGGATGTGGGTGCCGTTGATCGCAATGGCTTTTTTCTCATCAAAACGCGCCGGATTGGCCAGCACGTTGTGAATGTCGAAGTTTGCCACGAACTGATCCGGGGTGAAGATGTCTTCATCTGCCGATAGCGACCAGCCCAGCAGGGCCAGGTAGTTCAGCAGGCCTTCACGAATGAAGCCGTTTTCGCGGTGGTGGAAGAGGCTGGACTGTGGGTCGCGCTTGGACAGTTTCTTATTGCCCTCCCCCATCACATAGGGCAGGTGACCAAATTCAGGCTGGTACTTGGCGACACCAATCGCATACAGCGCACCGTACAGGGCGATTTGGCGTGGGGTCGAGGACAATAGGTCTTCACCGCGCAGCACGTGGGTAACGCCCATCAGTGCGTCGTCCACTGGGTTGACCAGGGTGTATAGCGGGGAGCCGTCGGCACGGACGACGACGAAGTCGGCAACCGAGCCAGCACTAAAGTTGATGGGGCCACGCACCGTGTCGTTGAAGGAGATGTCGTGGTCTGGCATGCGCAGGCGCCAGACGGGTTCGCGACCTTCGGCTTCAAAGCCTGCGATTTGTTCTTCGGTCAGGTGACGGTCATAGCCGTCATAGCCGAGTTTGACGTCGCGTCCGGCTGCTTTGTGGCGTGCTTCGGTTTCTTCGGCCGTGGTGAACGACGGGTAGATGAAGCCGCCGTCTTTGAGTTTCTGGATGACATCCTGGTAGATCTCACCGCGTTGTGACTGGCGGTATGGTTCGTGTGGTCCGCCGACTTCAACGCCCTCGTCCCAGTCAATGCCCATCCAGTCCATGGCATCGAGCAGTTGCTGGTAGGACTCTTCGGAGTCGCGTTTGGCGTCGGTGTCTTCGACACGGAAGATCATTTTGCCGCCGGTGTGGCGGGCCCAGCCCCAGTTGAACAGGGCGGTACGGATCAGTCCAACGTGTGGAGTACCGGTTGGTGAGGGTGCAAAGCGCACACGCACCTCGGCATCGGCTGGAACTGCTGGAATATCGTCAGGATTACGAAGCTCGCTCATGATTGCCAAGTGTAGCGCGCCTTGTTATCCACCTGTGTCCGCGTGACCGTGTTTCTAGCGGTTAGCCGACCGTGGGACGGCGCACAGTGGTCGACAGGGTGCCGATGCCCTCGATCTCACACTCCACAGTTTGTCCGTCATAGATCGTGCCAACCCCAGCCGGTGTCCCGGTCAGGATGACATCGCCGGGGAGCAGAGTGAAGGCCTCGGAGATATACGACACCAGGGTGCGCACATCAAAGACCATGTCCTGAGTGCTGCCGTTCTGGCGCAGCTCGCCATCAACCCACGAGCGGATTTGTACATCGTCGGGGTCCAATTCGGTTTCGATCCACGGGCCCAACGGGCATGATCCGTCGAAACCTTTGGCGCGCGCCCACTGATCCTCGGCACGTTGCACATCGCGGGCCGTGAGATCATTGCCCACCGTGTAGCCAAAGATCACTTCATCTACCCGGTCTATCGGCACGTCTTTGGCGATGCGGCCAATGACGACGGCCAGTTCCGCCTCGTAGGAGACTTCCTCGGTCCAATCGGGCAGCATGACTGGTTCATCAGGGCCCACCACCGAGGTATTGGGTTTGAAGAACAGCAGCGGTGAACTGGGAACCTCGTTGCCGAGTTCTTCGGCGTGGGCCTGCCAGTTGCGGCCTACACCCACCACTTTGGAGCGCGGCAGGATTGGGGTCACCAGGCGCACGTCGTCGAGTTTCAGGGTCTCGGTTGTGGGCACAATGCCCGCATACATCGGGTCATTGGCTAACACAGTGATGGTGTCATCTTGGACCACGCCGTAGTGGAAATCATCACGGTGAACAAATCGTGCAATGCGCAAGGTATCTCTCCCCTATCTCAACGTACGGTGACTTAGGCTAGGCGGTGCATCCAGCCGTAGATGTCTTCTTCGTGACCGGTCTGAATACCGACCAGTCGATTGCGCAGGGTGTTGGCAACCGGGAAGTCGGTCGATGGGGTGGTATGAACTTCTTCAAGGTCGGCTACCTGGCCGATCGGGGTGATCACCGCGGCGGTACCGCAGGCAAAGACCTCTTGGATGTCGCCCGAGGCCACACCATCTTTCCATTCGTTGAAGGTGATGCTGCGTTCTTGGACATCCAAGCCTTCGTCTTTGCCCAGTTGCAGGATCGAGTCGCGCGTAATGCCTTCCAGAATGGTTCCGGTCAGCTTCGGGGTGATGAGTTTATTGTCTTTGGTAACAAAGAAGACGTTCATGCCACCGAGTTCTTCCAGCGAATCCTCTGGGCTGCGATCCAGGAAAATGACCTGGTCGTGGCCACGGGATGCGCCCTGGAGCTGGGCTGCCAGGGATGCGGCGTAGTTGCCACCGAATTTCGCGGCACCGGTACCACCTTCACCGGCACGGGCAAAGTCGCGTGAGACCCAGATGCTGACTGGTTTCAGCTCACCACCAAAGTAGTTGCCTGCGGGTGAGGCAATCACGTGGAAGTTGAAGTTGCGTGCCGGGCGGACACCGAGGAATTCTTCGGTGGCGATCATAAACGGACGTAAATACAGCGATTGGCCTTCACCGTTGGGAACCCATGCGCCGTCGCGGGCCATGAGTTCTTCCAGTGCTTTGACGAAGGCTTCTTCTGGTAGCTGTGGCATGGCCATGCGGTGGGCCGAGCGGTTCATACGCGCAGCATTCTTATATGGGCGGAACGTCCAGACGGAGCCGTCGTCGTGGCGGTAGGCCTTGAGGCCCTCAAAGATTTCCTGGGCGTAATGCAGCACGGCAGCTGCAGGGCTCAGCGACAGTGGGCCGAATGGTTCAACGCGTGCATCGGACCAGTCGCCGACCATGTTGAGGTATTCGCCGGCCTCGAATGCTTTGTTCTGGCCTTCGACATCGGCGGTCCATTCAATGGTCACCATGTGATCGGTGAAGTACTGCCCAAATCCTGGGTCGGCTAGCACTTTGGCGCGGTCTGCCTCTGCAAGTGGCGTCGGATTGGCTTGGTACTGAAATTCCATGATTGACCTTTCTGCCGGCCCTGCCGGGCGAAAATTCTTTGAAAAAAGCTACCGGGGTGTGCGTCGTCAGACTGCAGCTGCGATCGCATCGCCCACTTCTTGGGTGGTGCGCGTGGTGTTGTCGCGTACGGCGAGGTCTTCCCATACTGCCTTATTGACCCGCAGGGCTGCATCTGCATAGCCTTCTTGTTCCAACAAAATGGCGGCAGACAGGATAGCTGCTGTTGGGTCGGCTTTCTGTTGGCCGGCGATGTCTGGTGCTGAGCCGTGGACTGGCTCATACATTGATGGTGCGGTGCCGTTGATGTTCAGGTTGCCGGAGGCGGCCAGCCCGATGCCACCGGTGACGGCAGCGGCCAGGTCGGTGACGATGTCACCGAACATGTTGTCGGTCAGGATGACGTCAAAACGACCCGGATCGGTGGTCAAAAAGATCATGGCGGCATCCACGTGGAGGTAATCGTGGGTGACCTCTGGGAACTCTTGGCCAACTTCATTGACGATGCGGTTCCATAGGTGACCGGCATGGACCAACACGTTGTGCTTGTGCAGTAGGGTGACGTGTTTGCGTTCCCGACCCTGGGCGTATTCAAATGCGGCACGCACGACGCGTTCGACACCGTAGGCGGTGTTGACGGAGGTTTCGTTGGCCACTTCGTGTTTGGTCCCGGTGCGCATGGAACCGCCGTTGCCCACGTAGAGGCCTTCGGTGCCTTCACGGAAGACGACGAAATCAATATTGCCAGGGTTGGCTAGCGGCGAGGTGGTACCCGGGTAGAGCACCGAGGGGCGGAAGTTCACCGCGTGGTCAAACGTAAAGCGGAGTTTGAGCAGGATCTCACGTTCCAGCAGACCAGATGGGATGCGGGTGTCATTTGGTGCTGCACCAACGGCGCCGAATAAGATCGCCTGGTGTCCGCGAATGGCGTCCAGGGTCTCATCGGTCAGTGTTTCGCCGGTTTCTAACCAGTGCTCAGCGCCCAGGCCGTATTCGGTGGTTTTGACGTTGTCTTCACCAATGGCGGCTTTGAGCACTTTGAGTGCTTCAGCGGTGACTTCTGGTCCGATGCCATCGCCTGGGATGAGGGCGAGATCTAGTATGTTCTTGCTCAAAAAACTCTACCTTCTTATTCGTCTTCTTCGTGGCGTGGGAACACCGGAGTGGGCTTGGAAATTGGCGTGCCGGGAGCAAGCTTCTCCTCCCAAGCAGCATAGGAGCGTGGTCCCTGGCCCGAGGTATTTGTGCGACCGGCATCTGCCGAAGCTTCGATACCCAGGGCATCGAGCAGTTTGGTTGCCGATTCGGGCATGACCGCCTGGATCAACAGCGCGATGCGACGGACAACTTCTAGGGTCACCCACAGCACGGTCTGCATCCGGGCTTCGTCGGTTTTGCGCAGCACCCAGGGCTCTTGTTCAGCAAAGTAGCTGTTGGTGTCGTCCAAGACTTTCCATGCCGCCCCCAGTGCGCGGTAGAAGTCTTGGAGTTCAAAGTGCGTGCGCCAGGTTTCTAATAGGCCCGCGGCGTCTGCCAGAATCTTTTCGTCGTCAGCGGTCAGCTCGCCTGGCTGTGGCACCTGGCCGTCAACGTTTTTATACACCATCGACAGGCTGCGCTGTGCCAAGTTGCCCAAGTTATTCGACAAATCAGCATTCTTGCGGCGCACTACCCCATCGTGGGAATACGAACCGTCAGCACCGAATGGGAATTCACGCAGCAAAAAGAAGCGCACGGTGTCCAGGCCGTAGCGTTCGACCCAGCCCGCCGGGTGCACCACGTTGCCCAGCGATTTGGACATCTTTTCGCCCTCATTATTGAGGAAGCCGTGGATCATCACGCGTTTTGGCAGCTCGATGCCAGCCGACATCAAAAATGCTGGCCAGAAGATGCAGTGGAACCGGGAAATGTCCTTGCCGATGACGTGCAGGTCAGCCGGCCAGTAGCGGGTCAGTTCACTGTCGGCATCTGGGAAGCCAGCCCCGGTGATGTAGTTGGTCAGCGCATCCACCCACACGTACATGACGTGCTGCTTATCGGTTTTCAGGGCCGGGTCGGTGGCTTCTGGGACCGGGATGCCCCAATCAAATGAGGTCCGCGAGATGGACAGATCTTCCAGTCCACCTTCGACAAAGCGGATGACTTCATTGGCACGGGTTTGTGGTGCAATGAACTCTGGGTTGGCCTGGTAGTGGGCCAGCAGTTTTTCGGCGTAGTTGGACAGGCGGAAGAAATAGGATTCTTCTTCGGTCCAGGTCACCTCGGTGCCGGTTTCGGTGGCGATGCGCACGCCGTCGTCATTGACGTGGGTCTCGTCGTCGGCGAAGAAGCGCTCGTCACGCACGGAGTACCAACCCGAATAGGTATCCAGGTAAATATCGCCGTTGGCTTCCATGCGACGCCAGATCTCTTGGGCCGAGGCCTTGTGATCGTCGTCGGTGGTGCGGATGAACCGGTCGTAGGAGACGTCTAGGACGTCGTTGTCCATTTTCTGAAACACATCAGCATTGCGTGTGGCCAGTTCCAAAGGGGCCAGCCCTTGCTGTTGCGCGGTCTGCTGCATTTTCTGACCGTGTTCGTCGGTTCCGGTCAAGAAGCGAACGTCGTACCCGTCAAGCCGTTTGAATCGTGCCATCACATCGGTGGCGATGTATTCGTAGGCGTGGCCAATGTGCGGCTCGCCGTTTGGGTAGGCAATGGCCGTTGTCAGGTAGTAGGTGGTGTTCACCGTCCGGTTTCCTCCAAATCAACCTCTGCGGTTTTGGCTGCGTGAATCGCTTCGCCGACTTGGTCCATCAGACCGGCAGGTAATGCCGAGTCCAGAGTCAATACGGCCAGAGCCTTGGCGCCGTCGTGGCGCAGTGCGACGTCCATGGTGGCGATGTTAATGTTGCGGTCACCCAGTTGCATACCCATGGTACCGATAACGCCTGGTCGGTCCTGGTATTCCAGAACCAGCATGTGGTCGGCGATGGCGACTTCGAATTCGTAGTCGTTGATGCCTACCAGTTTCTCGACCTGTTTTGGTCCGGTCAAGGTACCGGTCACGCTGAATTGTTGGCCGTCGGCGGCAACCGACTTCACGGTGATGGTGTTGCGGTAGTGCGGTGAGTTGGTGGTGGTCGAAAGCCGGGTCTCGATGCCGCGGCCCTCGGCCAGCACTGGCGCGTTCACATAGGAGACGTGACCGGAGACGACGTCGGTGAAGACACCTTTGAGTGCGGCAAGTTTTAGGGAGTCGACGTTCTTTTCGGCCAGTTCGCCGGCGACTTCGACCTCAATGGCCGAAACCGACACGCCCTTCATGACGGCCGACAGGATGCGACCGAGTTTTTCGGTCAGTGGGATACCTGGACGAACGTAGGGGTCGATGACACCGCCGGCAACGTTGACGGCATCTGGGACGAGTTCACCGGCCAGTGCCAGGCGGACCGATTTGGCGACGGCCACACCGGCCTTTTCCTGGGCTTCTTCAGTTGAAGCACCCAGGTGTGGGGTGACGGTGGCGGAGTCGTGTTTGAAGAATGGTAGATCTTTGGCGGGCTCGTTGACGAAGACGTCGATACCGGCGCCGGCAATGAGTTCTGCGTCGAGGGCACGGCCCAGGGCTTCTTCGTCGATGAGGCCACCGCGGGCGACGTTGATCACGTAGGCCGAATCTTTCATCATCTGGAATTGTTCATCCGAGATCATGCCCATGGTCTCTGGGGTACGTGGCATGTGGATGGTGATGAAGTCTGAGCTTTCCAGCAGCTCATCCAGGCTGACCAGGTGGGCGCCCATTTTTTGTGCGCGGGCGGCAGTGACGTAAGGGTCATATGCCAGGATGTTCATATCGAAGGCCTTCATGCGCTCGGCCACCAGTGAGCCAATGCGGCCCAGGCCGATGATGCCCAGGGTCTTTTCATACAGCTCGATGCCTTTATAGGCAGAGCGCTTCCACTGTCCTGCCTTCAACGATTCGTTGGCCGGGGCGATGTTCCGGGCGGCGGCAAGAATGTGGCCACAGGTCAGCTCGGCAGCGGAGATGATGTTGGAGGTTGGTGCGTTGACCACCATGACGCCGGCTTCGGTGGCGGATTGTGTATCGACGTTGTCGAGTCCGACTCCGGCACGTGCGATAACTTTGAGATTCTTTGCTGCACCGATAGCTTCGGCATCCATGAGCGTGGCCGAACGAACGAGGACGGCATCGGCGTCTGCGAGCGCTGGGAGCAACTGGTCACGGTCAGCACCATCGGTGTGGCGAATCTCGAAGTCGGTCCCAAGAGCATCCATGGTGGCCGGAGAGAGTTCTTCTGCGATTAGCACTACGGGTTTGGACACGTACGACACACTTTCAATAAATAGGAAAACACTGTCGTGAGCTTACACATGGCTCACCGCAACCATCTTACGGCGTTTTGTTGCACATGGTTGCACTCGGACACTCGGTGAAGCTTCATATCACCCGCCGTTGAATCAGATCCCCTCTAGCTGTGACTCACCCGACAGCCTCGACGACTTTTCGGGACGCTGAAGCTGACATGTGGTTCATTATCGATGTGGGGATCTACACTCAATTATTCGTTGGCAACGAAGTCGGTTGGCGCAAAAACCGCACCGGGGTTCAGAATGTTTTGTGGATCAAGCGCCCTCTTGATCCGGTGGTTCAGCTCGAGCGCGTCTTCACCAATCGAGTTCACCAACCAGGGTTGTTTGAGTCGGCCGACGCCGTGTTCACCGGTGATCGTCCCGCCAAGTTGTACAGCCAGGTCCATCACGTCACCATAGGCACGCTGCGCTCGTTGCTGCTGTTCCGCATCGGTGGGATCAACGACCAGTAACGGGTGCGTGTTGCCATCTCCGGCATGAGCGATCACCGCGATCGGCACATCCCGCAACTGTGAGATCTCGTCAATGCCGCGGACCAACTCCCCTAACTGGGGCAGGGGAACACCGACATCTTCTAACAACAAGGTACCGTTCTGTTCAACTGCGGGGATGGCCATACGCCGTGCGACGATAATTGCTTCAGCTTCCTCGGCGTCCGAAGTGTGAAAAACATCCGTGGCATCGTATCGGTGGCACAGCGCTTGGATCTGTTCGATCTCTTGAGCTGCAAGTTCTGCCGGCTCATCGGATTGGACAATCAGCATCGCAGCGGCCTCTCGCTCCAGTCCCATCCTGGTGAGGTCTTCCACGGCGTTGATGGTGTAGTTGTCCATAAATTCCAGCATGGATGGACGCATGGTTGACGTGACCGCGAGAATCGCGTCCGTCGCATCATCGAGACTCGAGAAGGTTGCCACCAGTGTTGTAGGCGGACGTTGGGCGGGCACTAACCGAAGCGTGGCCTCGGTAATCACACCCAAGGTGCCTTCACTGCCAATAAATAGTTGCGTCAGATTCAAGCCCGCAACATCTTTGACCTGCGTACCACCCAGCTGCACTTGCCTGCCGTCGGCGAGCACGACCTTCATACCCAATACATAATCAGCGGTCACTCCGTATTTCACGCAACACAATCCACCGGCATTCGTGGCAACATTGCCGCCAATCGAGCAAAACTCAAATGATGACGGATCGGGCGGGTACCACAACCCATGCTCAGCAGCGGCAGCCTTGACCTCAGCATTCAATGCGCCCGGCTGCACCACGGCCGTACGGGTTAGCGGGTCAATGATAATGTCGCGCATGTTTTCCAGCGACAGGATGATACCGCCGTCGACGGCAGAACTTCCACCAGATAATCCCGAGCCTGCGCCGCGAGCCACCACAGGAATCGCGTGTGACGCAGCGAACCGGATGGCGGCCTGCACGTCTTCCGAACTGGTCGCTCGCACGACGGCTATCGGGGTGCCGGCGTCGGGATCATTGGCCCGATCCCGACGATAGTTATCAATCGTGGCTGGATTGGTGACGACCTTGCCCTCGCCTACTGTGGCGATAAGTTCCTGAATCTCTGTTGTACTAACGAAAGATTGTTGCACCAACCTCGGCCCTTCCCACAAGAAAACTCAATAGTGACCCGGGTCACCTGCGTGGATCGTAGCACGCGCGCTGCCGCCAACGAAAGGCATGACCCCACCATCGACCCACGCACGCACCAAGCGCTACAGCCTGACCCGCAAGCCAGAGACGCAACCATGGCACCCCTTTGCGTGACGCGCATCACGCGAGTAGCGTGTAAGCTATCACTTACGTAAGAGGTTACTTACATGACAGTAGAAGGTCGATTGAATTCCGCATTTGCCGCGTTGGCCGACCCGACACGTCGGGATATTTTGCAGCGATTGCAGAACGGCCCTATGACTGTTGGTCAATTAGCGGAACATTATCCAATGAGTCGACCGGCCATTTCTCAACATCTTGGCGTGCTTGAGAAAGCCGGCCTCATCCAACGCCGTCGTCGCGCACAGTGGATCGAATGTGTTTTGGTAGACGACGCACTTGATGAGGTGACTTCTTGGGTCGAGCAGCAACGTGCTGAATGGGCGGACCGGTTTGATCACCTCGAGGACTACCTCACAAAGGAAAAAACCGATGACTAAAACCGATATGACTCAGGGGTTCACAATGACCCGCGCATTAAATGCAACGCCGCAAGAGGTCTGGCATGCGTGGACCAACCCCGATGCAATGGCCCAATGGTGGCACCCTCGCAACACATCGACACCCCGTGAAGAGATCGAAGTTGATCTGCGTGTTGGCGGGACCTACCGCTACACCATGGTCAGCGACACTACTGGCGAGCGCTTCGTTACTGGCGGAGTCTATCTCGAACTTGACCCACCGCGGCGTCTGGTCTTGACCTGGGGTGAACCAGGAAGCGACCCACAAGATACCCCCGTGATTACGGTAAGTCTTGAACCTATGGAACGCGGCACCATGATGACGTTTGAACTGCGTGGAGTACATGGTGAAGCTGGCGACGAGTTCTTCTATGACGGGTGGGATGAAGCGCTTGACGTACTAGAGGAGCATCTCGGCTAAACCCGACATCCACTGTTTGACGAACAGTAGGAAAACCGCAGGTGTTCAGCAGTCCGGCCGAGAAGCATCCAGGGGTGCTTCTCGGCCGGGCCACGCCATACAATTGCGGAAAATTTTGTCGGCCCAGTCTGATATTTCAGACAAGCAAGGCATGAGTCAGCATCTCGAGAACTGAGTAAAGACTGCGTTAACAATTGGGCAAACGATACTGGGACGTTGATTCGGGTTTCAACTGGGAGCAATATGTAGTCACTGCACAATTCGGTTCGAGCACGAGGAGACACGATGCAAGCC
The DNA here is from genome assembly GCF_001657475.1 of Enteractinococcus helveticum. Lineage (GTDB taxonomy): Bacteria > Actinomycetota > Actinomycetes > Actinomycetales > Micrococcaceae > Yaniella > Yaniella helvetica. Next base: position 12,564 of record NZ_LXEY01000011.1, read on the forward strand.
ACCGACATGTCCAAAGGGTTCACGATCATTCGCTATATTCAGGCGACCCCAGAAGAGGTGTGGCATGCGTGGACCGAACCAGACGCTATAGCCCACTGGTGGCATCTGCCGCTGACCTCCACCCCGAGGGAAGAACTTGAATTCGATGTGCGCCCGGGCGGCTACTACATCTACACCAGTCTCCACCATGAGACCGAGCAACGCATGACGTCGGGTGGAGTCTACAAAGAAGTTCAGCCATACGATCACCTGGTCTTCACCTGGGGCGCACCAGGTCTCAATCCAGAAGATCTACCCATCATCACAGTCCGACTCGATCGCGTTTCTGATGGCACACACATGAGTCTTGAGTTTCGGGGTTTCTCTGGAGAACCAGGCGATGACTCCTACTACGACACATGGGATGTCGCGGTGGCTAACCTGAAGGCATACCTCACCCCAGCAGCCGCGTGATCTCGCGAGACACCTCAAGCCATCAGCAGGCCAACTGATAACCTGCTGTTAGCTCAACCGCACCGAAGGCACACAACACCATCTACTTGAATTGAAATACGTTCCCGAGATGCCCTCTTCTATCGACGGTTACGAATATTGCGATTAGACTCAAACTATGACCGAACTCAAGGAATCCACACTCTTTCCTAAAGAAAGCGCCCGGTATGAGGAGTTGTCCAAACTCTTAGAAGCCCGCGGCCCTGTCTCGTTATCTTCTGAAAGTGGGACACTTGAGTTGCCTGAGGAGCTACACGATGTCCTCGTTCAAGCAGTAGAAATACTAGACCGAGGCGAAGCAGTTGCCGTCTTGCAACGCAAAATTCTTCTCACGACCCAAGAGGCTGCAGATGTATTGGGGGTTTCCCGCCCCACGCTAATTAAATATTTAGAGCAAGGAAAAATCTCGTATGAACAACGTGGACGTCATCGACGAATCGCACTAAGAGATGTCTTAGACTTTCAGTCACGAACTCGTGTTCAAAGACGAGATATTTTGGACAGACTAGAAGTCGAATCCGAAGAATTCCGGCCCGATCGAGATGAAGGCTTTTATAGGACGCGATAATGGGGTTCAAAGTCTTCTTTGATGCAAATGTTCTGATTCCCATTAATCTATGCAACCTGCTCCTGAATTTGGCCGATGCGGAATTATTCGCACCCGTGTGGAGCGATGATGTACTAGAAGAAGTTGAACGTAATCTCGTGAGCAAAATCGGGTTGACTACTCAGGCCGCTCATAAACGAGTCGACGCTATGGCGCGTGCTTTTCCGGAAGCTAGCATCTCAGGTTATTCGCACCTTATAGCTTCTCTTACCTGTGACAAAAAAGACCGTCACGTTCTTGCTGCAGCCATTCAGAGTGGAGCTGCAGTGCTAGTTACTGCCAACCTTCAGGATTTTCCGCTGAGTTCAACTCAGCACTATGAAATTGAAGTCGTGCATCCGGATCAGTTTCTTCAAGACCAATTAGACCTATATCCGGTTGAGGCACTAGAGGTACTCAGAACGATCCCCGAAAGAAATAAGCGTCCTCCGACGACGCTGCTGGAGTTACTCGTAGCTCTAAGAAAACTGGTACCCGATTTTGCCCAATTTGCATCTAATGCAGCAAGAACTCCCGAAGCTATAGGACAAAGCGCACTCTTTCATGTCCCGGAAACTAGACCATCCGATGAGGACCTATTTTTTCCTAACGGACCGAACGACCTCAAAAACCCCAAGACCGTAGCCTATCGTTGGTACAACTCGGTCTTGGGACATGAACCACCCCAAGTATTTGACAATCTTTGCCTTCGCGCTGCTGATTTTCCGTCTAGGGAACAGGTTGCCAAACTCATCGATGAACATGGGTTGGCGGAAGGCATCGATTACGCAATTGAAGATGACCGCGTGGCCTACATGAAGCTAGTGAAAACAGACAGCAATTATCTCCAAGCGTTCAGGACTGGTTTCTACCAAGGCCTTGCCTTGACACTGGTGAAACTCGACAATCAAGAGTGGCGTGTATTCGCTTTCGGAGGCCAACGACCAGACGCTAGCCGAATTTTCCTGCAGACGGACAGCTGATAGCCTGCTGATGGCTCATTTTTGTTTATAAGGAGGATGCTGTGGAACTCAGCATGGATAAAGGCAATCAGTTTGTCCAGGACACCCAGTCACCCGAGGGTGCTGCCGCTTGGAAACAACAACTCGACGAATTCGCACCCGGTGCATCTGATTGGGTGGTCGGTGCCGTCTTTGGTGGGACCTACCAGCGCGAAGGACTCGAACTCCGAGACCGTCAGATGTTGAACATGGCGGCACTGGCAGCCATGGGAGGCACTGAGCCGCAGCTGACCGGCCACATCAAAACCGCCGTCGACGTCGCAGGCATGACCAAAGAAGAAGTTGCCGAATGCTTCGTCCACCTGATGCCCTACATCGGCGTACCCAAAACCTTGGCCGCAATGCGCTGTATGAAAGCAGCTTTCGAAGCCTAACTTCATCCGACACTGACCCAAGTGGGACTATAGCATCTATAGTCCCACTTTCTTACCTTAACTGGGACTAAGGGAGTATCCTGGGATCTATGACAGAAGACTCCTCCCGGTCGAAGCCCTCTGAAAGCACAAGGGCGGCGCTCAGATTCCTGCCACCTACCAGCAGGCTTGAGATTCCGCCTCACACCCTGGTGCTTCAAAGGTGGAGAGCTGAAAGCGGTCCACGCGAAGACAGGGAATTCACCAGTTTCCACGCATATATCCCGCCACAAATTGAAGCCTTAGAACCGTTGGTGTCTGGAGCACTAATTTCTGAGTGTGAGACGGCATTAGATGAGATTTCACGGTTAGATGCTGAGTACGGTAAGCACTTGGCACCACTATCGGGGATGATGCTCAGGACCGAAGCGATTGCAAGTTCAAAAATCGAAGATGAGCATGCAACTGTAGAAGACTATCTCAGAGCTTTTTACGGCAACCGTTCGAATCGGTCGGCACTCGCAATTGTACATGCGACAGAGGCGATTGATCATTTATTAGAAAATGGCATCAACAAGGCCAATATTCTAGAATCTCACCGAATGCTGATGGCAGATGCAGGTCTGGAGGCCATGTATGCCGGCAACTACCGCAAGGTGCAGAACTGGATTGCAGGTTCGGATCATTCACCACGTGGAGCATTGCATATTCCTCCACCTCCAGGCGAAGTTTCACGGCTCATGCACGATCTGATTACTTTTAGTAACCGAAATGACATACCAGTACTTGTCCAAGCATCGATCATGCATGGGCAATTTGAAAACATCCACCCTTTCACGGACGGAAACGGCAGAATCGGACGTGCCATGATCACTGCACTGTTGCGACAACGAGGCTATACGCGCTATACGACAATTCCGATTGCTGCTGCGTTTGCTTCTCGCAGGCACGACTACTTTCGTACCCTGTGGGCCTACCGCGATGGAGATGCGCATCCCATCGTCCGTCTTATCGCCGAATCAATCAGAGTTGCATCTCAGGAATCGCGAGTAACGGCTCAACGTTTGGTAGAAATGCCCGGTACCTGGGATTTCAAAGCAGGAAATCCTCGCGGCCATAGTGCGGCAGGAGAAATCATTGAAAGACTCTCGGCAGCTCCGTTCCTCAGCAGTGAGTATCTCGAAGAAACCATGAACTTCTCTGCTTCGGCTTCACACCGAGCGATAGCACAATTGACTGATGCGGAGATTATTCGGGAAATAACAGGCAAGAAACGGAATCGCGTCTGGGTCGCAGCAGATGTCATTGATGAACTCAAGAGTCTAGAACTGCGCATTGGCGAGCGTATGGCTAATTTTGCTATCTAAAAGCGTTCCGATGAAGCACCGTTTCCATGAGTCTGCGCACTTGCTCTATGCCAGGCAGTTGTGGGCCGGCCGATAGATCAGATAGCTGATCTCTCGAGGGTGCTGCCGTGTGGAAGCGATAGCCTGATGAATTTGCTCCGGGTATCTCTGACTGGGCGTGGTCGGTGCCGTCTTCGGTGGAACTTACCAGTGCGAAGGACTCCAACTCAGAGACCGCCGGATGCTCAACATGGCAACCCTTGCAGCCATGGGCGGTAGAGAACCACAAATGACCGGCCATATGCAGACCGACGTTGCAGGCATGACCAAAGAACAGGTGGCCGAATGCTAGGTGCATCTCATGCCACACATCGGTGTACCAAAAACCTTGGCCTTGGCCTCAATGCGTTGCGTCAAAGCCGCATTCGACGAATATGCCAGTCCGTGCAGCGGGTTGCCCCGCTGCACGGACTGGCGGACAATGGGGTTGTGGCCCGTATGGGCACATCTCCCCTGCGGTCCGCCCGGTGTCCAAAATCTACACCGGCTATAACGCTATGGGAGGCAATAATGCCAGCGAAAACTTCTATCCGGTCGGCTGCGGCTCTGCTGTTTGCGGCAGGATTAGTGCTGACCAGCTGTGGCGAAGCTACGGATGAGACACCAGAAGCCAGCGCAACACCGTCAGAGCCTGTAGTCACTGCAACCCAGACCCAAACGGTCACCGAACAGCCAGAAGATACTGCGTCCATTCCGGATGATTCCGATGACGACTCAGCCCCGGGTGAAGACCCTGGTGCAGGTTTCCCTACGTCCCCAACCGATTATGCTGATGCGCTCATCGTGGCCTGGGGCCAGGGAGATAAACCTGTCATGCAGGATCTGGCTGAACCGGAAGTAGTCCAAGGGTTGGAAGAACTTGGCATGCCGGGTGGGCCGCATTGGCAACAAACCGCCAGTGATGCTGGCGCCGGCTCAACGTTCGTCACCTATACCAACACCGATGATGGCGCCGTCATCGAATTGCGCGTGCGGAATGAGGACGCCTCCAATGGGCGGCCCAACGCCATCGCGGAAGTGAAAGTTCAAGGATAACTGCTGTCAAACGCGTGAGAGCTAAACCCGCATCTGATGCGATTCCAACATGACTCCAACACATGGACCGCGCCATATGCGGTTCATGTTCCAACTGGTCACACCATAAAGATGTAACAGCGGCCTACGTGCAGGAAATGTGTCGGTTCAGACCTCACAGTATTTTCACCATCCGCTGCATCAAAGATTTTTCTTACATTCTGACTTCAAGAAACGGAATGGACAGTGGGTATTTCCACGCTTGCAGGCTGCCCGCTTTGACCGCTGCGATGATACAGAACACCAGGTCCAAAATCATGACCACTGGCCACATGACCCACCCGATGAGTACCACCATGAGCACTGATGATGCCAGCAGGTAGATCAGGTAGCTAATCCCCCAGTTGAGTGCGGCCCGGCCCTGCTGGTTGAGCGTTTCGCTGCGATCGCGGTAGATCAACCAGATGATCAGCGGGACGAGGAAGCCCAGTAGGAGGTTGCCGATGTGCATCAGCACGCCCCAGAGTTTCTCGTCATCGGGCGAGAGTGGCCGGGGTGTGGCGTATCCGTAACCATACGGGGGTGCCTGAAGGTTGCCGGATGACTGATACGGATCAGGATAGGGCTGCATGTGCGGTGGCTCAGGCGGCGCATCGTTGGGCAGCTCGTAAATGAAATTGGCAAGCTCTGCGTGACAATTTGGGTGCTGCAGAATGATTTGACGAAGATCCGGGCGTACCAGCGCGATTTGCCGCAGCGTTTCGGCGTCGATATTCGGATGTTGTAGGTCCGCAGCGGTCACGGTCGACGGGTCCAGGTTATACATGTCCTTCTCCATTACATTTGCCCTGTCCTCGTGTGCGGTGGTTGCCGCGAGGCCAGGGATGCGTCTACTTTTATGGTATCGCTGCGAGAGCACTTCGGGAGTTAACGCACTGACGGGGGTACCGGAATGAATCCGATACCCCCGTCGTCGTTAGTTATAACGAGTCAGACTTAACGAGCGGCGGTGCCTTCGGTGTAGTCGTCGTCGGTGTCCTGCAACCAGGAGAACATCTTGCGCAGTTCGCGGCCGGTGGCCTCGATTGGGTGCTTTTCCTGCTCCGCGCGGATGGCCTTGAACTCAGTACCGCCAGCGGCCTGGTCATCCATGAAGCGCTTGGCAAAGGTGCCATCCTGAACGTCTTTCAGAACTGCCTGCATGTTTTCTTTGACGCGAGCATCGATGACGCGTGGACCGGAGATGTAGTCACCGTATTCAGCGGTGTCCGAAACGGACCAGCGCTGCTTGGCGATGCCACCTTCGACCATGAGGTCAACGATGAGTTTCAGTTCGTGCAGGACCTCGAAGTAGGCAACTTCTGGCTGGTAGCCGGCTTCGGTGAGGACTTCGAATCCGGCCTGGACCAGGTGGGATGCGCCACCGCACAGGACTGCCTGTTCACCGAACAGGTCGGTTTCGGTTTCTTCGGTGAAGGTGGTTTCAATAACACCTGCACGGGTACCGCCGACACCCTTGGCGTAGGCCAGGGCGAGGTCTTTGGCTTTACCGGATGCGTCTTTTTCAACAGCGATCAGTGCTGGCACACCGCGGCCGGCTTCGAATTCGCGACGCACAACGTGGCCTGGGCCCTTTGGTGCGACCATGGCAACATCGACACCTTCTGGGGCGGTGATGTAGCCGTAGCGAATGTTGAAACCGTGGGCGAAGAACAGGGCGTCGCCTTCTTCAAGGTGTGGTTCGATGGATTCTTTGAACACCTTTGCCTGGTGCTGGTCTGGGACCAGGATCATGATGAGGTCAGCTTCTTTGGCTGCCTCGGCGACGGTGAGTACCTTCAGGCCTTCTGCTTCAGCTTTGGCCTTGGATTTGGAGCCTTCGGCCAGGCCGATGCGTACGTCGACACCGGAGTCGCGCAGGGACAGCGAGTGGGCGTGGCCCTGGGAGCCGTAACCGATTACGGCTACTTTGCGGTCCTGCAAGAGTGACAGGTCGGCGTCTTCGTCATAGTATTTTTTGGCCATGAGAGTTTAATTCTCCTTGGGATGGGTGTGTTGTTGGGTTATTTGGTCAATGCACGGTCGGTCATGGATTTGCCGCCGCGGGCAACTGCGATGGTGCCGGAACGCACAAGTTCGCGAATGCCAAAGGGTTCGAGCACTTCCAGTAGGGCTTCCAGTTTCTGTGCGGAACCGGTGGCTTCTACTGTGACGGCGTCGGTGGATACATCGACGACGTTGGCGCGGAAGAGTTCTACAGCTTGGACTACCGATGCGCGGGTGGATGCATCGGAGCGAACCTTGACCAGGATGTGGTCGCGCTGGGAAGACTGTTCCGGAATGAGTTCAACGATTTTGATGACGTTGACAAGTTTGTTCAGTTGTTTGGTGACCTGTTCCAGGGCGTCGCCTTGGGCTTCGACCACCACGGTCATGCGTGACAGTCCTTCAACTTCCGAGGGCCCTACGGTCAGGGATTCGATGTTGAAGGCGCGGCGGGCAAAGAGCCCGGCGACCCGGGTGAGTACACCTGGGACGTCTTGGACCAGTACCGAAAGAGTGTGGCGTTGCATGTCTTAGTCCTCCTCGTCCCATTCCGGGGTCATGTCCCGGGCTACTTGAATTTGGTCATTCGATACTCCGGATGGCACCATCGGCCAGACCATGGAGTCGGCCGAAACCACGAAGTCGATCACGACTGGACGGTCGTTGATTTCCATGGCTTTGTGGATAGCCGGGGCGATCTCGTCTTCGGTTTCCACGCGGATACCTACGGCACCGTAGGCGTCGGCGAGTTTGACGAAGTCTGGCACGCGAATCGTATCGGCACCGGTATTCAGATCGGTGTTGGAGTACCGGGAGTCATAGAACAGGGTCTGCCATTGGCGGACCATGCCCAGTGAGGAGTTGTTGATCAACGCGACCTTGATGGGGATCTTATTGATCACACAGGTGGCCAATTCTTGGTTGGTCATCTGGAAACAACCGTCGCCGTCGATGGCCCAGACGGCACGGTCTGGTGCACCAACTTGAGCACCCATGGCTGCGGGAATAGCAAAGCCCATGGTGCCCAGCCCGGCGGAGTTCATCCACTGGTTTGGACGGTTATATTCAACGAATTGTGCGCCCCACATCTGGTGCTGGCCAACACCGGCCACGTAGATGGCTTCCGGTCCTGCAATTTCTGACAAGGCTTCCAGCACCTTTTGTGGTGCCAGCAGGCCGTCGTCGGTGGCGGTGTATCCCAGCGGGTAGGTTTCGCGGGTCTTATTGACAATGTCCCACCACTCGGTCAGATCCGGGGTGCCATGGTCGGCAAAGCTTGCGCGAAGCTGATCAGAGAGTTCCGGCAGGATCGTTTTGACGTCGCCCACGATGGGCACATCGGCGATGCGGTTCTTGGAGATTTCCGCCGGATCGATATCCGCGTGAATGACCTTGGCCAGCGGGGCAAAGGATGCCAGCTGCCCGGTGACACGGTCGTCAAAGCGCGCGCCCAAGGTAATGAGCAAGTCCGACATTTGCAGTGCAGAAACCGCAGCGACGGTACCGTGCATTCCCGGCATGCCGAGGTTTTGTGGGTCGTCGTCGGGGAAAATACCGCGGGCGTTCAGGGTGGTGACCACTGGAGCGCCGGTCAGTTTGGCTAATTCGGCCAGTTCTTCGGCGGCCTGGGCACGCATCGTGCCACCACCGACGTACAGGACCGGACGCTTGGCATCCTGGATGAGTTTGGCTGCTTCACGGACCTGGCGGGAGTGTCCGCGGGTCACCGGACGGTAGCCCGGCAGATCCATCACCGGTGGCCAGGAGAATTCCATGTCAGATTCCTGGGCATCCTTGGTGATGTCCACCAGGACTGGCCCCGGACGGCCGGTGTTGGCAATGTAGAACGCTTCGGCCAGGGCCTGTGGGATGTCTTCTGCACGACGCACCAAGAACGAGTGTTTGGTGATCGGCATGGTGATACCCACGATGTCGGCTTCCTGGAAGGCATCCGAACCAATGAGTTTGGAACCAACCTGGCCGGTAATAAACACCACGGCCTCGGAGTCCATATCGGCATCGGCAATCGCGGTCACCAGGTTAGTTGCCCCGGGACCAGAGGTTGCAATGGCCACACCGGTTTTGCCGGTGGCCAGGTAGTAGCCCTGGGCTGCGTGGCCGGCACCTTGCTCGTGACGCACCAGGATGTGGCGGATACGGGAGGTATCCATCAGTGGGTCATAGGTGGGCAGAATCGCGCCACCCGGCAATCCGAAGACATCGGTGACGTCTAGCTCTTCGAGTGAACGGACAATGGCCTGGGCCCCGGTCATCTTGGTGGGTTCTACTACCCGATTTGGGCCAGGAACAGCCTGTGCGTCAGAGTCATGTACGGTTTTTTCCCGCTGCGGCGGGTGAGCTGGCATCACCGAAGGGGTGATATTTGATCCGGAACTCATTTCAGTGCGCCTCGATCAGTCGTAAGTTGTGCAGTTATTGCTGTCGACGTCGTTCACGTCGTAGGGCGCTTCGCGGTTTTGCGATGCCCATAAAAAAACCCCGGCTTCGGCGGGTCTGCCTGCTCGGGGTTCAGCGCATGGAAGGCGTTTGGAGCCAAACTGAATTCGTCAGTCCATGCGCTGCTAAATAACGACTACTAGGGTCTTCGACATGCCCTAATAATGGTCGTTACGCCCGAAATTGTCAAATCGGGCACACCCCGAGCAGGAGCGCCGTTTAGTTGTCGAGTTCTACGTTACAGTGTGCGCCCACGGCTGCGGACTGCACCAATTGTGAGAACTTGCCCAGCACACCACCGGTGAACTTCGGTGGGATTGGCTGCCAGTTCGCTTTACGCTGCGCCAGCTCGTCCTCTGACACCTGCAGATCAATGCTGCGGTTGGCAATATCCACGCGGATCATGTCACCGTCTTCGACCAGTGCAATCGGGCCACCAACGGCGGCTTCCGGTGCAATGTGACCGATGCACAGTCCGGTGGTACCGCCCGAGAAGCGTCCGTCAGTGATTAACAAAACATCAGAACCCAGGCCGGCACCTTTAATAGCACCGGTAATGGCCAGCATTTCACGCATGCCCGGTCCACCCTTTGGTCCTTCATAGCGGATGACGACGACGTCGCCGGCTTTGAGCTCATTGGCTTCCAGCGCGTCCATGGCCTGCTGTTCACGCTCAAACACGCGTGCGGTACCTTCGAAGACTTCGGCGTCGAAGCCAGCCGATTTCACAACGGCACCTTCTGGAGCCATCGAGCCGTGCAGAATCGTCAGACCACCGGTGGCGTGAATTGGTTCCTCCAGGCTGCGCAACACCGAACCGTCGAGTTTCTTTGGCTTCAGCTCTGCCAGGTTCTCAGCAACGGTCTTACCAGTGACAGTCAGTGCGTCACCGTGGATCAAACCTTCATCCAGCAGCGCCTGCATAACCACGGGAACCCCACCGATGCGGTCCAGGTCGGTCATCACGTATTGGCCGAATGGCTTCATGTCCGCGATGTGTGGGATCTTGTCGCCAATGCGGTTGAAATCATGCAGGCTCAAGTCCACGCCAGCTTCATAAGCGATGGCCAGCAGGTGCAGCACGGTGTTCGAGGAACCACCAAATGCCATCATGACGGCGATCGCGTTTTCGAAGGCTTCCTTGGTCAGGATGTCGCGAGCGGTAATGCCCTTGGCCAGCATGTTGACTACGGCTTCGCCTGCCTTGCGTGCATCGTAGTCACGACGGCGATCAGCCGATGGAGGGGCAGCAGCACCTGGGATCGACATACCCAGGGCTTCGGCAACTGAGGCCATCGAGTTCGCGGTGTACATTCCGCCACAGGCACCTTCGCCTGGGCAGATGGCACGTTCGATGGCGTCGAGATCTTCTAACGACATCGTGCCGCGAGCGCAGGCGCCCACTGCTTCAAACGCGTCGATCAGGGTGACCTGACGTTCCACGCCGTCAGACAGTGTGGCATAGCCTGGCATGATCGAACCGGCATAGACAAAGACCGAGGCCAGATCAAGACGGGCAGCAGCCATGAGCATGCCCGGTAGTGATTTGTCACAGCCGGCCAGCAGGACGGAGCCATCGAGGCGTTCAGCCATCATGACGGTTTCTACCGAGTCGGCGATCACCTCGCGAGAGACTAGCGAGAAGTGCATGCCATCGTGGCCCATGGAAATACCGTCGGAGACCGAGATGGTTCCGAACTGCAGCGGGTATCCCCCAGCTGCGTGAACACCGGTCTTTGCGGCTTCGGCCAGGCGGTCGAGCGACAGGTTACACGGCGTGATTTCGTTCCAGGACGAGGCGATACCAATCTGCGGTTTATCCCAGTCATCGTCGCCCATGCCCACTGCCCGGAGCATTCCGCGGGCTGGTGCACGTTCATATCCATCAGTTACATCGCGCGAGCGCGGCTTCATGTCAATTTCGGGGTTCTTAGACGTCATGGAACAAATCCTACTGATCTCGTGTCCTACAAAACTTCACGTGACCGATCGTGTCTGGCACAACATGATTATGCGAGGTTTGCCTAGAGAATTTTGGCATCCGGTATGCTGGTCACTATGAGGCTGACTTTGAATTTTGCGTAACGGAAATTCTTTGATAAAGTTTTTCTTCGTTGCTCAAAAGCAACATGCCCCTCTAGCTCAATGGTAGAGCACCTGACTCTTAATCAGTAGGTTGCCGGTTCGAGTCCGGCGGGGGGCACTCATTATCGCATTCGTTTCCCACAGTGGGACGAAGGCGATTTTTTCTTTTCATCACCCCAAAGTTATGACTCGGCGGGTCAGTAGACGCTTCCTCTTACTTGATGCACAGCACTGCATTCGAACCATCGATACTTGGCGTCACCACGAGCGCTGACTTCCAAGCATGTCTAGTCAATATTAATGTCCCTGTTCAACACGCTCATGCAGATATTGACGTTTTTCTGCATCTGCTTAGCAGTTCGAATTTCTAAAGTTCCATTCCTTACGTCACGCAATACCTTCCAAACGCAAGCGGAATTCAAGAGCATGCGCCGCTTGTATCACGGTCGAAAGTGTTGGACTGTCATCAGACGAGAGTGCTTCATATAGCCCCTCACCACTCATACCGGCTCGTTGTGCAATCGCACTAAAGTTCTGTGATCGCGCAACGACACCTAGCGCGTGTGCGATCATGCGAGGATCATCGTCGGCCTCATCAATGAAAGCTTCTAGAAATGAGACGACGTCGTCAAACATATTTACATAGTCTGCCGAGTCATAACGGTCAAACGTTTCACCGTTGTGATGCATGGGGTCCTTCCTTGTCCTGGCAATCCGTTTGACTCACCAGTTGGGGTGGTGGTTCCAGTAGCGACTCACGCACCTCACGCACCGCTTAGGCACGTTCCTTCTGGGCGACGTCGACGAGGCTTAGGAACCGAGCACGGTACCTGTTGACACCGCGACATGTCCGGCCTGCTGCCGAAATTCTTTCATCATCTGCGATTCAGCTCATACTGTGGCACGCTGCAAGGCGTTACGATCGGTAGAATTGTCCATTTTAACCGTATGAACCCGCTTTGGTCCTGTCGCGACCGGCAGCTTTGGAGACATGCTTCATGATTTCGTTTGAGTCGGTGACTAAAACCTACCCGGGGTCACGGCGAACGGCGCCCGAGGTGGTGGCAGTGGAAGACGTCAGTTTCGAGGTCGACACCGGTACCATCACCGTGCTGGCCGGCTCCTCGGGCTGTGGCAAAACCACCCTGCTGCGTATGGTCAATCGCATGGTGACTCCCACTGCCGGCACCATCCGGGTTGATGGTGAAGATATTGCCGCATTGAATCCGGTGCAACTGCGACGCAGCATCGGGTATGTCATGCAGCATGCAGGGTTACTCCCCCATAAAACGGTGGCCGAAAATATTTCGGTCGTGCCGCGTCTGAACGGTGCAACCAAAGCCCAAGCCAAAACAGCCGTGGGCAAGATGCTAGAGCTAGTAGCACTGCCCCAAGACATGGCAGACCGCTACCCCGCTGAACTCTCAGGCGGTCAGGCACAACGCGTGGGCGTTGCCCGAGCACTGGCCGATGAGCCGAAGATCTTGTTAATGGACGAGCCTTTTGGTGCAGTCGACCCGCTGGTCCGAGCCGATCTGCAGCACCAACTACTGGATATCCAGTGCCAGTTGGGCACCACCATCTTATTTGTCACCCATGACATGCCCGAAGCGTTGCGCTTGGGCCATCACATCATTTTGCTGGCCGAACGCGGCCGCATCATGCAACACGGTTCCCCGATCGATCTGGTCGCGCAACCGGCCAACGCGTTCGTCGAGGACTTTCTCGGTTTGCGAGCCACTCAGAACGCCTTGCATCTACAACATACTGACGACGGCGCAACACTGGTGCTGGATGCCCACGGTCGACCCACCGGTTTCTTGGAGTCCTCGTGAACTGGGTGGCCCAAAATGTCGAGTTGATTCTGCGAGCGCTGGGCTGGCATCTAGCCTTGAGTCTGCCCGCGATCCTTGCAGCACTAGTGTGTGCCATCCCCTTAGGTTGGTTAGCGCATCGGCTACCCCGGTGGTCTGGAACGATCATTACCGGATCAGGCCTGCTGTTTGCCATCCCGTCGCTGCCGTTGCTCATCGTGTTGCCCGTTATCACCGGCGCCGGTTTGCGGGATGGCATCAACGTTGTGGTGGCACTGACGCTGTATGGCATCGCCTTGTTGGTGCGGTCCGTGGCGGAAGGGTTCAATGCTGTGCCCCTCGACACGCGGTTGACGGCAACCGCCCTGGGCTACACTGCCTGGCGCAAATTTTTCACCGTCGAACTGCCATTGGCAACACCCACAATTCTCACCGGTCTGCGGGTCGTCTCGGCATCAACGATTGCACTGTGCACGGTCGGGGCCGTACTGGGAATCCCCTCATTGGGAACGTTATTTACCGATGGCTTCCAACGCCAAATCTTTGCCGAAATCCTTACCGGTATCATCCTGACACTCGGGCTGGCTGGGGCCTTTGATGCACTGTTGGTCATTGCTGGCCGAATGTTGCTGCCCTGGCAACGAAAGCGGGGCGCATGAACGTCATCGAAGAAACCTTCAGCTGGCTCTTTGCCGCTAACACCTGGTCACCCACCGGCGAGGACCTGGTGTCTCGCAGCCTGGAACACCTCTGGTACAGCAGCCTGGCCGTCGCCATCGCGGCCCTTATTGCCATCCCCTCCGGATGGTGTATCGGCCACACCAAAAAATTCTCCGGCCTGATCATCGGCATCACCGGTGCCGCGCGTGCACTCCCCACGTTGGGCTTGATCACCCTGTTCGGACTATTGGTCGGCATCGGCCTGGTCGCACCCATGATCGCCCTGGTCATCCTCGCCATCCCCTCCATCCTGGCCGGAACCTACTCGGGAATCTCCGCCATCAACCCCGCGGTCCTCGATGCCGCACGCGCCCAGGGTCTGACCACCGGTCAACTCATCTGGCGCGTCCACTTGCCCCTGGGGCTGTCCATGCTCGTCGGCGGGCTGCGCTCGGCATCTATTCAGGTCATGTCGACGGCGATCCTGGCAGCCTATGTGGGCGCAGGCGGCCTGGGACGATTCATTTTCCTCGGCATCAATACCCAAAACACCGGGATGCTGCTTGGCACCTCAGTGTGGATCATGGTGCTCGTCGTCGTCATTGATGCGCTATTTGCCACCGCCCAGCGCCTCGCCACCCCTGTCGGCGTCCGCATGTTAGGTGCCTCACGAGCCGCAACCCAGCGCGTATAGTCTGTTGCTGTCGGCACCGAGATGTTCCTAACATGAGGCCATGGCTTCTCCCCGTACAACCCGAAAACCTGCCCGAGGACGTTCCTGGATTGCCGTCACTTCGCTACTGGCCCTGACGCTGACCGCCTGCGGAGCAAACTCCGATCCGCTGGAGCAAGCGGGTGCCCAAGTCGACGACGATACGATCGTCATCGGCTCGCAGGCGTATTACTCGAATGAGATCATCGCCGAAATTTACGCCCAAGTCCTGGAAGATACCGGGTTCAGTGTCCAGCGTGACTTCCAGATCGGACAGCGCGAAGTGTATATGCCGGAGCTGGAGGCAGGGACCATCGATCTGATCCCGGATTACACCGGCAACCTGGTGCAGTACTATGCCGATGAAGCCGAAACCGGTACTCCAGAGCAGGTCCACCAGCAGGTCATCGACGCGCTGCCGGAAGGGCTGCAGGCACTAGATTTCGCAGCAGCAACCGACCAAGATTCCTATACGGTCACCGCCGACACCGCAGCACAATACGACCTAACCTCCATCGGTGATCTCACCAACCTTGGGGATGCTGTCACGATGGCCGCAAATTCAGAATTCGAAACGCGCCCATATGGTCCCGACGGCGCGCTGGAGCGCTACGGTGTGACCGTTGAAGTGATCGGCGTCGAGGATTCCGGTGGGCCGCTCACCGTGGGCGCATTGACCGATGGTGATGTTGACGTGGCAGATATTTACACGTCGTCACCGGCCATTGAAGACAATAATCTGGTGGTGTTAGAGGACCCAGAATTTCTGATCCTGCCCCAAAACGTTGTGCCAATCGCCACTGATGAGCTGCCTGATAAGGCCGTCAGTGCGATCAATGCCGTCCAAGCTGAGCTGGGCCCAGATGATCTTATAGAACTCAACGCCCAGTCGGTCAATGAGCAAGCCGCTGCTGCTGATATCGCCTCAGCCTGGCTCGCCGACCACGACCTGTCCAACTGAGTCGCCTCCCGACCACTTCAGGCGGTGTTAACCTCCCTCTAGGCTTGGCACAGCACCTTTGCTAGCATGGGTGCACACAGTTTTCAAACAAGGACTCTTTATCGTGCTGATTTACGACCGTCACTTCGCATTTGATTATGCGCTGACGTCGTAGCAGCCTTTTCTCGTGGCTGTGTTGTCAGCGTGTTCGCAGACAACACAGGAGTCCCCATGTCTATTCTTCACAATTCCTCTGTCGTGATGACCGAGGTAACATTTGCTTGGCCCGACGGCACACCCGTCCTGGACCGCATCACAGCCGCTTTTGGTAGCGGCCGGACAGGGCTGCTCGGTGACAACGGCACGGGCAAGACCACGCTGCTGCGGCTCATCGCCGGTGAGTTGCAGGCGGTCAGCGGAACCATCGCAGTATCTGGTCGTGTCGGCTACCTGCCACAGCATTTGATCTTAGATACCACCGCAACCGTCGCGGATCTGCTAGATATCCGAACACAAGTCGATGCACTTCGAGCAATCGAGTCTGGTGATTCCGATCCGCATCTCTTCGATGCACTCAACGACGCCTGGGACGTTGAAGCACAAGCACGCGCATCGCTTGATGCCAACGGCCTAACCGGTATCGACCTGGCCCGAGAAGCGGGCACGCTTTCGGGCGGCGAGACCGTTTTGACCGCACTGGCGGGGCTACACTTGAGCGGCGATGAAATTGTCCTGCTGGATGAGCCGACGAATAATCTCGACCGTTCCGCACGGCATGAACTGTATGATGCCATTATGGCATGGCAGGGGACGCTGATTGTAGTCAGCCATGACGTCGCGCTCCTTGACCTCATGGACGAAACCGCCGAGTTGCGAACCGGTTCTGTCACTGTATTTGGCGGAAACTATAGTGCGTATCGTCAGCATGTAGCACAGGAACAGGCCGCAGCAGAGCAAGCGCTGCGCACAGCCCAGCAGCAGGTTCGGGTCGAGGAGCGGCAACGTGCTGAAGCCCAGATTAAGCTTGCGCGCCGTCAGCGCTACGCTCGAACGGATTTCGAAAATAAGCGCAAACCCAAGATGATCATGAATCAGCGCAAAACTGAAGCGCAAGTCTCTGCTGGAAAGCTGCGCGGGGAGCTCGATGAGAAAGTCGATATTGCACGTCGCGCCGCCCAGCAACAAGAAGAGCGCGTACGACGCGAACAACAGATCAGCATCAATCTGCCCGACCCGGGCGTGCCGAGCAGTCGCCGTCTGGCCGAACTGTCCGACCATCACAACACGAGGATTGTCGTTCAAGGCCGCGAGCGTATTGCGTTAACGGGACGCAACGGCGTCGGTAAAACTCGGCTGCTGGAATGCTTGGTCCACGCCAGGGACCCTGGAGTACACGTGTCAGCGATCCGGTATACCGATCGCATTGGCTATCTGCCGCAGCGGCTTGATCATCTCGATGACACGACCAGCATTCTCGACACCGTCCGCGAAACGGCACCTCACAGCCCACCTGGTGAGATCCGGGCGAAGCTGGCCCAATTTTTATTCCGCACAGACACTGTGTACCAACGGGTTGGGGATCTGTCCGGTGGCGAACGATTCCGTGTCGCGCTGACTCGTCTCCTAGTTGCCGAGCCACCACATCAGTTACTTGTGCTCGACGAACCGACGAATAACCTCGATTTGCGAAGCGTTGACGAACTGGTTTCGGCACTGGCTGCCTATGCGGGAGGTCTGATTGTTGTCAGCCACGATGATGCATTCTTGGACCGCCTCGGCATTGACACCTGGGTCGAGTTAGACACCCATGGTTTGCACCAAGGATGACCCCAAATCGACAACGTTGAGGAGCACTGATGAATAACTCGCCGGATCCAGACCAGCCCACGCCGGAAGTTTCAAAACCCCACCACGTCTTGTCAAACCACCACGATCAAACGACCGTGCCAGGGCATTGTCTAGCTGTTAATTTTCCGACAGACTAGGCTGACAGGTAGTAGCCCACACTCATATGCTGCCGGAGAGGAATGATGGCATGACAACGGAATCGCCCATTACAGAACTGACGGTTGAGGAAACGATCGCATTTCTGGCAGACAAAGACTTCGGCAGACTGGCAGTGTCATTGGATGGTCGTCCAGACATTTTCCCGATCAACTTTGCAGTCCACGCCAACAGTAATGACGACGTCGTGGCCTATATTCGGACCTCTCCGGGCAATAAACTCTTTGCCACCGCAACCGGCAGCTACCTCGCACTGGAAACCGACCATATCGACGGCAATATTGCCACCAGTGCCGTGGTGTACGGAACCGGACGTCGGGTTGAACACCACAAGGAACTCAGCCTGGTCGATACCTTAGATCTCGAGGCGTGGATTGCCGTTCAAAAACCCGAAGTCATCGCCATCGACATCGAGCATATTTCCGGACGTCGTTTTGTCCTAGGCCCCAGCCCTGACACCACCATCACCGAGGCGCCCGACTAAACCTCACCCCACTCACTTCGATAGGCTCACGCTCGTTCAATAACCCGAGCTTGAGCCTATTTCTTATGCCCGAGATCCGATAACGTGAGACCCATCACCAGGGGTGGAGATCATGACGGATACCAACCAATCCGCCGACGTAGGATTCACCGAAGCTGAACTCAACGAACCCAAGGTCAAACCCAGTTGGAAAAAGATCGGCCCGGGTATTGTCGCGGCCGCAACCGGTGTCGGTGCAGCGGATCTTGTCGCCACCCTCACCGCTGGTTCCCGCTACGGCTACATGCTGGTCTGGGCCATCGTCGTCGGTGTTTTGATGAAAATTCTGCTGGTCGAAGGCGTCGGACGATACTACCTATCCACCGGCAAAACCATCTTTCAGGGCTGGCGCACCCTTGGTCCGTGGACCAGTTGGTATTTCGGTCCCTATATTCTCATTTGGGGCATCGTGTATGGTGCCACCGCCATGAGTTCTACCGCACTGCCCCTGGCCGCACTGTTTCCTGCGGTCGACCTCAAAGTTTTCGCCATTGCGGCCGGGCTGATCGGGCTGGCACTGGTCTGGCTTGACCACTACCAACTCATTGAGACACTCATGATGATCCTGATCGGCATCATGTTCTTCACGGTGCTGCTCTCCGCCGTGCTGACCCTGCCCAACCTCGGGGACATCCTGGCTGGGCTGATCCCCCGGCTACCGAGTGAAGAAGGCGGCATGTTCTACGTGTTGGCCATGGCCGGTGGCGTCGGTGGGACCATCACGCTTGCCGCCTATGGATACTGGCTGCGTGAAAAAGGCTGGAACAAACCCAAATGGCTACGCGTCATGCGCTTCGACAATGCCACCGCCTACGTGCTGACCGGGATCTTCGTGTTTTCCACCATGATCATGGGCGTTGAACTGCTGTATTCAGCAGGCCTGGCCATCTCAGCCGGTGACCAAGGACTCGTTGATACCTCCACCGTGCTAGCCGACCGCTACGGAGAGGCCTGGTCTGTCGTCTTCCTGATCGGATTCTTTGCAGCATCGTTTTCATCCCTGCTGGGCGTGTGGCACGGGGTGTCCCTGATGTTCGCAGATTTCTGGACCAACTTCCGCCGGCCCGCCGATGAACTGGATCAAGACGACGCTCCCACCTTGAAATCCACACCGGCCCGGTTCTACATGCTGATGCTCACCTTCCCCACCATGATCCTGCTGTTCTTTGACCAGCCGATCTTTCTCATCCTGCTCTACGGAACACTGGGTGCGCTGTTCATGCCGTTCTTGGCGGTCACCCTGCTGTTTTTGAATAACCAGAAACGCTTCGTGCCCAAACCATTCCGCAATAAATGGTTCCACAACGTGTTCTTGGGCATGACTGCAGGCGTCTTTGTGGCCATGGGTGTCAACGAACTCTACGAAGCCTTAACACCCCTGTGGGGCGGTGGCTAACCCACCCGTGTATTGGGCCCCTGGCAGGTGTTGAGCAATGTCGCATCCCAGGTGCGTTGTTCCTCGGCGGCAACGCCGCAGATTTCCCACCCCAAGTGTGCGATACCTGCACGGGCGTATTTCGCATGGCGAACGGGGTCCGTAAAATGCAGGCTACCGACCCAAAACACTGAGGAGCACACCGATGGCGCGCACACTTGCTACATATATTTCACTTCCCGGAACCGCGGCTGAAGCCATGCAACACTGGCAGGAAGTTTTTGGCGGTGAACTCAGCATCATGACCTATGACGATGTCACGTTAGGGGCCATGCCATTCGACCCTCCTGAAGGTGCAGTCGCCCACGCATGGCTGGAGTTTCCGGGTGGCCTGATCGCAGCATCTGATGTCGTCGACGACAAAACCTACCCCGTGCGCGGTACGGCCTATTCCATGTTGCTCTCGACCGACACCGCACAGGAGTCCCGAGGCTATATCGCAAAGCTCATCGAGGGCGGCGGATCAGAGGGCATGCCATTAGAAAAAGCACCCTGGGGCGGCTGGTACGGACAGGTCTTTGACCGCTTCGGCGTCATGTGGTCATTTTCCAGCGACGAAGATTAACCACCCCCGCGAAGGTGTCTTAGGCGTCGGCGTCCACGTTTTCCGCGTTGGACGACGACGCTGCTTTTGCTGCAGCCTTTTCTTCACGCTGCTGGCGTTTCAGTTCTTTGAGGTGTTCGCGGCGTTCCTTACCCACCGCTTCGATCTGCAGTTGCGCCTTATCGACCGGGCCCAGTCCGTCAACTTCTTCCCGACCGGTCCAGACCTTGACCACGCTCCAGGCCACGGCAACCAGTGGCACGGCCAGTACCGCACCGATAATCCCGGCCAGCACCGTCCCCGCGGTCAAGGCCATCAAAATCACCAGGGCATGCAGGTTCAGTGTCTGAGCCATAACCACCGGCTGCAAGAAGTTCCCTTCCAGCTGGTTGACCAGAATGACGGCGGCCAGCACGATCAGCGCTACCACCGGCCCGTTCGCCACCAGTGCCACCAGCGTGGCCAAGATCCCGGCAACGGTGGCACCCACCAGCGGGATGAACGCACCCAGGAAGACGACAACGCCCAGTGGAATGGCTAGCGGTACCTGGAGGATGAGCAGCGCGATCGTAATACCGATGGCATCGACCGCTGCAACGATTGCGGTACCGCGAATATACCCACCAAAGGTGTGCATAGCGCGGTCACCTGAGGCAATGGTTTGAGCCTTGAAGTGTTCCGGGGCCCAGGAAACGAAGAATGCCCAGATGCGGTCGCCGTCTTTGAGCAAGAAAAACAAGATCACCAGCAACAGCACCAGGCTGGTGACAAAGGTTCCGGCCGCGCTGATGGTGGTCACCGCACCGGTGCCGAATTCAGCAGAGGTCAAGAAACCAGTGACCGTATTGACCATCGAATCAATCTGAGATTGGTCGATAGTCAACGCCAGCCCACCGAGGAATTGTTCTCCCCAC
This sequence comes from Enteractinococcus helveticum, assembly GCF_001657475.1. Taxonomy (GTDB): domain Bacteria; phylum Actinomycetota; class Actinomycetes; order Actinomycetales; family Micrococcaceae; genus Yaniella; species Yaniella helvetica. The sequence goes on from NZ_LXEY01000011.1 coordinate 33,571, forward strand.
TCGCGTAACTGGTTGAAGCCTTCTACCGCTTGTTCCACCAGGGTTGACCACTCATTGATGACCGAAAACACCAGGGCGGTACCAACGCCGCCTAGGACCAGCAGGGCACCAAGGAACACAGTCCAGGCGGCTAAGACATTTGACATCACACGACGACAGAGCCGCACCAGCGGCCACAGGGCACACGCCAAAATAATAGCGATTAAGGTAGGGATGACCACGACCGTCAGGTTGAGTAGGGCCAGGACCACCAGCCCCACGAGCGTGCCGACGATCAGCAGCTGCAGTGACCGCATGCCTAATCTGCCGAGAGTGTCCGTCCACAACTGTGAGACGGTAAAATTCGGCCGCCTTTCACGCGACTGGTTGAGTTCATCAAGAGTACTGGCCAATGGTTGCCTCCCACGTTGAACCGGTCATCGTCATCTGAAGATGCCGATGACATAAAACCTACCGGAAGACCGCCATCCCAACCAAAGACACGCCACAACACGAAAAGACACTACGCTGTTTCCAACGGCGAACGAAGTCATATTCGATGAACCATATTTGAAAGTACGTCGAGGCGAACATATGATCGTAAGTACCACCTGCTTGCAAGAACGCACGTCATCTTGCGGCACAGAGGTAGGAAATAAAACAGCGCTCCTTACAATCGGGGTTTAGACCTCCCCGTAGTTGCCAACGACGAAAGGCCCGTCCGTGCCCGCTGACGTATTGACGATTGACAACCTGCATGTGTCATATCGAGGTGTCAAAGCCGTGGAGGGACTTACAATTTCGATCCCAGCGGCCACCATGACCTGCATCGTTGGGCCGAATGGTTCGGGCAAATCGACCACTCTGAAAGCAGCCTTAGGGCTGGTGGAACGCACCGCTGGAGCGATCCGGTTCTTTAGTCAGCGCGTGGACAAGGTCCGGGAACGCATCGCTTATGTACCCCAGCGCTCCACGACTGACTGGGATTTTCCCATCAACGTTTTTGATACCGTGCTGTTGGGCACCTATCCAAAGCTGCGGGTTTTTCAACGGCCAGGCACTGTAGAACGCGAGATCGCTCGGCGTGCATTAATGCGCGTGCACATGGAGGATTTTGCACACCGTCAGATTGCTGATCTTTCTGGCGGCCAACAACAGCGCGTATTTATCGCTCGTGCGCTCGCCCAACAAGCCGACATCCTGTTATTGGATGAGCCGCTGATGGGTATTGATGCCGCCAGCGAGCAGAACATTATCGAGATTCTTCGCGAGCTCGTGGCCGCAGGCAAGACCGTGGTGATGGTGCATCACGATTTATCGAATGTTGAAAACTATTTCGACCACATCATCATGATCAATCAACGCCTCATCACCCAAGGTCCAGTATCCGAAGCCCTGACCGGACAGAACCTCACGGCAACCTTCGGAGCCAACCTGCTGGGGATCGGTGAATAAGGCATGGAATTCTTGTACGATCTGCTCAACTACCCCCACCTTGCTCGAGCGGCCATCACCGCCGTCGTCATCGGTCTGGTCTCTGGGATTGTGGGCTCACTGATCATTTTGCGTGGCCTGTCGCTCATGGGAGACGCGATCTCGCACGCCGTGATGCCCGGTATTGCCGTCTCATTTTTCTTCGGGGCCAATATCTTTATCGGAGCATTAATCTCAGGTTTACTCGCCGCCGCCGGCATCGGGTTTGTGAACTCGAACTCCCGGCTGAAACGCGACACTTCGATTGGCATTATCTTCACCGCGTTCCTGGCAGCCGGCGTCATCCTGCTGGCCCGCACTGAGTCTTCGGTGTCCCTTCAGGCGATTCTATTTGGTGATGTGCTGGCAACCACTCCCTCACAGATGTGGCAGTCAATGATCATTACCGTGGTCATCTCGACCCTGGTCGTGTTGTTTTATAAACAGCTGCAGATCACCACGATGGACGGACAATTGGCCAAGGCATACGGCTTTCCAACCAGAGTGATCAACTACGCTGTTCTGCTCGCCCTGGCGGTTGTGACCGTTTCGGCAGTGCAGACCGTGGGGGTCATTCTCGTGGTCGCGATGCTCGTAACCCCGGCGGCAACCGCATATTTATTATCGAAGAAATTTTCAACCATGATGGTGCTGGCTGCAGTCTTTGGGATGCTGTCGTCAATCATCGGCATGTATTTCAGTTACACTTTTGAACTGCAATCCGGCCCGGCGATCGTGCTGATCGCGTTTGCGATGTTCGTGCTGGCATTTCTGCTCAGCCCGCACCAAGGATTCATCTGGACTCAACTGCACAAACTGCGCGACCGTCGTCACGCGCAACACTCCCCCGTCACTCAGGAAGGCTCCTCGCTATGAAGAACACCTGGAAAGTAGCAATCGCAGCCCTTGGCGCTCTGACGCTGGCCGGATGCGGTGGTGAAGCCTCCCAAGAATCCGAGGATTCCGGCGTGGTGCAAGCGGTGTCGACGTTTTCTATCCTGACCGACATTGTCGAAGAAATCGGTGGCGATCATGTCGAAGTCTATAACCTGGTTCCAGTTGGCCAGGATCCGCACGAATACGAGTCCACCCCCGCAGATACCAAAGCACTATCGGATGCGGACGTGTTCTTTATCAATGGTCTCAACCTCGAAGGAGGCGACCAAGGCTGGGCGGCACGCATGGCCAGTTCCGTAGGGATCGAAGACGATCGGTTGGTCGAAACCACCGACGGCGTTGAGCCCCTGTATCTGACCGAAGGCGTGGAAGATTCCGTCAACCCACACGCCTTTCTGGATCCGAATGTTGGCGTGATCATAGCCGAAAATGTCGCCGAGTCGCTGGCCGAAATTGACCCGGACAATGCCCAGGCATATCAGGACAATGCTGATGCCTATGTTGGGGAACTGACGGCCATGCACGAGCAGTATCAACAAGAAATCGGGGATCTTGAAGAAGACCGTCGTGTGCTGGTGACCTCTGAGCGGGCATTCCAATATATGGCCCAGCGCTATGACCTGCTCGAAGGCTACATTTGGTCTGTCGATACCGACGACATCGGGACGCCAGATCAGATCATTTCAACCATCGACTTCGTCAAAGAACACCAACCCCCAGCGTTGTTCTTAGAGTCCAATGTGGCCAGCGCACCCATGGAGACCGTATCGTCAGATACCGGAGTTGAAATTTATGCCACGGTATTTTCTGACGAGCTCGCCCCCGAAGGCGAACCCGGCGATACCTACCTGGGATTATTGGAAGAAAACCTCACCAGAATATCTGAGGGACTTCAGCAGTAGACTACACAGTGTTTGACATCTGAAAGGAACACGCTTCATGACTGACAACCGTCTGTCCACGGGCGACGCAGCCCCACCATTCTCCCTGCCCGATGCCGATGGCAATACCGTCTCGTTGTCTGACTATGCCGGCCAAAAAGTCATTATTTACTTTTACCCCAAGGCAATGACGCCGGGCTGCACAACGCAGGCATGCGATTTCCGTGATCGCATGGAACGTTTCACCGCCGATGGTTATCAGGTCGTTGGCATTTCGCCCGACCCGGTGAAAAGCCTAGACAAGTTCACCGAAAAAGAAGACCTGAACTTCCCGGTGCTCTCGGATGAGAATCACGCCGTGGCTGAAGCGTACGGCGCCTGGGGTGAGAAAAAGAACTACGGTCGGGTCTACGAGGGGCTGATCCGCTCGACCATTGTGGTGGATGAAGATGGCAACGTCGACGTCGCACAATACAACGTCAGAGCCAAGGGCCACGTCGACAAATTGCGTCGCGATTTGGGCCTGGCAACCGCCTAATTCATCAATTAGGCAATTCGTTGTGAATGGGCTAAGCTTATTCCTCGGTCCACCACAACGGATGAGCGGGCGTGGCGGAATTGGTAGACGCGCTGGATTTAGGTTCCAGTGTCTTAATCGACGTAAGGGTTCAAGTCCCTTCGCCCGCACACATGTCCTTGTTTGAAAGGACACGAAAGCTCCGGAAATCATTCTGGAGCTTTTGTCATTCCTAGGAGTACCTGACGTTGACGCGGCTGCTTTCTTCTGGCGGCTGGCCTCAGGTCACAAACATTTACATGGCATGATTCAGGCGCTGGAGCCAGTGTCGGATATGTGCGGTGATGAGATCCGGGTACTCATGCAACAGAGCATGGCCCGCACCATCAATCACTGCGATGCTGGCCTTCGAGTAACGCTGCCCAAGATGCAGAGCATCGATGTAGCCCACAGTCGAGTCCTGGCGCCCAGCCACGATCACCGAGGGTTTATTAAAACTCCCCTCACCCATGTCGATCGGCCAGTCGGCAAAAATACGGCCCAGCGCTGCTTCGTCGACACGTGACATCCCCGGGACAACGTGATCGCGGTATCGGCGAGCAGTAGCTCGTGTGCGCACCACAAAGTACTCCTGGAAACCGCGTCGGTCTTCTGGGTCCAGCTCGTCATCGGCGTCGTCGTCTTGCCATACCACCGTGGGCTCCGGAACCTCGGTTGCATGCTGCCCAAGAGGGCAGATCAGTGCCAGCCCATCTATGATGTCTGGCCGTCGCGCGGCCACGCCTCGAGCCAGGTACGCGCCGTAGGAGTGTCCCAACAGCAGTACGGAACCGTCAGCCACGCGCTCAATAAAGTCACACAGTACATGTACGACGTCATTATTGCTGTTGAGATGCACAGCTTCAGACTGGCCCATGGCCGGCAGATCAGGATAAATCCGTCGATAACCGTCATGTGGGAAGAAGGCCTCAACCGCCGCTTCGATCTCACGGTGATCGACACCCGCACCATGGAGGGCGATCACCGGTATGCCTGTTCCGTATTCGACGTAGTGGATCACTGATTGCCCGATGTGGCACTTCATGACTGCTCCTCTCGCCGTGAATTCTTCGAACACCCCGGTTGTTTACGGTCAGACCGTGGCGCACGGTGTGAGAAGAGTCTATGAGCATCACATGGCTAGCTCAATGGGGACTGTGGTTCAGGCCAGACAACGTATTTGAAAAAATGGGGAGCAGTTTTGCTCCACTGGCCTGAAATTTTGCCTACGCTTAGAAAACACGGTGCAGGGCAACAGCTTCAGGTGGACAGGTCATGGGCAGAAGAACACGCAATGAAACCCGCTGGTCTGTCCCTTTCCACCACTATGCGTCGCTGGATGCATTTCTTGCTGCTGATCTGCAGACCGGTGGTCATAGCTTTCTGCACAATGGTCGGGATATTGATGTACTGATTGAAAATCGGGGCGCTGCGACCACGCTGGTGGTGTTCAATGGAGCCATCCCGTTGAACGTGCAATATCTGCCGTATTTCACCGGCCGTGGGATTGCCGAGGATCTCGGGCTAAACCTGATTGCGGTGTCTGATCCTGTGCTCATCCATCGCGATATGACCGTCGCGTGGTATCTAGGTGACCAGACCACCGGTCCCCTGCGTCCGGTCCTGGTCCCTGCGATTCGGCATGCACTGAAACATCTTGGTGGCAGCAACGCGATTCTGTTTGGTGCCTCCGGGGGCGGATTTGCCGCAGCCCACTATGCCCAGCACTTCCCCAACTGCACCGCGCTGGTGATCAATCCGCGCCTGACGTTAGAGCGCCGGGCCCAGGACAAAATGGCCACTTATCTGCGACTTGGACACCAGATGGAATCTCAGGGCACGATGACCGATAGGGTCCGAACACTGTTGGCCGACTATGGGCCCACCGATCTCGCAGCTGCGGCACAACGGGGCCTGAATCATGACCTGCTGATTTATCAGAACTTTTTCGACTCCACCTTCCTCCAGCATCACCTGTTGCCGTTTCTCAGCGTGGCTGGGACCGATCCGCGCTGCTATGTTCGATTAGCCAACGATGGTCACGGCCATGTGCCGATTCCTCCCGAGACGGTTCGTCAGATCATCAGCGTCGTGTCCTCCGGCCGGTTGTCTGCTATTCGAACCGCAGGGTTTGCTCCGGCATCCCAGACACCGAACCTCACCGGACAGTTCCTCCCCGAAATTGCCCACCGGCTGGATGCTTTAGGAAAACACAGTCGGCGTCTGGGGCGGGAACGCGACGCCCTTGAGGTCCAACAGCTTCGGATGAATGAGCGGATCGCAGAACTCAAGGCACGTTCCGATGCCCTGGATGACAAAATCCAATCCTTGAATCAACGCGTTGAACAACTGCGCACCGAACCGGCGTTGTGGCGTCGGGTCTGGCACGTTATTCCGCGAGGCTTCCGCCAGCGCATCCGGCAACTGTTTCGACGCACATCACTGTGAGACGTAATCGGTGATGCGTGTGATTTTGTGCGGCGTCGTCGTGGGAATTTCACACTGGCGGCAAGCCTGGCTACGATATAAGCACCGAGCATCGCATCGGTGTGTCCAGATCAATCAGAACGCGGAAGGATTTCAATGCATCTTTCCCGTCGCACCATGCTGGCTGGACTGGCATCGCTGGGCTTGGCCCCGCTGATTCGTGCAACAACAGCAGACCCAACGCCCACGCCCGAGCCGACGCTTCCAGCGCCCGGGGCCAAAGTATTTCGCATCGGGGTGCCAGCCAAGGCATTGACCACCGATCCGGCGGTCACTAACGACGTAGAAACCCACCGGTTGGCGCGTCAGGTGTATCAGACGCTGATCGGGGTGGATGAAGAAACCGGTGAGACCATCCCCCAGTTGGCCGCCGAATGGACCGTGTCCGACACCGGGCGCGAAGTGGTCTTTGTCTTAGAGCCGGGCATCAGTTTCCACGATGACACCGAGCTGACCGCCGACGTCGTCGTGGAAAATTTCCAACGCTGGGGTACGGCCGATCAGCTGTTGGGTTCGCAATTGGATGATGTGGGGCGGTTACCGTTTTCGATTGTATTTGGCGGGTTCAGCTCCGAGGATGCCTGCCTGTTGGATGCGGTGGAAGCCACCGGCGAGCTCGAGGTCACGGTAACGTTGCGTCGCCCGGTCACGAACCTGATTGCCGCGCTAACGCACCCGGCATTTAGTATTACCTCCCCGAATTCCTGGGCGGAATTCGATGCGGCCCTGAACGATGGGCTGGCGCTGATCCCGCTAGCGGGCAGCGGCCCGTATCGCTGGGGTGGATTGGAAGGCGCGACGATTCAGCTGGAGGCGGTGAATGCCCAGCACAACGTCGAAGTGCTCTCGGTGCCCAATTTGCACGAGCGGCTCTACGGGTTGTCGACCCAACAGCTTGATGTCTTCGATGCGGTCTCGCCCGCGGTGTTGCGCGAGCTGGTGCAATCCGGATACCAGGTGCTGCTGCGCGATCCGCTGGCCGTGTTGTATTTAGGCATTAACCAGGCCCACCCGGTATTGGCCAATCTGCACGTGCGCCAGGCGGTGGCTCATGCGCTGTATCGCACCGATATGGTGGATTCGCTGCACCTGGAGGGGTCGTATGTGGCCCACCAGTTCAACCCGCCGTCATTATTAGAACGCACCGACGACGTCGTCACCTATAACGCCGATGTGTCCCGTGCCGCTGACCTACTGGCCGTGGCCGGATATGACGGCGAGCCGATAGAATTCTGGTATCCCACCGGTGCCGAGCGCGTATATATGACCCAACCCCAAAAACTGTTTGCCCACCTATCTGGGCGGTTGACGGCGGCCGGATTCAATATTGTGGCCCGCCCAGTGCCCTGGGATGACGGCACCTATATGCGCTCGGTATTAGGAGGAACCTCGGGGCGCGGGCTGCATTTATTTGGGCGCAACTTCTTTGTGCGCGATGCCCTGTATGTCCTGGCGGATCTGTTCGAATACCCCAACGCCGAATTCGGCTGGACCAACCCGGCGGTGACCAACGATCTGACTGCCGCACGAACCGAAGATGACCCTGCAGTGCGCACCGCCCTGTTGCAACGCGTTGAGGCCGCGGTGAGTTTGGACATTCCCGCGGTGCCGCTCACGTTCCCCATTACGGCGCTGGCGTCGGGGCACGGCGTCGAATTTTATCCCATCTCGCCGGTGCTCGATGAGCAGTATGCTCGCGTGCGGCTGACAGACTAAAGATTTACGATTTCGCTATGCCGCGGTAGTAGAGTGGCATGGTCACTAGTGTTCAGTTGAACAGATCAATGAGGATCAGGAGTTACAACGTGCCGCAGTCAGGATCATCCCCCGAAGTTGATGTTGTGTTGATCGGGGGTGGGATCATGTCGGCCACCTTGGGCACCATGCTCAAGGAACTGGAACCGAATTGGTCCATCGCACTGTATGAGAACCTTCACCAGGCCGGCCAAGAATCATCCGACCCGTGGAATAACGCCGGGACCGGGCACGCCGCACTGTGCGAGCTGAACTATGCGCCCGCCCAGCCCGATGGCTCCGTGAACATCACCAAAGCCACGAACATCAACGAACAGTACCAAGTTTCCCTGCAGTACTGGTCGCACCTGGTGAACAACGGCACCCTGAAAGATCCCAACAGCTTTATCAACTCGCTACCCCACATGTCCTTTGTGTGGGGCGATGACCACGCAAAATACTTACAAACCCGGTATGAGGCAATGGCGCCGAATCCGTTATTTGCCGAAATGCAGCACACCGAAGATCACGACGAGATCGCCTCCTGGGCTCCACTGCTCATTGACGGGCGGACCGACGGCCAGCGCGTGGCCGCCTCCCGGTTCGAACACGGAACCGACGTGGACTTTGGTGCCCTCACCCGTCAGCTGATTGACCAACTTGCCGACGACGGCGCCGAAATCCACTACGGCCACAAGGTCACCAGCATGTCCCGTGACACCGATGGCCGCTGGTCGCTTGATGTCAAAGACCGCATTGACGGTCGCAAATTCACCACCAGAGCCCGCTTCGTATTCATCGGTGCCGGTGGTGGCGCGCTTGAGCTACTGCAATCCTCGGGCATCCCAGAGGCCAAGGGCTTTGGCGGATTCCCCATCTCCGGGCAATTCCTGCGCTCCACCAATCCCGATGTCATTGAACAACACCACGCCAAGGTCTATGGTCAGGCCGCCGTCGGCGCCCCACCCATGTCCGTGCCGCACCTGGACACCCGCTTTGTTGACGGACGCCGCTCGCTGATGTTTGGTCCCTACGCCGGGTTCTCCACGAACTTTTTGAAAACCGGGTCCTTCCTGGACCTGCCAAAATCGATTCGCCCACACAACCTGGGCACCATGCTCAACGTGGCCAAAGACAACTTCGACCTGGTTGGCTACTTGGTCTCGGAGATCACCAAAACCCACGGCAAGAAAGTCGACACCTTGCGTGAGTTCTACCCCAACGCCGTCGATGGCGAATGGGAACTGATCACCGCCGGCCAGCGCGTCCAGGTCATGAAGAAAGACCCGGTCAAAGGTGGGGTCCTGCAGTTTGGTACCGAGCTCGTCTCGGGTGCCGAAGGTTCCATCGCAGCCCTGCTGGGTGCCTCCCCCGGCGCCTCCACGGCCGCCCCAATTATGGTCGAACTGTTGCGCCGCAGCTTCCCCGACCGCTTCACCGGCTGGGAAACCAAACTCAACGAGATGATCCCATCACTGGGCCAGCGTCTCAACGACAACCCAACCCTGTTAGCCGAGGTCCGCAAGGAAACCAATAAGGCCCTGCAGCTGAGCTAACGCTGCACGAATCCCAGGCTCGATCACCTCGGGCCTGGGATTTTTGGTACCCCGCGCCGTCTCTTGTGCCCTCTGCCCGCGTAGAATTCCCCCGCGCCATCTGCCCGCGCGGAATTCCCCCGCGCGCAATATATCGCACCTGTGGATTACCGACGACGTCGTCCACGTTTTCCACAGTTTGCCAATCCGAGCACACGCGCCGGACTCGACTGGTGCATGATGGGACACCAAGGAGGTGCAACCATGACCGCAACACAACCGACCACCAGCAAAACCGTCGCCAATCCAGTGGACTGGGCTGCCCTCACAACCGACGAAATCCATGCCGCCCTGCGTGACGCCTACATCGAACTCGAAGCCCGCGAAGAAGACGCCCCTACCGAGGGCGTCTTGCACCGCTCAGTACAGCTCGAAGAGACACTGCGCACGGCGGCTCCCCTGCAGTATCGCTACGCAGGTCTGCTCCAAGACGCCTTCAACAACGAGCAACTCAGAGACTGTGTCAACTTACCCAAAGGCAAAACCCCGTTTCGCGATGCCACCGACTTCCTGGCGAAGACCCACGGACTGCGGGCTAATGAAGCTTCTGCGCGCTTGCGGTTGGCCGCATCATTAACGCCTGCTCGAGCCACTGATGAAGAACGCACCGACGACGTCGGCCAGACCCACCTGCCGATCCTGAGTCAGTTCAAGGGCCAGGTCCACCCGAGCAAACTTTCTTCCGCGCTGTCCATGTTGGCAGAGGTGGATAAGCATGCTGAGGCAGTAGGCAAGGACGAGACCTTCCGGGCCAAACTTCGTCGGGTCGCCGAAAAGGATCTGGCCGAAAAGATTGAGCGCACCACGCCCGAAGAATTCAGCCGGTATGTTGCTCAACGCAAGAAAGACCTCTTGGCTTCGCTGGATCCGCCCGATGGCGATTTCACCCAGACACAGACGGATGCGATGTATGACATTCGTCGAACCGGACCGGTACGCGGCAATAAGAACGCGATCGGTTATGAAATGGTCGTGGATGCCGAGTGCGACGAAATCCTACAAACGTACCTCATGGGCCGCACAAACCCGCGCGGTAAGGACGACGAAGACACCCACTTCGACGCGCGCAGCCGAGGCCACCGGAAAATGGTCGCACTGCGTGACGGTTTGAAGTTTGTCACCGCAAACCTCGATAAAACAGGTTTCCGTGGGGCGAGCGGGGCACACACCCAAATGCTGGTCATCATCGACTACCCCACCCTGCTTGACGGGCTCCGCAAAGACCTCGGCGACCAACTGCCCGAGATTTCTGCCGCACAACGCGAGAAACTCCTGGCCATGCTGGCCAAAGCACACGACGAGACGAACACCGACAATGCCGTTGCGCAGCTGCCCCTAGAAACCGGGGCCGCAGAGGCAGATGATGCACCATTACCGGAAACGCATTCGCTCCATGAATCCATCCAGGCTCAACTTGGTGATAACGTGCATTCTTTGCCACCGCCGAAAACAACGAATCTCGATGAGATCGTGGACGACGACAATCTCGACCGATTGCAGCCGAGAATATCGCAAGGTGTGTATACCCCGTATATTCCACCGGATGTGCTGCTGCGCATGCATTGTGATGTTGGCATCACTCCGATCACACTGACGGGCAACCGACAGATTTTATCCGTGGGAACCTTAACACGGCAATTTCCTGAGCATATTCGCCGAGCTATTAAGGCCCGCGACCGCGGATGCGCGGTACCAGGCTGCCATGTCCCAGCCGCACTGTGCGAAATTCACCACGTCATACCGTGGGCCGCAGGCGGTGACACCAGCACCGATAACGGCGTCATGCTGTGCAGCCACCACCACGCCGCGGTGCACGCTCAAGCCTTAAAGATCGTGCGGGTTGACGGTGAATTCCGATTCGTCTTGCACCCGTTGATCGACGCCGACCAGCAACCTCGGGTCAACTATTTCTTCCAGGCCTAATGCGCGCATTAACGCACAAGACCCGCTCATTGGGCGGGTCTTGTGCGTTACGTATTGTTCCTGGGTTGTTGAGCTTCAACGAGGCTGTCGCGGAAAAACTCTCGGACTTTCTGCCAATCCACTGTGGTCTGGTTGAGGTGTTCGACCATGCGGGAAATTTCTGCATGCTGTGCGGCTCGCCGTTCGGCTTGTGCACGGCTCTGCATGCGGCGTCGAACTTCGTGTTGCAACCGTGCCATGCGAAGATCGGTGTCGGTCAGCAGCTTGAGAAGTTGCTGATCTGTCAGTTGTTCAAGCTCGTCATCCGAGCGGTCAGAAGTTGTCATCTCCCCCTCCGAAGTCACCGTGCAGTTAGATCAGGGCGCTGAGGCCGATGATAATGCCCGGTAGAACAACGAACAGTCCTGCAAGCCAGGCCACGACGTACAGCTTGTTCTTGGCGCCCAGATTGCCCAACCATGTCGCGCCGATTACGGGGATCGGACGTAGGAATGGCAGGGAGAAGATCACAACCGCTGAGAAGATATTGTAGAACAAGTGCACTGCAGCGGCAGTCATAGCGGCTGTTGCTGCCGAACCGGAGAACCCAAAGGCCGCAATCATCGCCGTCATAGTAGTACCAACGTTTGCGCCGACAGTAAAGGGATAGATCTGCCAGATGGAGAATTTACCGGAAGCTGCCAGCGGGACCGCTAGAGAGGTGGTCGTGGATGAGGACTGGACCATGACTGTGATGATCAGGCCGGATATGATCCCGGAGATTGGGCCGCGGCCGATCGCGTTGTGGAACATCTTTTCAACGTTGCCCACCAGTAAGACTTTGAGCATGCTGGAGATGAATTTGATGACGAGCAGAATGCCAGCCACACCCAGAACGATCATGGCAATGCCGGCCCACACTGGCGGCATGATGGCGAGGAGACCAGCTTCTACAAGATCTGCTCCCGGATCGGTGACGGCCGTGACGGCGCTGCCCATTGCCGTGAAGATGGTGGCGATGATCCCGCCGTCAGAGCCAGTGGTTGCCCCAGCGAACCAGGTACTCACCCGGTCCAGAATGCCAAAGGCCCATTCCAGCGGGAAGAAGATCGCCACAGACAGCAGGTTATACATGTCATGGACGGATGCTGCGGTAAATGCACGACGGAATTGATTGCGGTCGCCTGCTGCACCCAAAGAAACCAGGGTGGAGGTCATGGTGGTGCCCACGTTGGCACCCATCAGGATCGGAATGGCGGTCTCAAGTGGCAGACCACCTGCGACCATACCCACAACGATCGAGGTCGTCGTCGAGGACGATTGTGTCAAAACGGTCGCGAAAATCCCGATGACGAGCCCAATGACGGGGTTTTGAGCGAATGCGAAGACCTCTTCTGCACTTCCGCCGGTCGCCGTACCAAATCCTGAACCGATAATACTGACCGCGGTGATCAGAATGTAGACGGCGAAGACCACGGAGAACCATTCAACGACTTTCCGAGTTCTGCCAGTGAATGGGAGCTGGTCCATGAGACCCGGACGCTTAATTGAGGTGGTGTCTTCCTCAACAAGAGGTGCGTCGTGAAGCGGAGCGTGGAGGATCTTGCGCTCCGTCGAGTTATCTAGGCTCATACCCGAGATTGTTCCCTTCGTAACGGGTGATGTCGCGCCCAGTGAAACACCGGAAGGTAAACCAAAGGTTAACTATGGGTCAATGTTCGGTTTTATGTGTGGGCAAAAGTGTATTTTTGTTACAGGTATTCCCCACACAACGCCGCAAAACCCCATGTCAGACGAGACGTTGAGTGATTAATCACAAGTTATGCTTTCTCGCCGCCCAGCACTCAAAATGAACAACAAGATGCGCCTGAGCCTGTGCGATCACCCTAAGAATACGGCTTTCAGGTGCCGCTCTCGTGGCGCGCACCTCGATCTTGCCCAGAAATACATGCGTAAGCCATCTCGGCGTGGCGAAAATATCTGCCACTGTTTACCACTAGTTCAGTTCATTGGGCGCATTGAGACAGGGTATATGTGGGTTCCGGCGGTCTAGGCCAGATCTGGCCCGATGATGTTCACGGTGGAGCCGGCTTGGGATTTCTGAACCTGAATGCGGTGCGGAATCTGCTGTTTCATGGATTCAACGTGCGAGACAAGACCAATGAGGCGTCCGTCGTCCTGCAGCGCAGCCAGCACGCCCATGACTTCTTCCAGGGTGTCAGCATCCAGCGAGCCGAAGCCCTCGTCGATGAACAGCGTGTCCATGGCAACTCCCCCGGCTTGGGCCTGAACGGCGTCGGCGAGTCCAAGGGCAAGGGCTAAGGACGCCATGAATGTTTCACCGCCAGACAGGGTCGAGGGCGTGCGCACGGTGTCATTGAGGTGGTCGATGACCTCCAGGTTCAAGCCGGAGTGGCCGCGGCCGCCCTGGCCGACGGCGTGTTTGAGTTCATAGCGCCCGCCGGTCATTCCGGTGAGGCGTTCTGAAGCATTGGCTGCGACGTGTTCCAGCCAACCTGCCAGCACAAAGGAGCGCAGCGGCATGCTCACGGCGTTTTCTCCGCGTCCGGCCACCACGTCGCTGAGTCCAAGCAGTTCCTCGTAGATGGCCAGCTGTTCGGCCGAGCGTTCGCTGACCTCGGCCAACAGGTCTTGCTGGGTTCGACATTGCTTCTGGGTGGCTTCGATGCTGCCGTGCTCGCGGTTGGCCTCGGAGAGGGACTGTTCGGCGGCACGCTGGGCTTGTTGGGCGGCATCGAGGGTTTCTTGTGACGGGGGCGCGACGTCGTCGTCGAGCAATTTCAGACCGGCGATGACGGCGGTCTGGCCGGCTTTTTCTGCCAGGCGGTCGCTCTCGGTGGTCCACTGGCGCACCAGGGTTTCATGGTCGGCCTGCGTTGCGGGATCCAGGAGGTTTTCGCAGGCTTCGGCGGCGTTGCGATAGGCCGGGTGATCCTCGGTCGCGGAGTTAGCCAGAGCCTCGTGGACGCGTTGTTGGGCGGTGGTGTGATTGGCCACGGCGGTGGTGACAGACTCTCCGGCGCGCACGATCTGACCCACGAGCCGGTGGGCGGGTTCCACTGCGGCCCGGAATGCTGCAACGTCGGCGAATTCGCCTAGGGCTTGGGCGAGGTCGCCCCGGAGTTGGTCAAGTTCGGTGGTCTGAGACGCGATCTGTGTGGTGACCTCGGTGAGCTGCTGCTCGGCTGTGGTTTTGGCCTCGCGGAGTTGTTCGGTCTGGGCGTCGCGTTCCTTAATGCGCGCACGAAGCTGCGTCAGCTCGGTGGCTTCACGTTGGGCCTCAGTCACCGTTTGTTGCGCATCAGTCACGGCTGCATCGGCATCGGTGAGGCTGAGTCCCCCGGCTTGGGTCTGCAGTTCTTGGAGGTCGGCGAGCTTGGTTTGATACGTTTCAGCGGCGGTATTGGCTGCCCGGCGGGCCTGGGTTGCGCGTTGTTCGGCCTGTTGAACGGCGTCATTGGAGATTTCTGCCAGGTCGTGCGTTTCGGCCGGTTGTGGGTGGGTGGTCGAACCGCAGACTTCACACGGTTGCCCGGGTTCCAGCTTGTCGGCCAGGAATCCTGCGGCGGCATCAATGCGACGGCGCAACAGGTCTTGGGCGTGTTCCAGTGCCGCATCGGCCTCCGTTTGGGCCTCATCGCGAGTGCGTTTGGCGGCGTCGGCGGCAGATTGGGCGCTTTGTGCATGTTGTGCGGCGGTATGTTTGGTCTTTGCCTCTTGGAGCTGCCGTGTAGCGGTTTCAAGGGTTTTCTCCACGCCGGTGAGGTGTTCGGCGCGCTGGCGGTCGGCGGCCAGTTGCTCACACACCGTGTCGAATTGCTCTTGCAATTGCCCTATGCGATCGCTCAGGGTCTGCTGACTGGCGGACCAGGTGTCGAGTTGACGTTGCCCGGCCTGGATCGCGGCATGGGTTTTTTCGTGTTGGGTAACGTGTTCCAGGGCTCGAATCGCGGCGGCTTCGACCGTCTTCCAGCCAGCAAGCAACGGCTGCACCTCACTGGTGTTGACCGTGAAAATCTGCTGTTGCTCAGCCCAGTCAACAATGATGGGGTCTTGTTGTGCCGCATCGCATCGCTGTTGCAGAGTTTCCACGGCGTCTTCAAGCGCGGTCTGGGCGGTTTGGCAGTGGCGTTGCGCTTCGACCACGGCCCGGGCGCGCTCGTGGTGTTCCAACTGCAGCGTGGCTGTACGCACCGCGGGTGCCTGTTGTTGGTGAGCGGTATGACGACGGCGATATTCTTCGGCCTCGCGCAGGTGTTCGTGTTGCTGCTGCAACTGTTGGAATGCATCGCGGGCGGCTTTCAGGGCGCTCTGGGATTGTTCGACTCGACGCTGTGCTCCGGTTTCCAGTTCGGACATGAGGTCATCGATGTGGGCGATGAGTTCGACGTCGTCCAGGGCCTCGAGATCAACCGGCTCGGTTGCTGGCTGGGTATCTGCCGCGGCGTTTTGAGGTTGCGCATAGGTTTGAGCGGTTTCGATAATGCTCGCGCGCAGGGTTTGACGGCGTTGGGTATCGGCTTGCACGGTGCCGCGCAGTTTTTTGGCCTCAGCGGCCAGGTAGTCGCCGATCTCGTCGAAGCGGTGAGTGTTGAACAGCTGGCGTAAGATGGCCTCGCGGTCGTTGCTGGAGGCCTTGAGGAAACGCGCGAACTCGCCCTGGGGCAACAGGACAACCGAGGTGAATTGTTCCCGGCTCAGCCCGATGACGCCGCGCAGGATCTGCTGGGCCTCATCCACGCGGGTGGTCAGCTGGCGGTGCTCACCGGCCACGATTTCCACCAGCGACATGGCTGCCTGGCGGGTCACGACGTCGAAGGGATCTTTGGCGCCACGCCGCGGGGCGAAGTGCTGCAGGGTCCGGTCAATGACAAACCGGCGGGTGCCAAAGGTGACATCAAGCTGGATGGTTGGTGGCAGCCCGGGCTCGGCCAGGGTGGAGTGCAGTTCGGTATTTTTCCGTTCGTCGTCGGCCTTGCCGTACAGGGCGAAGGTGACGATATCTAAGATGGTGGATTTGCCGGCGCCGGTGGGTCCGTCGAGCAGGAACAGGCCGACGTCGTCGAGCTGGGTGAAATCCAGGTGCTGAGACGTGGCATACGGGCCGATGGCCTGGAAGGTTAGTGCGTGGATGCGCATTATTTCACGTCCTGTTCTGTGACGCGGTTGACGTGCTGCAGCGCGTCGGTGAGCCAGCGGTGTTCGTTCTCGGAGGCCGGGCGGTTGCGAACGTGGTCAACAAAATCCAGGACCAAATCCATATCGGTAGTGGCTTTGGCGATGCGATCGGAGTAGGTGGTTTGGGCTTCAACGCCGCCGGTAGGCGCCAGGATGAAATTCAGCATGCCCGGGAAGCGGTGTTTCAGCCGCCGGAAAGCATGCGGTGGGCGTTTGGGGTCGGTCACGGTGATTTGGCACCAGGCCTCCTCGGCCCAAGCGTACTGCTCGGATTCCAGCAGCGGGGTGATCTCATCTTTGAGTACCGCCAGCTGCTTGAGCTGCGGGACCTCAACGGGCTCGATAATCAACTCGTCATGTGTGTCGAGTAACCACATACCCTTGGTGTGGTTGACTTCGGAGAACGAATAGGCCACCGGTGAACCCGAATAGCGCACCGTTGGTGACATGACCTGACGGCCGTGCAGGTGCCCCAGCGCAACATAATCCATACCGTCAAAAATATCGGCGGGCACCTGCCCCAGGGTGCCAACTTCGCCCTCACCAATATTGCGTTCAGACTCGGAACCCGAGGCACCGGCAGCAAACAGGTGAGCCATCATAATGTGCGTGGCGTGTTCCAGGCCCCGAGTGGAAATTTCTGCGCGCACCTGCTCCATAACGTAGTGCGTCACGGCGGTGTGGTTGGCCGCCACGCCAAACTCGGCGGCGTGGTAGCGCGGCTCCAAATACGGCACCGTCCAAATGCACACGGGTGCGGCGTCGTCGGTGTGAAACACAATGGGATCGGTGATGGATTCGGGCATGGTGCGAATATAGACGTCGCGCATCATCCGGGACATAAAACCTAACCGGATGGCCGAGTCATGGTTGCCCGAGGTGACGACCACAGTGGCCCCGGCCGCGTGCATGTCCACCAGCGCCTGGTCAAACATGGCCACCGCATCCACGGGTGGCAGGGCGCGGTCATAGACGTCGCCTGCGATCAACACCAGGTCAATGGCACGTTCGGTGATGGTCTCGACTATGAAATTGATCGCGTGCTGCTGGGCGTCTGCCATGCCCACGTTGTGAAATGAGCGGCCCAGGTGCCAGTCCGAGGTGTGAAGAATTCGCATGCCACTCAGTCTAAGCAACCGGGTGGGACACGCTAAGGTGGTTACCATGGATAACTACTCTTCGCGTGTCGCTGGGTTATTTGCCGGAGGGGCTGCCGCTGAGGCCGCCGGGATCGATCCGCAAAACACCGAAATTTCCACCGGCACCCAGTTGAGCTTATACGTGGCCGACGGGCTCGTCGAGGTACTGGAGTGGGCCGCCGAAGGCCAGGCCGCTGACCCTCCTGCGGCCATCTGGTTGGCCCTGTTGCGCTGGTATAAAAACCGCTACGGTGCCTTCCCGGATGGACTACCGGCCGCCCCGGATCGCTGGATTGACCACTATGAGCTTTACGCCGGTGCCGTTGACGACGCGACCAAGTCTGGACTCGAAGAACCCGAAATGGGTCTGGTGCGCAAACCCCACGGCGTGGATGCCACCGGTGCCGATGCCTTAATGCGCGCAGCACCCCTGGGCATGCTGCCCCAAATGGACGCCGAGTGGGTTACGAACATGTCGCACCAGATCGCGGTGTTGACGCACGCCGAGTGGGTCACCCCCACTGCCTATAGTCTGTTAGTTCATCACGTACTGACCGGCAAGACGCTGCTCGAGTCGGTCACCGAGGTCCTGGAGTGGTTGAAAACCACCGACGACGACGTCGAGCTGGCCCAGCTGATCCGCACCGGCCTGGGCGAGGGTATTACCGCGCCATCCTCCGCGGCACAGGTGCTGGCCGCGGCAATTGCCGCGGTGGCCGATACACTGGAAGAAGCCGTGGCACCCGAACAGCTCTACGCCACCGCCGTGACCAAGGCCGTCAATGCCGAGGGTCACACACAAGCCACCCCGCTGGTGGCCGGGCAACTGGCCGGAGCGCTGTTGGGCAATACGGCCATCGGCACGCCGTCGAGATTGACACATTATCCCATGGTCGAAGATGCCATCGACCGGTGGATCAACCTGACCACCTAGGAATGATCATGCGCCGCAATTATTGGGAGTCCATCGTCGCCGCCAGAGCGCCCGGGCCGACAGATGATGCGGTGCTGGCCGCGATGCGGCGTCGTCGGCGCAGAGATTTTCTGCCCAAGGACCAGCGCAAATTTGCCGGCTACAACCGCCCGATTCACATTGGCTATGACCAAACGAATTCACAACCCAGCACGGTGGCCGATATGTTGTGGCTGCTGGATGTGCACCCGGGTCATAAGGTCTTAGATGTCGGGGCCGGGTCAGGGTGGACGACGGCGATCCTGGGTGATCTGGTCACCGAGACGGGCAGTGTGCTGGGATTGGAAATCATCCCCGAACTCGCCGATCCCGCCGCAGCCGCGCTGGAGCAACAAAACCTGCCGTGGTGCCGGATCGAAACCGCCACACATGGGGCGCTAGGTGCACCGAATGAGGCGCCCTTTGACCGCATTTTAGTCTCGGCCGAGGCTAGACACCTACCCCACGACCTGGTCGAACAATTGACCGACAACGGGATGATGGTCATCACGGTGGCAGGTTACATGTTGCGCGTGGTGCGCCACGGCCCCGATTCCAACGACGCCGAAATCACCCGACACGGGGCCTATCGGTTCGTGGACCTCATTACCTAGCGGCCACCGGCAGCGCCCCCGCCGCCTCCGCCTCCCACGGCTCCACCACCGGTTGATCCGGCGGTCGGGCTTGAGGTTGATGCCGCAGAACTGACCGAGGACAGCATCGAACTCAACGCCGTTTCGGCGCCGCGGTGACCACCGCTAAACAACCGCGGATACCACATCGGTGCCGGCCAATTATTATGCGTATAGGTATTGGCCATGGCTTTGGTCCACTGTTTTTGCAGTCCAAACTGCACCGCATAGGGCAACAGGCGATCATAGACGTGCACGTATGGCCCGTCGTCGTCGCGGTGCGGTGCGTTGGTAAATGATTGCATCATGTTCAACCGCGCGGCATCATCAGCGCGCATCACCTGTTCCAGGCCTTCCAGCTGCCGCCGCAGCGCAGCCCCACGCGGGGTGAGCACCCGGTGTTTGATCACACATACGGTACTCAACATCAGACACAGCACGCCCAACATAATACTGGTGACGGTCATCGCAGTGTTGTCTCGGCTGGCGCCCAACATCAGCAACACAACGGCCGGAATCAGCAGGCCCATGGCCGTCCAGCCGGCTACCGTCGCACCCGCATGGCGCTGCTTGTGTTGATATCCGCGGTCGATCGCCGTCGTCGTACTGTCTTTTACCACGGCCTGGGTGGCCTGCATAAAGGGTTTGGAATTTTTCGGGAAATCGAAGGTCTCACCTGGTTGAAGGTTCGGGAACATACCGCGTAGCAACAGGTCTTCTTGTGGGTCATCAACCAGTTGCGGATCAATCAGGCGCAGCATCGGCTTGGTCTCGGGCTGTTTTGACCACCGCGAGGTCTGTTGGGTTTCTTCAATGCGTAGGACGCCGCGCACCGCCAAATCCAGGATGGTCGCCACAATCGGATCGTGGTTCTTGCCCACCAGCTGCCCGGCAAGCAGTGGATTGACCTGGCGCGGAATGCCGTATTCGATACTGGCCTGGCTGGTGTCATGGCGATGCCGCCGCACCATCGCCATGACTGCGAGCGCGCCCCCACCGGCTATCAGCGTTGCCGCAATGACAATGAGCAGTGGCACGACGTCGAGGAGGAAATTTTCCTGGCGTTGCGGGGTTTGGACCACGGTGCCCGGTTCTACCCCGATCGCCACGGTGACGCCGTGCCCGCCCGGCAGCGGTGCCTCCTCAATGCCAAAGACCGCCTCCTCGCCAGCGCTTCGTTGTATGTCGCAGGCTTGCGATTGCTCCGGGGTGCCAACATAGCAGGCCGCCGAGCCGGTCAACGCAGCAGTTAACTGCGCATCAAGCGTGATCTGGGCGGTGACTTCATCGATGTGTTGTGGTCGATCCGACGGGATGATGTCCCAGTAGAATTCATCGGCCTGCTGGGTCGTGTGCATGACGTCGTGAAGCGTGTAGGAAATGACATAGGTTTGGGATCCGTGAACAAAATCGTCGTCGCCGATGAGAATACTTCGAAATCCGTCGCCGTTGTCCACCTCGAATGGTACTGCTGCTCCGGAGCCGTCCGTGACTGAAATATTCTCTGGTGCTGCCGGCGCCGACTGATAGCGCAGCGGCAGCGAGCGAATGATCCCGCGGTTCTGGTCAACCTCTGGGAACTCAGCGTGTAATTCTTCAGTGACTTCAGCGACCGCACGCCCGTCGGCATCCAGTCCGACGTCGTAGGTGAGGTTCCAGGCAGCATACTCAAAGTCCTCAACATTTTGCTCCTGGGCGGTCGCTGTACTTGCCAAGCTCAGGGTGAGGATGAGCAACCCGATACACGCAGCCCAACATTTCTTGCCCGCAGAAATAGCACTCATGGCGCAAGTCTAAAACACACACTGACATACGACTACCGGGGTCATGCTGGTCAGATCGCACCGAACCTGTCAACGCGTTACCCGACCTGTGGCATTCGGTACCATGGATGCTGTACTCTTCAATCAATTGACGCGGAGGGACTGTGGAAGCGGAGGGACTGTGGAAACAACATGCCTGTCTCAAAGTGTCCCGAGGCGTCGTCGTGTGATGCCTCTGGCTCGCTGGGCTTTTGGTTGCGTCGTCGTGGTCCTCACCGTGTTGAGTTTCCTCCTGTCCACCACTGCTCCCCCGAATGTCACTGCTGCTCAGTGGCATTCCTCAAGGGCTCCTGCAGGTGGGTTCCAGGCCGGTAGTCTCCCGGCACCCACATTAACTGCGCCATGCCAATTTCGTCCGGGGCTGCTTGGACTTGGAGCACATGTGAGAATCTTTTGGAGCCTGCCGGAAGGCTACACACTGGATGATGTTGAAGTCCACGCCTCAACCTCAGGTCTGGGTTCTGTCCTTGCCCCATTGACAGGCTTCAATCTGAGCGGTAATACAGTCACGACTGGCCAGGGCTACCAAACCGACGTTCCGACAAACCTGCTGGGCGGGTTACTGGGGCTCGGCTCGGAATTGGAGATTGCTATTGTGGTGAGGGATGGCCCGTGGACGTCCCTGGATGCTGCCTCAGTGGCCAGCAATGCAGGTCTTCTTGGCGGCATCGGCGGAAACTGTCGCAACCTCACCTAACCACCTGTGGGCCTCGAGCCATGAGCAATCGACATGGTGCCAAGGACGACGAGATCATCGCGCCACAGCACATAACTATGTCCCCAAAACTCTTGACCCTCGCCACGGGCGGGCGTACCGTACGAATCACCAGGTTGTCCGTCTTCCGGCACTCGCGCTATCCGTGGTCAGGCGAGGCCGATGTTCAACCCGATTGTGTTCCCCCGGTCCACCAACACCCGGTATGCAACGCGAACGACTGGTCCAGGACAACCGTGTCTGATGTGCCATTGTGTCGGCACGTTAATGAAAGGATCAGTCATGGCGATTACTTCTATTGATACCGACCGCGACGCGCTCACCATCACCCTGGTGGCAGACTTCACCGTCTCCCAGCAGCGCCTGTGGGATGCCTATATGGACGCCCGGCAGTTGGAGCGCTTTTGGGGACCACCAACCTGGCCTGCCACCTTCACCCAACACGATGTCCGAGTCGGCGGTCGCACCAGCTACCACATGACCGGCCCCGAAGGGGAACAATCCGGTGGCTACTGGGAGTTCGTCACCATCAACCCGCCGCATTCCTTCGAGGTCCTCGACGGTTTCGCCAATCCCGACGGCACCCCAAATGCCGACATGCCCAGCATGCGGATGCTCCTGGAATTCAGCGAACAGACCACCGGCTCCCGCCTGACTGTCACCACAACCTTTGACAGTGTCGAGACCCTCGATCAACTCTTAGGTATGGGCATGGTCGAAGGTACCCGGGAAGCCATGGGACAAATTGACGACGTCGTTGCTGACGACTCGGTCCCCGAAGCGGCCCGCACCACCCACCTGCAATTACTCGGCGACACACAAGCCCGCGTGACCAGGTTCTTTGAGATGAATATTGACGACGTCTGGCGGGCTCATCACGATCCGGGTCTGATGCGCCAGTGGATGCTTGGGCCCGAGGGCTGGGTGCTCAGCGTGGCCAAGATCGGTGAACGCCCCGGCGATACGTACCGCTATGAGTGGGAATCCGAGACTGGCGAACCCGGATTTGGGTTTACCGGGGAGGTCTTGGAATCTCATGCACCGCATCGGGAGGTCAACACCGAACGTCTCATCGGGGCGCAGGGCCCGGGCACACTCAACGCCATGAACCTGGTCGAAGTCGCTGGTGGCACGTTGCTGACCCTGGTGATCACCTACCCCGACGCCGAAATGCGCAATGAGATTTTGGAGACCGGGATGGCCGATGGCATGGAGGCCAGTTACGCGCGGCTGGAAGATCTTTTCCGCCAGGCCGCAGCCTAGACCTCAATACGCATTAAATCGCCGTGGCGTGTGGCCAGTTTTCGTTGAGCATCGCTAAGAATTCGGGCTCGGTGACCAACACAATGTCTTGGCCTTGGGCACGTCGGGCGACGACGTCGCGCATCTTGCGCTGCTGCAAGCGCGGGTGGTGGGTGACGTCGGTGAGTTCTTCGGGGCGGATGCCATCACCAATCACGACCATCGTCGTGGTGGCATTAATGCGCGACTGGGTACTCGCGCCATAAGCCGCCGCCTGATTCTTAGCTTCCTGGCGGGAGATGCCCAGCATGCCGGTAAATACCACGTGATGTCCGTAGAGCGGGTGGCGCGGATCGGCGTCGGGATTGACCCGCGGATTGGTGCCCTCGTTGGGCCAGCGGATCAGATCCGGGAGGTGCTCGGCGGGGACGGCACCGTTGTTTGCATCGAACATGCCGGGCATGGTCAGGGCGTGTCGAGTGGGTTTGGAGAGGTTTTCGCCCACGGCACGGGGCTGCAGCACGCGGCGTTGCATACCGGTGGCATCCAGGAGTGCATCCAGCGAGTCTGCCTCAACGCGTCGGGCAGCGTCCACCACAATCGCGGCGGCGGCCTTGGCGTCTTCGAGCGCGTTGTGGTGGTTGTGCAATACGTAGCCGGCTTCGGCGGCGGCCGAGGGCAGCGCGTGGCTGGCCAGCTGGTAGGTCTTACGTGACAGGCTCAGGGTGCAGGCAAATTCCAGGCGCGGAATGGGCTGTTTCGACACTTCCAGCCCGGCTTCGATGACGCCGATATCAAAGCCTGCGTTGTGGGCAACGACGACGTCGTCGTCAATAAATGCATAGAATTCTTTGAAGTGCTCGGCAAACGCGGGTGCGGTGGCGACGTCGCCGGGGGTGATCCCGTGGATGGCGATATTGCGCGGGTCAAACCGGTCGTATCCGGTGGGTGGTTGCAACAGGGTGTAGTGGGTTGCTACCAGTTTGCCGTTGCGGAATTTGGCCGCGCCAATGGCACAGGCCGATCCGCGAAACCCGTTGGCGGTTTCGAAATCGATCGCGGTGAAATTCACTTGCCCAGCACACCTGCCAGATGTGGTGCCAGTGCGCGGAAGGCTTTGCCGCGGTGTGAGATCGCGTTTTTGGTTTCGGGGTCCAGTTCGGCGCAGGTTTGGCCATATTCGGCCAGTTCCACGATCGGGTCGTAGCCAAAACCGTTGGTCCCGCGGGGTTCGAAGGTCAGGTCGCCTGCTAGTTGGCCGAATTCCACGTGGCGGGTTTGGCCGTCGGGGGTCACAAAGGCTGCGGCGCACACGAAGGCGGCCCCGCGGTGCGGGTGGTCAATGTCGGACAGTTGGGCCAGCAGCAGGTCCAGGTTGGCTTGGTCATCGCCGTGGGTTCCGGCCCAGCGCGCCGAGAAAATACCGGGTGCACCGTGCATGACGTCCACGGTGAGTCCGGAGTCATCGGCGACGGCGATCAGGCCGGTGGCCTGGGCGGTCAGCGTGGCTTTTTTCAACGCGTTGGCTTCGAAGGTGACGCCGTCTTCAACCACGTCCGGGGCGTTGACGGTTGCGGCGTCGATTATTTGTGCCGGGTCCAGCGTGGGGATGGCTTCGGTAAGGATGGCGCGCAGTTCGCGCAGTTTGCCGGCGTTATTGGAAGCCAGTACGATCAGCGGTTCCACGGTGCTACGCCTGGGCTGCTAGTTCGGCGGCGCGGGATTCGGCGGCAGCGTTGAGGGCAGCCTGCTGGATATCGGTCAGCTGGGTGGTTGCGGCAAGCGCCAGGTCCAGCATGGCATCCAGTTGGGCGCGATTGAACGGGCGCTGTTCGGCGGTGCCTTGGATTTCGATAAATTCGCCATCGCCGGTGGTCACCACGTTCATATCGGTTTCGGCACGCACGTCTTCTTCATACGGTAAGTCGACCACGGCGACGTCGTCCACCATGCCAACCGACACCGCGGCAACTGAACCGGTCAGCGGCACGGCAGTTGAGCGGATGATGCGTTGTTCGCGAGCCCATTCCACGGCCAGGGCCAGGGCGACATAGGCGCCGGTGATTGCGGCGGTGCGGGTGCCGCCGTCGGCCTGAATGACGTCGCAGTCGATGACGATGGTGTTCTCGCCCAGGGCCTTGGTGTCGACGACGGCGCGCAGAGCACGGCCGATGAGTCGGGAGATTTCTTGGGTGCGGCCCGAGACTTTACCGCGCACGGATTCCCGAGCGGTGCGTTCGCCGGTGGCACGCGGCAACATGGCGTATTCGGCGGTCACCCAGCCGCGGTTTTTGCCCTTGAGCCAGCGCGGCACGCCCTCGGTAAATGATGCGGTGCACAGCACTTTGGTGTTGCCAAAACTCACCACGGCGGAACCTTCGGCGTGGGCGGACCAGCCGGTTTCGATGGTGACGGGACGCATTTGGGCGGCGGTGCGGTCATCGGCGCGAGTGGACAATCAGTGTCTCCTTCTAAACGGTGTAGGTCACACCGGAAACGGCCACGGCCAGTTGTCCGGCGAACGTTTCGCGGGCTTCTTGGGATGCGACCAACGGGTCGTTCCACACGGGAATGTGGGTCAGCAGTAGTCGGCCGACGTTGGCTTCGGTGGCCATGTGTCCGGCGCGTTTGCCGGTCAGGTGTACGCCGTCGATCGCGTCATCGCGGCCTTCGTGGAACGCGGCTTCGCATAAGAACAGATCGGCGTTGCGGGCGGCTTCGACCAGGCCGGGGGCGGTGTCGGTGTCTCCCGAATACGTCAGTACGGAGGTGTGTTGCTCGCCGTCGGGCCCAATTTCCGTGGCTTCCACGCGCAGTGCATAGGCCTCATCAATGGGGTGGCGCACCGGATACGGGGTGATTTTGAACGGGCCGATCTCAATGGGTGTGCGCACCTGCCAGTCGATGAAGTCAAAGTCGGGGTGCATGCCGGGATCGGGGTCCAGGCCGTAGGCGATTGCAATGCGGTCGGCGGTATCGGCCGGCCCGTAGACCGGGATGCGTCCAACGTCCCACCCGTTGGGGTTCCAGCGGACCACGATGTGCAGCCCGCACAGATCCATGAAGTGATCCGGGTGCAGGTGCGAGAGCATAATCGCATCGATGTCTTCCAGTGCCACGTAGCGCTGCAGAGTGCCCAGTGCGCCGTTGCCCATATCGAGGATAATGCGCCAGGTTTTGGGTTCACCGGCGTCGTCGACGCCTTGTGCGGACACCAGGTAACAGGAAGCGGGTGACCCCGGCCCGGGAAATGAGCCTGATGCGCCAATGATGGTGAGCTGCATGTCCTCGATTCCTTTGCTAGTGCGCGGCAGAGCCGGACGTCGGTGCGGTGATTACCGACAGTGTACCGGTCGGGAACTGCTCGGCGACCGTGCGAATCTGCGTTACGCCGCCAACTTCAGGGCCCAAGAACCGTTGGGCGAGCTGGGCGAAACTGCCCGGATCCCCGGTGGACATGAACTTGTGTCGCGTGTTGGGGTGCGGGTTTTCCGGCCGGGCGCCGGCCGGGTTTTCTAACCCGTGGCGAACTAGTTCGCGATACACCGCACGCGCCGTGGACTCCGATGAGGTGACCAAGTTCACGTTCTCCCCCATCACATAACTAATGACCCCGGCCAGTAACGGGTAGTGGGTGCACCCCAGAATCAGGGTGTCGACCCCGGCGGATCTGAAGGGGTCCAAGTATTGTTCGGCCACCGAAATCAACTCTGGGCCGGTGGTAATCCCGCGTTCGACAAATTCAACAAATCGCGGCGCGGCCGAGGACGTAATGTCCAAGTGCGGGGCCGCAGCAAACGTGTCTTCATAGGCGCGCGAGGAAATGGTCGCCTCGGTGCCGATGACGCCGACCCGACCGTTTTGTGTGGAAATCACCGCGCGTTGGACGGCGGGTTGGATCACTTCTACCACTGGAATCCCATAGGCGGCCGTGTAGCGTTCCCGGGCGTCGCGCAGCACCGCGGCGGTGGCCGAATTACAGGCGATGACCAACAGCTTGACCCCGGCGTCAACCAGTTCGTCCATGATGGTCAGCGCCAGGCGGCGCACCTGGGCAATCGGTTTGGGACCGTACGGGCTGTTGGCGGTGTCGCCCACATAGACGATGTCCTCATCGGGCAGCTGATCAATAATCGCGCGCGCCACGGTCAGCCCGCCGACGCCCGAATCGAAAATGCCGATGGGCGCTTGAGGGTTGGGCTTGGTCACGATATATCTCCGATCAACGCCTGCATGAGCGTTTCTTGTAGCCAGGACACAAAGTTGTATAACAACGCCATGTAGCTTTCCACGTCAGTGGCCTGGTCAACCGAACCGATCGCATGGACCCGCTCGGCGTCCTGCTCATCGACGATCTTGAGCCGCGAGGACAGCACCAGGCGCACCTGATTCAATGCGCGCGAAAACGATTCGGCTTCCGCGCGGTTGAGCATTAACGATCCAGACTGCAACAGCGCATAGGCCCGTTGCAAATCGGCAATCTTCTCTTGGCGAATGTCATCCTGGGCCAACTGGCGGAATTGTTCAGAACCGTGGTGCGCGTCGTCCCCCGAACGGGCATCCGGCAGTAACCGTTTGACGGCCGGGTCCTCCAGATTGAGGTGGACAACGTCGTCGGTCAATGTCCCGACCAGATCCCAAAAGGCGTCATCGGTGGACGACGCCCCCGCAGCCTCCGGAGCCTGGGGCAAGTGCACAGATTCGCCGGTGCGAAACCGATCCCGGAACCGGGGTTTGTCGTCGTCGAGCTGATGATCAACCGGCGACACCCCGCCCAGCAGGGTCAACACATCGGAAAATAGCGATCGCAGGATTTGTCGTTCGGGCTTTTCTAAGAACGCGGAGTACCCGCGCAGGGTGGATTTAAACGCTAATGCCATAAGAAAAAGTGTGCCGTTCCTTACTGATTCTGCTCGTAGGTCGCCCACAGGCCAAATCCGTGCATTGCAGCGACGTGGCGTTCGGCCTCTTCTTTGGTGCCATTGGCTACCACGGCCTTGCCCTCGTTGTGTACCTGCAGCATGAGTTTGTGGGCAACCGATGCGGTGAACCCAAAATAGGTGCGGAAGACGTAGGTGACATAGCTCATCAGGTTGACGGGATCATTCCAGACGATCACCTTCCACGGTTCGGCGACCTTGGTGGTTTCCGCAACGGCAATATCCGGGTCGACATCAACAGCACACGTAATGGACATGCCCCATATTCTAGGCAACAACTTGGGCACCGGTGTGCCAATTCGTTACGGGCAAGGCCAAATTGTGTTCTGACGGCGCACAAAGGACTAGTGTGTAAGGCGTGCGTAACACCCAACGTGGCATCAGCCCTACTTCGTTTTTCACCGACCACTACGAATTGACCATGGTGGATGCGGCCCGCAAGGCCGGTACTGCCACGCGTCGCTCGGTCTTCGAACTGTTTGCGCGGCGCTTGCCTGCCGGCCGAAGATATGGCGTCAGCGCAGGTCAAGGACGGTTTCTTGAGGGGCTAGAAAATTTCCGATTCGACGACGAGCACCTCGGCTTTCTCTCCGATCATCATGTCGTATCCGAAGACACCCTGAACTGGCTGGCCGAGTATCGGTTCACCGGCAATATTTTTGCCTATGCCGAAGGTGAACCCTACTTCCCCAACTCTCCACTGATGCAGGTTGAGTCAACCTTCCAAGAGGCTGTGATCCTGGAAACCTACCTGCTATCGGTGCACAACTATGACACCGCCGTCGCCTCGGCTGCCTCGCGCATGACCATGGCCGCCGGTGGCCGCCCGTGCATTGAGATGGGGTCGCGCCGGGCCCATGAAGAAGCCGCCGCAGCCGCCGCTCGTGCCGCCGCAATTGCCGGATTCGATTCAACCTCGAATCTGGCCGCCGGCCTGCGCTACGGCATTACCACCGCCGGCACCGCAGCCCACTCCTTCACGCTGCTGCACGACGACGAACAAGCCGCCTTTGAGGCCCAGGTTGCGGCCATGGGCAACCAGACCACACTGCTGGTCGATACCTACAACATCGAACAAGGCATCCGCCACGCTGTGGATGTCGCCGGGCCTGAGCTGGCCTATGTGCGCATCGACTCGGGCGATCTGTTAGAAGAAGCCCACCACGCCCGGCGTCTGCTGGATGACCTAGGCAACACCAACACCGGGATCGTGGTCACCTCGGATCTGGATGAATATGCGATTGCTGGACTGCGCTCTGCCCCGGTTGATTCCTACGGGGTGGGCACCCAGCTGGTTACCGGCTCGGGTGCTCCAACGGCGTCATTGGTGTATAAACTCACCACCCGTCAAGACCAGCACGGCAACTGGATCGACGTGCAAAAACAGGCCGAGGGTAAATCCAGTCGGGGTGGACGCAAATTTGCCGCCCGCCGGATGCACAACGACGTCGCGACCGCTGAGGTCGTTATTGCCGATGAACAACCCGCCTGGGACGCCGATCACCGCCCACTGTTGGTGCAGATGGTCACCGACGGCGAGATTGACTCCCGCTACACCGGCGCTGCGGCCGTCACGCAAGCTGCGGCACACCACGCCGAGACGTTGGCCGCGCTGCCTCGTGACGCTCGTCGCTTACAAGACGGTGAACCCGCCATTCCAACCATTTTTGCACTACACTAGGCTTCCCGGTTACCTACACCGGATAAACACTCCCATACAAAGGATGAAATCCCATGCACGCTCTGATCATCGTGGACGTCCAAAAGGACTTTTGCGAAGGCGGATCCCTCGCGGTTGAAGGCGGGGCAGACACGGCTGCATTAATCACCGAATACATGCACCAGTGCGGCACCCACTACGACGTTATTGCCACGACCCGCGATTGGCACATCGATCCGGGCCCGCACTTCGCCACTGAGCCAGACTTTGAAACCAGCTGGCCTATCCACTGTGTTGCCGGTACCGACGGTGCAGAACTCCATGAAAATATTGACGATGAGGCTATTGACGCCGAATTTCTCAAGGGCCAGTACACGGATGGGTATTCGGGTTTCGACGGCGTACTTGGCGAGCCCGATACCATTCGCAGCCAGGACGGCGTCGCCGGACCATACGGGGCCACCGCCGCGGCCGCTGCTGCAACCGATGCTGATTCCATAACCATGGACGACTGGTTGCGCGAGCACGACGTTGAACGCATCACCGTGGTCGGTATCGCCACCGACCATTGCGTACGTGCCACCGCCTTGGATGCCTCCGACGCCGGATATGAAGTCCGCGTGCTCACCAACCTGACCGTTGGGGTCTCCGAAGACACCATCGACTCCGCACTGGAAGAGATGGAAGACGCCGGCGTCATGCTCTCCGAATGGCCCGGAGCCGACGCCTTCGCGCATTAAGTTTTGCTACCTCAAAGACCGGTGGTCCTCCAGGGCCATCGGTCTTTGGTGGTTAACGGCTCCGCCGCGGCGCAGGTTGGCATGATCGACCGGTTCAGGATCTACGAGCTCATGAAATGCGCGTGCGTAGCCGAGTTCGTGCCACTCATGACACGCTTCGTGCCCAAAGAGACACTTCCGTATGGCTGGCCGGGCATGAGCCAATTCCTGCAGCTGCGGCCGGTGAGTGATTGACCAACACCGAAGCCGCTCTCCTGTTCCGTGACAACATCTGCCGCACGCCCTCATTGTGAAACCCCAATCCAAGAGGTCGATCACAGCACTGCCCACCGTGATGGTGGAACCACCACCTGGGACAACGCCACTGCTCTGTGCGGCGTGTAATCAAACGACGGAACATCGCGGATGGCAACACGACAAGGAACCGGATGACGAGCCGCCCGATATACAGCTGGAAAGACCCTCATCATGGATGCTTTCGCCCTCGTCCTGGCCTGACGTTGTTCAACAGAACACTCATCCAAGTGTGTGCCGGATGGTGCAAGTTCGCCTGCCACCCGCCGGTATCCACCAGCTCCAGACGTGTGCCGTGAAGCTAAGGCTGCACCTGGCCGTGGCGTCCTGTGGCGGGCTATTTTCGCCCGACAAACCAGCCCTGCAGAACCTCCAAGCGCTGTTCAATTTGTTCTTTCGTCGCCTGAGCGACCGCAGGTCCGCCGGAGATCTCACGAAGTTTATTGTGGATCATGCCGTGCGGTGTGCCCGTGCGAGCTGACCATGCCGAAACCGAGGACGACAGTTTCTTTCGCAGTTCTTTCATCTGGCGGTGATCGACCATGGTGGGATCTTCGGCCTGTTGTTTGCGCGGCTGGCGACGCAGCTGCTCGGCCTGGCGTTGCTTGAGCAACGTGGAGACTTGATCAGCATCTAATAATCCAGGAATTCCTAGGAAATCGAGTTCTTCTTCCGAACCGATTGCCCCACCGGTGCCAAATTCGCCACCGTCAAATAAGACCTTATCGAACAGTGCCTGCGACTCCAGTGCTTGGAACTTGGCCCCGGTCAACGACGAAGATGCGGATTCTTCGCGATTGGCTTCTCGCATCAGATCTTCTTCGGGGGCCTCTTCGAGATCTTCGACAGAGACACCGGTATCAAGTTCTAATGCGTGGTCGCGTTCTTCTTCCATCTCATTTGCCAGCTCCATGAGCTTGGGCACCGAGGGCAGAAAGACCGAAGCCACTTCACCACGTTTTCGAGAACGCACGAAACGTCCAACAGCCTGTGCAAAGAACATCGGGGTCGACGTCGAGGTTGCATACACCCCCACACACAAACGTGGCACGTCAACACCTTCAGACACCATGCGCACCGCTACCATCCAGCGCTGAGTGCCCTCAGAGAATTCTTCAATTTTCGACGACGCCGTGGGGTCATCCGATAAGACCGTGATCACTTTTTCGCCGGACAGCCGCTCCAGGATATCCGCATAGGCGCGGGCATCTTCATGGTCGGTGGCAATAACCAGTCCCCCAGCGTCGGGGACATTGCGGCGTACCTCGGTCAATCGCAAGTCGGCAGCCTTCAGTACCGCTGGAATCCATTGGCCCTTGGGATCCAATGCCGTCCGCCAGGCACTTGCGGTCATGTCTTTGGTGGCGGCCTCACCGAGTTGGGCCTCCATAACCTCACCGGTTGAGGTTTGCCAGCGCATCTGGCCCGAATACGCCATGAAGATGACCGGCCGCACAACATAGTCCCGCAGGGCCGGGCCGTAACCGTACGTGTAATCAGCACGTGAACGCAGCACGCCGGTGCCGTCGTCTACGTAGTCAACGAACGGGATTTGGGCATCATCTGAGCGAAATGGTGTACCGGTCAGCGACAGCCGCCGGGTTGCCGGTTCAAAGGCCTCGCGGATGGACTCCCCCCAGGACAGCGCGTCACCGCCGTGGTGAATTTCATCAAGGATCACCAGGCTCCGGGCAGCTTCGGTCCGGTTGCGGTGCAGAATCGGTTTGGAAGCCACCTGGGCATAGGTCAGGGCGACCCCCATGTATTCCGATCCGTGGCGACCGTCGGAGTTTTTAAAATTCGGGTCAATCGCCAAACCGATGCGTGCCGCTGAGTCAGCCCACTGGCTTTTGAGGTGCTCTGTTGGCGCCACCACCGTGATCCGGGAGATTACCCCGGTTTCGTGCAGCATTTTTGCCACCCGCAGCGCGAATGTGGTTTTACCAGCGCCGGGGGTTGCCACGGTCATGAAGTCTTTACGCGGTTTCTCGAAATACAGTTCAAGGGCTTCTTGCTGCCATTGCCGTAGTTTCGGTGCGGTCCCCCAAGCGGCCCGTTCTGGTAGGGCGGGTGGGAGATCTTCTCCGATCTGAAACAGCGCTTCACTCATGAGTGACTACACAGCCTCCTTCATGGCCTAAGTTCGTGATGAAGACAAATAAATATTGACCACCAATCCATGGTGGTCAATATTTATAACGTTTTAGATTTACTTCTTACGACCGAAACCGAAGAAGCCGCGGCCTTTGCCGGAGCCCTCGGAATTATCATCCCCTGATTCTAACCCGTCCCAAATTTCTTGGCAGGCGGGACACATGGGAAAACGTTCTGGATCGCGAGATGGCACCCACACTTTGCCGCACAGTGCCACAACGGGCGTACCGTTGATGATAGCTTCGGTGAGCTTGTCTTTTTGCACAAAGTGCTTGAACCGTTCGTGGTCTCCAGGTTCGGTTGCATGGAGCTGCTCTTCACGCTCCAACACACCGGTTGCGCCGCCGTTGACGTCTTCGTGCGGATCGTAATCAGTGGACGCAGCGTACACAGAGTTCATCGGATTCATGCCTCCATTGTAGTCAGAACAGCGGACAATACGCGTCCGCGACAGGCCATGTGCTTAGTATAACGCCGCAACCTTGACAATTGACTGATAGGTTTCTGGCAGCGCGCGCTCATACCATTTGGCCCCGAGTTTCACGCCGGCCCACAACATGCCGGCCCCGTAGAGCACACCGATCATTAACGTGATGATGCCCCAGGCTTGACTGCCTAGCACCACTGCGACCACGGCGGGAATAACCACGGGCAAGGCAATCAACAACTGCAGGAGCATCCCCACGGTCTGGACTAACATCATCCGTCCCATACCGCCTTCGGGCTGCGCCATCAGGCTGGTTCCGGGTGGCGGCACTGGATAAATATAGCGTGCGGAAATCACCGCTGACAGGGCTGTACCAGATAACAAGATCCCAATGGACAGACCCAGCCAGGTGGCCCATTCATCCCAGACGCCGGTGGCAGATACCATCGCAATGGTCAGCAACAGGACCACGGGCAACGCCCACGTCAGGAGAGCAAAGACTCGGCCGAGTCGATCATCGACGCCGCGCACACCAGAGGTGACATGCAGCGAGAAACCGGTCGAGTCATACGACAGGTCAGCCGAGATGGAAAACGCCAGCATGTAGGCGATCAGGGCCGGAAGGATCTTGGTGAAGATCTGGAATTCGTCAGTATCCAGGACCGTAGTTTCCAGCACCCCAAACAGCACAAACACGCCGACCAGAATCAGGCTTGCGGCATAGCGGGGGTCTTTGAACCAATACAGCAATGAGCGAGCCCAGATGACTTGCATCGGCGAATTCGCGCGTCCTAGGAGTCCAACACCCGCGTTTTCGCGTTGGCGTTCGCGCGTGGTTCCGGCACCTTCGACCGCACGGTTGACTATGGCGTTATATGCCCAGACTGCCAAACCAACATAGGCAAGCATCACGACCACATGCAGTGCCGCCATCCCCCACAGTCCCTGGGCGACGAACCAAGGGAGCGCTAAGAATCCTGCCGGAGTAAATGCTACCCAGGTGGCGATCTGTGGCATAAGCTCCCAGAATTCCTGGATGGTTTCAATGGCACCCATCAGGATAAACCCGGTAAGCATTAACGGCACCAGGACGATGAGCTGGATAGCATCGCGCACGGCACGACGGGCAATGAGGTTATTCAGCACCCCCACGATGACCTGCATGAGGATGACGCACAATACGGTGCCCAGCAGTGCTGACAGGACCCCGGCAACGATTGCTGCTGGCTGCCAACCCCACAGTACGACACCGGTGAGCAACAACGCCAGGGTGCCGATGCCGGTCGGAGCCAGGACTCCCCCAAGGACCACCCCGGGGATGAAGGATCTATTGGGGATGCCGAAGGTCAGAAAGTTTTTGGGATTGGTAAAGGGGTTTGATGATGAAAAGATGATCGGTCCGACAATCCAGACGATCATGGTCACGGCCCCGCACAGCACAAAGACTCCGCCGCGGTCGGCATAAGACACCTCTTGGACCGGGGCAAACGCTGCGAAAAACGCCATAACGTAGGCCATGACGATGAAATATAGAAACCCGAGGGCAGAGAAGATCGCCCCGATCATCGTCCCTACGGAACGGCGAAACCCGTTCCACATCAATAAATACCGCAGACGAACTAGGTGCGAAACCATGACAGTCCTTCCCCGGATTGCTCGCTGGAAACCATGCCAACGAAGCGATCTTCAAGCGAGACGCCGTCAGTGACTTCCGCCATGGAGCCCGATGCCAGGACCTGGCCCTTATCGATGACCGCAACATGGTCACAGGTGCGTTCTACCAGATCCATTACGTGAGAGGAGATCATCACGGTGCCGCCAGAGTTCACATACTCATTGAGGATGGCTCGGATGCGAGCCGAGGACACCGGATCGACGGCTTCGAAGGGCTCATCGAGGATCAGCACTTGTGGCGAGTGGATCATTGAGGCGGCCAGCGAGACTTTCTTGGTCATACCGGCTGAATAGTCGGCCACCATTTTATTGGCGGCTTCTTCCAGATCCATGACGCGCAACAGGTCGGGCACGCGTTCGGCAACGACGTCGGCATCCATGCCACGTAGTAGCCCAGAATAGGTGATCAGCTGGGTGCCGGTGAGCCGGGGAAATACGGCGGCACCGTCCACCAGGACACCCAGTACGGACTTGGCTTGTTGCGGGGATTCCCACATATTGATGCCGTGGACCCACACCTGGCCATGGTCGGGTCGCAACAGTCCGGTCATCATCGACATGGTGGTGGTTTTTCCGGCACCGTTGGGACCAACGAACCCATAAAATGAGCCGGCGGGAATGGTCAGATTGATGCCGTTGACGGCAATCTTGTCGCCGAATTGTTTGCCCAGCGACCGGATGACCACTGCGTTATCAGGGTCAGGCAGGGAAGTTTTTTCTAACATAGGTCAAGTGTAAAAAGTCGTGTGCAAAAACGTATCCCCCGTCCGGTTGAACTTCATCTCGGACGGGGGATGGAACATGTCAGCTGACCGGTTTAGAACAGGGCGGCAGCAAGTTTCCGGCGCGAGATGGCAACTCGATCGTCCTGCTCACCGACGACGGTATAGAGCTCCAGTAGGTGCACACGGGCGGCATCTTTGTCCTCCCCGGCGCTGCGGGCAATCAATTGCACCAGGCGTTCGAAGGCGTCTTGGACGTGGCCGCCCAGCACATCGAGGTCGGCCACCGCGGTTTGGGCGGCGACGTCGTTGGGGTTATCGGCCGCGTTGGCGCGTACCTGTTGAACGTCCATGTCGCGGGTGCGCTGCATGAGCCCGACGCGGGCTTTGCCACGGACCGCTTCGTCGTCCTGCGGGTTTTCGGCCAGCGCTTTGTCATAAGCGGC
Organism: Enteractinococcus helveticum; assembly: GCF_001657475.1. Lineage (GTDB taxonomy): Bacteria > Actinomycetota > Actinomycetes > Actinomycetales > Micrococcaceae > Yaniella > Yaniella helvetica. The sequence goes on from NZ_LXEY01000011.1 coordinate 69,834, forward strand.
GATGGCGTCGTCGTAATTTTCGGCCTGCAGAGCGGCTTCGGCCTCTTGGTGCAGTGGTGGCAGCACGGCCTCACCGGCGGCGTCGGTGGCCTCGACCAGCGGTGGCACGGTGCCGGCCATGCCCGATTGCACCGCGGAGGCGTTGATTTCATCCAGCAGCTGTTCGAGCTGTTCGGCGGCCACGGGGGCATTGAACAGCGGCAGGGCCTGCTGACCCATCAGGGCAACAACCATTGGGCCGGCTGGCACGCCGAACATTTGGAGCAGTTGCGGGTGTTTTTCGGTGTCGATGCGGCCCATGATCATGCGTCCGGCCCTAGCGTCAATGGCCGGCTGCAGCACGGCGTCGATTTGATCCGAGGCGGGGTTGGAGGGTGCTGCCAGGTGGATAATCAGCGGGACGGTAGCCGCGTGCTGTAGCAGGCCTTGCAGCGATTGTTGGTCGACGTCGGGTAGGACCCAGGATCGTTCGGTTCCGCCGTGGGCGCCGGCCGACTGGGCCGGCAGTTGGGTCAGATCGATGGCGTCGCGGGAGTGCGATGGGGTGGAGTCAGGCTGTTGAGTCATAATCCTCTTCTTGTCAGATTCGGCTCGTGGTCGTGCTCACCAGTCTAGTGTGCTGGTTAGTCAACGGTAGATAGGACGGTCTCATACCCGGCCAGCGAAACTTCGCCGTCGGCAGGAATCAGTAGCGCGAATTGTTCGCGGTAGCGGATGCGCACCTGACCTTCGTGGGACGACGAGGGGAATTCGCCAACTTCTTGGACAAGATCGGTGACATCAACCGTGGCGCCTTCTTCTTGCGGGGTCAGTGACTCCAGCGAGTTCATGGTGCCAAAGACCAGGGCGGATCCGTTGGGCAGGCGCACCGAGGTCACGGAGTCTTCGAAGAGGGTCCGAGTCACGCTGGCATCGATGTCATTTTCGCTGTGGGTTTCTTCCAGGTTGGCCTGGTGTTCGTGAATCATGTCGATCCACTCGTTGTCGGCAATCTGGTCTGCGGATTCGGCTTCGGGATCCGTGAGATAGTCGGCCAGTGCTTCAACGGCAGCATCCGGGGACATGACCAAGTCGGTGGACTCGTCGTTGGCCATATCCACCACGTTGTGATCGGCCAAGGACCCGGCAGGCAGCTCGGCACCCGGGGCGAAGGGGGCGTTTTGGATCAGCTGATACTGCGAGCGGGCATCTTCCTGGCGCAACACCAGCAGCTGGGTTGCCGAGCCTTCGGCGTCGCTGGTGACGGCATAAATGGTGCGCGGGAAGGACTCATCGCGATCCATCCAGGTCGCTAAAATCTCATCGGAGGCCACCGGGATACGAATCGGGTACTCTTCGTCGATCGCGTGGTTGCGGTAAGAATCCTGGCGCGAACGTAGCGCGTGGCCCGTCACGCGACCTGTCAGCGCATCGACGTCGAGGTCTTGATCGCCCTGTTCGGTGGCTGCCGCAACGGCGTCGAGGATCTGTCCAAATTGGGCATCAACAACTAAGGGGAAGGTATCGGGTTCTTCGGGATCAACCTCTTCCTCCAGTTGATCCTGGTCGACTTGATCCGAAATGTCTTCTTCCGTCGGGGATTCCGTGGCGGCATGTGCCGGACCGACACCCAGGCCGATGGCCAGTCCCATCGCCGACAGTGCGGTGACGGTTCGACGCAGGAACCCGCCGTTGTCTTTTTTGTCTTCGGAGTGGTCTTTGTCTGCTGGCTCGTCGAGCAGGGGCAAATGCTCGGTGTTCGGTTCGTCGTCCGGGGTGGAAGACCCCCCGGGTGCATCGTTATCGTCGTCGTCGTCGGGGTGCTCTTCATCGAGGTCGTCATCATCAGCTGGCTGCACGTCCGCTGCCGGCTGGTCGGCAGTTTTCTCAGCGTCAGCAGGTTCGTCCACGCCTGTGGGTTCCCCGGCAGCCGAGTCACGAACCGCCAATTCGTCCTCATCGGCAAGCTGGTCATCTTCGGTAATCGGTAGACCGGCCACAACTTCGGTGGCTTGATCGGTATCAGGATCTTGAACCGGTTCGCCGGCTTCAATCTGTTCCACCGAGAGCGTTTGGGTGGTCGGTTCGCTGCCCGCCATGACATCGGCTGCGGTCAGGCCGGTGTAGTCACCGCGTTGCACAGCACGGCGTCCCGAAGTGCGTTTGGCACGTCGTCGGAATTCAATAAAGCGCCAGATCAGCAGAGCAATCCCAATAATGACCAACGCAATGCCAGCAATCATCAGCGGCACGATCAGCGGCGAGTTGGGTTCGACGTTGACCCAGGAAACACTGAAATCGGCAGGGGCCGGAGCCGTTCCGTCGACGGCGATCAGCAGGGCCCACTCCCCTGCATCGGTGCGGGTCCAGCGCTGGGTGACCTCATCGGTGACTTCTTGGGTGGCCAACCACAGATCCGAGGTCACCGGGTTGGGTACTTCGGCTTGCCCATCCACATAGGTGATGTTGACGCTTGGGTCTTCCCCGCGGCCGACGTCGGTATTGACTCCGTCGATGCGGTTGTGTGCGGCGTCGCCAACCCATGCTTCAATGTCACGCAGCTGGCCGTACATCAAGGTGAAGTCGCCCTCACCGCGCACGGTATATTCGATGGCTTCATCCGGGTCGATGTCCACCCCATCGGTGATGATGGTCAGCGGAGCTTCTTGGGTTGTTTCGGTGGTCGCGTTGAACACGGCCGGGGGCGCCCAAATGGTTTGCAGCCCCACGGAGACTAAGATCGCGACGACGCCCAGAATCATGGCGCCGATACCGCCCAGAGTTTTCAAAACCTGCCACCTTTTCCGTTCGATTGCTCGGCTTGGCGCACCTGGTCGATGCCACCTGGCTAATTTTCCATCATAGTAGCAATCCCATCCCCACCGCGCCGTTCGGGTCTGCCACGGCGGCGTCATCGTACCGTAATGTGGAGGACGTGGCGGAGAACTCGAAGTCGGACAGGCCAAGATCGAACCTGTTCCAGAATATTAAGCAGCGCATCACCGGGGCACGTGACCAGTTGGCTACGACCCGTGCCAGACAACAATTTCGCGTGCCCGAACCAGATGAGTACCCTGCCAGCCCAATTACCCAGGCCGAAGATTTCACCCCCGAACGTCCACCGGCCGGCCCGGTCGAGCTGATATCGCGCCCGATCAGAACCGGTTTTTTACTGACCCTTGGCGTTGGGCTGGCGCTGGCGGTTTACCTGCTGGTGTCGTCAAATGTTCAACTACTCGTGTGGATTCTCGCAGCGATTTTCATCACACTGGGTCTGGATCCGATCGTCACCAAGATCCAATCCTGGGGTGCACCCCGCGGGGTCGGGGTCGCAGCGGCGGTGGTCATTTTGATCGGGATCGTCACAATCTTTATTTCCACGCTGATCCCAGTAATCGTGGAACAGACCACCGAATTTGCCCAAATCTTACCGACCGTCGTCTCAGATTTTATTGCTTCAGATTTCTTCCGCGCCATCGACGACGAATTCGACGTCGCCACGGTCATCACCACCGAGGTCAATAAATTCGTCTCGGACACAACCAATATCACCACCCTGCTCGGCGGAATTCTGGGGTTTGGCACAGCAGTGGTCAATGTTGGCTTCTCGGTACTCATCGTCGTCGTGCTGACCCTGTACTTCTTGGCGTCGCTGCCCACCATCAAACAGTGGCTCTACCGCCTGGCCCCGCGCTCGCGCCGTGAACGGCTCGAATACCTCTCGGAGAAAATTACCGGTTCCGTGGGGCACTATATTGTCGGGCAGACTATTGTGGCCACGCTCAATGGCATCGTCGCGTTTATTGCAGTGTCCATTGCCGGGCTGCAATACGCCGCACTATTGGCATTGATTGCCGGATTCATGGCTTTTATCCCGTTGGTGGGCGCGGTCACCGGTGGCGTGATCATCACGTTGCTGGCACTATTTGCCGGCTGGCAGTCCGCCCTGATATTTGCGATCATCTACTTCTTATACTTACAGATCGAGGCCTATGTGATCTCCCCGCGCATTATGCAACGCGCGGTGGCGATCCCCGGTGCACTGGCCGTCATCGGCGTCATCGCCGGCGGCTCCCTGCTGGGTGTGTTGGGCGCACTGATGGCCATTCCCGTCGTCGCCGGCTTCCTAGTCCTCGTGCGCGAAGTCTATGTGCCCTATCAGGACATGCGCTAATACCGCAGGTCTTGGCGTCGATTATTCCAGCAAGCGGTATGCCAATGACGGCGCAATTGGCCGGCGTCTTCATCTCCCATGAGCCAATCTGACCGCCACGTCACCACGTGCGTCTGGCCCTGCGGGATGGGCCGCAAACACCCCGGGCACGTGTAGATTTTTACCGCACGCCAGGCCGGGACCTGTCGGACGTGCCAGCCCCCATCAAAGGATTCTTCGTGCGAGTAATTGGTGTCGAAACCGGCTCGGTTGAATTCACCGACGGGAAGGGTTCTTCTGCCGCGTTTGGGGTGCTGATCACGACGGCGCTTATTCTTGCGAGCCATGAACCCTATTGTCACATACTCGCCGACCCACCCGGCTGCACTATGAAACTAAAATTACCCAGTAGACTAAGGCCCGTTATGCGACTTGTCATTGCTGAATGTTCTGTCACTTATGCTGGCCGGCTCAACGCCTATCTGCCCCCGGCCAAACGCCTGATCATGGTCAAGGCCGACGGTGCCGTGTTGGTGCACTCCGATGGTGGTTCCTATAAACCACTCAACTGGATGACTCCCCCGGCCAAGGTGCTCGTCTCTGATCCCTCCGAGGCTCAGCAGCAGGAGGGCATTGAAGCGATCTGGACGGTGCAGTCGCAGAAATCTGATGATCGCCTGATCATCAGTATTTACTGTATCGAGCACGATTCCAGCCACGAACTCGGTGTGGATCCAGGATTAGTCAAAGACGGTGTGGAGGCCGATCTGCAACGGCTACTGGCCGAACAGATTCACCTGCTGGGTTCGGGATATAAGCTCATCCGCCGTGAATATATGACGGCGATCGGGCCGGTCGATATTCTGGCCAAGAACGGCACCGGTGAAACGGTGGCCGTGGAGCTGAAGCGTCGCGGAGATATCGACGGCGTCGAGCAACTGTCCCGTTACGTTGAATTACTCAACCGTGATCCCCTACTGGCCCCAGTGCATGGTATTTTCGCCGCCCAACAGATCAAACCCCAGGCGCGCGTCTTGGCAGAGGATCGGGGCTTTAGCACCGTTACTCTGGATTACGATGCCATGCGAGGCGTCGACGATGCTGACTCGCGCCTCTTCTGAGTGCACCAACACTTTTTCCGATCGTCACATTCACGGTCTGGCCGGCGTGGATTTTGCGACCTCTGATGTCTCGGCCATCCGCGCGGCGCTGAGCCTGCTGGCTTCCCGCCGAACCACTGGGGTCACCGCTTCAATCCCGACGATCGACCTGGCAGCTCTGCCAGATACGCTGGACCGGTTGCGTTCCCTGCAGACCGGTGGACTCTTAGACGGCGTGCATTTGGAAGGTCCATTTCTTGTACCCGAGTTTGCTGGTGCGCATCCTGTTGCGGCCATCCTCAGCCCACAGGAAGAACGCGGCAAGCGATTCTTGGAAACCGTGATCGAGCAGCAAACCGGTAGCAGGCTAGTCACCATGATGACGCTGGCTCCCGAAGTTCCTGGTTTTGAGCACACGGTTGGGCAACTGGTCAGCTACGGTATTGAACCCGCGCTGGGTCATACCGCGGCCGATTACCACCAGATGCGCCACGGTATAGCCATGATTCATGCGCACACGGGCCGACCGGTGACCATCACCCATCTATATAACGCGATGCGTGGTTTTCATCATCGGGATCCAGGACCCATCCTGGCGGTGGCAGAGGCGGTAGAACGCGGTGAGGTCATTGTGGAGTTGATTGCAGATGGCTACCACGTTGATTTGCACCTCGTGCGCTGGTGGCTGGACCGGTGGCCAGAGGCCGTCCGATTGGTCTCAGATGCCTCCGCGGCAACACTTCCCGAAGGCGTGGAGCCGCTATATGCGGGACGTCCGCGACTGGGACATCTCGAACTGCACTACCCCGAAGCTACCGGGCCGCAGCTTGCCGGCAGCACCACTCTGGCTTCGGGCGGCAAGGACCTGTTGAGCATCCACGACGACTTGGTAGCCACCGGCTTTGATCATGCTCGGGTCTGTGCTGCGATGCAGCGCTGAACACCATTGTGGCGGTCCACCACTGTGCTTAAAGCAATCGGTCGACAGGGCCATCCACGTACCCTGTCGACCGATTGTCATATGAAGTTAGAAATAGCGTCGACGTTGTCGACGTCGTGGCGCTTCACGCCAGTGTCCAATACCGACGGCGGGACCAGATTCGTACCAAGTGGTCAGTTCGGAAACGTGGGCATGTGCGGCGCTGAGCTTGATGTGCTCACCGGTTCCCAAATTGTCTAACCGCACCCAAGAACGGATGCGAGTCCGACGCGGAAACCGTGTCACATCTAGTGCGTGTCGCGGCAGACTGGCAACCGGGCGCGGCCACATCGAATACACGCTGAAGATTTCCACCGAGTACTCGTTATAGGACACGACCACAGGTTTGCCAGGCTTTTCGTCGTCGTGTTTGCTGACCAGGCGCGCTTTAAAGGAACCGGGTGTTCGTAGCAGCATAAATAATCGCCAGGCGATGATAATAACCGTTACGAACGCTACAACCGCGATTCCGCTCAGCGTCCAGGCCAGCCACGACGGCATCTTAGGCTGACAGCTCCGCTTGGGTTGCCGCGATGGTCACCCGATTTGAATCAACCGAGAAGAACCCACCGTTGGCCTGTGCAACCACGGCTTCGCCGTCTGCTGCTTCGACCACGACTTCGCCGTCACCCAGCACCGCGAGCAGCGGGGTGTGACCGGGAAGAATCCCGATCTCGCCGTCGATGGTGCGGGCAGACACGGAGCGGGCTTGCCCAGACCACACGAAGTGGTCTTCGGCAACGATTTCGACGTCCAGAAAATTATCGGCCATGAGGTTTAGCCTTCTTTCTGGATTTTTGCCCATTCGCGTTCAACGTCATCCAGGCCACCAACGTTGTAGAAGGCCTGTTCTGCAATGTGGTCCAGGTCGCCGTCGGCGATGGCCTTGAAGCCTTCGATGGTGTCCTTGATCGGAACGGTCGAGCCTTCAACACCGGTGAACTGCTTAGCAGTGTAGGTGTTCTGGGACAGGAACTGTTCGATCTTGCGTGCACGGCCGACGACGACGCGGTCTTCTTCAGACAGTTCGTCGACACCGAGGATGGCGATGATGTCCTGCAGTTCTTTGTTCTTCTGCAGGATCTGCTTGACGCGAGTCGCTACGTCGTAGTGATCCTGACCAACATACTGTGGGTCCAGCAGACGGGAGGTCGATGCCAGTGGGTCAACCGCTGGGTACAGACCACGCGAGGCCAGGTCACGAGTCAAGTTGGTGGTCGCATCCAGGTGGGCGAACACGTTTGCTGGAGCAGGGTCAGTATAGTCGTCCGCTGGGACGTAGACGGCCTGCATCGAGGTAATGGAGTGACCGCGGGTCGAGGTAATGCGTTCCTGCAGGATACCCATTTCGTCAGCCAGGTTTGGCTGGTAACCCACAGCCGATGGCATACGACCCAGCAGGGTCGAAACTTCCATACCGGCCTGGGAGAAGCGGAAAATGTTGTCAATGAACAACAACACGTCCTGCTTCTGGACGTCACGGAAGTACTCTGCCATGGTCAGACCGGTCAGAGCCACGCGCAGACGGGTGCCTGGCGGCTCATCCATCTGGCCGAATACTAGCGCGGTGTCTTTGAGAACATCGGCTTCATCCATTTCGACCCAGAGGTCATTACCTTCACGAGTACGCTCACCGACACCGGCGAATACCGAGGTACCACCGAAGTTGCGAGCAACACGGGTAATCATTTCCTGAATCAGAACGGTTTTACCAACACCAGCACCACCGAACAGACCAATCTTTCCACCCTGAATGTAGGGGGTCAGTAGGTCAATAACCTTGATTCCGGTTTCCATCATCTGGGTGGAGGACTCAAGGTCAGCGAAGTTTGGTGGCTGGCGGTGAATTGGCCAGCGTTCCTGCACGTCGAGTTCTGAGATGTCGATGTCGAGAGAATCGCCCAGAGCGTTAAAGATGTGGCCTTTGACGACGTCGCCGACTGGAACCGAAATAGGACGGCCGGTGTCGACGACTTCCTGGCCGCGGACCAGACCGTCGGTGGCCTGCATCGCGATAGCGCGAACGAGGTTTTCACCAAGGTGCTGGGCAACTTCGAACGTGATAGTCGAAGTCTGGCCGCCAAGGGTCAGCTGAACAGTTAGAGCGTTGTAAATTTCCGGCATGGCATCGGCTGGAAATTCAGCGTCGATGACCGGACCGGTAATACGGGCAATGCGGCCCACGGCGCCGGTTGTAGCGCCGCTACCGGATTCATTCATAGTGGCAGTCATGTAACTCACTTCTATGTGGATGTTGAATATGGGTCAGTGAGGCTGTGGTGTCAGCCCGTTTAGGACTCGGCTAGTGCATCTGCACCAGCGATGAGTTCGGTGAGCTCCTGAGTAATGGAAGCCTGACGGGCGTTGTTCATCAGCAAAGTGTATTCACGGATGAGATCATCGGCGTTATCACCGGCTGCACTCATAGCTCGTTGACGGTTGGCCAGTTCAGATGCGGCAGCCTGCAACATCGACGAGAAGATTCTCGACTCAATGTATTTTGGCAGCAGTGCATCCAAGACATCTTCTGGGGCTGGTTCGTAGTCGTAAAGTGGCAACAATTCCGACTCGTCGGTGACTTCTTCTTCCACTACTTCCAGTGGCAGAAGACGCACGACCGTTGGATCTTGTTTGACCATGCTCTTGAACTCGGTGTAGACGATATGGATTTCGTCCACGCCGCCGTCTTCGTAGTCGGTTAGGAACGCATCGACAAGAGTTTCGCCGACGTCCTTTGCGACATCAAATTCTGGGTTATCTGTCGAACCGGTCCAGAATTTCTTATACGAACGGTTACGGAAGTCGAAGTACGCCTGAGCCTTGCGACCGATCAAATACAGATCGGCGGTTTTGCCTTCATCACTGAGGCGTTCGATCAAGGTCTCTGCGTGGCGCAGGATGTTTGCGGAGTATGCTCCGGCCAGACCGCGGTCGCTAGACATGATGAGCACGGCTGCGCGACGTGGGTTTTCTGGTTCCGACGTCAAAACGTGCTCAATGTCTTGTTGCGAGGCTACGGCAGAAACTGCCCGGGTGATTGCATTCGCATAGGGCATCGAAGCTGCCACACGCTGGCGTGCCTTACCGATTCGCGAAGTAGCGATCAGTTCCATCGCATTGAAGATCTTCTTCATCGACGTCGTCGAATCGATCTTATTGCGAAAGACCCGAATATCGGATGCTGACATGCTTTTCCTTTCTGTGACCTATAGCAGGTGCCGGGTATCCCCGGCACCTTGAGCTAGGGTCGATCAGCGTTTCTGGCGGACGATGCGTTCTTGTTCGACAGCGCCTTCGTCAATGGCGTCGAATTCTTCGTTGCCAGGCTGGACGGTGTTGCCACCCTGAGCGAGGAAGGACTTCTTGAAGCTGGTAACTTCCTGCTCCAAGACCGCAATGACGTCGTCGTTCAAACGACCGGATTCAGCAATGTCTGGCAACGCAATGTTGTTCAGACGCAGGTGCTGCAAGAATTCCGATTCGAAGCGCAGCACGTCGGATACTGGAACATCGTCCATGTGTCCTTTCGAGCCGGCCCAGATCGAAACAACCTGGTCTTCAACTGGGTATGGGGTGTACTGCGGCTGCTTGAGCAGTTCCATCAGACGTGCACCACGGTCCAGCTGTCGACGAGTCGAAGCATCAAGGTCAGAGGCGAACATCGCGAATGCTTCCATATCGCGGTACTGTGCGAGGTCAATACGCAGGGTACCGGAGACAGATTTCAGCGCCTTGGTCTGGGCGGCACCACCAACGCGTGATACCGAGATACCAACGTCAACAGCTGGACGCTGGTTGGCGTTGAACAGGTCAGACTGCAAGAAGATCTGGCCGTCGGTAATCGAGATAACGTTGGTTGGAATGTAGGCCGAGACGTCGTTGGCTTTGGTCTCAACGATTGGCAGACCGGTCATGGAGCCGGCACCCATTTCGTCGGAGAGTTTTGCACAACGTTCCAGCAACCGGGAGTGTAGGTAGAACACGTCACCTGGGTAGGCTTCACGGCCTGGTGGACGACGCAGCAACAGCGACACGGCGCGGTACGCTTCAGCCTGTTTGGACAGGTCGTCAAAAATGATCAGAACGTGTTTGCCACTGTACATCCAGTGCTGACCAATGGCTGAACCGGCGTATGGTGCCAGGTATTTGAAGCCTGCTGGGTCAGATGCTGGTGAGGCAACGATGGTGGTGTATTCCAGTGCGCCTTCTTTTTCCAAAGTAGCGCGAACCGATGCGATCGTGGAAGCCTTCTGGCCAACAGCGACGTAGATACAACGTACCTGTTTGTTCGGATCCCCCGAATCCCAGTTGGCTTTCTGGTTCAGGATCGCATCGACACCGATCGCGGTTTTACCGGTCTGGCGGTCACCAATGATCAGCTGACGCTGGCCACGGCCGATTGGAATCATCGCGTCGATGGCTTTCATACCAGTCTGAAGTGGTTCGTGTACCGACTTACGCTGGGTAACACCTGGTGCCTGGAGTTCCAGTGCACGGCGGCCTTCGTCTTCGATTGCACCAAGGTTGTCGATTGGTTCACCCAGTGGGTTCACTACACGACCCATGAAAGCGTCACCAACCGGTACGGACAGTACGTCGCCGGTGCGGTAAACTTTCATACCTTCTTGAATACCCTGGAAATCCCCCAGGACGACGACGCCAATTTCACGTGGGTCGAGGTTCTGAGCCAGTCCAGTGATGCCGTTATCGAAACGAAGAAGTTCGTTCGACATAACGGAAGGAAGACCTTCCACACGGGCAATACCGTCAGCTGCGCTCGTGACATAGCCAACTTCGACACGTTCGGTGTCGGCCGGTTCGTACGACTCCGCAAACTCGTTTAGGGCATCACGGACGTCGTCAGCGTTGATGGTCAAATCGGCCATCTGCAGTCCCTGCTCTCTTTTAATGCCACATCATTGTGGTGATGGGCCTAGTTGTATAGGTTTCGAGTGCCGGTTTCAGCCGGCCAGTTTAGTGTTCAGATCGTTCAGTCGTGAAGCGACCGAGGAGTCAATGACTTCGTCACCAACTTGGATCCGGATTCCGCCGATCAGCTGCGGGTCAGTGTGAACGTTCAGCTGTAGCTGGCGACCAAAAGTGGACGACAGCGAGCCAGCCAAACGATCGAGCTGAGCTTGCTGGAGTGGACGGGCCACCGTCACATCGGCGATCCACTGACGTTGTTGCTGTGCGCTCAGATCAGCGAAACGACGAACAAGATCAACAGGTTTGACTCCGCGAGGGTTTTCAACGGCCTGACGTACCAGCAATTTGGCTGAGTTCAGGGCGTTGGCCGACATGAGGTTGTCAGCAAGATCGCCTCGGGAAGATACCGGTGCTTGGTGGTCAGTGAGTGCTCGTTGCAGCTCGTGGCTGGCCTCAACAACACGGTTGAATTCCAGCAGTTGCTGTGTGAGCGTTTTTAGACCAGCAAGACCGCCCTGTTCGGCGCTGTAGATAGCGGTGGTAGCTGCCATCTCTTCGAGTGCATCACCGAATTCGCGTTCGGTGGTCCAGCGTACGCCGGCAAGATTCTGCAATACAGTCACAGCGTTTGCTGAGACTTTGTTAGCAAAGATCTTGCGAATAAGTTCTTGACGTCGGTTGGCTTCAACCGTTGGGTCGGTGATCGACCGGCGCAGTGCACCGTTTTCGTCGATCACTTTCAAAGCCGCAAACAGTTCGGCGCCGAGTTCGACTCCTCCGGCTGAAAGGGTTGCTTTCAGCTCGGTGTGCAGTTGTGCCAATGAATCACGCGATGCTTGTGACATTACTCAGTTGCACCTGCACTCGTGGTTGAGGCCTGTTCTTTCTCCAGGTCTGCCAGGAAGCGGTCGACTACACGCTGCGAACGTGCATCGTCATCAAGGGCTTCACCAACAATCTTGGAAGCCAGCGACGTTGCCAGAGTACCGACTTCGGTACGCAATGCTGCAACTGCCTGCTGGCGTTCAGCAGCGATCTGAACAGAAGCTTGTTCAGAGATGCGTGACGCTTCTGCGGAAGCATTCTGACGGGCCTCTGTAACAATCTGTGCCGCTTCAGTACGAGCCTGCTCGCGAATCTGGCTGGCTTCGGTGCGGGCTTCTTGCAGGAGCTGTTCGTAATTGTTCTTTAGTTGTGCAGCTTCTGCTTGTGCAGCCTGAGCGCGCTCAAGTCCACCTTCGATCGCATCCCGACGTTCGACGTAAGATTTCTCCATTGCCGGAACGACGAATTTGATGACGATGAACAAGAGGACAAGGAAACCAACCGAGGTAACCACGATTTCCCAGATATTTGGGATCAGTGGGTTCGCTTGTTCCTGTTCCGCGGCGGCCGCCATGATCGTCATGCTATTGATCATTTCAAACCATCCTTAAGTGTTCATTACTGACATATGTGGTCGGATGCTTACCGACCGTGGATGGCGCCTAGGCTCCAATAACGAAGGCGAAGACCAGACCAAAAATGGCAAGAGCTTCTGCCAGAGCGAAGCCAAGCAGCGCGATTGGCTGCAGCTGCGACTGGGATTCTGGCTGACGTGCAACACCGTTGATGTATGCAGCGAAGATCAGACCCACACCAATAGCGGAGCCAATTGCGGCCAGACCGTAACCGATCATGTTCAATGAACCGTGCAGTTCCATTGTGTTCCTTTCAAGATGCCTAACAGGCAGGTTGTGGAGGGTTCCCGGCGGGGATCCGATGGGTACCGGTACCAGGAAGTTATTTCACGGTGTGTATCTCACCGTTGCGATCCGTAGGTCCGAATCGCTAAATTTCTGTATCAAATATTGAATTGTAGGCGGAGCGTTGACCGCTACGCTGCGACAGTCGTTGACGTGTCCACCGCAGGTTCTGGGTGAGCATCGATTGCCCCTTGGATGTACAGCGCCGTCAGCAAGGTAAAGACGAATGCTTGCAGCACCATGATCAGTAGTTCCAAGAAGTACAGCGCAACCGAACCGATAATGACACCGATACCGAGACCAGCGTTGAAAATGCTGTCAGTTTGAGTGATGAGGTATTCCGCACCGGATCCAGCCAGCATAACGATCATGTGACCGGCCAGCATGGTGGCCATCAAACGCAATGAGTGCGTCAGCGGACGAACGATGAAGTTGGAAATGATCTCCAGTGGAACCAGCAGTGGCAAAATCCAACCAGGTACACCTTGTGGGACGACAGCCAGTTTGAAGTATTTGACGCCGTGGTGGCGTAGACCGACACCGATCCACACGATGTACATGATGATGGCGATCGCGTATGCGGCGCCAGCATGTGAGAACGATGGCAGCTGCAAGATCGGGATTGCACCGAACAGGTTATTGAAGAGTACGAAGAAGAAGGTCGCAAACAGCAGTGGGACCCATTGACGGAAATGTTTCTCACCGAGAATGTCGCGGCCCATGCCGTTGCGAACGAACGCATAGCCGGATTCAGCGATCCACTGAAGACGCCCTGGAACCAGGGACGGTTTGCGCATTGCGATGCCAAACAGCGCCCAGATGAGGATGACCGACAGAATGATCATAACCATCTGCTTGCCGAAACCGGTGCCGTACTCAGCCATCCACGGAATGATATCTGGCGGGTGCGCATCGTCGATCGTGGGCGGCACGTATCCCTGCGTGGGGAGATAACTTAGCACGAGTGGAAGCACGCAAATCCTCTCTTAAGAATCCCACGGGAAGGTTTAGGTATTTGAACCTGCTTCGGGGATGTTGCCGGAGTGTTGTTGTAGGCAGTTGCGATTTTCAACGCGTTTTTTGCCCTTGGATAGTCTAGCAAAAACACTAACCCGTGTCGCATTGAGTCGCTTACTTCGCACGACGTCGCTGGTACAATCTAGCAAATCAAGTGAGATGTTACTCACACTATTTCTACACAGCGTCGAAAAAATCTAATAAAACAGCTTGTCAGAGTGGCAATTGGCGTATCTCACAGGCAATATTTGACCAATATTTGTTGTCTTTATCACATTGAAGCGCACGTCTATGAATAGATCAGGCGTCGGGTATTGATAAATACAATAACCTCTGCAGCTTGCCAGATCACGATCGCTACCAGGGCTCCAATCGCGGCTCCGACGGTATGTAACCAGTCTGGCGCCGGCACCAGCGTGAGCAAAAATCCCAGGATGACGATTTTGGCGACAAAAGCTCCCATCGCCAAGGGAATCGCCAGTTCACGACGTCGTTGCCACACGATGGCGATGAGCAGAACACTGACGGCTGATAAGACCCAGACGATCAAGCCGGCAACCAGTGCCGACAGCCCGGCGTCTCCGTTTTCTGCCAAGGTGAAGGCCACTGCGGTGACGAGGATGCCGATCCAGGTGGGCCAGGAAGCGTGGATCAGGATCCCCCACCAGCCGCGTTTATTGACGGGTTTCTTTGCCATGCGTTTCACCTTGTTCTGCCGATTGATTCAGCGCTCGTTCGGCAGCTCGTGCTGCACGCAGTTTATTGAGTCGTCGATAATAGGCCCGCCGCGCCATCCAGGGTCGAAGGGTCAGCAAAATGAGCAGTGCCAGGGCGACGATTGTTACGGCTATGACGATCTCGGCTGGGAAATACGTCAGCGAGACAGCACCGAATCCGACCACAAAGGTCCACAAGTACAGCAGTAATACCGCTTGTCGGTGAGTGTATCCGCCGTCGACCAGTTTGTGGTGGATGTGGCCGCGGTCAGCACTAAATGGGGAGCTTCGTCGTGCAGTTCTGCGCAGTACGGCCATGAAGAGATCCAACAGCGGCAGGATCATGACGGCTAGGGGCAGCAGGATGGGCATATAGGCCGGAATGTTCCGGAAGCGGAAGCCTTCCAGCGCACCCAGATCAGCTGTGACAGCGACAGCTGCGGTGGCCATGAGCAAGCCAATGAGCTGGGCACCGACTTCGCCCATGAAGATGCGTGCCGGATGGAAGTTGAACGGCAGAAAGCCCAAACATGCTCCGATGAGAAGTGCGGTCAGCAGGGTCGCCAAGTTGGAGTAGTCGTAGGCGTTGATGGTTCTGGTGAGGATGTAGCTGTAAATAAAGAATGCCGACCCACCGATGATGGCCACACCGGCTGCTAGGCCGTCGAGTCCGTCGATGAAGTTGAACGCATTGATCGTGAGCACAATGACGAAGATGGTGATGACGATCTGGGCCAGTTCGTTGTCGACGTGGATCCACCCGACCGGCATGGCCTCCACGCGGATGCCGGCCGAGGCCACAATGCCTGCGGCCAGTATTTGGCCAGCAAATTTGATGATCCAATGTAAATCCCACAGATCATCTGCCACGCCCATGATCAGCGTGACCAGGATTGCCAACAGGATGCCGACAATGGGCGCCTGGTAGATCCCGGATAAAAACGGGATCAGGGATGCAGCTCCCAGGACGATCATCACAGCCAAGGCCATGGCCGCTCCCCCAAGCTTGGGGATGGGTTCGCGGTGCATGTCGCGTTTTCGGGTCGGTGTATAGACGCGTCCGCGAACACCTAACATGCGTGCCATCGGGGTCAGTGCGAAACTGATCAGCGCGGTGATGGCCACGATGGCAAGGTAGACCTTCATAAGGACGAAGAATCCTCCGACGCCGGGGGTTCTGATGGCCCAGCATCAGGTGTTGGTTCGGGGTCATTGATATCTAACACATCGGCAACGACCTGACGGAGCTGTTCGATGGTGATGGCACCCGCACGGAGGACCCGATGCGGGGTGACCGTGCAGTCTACGATGGTGGAGGCTTGTTGTACGCCACGATCGCCGTCATGAATATAGACCGCCACGGATTCTCCCAGGGCCTCTTGGGCCTGCTGGGCGGTGGTTGCTGCTGGCTGTCCGTGCCGGTTGGCAGATGACACTGCCAGTGGGCCGGTGTTTTGCAGGATCTGTTGGGCTAGTTCATCGGCCGGTTGGCGCAGTGCAACAGTGCCATGCGTTTCGCCAAGGTCCCACGACAGTGAGGGTTGCGCGTTGAAGATCAGCGTCAGGGCACCCGGCCAGAAGGCTTCGGCAAGTTGTCGCCCGGTGGATGGGATGTCTGCGGCGAGTGCATCCAGGACCTGCATGTTGGCAATCAGCACTGGTGGCGGTGATTGCCGGGAGCGTCCCTTTGCGGCCAGGAGCACGGCTACTGCCTGTGGGCTAAACGCATCGGCACCCACACCGTAGACGGTGTCGGTGGGTAGGACGATGAGTTCACGTTGGCCGATGGCTTGGCTCGCCGCGGCGATGGCGGCGGTCCGTTGGTCGGATTGTTGGGCGTCGAACAGCTGAGTCACGATAGTTATTGTGCCAGGGTTGGGGATGATTTCGGTGTTGGTTTCGCCGATGGTGTGCGAATCGCAGTGACGAATCGCTGAGCACCGGTGAGGTCGTTGACGGTTTGTACCTGTTCCCACGCGGGGTCGGCTGCCAGTGCAGCGACGAGTTGTTGGGCGTGGGTGTGGTCGTGTTCCATCATGAAAAACCCGCCCGGTGCTAGCCATCCGGCGGCCTGTTCGGCAATGCGCAACGGGATGGCCGTGCCATCCGCTGACCCACCGTACAGGGCACGTTCGGGGTCTTGTTCGGCTTCGTATTGCGTCACGGGCGTCGTCGTAGGAATATACGGCGGATTGGAGACCACGGCGTCAAATTGTGCTCGCAGCGGTGATAATTCTGGTGCTGCTGCGATGACACTGTGGTGGTCGGTGGCATCGGCGCACAATACGGTGACGTTGTGCTGTGCGGTATTTTCGCCCGCCAATTCGGCTGCTTGCGCAGAGATATCCACCGCCCACAGGTCTGTAAGGATGTTTCGTTGCTGTAACTGATCGGCAAGGGCTGCAGCGATGGTGCCCGTGCCAGTACACAGGTCCAGGATCTTCAATGGGCCAGGGTGCGAAGCGAAATGCTGGAGCGTGGTTTCCACCAGGACTTCAGTTTCAACTCGCGGGATAAAGACACCGGGTGCGACTTTTACCTCGAGGCCGTAGAAGGCTGAGGTGCCGATCAAGTATTGCAGTGGGGTGCGCGTGGCGCGAGCTTTGGCAAGCTCGGTAATTTGTTCTACAGCCTCGGCATCGAGCTGCTCCCCTAGTGCCCGGAGTACTCCGAGCCTGCCGCGGGAAACGCCCAGAATGTGGGAGACGATGGTAGCCGCCTCGGCCTGTGGCGAGTCGATGCCCGCCTGGCTCAAGTGATCTTGAACCAGGCGGATCATCTCGTTGACGTCGGTCATGAGGCCTTGGAGTTTTCGCCCAGGGCGGCAAGACGTTCGGCTTCGTCCATTTCGATCAGCGAATCGATGACCGGATCCAGATCGCCTTCCAGCACGCGGTCCAAGTTATTGGCTTTATACCCGGTGCGGTGATCCGCGATGCGGTTTTCTGGGAAGTTATAGGTACGAATACGTTCGGACCGGTCCATGGTGCGAACCTGGGAGGCACGGGTCTCGGCGGCTTCAGCATCGAGTTGTTCTTGCTGCCAGGCCAACAGACGGGACCGCAGCACACGCATGGCGGCTTCACGGTTCTGGATCTGGGACTTTTCGTTCTGCATTGCCACCACAATGCCGGTGGGCAGGTGGGTAATGCGCACCGCGGAGTCGGTGGTATTGACGTGCTGACCACCAGGACCGGAGGAACGATACACATCGATCTTCAGGTCGGTTTGGTTGATGGCGATTTCTTCAGGTTCATCGACTTCCGGGAACACCAGGACACCGGCAGCTGAGGTGTGAATACGCCCCTGGGATTCGGTGACGGGCACGCGCTGGACGCGGTGGACACCGCCTTCGAACTTCAGGTGTGCAAATACGCCTTCTGCTGGATCGTTGGTATTCGATGAGACACCGATGTGGACGTCTTTGTAGCCGCCCAGGTCGGATTCGGTGGCCGAAATGATCTCGGTTTTCCAACCCTTATTCTCGGCATACCGCAGGTACATCCGTGCCAGGTCGGAGGCAAATAGGGCTGCTTCCTCGCCACCTTCGCCACCTTTGATTTCCAAAATGACGTTGCGTGCGTCGTCGGGATCTCGTGGGATCAGCAGCCGGTGTAGCAGTTCGCTGGCTTCTTCGTAGCTGGCTTCCAGCCCGGGAATCTCTGCGGCAAAGTCCGGGTCTTCTTCGGCGAGTTCTTTGGTGTCTTCTAGGTCTTGGCCCAGTTGTTGCCAGCGTTTGTGGGCTTTGACGATTTTTTCAAGTTCGGCAAAGCGACGACCGACTTTGCGTGCCATGGCTTGGTCGGCGTGGACCGCCGGGTCGCCCATTTTTTCGGTGAGCTCGGTGTGTTCTTCTAGCAGGTTATTGATGGAATCGAAGATCATATTTGGTACCTCGTAGTTGAAATCTTAGTGCAGATGAAAAAACCATCGCGCAACCGTCTCTGGTCGCGCGATGGTTTCAGACTGCTTGCTAAGATTCTGCCTGACCACGCAGGGTGGTCTTGGAGACCAGCATCAGAAATTCCGCGTTGGTTTCGGTTTCTTTCAGCTTGGATGTCAACAGTTCCAGAGCCTGCTGGGTTTCCAGACCGGACAGTACGCGGCGCAGGCGCCACATGATGCGAATTTCTTCTGCGGTGAGCAGGTTTTCTTCGCGTCGGGTACCCGATGCGTTGATGTCGATGGCTGGGAAGATGCGACGTTCCGACAGATCGCGGGACAGGCGCAGTTCCATGTTGCCGGTGCCCTTGAATTCTTCGAAGATCACTTCGTCCATGCGGGAGCCGGTTTCAACCAGTGCGGTGGCCAGAATGGTCAGCGAGCCGCCACCTTCAATGTTGCGGGCTGCACCAAAGAATTTCTTGGGCGGGTACAGTGCTGCCGAGTCGACACCACCGGACAGAATACGGCCCGATGCTGGTGCGGTCAGGTTGTAGGCACGGCCCAGACGGGTCATCGAGTCCAGCAGGACGACGACGTCGTGACCGAGTTCTACCATGCGCTTGGCGCGTTCGATCGACAGTTCAGCAACTGTGGTGTGGTCTTCAGCCGGGCGGTCGAAGGTCGAAGCGATGACTTCACCGCGCACCGAGCGCTGCATGTCGGTGACTTCTTCGGGACGCTCATCCACCAGTACCATCATGAGTTTGACCTCAGGGTTGTTGGTGGTGATCGCGTTGGCGATCGACTGCAGCATCATCGTCTTACCGGCTTTTGGTGGCGAGACGATCAGACCGCGCTGGCCTTTACCAATCGGGGCGACGAGGTCCACCAGACGTGGGCCCATGTCTTTTGGATTATTGTCTTCCAGGCGCAGGCGTTCTTTGGGGTACAGCGGGGTGAGTTTATTGAATTCCACACGTTTCGGGTGTTCTACGGCTTCTTGGCCGTTGACCCAGTCGAGTTTGACCAGTGCGTTGAATTTCTGACGGTTCCCGCCGCCACCACCGCCGCCGCTGCGACGGTTGCGTCCACCACGGCCACCGCGACCGCGGCCACCGCCCTGGTTGCTACCATCGTCGTCTTCGCCCGGGGCGCGTACCTGGCCGCGCACTGCGTCACCTTTGCGCAGGCCGTAGCGCTTGACCATGGCCATCGAAACGTAGACGTCGTTGGGGCCGGGCAGGTAGCCCGAGGTGCGCACGAATGCATAGTTGTCGAGCACATCGAGAATGCCCGAGATCGGCACGAGCGATTCATCTTCGGAAACCTCGTGGTGCTGCTGATCATCATCGGAGTCGTGATCTTGATCCTGATCACGACGACGATCGCGTGAACGGTTGCGATCGCGTTGACGTTGACGGCGCTGATTGCGCTGATCATCGTCACGACGACGGCGCGAACCGTCCTGCTTATCGTCACCGGATTCATCGGAATCCTGGTCATCGGAAGAGTCTTGATCGTCGCGGGAATCACGGCGCTGGCGATCCTGATCGCGACGCTGTTGGTTGCGAGTGCGCTGTCCACGACCACGGCCGGAGGACTCTTGCTCCTCGGATTTTTCGTCTTCTTGCTGCGCGGCGTCGTCGGTCTTGGTGGTCGGCTCATTCTTGGTGGTCGACTCATCGCGTGCGGCTTTATCGTCGCGTGATTGCTGGCTTCGGCCACCGCGGCGTCCACGGCCAGACTGCTGCTCGCGCTGCTTGGGTTCTTCAGAGGCAGCGTCTGGTTTTTCAGCGTCACCGTCGTGTTGAATGTCCAGCTGCTCTTGGGCTTGCTTCTCAGACTGCTGATCCTTGGTGGACTCAGAGGCGGTTTGCGTCTGTTCGGCAGCTGCAGCGGTATCGGCCGGTTTGGTAGCGGCCTTCTTGGCGCGCTCAGTGGTGCGAGACTTTTGCGGCTTATCCTCGGCAGCCTTGGCTTTCTGCGGCTTGTCGTCAGCAACCTTGGCTTCTTTGGCAGCTGGACGTTCGGTGCTGCTCCCGCCACGCTGGTGGTCGGTGATGACTTCTACCAGCTGAGCTTTGCGCATCCGGGAGGTGCCGGTAATGCCAAGCTGCGTTGCTAAGTCTCTAAGTTGGGTCAGTTTGAGGCTACCCAGGCCAGCAGACCCATTTTCGGTTGGGGCCTGCATTGTGTCTTGTTCAGTCACGAAGGTTCCTTCCCCCTCGTCGGTACGGGCTTAAGATACCCGCAGATTTGATAACAAGCTTGACGCGACTGTGGTTACGTCAGATTGTTTTGGTGTGATTGCAATATAGCGAGCACCTCATGTTGCACAGCAGTGTCAACGAAGGTGTCTATCGTGTTGGATAACCTGACATCTAGGATGATGGGCTATCAAAAACTTTCCGCAGAATTGCGGTAAAGACCAGGCCGAATACGATCGGTTTAGAAAAGCTCCAAACCGTAAAAACGTTCTCGTTAGGGCCGGAATACTTCCATGGTAGCACCTTGAGCGGCCACAGGCAGAATCCTGACATCCCAGTGTTGCTCAGATTTCGCTGCGCGCTGGGTTAGCTTGTCCGCAACGACGTCGGCCTCGGCCGAATTCGCGGCGAAAACGCACAGGGTTGGACCGGCTCCCGAGACGACGGCGGCATGGCCTTGGTCGCGCAATGCTCCGATGTAGGCCAGGGTTTCGGGCATCGATGGTTGCCGGTATTTTTGGTGCAACCAGTCTTCGGTGGCGGCCAACAGCAATTCCGGGTTCGTCGTCATGGCAGGGGCCAATAACGCTGCTCGCGAAGCGTTGGCTACGGCTTCAGTGTGCGGCACGCTGGCCGGCAGCAGGGTTCGTGCGGCCGCCGTGGACAGCGGCTTGGATGGAATGGCCACCACAGGGGTTACCGCAGTGTGCGGGGTCAGCTGCAGGCTGTGATAGCGCTTGGCGCCGTCGTCGGGCTCACTCCAGGAAAAGGTCAGCCCACCGTAGACCGCCGGGGCCACATTATCCGGGTGGCCCTCGGCTTCAGAGGCCCACTGCAACAGATCTTCGTTGGTGATCTCACAGTCCGGGGGCAACAGGGCTTTGACGGCCAGGGCGGCGGCGATGTGTGCGGCTGCCGAAGACCCCAGGCCACGGGAGTGTGGGATCCGGTTGATGGCGTGCAGTTCGAGGCCGGGCAGATGCCAGCCGAGTTGCTCCAGTCGGGCACGAATCTGGGTGATGATCAGATGCCGCGCATCGGTGGGCAGGTAGTTGTGTCCTTCGCCCTCAACGGTGGCGCTAAACCCTGCCTCCGTGGTGCGGATTTCCAATTCGTCGAACAGGGCTACCGCAATGCCTGCGCTGTCGAAGCCGGGGCCCAGGTTCGCCGAAGTGGCCGGAACTTGAATTTTGGCGACGATGCCAACGGGGACCCGGTTCGCTGGTGGTGTGGTGGCCGGTGATGCCACGATCATTTACCTTCGACCCGCATGACGGACAACACGTCGTCTACGACGTCCAGAGTTTTGGTTGCTTCAAGTGTCTTGGCCAACTGGGATTCCTTGGCACGGTGGGTAATGAACGACAGCAGCGCGGTCTTGTGCTCCTCGGTCGAGGCCTCATCTGGGGTCTGGTTCATTGATTTGATCGACACGTTGTGCTCGGCAAAGGTGCCGGCAACCTTGGCCAGGACACCCGGTGCGTCAGCGGCACGTACGACCATCATGTATCGGGTCGTGGTTTCGCCAATCTCCAGGGAATCCAGTTCACGGCGTGCGGTGTGGGTACGGCCTGGACCACCGCGCAGTTTGCGCTTGGCGATCGACATGACATCGCCCATCACGGCAGATGCGGTCGGGGCGCCACCGGCACCCGGACCGTAGAACATCAATTCGCCGGCGTTTTCGGCTTCAACAAATACCGCGTTATAGGCACCCCGCACCGCGGCCAGCGGGTGTTGGCGTGGCAGCAGGGTTGGGTGCACGCGCAGCACCACACCGGCTGGGTCGTCGAGTTGTTCAGCAATGGCCAGCAACTTGATAATGTAGCCGGCGCTAGCAGCAGCCTTGTGGTCCAGGTCAGTGATCTGGGTGATGCCCTCGGTGTAGACCTGATCCAAGGTAAATGGTGCGTGGAAGGCTAGGTGTGCCAGGATCGCGGCCTTGGCTGCGGCGTCGTCTCCCCCAACATCGGCGGTCGGATCGGCTTCGGCATAGCCTAAGCGTTGGGCTTCGGCCAGCGCATCATTGAACGAGGCACCGGTGGTGTCCATCTGGTCCAAAATGTAGTTCGTGGTCCCGTTGACGATACCCATAATGCGGGTGACCCGGTCGCCCGACAGCGAGTCGCGCAGCGGTCGCAGAATCGGAATGGCACCGGCCACGGCTGCCTCGAAGGACAATTGGACGCCGGCCTGGGCTGCGGCTTCATACAGTTCGTTACCGTGGGTAGCTAGCAGCGCTTTATTTCCGGTGACGACGTTGGAGCCCTGGCCAATGGCTTTCAGGATCAGCTCACGCGCCGGGTCGACGCCGCCCATCAGTTCGATGACGATATCGGCATCGGCCATGACCTCATCGATGTCATCGGAGTAGTACTCGGCAGGCAGCTGGTAGTCGCGGGTGGCCTGCGGGTTGCGAACAAAAATCCCGGTCAGCTGCAGTTTGGCGCCGATGCGTTGTGTGAGGGCATCAGCATCCTCGGTGAGAATTCGAGCAACCTGTGATCCGACGGTTCCACCGCCCAACAATGCAATGTTCAGGGCTGGGGTATCAGATGCAGTGGTCATGGTCCTCCGAGTCGATAATGAATGTGGCTATGGCACCGTGTGGTTATTGTAGTCCAGTTGCATCCGCTGGCTTACAAATCGACCTCACGTGCAAAAAGATCATCGTAGGTTTCGCGCCGAATAATTTCGCGGGCTTGGCCGTCTTTGATCGCGACAATCGCCGGGCGCAGCAGCATGTTGTAATTCGAGCTCATCACATGCCCGTACGCTCCAGTGGCTGGCACCACGAGCAGATCCCCGTGGTCGGTGTCTTCTGGTAGATACACCGTATTGACCACTATGTCACCGGATTCGCAGTGTTTGCCGACGACGCGGGAGAACACCGCATCAGCATCCGAAACCCGGTTGGCCAATACCGCGGTGTAGTCGGCGTCGTAGAGCACCGGACGCGGGTTATCCGACATTCCGCCGTCCACGGCCACGTAGCGCCGCGGGTAGTGTTCACCATCGTGTTCTACCCACACGGTCTTGGTGGTACCCACCGTGTAGATCGTCAGCCCGGCGGGGCCTGCGATCGAACGGCCCGGCTCAATGGAAATCCGTGGACACGTAATGCCCAACCGGTCGATTTCTGTGCTCATGTGCGCAGCTAAATTTTGGGCAATGACGGCGGGCTCTACTGGATCATCGGCTTCGGTATAGGCGATGCCGTATCCCCCACCGATGTCGAGTTCGGCAATGACAATGTCTTCGGCGGCCAACACGGCGATGAATTCCAGCATGCGGGTCGCAGCGGTTTCAAAACCAGCCGAGTCAAAAATTTGGCTACCGATATGTGAGTGCAGCCCCACCAGGTTGATGTGTGCCGCGTTAGCGGCAAAATGCACGGCTTGGTAGGCATCCGAGGTTTCGGCGCCTGGCGCCGGCGTCATGGTCAGTCCGAATTTCTGATCCTCGTGTGCGGTGGCAATGTGCTGGTGCGTCGAGGCATCGACGCCCGGCGTGAGGCGCAGCATGACGTTGGCCGTTTGCCCCAGTTGGGCGGCCATGGCCTCAACGCGGTACAGCTCGGGTAGTGAATCAACTACGATCCGGCCGATCTGATGGGAAATTGCGGTGTGTAGTTCCTCGTCGGATTTGTTATTACCGTGCAGCCCAATATGGGACGGGTCGGTACCGGCACGTAGCGCGAGGGCCATTTCACCACCGGAGGCGGTGTCCATTCGTAGGCCTTCTTCTTTGACCCACTTGGCGATCTGGACGGTTAGTAAGGCTTTCGAGGCATAAAACACATCGACCCCGCCGCACAGCGGCTCGAAGGCCTCGTTGAAGGCGTCAACGTAGGCGCGGGCGCGGGCGCGGAAGTCGTTTTCGTCGATGACCCACAACGGGCTGCCAAACTGTTCGACTAATTCGGTCACACCGATCCCCTGGATGGTGACTTGACCGGCATCTCGGGCCACACCGGAAGAAAAGATCTTGGCGTTGAGTGCCGCGGTATCGGCTGGCAGGCTCAGCCAGGCTGGCGCTAGCGGTGAGTGCATTACATTTTCTCCGGTGCTGAAACGCCCAGCAGGCCCAAACCATTGGCCAACACCTGGGTGGTGGCATCGTTGAGCCAGCGGCGGGAATAGTTCACAGTTTCTGGGGCGGGTTTGGTGCCGTCTTGAGCTGGTACCGGAACGATTCGGCAGGCTGCGTACCAGGCGTGATAGGCCGCAGCAATGGCTTCTAGGTGGCGGGCTACACGGTGTGGTGCCCGACCTTTTGCTGCCGCACCAACCACCGATGGGAACTGTGCCAGTTTGGACAACAGTTCTTCTTCGGTCGGGTGATCCAGCGATGCGGCATCGAATTTTTCGACCTCGCGCACCACGCCTTGAGCATCGGCAGTCCGAGCTGCCGAACGCGACCGAGCGTGAGCGTACTGGACATAGAACACCGGGTTGTCGTTGGTCTGAGAGCGCAGCAGGTCCGGGTCGATTTCCATGGGCGAATCGTTCGGATAGCGGGCTAGCGAGTAGCGCAGCGCATCTACACCCAACCAATCAATCAGATCGCGTAGTTCAATGATGTTGCCGGCGCGTTTGGACAACCGTGCACCATTAACCGAAATCAGCTGGCCAATGAGCACCTCAATGTTTTGGTCCATGTCGTCACCAGCGCACGCGGCCAAAGCGCGCAGCCTGTTGACGTAACCGTGGTGGTCGGCACCCAGCAAATAGATCTTCTGTTCGAAGCCGCGGTCTTTTTTGGATAAGTAGTAGGCGGCGTCGCCGGCGAAATAGGTGGGCTTGCCGTCGGCTTTGATCAGCACGCGGTCTTTATCGTCACCGAAATCGGTGGTGCGTAACCAGAAGGCCCCCTCTTGTTCAAAGGTGTGTCCCTGGGCCTTGAGACGCTCCAGCGCACTTTCAACGGCGCCATCTTCGTGCAGCTTGGATTCCGAGAACCACACGTCGAAGTGGACGGCAAACTCATCCAGCGTGGCGCGGATGTCCGTTAACTGGATTTCGTAGGCACGCTTGCGCAACTGCGGCAGCGCTTCGTCATAAGTCTGATCTTTGATGGTGGGGTCTTCGGCCAGAATCGCCTCAGCGATTTCGTGAACGTATCCTCCGGGGTATCCACCTTCTGGCACATCCTGGCCGTGCATCCGAGCCCACACGGAAGCAGCAAAGGTTTCCAGCTGGGCACCGTAGTCGTTGATGTAGTACTCATTGGTCACCGTGGCACCGGAAGCGCGCAGCAGTCGGCTAATGGCATCCCCAAGCGCAGCCCACCGGGTGTGCCCAATGTGCAGTGGGCCGGTGGGGTTGGCCGAGACAAACTCCAGGTTGACGACGTCGCCAACGGCCTGATCGTTGCGCCCAAATTCCTCGCCGGCCTCCACAATGGTCCGCGCTAGCTCACCGGCGGCAGCGGCATCGAGAGTGATGTTGAGAAATCCTGGTCCGGCAATATCGACCGCAGCAACCCCGTCGAGGGCCTGAATCTTTGGGGCGACAATCTCTGCGAATTGGCGCGGATTCATGCCGGCGCGTTTGCCCAGCTGCATCGCAATATTGGTCGCCCAATCACCGTGGTCACGCGACTTAGGGCGTTCGACTCGTGGTGCTTCTGGCACCGCATCGACCGGGAGGTTAATTTCCCCGGCATCAACGGCAGAACGCACAATGTGGGCAAGAGCAGCAGAGAGAGTTTCAGGATTCACGTGTCCAAGTTTAGCTTTCGTCGTCTAGGTCAGCACCTTTAAGGCAAAGTTACACTCGTCACCGGACGTTCTGGAGTCAAGTATTTCGTTGCGCGTGATTTTTACGGTAGGGTATTCAAGGTCCACCGGAACTTTTTGAGTATCCTTGTGGATATCCGCCTCCGTAGCTCAGTGGATAGAGCGTCTGCCTCCGGAGCAGAAGGCCGTAGGTTCGATTCCTATCGGGGGCACAAACCCTACAGGCATGATTCATGTCCTGTGGGGTTTTGTGGTTAATCGAGTCCTACGACGACGCACCGAGCGTCCGTCCCATAAATCACTTTTCAAGTAATTTGATCTGAGTCTTGGTGTCATCCGGGCGCTCAACACAGATTCGCCTCATGGTCTTTGCCCTACTCAGCGGCATGAAACACCCCACTATCACCGGTGATGAATAGAACATCCTTCAGATATTGATTCTCGAGTTGACAAGCAGGTTTGGGGTCAATGAGATATTGTGACATGATAAACCGTTGCTGCATACTTGAAAAATCAACCGATGCAGAAAGCAGACTTTTTGGACGGCAGATACATGCGTAGGAAAATCCACCCTCGGGAGGGGCAGGAACAGCTCAACCCCAACGACGAACTTTCAGTCGGGTTAGACATCATGCGTCGGCGGGAAGCTGCACATCTTCCACGTACCGAACTGGCCCAGAAGATTGGCATTTCCGAACGGACACTTTTCCGTTGGGAAATGGAAGGCACCACCATGAAAAACCGGGAACGCGCCATCGAAGCGCTAGCTTCTATGGTGTACACCCCGGGTGGTCGTCCAACTGCTTTGACGATGACCCGTAAGGAACTGCGCCGGGCGACATCAATGGATCTGGCCTCTGAGCTGCAAGATCGGGCACGCATCATGGACAACTACACCCAGTTGGTCGAAGACCTCAAACACCGACTCCGTCAGGATGGTCTCGACCACTACATTCCTCCGGGTCTGTAAATCTCATAAAAGCCAGCGTGATCTCGCTGGCTTTTGTTTTTCCTCTCATGACTGTTCCTCGTCCCCATACCCTTACCGCATAGATCCGCCAACAGATGTGCATCGTCTGGTCGCGCAATGGCCCGTGATTTCTTCGATCAGTTGGTTTAGATTGGTGGTCGACCCATACTGTGCTGCGATCAAGAGGAATGCGCTATGACCACAACTTATCGGACACAAAACCCAGCCACCGGGGAACTGGTTGAAGAATTCCCGTATGTCTCAGACAACGAAATCCAACAGACCTTGGCCTCTGCTGCGAGCGCGTATCGCATCTGGTCCGCGATGCCCATGGCGGAACGCGGCAAAATCCTGGTAAAACTTGCCGACCTATTCGAGGAGCGTGCCGAAGAACTCGCCGCGCAAGCCACCCTGGAAATGGGCAAGAACACTCGTGAGGCCATCGGTGAAGTCCAGTATTGCGCGCGCATTATCCGGTACTACGCTACCGAAGGCGAACGGTTGGCCGCTGACCAGGAGCTCAAGAACATTGACGGTCAGACAGCGATCCTACGTCGTCGTCCTATTGGCACCATTTTGGGGATTATGCCGTGGAACTTCCCTTACTATCAGGTGATCCGCTTTGCTGCACCCAATTTGATGTTGGGCAATACCGTGATCCTCAAGCACGCCGAAATCTGTGCTGGCACGGCCTTGAAGATCCAAGAGCTCATGCGTGAAGCGGGCGTGATTGAGGGTGCCTATATCAATGTGTTTGCCACCCATGATCAGGTTTCCACAATCATCGCGGATCCTCGGATCCAGGGTGTCTCGCTGACCGGTTCCGAGCGCGCAGGGTCAGCCGTTGCTGAACAAGCTGGCCGCCATTTGAAAAAGGCCGTCCTTGAACTGGGTGGTTCGGATCCCTACATTGTCTTGGATTCTGCCGATGTGGCGACTTCGGCCCGCCGCGCATTATTCTCTCGGTTGAGCAACAGCGGCCAGACCTGTACTTCGAATAAGCGCATTATTGTGATGGATGACATCTATGACGAGTTCGTAGCTGAGCTGACCAAACTGGCCTCCGAGCTCACCCCGGGCAATCCATCCGATGCGAATCGCAGTGAATACGCTCCCCTGTCATCAGAGGCAGCGGCCATCGGTTTGATGGAACAAATTGAAGATGCCCGCAAGGCCGGAGCGACCGTGCACGTCGGTGGTCAACGCCCTGATCTGCCTGGTTATTATGTGGCACCCACCGTCCTGACCGATGTGCCTGAAACGGCCCGCGCCTACTCGGAAGAACTCTTTGGACCGGTGGTGATGATCTACCGAGTCCACACCGAAGGTGAAGCCATCGAACTGGCCAACTCGTCATCCTACGGTCTGGGTGGCGCAGTATTCTCCGCAGATGAGGCACGTGCCCAAGCGGTGGCAGATCGTCTGGAAGTCGGGATGGTGCACATCAACGCATTCAATGTCGGCGGTGAAGACCTGCCCTTCGGTGGGGTAAAACGCTCCGGGTTCGGACGCGAGCTTGGCCCGTTGGGCATGGATGAGTTCGTCAATAAACAACTCATCACCGTCAACACCCCGCGCTAAATACTCCGGTGCTCTCGGATGACTCGTTGAGGTCACCCGAGAGCACCGTCTTTTGGCCCTGCGCGTCCGTACTGCGCGAGCTGACGCGGACTACCGTAGAATTCTGAACATCATGTCCCATACTTCAGCGTCTCAGTTGCCTGCCATTACGTTCCCCGAAGACCTACCGGTCTCCCAGCACCGCGAACACATCATGGCCCAACTGGCCGAACATCAGGTCGTCATCGTTGCGGGCGAGACCGGTTCCGGTAAGACCACCCAGTTACCCAAAATGTGTTTGGCACTGGGACTTGGCCAGACCGGAATGATCGGACATACCCAACCCCGCCGGATTGCCGCCCGATCGGTTGCTGAACGTGTCGCTGAAGAGCTCGGCCAAGACATTGGCGCAACCGTGGGCTACCAGGTGCGTTTCACCTCCGAAGTTTCAGACGACACCCGGCTGAAGGTCATGACCGATGGCATCCTGCTGGCTGAAATTCAACACGATCCCACCTTGTCGAAGTATTCGGTTATCATCATCGACGAGGCCCACGAACGCAGCCTAAATATCGACTTTCTGCTGGGCTATCTCAAACGACTGCTGGCCAAACGCGCTGATCTAAAGGTCATCATTACCTCGGCCACAATCGATCCTGAGTCCTTTGCCGAACATTTTGCAGATGCCAACGGCAACCCCGCCCCCATCGTGGAAGTCTCGGGTCGCACCTATCCGGTGGAAATCCGCTACCGGCCCCTGACCCAGCAAGCCCTGCCGGATGATCCCGATGATGACGCCGATGATTTAGAAGACGCCCGCGATCCGCTGGATGCGATTGCCGACGCCGTCGATGAACTCAGCCACGAAGCACCCGGCGACATCCTGATCTTCTTTCCAGGAGAGCGCGAAATCCGCGACGCCGCCGAAATCTTAGGCCCGCGGGTCGCTCGCAACCCGCGGCTCACCAACGCCGAGATTCTGCCGCTATTTGGTCGGCTGTCACTGCAAGATCAACAACGCGTATTTCGCCCGGGCAACAACCCGCGTATCGTATTGGCCACCAACGTTGCCGAAACCTCGTTGACGGTGCCCGGCATCAAATATGTTATCGACACCGGCACCGCCCGCATTTCTCGGTATTCGCAGCGCACCAAGGTTCAGCGTCTGCCCATCGAACGAATTTCGCAGGCCTCGGCACAGCAGCGCTCCGGTCGAGCCGGGCGCACCAGCCCGGGTATTGCCATCCGGTTATATTCCGAAGAGGACTTCACCGCCCGCCCCGAGTTCACCGACCCGGAAATCCTGCGCACCTCGTTGGCCTCCGTCATTTTGCACATGGCCTCGATCAACATCATCGACACCGCCGAAGAACTCGACGCTTTCCCGTTTTTACAGGCTCCTGAACATAAACAAATTACCGACGGCGTCACGCTTTTGACCGAACTGGGCGCATTGAATACCGGTAACCCGGTCACAGTGCGCGGCCGCGGCGGCCGCTGGGTGACCCGCACGTTTACAGCCGGCACGATCACTCCCCTGGGTCGACGCCTGGCCCGGCTGCCAGTGGCCCCTCGGCTGGGCCGCATGATTCTGGCTGCGGAAACCTACGACGTCGTCCCCGAGGTATTGGTTCTTGCGGCCGGGTTGACGATTCAGGACCCACGCGAGCGGCCCGAAGAGCACCGGGCCGCCGCAGATGCACTGCATAAGCGATTCACCGATGAGAAATCGGATTTTTCTGCCCTGCTGAACCTGTGGAATTATCTGCATGAACAACAGCGCGAGTTGTCGGGCAACCAGTTTCGAAAACTGTGTCGCCGAGAATTTATCAACTACCTGCGGGTGCGCGAATGGCAGGACCTGGTGCGCCAATTACGCCAGATCGCCCGGGAGGTAGGCATCAAGACCGGTTCCAAAACCGTTGATGCAGTGGCCCATCACGACGGCGTACATCAGGCGCTGTTGACCGGGTTATTGTCGCATATTGGGTCGTGGGATGAGCGTCGCAAACAGTACCAGGGCGCTCGTGGTTCACGCTTTGCCATTTTCCCGGGATCCGGGCTCTTCAAACAACGCCATGATTTCGTGATGGCAGCCGAGCTGGTGGAGACCTCTCGGTTGTGGGCTCGCCAGGTGGCCGCGGTCGAACCCGAGTGGATTGAAGAAGCCGCCGGATCGATTGCCAAGGTCAATACGTCGGACCCGTATTGGTCTCGCCGCAATGGTACGGCGATGGCTCGGCAACGGGTCACGGTGTACGGCGTCACCATTGTGACCGATCGGCCGGTGCGCTACTACAACGTGGATCGTGCAGCCGCCCGAGACCTGTTGATCCGGCACGCGCTGATTGACGGCGAGTGGAATACCCGGCATCACTTTTTCAAGCGCAACCTGCAACGTTTGGCCGAGGTTGAGGAGCTGGAAACCCGACTGCGGCGTCGTGACCTGATGGTTTCCGAGGACGCGCTGTATGAGTTTTATGATGCCCGCATACCCGAACATGCGGTCTCTCAGCGGCATTTCGATGCGTGGTGGCGCAAGCAGCGCCACGAGGATCCCGAGCTGTTGGACTTTGATCCAGCCAAGTTGATGGCTGCTGAGGCAACGGATCTTGACATTGACCAGTTCCCCGACGTGTTTGTGCATCCCACACCTACTGGTGATGTGGAATTGCCGCTGCACTATGAGTTCAAACCAGTCATCGCCATTGGTGCGGATGCCTCGGGCAACGGTCAGCCGCCAGGGCCACAAACAGATGGTGTGACGGTTACTATTCCGCTGGCGCTGTTGCACTACATGGATCAGCAGCGCTTCGACTGGCTGATTCCAGGGTTGCGCACCGAGCTGATCACCGCGCTGATTCGAGGGCTGCCCAAGCCGATCCGCAAACAGCTGGTACCGGCTCCTGATACTGCCCAGGCTGCCGCTGAGCACCTGGAGGCCACAGCCGACCCGGCAGCCGATCAGTTCTATACCGAGTTGGGGACCTTTTTACGTCAGACCAAGCATCAGCCAGTGGGCTCCGATGATTGGGCGCCGGAAAAGCTTCCACCGCATTTGCGGTTCAACTATCAGGTCGTGGATGATCGCGGGGCCATTGTGGGCACCGGAGATGATCTGCAGGCCCTGCAACGTGATTTGGCCGGACAGAACCAGACTGCGCTGGCGGCATCGCTGACCGAGGCGGCTAAAGAACGCGGAGTGAGGCTGCCCAAATCCGGGCAACCCGGCGCCAAGCCGCAGCCCAAGCGGCCGCAGCAACGCCACAGTGCGCCAACGCCTCCAACGCCGTCGTTGGAACCACAGACCGGGCTGACGACATGGAGTTTCGGGGATCTTCCTGAGACGGTCGAAACCTCAATTTGGACGGGAACGGCACACCAGCAGGTCACCGGCTATCCGGGGCTGCAGTCCGAGGATCAGGCCTCGCCGTCGGCAGCGCTGGTGATCCTGCGCACCGAGGGCGAGCAACGTGCCGTGCACCGCGGCGGCGTCATCGCGCTCTTACAGGCCGAGTTGCCCAATCCACAACGCTATATTCTGGATCACCTCTCGGCGACCGAAAAGCTTGCGTTTGCACATTCGCCCTATAAGGACAGTGCCGCGCTGGTGACTGACTGTACGCGAACCGCCATTGATGCCCTGGTACCTGATGCGTTGCCGATGACTGCAGCGGCCTACCAGGTACTGAAGCAACAGGTGCACGAAGAACTCATCGACACGACCTTCAACGTCACGACCGTGGTCGCTGAAATCTTGAACCTCTCACGAGAGGTTGATCGCCGGATTCGCAAGATCCGTTCCCTTGCCCTGGCGGCTGCGGCAGCCGATTTGCGTGCCCAACATGACCAGTTGATCGGACCCAAATTTGTGTCAACCACCGGGTGGACGCACTTGCGACACCTGCCCCGCTATCTGCAGGCGATGAACCTGCGCATGGACAAGCTGGATGCTGGCGGCGCGCTGCAACGCGATGGATTGAATACACAGGCAGTTCACGAGTTAGAACACGCCTACGAGGACCTAAAAACCCAGGCCCCCGCAGGCGTGCCCACACCGGCCGCAATACAAGAGATCTTTTGGTTGCTCCAAGAATTACGGGTGTCGCTCTTTGCCCAGGAACTGGGCACCGCGGCCAGTGTGAGTGAAAAGCGTTTGCGGCAGGCCATCAAAGCCGCCGCAGCAGCATTGCATTAGTCTGCTGGGACGAATTCGCCGTGGCCTGCGTCGCGCAGTGCGGCACGCAAGTCGGTTGCGGCCTCGTCCATTTTCTGCTGGTCCGGTTCGCGCATGACCCTGCGCAGATCAAAATCTGCCAGGGATTGGGTCGGGAAGACGTGCAAGTGCAGGTGTGGGACCTCATAACCGGCGATCATCATCCCAGCTCGAGCGGCTCCCAGTCCGGCTACCTGCGCAGCCCCAATCCGCGAGGCGACCGTGTAGAGGTGGGCGTTGAGGTCTTCATCCACGCCGGTCCACATATCGACTTCTTGGCGTGGGACCACCAGGGTGTGCCCGTAGGACAACGGGTTGATGTCTAAGAACGCCACGCATTTTTCGTCTTGCCAAATGAAGCGACCGGGGATGTCGCCGTCAATAATTTTGGTGAAAATTGTAGCCATGAGCTCTCCTGTATACAAAGACAACGGTATATTCCGCCACCAGTCTAGTAACCCCGGTGGCAAAAGCTCAGGGTTGAGGCGCTAGAGGTCGGTTGGCATGTCTCCGGGGGCTTCCCCGGTGGCGACCGGATGATCGCGGGATGAGGACCATGCCGACCAGGAGCCCGGATACAGGGCCCCTTCAAACCCAGCAAGGGCTAGTCCCAGCACGGTTTTGGAGGCGGTGACCCCGGAACCGCAATAGGCGGTGACGGCGGATTCGGGTTGGACCCCGTGGCGGGCAAAATATTCGCGTAACTGTGCTGCCGGCAGGAAACGACCCGAGGCATCGGTCAGGTCTGCTCCGGGGGCGGAGACCGCCGAGGGAATATGACCGGCCACCGGGTCGAGCGGCTCTTCTTGCCCCGTGTAGCGCTCAAAGGCGCGGGCATCCAGCAGGATCCCATGATTCTGGACGAATTCGGGGACCTGCTCAGTATCAACCACCGGCATCTTGCCCCAGGACAGATAGGCCGAACCAATGCGCGGCAGGACTTCTCCGGCGTGCAACGGCAGATCAGCATTGCGCCAGGCGTCCAGGCCGCCATCAAGCACATAGACTTCTTTTTTGCCCGCATATCGTAGGAGCCACCAGGCGCGAGCGGCAGCCGAGGAAGCCACCGCGTCGTAGATGACCACGGTATCGCCATCGTTGAGTCCCAGCATGCGCACCGCATCGGTAAATTTCGCAGGATCCGGTAGTGGGTGCCGACCGGCGGCAGGGGCACCGTGTCCGGCAAGGTGGCTGGTCATCGACACATAGACGGCCCCGGCAATATGGCCCTGACGGTAGGCCTCATGGTTTTGCGTTGGATCCGTAGCTGACCAGCGAACATCCCAGATCACCAGTCTGCCCAGTTCCGGCACGGGCGTGGGGGCAACAAAACCTTCGGGTTGGGTGGGCAGCTGATCGGCCAGGAGCCGGGTGCGCACTTCTAAGGTGTGTTCATCAGGCAGACTGTAGCCGGTGCGATCCAGGCCCATCCAGGCGGCCAGCACATCAACGCTGACCAATACGGGGTGGTTTGTCACTGGGCGCCTCCAACACAGTTGGCACGGAACGGTCCATCGTTTTGTGTGACACGGAGTGTGCCAGTTCGCTGCGGAATTTTCACATCCTCCACAATAGCCCGGGCAGAGCTGGATTGCACGGTTAGCGCATTTAATCACCGAACTCTAGGGCAACCCGAGCTTCCTTGCTACACTGTAGGCCGAGTTCATCACGTCAGAAGGGGAACCCACCAGCATGTCGTCAGCTTCATCGCCTCGGCCCCGCACCCGCAATACGTGGCAGAAACAGGCCATCGATACGATCTTAGATCACAGCCCAGACTTCTTGTCGGCCCAACAGGTCCACCAGTCAGTGGCCGAATCGGGCAGGACAGTTTCGTTAGCGACCGTGTATCGAGTGTTGCAATCCCAGGTGGAAGACGGCGTCGTCGACATTCTCGCATTGGACGACGGCCAAACCCTGTTTCGCAAATGTGCCTCGACCGGACATCACCATCACCTCGTGTGTCGCAACTGTCGGGCAACCCAAGAGATTGAGGCTCCGAAAATTGAGCAATGGGCCGATCACGTGGGTGAAGATTTCGGCTACACCGACATTAATCACACGCTCGAAATTTACGGGCTGTGCCCGCAATGTGCACAAGCTGCCACTTAATCACCAGCGGTGGCTAGATGCTAGATGCTAGATGCTGCGGTGACCGTAACCGGCGGTGTGTTCTTCGACCTCGTGCGCATCGCCCTCGGCAGTGCATTCGGGTAGTTCCACCACGGTGGTGCCATTGACGTCGGCCGGCTCGTGCAGGCTGCCCAGTCCGTAAGCTGTTTCTAAGTTTTCGCGAGTCAGGACATCTGCCGGTGCTCCGGCGGCGATGACTTTGCCGTCCATCAGAATCACGTGATCTGCGGCGGCGGCTTCATCCAGATCGTGAGTGGTCAAAATAACCGAGTGGCCGTGTTCTTCTACCTCGGCGTGAATGACGTCGTCGATGATGCGCATTGAGGTCAAATCCAGGCCCGTCATCGGCTCATCCAACACCAGAATCTCATGACCTTGAGCAATGCCCTGGGCCACATAGACGCGTTGGCGTTGTCCACCGGAGAGTTCTTCCAGGTGGCGATGTTTGAGATCCGTAATGTTCATAACATTCATCGCGTAATTGATGGCCGAGCGGTCATGCGAGCGGAACATGCCAAACCAGCCGCGCTGGGCGTAGCGGCCCATTGACACGACGTCTTTAACGGTAATGGGCGTGCCCGTGGGGAACACAACCGACTGCATGACAAACGAAATGTCTTGCTTGACCTCTTTCACCGGCTTACCCATGACGCGGATTTCCCCGGCACTAGGCGACAAGATCCCGGCAATGGCCTGCAGCAGGGTGGTCTTGCCCGAGCCGTTCGGCCCGATGACGGCGGTAATTTTGCCCTGCGGGATGGTGAAACTGGATGCCGAAACGGCTCGATGGGAGCCACGATATAACACAATGTCGTGGCCTGCTACGAGAGTCATGAGGCTCCTTGCTTAGCGAAAGTCGCGCTTCGGCGACGTCGGTGAATTGCACCGGTGAGTTCTCGGATCAGCAACACTAGGAAGAATCCCACGATCGCGACCAGGGCCATGGAGGCGCCCGCGGCAGTTCCCAGATGGTAACTGAATATCAATCCAACAGTAACAGACACCACGCCAATGATCAGCGACGCCAAAATCATTCTGGGCACGGTGCGGGTAATTAATGCGGCCGTGGCGGCCGGGCCAATCAGTAGCCCGAGCACCAATAATGTCCCAACGGCCTGGAAGGATCCAATGACTGCCGCAGCGATCATCATCAATAACAACCAGTGCGTCAGCTGTGGGCGCATTCCCAGCGCCTCGGCTTTATCCGGAGAAAACGACAGCGCCATCAGCGGCCGGTAT
Organism: Enteractinococcus helveticum; assembly: GCF_001657475.1. Classification (GTDB taxonomy): domain Bacteria; phylum Actinomycetota; class Actinomycetes; order Actinomycetales; family Micrococcaceae; genus Yaniella; species Yaniella helvetica. The sequence continues at coordinate 106,402 of NZ_LXEY01000011.1, forward strand.
AACAGTAGCGAGACCACCCCAACGCCGATCACAAATAGCAGTTGCATTTGGATATCAGCCCAGCTGACGCCCAGCGCGTCACCGAATAAGATGGCGGTCAACGAACCTTGGAAGCTATCGGCACGGGAAATGACGACGACGCCCAGGGCCATCATGCCCACAAACAACAAGCCAATGGCAGTGTCTTCTTTTAGGCTGGTGGTCCGGTAGACCAGCTCCATCAGACTCACCATAACGATCGCTGCCAGCGCGGCCCCAAGATAGGGCGAGAACCCGAACAGCACCGCGGCGGCAATGCCGGGGACCACACCGTGGACAAAGGCATCGCCAAAAAAGCTCATCCCGCGCAGCACCAGCCACACGCCCACGAAACTCGACATCAAGGCAGCCAAGAGTCCCCCGAGCAGTGCTCGGATTTGAAAACCAGCCTGGAATGGTTCGACCACCCAGTTCAGTAACTCCACTACTTGGCGTCCTTCCTGTAGGTTTGCATGGTTAGTTTAGAGCCTCGGCCAGGGCTTTGGCGTTATACAGCATTGCTTGTTGATAGGTTTCGGCCTCGGAACCTGGTTCTCCGACCGCGGATTCATAGAGTTCAACCACCGGGATGGTGCCACCGGTTTCCTCTGACAGCGCCTGAATCATCCGATTGGTATTGGACTTCGAGGTCACCAGCGCATCGGCACCTTGGTCATTGAGCAACTGGGTCAGCTGAGCCAGATCTTGAGACGAGGGCTCCCCATCGGTAGAACCGCCTGGAATGACTACACCTTCAATTTGGACGCCGTAGCGGTCAGCAAAGTAGCCATAGGCTGCGTGATCGGTAACCAGTCGTGCGGATTCGACATCGGCAAGGGTTGCTTCCATTTGTGCATCGACGTCGCGCAGCTCTTCGGCAACTTCGGTACCGCATGAGGTATAGGTGTCATCGCCGGTCACCTCGGCAAGCTTGGCCCCGATCAATTCAGCGCCATCAGCCATTCGGGACACATCCATCCAAATGTGTGGATCGTGCGCGCCGTGGTCATGATCATCTGCACTGTCTTCTGCACCGTGCTCTGCTTCGTGATCGTGGTGGTGTTCTTCCAGTGACAGAGGCTCCAGCTGCGGGGCGAGTTCAAAAACCTCGGCGCCGTCGGTCACAGCGTTATCAATCGAGCGTTGCATTGACGATTCCAAGCCCAGACCGTTGGTCACCACCAGGTCAGCAGAGATCATGTCGGCTATTTGGGCACTGGAGGCTTCAAACTGGTGCGGATCATCGCCAGGGCCCATCAACACTTGAGTCTCGCCGCCGGCGCACTCGGTCACCTGGCCAGCAACCGATCCCACCTGGGTAGTGGTGGCGACAACTGTGCCAGTGGCTTTGGCAGCGGCGTCGTCATCGCCGGTCCCGGAGCTACAGGCCGACAGCGCCAATCCGAACACCGACAGCATTGTCGCGACCGTCAGCGTGCGCTTGGGGTGTGTATGCATCAAGAATCCTTTGAGAAAAGAGGGAATGAGGCAACGTCGAGTCTCCGACGTCCACCACCAAACACTAATGCAAACAATTCGCATTAGCAATAATCGTGCCAGGCTTGGCACTTATAGGGCCGGCTCTCCCCCGGCCCTGCCCATTTGCTGACGAATATTGACTCGTTGCGACTGGGTGATATCGCGGATCTCGCCGACCAACACTTCGATGACGTCTTCTAAGAACAGGATTCCTACAGTTATACCGTTGGCGTCCTGCACCCGAGCCATGTGCACGCCAATGCGCTGCATGACCGTCAAGGTGTCGTCGATATGTTTATCCACCGTAACGTTGACCATCGAACGTATACGGTTGACCGGGATCGGGGCGGTATAGCGTTCACTCGGAATCGACATCAGGTCTTTGATGTGCAGGTACCCAATCAGGGTGTTATCGGATGAGTCTTCGACGACGAGTCGCGACAACCCGGTTTTGCGAACGGCTTGGTCAAAGTCCTCTGGAGTGGCCGTTGAGTCGATCGAGACGATCTGATCAATCGGGACCATCACTTCGCCTGCTGGCACATCTGAGAAACCCAGTGCCCCAGACAGCAGCCCGGTTTGGTCATCAACCAGACCGGTACGTTGTGATTCCTCAACAATGGATTGGACCTCTTCTAAGGTATAGGTGGAGGTCACCTCTTGCTTGGGTTCAACCCGGAACAGGCGCAGAATAATGTTGGCTGACCAATTGAGAATGCGGATGACCGGGCGAAAGACCTTTTCCAGGAATACCAACGGAGGCGCCAGAACAAGCACTGCCCGATCGGCGATACTGACCGCAGCGTTTTTTGGCACCATTTCGCCAAAGGTGACGTGCAAGAACGTCACGATGACCAGCGCCAGGATGAAGGCAATCGTGCCGGCAAATGCTGGGTCGATGCCCAGCGCTTCCAGTGGGACGGCGAAAATATAGGCGATCGCGGGCTCAGATACGTTCAAGATTAACAGCGAACACACCGTGATGCCCAGCTGACAGATGGCCAGAATATCGGTGACGTGTTCCATAGCAAACAGGGCGTATTTGGCAAGCTTGGAGCCGTCTTCAACCCGGGGTTCAATCTGTGCTCGGCGTGCGCCCATAACCGCGAACTCACCGGCGACGAAGAACGCGTTGCCAGCTAGCAAAACGATCAGCCATAGTAGGCCAGGAATGTGCTCGCTCATGCGTCCTCCTTCGCAGTAGACATTGGCTGGTCAAGATCGGAGTCTTCAGGCATGTATTTCACACGTTCGATCCGGTGGCCATCAATGCGACGAACTTCCAAGACGCCGTTATCCAGATCGACGGTGTCGCCGACGTCAGCGACTCGGCCAAGTTCGGCCATGATGAATCCGCCAACGGTCTCATAGGCTTCATCTTCTTCGATGATCAGCCCTGGAATATAGGTCATGACTTCATCGGGGCGTAGCCTGGCTGGGAAAAACCAGCCACCGTCGGCACTTTGTAATACCCCGGGGCTCAGCCGGTCATGTTCGTCGGCAACTTCACCTACGATTTCTTCTACGAGGTCTTCCAGGGTGACAACGCCTGCGGTACCACCATATTCATCGACGACGACCGCCATCTGGAATGGGGCCTCACGTAGATCGGTGATGAGGGTATCCAAATTGACCGATTCGGGGACTCGAGTGATCTCGCTGGTAATTGTTGCAGCAGACAGTTGGCTACGTTTTGTACGCGGTACAGCAATGGCCTTTTTGATGTGCAGCACACCGCGAATTTCATCGGCGTGGCCCTCGGTCACCGGAAAGCGCGAGTACCCGGTGGAGCGGGCAACCGCCAATACGTCGTCAAGACTTTGATCAGCCTCGACGGTCTCCATGTCCATGCGCGGGGTCATCACATCGGCTGCGGTGCGCTCACTAAATTTCAAGGTTCGATCCACGAAGGCGGCCGTTTTGACATCCAAGGTCCCCATCTCAGCCGAACGGCGCACCAACGACGAGAGCTCTTCAGGGGTTCGCGCACCAGACAGCTCTTCTTGCGTCGCCATTCCAAACAGGCTCAAGACCCAGTTGGAGAAGTTATTCAATCCTGCAATAATCGGGCGGAAGATCGCGGTAAAGATTAGTTGGGGGCGGGCCAGCAGTCGCGCAACAGGCATGGCTTGAGCCAATGAAAGATTCTTTGGCACCAGCTCACCGATCAGCATCGACAAACCCGTACCAATGATCATGGCCAGGGTCAGCGACACCGAGTAATTCAGTGCTTGGTTGTCGCCCAAGATGGCTTCTAGCGGGACCTGAAAGAGTACGCCCAGTGAAGGCTCTAAGAAAAAGCCCGTCAACAGCGCGGTCAAGGTGATGCCTAATTGGCACGATGACAGCTGTGTCGACAACGACTTCAATGCTTTGAGCACCGGTTCGGCGCCCTTGTCGCCGTCGTCGACCATCCGTTGGACCGTTGGTACATCCAGGGATATCAGCGAGAATTCCACCGCGACGAAAAAGCCATTGCCCAGAATCAGCAGCATGCTGACGCCGAACAGTAACCATTCCACTAGCACCGGAGATCACCGCCCCGGCCTGTGCTATTTTGTTGACTCAGCGGCCAACTCGGAGGCTCCATTTCGTTCGCCGGAGCGTGGCGAATTGTTCTGTGATTCGTGCATTGAGCACGTCTGTCATCGTCCATGATGCACCTATTATAGGGCCTTTTGATTACCAGGAACTGGCAACCGGGCGTCCTTCTTCATATCCTGCGGCAGATTGGATCCCGACGACGGCGCGCTCGTGGAATTCCGCCAGATTTTTGGCCCCAGCGTAAGTCATCGATGACCGTACCCCTGCGGTGATGTCATCTAACAGATCTTCCACGGATGGATGGGCTGGGTCGACATACATTTTCGATCCGGAGACGCCTTCTTCAAAGAAGGCTTTGCGGGCACGTGCGAATGCATCATCTTGGGCGGTGCGAGCCGATACAGCTCGAGCCGAGGCCATACCGAAGTTCTCTTTGTACTTGCGGCCATCACGATCCATGAACATATCCCCGGGTGATTCCATGGTGCCAGCAAACCACGAGCCAATCATCACCTGTGACGCCCCTGCAGCCAGCGCTAGGGCAACGTCGCGTGGATACTTGATTCCGCCATCGGCCCAGACGTGTTTTCCATGGGAGGCTGCCGCTTGGGCGCAATCGTAAACCGCCGAGAATTGTGGGCGACCGACTGCCGTCATCATGCGCGTGGTACACATCGCACCAGGGCCGACTCCAACTTTGACGATATCGGCGCCAGCTTCGATCAGATCATGGGCACCATCGGCCGAGACGACGTTACCTGCGACCACAGGAACCGGCAGATCGCGCAAGCTGCGCAACGCGGTTAACATTTTCTCCTGGTGACCGTGAGCGGTGTCGACCACAATGACATCGATACCGCTGGCCACCAACGCTTCGGCATGCTCGGCAACATCCGCGTTGACTCCCACTGCGGCACCTACACGCAAGCGGCCTTGGGCATCAGTGGCAGGCGTGAAAATGGTCGAACGCAGCACGCCGTTCAGGGTCAGCACACCCACCAGACGCGTGCCGTCAACAACGGGAGCGTAGTTGACCTGTGCATCATGCATTTTCATATACAAATCACGCAGCGCCTTGGCTCGCGCTTCTGCAGGCAGGTCCTTGAGATCAGAGGCGGCAACCGTATACAGCGGTTCGCGCAGTAGCGACTGCACCGAGGCAAATTGGTCGATGTTTTCAGTCTCGGCATTATGCACGATCCCCAGCAGCGATTGATTCGCATCGACAACACATACCGCTGGATGGTTGCGTTTTTCTGCCAGGTGGCGAACGTCTAAGACCCGATCATCCAGTCCCACATGCAGCGGGGTTTCAAATAGGGTGTCGCGAGATTTGATCCAGTCGATGGACTCTTGAATGAGATGCAGTGGGGTGTCCTGCGGAAAAATCCCTAATCCACCACGGCGGGCGACGGTTTCTACCATGCGTCGACCCGTAACCCCGCTCATATTCGACGACACCACGGGAATCGTGGTTCCAGTGCCATCGGTGGAGGATATATCAACACTCATTCTTGAACCGACCTCAGAACAGGACGGCACAAGAAAAACATCTGAATACGTGAGGTCTGTAGAAACAGGATTAAGAAAACGCATAAAACCATCATGACAGCTTTTTGCTCGTGTGGCAGGAGTTACAAATCTGCACTACACTGCAAATGTGTTGCACCTCACCTTTTTTACAGCACATTTTGCGTGCAGCCGATCTGTGAGCAATCCAACGTATTCTGTGGCAATTTGGATGCGAATGTCACTATGATAGATCCAGCTGCCGTTGATGGCTGGCTTGAGTGAGTCCAGCCTCACTCAAACCAAGTACCGGGACACCATGAACGGCCCCCGACGGCGAGTTTCGTCGGCCCGGCGGTTAGAGATCTCGCCACGTGTACGCACAAAACACAAGAAATTACGGAAGAGGCCTTCACCGTGCCAGAACTTACGTCCGCCCAGCTCTCCGAGGAATTTCCCGGCAATGAGTGGCTTGTTGCGGATATCTACGAAAAGTACAAGGCGGATAAGTCTTCTGTGGATGAAAAATGGGCTGAGATTTTCGCCCGTTTAGAAGCTGCCAACACCTCTGATTTCCCACAGAGCTCAGCAGATTCACAGACCGCCGCACCTGCTCAAACAGCACAGAAACAAGCTGCAACTTCTGCAGCCGCCGCTCCGAAGACGGCAACGAAAACTGCGACTGAAGCAACCGCGGCCAACGGGACGAAACCACCGAAACCAAGAGTTCGCCGTGCTGAAGCCGCCCCACATGCCATTACCTCTGAGCCATCGATTGCTCCTCGCCAGGAGCAAAAAGAAGACGGCGAAAAAGCCAAAGAAGACGAATGGATTCGTCTTCGCGGTATGCCCCAGGCTATTGCCAGCAATATGGACGCGTCCCTGTCCATGCCAACCGCCACGACCGTGCGCGATTTGCCAGTCAAGGCCCTGGTGGATAACCGTACGATCATCAACAACCACCTACAACGTACTCGCGGTGGGCGCGTGTCCTTCACCCACCTCATCGGATACGCAGTTATTCGCGCACTCGTCAAGCACCCAGAGATGAACGCGATCTATCGCGAACAAGATGGCAAAAAATTCAAAGTCAATCCGGCGCATATTAACTTCGGTCTCGCCATTGACCTACCAAGCGACAAAGGCGAACGCGCGCTCGTCCAGCCATCCATTAAAGCCGTTGAGGACATGAACTTCCGTGAGTTCTGGGAAGCGTACGACGATCTCGTCAAACGCGCCCTGAACAACAAGCTGACCATGGAAGACCACTCCGGCACGACCGTTTCGCTCACCAACCCGGGTGGTATTGGAACCGTTCACTCGGTACCTCGTCTGTCCGAAGGTCAGGCCGCCATCATTGGTGTTGGCGCGTTGACCTACCCGGCAGAATTTGAAGGCACCTCCCAGAAGGTCCTGTCTGATCTTGCCGTCTCCAAGACTATGACCGTCACCTCCACCTATGACCACCGCGTCATCCAGGGTGCCGGCTCCGGTGAGTTCCTGCGCACCGTCCACAACCTGTTGCTGGGCGATGAGGATTTCTACGATGAAATCTTCGTCAACCTGCGTATTCCTCATGTGCCAGTTCGTTGGGCACCGGATGTCCAGGTTGATCCGCAGGATGAGGTCGGCAAAGCCGCCCGCATTCAGCAGCTCATCCACTCCTACCGTGTGCGCGGCCACCTGATCGCTGATACCGATCCACTGGAATACCGCATGCGCACCCACCCAGACCTTGACCTTGACTCACATGGGCTGACCCTGTGGGACCTGGATCGTGTCTGGCCAACCGGTGGCATTGGCGGCAAGTCCCACATGCTACTGCGTGATCTGCTCGGTGTGCTGCGTGACGCCTATACCCGCAACTCCGGGTATGAGTACATGCACATTGATGATCCAGAGCAACGCGCATGGTTCCAAGACAAACTGGAACACCCATTCGTGAAGCCCACACGTGAAGAACAGCTGCGCATTCTCGGTCGACTCAATGCTGCTGAAGCATTCGAAACCTTCCTGCAGACCAAATTCGTTGGTCAGAAGCGCTTCTCGCTCGAAGGCTCCGAGTCACTGATTCCACTGTTGGATGCACTCCTGTCGGGTGCCGCAGACGACGGCCTGGATGAAGTCGCCATCGGTATGGCCCACCGCGGTCGTCTCAACGTGTTGACCAACATCGCTGGCAAGACCTTTACCCAGGTCTTCCGGGAATTCGTTGGTGATATCGATTCCACCGTCGCTCAGGGCTCGGGTGATGTGAAATACCACCTGGGCACCGAAGGAACGTTCACCTCATATAACGGCAACACCACCACCGTGTCAGTTGCCGCCAACCCATCACACCTAGAAGCCGTCAACCCGGTTCTGGAAGGCATTGTGCGTGCCAAGCAGGACCGCTACGACCACGGTGCGAAGTCACCCAAGTCGTTTTCGGTACTGCCAATCCAGGTTCACGGTGACGCCGCATTCGCCGGCCAGGGTGTCGTCTTTGAGACCATGCAGATGTCTCAGCTCCGCGGCTACCGCACCGGTGGAACCCTGCATGTTGTGATTAACAACCAGGTCGGGTTCACTACCCCACCATCGCAGTCGCGTTCGTCGACGTATGCCACCGACGTTGCCCGTTCCATTCAGGCACCGGTCTTCCACGTCAATGGTGATGACCCAGAAGCAGTAGTGCACGCAGCACAGCTGGCCTTCGAATACCGTCAGCGTTTCCACCGCGATGTTGTCCTGGATCTAATTACCTATCGTCGTCGTGGTCACAACGAAGGTGACGACCCATCGATGACCCAGCCAGGCATGTACAACCTGATCGCCAATAAGACTTCGACTCGTCGTCTCTATGTGGATGCGCTGGTTGGTCGTGGTGATATCACCCAGGAAGAAGCCGATCAGGCAGCTGCTGACTACAAGAACCGTCTGGAGTCTGCGTTCGCAGAAATTGGTGAGGCCGAGACCTCGCCAATCCCAGTGCTAGGTTCAGCACACGGTATTGAGGACACTTCCAAGATCTACACGCCAGAATCCACAGCGATCTCTGAGGATATGCTGCGTCGCATCGGCGAAGTCCACATGGAGATCCCAGAGGGCTTCAACGTCCATCCGAAACTGCTCACGCTGCTGGAACGCCGTAACAAGATGGCCATCGATGGCAACATCGACTGGGGCTTTGCCGAGCTGGCAGCCTTTGGCTCGTTGATGATGGAAGGCGTACCCGTACGTTTGGCCGGTCAGGATACCCGCCGTGGTACCTTCGTCCAGCGTCACGCGGTCTTCTACGATCGCGAAACGAATGACGAATGGACCCCGCTGTCCTCGCTGTCACACAACCAGGGCAAGTTCTGGGTATATAACTCCCTGCTGAGCGAATACGCCGCACTGGGCTTCGAATACGGATACTCAGTAGAGCGTCCAGAAGCACTGGTGCTGTGGGAAGCTCAATTCGGTGACTTCGTCAATGGCGCCCAGATCGTTATCGATGAGTTCATCTCCTCGTCCCAGCAGAAATGGAACCAACACTCCTCGATCGTGTTGTTGTTGCCGCACGGCTACGAAGGTCAGGGACCTGACCACTCATCAGCACGCATTGAGCGGTTCCTACAGCTGTCTGCCGAGAACAACATGCGTGTGGTGCAGCCATCCTATGGGGCAAACCACTTCCACTTGCTGCGCGAACACGCGTACTCCAGCCCACGCCGTCCACTGATTGTGTTCAGTCCAAAACAGCTGCTGCGTCTGCGCGCTGCGGCTTCCCAGGTAGACGACTTCACCAAGGGTCGTTTCATGCCGGTCGTCCCAGACGAAACCGCACCGAAGTCAGCCAAGCAGCTGCTGCTGGTCTCCGGACGGCTGTACTACGACCTTGTCCAGCACCGCAAGGCATTGGACATGGAATCGGATGTTGCCATCGCGCGTGTCGAACAGCTCTACCCACTGCCAGCTGAAGAGATTCAAGCCGAGCTCAACAAGTACACCAACGCGAAGGTCTCCTGGGTTCAAGATGAACCAGCAAACCAGGGACCATGGCCATTCATGCTGCAGAACCTGCTGCCTGAACTGGACCGCGAGGTCTCGCTCATTAGCCGCCAAGCTGCAGCTTCTCCATCCGCCGGTAACAAGCCGCGTCATGATGAAGAACAGGACACCCTGCTACAGGATATCTTCGGCTCCTAGTCGAACCTTCTATTTGTAGTCCAACCTGTTGCGGTCCAAGTTTTTGGACCGCAACAGGTGTTTAACCACCCATTTTGGTTCTAGACGACTACAGTGGATACAACCAATAGGCGAAGGAAAAGAGGCAATGCACGTGCACACACGAAACATCCGGTTGTTCTCCGTTGGATCTCGAACACTCACCGGTGTTGGTGATGCGCGCGGCCTCGGCTGGCTAGGTCGAGTTTTGGCCAAAACCCACGCGCCAGACCTCGTTATTGAGTCCTATCCGTTAGTCTTCCCGAACGAGACCACAGAGCAACTCTCAGAGCGTTGGGAACCAGAAATACTGCCGAGACTGGCAAAACATGAAACAGAAAACCGCATGATTATAGCGGTGCCACACGATCCGATGGCAAGTGCAGGTTCCTCGGCACGAGCCCGTCTGCATTTGGCCAATATTCTCGACCGAGCGGCCCAGCACAATCTTTCCACGTTCGTGGTTGGCCCTACCCCGGCACAAGACCAAGACATGAACGCTCACCTTGCACAGCTCAATGCTGCGTATCAAGATGTCGCAGAACGACGCGGGGTCACCTATATTGATGCGCTCACCGATCTAGTGAACCACCAGAACTTCAACGAAGACGTCATGATCAACGAAGGGTTACCAGGCCAAGCCGCCTATGGACTCATTGCCTGGCTGGTGTTGAATCGCGGCTGGTTTGAATGGCTTGGTATTGCAGACCCCAGCATTCATGGCTAATTGTCAGTGGTACACTAACGGGGAACCATTTAAAGAAAGGAGCCACTCAATGAGCAAACGTGGTCGCAAACGTAAGGATCGTCGCAAGAACCGTGCCAACTCTGGCAAGCGTCCAAACGCCTAAACGATCTTGAAAAGAAAAAAAGTCTGAACCACCTGGTTCAGACTTTTTTGTTTCCCTCGTACAGGGCAAAAACTACTCGGTGGTTTTCAGCTCCTGGATGCGATGCATGATCTTATCTTTCAGGCTGCGTGGTGCCTTTTCATCGCATGAGCGCTTCACGACGTCGCGAATGATCAATTCAAGATCGTGTTCCGACTGACAGGTTGTACAGCCCTCAATGTGGGCGCGTACTTCTGCTAAATCAGCAGAACCTAGGGCACCGTCTAAATATTGGTAAATATTCTCAATGCGATCGTCAGTGCAACCACCGTTTTCAAGGCAATCGGACTCGGTCCGAACGTGTTGTGCTTCATGTGTCATTTTTGGGCCTCCTCCGATGCTTTTGACTGTTGTTTCTTCTGCAATTCGATCGCGCTTTTAATGCCGCGCTCAGCGGCATAATCGGTGAGTAATTCACGCAAGCTACGCCGTCCTCGGTGCAACCGCGACATCACCGTACCAATGGGCACATCCAGAATGTCGGCGATCTCTTTATACGCAAAGCCTTCGACATCCGCTAAATACACCGGAATTCGGAAATCCTCGGAGATCTCGGCCAGCGCGTTTTTCACATCGCTGTCCGGCAAGACATCAAGGGCTTCGGTCTCAGCAGAACGCAAGCCAGAGGATGTATGCTCTGCGGCTCTGGCCATCTGCCAGTCTTCCAGACCATCTCCATCAGCCTCTTGTGGACGGCGCTGACGCTTGCGATAAATATTGATGTACGTATTGGTGAGAATCCGAAATAACCAGGCCCGCAAATTCGTGCCGGGCTTGTACTGGTGAAACGAAGAATACGCCCGAGCGTAGGCTTCCTGCACCAAGTCCTCGGCGTCTTCGGGATTACGAGTCATCCGTAAGGCACCGGAGTACAGCTGATCCACGAATTGCATCGCGTCCCGTTCGAAACGGGCACGGCGCTGCTCATCCGTCTCAGCTTTCGGATCAATACGAGAGCCGTCATCGGCTGCGGGAATTTCAGAAGGCAAAGGAGTCATCCCAGCTAAGTCTAATCTCAAAACCTGCTCGTGAGAGGTTTCTGTCGGCGCATAAAGTGTTAGCACTGTTGTACACACCCTCCCTACTGTGCTGCCAGACGTTCATCATCTAGCACTTACAGCGAGAAGATGAACCTAAATATTCCCTCAACATCGGCCGAACTGCCACGCTGTCAGCGAGAACAAGGTATCTTGGAAGAAGTCTGGTCAACCTATTTTGTATATGTGAAAGAGGTCTGTGTTGGTCACAATGACGCCCGCCCCCGGTGAAGACTGGTCCGCACCGTTTGCCGATGCTCCTATCCACGCCACCGTGGCATTACCGGGTTCTAAGTCATTGACGAATCGACACCTTGTGTTAGCAGCACTGTCGACCACCCCGAGTCGATTGACCGGCGTACTGGTCTCACGTGACACCGATCTGATGATCCAGGCGCTCACGGCCCTAGGCGCTACCTTCCAGCGCGTCGATGGTGATCCGACCGTCCTGGATGTCACACCAATTGCGTTAGCCGCAACGACCGGGCCGATCACGGTAGAGTCCGGACTCGCCGGAACCGTTATGCGTTTTATCCCCGGTGTGGCTGCCGGGACCAATGCCACTGTGCTCGTCGACGGTGATGAACAATCCTATGCCCGCCCGATGGGACCCGTCATCGACGGGCTGATCCAAGCCGGTGCACGCATCAGCGCAAACGGTCAGGATCCGGTAACGAGTCTGCCACTCACGGTCCACGGCCAAGGAACCGTACCAGGTGGCGCGGTGGGTATCGATTCGGGTGGATCTTCTCAGTTTGTTTCCGCTCTGTTGTTAGTGGGGGCAACGTTCCAACGCGGTCTCGATTTACGCCATACCGGGGAACATACTCCTAGCCCCGAACACATCGCCATGACCATCAATGTGCTGGAGGCGGCCGGTGTACGCATTGAGCACCCGGAGCCAAACCGCTGGATGGTGTTCCCCGGGCCCATCACCACACCCGACACGGCCGTGGAACCGGATTTATCCAACGCAGGACCATATCTCGCCGCGGCCCTGGCCACTGGCGGCAGCGTCACCGTGCCGTACTGGCCACAAGAAACCACCCAGATTGGCAACCGCTGGCGCGAGATTCTACCCGCCTTTGGGGCAACCGTTAGTTTTGAACCGGTAGCTGGCACAAACTACGGCAATCTCACCGTCACCGGCAAGCGTGACGACAAGGGCCGCCCGGTGATCACCGGTGGTGGCGAAATCGCCGATCTAGCCGAGCTGACTCCCACGACCGCAGCACTGGCCCTGTTGGCAGATGGCCCAACACAGTTGACCAAAATTGGTCACCTCCGCGGGCACGAAACCGACCGGCTCAAAGCACTCAATGCTGAGGCCGCCAAACTTGGCGCCACCATTGAAGAGGGCACCGACTACCTGGCCTTTGCCGGCGGATATGACCTGACCGGTGCAACCCTGGACTCCTACGCGGATCACCGCATGGCCACCTTTGGCGCGATCATCGGCCTGGTTGTCAAAGACACCGTGGTCAACGACATCGCCACGACCGCCAAGACCATGCCCGATTTCCCAACCGCATGGACCGCACTTGCCACCGGGCAACGGGACATCCGCGCATGAGCCGGTACCGCATCGATTACTCGCGCTACGACGAGTCATCGGTCCCCAATCGTCCCTCGAAACGCGGCAGCCGACCCCGCACCAAGGACCGCCCCGCCCACGAGGACGCCATCACCGGCCGCGTGACCACGGTGGATCGCGGACGCTACACCATCTACCTACCCGCTGAACGCAAAACCAAAACCTCCCGCGGCACCAAGGCCCGCTACATCACCGCGATGCGCGCTCGTGAAATGCGCAACACCGCCATCGTGACCGGCGATCTCGTCGACATCGTCGGCGATACCTCCGGCCACGAGGGCACCCTGGCACGAATCGTGCGCCTGCAACCGCGCGAAACCGTGCTGCGACGCTCCGCCGACGACACGGACGCTTATGAGCGCGTCGTCGTAGCCAACGCCGATACCCTGGTCATCGTCGTCGCCGCCGCCAATCCCGAACCGCGCACCGGTTTTATCGACCGCGCCATGGTTGCTGCCTACGACGCCGGGATCACCCCGATATTATGCATTACCAAAACCGACCTGGCCGCTGCCGAGAAGCTCACGGAACACTACGCCCATCTGGACCTGGAAATATTTTCCATCGGACCGGTCAATACCGACGACGGCGATCCAAGCCTGGCTCCCATCCTGCATCCGGCTGATCTTGACACCATCCAAGACCGACTGGCCGGGCACATCACCGCGCTCATCGGTCCATCCGGAGTTGGTAAATCCACCCTGCTCAACGCGCTGACCGGCGCAGATCGTGCCGTCGGCCACGTGAACGTGGTTACCGGTCGCGGCCGGCATACGTCGTCATCAGCACTGGCGATTCCGCTCAACCAAGCCGGCACGTCCATGATCATTGACACCCCGGGCATCCGATCCTTCGGCATGGGCCTGGTCGACCCAGACACCGTGGTCGCCGCGTTCGAAGATCTCATTGATGCTATCGTGGACTGCCCACGTGGTTGCACTCACACGCAAGACTCCCCCGGGTGCGCTTTGGATGCCTGGGTGGCCGCCGGTCACGCCGGAGAATCCGGACCCCAGCGTCTGGCCTCATTGCGCAGGCTATTGGAAAATCGCCTTGAAACCGAAGACTTTGACTAACCCCAACAAGGAAAGACACCCCTCCATGCAGCTCACCCCACCACGCCAGGGCTACCGCGAAGACCTGAATCTTGCACTGGTCATCGCCGATTCCGTTGACGCGCTGACGATGTCCCGGTTCCAGGCAGTAGACCTACGCGTCGACACCAAACCAGACATGACCCCCGTTTCCGACGCTGATCGTGCCGCCGAAGAGCTCATCCGCGAACAACTCAAGCGCGCACGCCCCCGCGACGCCGTCACCGGCGAAGAATTCGGTCACACAGGCTCGGGCAAGCGCCGCTGGATCATCGATCCGATCGACGGCACGAAAAACTTTGTGCGCGGAGTACCCGTGTGGGCCACCCTGATCGCGCTGGTGGAAAATAATCAGCCCGTGGTCGGCGTCGTCTCCGCTCCGGCGCTGAACCGTCGCTGGTGGGCCTATGCCGACGGTGGCGCCTACACCGGCAAGTCCTTGTCCAACGCCACCCGCATCCATGCTTCCGATGTCACCGAGCTGTCAGATGCCTCCCTATCGTTCTCCTCGCTTGAAGGCTGGCGTGACCGGGGCAACGTCAGCGAATTCCTCCAACTGACCTCCGATGTCTGGCGGGTCCGGGCCTTCGGAGACTTCTGGTCATACATGCTCGTGGCCGAAGGCGCCGTCGATATCGCCTGTGAGCCTGAGCTGGAGGTCTATGACATGGCCGCTCTGGTCCCCATCGTGACTGAAGCTGGGGGCACCTTTACCTCCTTGGACGGCGAACCCGGTCCGTGGGGCGGTCACGGTCTAGCAACGAACACGCACCTGCACGGCGACGTGCTGGAACGTCTCAACCCTGAGTTACGTGGCCAGACGCGCGCCTAAACCCAGAGCCCTAACGCTGTTGGCGGTTGCCGTTGGCGGCGGTTTCGGGGCGTTGGCCAGGGTCTATCTCCCCTGGCCAACGCTTTTCGCAGCGCCGATGCACGCCTTTGACCCACTGCCGTTAACCATCATAAATTTCTTCGGAGCGGCCCTGTTGGGTTTCGTCACAGGAATCGCCACCACCAGACAGTGGCCGGAGCCGCTGGCAAAGGGTATATCGACTGGCTTCTTCGGGTCCTTTACCTCGATGTCAGCTCTTGCGGTGGTCGTATCCGCACTGTCTTTCGGACAAGCAATCTTCACTGATGCACCATCCGTACCTAACATCCTCGCCAGCTTTGGCGTCGTCCTTGGCATCGTGGTCTTTTTGTGGCTCACGACCTGGATCACGATTGGCACCATCAAGTTGGGGACCCGCGTCGGTAGAGGTGACTAAGCAGTGACTGTTTTTCTTCTTGCAGCCGCCCTGGCCGCAGTTCTTCGTTATCTGGCCGACTTTTATCTGCCTCGTTACGGTATTTTAATCGTCAACATTATCGGCTCATTCATTGCAGGGGTCATTTTGACCCTGGCTGCAATATTGCAAATACACGAAACTGTGGTTCAAGTAGTCTTTGGTGGTTTTGCTGGCTCTCTGACGACCTATTCCACCGTCGCTATTCTCGCCGCAGAGCAACGCGGCAACCGTACCGGCAGCGCCACGAGAACCTGGTTTGCCCACGTTGGGTTGTCGATTGTGGCCTGTGTTTGCGGTGTCATGCTTACCAGGCTGGTAAGCATGTAACGCCTGAAACAGTTCGAGAAAAACCCTGTTAGCTGTAGCCAAGCCCTGCGCCGATATGTAGCATGAGTACTACATTTTGTCGAAGAGATCGGTCACTTCTGTTATGAAGTATACGAATGAGCCCGTGATCGTCACCAAGAACCTCACCATGCGTTACGGGGACAAAGAGGTCTTAGACGGCATTGACCTCACAATTCACCGTCAAGAAGTGGTGGCCGTGTTAGGACCGAACGGGGCCGGCAAGAGCACCACAATCGAGATACTGGAAGGTTTCCGAACCCGGTCGGGTGGCGACGTCGTGGTCCTGGGGGCTGATCCCGCCAAGGCTGATGAGTACTGGCGCTCTCAGGTGGGCGTTGTACTGCAAAACTCTAGCGACCATGGCAAATGGCGTCCCCAACAACTATTGTCCCATATGGCCGACTATTACCGTCCGTATGTGGATCCATGGCCGGTCGACAAACTGCTCCAGTTAGTTGGCCTCACTGACCAGGCGCAACAAAAAATCAGTACTTTGTCGGGCGGTCAGCGCCGCCGACTGGATGTTGCTCTGGGCGTCATCGGACGGCCTCCCCTGCTCTTCCTAGACGAACCAACAACCGGCTTCGATCCTAAAGCGCGTCGAGATTTTCACGACCTGATCCATCGGCTCAGTGATCTGGAAAACACGACCATTGTGCTGACCACCCACGATCTCGCCGAGGCTGAGAAACTTGCTGGACGCATCATTATTCTGGCCGGGGGTCGCATCATTGCTGATGGCTCGCCCTTGGAGCTGATGCATAAGGTGTCCAGTACAGCAGAAGTGCGATGGACACAAGACGGGCAGCTCCGTATCCACGCTAGCCAAGACGCCACAGAGTTTGTTCGTAGGCTACTCGCCGAGCACAGCACCGGCATTACGGACTTGGAAATTCAGCGCAACACACTGGAAGATGCTTATCTATCCATAGTGGAACAATTTGAAGACGGCCAAACTGTGGAAACCACAAAATTTGAGGAGCACACGTTATGACGAGCAAACACACCTCACCGCCAGGGCCGTCGCGCATTCAAACACCAACAACGAATCCGACGATCAACGCTTACCGAACCGGATTGCGCCGCGGATTGGTATCCACCAAAATTCAGCTCACCTCACTGGGCGATGTGCTGGGAACGGTGATCCCGTTACTCCTCTTTGTCGTTGTCCTGTTATTTCTCAACCGCGTTGATGTCGATGGTGCGGTCGTGTCGTTGGGTTCAATGAGTATTCCGGGACTGCTGGCCATGAGCGTCATGTTCAGCGCGGTCATGGGTATTGCCGGGGTGTTGTCAATCGACCGAACCAATGGCACCTTATTGCGTAGCAAATCCGTTCCCGGGGGCACCACGGGATACTTGGTAGGCGAGATCACGGCTATTGCGATCGTCACCGTGATTTCCACACTTGTCCTGCTGGTCACCGGGTTGATCCTCTTTGATGGTCTGGTCTTTTCCACCCCGGGTCGGTGGGTCCTATTCACTATCGTTATGCTATTGGGATTGGTGGCAATGTTAGCCATCGGCGCGGTGATCGGCGCTTTGGTGAACAGCCCAAAGAACATGGGCTTGGTCATGCTGCCGGTTATGGGGCTGATTAGTATTTCCGGTATTTTCTACCCATTGGTGGCACTGCCGGTATGGTTGCAGACCATCGCGCAGGCTTTCCCGTTGTATTGGTTTGGTCTAGGCCTACGCGCCTCGCTCTTGCCCGATTCTATGGCTTCTGTAGAGGTAGCCGAGTCCTGGCGTCTGGAATGGGTATTTATCGCGCTGGTAATCTGGGCGGTCGTGGCCATGGTGCTGGCGCCAAAATTGTTAAGTAGGATGGCGCGGCGGGAATCCGGGTCGACACTGGCTGCCCGACGTCGTGATATTCAACAAGACTGGGGAGTGTAAGCCCCAGTGTCTGAAGTCGTTCATAATCGGATTGCGATGCTGCGTGCCGAACGTCAAGTGTCGCGTAGGGACCTGGCACAAGCACTGGGGGTGCATTATCAGACCATCGGCTACCTGGAACGCGGCGAATATAGCCCTAGCCTGTATTTGGCGCTGAAGATTGCCGCCTATTTCGATGTGCCGATGGAGGTCATCTTCTCGACCGATCCGTTTCCACGGATCTTCTGAGCCACTCACCGAATATCTATCCTGTAGCGTCAGCAAAAATACTGGCATAATTGCGCCGATCGTTAAGGAAAAGCCCGGAATCTCAACGATTCCGGGCTTATCTTGTGGAGATGCCGGGAATATCTTTCAACTACTGCGTGACTAGGCATTATGAAACAACAATGAACCGAAAGGTTAGTAGTTGTCTAAAATAATGCCCCAGCGTGACGGCAAATCACCTGGGGCGCGGAACACGGTTCAACAGCCCGCGTTCATTGCCTACATCATACCAATGTGAAGCAATTGTTACAGGCCCGTTGAGCACAGTGCTCCGGGCCTTTTCTTTCACCGTTCGGGCCGAAACTTAACGGGCCGGTTATATCCCTTGGGAACCGTCACGCACCGGGTGACGGGGAACCACCTGGCCGGGTGGAACCACCACCATATTTTGAGACACTCCGAAAAATCGGAGGGTCTACTAGGCGTGGGCTAATGCAGCAGAAGCGGGGACGGGGGCGGCGGGTTTTTTGGGGATGGGGTGACAACAACACAGCTCCCCTCCGGGGATCCTTATCCGCACCAACCCGACCACCATAGAAAGCCAGGGCACATGAACACACCAAACCCGATTGACTTGATGAGGGCACACCACCAGATGCGCCAGGTCGTGATGGATAACGGCTTCAACGTCCATCACGATGTGGACGCTATCGTTGACGAGTTCTGGGAGCTGTTCGGTCACTTCGACTGGGAGATTATCGCCTGGGACACCGACCGCTACTGGGCCATCATTGAAAACCACCGCATCGATTTCTCGTAACACCACCATCGAAAGAGAGCACACCATGACGATCACCGCACCAGCAGGTTTCACTCCACGCAACTGGGACGCCGAAAAATACCGCTCACTTGAACCAGAGGAACGGTACGAGGTCTACGACGGACCGACAACTGGCGGCCTAGAATCATGGCACGAAGCTGACCAGGATATCAAAATCGACGTCGATCACTATTGCCTAGAGGGCCAGTGGATGGTCCTGGACCTGGCCGGCGCCAAACGCTTACACGCCGACCTGACCGCCCTGTTGGAGCAGCTCGAACAATAACCTCGATCATGATTTCACCGGCGGCCCTGGGGTGACCTCGGGGCCGTTGTGCTTTTAGGATGCTTGATATGGAGATGGATGATTTACGCAGGCGGGCGGCACGCCTGTCCTGGCGGCTGCTTGACGCGCTGCAGGGCGTGGAAACGCAGCGTTCCATCGCCGACGTGCATCTGGCGGCCGAGGGCATGGGCTATGCCGGCGTGCTGGTCCTACTGGCCGACGTGGCGGCCGACCTAACCGAGGACCACGGGCTGCGTTTGCCCGATGATCTGCTCGACGAGTTGGGCATTATTGCGAAAGAATCCGGCGATGGTGACCTCCGGCAGGCCCACCAGGACATGATCGCGGCACTGAACTCCACCGATTGACCCTTACCCGCCTGGTCGGCGCCGTGTCCGGGCCAACGGTGGCCGCTGATAACGGCCATGGGCAACGAATCATCCGCCCCGGCGCCAGGCCCACAGGCGCCCACGCTGCCCCCATGACGAATAAGGCGAAGCCGGCCGATATAAAAGCGTGAGGAAAAAAACGCCGGGGGGGAGACCGCGCTATGCCACCGGGAGCGACCCTTAACGGGGGTGGGGGTCCCTCCCCCTCCCTTGGTTTCTGTTCGCCGTCGGCGGTGTTGCTGCGCCGAGTGTGACCGGCCCGAGGTGGCTCCGGATCCGGGTCGAGCCTGCGTCTCATTGCGCGTTGTGGCTGCTGCTGTGTTTTGTCAATTAGAAGTCGGCCATTAAAGCGATAAGAATCCGGCCACTTTGGCAGGGTTTCCTGCCAAAGTGGCGATAAGGGGTTATTTCATTAGGGCGTTTTTGACGCGGTAGGACTCGCCG
>NZ_LXEY01000012.1 GCF_001657475.1 Enteractinococcus helveticum
GGACCGGGACGGACGAACCGCTGGTATGTCAGTTGTACCGCCAGGTGCATGGCTGATTGGCTACGTTCGGGATGGATAACCGCTGAAAGCATCTAAGCGGGAAGCCGGCTTCAAGATGAATTCTCCTTATGAGGTGCCCAGGAGATGACTGGGTTGATAGGCCGGATGTGGAAGCACAGACTCAAGATGTGTGGAGCTGACCGGTACTAATACACCAAAGACTTACCCACACCCTACTTTTTCAGGTAGCAATGCCGGAACGGGGTGTGTGCGGTGGGCAGCAAAAGGCCCACCACGACCCACCACAACCAATGATGGGGCAAACACAGCATGGGTACACAACAACAACGTCCACGATCCACAAGCATTGCAAGCGTGCTCGCGTCGACTATACGGTTCCAGCAACAACACCCGACACCCAGACACCCTGGGTGCGGGCCGCGTCCAAAAGCAACATCTATAACAACATAGAGGTCCACATCACCCCGGGTTCCGGGGTGCGTGACCCCACAAAGTTTCCCCGGCTACTGCCAGCGCAGTGGTTGGTGGGCTAGGGTTACGGTGGTTATAGCGTGGGGGAAACGCCCGGTCCCATTCCGAACCCGGAAGCTAAGACCCACAGCGCCGATGGTACTGCACCCGGGAGGGTGTGGGAGAGTAGGACACCGCCGGACAACCATTCACCAGACCCCCTGACACCCCGTGTCAGGGGTCTGGCATTTAAGCACACGAAATTGCATGGCGCTCGTGCGTTATCGAGGCATGACGCTGCGTCGCAGGATGGTGAGCGTGAGCACGGTATCCTCCAGTGCTATGACTGAGTGTTTCTCACATACAGTCTGTAATCAATGCCGAGCGTGATCTGGGATATCCGGTTCGTCGCACGGCGGTTGACTGGATTTGATCACTCTCAGGCCGGTTCCTAGTACAACAGACGTCCGGTATGACCACCCGTTATCAGTGCCAACTACTTCTGCACACACGAAGCTTAGTCCTTTGGCCATCGATCCGAAGTTTTAGGCTGGTCGTTTTCCAGGCATCAAGAGCACCTGGGAAGTGATGGATTCTTCCCCTTCACGGTTCAGGTGTCTAATCCTCCATATACACGTGCTGAACGATTGGGCCGATACGTGTAGCTATCTCGTAGTTGATAGTGTCGGCGGCATTTGCCCTGAGGCCGACCGAAGGTGCATTGTCTGCTGGACCTCCGAAGACTTTCCCTAGATCTCCTGTTTGACGGGATGGTCCCCTGGTCTACTAGAGTCCGATCTATCCTCACGTGAATACCCCTGCGTGAGTTTTTACCTGGCCTATGCGGACCCACAGTGATAGGGCACGATCTTCGACCAACGTCGGCCCGATCCCACGAAACGTCACCCCAGTGCGGAATTTGGTCAAGGTGCTAGCCGATGGGTCATGGTTGCATGATTCCGTGCATAAACCAGCGCTGACGCCTGTTCAGCGTGCAGCGCTGGCCCAGCACATACTGGAAATGTTTGACTACACCGTTACTGCTGGATGCCGGTAGGCGTGGGCGGCGGAGACTAGGCTGCGTATCGCAAACACTCCGTAGGCTATCAACAACACCCACGTGATCGTACTGGTGATAACGATTGCGGGCTGGGCCGCCGTCCCGGCGAACAGGGTGCCAAGGTCCATGACGTGCATGAACGTTGCACCCAGACCAACCAGAGCCACGATGAGTCCGATAATGGTGCCGGCGATTTCGCTCAACAGGTCAAGGACGGCACAGGCAACAAGCGCGAAGCCGAGCATCGAGGGAATGAGTGCGATCCAGGTGGCCGGCGACGTCATGCCGTAGGCGGCACCACCCACCAGGATGAGCACAATACCGAAAATAACACTGACGCGTGACATGATACTCCTTCCGAGTGGTCGCGGAAGCAGCGAGGCCGCATGCTCCGCGACTCTCATAACTTCATTATCCCACGCGTGTCAAGATTTGGTATGCCTGAGCGAGTGGAATGGATGAGGTTTTCGGTGGAACAGCGTGGCTACCTGGCGCCTCAGCTCTTGGCGGCGTTTAAATACGTGCGCCGGAAAGTACGTTCGGCGTGCCGATCACCTAGTAATAATAAGGTATTGGTTTCCTCGCCGCAGACGCGGTTCGTGGCAGGAAGTAAACGATTCTCCGAATCCAACGCACCGACGAGGTGGCAACCCGTTCTTGCCAAGATGTTGTCGTCTCGCAGCGCTATGCCATGGGAAGCTCGCGGTAGGGGCACGGTGAACAGCTCATTGCCTTCGGCGATGAGCACGCGATGAGAATTGCCGAGTTTATTCCACATTGCGGTGGCACCAATAGCGGCATAGGACAAGACGCCGTCGGCACCGGCTCGGTATAGCGTGGCGACGTTGTGCTCTGAACTTGCACGAGAAATGACCTGTAATTCGGGGCGCAGCCTGTGGCAGTAAAGGGTGAGATAGACGTTGAGGTCGTCGTCATGACTGGTGATTACCACCCCGGAGGCGTCGTGGAGGCCGGCCTGCTCGAGGATCTCGAGATCGGCGGCATCGCCTTCGATAAAGTTCAGGTGCTTGGGAACGCGAGACGGAACTTGTTCGACAATTGTGTAGGGGATGCGGGATTTTTCGAAGGTCTCAGCTACGGCACGACCAACCCTTCCACCACCGAGCACCAGTACGGGGCCTTCACGTTGTTGCGGGTTTTGGAACTGGTCATCGTAGACCTCTAGGTCGTTTCGGCTGCCCGCTATGATCACGACCATGCCCTCGTCAAGGATTGAATCCGGGGTCAGCCGCACCAGCCGCCCGCGACGCATGACTGCCAAAATCTGTGCTTCAGATCGGATACACGCCTGGGCCTGTGCCAAAGTTTGGCCAACCAGTTTGGTGCCTTTCACAGCAGCTTCGGCTACATAGGTTTCACCGATCGCATCAATAATATGAGACCGACCGGTGGTGCCGAGGATCCGATTGGCCAGTTCAGTGCCCAGCGTCGAGCTGAGTTGCACCACGTGATCAGCGCCAGCCAGTTTCAACACGTCGTGCGACGCTTTCTTATCAGCCGTGACGGTGATCAGCACGTCTTCACTGACGGCACGCACGGTGAAGGCCACGTTGGTGTTGGTGGTATCGGCCTGTGTCGACACAACCATCCGCGCACGGTCAACCCCCGCTTTACGGTAGGTCATCGGGGAGTCCAAAGCGCCGACCATCACCTGATAGCCCTCGTCTTTCAGACGACTGGCTTCAATGGGATCATCCACGAGCACCACCGTGGGGGTTTTGGTGCGCTTCGCCCGAGCGATCAGCGTGCGATTGACGGTATCAAGTCCCACTAACAACAGGTGCCCGTGCAGGTTGTCGGGCACTCTACGAGGCACTCGAGCCCTGTCACGCTCAGCAATCCAGGGTGTTACCACGAATTGGATAAAGAGGTACGGCAGCAGCACCAACAGCAGGAGGACCCCACTGACCAAGACCACCATGGAAAACAAGCGGCCGGCTGCAGAATCAAACGTAATATCGCCATAGCCCAGCGTGGACATCGTGGTGATAGTCCAATACAGTGCTGTGCTCCAGTCGTGAGTTTCGCCCTCGCGCGCCATGAGCCAATGAAAGATCGCACTGTAGCTGAACAGTAATGCTATTCCGCCCAGCGCTATCCACAGCAACATCCGAGTGCGGCGACGCTTTTGCTGGGCCGGGAGGACCTGCGATTCGCCAGAAAAGTATTGCATAGTGGACTTATCGTACTCTCTTATTGGGACAACGCAGTACCGCGCTAGTTGACGTTGATTTCACGACGTCGGAATCCACACAGCCCAATGCCAGCAATGACGACGGCGATGCCCAACAACACGGCAGTTGGCAGCAGGGCGAAGTCATCCACCGGCACTGTGGGCAGGTGCCACAATGGTGATAGGGCGCGGAACCACTGTGGCAGATCCAACAGGTCGGCGAATGAATCCACGATCGCGATCACCGCCACCACCAGCCAGCAGACCAGGGTCATGACTCGCGGGACCACCCCAAAACAGCCAGCCGCCGGCCCCAGCACCGCGAGAATGGCAGCGGCCAGATGTGAGGCAACGACGTCGCCCAGCAGGGCACCATTGCGGGTCACCGCTGCCGCAGCGATCCCGGTGCCCACCAAGATCAGTAGGGCACCGATTGCCACTACGGTGACGTGCGCGCTAAGCCAGCCGGGACGACTCACCGGGGTGGCGAGTACGACTGCGGCATGGCCGAAGTGTTCTTCGGTGCGTAGGGTTTGGACGGCATAGACGACGTAGGCGGTAACCAACATTCCCACAAAAGGACCCAGAAAACTGATATACCCATCCAGCAGTTGCTCTGTGCTGAAGACGGCTTGGAGTTCGGACGGCATCGTATCGCCGGCGTCAAGCATGGCTTGGGTAAATAAGCCATTGATGACCCAGAGCGCGAGGATACCGAAACCCCAGCCCAGGGTGCCGCCGCCGACTTTGGCCATATCGCCGACCGCCCGGAGCACAAATGCGGCCCCCAGCACGGCCCTGGCGCAAGACGACTAGCTGGTCTGGGTGTTTTCCCCGCGCAGCAGCACTGCGGTGAGTATAAGTAGGACCGCAACAGAAGCTGGAACGGTGAGAGCAACAGTGCTTGGCAATAGCCAGGCGATCAGCCCAACGACTATCGGGATGGATACTGCAGCGAAAATGTAGGCGCGACTGTCGTAGACCCAACTAAACGGCAAAAAGTGTGCCCCGACCAGCACAGCTAGGAACCATGGGACCATAGCTGGCACGGCCAGGGTTGCACCGATCATCAGGGGAACGAATAAAATTTGGGCAGCACCCAGCAGCCCGGCTAGTACGCCCAGGGGGTTGCCTTTTGCAAACGGGTCCAGTCGGAGAGGTTTGGCCACGAGCAAGCTGAGTGGAAAGAGCACTCCTGCGCCAAAAACGTAGACCAGCGCCAGAATGTCTGTGTCGGTGATCAGCGTGCCCAGGATCGTGAAAGTGGTCCACAGCAGGATCCCGGCGACGATGGCGTTGAGGCCTCGTCCGGTTCGCTGGCTGATGTCACGGCGCAGGTGCGATAAGCCTTCTGCAGAGGTGGCTAGGGCGGTTGTCATGTCGTCTCACTTAGTATTGGATGGGCACGGTCGATTCTAACGACACTTTGTGCACTGAGTGTGCATCTAACACCAAGTTGAGTAGCGGCACTGAAGTCAATGCCAACCCAAGGGAATGCCCACACCTATTATCAGGCGTCTGTTCGTGCGTGGAGCCTCGGTGCCAGTGCAATTGCGGGAATGATGATCAGGGCAAGGATGCCGCCGACAATGGTGACGATGCCAAATCCAGTAGCGCTCATGAGTACACCTGAGAACACCCCGGCGCCTGCACCGAAAATTTGATACCAGACGTCAATGCTGCCTTGGGTGGCGGCTCGAGTTTCTGGTTGAGTGCCATGAACGACCAGCGTGGTGCCCGAGACGAGGCCAACGTTCCAACCGATGCCAAGTAACACCAGCGCGAGTACCAACGCGGAAAGGCTTTCTCCTGGTGCAAACGCGGCCACCAGCCCGGATGCCAACAAGGTCAGACCGCCCGAGATGGCCATGATCCGTGGGCCAATTTTGTCGACCAGGGGTCCGGTGATCAGCGATGGTAGCCACATTGCTGCAACGTGGAGTCCGATGACCAGTCCGATAGCTCCCATGGAATGGTCATGTGCGCGCATGTGCACTGGCGTCATCGTCATAATCCCGACCATGACGACCTGCGAGATGACCAGCACTAACGCGCCGACTCGCACGAGCCTTGAAGGTTTATCGGCCGGTGTTTTGGGAGTGATGGTGTCAGCTTGTGGATTGTTTTGGGCTTCAAGCTGCTTGGCCACCAGGTAGGGGTCGGGGCGCAACATAGTCACCAGGATGACACCGGCGGTGATGTAGGCGACGGCCGCCAGTAAGAACGGTCCTGCGAGCGTTGGCAGGCCGAAGCGTTCGGCCAGGCCGCCCAGGGGCTCAATGAGGTTGGGCCCGGCGACCGCCCCGATGGTGGTGGCTACCATGGCCGTACTGATGGCGGTGCCTTTGCGGTTGGCCGGAGCCAGGTCGGTGCCGGCGTAGCGGGCTTGCATATTGGTCGCAGTGCCTGCCCCGTACATGAATAGGGAGAGAAATAGCAGCACCGGGCTGACAAAGTGAGTGGCGGCCACGACGCCGATGGCGCCGATCCCGCCGGTGATGAATCCGAAACCCAGTGCCTTGCGGCGTCCAGAGCGTTGGGCGGCTCGCCCCACAATGAATGCAGTCAGCGCAGCGCCCAGGGTAAACAGCGCCGTGGGGAGGCCGGATAGGGCGTCGCTGCCAAGCATGTCCTGAGCGATCAGGGCGCCTACTGAAATGCCTGCGGCCAGCCCGGCCCCACCAAACGATTGACTAATCAGCACGGTGGTCAGGGTGCGACGGTGCAGCTGTTGTTGTCGACGGGGCGTGATGGTTTCAGCAACGGTGGTCAAGGACAAGGGCTCCTGTGTAGGGCGATGATGGTGGTTACACCCTACCGGGCCGCATTTGAGCAGCTGGAAGTGTCAACGGCCTGTATAAGACCGAATTGATCTATGCCTGCCCGGCCGAAGTCGAAGTCGACTATCAATATGACCCAGGCTCATGCTCCTGACCTCCGTATAGAAACCGGAACAACCCAGGGCGATTTAGTTTTTGGCACGGCGGTGATGCCGGGTGCCCTGGCGTCGGCGCAGGCGGGAAAGGGTTTGTTGGGCTTCTTGACTTAGCGTCGCGGGATCGTTCGACAGGCGTTGGGATAGTTCCGCAACGATGTGGGCGATGGACTCATTGCAGGTCAATATGTGCGTATTGAGTTGCGCCAGCGAGTGCTGTGACTCTTCGGGCAGGACGTCGTCTTGGGAAGCTTTTTGCAGCGTCTTATCCACGTCCAAGGACAGATCGCGCACCTGTTCAAAGAGGACAGTGACATCAGCGATGTGCCGGATGAGTTGCTCATTATCGGTCAGTGCTGACAGGAAATCCCACCACGTGCCAAGCATCGTGGCGACTTGGCGGCCCTCGTCTGCAACCGTCTGGCGAAGCGCTTGCGTATCAGCTAAAAGTTGAGCTGCATGAGCATCTGGGTCCAGGGTGGGGAGCTGTCGGGGCTCGATATGACCTCGGCTGGGCTCGCTGTGTTGGTCATCAGCCAACTCGTGCAAAATTTCGGTGAGCGCCAGGCGGGTCACCGGTGCCCAACGTCGCTGGGCGGCGCGTTGGACGAATCGATCCAGAAATAACGTCGTCAATAAGAAGGTCACAACCCCGGCCGCCAGGCCAGAGACAATGACCAGTTCCTGCCAGATCGTGGTGGTGACATCGATCCAAATCACCCCGGCGATGAGCAAGATGGCACATCCGATCACGATGCCATGTCGCACTGCATGCAGCATGCTGTTCCTCCACCTTCAAAAATTCGGTCCCGAAATGCTTGGTTCTGCTCACCAGGGTGCTTCCCATGATAGAGACCAAAACGGTTAGGGGTGTTCAGGATGCAGGTCCGAGTGTGGGGCGGCTACGTGGTGGAGCAGTTCGTGGATGCGCCGGTCGATGAGCCGCCAGCGCCGGTGCCGGCCCTGTGTTCGGGGTTCGGTGATGCCGGCGTCGTAGAGTTTTCGAAGCGCCTGGGTGACGGCGTTGGGGGTGGAGTCCACGGCTGCGGCGAGTTCTGTGACGGTGGCTTCCGGAGCCGCATGCAGGGCGATGAGGAGTTTGAGCCGGGTGGGGTCCGCACACACGGCAAATGCGGTGGTCCACTGGTCAACTTCGGGTTCCATGCGAGCCACGGCGGCCTCGGCGATCATTCCGTGGTCGGTTCCGGCGTCGACGGCGCAGGCTTTGGTGGCGGTGATAATGTGCTGCATCTGCACGTGGTGCCCGGGCGCGACCCCGGCGGCCTGGTCGAGGGTAAAAATCTCGGTCAGCGGGGTAGCGGTCACGCGGTGAAACCCGGCTTGGCGAACGAGTGCGACGGTGTCTTGGATGCTGCGGGCCTGTGCCAGGGGCAGTTCGTTGGCGATGGTGCCGCCGTAGTGGTCGACGAAACCCTCGGTGGTGTTGGCTTCCAGGCCATTGGGGAACCAGGGCGCATCCACGATGACCAGTCGTCCCCCGGGGCGCAGCAGGTTCTTCCAGTTCAACAGGGCGGCCAAAGGGTCGCGCAGCGTCCACATGACATACCGGTTGGTGATCGCATCGAAACTTTCGGGTGCAAAGGCCGGTGCGATGGCGTCGCCGAGCGCAAAGACGGGGTTGTGTTGATCGTTGGTGGCCCGACGTTGGGCGCGTTCACCGGCGACTGCTAGCATGCCCGCCGAGAGATCGGTTGCCGTAACGCAATACCCAAGGTCGGCCAGCAGAAACGCCAGGTAGCCCGAGCCGGTGCCCAGATCCAGCACGTCGGTTACGTCGTCGTCCAATGCGTGGACAAGGGCGCGGGTCCAGGCGGCTTGGTCGGCGTCGTGGCGGTCGGAGCGTTGTTGGTGGGCGTCGTAGGCGCGGGCACGACCGTCCCAGTAGCGGGTGATACTGGCTTGAATATTCATCGAAGTGGACCTTTCTGGGCCAGTTCCGGGTGCAGGCTAAACGACAGTTGTAGGTGGCCGCCGAGTCGGTGGCGTGCCGCGTGAATGCCATAAACGCGCTCGATCAGCTCGGGTTGCAGCACGTGGTCTGGGGTGCCGGTTGCGGCGATGCGGCCGTGGTCGAGCATGATGAGTTCATCGCAGTACTGGGCGGCCAAATTCAGATCGTGCAGCACAATGAGCGTGGTGACGTCCAGGCCGCGGACCAGGGCGAGGATTTCGTGTTGGTAGCGGATATCCAGGTGGTTGGTTGGTTCATCCAGTAACAGGTGTTGGCCCTGTTGAGCCAGGGCACGGGCGATCAGCACCCGTTGGCGCTCGCCGCCCGACAGGCTCGCAAATATTCGGTGGCCCAGGTGTGCCACCCCGACGCGCTCCAGGGCTTGGGCAGCAATACGGTGGTCAGAGGGTTTGGTGCGGGCAAATGGTTTCAGATAGGGGGCACGGCCCAGCAGTACCATCTCGCCCACGGTGATCGTGGTGTCGGACTCGGATTCTTGGACGACGACGGACAGTTGCTGAGCGATTTGCCGTGGACTGAGCTGTTCCAGGGGTGTCTCGTTGATGGTTACGCTGCCGGCCTGGGGTGGCAAGGCGCCGTGCAGCAAGCGTAGCAGGGTGGTTTTGCCCGAGCCGTTGGGCCCGATCAGTCCCAGCACACGGCCAGGTGCGGTGGTCAGGGAAACGTCGTCGACCACGCGGTGAGCACCGTATGCGTAGGTGAGGTTGTGGCCGGTGATCATGGCTGAAACTCTTCGACAATGTGTTCCAGCCCGGTCACGGATAGCGGGGTGGCGGGTTCGGTGAAGTTGAGCAGTTGGGTCATGACCTGGTCGTTTTTCACAGCGGTCAGATCGCTTGCACCGGGCAGGTCGCGCAGTGCATTTTCGACGTCGGCCGGGTCGCCGTCGGTGTGCAGCAGGATGATGATGTCGGGATCAAGGCCCAGTAGTTGTTCAGAGGACACTTCGAAGACTCGCTCGGAGGTGTTTTCAAAAACGTTGGTGAAACCGGCGGCCTCCAATTGCGGGTGCGCCATGGATCCGGTGCCGTAGGCATATGTGGTGCCGCCGCCGACGGTGGGGTAGAGCACCGCTGCGGTGCGGTTTTCGTTCTCGGCGACGTCGGCTTGTGCGGCTGCCACCCGATCTTGCAGCTCGGTGATGTAGGTTTCAGCTTCATCAGGCTTGTCGAATACCTTGCCGTAGAGGCGAAGTTGGTCGTAGATGCTCTCGAAGTCGGGTTTGGTGTCCGGGCTCGTCGAGCAGAAAGCGGGTTCTTCCAGCAGGTTGATGTCAACCTGGGCCAGACTGTTGCGCGACAGGTTTTCGACTTCACCGAACACAAGGTCGGGCTCTTGGGCGATGACCACTTCTCGTGAGATTTGCAGGTGCCCGGTTGCATCGACGTCGGAGGTCAACTGGGCAATGTCGTCGAGTTCGGCCAGGGTGGCGTCGTCGAAATAGGCTTGAGGGAATGCGCCGGCACGAGCCACCGCGCGGTCCAGAACGCCCAGTTCGTGCAGTGCCGGTACCGAAGCGGATTTCAGCAGCATAAGCCGTTGTGGGGCGGCGTCGAAGGTGATCTCGTCGCCACAGTTTTCCACCGTGACCGGATAACCTGCAGCTGCTGCTGGGTCGGTTGCTGCCGGCTGATTGCTGCAAGCGCTCAGGATCAGTGCGGCAGCGAGACCAAGAGCACCTGTCTTGTAAACAGGGGGTCGGATAGCACGTGTCACGGGTAGCTCCTTTATCGGTTGGCGTGAAGTCGGCGGATCAGGATCAGCAAGAATGGTGCCCCGACCATGGCGGTGAGAATGCCGATCGGGATTTCCTGGGGAGCCAGCACGGTGCGGGCCACCAGGTCAGCCCAGATCAGTAAGATCCCGCCCATCAGCGCAGCCACCGGGAAAGCACGCGAGTGGGTTGAACCCACGGCGCGGCGGGCCAAGTGGGGGACAACCAGCCCGACGAAGCCGATACTGCCCGAGGCCGAGACGAGCACTCCGATGCACAGGGCGACCAGCACGAGCAGGACAGTGCGGAGTTTTTCGGGGCTGATACCCAGGGTCAGCGATGTGTCGTCGCCGATGGCGAGCACATCCACACTGCGACCAAACAGGGTCAGCACCGCGGCGGTGAACACGGTGATGACGACGACGGTCAACAACGGCGTGCCCCAGTCGGCTAAAGCGAGCGAACCGAGCAGCCAGAACATGACCGAGCGGGCGCCCTCTGCCGATCCGCTAGCAAAGATCAAGAAACTGGTAAGCGCATACAGGGCGTATCCGACGGTCACCCCGGCCAGCAGCAAGCGCACCGAGGTGACCCGTCCGCCACTGCGCGCAATACTGTACAGCAGCACCGAAGCGGCTAGTGCGCCCAAGAAGGCGCTCCCTTGCAGAGCGTGTTCGCCCAAGCCGGCTCCGACACCGAACAGGATGGCTGCAGCGGCCCCTGTTGACGCGCCCGAGTTGATGCCCAGCAGATAGGGGTCGGCCAGCATATTGCGCACCATGGCTTGTAACGCCATACCGCAGATCGCTAGTCCGGCACCAACGCTGAGGCCCAGGATGACGCGCGGGAGTCGGACATCCCAGACGATGGCTTCGGTTGCCGCTGTCCAAGAACCGGAGGGTAGCCCGAGGATGCGATGCCCGAGAATCCCAACAATCTGCTCGGGTGGAACGTAGACGGCGCCGATAGCCACACCAAGAATCAGGCTGGCCAGTGTGGCGGCGACCAGGGCGAGCATCCAGGTAAGGGCGTGACGTCGTTGGCGATTCACGCCCAACACGTCATCGTCTACGATCGTCTCGGCCTGATATGTGTCCACCTGGACACATTAGCATTTTGGGTGCTCGTTGGCACGCTGTCTGCATGGCTATATTCGAACGTGCTTGGTCTACAAACTGACGACTCAAAAGCCTCTAAACTGACGACTCGAAGTCCTATAAATTGACGACTGAACCAATTGACCAGGCAGAACGGGGTAAGCGTGGCACTTTGGATTACGCACCAAGAATGGTGGATGGTGAGCGGCTCTCGGCACTACGACGAGCCAGAGCTGCGGGGATAGACCGGATTCATATCTACAGGGACCGACCGAGACCAGTGACGCAACTGACGCTGCTGCCGTCACTCGCGCAGTGGCTCTGATCTTGACTCGTCGACCCTTTCACACGTCGGTCGATTACATTATGGGGAATTTATGGGGTCAGTTAGACTGTGGCGGGTGTATAGAACCGAGCGGAAGAACTAGTCGGTTAGCTCTGCTGGTGATGAAACTGTGGAGGAAACAAATAATCCCCCGTCTTAGACGAGGGATTACCGGAATATACGCGCTGGTCCTAGCCCAGCGCTCTGTTACGTAGTATAGCATAAATCGCATGTCAGCCATAAATTCTCTTTCCCACATGCTCGGGAGTGCGCGATATAAGACATATCTTGACGCTGCTAGTGGAGATAAAGAGCGCGCAGCAGAATTATATGAATGGAGCGCCCGTGTTTCTAGCGCGTGGCATTACCACATCTCATATATTGAAGTCGCGGTGCGGAACTCCATAGATGTGCAGTTGCGAAAATGGAACGCGACGCAACCAAAAGGTAGCGGTGTGTTATTCTCTGCTGACTGGACTGCTGAGGGCGAAGCGGCTCAGCCTGTCTATGCAATTTTGAAAGATAGTCTTGGGAAAGCCCGCATAGCTGCACGAAAGGAAGCTAGGTTCCGGCCGGATGGGCACCCACGTAGAGGCATAACTCCGAACCATGACGACGTTATTGCTCAGCTCATGTTTGGTTCGTGGAGCAGACTTGTCATGGCACCAGGTAGCGCTAGTCAAAACAACCAGAAACTGCTGTGGGAAGAATGTTTAAGTAAAGCTTTTGCATATGCTGAGCAAAGTGACAGAGGGCGCAAGCAAGTCGGGCGTCAGTTAGAGAGTGTTCGTAGGCTGAGAAACCGGGTGGCTCACCATGACAATTTGCTTGAAGTTGATATTTCGGCCAGGCTTAACGGCTCTTTGAAACTCTTATCTTTCATCAATCCGGATTTCCCCACGTTAGCTATGGGTTCTAACACTCTCCGACCCTTGGCTAAAGCAGACCCAAGGAAATCTTGGTAGAGAGTCCACGGCCATACAAACAGTCCTCTGTGCGAATTTTATGCCCAACCTCTGGCCAATAGACCGCCGTGGCCCAGCACATCCTGTACCAATTCGATAGGCCGCACACCTAAAACGGGTCACTAAACTTGTGGAAGTCAGCAAAGAAACAACCACGGTGAGCGCGTTTTCAATGGCTTCGTTCACAGTGTAGCTACCGAAATTCTCTGGCTCTATCGAGGAGACCAACGGCATCGGAATAATTGATTTGGCACGATGACCATGTTCTCATGACCACAGAGATAGCGTTCTGACGTCACCGAAGCTAGTACTTGCGCAAATGGATGGGGCCTTGGTCCCGCCAGCGCGCTCGCAGGTCATTGACCACGGCGTAGAGTGCCGCGGTGATTTGTTCGGTTGAAGTACCCAGCACACGCACGGCGAGTCCGGGGCCATCAAGCAACGTGATCCCAAACAACGGTTCAGGAATCACGCGGTTTGGCTGGTTGGCCGGCGTCATGGTCCCAACGTCGTCGAGAGCGCAGGTAATCTTTTCACGCAATGCTGCTACAAGTTCGGCGTCAATGCGAGCATCCACGGCCAATAGTGAGCCCAAATGGGTGCGCCCGTCCATATACAACATGGACTCAATGGGTGACGTCTCGTCGTCGGGCCGGACAATAAGATTGTCCACGATCATGGGGCGCCCACTGATGCGAACTTCGTGACGCAAGTGCAGGCGATCGTATTTGAATAGCGTGCCATCCGGGGCCCATCCCGGTGTCACAATTTCGGTGCTCAGATAACTGGCCGATGGCTCCATTTCGACCACGGTGTCCTGAAGGTAGTGAGCATCGCGGTAGGCAATGAGCTGATCCGGCACGTATTCCAACACCGCATCGGTACCGAGACGGAACACGGTGTGCTGATAGGCCGGCTCGTCAGGGGTTTTATACACCTTGGTTGCCGACTGGCTGGTCAATGATGCCGAGGTGCCCCTCGAGACTTCAATGTCGATCGCATACACGTCGCCACCCAGATACCCGCCGCCGGGGTTGACGATCGTATAGGACACCTGCCCGGAGTCATCCAGATAGTGCGGCCGTAACACCCGCAGGGCGCCTTGAAAGTATTGTTGACGAGCAATCGCTCGGCCAGCGCGCTCTTCGATGACCATGCGCAGCTGGCCGACCGGATTGTCAAGGGAGAGTTTCGGTGTCACTGGGCCAGATCTGCCATCATGACGTCTTTGCGGATCCACTCCAGAATCGCATCGAGTCCGTCGTCGGTTTTCAGGTTCGTGAAAGCAAACGGTTTGTCACCGCGGAACTCGAGCGAGTCTTTTTCCATGACCGACAGGTCCGCACCCACATAGGGGGCCAGATCGGTTTTATTGATCACGAAGAAGTCGGACTTGATCATGCCCTGCCCGGCCTTGCGCGGGATTTTCTCGCCCTGGGCGACGTCGATAATGTACATCGAAAAGTCCACGAGTTCGGGGCTGAATGTGGCCGAGAGGTTATCGCCACCGGATTCAACAAACACGATGTCCAGATCGTCGTGGCGGCGTTTGAGTTCCTTGATTGCGGCCTCGTTCATCGAGGTGTCTTCGCGGATCGCGGTGTGCGGGCAGCCGCCGGTCTCAATACCGATAATCCGGTCTAAGGGCAGCACCCCGTTGGCGGCCAGGATTTTGGCGTCTTCGATCGTGTAGATGTCATTGGTGATCGCGGCCATTGAAAATTCATCGGCCAACGCGCGGGTAATGCGTTCGATCAATTGGGTTTTTCCGGCACCGACGGGTCCGCCGACGCCAATACGTACTGGTTTCATGGTTGCTCCTTACCTTCGGTGGGGCTTACGACATGAACATGCGTGCCCGTTGGGTTTCGTGCATCATCTGTGCGATTTCTAGGCCCGGGGCGCTGGCCCCCAGGTCGTGTTCGTCGAGGTCAAAGACCACATCGACGACGTCGGGGACCACTCGCCGCAGTTGGCTCAGCACACGTTGGCCAGCGTTTTGTCCCAGTGGGATGGATCGGATGGCGTTTTGGGTCAGCGAGGTGCCCAGTTGCATCAGGTAGGCTGCCACGGCCTGGTCGCCGGGCACGTTCGCTGCGACTGCAGCTAATGCAAAGACCACGCCCGGGTGGCCTTGCGCGTCGCCGGCGTCAATGGCATCGCGGTAGCAGCGTAGTGCTGGGGTTTCTTCGATGGCCACGTCGACGATTGTGTTCATCCGTTGCCCCATGGAGGTGCCAGCATCACGGATTTGTTGCGGAATGGCCGAGGCATAGAGCAGTTGGTCGATGCGGACCACACGCTGGTGGTCGTTGGCAACGGCTGCTTCGTGCGCTAACCGGGTGGCCAGGCCTTCGGTATAAGCCATTTGGTGCAGGTAGCCGGTGGCCCACGCGGTGTAACTGTCAGCCGAGTCGACCAGCCCGCGCTGCTGATAGGTCTCCATGCCAAACGAGTGGCTAAACGACCCGGTGGGTAAGGCCGAGTCGGATAGTTGCATGACCGTGAGCAGCGCGGTGAGCTCAGTGGGAGTGTTCGGCATGACGGAACGCTTTCGGCATGACCCGCTGTTCGCGGGTAAAGACGATGTTGTGATCGGTCAGAAAATCTTCAACCGTGTGATCGTAGCGAACCACCATCACAGCTTTACCGTATTCGGATTCAGGGCCGAAGAACTGGGCCTGCAGGTGACGGTTGCCTAGGCTGTGGGCCACAAAGGCCATGGTTTCCAGTTCGGTTGGCGCAATCACCAGCACATCGGCCGGGGCGGCTTGAACCGTGATAACAGTGTTGTCGTCCAGGTATACGATATCGCCGTCGTGCAGTTCTTGATTGTTGGCCAGGCGCAGCCCGAGCTCACGTCCGGAGGTGGTGGTAAGACGTTGCACGCGTTTGAGCAGTTGCTCGTTATCCAGCACCACGCGGTCTTCGGTCAGTCCGGCTAGTTGCTGGGCGGGCAGGTCTGCCCGGTTGCCAACAATTTCATGAATAATCATGCAAAACCTCCAAAGGTTAGAACAGGAAGTAGCGCTGGGCCATGGGCAGGGTGTCCGCCGGTTGTGAGGTCACGTGCTCGCCGTCAACCAGAACCCGGTAGGTTTCGGGGTCAACCTCGATATTCGGGGTGGCACCGTTGAGCTTCAGATCCGCCTTGGTCAGTTCGCGCATGTTCTTAGCTTCGGCAATTGAGTGCCGGAGTCCCAGCCGTTCGGGGACGTCGTCCTCCAGGGCTGCGGTGGGCAGGAACGTTAGCGAGGATTCATGCACCGCACTTCCGATGGCCCCAAAGTTATAGCGCATCGTGCGTGGCTGTGGGGTTGGGATTGAACCGTTGGAATCACCCATCAGGGCTTGGGCAATTTGGCCGCCCTTAATAACCAACTGTGGTTTGACGCCGAAGAATGCCGGATCCCACAGCACCAGGTCAGCAAATTTGCCAACCTCGATCGAGCCGACTGTATCGGCGATGCCGTGGGCGATGGCCGGGTTGATCGTGTATTTGGCAACGTAGCGTTTCAGTCGGGCGTTGTCGCCAACCTTGGGATCATCCGAGAACCGGCCGCGTTGTTGTTTCATCGCATTGGCCACCTGCCAGGTGCGCAGGGCAACTTCACCCACCCGGCCCATGGCCTGGGAGTCGGAGCTGGTGATCGAAAAGACGCCCAGATCTTGCAGCACGTCTTCGGCACCAATGGTTTCGGCACGAATCCGCGAGTCGGCAAAGGCGACGTCTTCGGGGATATCCGGGTTCAGGTTGTGGGCAACCATGACCATGTCTAGGTGCTCATCCACCGTATTACGGGTATATGGCAGGGTCGGGTTGGTCGAAGCGGGTAGGACGTTGGACAGTCCGGCCATGCGAATAATATCCGGGGCGTGCCCACCGCCGGCACCTTCGGTGTGGAAGGTGTGGATCACGCGGCCGTCAATGGAACGGATCGTGTCTTCTACGAACCCGCCTTCGTTGAGCGTATCGGCGTGGATTGCGATTTGAATATCCAGCAGATCAGCAGCCGTTAGCGCACGGTCGATCGAGGAGTGCGTGGCACCCCAGTCTTCGTGCAGTTTCAGCCCGATCACACCTGCGCGAATCTGTTCGGTGAGCGGGTCAATCGAGCTGGCATGGCCTTTGCCCAGCAGGCCGATATTGATTGGTAGGTTATCCACGGCCTGCAACATGCGTGAGATGTGCCAGGCGCCGGGGGTTACCGTCGTTGCATTGGAAGCATCCGAGGGCCCGGTTCCGCCACCAATCAGTGTGGTTGTCCCATTGGCCAGCGCCACCCCAACCTGATCGGGGTTAATGAAGTGCACGTGTGTGTCGATGGCTCCGGCGGTCAGGATCTTGTGCTCACCGGAGATCACATCGGTGGCGACACCCACTGGAATGGTCACGCCGTCTTGAATCAGGGGGTTACCAGCTTTGCCGATTGCAAAGATCCGGCCGTCACGCAGTGCGACGTCGGCCTTATAAATCCCGGTGTAGTCCAGTACGACGACGTTGGTGATGACTGTATCCGGAATACCTTCATCGCGGGTCATCTGGCCGTTTTGGCCCATCCCGTCGCGGATGACCTTGCCCCCACCAAAGGAGACTTCTTCACCGTAGACGGTGTAGTCGTGTTCAATCTCGGCCAGGAGATCGGTGTCGGCCAACCGGATTGCATCCCCGGTGGTTGGGCCATACATTTCCGCATACTGCTTGCGGCTCATCTCAAAACTCATGAACGATCCTCCTTATGTTGTTCAAACTCGCGAGAACCGGTGGACTTGGAATCACTCACGGTTGAGTTGGTTTGGACGTCGTCGTTGGCGTAATACTCTTCCTCGGTGGCCCGAGAGTTCTTCACCGCAGATGTGGTCTCAGTCTGGGTGCCACCGACTTCGACCTGACCGATCTTGGCGGTCTGGGCTTCAACCTGCTCTTCGTGGCGTTCCTTCAGATCAGCATCGCGAGCAATGTCATAGCCGGCCGAACCACCGATGGCTTCGGTAGAGAACATGGACACGGTGGAACCGACAAAACCATCGATGTCGTCATGAAATCCGAAGATCATCCGTTCACCGCCCAGCTCGACCAGGTGTACGCTGCGCGCATCACCGGGTTCAAAACGCACCGCAGTGCCGGCCGGGGAATCCAGTCGCATGCCGCGGGCTGCCAAGCGGTCAAATTCGAGTTGCTGATTCGTTTCGGCAAAGTGATAGTGCGAGCCGACTTGGATCGGTCGATCACCGCGGTTGATCACATTGATAATCCGGGTCTTCTTATCGACGTTGCAGGTGATGGGCTCTTTACTGAGAATGTACTCACCAGGAATCATGACGGCCTTTCGCTTATCGAATGGGATTGTGGACGGTCACCAATTTGGTGCCATCAGGGAAGGTGGCCTCAACTTGGACATCCGGAATCAGCTCTGCCACACCATCCATGACATCTTCACGAGACAGAACGGTGGCCCCGTCATTCATCAGTTCTGCAACGGTTTTGCCTTCGCGGGCACCTTCCAGCAGTTCAGCGGTCAATAGTGCCACGGCTTCTGGGTGGTTGAGCTTCAAGCCACGTTCACGACGACGCCGGGCCAAGTCTGCGGCCACGACGATGAGCAGCTTTTCCTGCTCACGGGGAGTCAAATGCATCGCATATCCTCTCGATTAATGACGATTGTCGCCGGAGTACAAGCCCCGCTTCAATGACAATTCGTTTCCTTTCGAAGCGTAGCTGAAAAGCTCACGTTTGTCTCAGCGTTAACAGCGTGAATCATGTGATTTTTACTGGGTATTCTGCGTCCCGGGGTGCTCTGTCCCCGTTCGGGCGATGTCGATGAATCGTTGCGCGAAGTGCGTCAACGAGCTCGGGTCTTTCCACACAGCCGTTAGCTGCCGCTCAAGCTTTTTCTCGCCACTGGGGATGGCAATTAATTTCCCCTCGCGGACATCACTTTCTACAGCCAGTCGACTCAGGACAGCAGGTCCAATGCCCTCGATCACCGCCTGACAGATAGCGGAGTTACTGTTGAGCTCAAGCAGCGGGGGTTGCCGATGTGTACCAACCAAGAAATCGAGAAAAGCTCGCGTTCCAGATCCCGGCTCACGTTCGATCAACGGGGTATTCGCCAGAAGCTCCGTGCTCACTGTCGTTGCGCTGTTTGCCCAAGGGTGTGCCGAACCCACGACCGCGATTAGTTCGTCAGTCCACACGGGTTGGGAATGCAGCGCGCGTGGAACGTCCGGTGTTTCAACAAACCCCAGCCCAACACGGCCATCTTCAACAGCACTGATGACATCGGCTGAATTCATAATGCGCAGTTGAGTTTTGGCTTCCGGATACCGCGCACGAAATGTTTTGAGCCAGCCAGGCAATAGATGTTCTGCGATCGTCATGCTGGCCCCAATCGTGAGAACCTCTGATTCGGAGCGAGCCAAGGCTTCAGCTCCGATGGCCAGACGGTCAAGGGCTTCCAGGGCTTCACGCGCCCACTCTGCAATGAGTTTGCCTTCTTGTGTGAGTTGAGACCCTCGGTGAGAGCGGTGAAGTAATGCATAACCAAGCCTGCGTTCAAGGACCCGAACCGCCCGTGATGCATTGGATTGCGCGACGCCAGATTCCTTCGCTGCAGCACTCAAACTCTTATGATCCGCAATCCCACAGATGATTTGCAATAGCGAGATATTGCTCCAGTGGTCGATCGGTTGCATACGACCAGTCATATCATGAGTATATGGCAGTGTTGGCGAATTGGGGTCTACTGTCCGGTGCGTGACGGTGGGAAGATTGAGCTCATGAGTAACGATGACCGCACCACCACACAGGGCCAAGTTCTGGACCAAACTCAAATAAGCCAGACGACAGAACAGCCAAAAACTTCACCTCTGCAAGGGGTGAAAGCTGGCATCCCGGGCGTCATAGTATGTCTGGTGGGTGCTGTGGTGTCGTTCGTTGGTGCTCAATTTCTCCCTGGGGTCAGTGCGCTGTTGATCGCCATTATTCTCGGAGCTGTGTGGCGGAATATCGCTTCCGTTCCGGTCATGCTCAAACCGGGAATAACGTTCTCTTCTAAGAAGCTGCTGCGGACTGGGATTATTCTTTTAGGGTTCCAGCTCTCACTGTCCACGATTGCTGATCTGGGATTTGGGGTTATCTTCCTCATCGTTGCAGCAGTAGCTATAACATTCTTTGCCACCTTGTGGGTGGGACACCTGCTGGGCATCGGATTGGCGCAACGTCTGCTGATCGCTTCAGGTTTCTCGATTTGTGGTGCGGCAGCTGTCGCCGCAACGGAAGGGACAACGAAAGCCGCTGAAGAAGAAGTGGCCACTGCCATTGGGCTCGTCGTCTTATTTGGCACCCTCATGATCCCTACGGTCCCATTCCTGGGAGGAGTGCTGGGTATGGAGGATGAGGCCTTAGGAATGTGGATCGGAGCTTCCAGCCATGAAGTCGCTCAGGTAGTAGCTGCCGGTGGTGCCGTGGGTGCAAGTGCTCTGGCTGTTGCTGTTACCGTCAAGCTAGCGCGCGTCATTACCTTGGCCCCAATTATTGCCGGCATCGCTGTGTACATGCGTCGCAGTGGTCGAGCCGTCGGCGACAAGAAGCCGGCAATTGTTCCGCTTTTTGTTGTAGGCTTTGTGGCCGCCATGCTGCTCCGCACTCTGGACTTTATACCCGCAGGCGTTTTGGACGTCGTCGAAATTATCCAGGTGTTGCTGTTAGCCGCCGCAATGTTCGCTTTGGGACTGGGAGTTCACTTACGCAGCCTCTTTAAAGTAGGGTTCAAACCCGTACTTCTGGGCCTGGTTTCCACTGTGGTGATTTTGGTGGTGTCTTATGTCGGCGTCGTATTCTTTGCTGCTTCGTAGGAAACCATCACAATCCAGGCGCTCATCACGCCACACAACGCTTTGGCATAAGTGCTTTTTAAGGCACTGGATGCCGCCGAGATTGATGCCCGTAGCAATCTAGAGTTTTCTGCGACTTGGGCACAGCAGCGGATCAGTGGGCACCCATCGGCAGATGGCCTTGAGGACGACGACGAGCTGCGCTGCCAGTATTTGGCCAAGGTGTTGGCCGATGGGCTGTGGAGGCCCGACTAGGTCTTAGGCGACCGTCAGTCGTTGCGTTCGGGTGCAGCGGTGATATTCAGGGTCGGTTTCCGATGATGGATGGTCAGGTAGCGGATGCCTTCGGGTCCGGCAATGAAGCGGCGTTGTGCATTGCGCGGCAGCCACACTAGCGCACCCTGCTGAAGTTCAATCACATTCAGCTCGGTTTGTAGCTGCCCAGAGCCCTGCAGCACGAGAACTAGGACGTCGAGGTTTGGGCCAATGTGTAGGCCAATCTCGTCGTCGGCGGGCAGCGCGATGATATTTGAGTCGAGGTCTCGCGCGCC
This sequence comes from Enteractinococcus helveticum, assembly GCF_001657475.1. Lineage (GTDB taxonomy): Bacteria > Actinomycetota > Actinomycetes > Actinomycetales > Micrococcaceae > Yaniella > Yaniella helvetica. The sequence continues at coordinate 21,142 of NZ_LXEY01000012.1, forward strand.
TGGTTCCAGCTGCCAAATCGAGCCACCCGTAGTGGGATCGGTGTCGGCAAGGAGTGCCGTGGTGTCGGCGACTACCCGTGGCAGCGCGGTACTTGCCCGTTTGGTAATGCGAACTCGATATTCCTGAGCAACCTGTGGAAGTGGATCCCAAGAAAAGGAGCCGGCAAACTCGCGGTCAAATTCGTCCTTCAGACCTCGCGGCTCATGGTCGTTGATGACCGTTAGTGACTCGCCGACCGCCAGCTGGGCATAGGCGTCAAAAACCAAATGGTGACGCTGTGGTGGCGGGACGGCGCGAACATCGATTTCGCGGGATTCAAATGCTGGGGTTTCAGTATTCGACATGAGGACCCTTCAAGACTGGTCGGTTGGTTTAGCGGCATGAAAGCCGGAGGGCCGGACCCTAGTTGATAAAATTCTGCATATTCTGATTGCAGCGACACTACGCGGGGTCGCGCTGTCTGAGCCTGGCGGATCTGATCTCGCATTGAGTGAATAGCCGCCGTCCATCTCGGAAACGTACTCCTGATTCATGCCTTCAACCAGCTTCGACGAATTCTTTGAGCCCCTCAGGCAGTGCGACGTATATCGTGGTCACATAACCAGAATAGGCACTTTGGCAACGTTCGTCATCGCTGCAGCGTGGTCACCAGAATGAGCCCCGCGGTGATACAGATAACGTACAGACTTGCGCGTTCGGGCTCGATCAGCCGCTTTGCACTAGCGCGGCCCAACAGCGTGTTTCCTTAGATCAGACACCCATCGAGTACGGCTTGCAGATATGGCAGATGCACAACCAGACTCCCAACGAGCAAAATGCCGGCGACGGTGAGCATGGTGGATATGGGGATCACGCCTTGTTTACCGTCGGGCGGTGCGATCAAATGGCGGATCCGGTCGATACCTGCAGCATGCAGCGCCACGGGTCCACAAGCGGCATGCGACATCGCAGGGCCTGATTTTTCACCAATCTTTAACAGCGCGCTTGCGAGTATGGGTGTACTGGTTTGCTCGCGGGCAGCATTGTCGGCTGCCATTTCTAGGTAATGCGGAATCGCCGCGTCAATGGCGGCCACCAGCGGGATCCAGCGTAACGGTGCAATCCCACCGTGCAAGAGACGCAAAATCAAGTGGTGACGTTGTCGCAGATGAGCCGCTTCATGTGTCACTACCGCAGTGAGTTCGTCCTCAGTCAGTAGTTCCATCAAGGCTGTTGAGACGACGATGCCCCAACGACGATGCGCCAAGGCAAAGGCGGTCGGCTGGTTATGCACGATGACGGTGACCGGTTGTCCGGCAATCCATGTGTGAGTCGGACCAAGGCCCAATGCATCCTGTAGATCGCGCTGTTGTCTCACATGACGACGACCGTAACGATAGCTGCCAATGAACATCGCCAACACCAAGATCAGCGGTAGAGCCAGTAGCAGGATCACGGGGATAAAAGTGTTGAACTCCAATCCGGGCGGTAGCGGATTGGCCGCATCTAAACACCGTTGACATACTAACCCTGTGTTGCCCGGCAGCAGATCGCTAGGACCAGACAGGCCCCAGGCAAACATTGGCCCCATGGCGGCGAAGCCCGCCATCCAGATAACTACCGTTGCAAATAATGCGCCAACTGCCAGCCGGGGTGTGCGCATGAGCGCTGGTGCAGCCTTTCGAACGATCGGCGCCCCCGCCAGTCCACTGACCAGGACGGTTACCAACAGCATGGGAGCTAAGATCAGCGCCGTCATGACTGATCCAAGTAGTTGCGTAACATTTCTAATCCCTCTTCGGGCAAATCTTGGACGAAGTGCAGGATTGATGCGGCCATATCATTACTGGCGTCGAGGGCTTGGTGCATTTGCCGGGCAACGTATTCCTCTCGGCTCAGTTGCGGCAGATACAGCACGAACCGCCCCTGTCGTTGGGCGCGCACCATGTTTTTAGTTTTCAGGTTCTGCATCACCGTGGTGATGGTTGTATATGCGGGTTTGGACGGCAGGGCATCCATGACCTCGCGGACATTACGGGGGCTGGTTTCCCACAGTAAGTTCATGACTTGTTGTTCTAGTTCGCCCAGCTGCGGGGCCGAATGTGGTGATGGCATCGTCATACTCGAGCATTTTCCGTTTCTTGAGACGCCGACTGCATCAGGTATTTGCTGGGCGATACCTCACAAAGAAGTTGTCCTTTGAGCCGTCGCACTAACGCAATGCCGGTCAGCAACAGTGCTGCGATGCCTAATAACGGTTGGATGGGTGCGAAATAGGTGATGGCTCCAGAGTAGCCAAATGCGATCAGCGCCAACTTATTGCAGACGGGGCAGCCCACCGCGAACCAAGAGAGAAAACCGCCGACCATCCCGAGCTTTCCATGGCGAACTGTCGCATCGGGTGCATCGGATTGTTCGACTGTTGTGGCAGGTTGAATATAGGTTGCCAGTAGCATCCCGCTGGCCACCGAGGTCATGATCCATACGGGGTAGTTCCACCACACCGGGTCAATGTCGCGCGTAAACACTGGATTGGGGATGAGCACCGTAGCCATGCCAATCAGCAAGCCGATGACAGTGCTGGCCAACACAGCGACGAGCACTTGACGCGTATTCCAAAGGCGCAGTGCTTGACCAGCATAGAGAAAAGTCTTCACCATGGCATCTACTATGCCTGATAGTAACGAACATGTATAGTGGGCCACCGAAAAGATTACTACTTGAGATAGTAATCGAACTGCTCGCTGCATCCAGCCATCTACTACAAAGGAAATGTTGTGCCCCAGCAAACCACCAGCTCGAAACCCCCGTGGCTGCTGCCCATGATCGTCGGGGTGGCTGCGCTCGCCGTCATCGTGCTCGCATATTTTATCTTTGCGGGTTCGGATAGCCCTGAGTCTTCCGCCGCAACACAACAGCTCGAGGATCGCGGCGTCGTCGATGTTGCCCCACAATCTGAGGCCGACCAAATTGATCTGAGTTTTGTGGAACGCCGTGACGAGACGGACCCATTGAGCATCGGTACCGTGGATGCGCCCGTGACGATGGTGGTGTTCTCAGATTATCAGTGTCCGTTTTGCGCGTCGTGGAGCCACGAGACATTGCCCATCATGATGGACTACGTAGCAGAAGATCAGTTGCGGATTGAATGGCGAGATCTCAATGTGTTTGGACCGGAATCAGAGCAAGCATCGAAGGCAGCCTATGCGGCGGCTCTGCAGGAGGGGTTTTGGGAATACCACGATGAATTATTTGCTGACGGTGACATCCGTGATCCTGCGGAGCTCAGCGAAGACGCCTTGGTGGAACTTGCCGCAGATCTTGGTCTTGATACTGAACAATTCACTACGGATATGCGCTCCGATCCGGTTGCCGAACAGATTCTCATAAATCAGCAACTCGGTACCGATTTAGGCGCCTACTCTACGCCGTCATTTATTGTGGATGGTCAGCCGATGGTCGGCGCACAACCAACGGAGGTATTCGTCAACGCCGTGGACGACGCACTGGCCAAGACCGCACGATAGGTGAAGCAGCCATGGAAATCAGTTTGATCACAGCATTTTTAGGTGGTGTGCTTGCCATCTTGAGCCCCTGCGGTGCACTGCTGCTGCCGGCATTCTTCGCATCCGTCATCGGGCGACAGCTGCGGTTGATGTTGCACGGTGGCATCTTCTATCTGGGCCTGGTGGTGACGCTTGTACCCCTGGGGTTAGGCATCGGGGCACTTGGCAACCTGTTGACCGTCTACCGAGATGTCCTGATTATTACCACATCGATCCTATTGATCGTGCTTGGGTTGGCTCAAGCCGCCGGGTTTGGGTTCGATATGTCCAAAATGCTTCCCGGAGCCGAGACGCTGCACCAGCGCGCTCATCAGCGTAGCGGGTGGGGCCGAACCTTCCTATTGGGAGCAGTCAGCGGTGTGGCTGGCTTTTGTGCCGGACCGATTCTTGGGGCGATCTTGACGTTGGCTCTTGCCCAGGGCGACTCGCTGAATGCTGGAATCATGCTGGCCGTCTACGGACTGGGTATGGTGGCGCCGTTGACCCTTCTGGCAGCCCAGTGGGATAAGCTCAGCCCTCGCGCCATGAGCGTATTACGCGGGCGTGGTTTTCGGTTCTTGGGGCGGCAGTTACACACCACGTCGGTGGCCACCGGCCTGCTGATCGTCGTCGTGGGAATCATTTTTTGGACAACCAACGGCCTGGTCAGTGCGCCGTCATTAGTACCAGCCGGAATCCAGCGTGGGCTGCAATCCTATGGGAGCATGCTGGCAAATCCGCTCTTGGATGCCGTCATATTAGGTGCCCTCGTGGTGATCATCGTTACTGTCTGGGCGATTCGACGAACACGCAACCGCACAAAGCACCAAGACACAGCACAGACCCAGAAGATGAACCGTGGCAGCTAAAGGCACACGATGGTGAAATCACAAATTCGACTCGGTCTTGCCGTGCTGTCCGCGGTGGTTTTGACGGCCTGCGGTGCACATACGACCAGCCAAGACGATCAGCTCCTGCCGGACTATGATCCGACGCCAACTCAAGTCAATACTCCGGCGGTTGAAGCTGATAAAGCTGACTTGTGGTTACCTCTGCAGCTGGCCGAACAGCAGGTCCTGTCACCCGGTTGGCTCACGGCACCTTTGCACGCGGATGGGGTCTTCCTATCAGCCGAACACCACCACGACGTGCTGACGTTTCGGGCCGTGGATACCACCGGCACAATCCTATGGGAAGCCCAACGACCGCTCAGCTGCACCGGATTTACACTGACGGCTGCCAACGACCAACACTTGGCCGTCCTGACGGATATCGACGCCGACGTCCAAACATTTGGGCACACCACCGCCACCGCCTACGACCTTCGTACGGGACAACAGGTTTGGGGGCCGGTTGACGTGCCGGGCCCGCATCACGGACCCGGGACAGTATTTGCTGCCCCACCAGAAGCTGCGATGGGAGCCAGCGGTGACAAGGTTGTGCTGGATCCAGCCAGCGGTCAGGTACTGCTCGATGAGCGACAGGCCCCGGAAGCTAAGATTTTGGGTGAGTTCTATGGGCTCGTTCTGGTGGCTCGCGACGACGAAGTCCAGGCCTTTGAAACATCAGCTTTGGCCGAAGCAGGGCTAGAGGCTGACCCGTCTTGGAGCCTGTCCACGGCAGATCACAACTGGGACGATCAACAGTTGCATGCTACCGCGCCTAGTCCGAATCCAGATATGGAGTACGGCACTGGCGCCATACTCATCGGTACGAATTCCACGGACCGTGCCCTAATCAGCCTGGTGGACGGCGTAATCATTGCCGAAGAGGTTGCCGCTGCGGGTCAGGATTCTTCGAGTCAAACATGGGTGACCGTGGGCCAAGAGCTTGCCGGTTATAGCCCTCAAGGGGAGTTGCTGTTTGTCGAATCTTTGGAAGGACTCCAGCTCATTGGTGTCGGTGGTGCGATTGCTTATGTAGAAAATGCTGACGGCGATGTCCAAACGCATAATGTCATCACCGGAGCGTTGAGTCGTTCCTATGACCCACAGGCTCCCGGCGAACTCGTTGTTCCTCAGCTGATCGATACAAATGGTGCTGCCATTTTGGAAGGTGACCACAGCTATTATCTTGTGCCTGGATACGAGTCTCGCCAGTAGACGGGCATAAGTGCTGGACTATGTTCGCCAGCATTCGAGGTGTTTAGGCTTGAGGCAGGACGGCGCGAACATCAATTTCGCGGGATTCGGATGCTGGGATTTCAGTATTCGACATGAGGACCCTTCGGCGCTGTTGAGACCGCCTAACCTGGCGGTACTTGAACATCAACACTACAAGCCTGTCGCCATGGAATCTCAGGTTAGGCCACGTTTAATGAACCGCCCAGTTTGGGAGGCTTGTAGCGACCAGCGGACAATGTCTAATGATGCGTCTAAGTGCATGGACGGTGAGACTGACTGGTTCAGTTTTCCAAGAACCGAGGAGGAATATCCCGGGCCGTGTGCAGTACTCGGTGGATGCGGATTGTATCGGCAAACAAAGTATAAAAAATGATATAAGGAAAGCGCTGCAAGGTAAAGGCACGTATCTCAGCGATATTCAGTTCGACCGCAAATCGAAGTGAACCTAGGTGCGGATGCTTGCTCAGGAGGGTCTTAGCTTCTTCCAGGGTATCCACAAAGCTTAGAGCTGCCTTTGTATTCCCCTGAGCCACGTAGTGATCCGTTGCCGCATTGATATCCGCGTCGGCTTGTTTGGTCGTGACAACACGAAGTGAAGTCACGCTGCCCCAGAGTTTCGAATATGGTCGCGTAGACCATCAAAATAAGCGGCGTCCAGCTCTGAACCTACGCCCGATTCCATCCCTTCTACGAGCATCCCTTGTAGCTTCGTGCGGTCTTTTTCTCGTCGGATGAGTTCCCGCAAGAATTCACTGCTCGACACGTAGCCGTGTTCCTCAACTTGTGCCTCGACGAATTCTTTGAGTTCGTCAGGCAGTGATACGTTCATCGTTGCCATACAACCAGGATAAGTGCATTGGCAAAGTTTGTCATCGAAAGAATAGTTGAATGATGCCCCAGAACGGTGAGCGATTCAATATTCTTGTTGGCCCGTGTGAATACTTCGTCGAGCGCATACGGGGATAGAGATAGAAAGCGCCTCGTTCATGAGAAAATTCGGAAAGATTTTCCCATTAGTGGGAGTCTGCAAAGGTTGAGGTACAGGGTAAACAGCCCTCAGTGCGCAGAAAGCTGGTGGCTATAGTTGCAAACATGCAACACGTTTAGGCTTGAAGTGTTTGTATCGCGTTGTGCATGTCCATCCATTAGAGGAGTCTGATGTCCGTTCGACCACCGGTGCCACCGTTTACCCGTGAAACCGCCATCCAGAAGATCCGCGCGGCCGAAGATGCCTGGAATCAACAAGAACCAGAAAAGTCGCACTGGCCTACACCCCCGATAGCCGCTGGCGCAACCGTGATACGTTCCTGCAGGGACGCAACGAGATCATCGAATTCCTGCATGATAAATGGTCACGTGAACTCAACTACCGGCTCATCAAAGAGCTCTGGGCATTCGCAGACAACCGGATCGCGGTGCGATACTGCTATGAATGGCAGTCAGCCGCCGGTCAGTGGTACCGCGCCTATGGCAATGAAAACTGGGAATTCAACAGCGACGGCCTGATGTCGAGCCGTCACGCCAGTATTAACGACGTCGAAATCAGTGAATCCCAGCGCAAATTCCACTGGGACGTCAAGACTCCGCGACCTGACGACCATCCCGGTCTGACCGAACTTGGACTGTAGCCCGGGGCCTCCTGGTTTTGTAGCGTCGTCGTTCCAACGATTAGCCACGAGGTTTGACGCCGCACACACCGCTGGTGATCGCCGTGGCTTGGCAGGTGAGGGAATCGCGTACTTCCGTGGTATGACCAGTCTGAACGATCTGGTGATCATGAACAATGCCAGACCGGACGTAGCAGCGAATCGTGAACTCGACGAACGCCGTCAGTGAGTATACGAGCTACTAACTCAACAGCTGTAGTTTCTGTAACACACTACGAAGGCGGCTGGTGCTTGTGGCGGAGTTCAACCCGATGATGTGCAGGTCAGAGGTGCCGTATTCTTCGGGTACGAGCATCTCGACGTATTCGAGCATGTCGGTGCCGGCGGTATCGGTTACAAATTCGTTGATGATCGGTTCATCCAGGATTTTTGGCTTGGGTTGCGGGGATGCCCGCCAACGACACAGCGCTTACTGCCGCAACGGCACACGTGGCCGTTATTTTGGAATGCGTGCGCATAAACCTACTTTCCTCTGACACGTGAGTGGAGCCAGCGATCACCAGAAGTGCTGAAGGTTCCTTGAGGCTGCGAACATGTAAATTGCAAGTGAATCATGGGTAAGGCTGGTGGCTTCGTCCACAGGTATCGCTTCTGCGAGTAGTTCTCCACAAAACGAAGTGCTGGTCGCTTACGAAGGGCAGCCGCGCTTTAGATTTAGTGGCGTCAAGAGTTCGTGATGCGGCACAATGGAGGTATGTACATGTCAGCCGAAGTGATTTCCATGGTCTTCGTCGCTGCCGGTGTGTTGATAACGCTCGGCGGTAGCCTGTTTGCCGGTCTGGCATGGTTGCTGCGGCGCATGGAAGGACTGTTCGCGAAAGTCGACCAGCGTTTCGAAAAGGTCGACCAACGCTTCGAGAAGATAGACGCGCGGTTCGACAAAGTAGATGAGCGCTTTAACAAGGTCGATGAGCGATTCGACAAGGTTGATGAGCGACTGAACCAAATGCAGTCAGAATTGAATGACGTGAAAGTTGCGGTGGCACGTCTGGAGGGGCCCCACCCGCGGCTGATCTTTCCACGCTGACAACTCATACTGCGCACATGCGGTGCGGCTTTGTTTTAGTGCTTGTTTGATACAGGATCCATTGGATTCCTGACGTCGATTGAAGCCTGACGACGTGCGTCTGTCCGTGAATACACTACGATGATCGCGACGATGGCGACAACCCAGGCAAGAGTGCTCAGCCAGCTCGTTCGACTCGCCAGCCATGTAGCCACCTCAGAACTCATGTTGAGTGACAGTTCAATGAAGCCGGTGAAGGTCGGGAGCACCTCGAGCAGTGCAAACACTGCCATCGGAAGGACTACAACCTTTTGGGTAAGGCGAATGTGCAGCGGGACGGCCAGCAACATGATCGTCAGGATGGTTTGCGGACCGAAATGGCGGACAATGGTCTGGGCGATCAGACTGAAGCTCAGGCGCATACTGTCCACAGAGTAACTGGCTATGTGCATTCCAAGGATGACCAGACCAGTGCCCACGACGACGCTTACCCACAAGGTACGGAAATTTTTGGGGTCGTGGGGTGTAGCAGCCGCAGTGGGGGAGTCAGTCCGAGCGGACGTATGGGCCAGGGTGCCGGCCAAAAATGCCACAACCGCGCCAGCCGAAGCGATTATGAAGAACGGAACCGTGACGTTGGCAGATGCGAACAGTGACACCAGGATCGTAAACAGACGGGAAGCAAACCAGAGACCTGCGCCGATTAACGTCGTCGTCCACAACCGTCGTCGTGGCCCTGATGGTCTACCTGGTGATCGTCCTGTCGCGTAAACGACGCGGCAAGTGGATGGACATATCGGTCGGTAAGACGTTTAGCTGGGCTGCTGCCTGCGCGCTCGTGCTCAACCTGGCGCCAACCACTACGATGGCGCTGCCGGAACTTGGCGGCATGTACTTTGGCTTCGCTATGTTTATGGGCAGCCTCTTCGGCACGGTCCTCACGCTGCCGCTTGCCATAGCACTGACAACGGTCGGCATTCGCCAGTACCGCAGCTGGCTGGAAGCAAGTGTTACTCAACCGCAGACTACGTGAATTCACGTGACGATTAATAGGTCGGTCAACTGATCAGGTTCTTGCTGGATCGCCGCAACAGGCTGATCTAATGAAATCCTGCCTTTAACCATGCCGATGACTCGATCACAATATTCCAGCGGCAGAGTAGGGCTTTGCTCAACGATGAGTACCGAAATCTGGTGCTCATCAACGAGATGGCGAAGCGCCTGCATGGTTGCGTGCGCGATATTTGGTTGCAGACCCTGTGATATCTCATCGATGGCGATGAACTTACGACCAGCTAGCATGGCTCGAGCAATGCCGAGTTGTTGTTTCTGCCCTCCGGAAAGGCTGCCCGCCAATTGAGTGCGCCGTTCCGTGAGTAACGGGAAGAGCTCCAAAACATCGACAGCAGGTTTGTAAGTTTTGTGCCGAGCAAGCACCAGATTCTCTTCGACCGTGAGCTCCTCAAAGACACCCCGATCATCTGGCAGAAAAGAATATCCCGCACGAGCCATCTTTTCCGAGCGAATCGAACGCAGGGTTGTACCGTCAACAACGACGGCACCCCCGAAGATTGGGCAAATTCCAAATAATGTCCGCAACAACGTCGTCTTGCCAACGCCGTTGCGACCGAGCAGCGCGACAAATTCGCCGGATTCAACGCTCAGGGATAAATTCTGAATGATTCTGGTGTCGTGATAGCCAGAGCTCACATCTTCAAACTTCAACATCGTTATACCCCGAGATAGGCGTGTTTGACTGACTCATGGGCAGAGACCTCATCCATCGTCCCATCGACCAGGACTACTCCATCGGCGAGGACGACGACGCGTTCTGCGAGTTCTCGGACAATCTCCATATCGTGTTCCACTGTGACCAGCGTGCATCCGGTTTGGTCCGCAACCGTGCGTAGACGACGGGCTAAGCTCATGGATTCTTCGTGTGACAGTCCTGCTGCTGGCTCATCAAGCAGAATCACTTTCGGGTTCCACACCAGGATCATTGCCATTTCCAGCGCTCGCCGATCGGCTAGCGGTAGATCAACGGCCAGTCCAGAATGACTCGTTAGAAAGCGTTCATAGACCTCGGGCAGCGGTGCCGGGTTTTTCGCTTCAGCACTGGCTAATTGGAGGTTTTGGGCAGGCGTTAGGTCAGGGAAAATACTAGGGATCTGGAAAACCATCCCGAGACCTGCCTGTGCGCGGGCATGAATCGACCAGGTTGAAATGTCCTCATCGAATAACCGGATTTGGCCATCATTCAGGGCTTGTCCACCAGTAATAATTTCGAGCAATGTCGTTTTGCCAGCGCCATTGGGGCCGATCAGACACATGACCTCGCCATTAGGGACCTCTATGGTGACGCCACGCAGTACGTGCGTGGCACCGTAGGACTTTGTCACTCCTACCACTTCTAATGCCGAACCAGCAGCGGTGGTGGCAACAAGTTTCTCGCTTGGGTTGCGGGGGGCTGCCAGCCTGATGGTTGCCGAATCCAAATGCACTCCTTGTGCTGCGGATTCCGTTACGGGTCGTCGCAGTATGGAACGAACAGCTCCCGTCAGTCCTGCTGGGGCGAAGCGGACGACGAGAATAAAGACGACGCCAAGCACCAGGAGGTACCAGGAGCCGATAGCATCGCCGAGGTACTGCTGGCCGATGCTCACTAGGCCCGCCCCGATAAAAGCGCCCGCGATGCTACCCCGACCACCGACTGCCAGCCAGACCAGAACCTGTGCAGACAGTATGATGCCTGCGACCCCAGGGGATACCAGCCCCATGACCGGGGCGGCGGTTGCTCCGGCGATGGATGCCACCGCTGCACTGAGACAGAACGAAAAGGTTTTCGTTGCATGCAGATTGATACCCAGATGAGCTGCACGTTTCTCATTGGACTGGACCGCACGGAAACGACGACCCCAGCGACCGCGAATTATCCAGAACCACACGACCGCCACCACGATGATCACAATGAGCGCTGTTGTGTAGTACTCGATCACGACTCCTGACCCGGGCACAAATATTCCATTACTGCCGCCAGTGGCGCCGCGCCAAGACAATGCGACCTGTTCCACTAACAATGTCAGCGCCAGGGTCAAAATCGCCATGGTCGACGGGAGTGTTTTATCGCCGAGTCCGATGACACCGATGATCCACGCCATCAGGGTTGCCAGCACTACGCCGCCGACTGCTCCCACTAGCATGGGGATGTCGTTATCGATAGCGATAGCTGAGCCATAAGCGCCTATGCCAAAGAAAGCGGCGTGGCCAATACTGACGACTCCGGTTCGTCCCCACGTGAGATCGAGCCCAAATGCAAACAATCCGTAGGCTAAGGCGAGGGTGAGGAGAGCCAGGGGATACGGCACCAGGAGAAACGGTGCCGCACCTAGCGCCAGACACGCCACAATTGCGGTGATTAAGTGTGAGCGCTTAATTCGGCTCATGAGCAGTCTCTATCCATTGGATCTGTCACAATGTCAAAGTCTTCAATCGGGTTATAGTCGCCGTCCGGCCCGATTTCGAACAGATACATTTGGGTACTGAACGTATGGTTGTCTTGGTCGAAGGACGAAGAGCCCATCAGCCCACCGATATCCACTTGGGGCATCTGTTCAGAGATTGCTTCTGGATCAGTGCTACCTGCGGCTTCGACTGCAGCTCCAATGTAGTGGGCCGCGTGGTAGGAGGTTGCTGCGACGACGGGGATTGGATCGGTAAAGTCATAGGCTTCCCTGAATTCTTCGACGAAGGCTTCGTTATCTTCTCCGGGGAGCTGATCCGAATATGGTTGCGCCGTGACTGAGCCCTCGATGATTTCTGCAGTTCCTGGGTAGAACTCTTGTTGCAGCGATACACCGCTGATGCCCGCGTCGTCGAGCAGACCGAATTGATCGGATTGTTGGCTGAAGGAAATGGCATCTCCGCCGACAACAGCCGTGAGGATCCAATCTGGGTCGGCATCAGCCAGACGGTTGATAACCGGCTGCCAATCTGAAGTACCCAGTGGTGAGTATTCTTCGACGCTTACGTTGCCACCCGCTTCTTCAATGAGGCTGCGTGACGCATCGTGATATTGTCTTGGAAATAGGTAATCGTTGCCAACCAGCGCGGCGTTTTCGCCGTATTCTTCGATCATGTAGGGCACCAAACCTTCGGTGACCATCAATTCGGTGGCTCCGAATGGCCAGAAGTGTGGACTGCAGTGCGGGATCGAGCCGATCATGGCCGTTGAGAACGGCACTTGTTGCTCGGCGGCAACACCGGCAACGGCTTCTGAGGTATCTCCGGCGATGGTACCGAAGAGGTAATCGACCTCATCCTGTTGGATGAGTCGCTGGGCAGACTGGGTTGAGATAGCTGCATCACCCTGGTCGTCGATGAAGATCAATTCGACATCTTGGCCAAAGACTCCACCGTCGGCATTGAGGTGTTTAATACCCAGCTCAAAGCCGTCGCGCAGCGCATTGCCTTCCAGTGAAGCGACGCCGGTCATCGGCGTAATTACACCGATGGTGAGCGGATCATTGGCTGTGGCATCGGCGTCGTCATCGTTGGCTTCGCCTCCACCCAGTGTGCCGCACGAGGTGAGTGCAAAACCTAAGGTGATGAGTCCTACCGAGAGTCTTGCCGCTCGGCGGAGACTTGGCGACCGCTTGGGTGGTTGTTTGAGGTGTTCTCCTGGGTCGATGAAGATGGCGGAGTTTTTCTTGTTGTTTTCCATTGTGGAATCCTCCAGTTGAGACCCTGAGGTCGTAGTGCGATAAGGAGTATCAGAATGAGGAAGAACAGTAGGCTTGCGACTGTTTCGGTGAAGAAGGTACGCAGTGCAGTTTGCAATAGTGCCACGATGGCGGCGCCGAGGATTGGACCGCCAAGTGAGCCTGGTTTGCCAACGAGTACGGCAAAGAACGCGGGGGCTAGAAAAGTGAGGCCGACAGAAGGTGTGACCCCCAGCATCGGTGACTGCAGGGCTCCAGCGATGACGGCCAGAATCGTGCCGACGATAAAGGTTCCGGTAATCATGGCGGTCGGTGAGATGCCCAAGAGGGCAGCCATTTGACGGTTCGCGATAGAGGCGCGCAATTTGAGCCCGAGAGTGGTGCGATAGATGATGAATAAACCGACCAAAATGAGCACCAGGCTGATAGCAGTAGCGAGCAATCGGTAGGCAGGATATTGGACTCCTAGGACTGTAAGACTGGTGGTGACCGGTGCCGTGACCGAGCCCGGGGTCGTGCCAAACCAGGCTTCAAGGCCCTGGCGAATCACGATGCCTACACCCCACATAGCCAACAATGTGGCGAGCATGCCCCGAAGGTAGAGTTTTCGCAGGAGGAACCGTTCGGTTACATAGCCCAGGACGATGGCCACCAGGACCGCAATGAGCAACCGTAAGAAAAACGGCACGGCCGGTAGTGCGAACATTGTGAAAGCGCCGACCATAGCGAAATCTCCGTGTGCGACATTGACGACACCGAGTTGGCCGAAAATCAGTCCAAGTCCCCACGCCAACAGACCGTAAAATCCGAAGAGAGTCATCGCGGTGAGGAAAAAGAGTACCACCGATTGCAGGAGCTCCATTTAGTCCGCCTCCCAGGAAGCGATTGGTGGGGTTGGCACGGAGAATTCATAATGCTGCAGGGCCAGACCAATCCGCACGGCTTCGCGTTCTTGACCGGGTGCTGAAATCAGCGAGATGCTCATCGGCAGTCCGGTTTCTGTCCCTCGTGTTGTCGGCAAAGTGATTGCAGGGAAACCAGTGTAATTCCACAAGGCTGTAAAGTACGTCATCGGGTCTTCGCCACCGACGGCTTGATCGGGATCATAGCCGTGACCGCGTCTGGGCGAGGGGATGGCTTGTGTTGGCTCAAGGATGGCATCGACGCCGTGGTAGTCAAACCACTGACGCCATTGCTCGGTCACAGCAAGTCGTTGGTGCTGGGCGGCAAGATACTGACTGACCGGGATTTCATCGGCACCAAACGCCAGGAAATCTCGCGTGCTACCCCGGTACTGGTCTTCTAATGCTGCGTATTGCCGATGATAACTCCGGGCTTCGGCAATCAGGACGGTGTCGTAGTCGGCTCGATTCATGTCGACTGGAATTGGCAGTTCAATGATCTCAGCGCCGAGCCGCTGGCAAGCCTCGCGTGCGGCTTGATCGGATACGGCTACGTCTTGGTGGATGAGTTCTGATCGGTTCCGCTCGGTAACAGCGATGCGTGTACCTTCCAAGGGGCGTCGCTCCCGACTAGCCGCAATCGGTAAGTCGATTTGCGGGTCGCCCCAGCCCATCCAGGGTAGGGCAGGTCGACGAGAGCGACTCATGTGGTTGAGTAAAACTGCCGCATCCGCGATCGTCCGAGCCATCGAACCGACGTGATCTAAGGTTGGTGACAGCGGAATCACACCTGCGGTGGGGACTCGATTGAATGCCGGTTTGATCGCTGACACCCCGCAAAGAGATGCTGGAATTCGCACCGAGCCGGCGGTGTCAGTCCCTAACGCGGCTGGGATCATGCCAACAGCTAATGCAGCGGCTGATCCACCGCTAGACCCACCAGCAGAACGATCCAGCGCCCACGGATTGCCCACCTGGTCAGTCGAGCCGCCTGCCGCAAATTCATGTGTGTGCGTGTGTCCCACGAGGACCATGCCCTGCGATTCCAGTTGTTCAACCACGACTGCTGATTCATCAGCAATATGATCTGCGATGACCCGCGACGATGCAGTTAGCGGCAAATCTTGAACGGCAAAGAGGTCCTTGACACCCCATGGAATGCCACACAATAATGGCGTGTTTTCCGGTTCATTTTGCAGATGGCGATCGGCTTGTTCTGCCTGCATCTGAGCTCGATCGGCATAGATGCGCGCCCACGCATTAATCGCCTGGGGTTCACCCTCAAAGCTTGGATTGCCACCGTTACAGGCAGTGATGCGCTTTAGTGCTGCATCTAGTAATTCCACTGCTTTGAGCTGACCTGAACGTAACGCGTCAATAGCTCCAATGAGCGTGAGGTCGGCCGGGTCTGTTCCAGAAGAATCATGAGGCATCATGTCTGCAAAGTAACACGAGGACAGGCCCTCCTATTTGTATCTGAGAGACAACCAGCCGATAGCTCTCACATGATTTGACTTCCCCTGTCACAGGACGGTTATTAGCGTAAAGGAAGTCGATTCTTTCCTGCACTGAAAAGGTCGTAGATGAGTTGTTCTGCGTCAATAACATCAGTGCACAGTCCACTGACTAATGTAGTAAGCATCGGAAGTCGTCGATCCTTATCTCGGATGCTTGCTGTCATGTCAATTGCATCGCGAGGATGGGCCCAGGATCGGATATTGCCTCGTCGTTGAGCATCCACCCAAAGATTGGCAAAATTTGGCTCAAATGTTTCTCGGATCGGCAGGATGGCCCCAGGGGATTGGCCGATACGGAGGCCAGTCGCGTTGATGAATTCATCATCGGAAGTAATCATCCGAGTGAATAGGTCAAGTATGCGAATAATCTGTTTCAAACTGGCCTGGTTGTCGTCCTCATCGTCGAGTGGACGACGAGCATGAAATTCCAGCAGTGACCACCGATTGATGGAGACTTCGTCAATGACTGCATCTTTTGAACCAAAGTGTCGAAAGAATGTCGCTGAACTGAGACCTGCGTGACCGATGATTTCTTTGACGGTTACCGCTGTGGTGCCTTCTTGGGCAATAAGGTCTCGACAAGCCGTGAGGAGCCGGAGCCGATTCTCATACGCATCTACGCGCATTGATTCACCTCATTAATTTCCAAAAGCGGCATGATGCAGTGACGCATGTCACGTAATGGCAGTTTAGCAGGAGGGAGTTGGCAAGGTCTTGGCTTCTTCGAAGACGATTCGTGCGTAGTGCACTTCCTATCAGAAAGTGCATGACAATCCGCTTTGTAGAGGCCGCGGATGGTAAAATCAGTGGCGTGCGCGCAGCCGTAAACACCCGCTATGGGTCCCCAGACGTTGTCTTGGTCACCGAAGTTCCAATCCCACAACCTGCCACCGGTGAGCTGTTGATTCGCGTGGATGCAACCACCGTAAACCGCACCGACTGTGCCTACCGCGCGGCACGTCCCTTCTTCATGCGAGCCTTGACTGGTTTGCGCGGTCCGAAGCGCACCATTCTCGGCACGGAGTTTGCCGGTGAGGTCGTCGCAATCGGCCCACAGGTAGATCGGTTTGCTGTGGGGGAGCGGGTCTTCGGCTACTGTGAGGGTCGGTTCGGAGCACACGCGCAATATCTTGTGGTCAACCAGCATTCATCGGTCGCCGCTGTCCCCGAGGGCATCACTCAGGATCTAGCTGCAGCAGCCACCGAGGGATATCACTACGTCCGATCAGCGATTCGACGTGCAGGCGTTCAACCGAACGACGAAGTCCTGGTCAACGGTGCTACAGGTGGGATCGGGTCGGCAGCGGTCCAACAACTAGCGGCACTGGGTGCCAACGTGACTGCGGTCTGCGCTGGCGAGCATGCGGACCTGGTTCATGGTCTGGGCGCCGAGCACGTTGTGGATTACACAACCCAGGACTTTACCCACCTGCCGCATATGTTCGATGTGGTCATTGACGCCGTTGGCAAGAGTACCTTCGGGCGGTGCCGCGGCATCCTGAAATCGGACGGCGTCTACGTCTCATCCGAACTCGGACCCGGGTGGCAGAACCTTCCACTGTCTTTGATAGGGATCGCACGCCGTGGGCGTCAGCGCGTGGTGTTTCCCTATCCCGAGGACAACCAAGCCGTGGTGCAAGAGATTCGTGATGCCCTTGCAGCGGGTATGTTCCGGCCGGTGATCGACCGCAGCTACCCTCTAGACGACATTGTTGCTGCTCACCGATACGTCGAGACGGGGAGAAAGATCGGTAGCGTGCTGATCACTGTGCGTGGCCCCGGATCGTATTGGCCGTGAAGTTGCTAGTTTTCGTCGTCGGACTGGCGACGCGAAGACGAGCCGGAAGATTCGGAGATCCACTGTCGTCCAGGGGAATTAAAGTGCGGAGGATACGAGAGGTAATATGTACTAAAGCCCATAACGAGGTGATCGACTTGTCGAAAAATTCAGTGACCTGGCTTCCCGTGCGCGCGAAACGTGGTCCGATGATGCCCAGAAAATATATGATGCAGCCAGTCAGGTATTCCAGGCCGAAGTCGCAGCTCAGGTAGAGCTTGGTCGGGAGCTTGCGTCGGCTCGTGGGCGTCATGCAATGACTCAGGCTCAACTGGCCGATGCAACGGGTGTGCCGCAAGCAGAGATTAGCCGGATCGAAAACGGTAATGCGAACCCAACGATTGAAACGGTCGCTCGCCTTGCAGCAGCCCTCGATAAGAAGTTAGTTCTCCAGTAGGGTTCCGCAGTCGAGTGCTAGGCCATATGTTGGGCTGATGTTCGAATACGCCCACCGGTGGGCTTACGACGGGTGGTGGCGAACCTGTCTGCGGTCGGGTGACCTCGTTCGGGATTCAATTGCCACGGCCAGGTCATCAGCGCCCAGACGACGGCGATGATCACAGCCTCCCAGAAAATATAGACGGGCCAAGGGCCCAGCAGATCAAGAACTGAGGCGCCCTCCGGCCCGCGAGACAGATACCCGTAGTTGGCGCCGGTCATCGCATTGGCGATCAGCGAAATGCCCGCCCAGATGACTGTGGCCAAATAGGCGACCCCGTAACCGCGCCAGGTCGGACGGTAGCCCAGACCCCAGATAAACAAGACGGGCACCACGAGCGCGACGATGTGCAAGAACCAATACATTGCGAATTCCAGGCCAGGGTAATCGAAGTAGTTGAGATCCGGGGTGATGATCGACTGCAGATTCAGCGTCAGGCCCCAGTAATAGCAGATGGCAATCGCCCATCCGGCGCGCGTGATGAGTGCGATGGCGGTGATCATGCGCAGAGCGTCAGAGTAGTGAAACGGCAGCGACTGGTTGATGTCCCAGTGGCCCGGCAGCATGCCCCAGATAGTCCAAGCGACGGTGGCGATCAGCATGGTCCAGCCCAGCGCTCGCAGCACGCGATCTTCGGCAGCGGTGCCGCGGATGCGTCGTCCTAGGACCACCAGGACGACGGCGATGCATGCGGTGAACACGAGCATGGCGGCGTGTTCGGGACCGTACGGCGTCATCTTTCCGATGGGTTCCACAGCGGTGCGCATAACCACATTCTAAACAGAGGCTGTTGAACGCGTGATGAACCAGTAGAGGAAACCAGCGCGACTCTCGAAGTGCTTGAGCGTGAATGCGCTTCTATGTATGTATCGGGATATGGTCCCGAGCTCACAACGCCTGTGCTGCGCTATTATCGAATGATGTCGTCCGTGTTGATGAGTGTTTTCGCCGGGCTATTTGGGTCGGCGCTGCTGTACTTAGTCTTCAGGCTGCTGGAAAACGATTGGCCGAACAACTATGCGGACATGAAAAACGTGGTGGATTCGGCTTCTCAACGCAACATGTGGGTCTATTTGGCGATGCGTTTCGTTCCGATGTACATAGCGTCGGTATTAGTTGCTTCGCTCGCTGAAGCAATAGGCGGTAGGGCAGCGCTGGCTCTGGTAACCTGCGCCGTTTTGCATCTCTGTCTTACAAATTTTCGTCCTCATATCCTGCGGCGAACATTCAAGTTTTCACGAGTTCGCGTTCGCTATGTTGCAGTCTTCTTAGAGACTGTTGTTGCCATTGTTCTGGCAACATTTTTAGCGGGAATATCATGGTCTTATTTACTCCCTTTTCTGCCGGACGTTGACGAGTTGGTGCAGGCTATTTGGACAAGTGTGTTCGTAGCTCTTGCTGTGATATCGCTTCGTTCGTTCGGCACATTTGAACAGAATCTAGATAAGCAGATCGAGCGTGCCCAGGAGGAATTAGGAGAGGAGGTTCTGTATGTCATTCAGCGCGAGGCTCGTCAGAATGACGTTTCCGCTGATTTTATTGAAGCGGTCGTCCTTACAGAATGCATTCAACGGCCTGCCTGGATCAGACGGATTGAATACTTCAAAGGACGGTTCTCTGGTCCAGGAACCTACGGCGTGGCTCAGGTTTATTCTTCTGAGCCCATTTCCGATGAGCTATCCATCAAGCTGCTATGTCAGAATTATGCAGGATATTATCCTGAAGGTCACGAAGATCATGGCTATAATCGAACGCTATTTAGGGTCGAACTTGAAACCATCAACTCGAGTCCAGTGTTCGTAGAACAAGTAATGGATATTTATGAGAGACTTTCCCCTTATCCTCGCGATAGTTCAGAATATTTTGCTAGAGATAATAAGAAATTCATTGAGATTCTGTCTCTCAAGCGCGATGGAAAAGAATGGGTGCTCCAGGTGAGTCTCGGGCCTGGCTGGGGCCAGGTAGAAGTGACAACTGTGGATAGAGATCTCGTTGAAAAGTCTTCTACTATTTTTGGTGGATCTGAGTCAACAGTCCGGCGCTTTGAGAAACTGGTCGTACCAGTGGGCATCTTATTCGCTGAATTGAGAACCAATGAGCCAACATCGTCACAGAGCCAACCCGACTCAGTATTAATAGATCTCGAAGATCCCTGGATGTATGACTAAATCATCGGAATGCTCACGCTTAAGAGACTGACGTAGCCCAGCCAGGGATTTTGGGAGCACTCAAGCAACGATTTTAGGCGATCTTACGACTCGCCTAACACGGATCAAAATAATATCGCCCGCAATTGACGTGGATCGGAGTTCAGGCTGGAGCCGATTGTTGGGAGAGTATAAAAACGTGAAGCTACAATGAATTCCCAAGTCGGATGGGGAATTGCAGGTAACTAAGGGTGGTTCTTCGTGTTTGAGTAGCGTGTGTGGTCTTGCATTATGTGTCGTCATGTTGTGATATAAGGTACAGTTACTTGAAGCTCTCTGTTTTCAATGTGCCCTCCTATTGGGTCGCGTTCTAAATTTCATTTCACCTTGAGGAGTAGCCCGATGAGTGGTGCGCGCGTTCTATCTACCGAGGAAGCTAAAACAGCTATCCGTCAGATCCAGTCGATCGTCAACGGTGGATTCACCGACCAGATCACCCAGCTTGATACCCAGGGCCGCATGCTGTCGGACCCGAATGTTTGGGATGGCCCGCTGGCCGAAACCTTCCGCAACGGCACCTGGCCTGAGACCAAGTCGGCGTTGGATACCGCCAAAGAGCAGCTGGAAGAACTGCGCAACCAGCTGGACCGCATTTCCCAAGACATCTTCACCGCCGGTGGCGGCGCCTAACACCTATCAATGCAAGCCGGTGCATCTACGCTAGGGGACGCGTAGGTGCACCGATCTGTGCGTTCTATTTGATTTTTTCACCATCGCGAACT
This sequence comes from Enteractinococcus helveticum, assembly GCF_001657475.1. Lineage (GTDB taxonomy): Bacteria > Actinomycetota > Actinomycetes > Actinomycetales > Micrococcaceae > Yaniella > Yaniella helvetica. Next base: position 41,805 of record NZ_LXEY01000012.1, read on the forward strand.
TTGTAACTGAGAAGGCGAGAGCACATGTCGGGTATCGGAGGCAACGAACCTACCGGCTATAACTACACGGCGGCTGACACGCTAAAACAGCGCGCCGAATCGTTAGCGACCCTGCTTGAAGATCAAACAAGCTCTCGTTCGAGCCTGGTGTCCAAGGCGATGGAGGAGTTCCGCGGTTACTTCTCGGAAGTTTTTGAAAACAACGCCGATATTGCAGCGCGTGGTCGCCAACAGCTGGCGTCATCCCTGCGCAGTCTTGCGGGGTTTGTCCAAGAACTGCGCGATGCCGCCGAAGCTGAGGATCAGCGTCGCGAGGCGGCTCGCGCCTGGGAGGAGCGGCAGCGCCAGCGCGAAGAGGACTGGTTTGCCGGGACCATCCACGAGATTGGCACGTTTTTACGTCTGGTCGAAGACGACCCAATGCCACCGCCGGCCGAACCCGCACCGAACCGCACCGCACAGACCGTGACCGTTGCAGGCCGCGAGATTCCGGCACCCGTGGGTGGGTCATCGACGTCGTCGGCAGTCCCGGCGGATCTGCGAAGCTTCCAGACCGGAACACAAGACCTGGATGCTGAGCTGGGCTCGCCGTTCCGCACCTTTGACGCCGCACTAACCGACTACATCATGATGTGCAACGGGCGCTGGGGCAACCTGGACGCCCAATCGCTGGTGGCCGCACTGCGCGAGTGGTTCGAGGCCAACAGTCAGGACGCCGAGTGGGCCGGAGAAGTCGCCGGGGCGTTTGAGGCCGCCGGTGGCCAGGGCGTCATCACGGTTGCCGACGCTTCGATCAGCGCAGCACTGGCCTCCGCCGGTGTAGATGTGCACCGCGATGACTTTACAATCGGGCCGTTCACAGCAATCGGTAGCCCACCAACCACCGGGTTCGCCGATGACCCGGTCAACACCGCCACCGGTAACTTTTTGGAACCCGAGGTTGACCTGCGCTTCGCGGGGGCCGCCGCCTCCTTTGAATTCACGCGCATGTACAACACCCACGACACCCGCCTCGGCGTGTTTGGGCTGGGCTGGTCCTCGCTGCTCGAAACGCGGCTGGAAGTTGACGACGAGGGTGCAAGCTTTGTGCTGGCCGATGGCCGCCAAATCGAATTCCCGCGCATCGGGACCGGCTGGGACCGCGGCATCGGGGAAAACTTCTGGCTCGAAGAGGTCAACGCGCAAGACTTTCACACCGATCTGGGCGTGACCACCGGAAAGCTGCTGGTGGTCACCAATAACACCGGCGGCTGGTGGGCCTTCACCCGCGCTGGCGCCTGGTTGGGCAGGGGCAACGGCCCCGGCACCGGGATCCGCACATTCCGCGATGACGCCGGCAATATCACCCGGCTGCTGCACGAGCGCGGACGCTGGCTGGATGTTGAATATGCTCATGATCGGGTCGTGAGCATTCACGCCTCGGATGGTCGGCGCATCGAATATCTCTACGACGCCGCGCACCGCCTGACCGGGGTGACCGATGCGGTGGGCACGCGCACCTACCGGTGGACTGACACCGGGCTGATCGACCAGGTGGTGGCCGCCGATGGCACGGTCGAAGCCGAAAACTTTTACGACGACAACCAGCGTGTGATCCGCCAGCTGACCCCGTACGGGCGCAGCGTGCGTTATGCGTATCTGCGCGGCCGCGTCACCTCGGTTTCCACCGACGACGGTACCGGGGCCAACACCTGGATCGCCGATCGCAAAGGTCGCGTGGTTGGCATTATTGACGCCGAGGGCAACCGCCAATCCATGGCCTACGATGCCAACGGCAATATTGTGTCGACGACGGCGCGCGACGGCCAAGTCACCGTCCACGCCTACGATGCCCGAGGCCGCAAGATCCGCACGGTCACACCCGAGGGTGCTGACATCACCTACGGCTACGATGAGCACGACCGGGTCACCACCGTGGTCAACGCCTCGGGTGGGATCGTCGAATACCTTTACGCCACCCAAACCGACCGCTCGCCCTCGATCATCATCGACCCGGCAGGCGGTCGCACCGAGCTGACCTGGGCCAACGGACTGCTCACCCAAGTGGTTGATCCCGAGGGTGTGACCCTGCGCTACAGCTACGACGCCTCTGGTGATCTCATCGGTGTGACCAACGCGGCCGGGGACACCGCGCAGCTGATCCGCGACCACGCTGGACGTGTCACCCAGGCCATCACGCCGCTGGGCGCGCGCACCACGTATCGCTACGACGCCCGCGGCCTGTTGATCGCCCGTCAAGACCCCGACGGTGCGATCTGGCGCTACGAACACGGCGCAGGCGGTAACGTCACCGCCATCATCAACCCGCTGGGCGCACGCACCGAGCTGCACTACGGGCCAACCGGCGAACTGACGACGACGATCGACCCGTTGGGCCGGGCCATCACCAAAGACTTCGACGAATTCGGCAACGTCGCCAGCCTCACCCTGCCCGACGGCGCCCAATGGGCCTTCACCCACGACGCACTATCCCGTTTGCGCCAGGTCATCGACCCGGCCGGCGGCATCTGGGGTCGTGAATACGACGCCAACGGCCACCTGGCCGCCACCGTAGACCCAACCGGCATCCGTGCTGAAGTCACCCGGGCCCGCGCTGATGGTATTGCCACCATCCGCAACGCGTTTGAAGAAACCACGGTCGACTCCGATGAATTCGGCCGCCCCATCCGGGTCGAAAAAACCGACGGCACCCAAGAACTCGTCACCTATGACCCCTGCGGGCGCCCCGTTGAACTCGTCGACGCCAACGGCGGGCTCACCACAATCCAACGCGACCTGGCCGGGCGTATCACCGCCATCACCACCCCAGCCGGGCGCACCACCCGTTACGAATACGACGCCTGCGGCCGCCCCGTGGCCGCCATCGACGCCGCCGGTCAGCGCACCACGTTAGTCTATGACGCCGACTCGCGCGTCATCCAACGCTTCAACCCGGTGGGCGAACCCACCACTATCGACTACGGCCCCGCCGGGCGCGTCATTGGCGAATGCACCCCCGGCGTCGGCGCATCCCGCTACCGTTACGACAAAGCTGGCCGCCTGGTCGCCGTCCAAGATTCCTGGTCCGGCCAGCGCCGCTTCCGCTACGACGCCGCAGGCCAACTCATCCAGGCCATCAACGGCGTCGGCGGAATCACCCGCTACGAATACGACCTCCGCGGCCGCGTCACCAAAATCATCGACCCCACCGGCGGCGTCACCGTCCGCACCTACACCCAACTGGATAAGGTCGACTCGACCACCGACCCGCTGGGCCGGGTGACCACCGCAACCTATGACCCTGCCGGCCGTCAAATTTCCCAAACCGACCCAGATGGCAACCTCACGCAGTGGACCCACGACGAGGCCGGCCGTGAAACCGGCATGCGCCTCAACGGGCGCTGGGTAGCCCAACTGGTCCGCGATGAACGCGCCCGCACCGCAACCATCCGCGACTTCACCCGCGACGACGGCGAAACCACCCACGTTTTGACCTACAGTCGCTTAGGTCAGCTCATCGAACGTGCCACCACCGGCCCCACAGCCTCGCAGACCACCCGCTGGGAATATGACGCCGACGGCGCCCGCACCGCGCTGATCGACACCGATGGTGCCCGCATCGAATACCACCGAGACATGCTCGGGCGCATTACCGGCATCATCCACCCCACCCTGGGCGACATTAACGTTGCATATAATGCCGCCGGGCGCATCATCGAATCCCGCGCCGGCGACCAACTGCAAACCTGGGAATATCATCACGGCTATCCGGTGGTCCACACCCTGACCGACCCCTCCGGCGTCACCGTCACCCGCATCACCCGCGATATGGACGGCCGCATCACCCAGATCGACGGCCCCGAGGGCACCACGGCCTATACCTACGACGACGCCTGCCAGCTGATCGAATCCTATGGCCCCGCAGGTGGCCGCGCCTGGACCTATGATCTGGGCGGACGTCTGATACACGAATACGATGCACGCGGCCCCCGCATGCTGGACTACGATGCCGCCGGGCAACTGGTCACCGTGACCGAACCGGACGGCTCAGTCACCGACTACGCCTACGACGGCCAGGGCCGCCGCATCCAGGCCGCCAGCGCTCAAAACACCGTGCACTATTCGTGGGACGCTCGCGGTTGGCTGGCCAAGATCACAAACGACGACGCCGAACCCACCAACCTGTGGGTCAATGCCCTGGGTGAGCTGACCGAAGTTAATGACACCAGCGTCCAGTGGGACTTGGCCGCCTCAACGCCCACGACCATCGGCATTGATAACACCCCGATATTCAAAGCCCCCGGTGGGCTGACCGGCGTCGGAGACCAGTGGGAGAGTGCTACCTGGCGTTCTGCTCGTGCCACCGACGTCAACGACCCGTGGCACGTGCTAGCCGCTGCTTCGCAGAGCGAAAACGACCTGCCGGGTGGCATTGGACTAACCGCCGATGGTGGCATCGAAGTCGCCGGTCTGGAATGGATGGGCGCTCGGGCTTATGATCCTGCGGCACGCGGATTCCTGTCGGTTGACCCTCTTGCACCGATCACCGGTTCCGGTTGGACTGCGAATCCGTATTCGTATGCGGGCAATGATCCGCTACACTCCATCGACCCTCTAGGGTTATCCCCGGTCTCTGATGCTGATCTGCAGTCCTATGCCGATGGCCTGCAGGGCCCGCTTGCTAGCGGTTTTAGTGCGGCCTGGGACTGGACCAAGAGCGCTGCCGGATCAGCGTGGGACTGGACGAAGAATAACTGGGAATACCTTGCCGGCGGTGCCGCCATCGTGGCCGGTGGAGTGCTCATGGCGACCGGTGTGGGCGGACCAGCCGGCATGATGCTGATTGCCGCGGGTGCGGATACGGTCATCCAGAAAGCCACCACCGGGGACGTCAACTGGGGTCAGGTCGCTATCAGTGGAGCCTTTGGTGGACTGGGTGGTGCCGGCCTTGCGTCGATAGCAGGCCGTCAGATGGCTGGCAATGCTGTCGAAGGTGCAGTGGAGAGCGTTGCCTACGCAGCAGCCGGTGGTCAGCCGTTGACCCCAGCGACGCTGCTTACCACCGCAGCAGAAGGTGCAGCAGTCTCAACAGTGACGGCCGGGGCATTGAACAAACTTCCATCCGGCTCAGTGGGCCGTCTTGATGCAGTACCACCGAGACCTGTAGCTGGTGAAACGATTTACCGTGTCTACGGCGACGACGCGCTTCCTGGAGGAGCTTCCTGGTCACCCGTGAGCCCGGCTTCAGTGCCAAACTACCGGGACGCTGCCGGGCTGCCTACAGGCCGCGCAGAATCTGGAGGTAGTCTTAATTCGGGTAGATTCGTTATAGAAGGCCGGTTGATGGATCCTGACGCAGTAGTCCTTGTCCGCGACGCCTTACCTTTGGACGGTAATCGCGGAGGCATCCCTGAATACATTATTCCAAATGGTCTCGATAACGGAGCAATCCGGGTCGTACGAGTCAGCGGTGTCAACCCAGAATTTTAGGTTAGTTGAATGTCTGCTTTTTATCTCTCATCAATGGACAGCAAGCGATTCTCTGGAGTATTTCATTGTGAAATCAAGGAAAGATTTCGCCTAGAAGACGGCCGACCTGCGCTTCTTGTAACCTGCGATCCTCCCGTGCTTGGACAAGATTTGAACGCTCCATTCGGCATAAGCGAGCTAGTACTCGTGAATCGTTTCGACGGCGATGATATTTGGAGCCCGGCGAGATTTCCCTTTTTCGTATATATCTGCGACGCCGATCGTCCGGATAATGATCCGTCATCACTAAGTATTCTCGCCTGGGGTGAGATTTATAAGACAGAAGATGACGCTCGCAACCACCGTTTTGACCCCTAGAGCACCGGCCGATAAGCTGTTTCGCGGCCTGGCCAGATCGACATCTCAGAGTCTGGGGAGAATTTACGCCGTATCGAAGAGGAAAATAGCAGCGTTTATTGGGCTGAGCACAGGCGTGATAGTCAGTTCGATATTTTGAATTTACGATTCTGAACCGCCACTTCTCCAAACGTTGCAAGGAGCTCTTTATATCAATCTCACCGGAGCAGTCTCAGGCGATGCAACGCTATTTGGAGAAAGTACGGGAGTTGCTGCATGATGCCTCCGGGTTCATTGCGCAGGACTTGCTCGTGGAATCTCGTCGGTTGGTAGACCACGGGGAGGCTCCGTTAGGGGTGGTCCAATTGGCGTGGATAATTCATGACGAACGGATTTTAGTTCCGGAGTCGATTATTCAACGGTCCGTGAATACGCTGATGACGAGGAAGACTTCCCGAACGATTTTTACCAGTACATTCTTTGAGACAACAGTTCGACTTCGTTTGAACAGCAACGTCAGCCTCGTAGATAGGGAGCGTTTCATGAACAGAGACTGTATACCCGAAAGTTCATATCTTTAATTCGCACGAGTACGGATTTCAGATAATTTTGGAGTGCTACAGTGCATAAGAATCAAGTCTGTGATTCGCATTTATGCAGAGTGTGTGGCTTTTATTCGACGGAAGCACCCTGGGGCAGCAGCGGGATGGATCCTTCATTCGATATTTGTCCATGTTGTGGAGTCGAGTGGGGCTATGAAGATGCAACACCAACCGCGATTATGAGTTACAGGAACGCCTGGGTCGCTTCTGGCGCTCAGTGGTACGACGCTTCAATTGTCTCAGATGGCCTATCGCTAGGGGAGCGACTTAAGCGACTTGATAAGTCGTAGAGTCCAAGTTCTTTCGGCTTTGACTGGCGATAGACAGTCATTCCCAGACCAACTATGAGAAGTCACATCTTCAGACAAAGGCAGGAGAGGTAAGGTAGATGTCCAGAAATACAGCCGCCGACTCGCAATTGCCGCTTGTGGGCGCTCACGTGGCGTTTATTGGTGTAGATCTTCAGATAACCTTGCGATTCTCCAATAACTGTGTTGTTCGCTTAGAGTCAGCGTTTGCCATTTCCGGCGCCGGCGACAGTCAGACCATTATTGACCCAGGAGGCGATAAAGCTCGATTCGTGCCAGTTCTCAAACTGCACGGTGAATTAGTGGAAGCTGCCCACATCAATGACAATCAATTGGTCCTGAAGTTTTCCAATGAATCCGTGTTAGTGGCTGGACCCGACGAGGATTACGAATCCTGGAGTTACACCGGTCCTGAATCCACACCCACGCGAGTTATCGCTATGCCAGGTGGCGAACTTGCCATATGGCAGTCTGACGAAGACGTTTAGTTCCTCTAACAGATTTGGGATGCGGACTGTGATGGACTTCTACCCCGCCGAGAATACTGCTTTGGACCCCTATGGCGGGAAGCGCACAACCAGGCCTCCATGCTGAGAGTTCGGGAACTAAAATCATAACCAAACCCGACCTGCTCGCAAACGCCACCGGCTTGCTGGTCCCTGTTGACAAGTAGATGAGATTGGATGGGTGCATGGAAATGGATGCATCTCCACCGTATAGCTTGGTTCGATATTTTAAGGAGCACAGCCTTCCTCAGAAAGGTTGGCGCTATCTCTTTCGGCCCAGTAGGGCGTATCGCTACGCGGTGCTTCACGACAACGAAACCCAGGAAATCGTCGATTCGAATGGTCTCAGTGACTTTTTAGGCCTTGGAGCGAACGATTCTAGGGTCGATCTATATTTCTGTCGTAACCGCGCAAGGGCGGTCCTGGAGTCGGGAGATACCGAATCGTGGATTGAGTATCCAACGGGGCGAGCTGTGAAGAACCCGCGGAAAGGGCAGGCTCAGATTGCTGGTGATTTTTCGGTTGGACAACAGCATTTTGTGCCTTACCTGTTGACACTGAAAACTGCTGACTTCCAAAAGTTCCTGGCAGATTCGCAACGAGCGGGACAGACGGTTCGGACGGTGCGTGGAGACAAAATGCGCAACAAGTCCGCCCTGTTTGATGAGTTCAGCGCGGCATTCCAATTCCCTTTGCACTTCGGGGAGAATTGGGACGCTTTTTATGATTGCATCTCAGATTTACAATGGCTAGAACCCAGAGCCGACTACATTATCGCGATCACACAGCCACAAGAATTGCTTGCCGACGCTCACCTCGATGACCTCATCGTGTTTCTCGAGACTCTCAAAGATACACACGCCAGGTTCACCGCTCCACTCGAACACGACGGCCTTCGGTCCGAGCCAGTCCCGATTCACGTTGTAGTCATCTCGGAAGATACCGAAAACCAGCGCCTCGATCAGTGGGAGAGTATTCTTAAATCTTCTTTTCAACGGCCGGAGGGGTGAGAGTTAACCGTGAAACCGCCCAACGCCTCTGACAGCATGCTGGAAACTGCACAGGCGGCACTTCCGTTGCAAATTACCCGTGCAGAGCTTGGGCCAGATCCAATCCTGTTACTCAGCGGACCAGGCTGGGCAGCAAATTTTTCCTGCGATTGGAGCTTGGAAGGCAACGGACATCGGATTGACCGGAACTATAGCGACGGCAATATTCTAAATGATGCAGCGGAGTGCACCACACAGGATCTAGAGTTTCTCATAGACCAACAGATTGAAGCAATCACTTCAAATGCGCAGATGATCGACCCGATATTCCAGATCTCTGGCGGTATTGAATTGAGGGTGCATGCGGAGACCGATATTGATCCGTGGGTCTTGGGATTGCCTGGTATCACGCTCGTGGGGATTGCGGACAAACCGCAATGATAAGCGTGTCTCACTATGAACTGCCCGCGTGCAAACTCGTTCTGTCTATGACTTGGTCTAATGTAGTCTTCTCATTTTGTTCATATTTGTAGAACCGCATATAACCAAAACTTTCATGTAATTCCGTTATACTCGAGCGAGTGCCTCATCTGGCGGCATTTGTCGTTTTCAAAAGACACATTCGTCATGGCACAACATCACACCGCATAATTCGAGGAGGAACCCGTATGTCACGGGTAGGGCGTCTCGTTCGAGGGACCGGAATATTAACTATCGCAGCGTTGGGATTATCCGCCTGCGGTGACACGGGCTTCGATCAATCTGCAGCAACCAAGGTCATCCAATCCGTGGATGTCAACCTTGATCCAGCCGGTGCGATCACCGAGGTCGCCAGTAACGCGGTGTATCTCGATGAACTCTCGGGCAAATCAAATAGCAATACCGACGACTACACCGTCGACGAGGTTGTCGAAGATCTTCCGGTCCGGGTCTCCACCCAGTACACGACCGATGATGACAGCGGTTCGAACCTCGAGGACCTCGAAGGCCACACCGGTCGCGTGGAAATCGCGGTGACCGTCGAAAACCTCACCCTGAACTCCACGGAAGTAACCTACGATGTCGCCGGTGAATCTCGTCAGTCTTCAGCGCTCGTTGGCACGCCGCTGAGCGTGGCCGGTTCCGTTGAACTTGAAGACACCACCGCCAGCAATGTCGTGGTCGACGTCGAGTCCGACAACACCACCAACGGTGTGGTGAGCCAGACGACTGACGGCGATGCCGTGGTCCAGTGGGGCACCGTCCTTGCCCCGCCACAGTCAGAAGCAACCACTACGTTCCGGTTAGTCGCTGACGTTGAAGACTTCTCCACCCCAAAATTTGATCTGGCCGTACAGGCCGGGTTCCACACCGACATGTCGTTTGAGGGCATGTTGACCTCGACGTTTGATACCAGCGCCAGCTCTGAATACGCGATGCAGCAAAAAGCCATCGAACTGGTGGCTGATATTAACGAAGTCCTGACCCGTGCTGGTACCACTATCACCGAGATTCGTCAGAACCTCGACCACACCACTGACACGTTGGGTGTCGACGCCGCACAACAGTTGCGTCAGAACTCCGACGACATGGTCACTGAGATGCAGCGTGTTGGAGAACAGCTCACCGCGCTGGAATCCCAGGTCGAAGGATCGATGAGCGGTGCCGAAACGGCAATGAACTCGCAGCTATCTCAGATCGTGGCGTCCATGAACGGCATGATGGGCAACACCGAAGCCACCGCGCCAAAGCTGGTGACCGGTCAGGGTTGTGCTGCCACTGTTGAGGACGCTGAATCTAACGGTTCGCTTTACTCGACCTTCTTGATTCTTGGTGCACAGCTTGATGGTTATGCAGCAGCCAACGCAGAATGCCGTGACGAGATTGTTGCCGGAATCCAAGACACGTTGGGGCCAGAAGTCCCTGATCAAGAAGTGTGTAAAGAGAATGGTACGTCCATTACGTGCGTCCTGTTTGCTGCTGAAAAGTCTGTTCTTTCCTCACTTGATGATTTGGTCGCGGAAGGGCAGCGGATTGCTGATGAGCTCGAAAACACATCAGTTGATCCGTCCTGGACCACGAACGAGGAGATAGGCACGAAGCTCGAAACAATCGGTGCTCGCTTTGATGATATCTACGAGGGCCTGGACGAGATACTCGAGCCTAGTGAGGAAGTAGGGAACGCCAAGACTCCACAGAAGTCAAACGCTTCCGGAATCCCCAGCCCGTTCTTGGAAAATACCCAAGATGACGGCGAGGGCTCCTCAGAGGACGAGAACAATAATGAATTAAAAGTCTCCGATAAAAAACCTGACGCAGACGAGCCTGTTGTCACTTGGGATGAGCTGACCGAAGCCATCTCGAGCGCACGAACAGACTTAGAAGGGCTGCAAGCTCTCATGCGCACCAACCGAGACGATGCTCTCGAAGACCTCAAAGAACATGTCACGGTTGTACGAGACGACCATGATCGATTGAGTGACGAAGCTGATGCACTGAGTGATCACTACCACGAGCTAGCGCAAGAAATCTGCCGTATGGAACTCCCTGAAGCAGCTGAGGACGGCGGTGAAGAAGGGGCGATTGATGATCGAAATCGTCTCAGCATTCAACTGGTTGGCACGGACTGTGATGACGCTGTTCCAACTGGCGTAGAGGATATTTCCTTGGATGAGCGCGCCAAAGCTCTTGTTGAGGACTCGGTCGAAGAGCATGCAGATGGTCTTGTAGAGGAACAAAAAGCCCACTGGGATGCAGCATTGGCCCACCTCAATGCCGACAACGAAGAATCAGCGGTCGGAACATTGCTGGCGACACTTACTCAACTGGAAAAAGACATCCTCGCAGTCCAGACACAAACTGCAGAAGATACAGCTCAGCAAATTGCAGAGCACGAAAAGCGCATCGAGCAAATCGAAAACGAAACGAAATCAAAGGTCAAGCGGATCAAAGAAAAGGCCCGTGACAAAATTTCGAAAGTCAAAAAGAATGCTCGAGACGAGATCGATCGTATCAATGCTGAAGCCGAAGAAGAGATCGAACGCGTCGAAACCGAGGCGGCAGACGAAGCAGATCGCATCAAAGGCATAGTGACGGGTCTCCAAGAAAATAAAGACAATATCGTCGAGCTAGCTGAAAAGGACCAAACAAAACTCAAGGACCAGATCGAAACACTTCAACGCGAACTCAAAGAAGAACTTCCGGACCAGATTGAAGCGGCCTTTAATGAAGTGACTGCTGAGACGCGAGATCAGTTGCCAGACGATATTGACCAGCAGGTCCGTGTCGTGACTGATCGGATCAACAACGCACAGGATGCAGTGGTTAACTCTTATAACACCACGATCTCGGGTCTGGCGACGACTTCGGACGCCGTCGTCAATGACACAGCGGCTCAGTTGAATGAGCAGAAAGCCTCGCTCGAAGAGCAGCAGGGTGCAACTACTGAGGCGCTGAATAAGAGTACGACGAACGTTCTGGAATCGATTCACCAGTCCACGACGTCGTCGACTCGTGATCTCGAAGGTGCCTCGGCCCAGCTGGGCGCGAGCTTGACCAACGTGATCCTGGACCTGGGTGATCCGGACATTCAGGGCTCGGGTATTCTGGGTTCGATGTCGGCTAGCTCGGCGATGTCGGATACCGCGGACTACCAGCTGGCGTTGGCATCACAGCGTGCAGCAGGCTATGCGAATGTGCGCTCGGAAGATATCGCAGAGATTATGCTGCGCCAAGCACAGTTCTCGGCATCGCTGGAAGCTGCTGGCAACCTGCCGGTATTCCACCTTGATGTGCCATCTGGTGCGCGCACCCAGACAATTTACGCCTTCCACATTGGCGGAGACAGCAAATGAGCCATGCAGCTGAAGAACTCGGCGAAGAAGTCATCGCCGAGGAAGAAGAAACCGAGCCGAAACGCAAGAAACACCTTGGGTTGCTACTCGGGATCTTCGCCGGAGTCGTCATCGTGGTACTGCTGGTCGGATATTTGGTGCGTGCCAATGCTGATCAGGGGCCAGACCCGGTTGCGGTGACCGTACCGATCGCACTGGCAGAGATGGCTCCGCCGGAGAACGCAAAGCTCGGCGTGATCATGACGCTGGGTTCGGGCGAAGCCGAAGGATCGCAGTGGCATCAGGCTGCTCAGGGCGCCGTCGTCGCACAAGAACGCATTCGGCTGGGTGGCAACGACGTCGAACTGATTGCCGAAGACGACCTTGGCACGGCATCCGGCGGTGTGGATGCCGTGGATAGTCTGATCAACCAGGGCGTTTCGGGGATTATTTATGCCAGCGCGGGCGATCATCTGCACGATGGGCTCAAGGCCGCCACGGATGCCGGTGTGCCGGTGATTTTGCCGTACGAAACTGCGCCCGATGGTGTGGAGCGGGTGTGGTCGTTGGCACCGGCAGCACAAGACACTGCGGATGCCCTGGCGGCCAAGGTTGCTGAATTCGAGCGGCCTGTGCACATCAACGCGGGTGAAGAACTGCCCGATGGCGTGGATGTTGACGATGAATTGTCGTTCAACGCCGAGACAAATATCGATGACTTTGCCGAAGACATTGCCCTGCGTACCGGTGCTAACCCGTATGGCAATGGTGCGTATACGGGTGGGGGAGAAGACGAACAAACACCGCCACCCGTGGCACAGAACCCGGCGGATGCCGTGGTGGTTTCTGGGCCGGCGGCCATGCAGGCCCGCGTGGTGTTTGCGCTGCAGACCGGTAACGTTTCGGTGCCGGTGATTCTGACCGATGCTGCACTGAGTCCACGGTTCGAACAGACGCTATTGGAGCTGGGCGGTACGGTGTCGTCGAATCTGCGCACGATCGGTGTGTCGGCTGACGACGGTATGGCGCTGGGTACCTCCGGGCAGAGCCGGGCGATGTCGGCGTTTTTGAGTGCTAACCGCCAGTTTGCGGGCAATGAGGAAATCACTAATCTGACCGGGGATGCTCCACTGGCCGAGACCGCGGCGGTTGCCGATACGCGCGGCCACGATGCAGTGCTCGCCTTTGCTGAGGCCTTGAATGTTGCCGGTGGTACTGACCCGGCCAATGTTGCCGAGGCGCTTGGCGGTTTGCACATGGTGGCTGGTCACGGCATTGCCGGACCGGCTCTAGACTTTAGCCAAAGCCATGCCGTGGATGCGGCTGTAACGGTACTCAATGCGTCGTCGCAGCGCCTTGGTTTGCGCCCGGTGCACGGTGAAGTCTCGGATGCGCTGGTGTGGATCAACCAGCCCTAGTCAGATAGTTAGGATGCGGTATTGCGGATTCTGCTCGACCTCGATGGTGCAACACAGGTAGTCAACCTCAACGGCTTCCAGCCGCAGGCGACCCTTGCTGATCTCACGGAATCTGCGCTGGGCTACCGCCTGGCAGACGACGACCGACTCTACGTTGACCAGCTGCCGGTGACCGGGGAAACCACACTTGCTGACTGCACGATCCTTGAGGGATCGGTCATCTCGCGGAAAGCCCCCGAGAAGACCGGCAATATTGCCGGGTGGAACGTCGCGGTGTCCGGTGGATTCGCCGTCGGGAGCGTCGTCGTGGTGCCGGAGCACCGTGCGCTGGTGATTGGTCGAGCACCCCAAGCTGATCTGGTGCTGCCCACCGAAAGCGCCTCCTGGCACCACTGCACGATCGAGCTGACCGATGATGGTCTGATCATCAAAGACTCCGGTTCCACCAACGGCACCTACGTTGACGGTGTCAGCGTTGACGAGGACGGCACGGTGGTGACCGAGGCAGCCACGGTGCAAGCCGGTGGCGCAGTACTCTCCGTGGAACCATTCCGCCATGATCCGGTGGCGCCGGCTCCAGGGTCGCTGAAGAACCTGACGCCTGCGGCCACGGCACCGTTTAACCGACCACCGCGGCCGGGCTTGCCGCCCAAGCCTGAGGCCGTTGAGCCGCCGGCACCCGAAGAGGTCAACGACCAGGCGCGCTTTAGCCTGGTGACGATCATCGCGCCGCTGATCATGGCCGGTGTGCTCGTGGTGGTGCTGGGCAACCCGCGGTTTGCCCTGTTTGCGCTGCTGAGCCCCATGATGGCCATCGGCATGTACTTTGAGCAGAAGCGGCGTCGCAAAAAGAATCTTGAGGCCGAGGAAGAGCGCTTCAGCCAGGCCATTCAGGACTTCGACGAAGAGCTCACCGAGGCGGCGGCCACGGAAATTCAACGTCGTCATGAGCTGATTCCCGACCCGGCAACCGTCATGCGGCGGGTGGCCCTGCCGTCCACGCTGATGTGGCAGCGCCGCCCAGATGCGACCGACCATTTGTATTTGCACGCCGGGATCGGCGATATCCCGTGGCAGCCGGAACTGGATGACCGAGGCTCCCAGAAGTATCACGAACGCGTGCGCAAAGTGTTAGACGCCAGTCAGCTGACCGCAGCACCCGTGTTGGTGGACCTGAATAATGCCGGGGTGGTTGGCATTGTGGGGGACCGTGAGGGTGCGCTGGCCCTGGCGCGCAGCTTGGTGATGCAAGCTACCGTGCACGTGGGACCCGCGGATCTGAGCGTCGGGGTGTTTTGCGATAACGGGCGCGAAGACGTGTGGGACTGGGCTGCCTGGTTGCCGCACACCAAACAACCCGGCACTTCATCTGGTGCGCACTGGATGGCGAATCAGCGTGATGCCAGCGATGCGATGCTGCGCGGACTGTTGGACAACATCAACGGGCTGCCAACCGACGGGCTGATGCTGGTTATTGATTCCGAGGTGCTGACCGAGGGCCGGAACTCGCCGGCGCGTGACCTGTTGGGCCACGGCCGGGACCACGGTGGGGTGCGGATTTTGCGTGCCGATGAGAAGAACACGCAGGTCAGCGGCATTGTTATTGCCACGACCACCGATCAACTGCCGGCCGCCTGTACCACGGTCATTGAGGTGGGTCAAGATGCCTCGGCCTCGGTGCATCACCCCGAAAACCTCATCGATGTGGAAGACGTGACCCTAGCTGGAGTGAGTCTTGAGGACGCCGAGTACTGCGCACGCCGTCTGGCCCAGTTTGAGGACCCGGAACTTGTGGTGCCCGGAGCCGCACTACCATCGTTGGTCCGGCTTCCCGAACTGCTGGGCGTTGAGGACCTCAACGCCCAGACGATCCAAGATCTATGGCGCTCGCCCGGGATGTCTGGCCCGGTGGGGGTCAGCGAAAAGGGCACGGTGTTTTTGGACATCGTCAAAGATGGCCCGCACGGGCTGGTCGGTGGGACCACCGGTTCCGGTAAATCAGAATTCTTACGCTCCTTTATTGCCGGGTTGGCTGCGCGCAATAGCCCCGAAACGCTGAGCTTTATTCTCATTGACTTCAAGGGTGGGGCCGCGTTCAAGGCCGCCGAACGACTGCCGCACACCATCGGTACCATCTCGAACCTTGATGAGCAGCTGGCCGACCGTGCCCTGCGCGCCCTGGAAGCCGAGATGGAACGCCGTCAGCGACTCTTTGCCGAGGCCGGCGAAGACATCGACAACCTGCCCGCTTACTTGGCCACGAATCCGCCGGAGCCGCTGCCGCGCTTGTTGCTGGTGATTGACGAGTTCGCGATGCTGGCCAAAGACTTCCCGGACGTGTTGGCCTCGTTGGTCAGTGTGGCCGCCGTGGGCCGTACCCTGGGTGTGCACATGATCCTGGCGACCCAGCGCCCGGCCGGTGTGGTCAACGAAGACATCCTGGCCAATACGAACCTGCGTGTTGCGTTGCGTGTGCAAAGCCGTGAAGACTCCTCGAATGTGATCGGGGTGCCGGATGCGGCCAGCATTGAGCGCTCCCAAATGGGACGCGCCTACATCAAACTGGGCCAGGACGACATTACCCCCGTCCAGACCGCCCTGGTGACCGGCAAGGCCCAGGAGCACGTGTCCGAAAAGGTCGAGATCCAAGACGTGGGGCTATTTGGTCAGCTCGTGCCGCGCAAAACCGCAGCACCGAAAGTCTCCAGCAGCGACGAGAACGATTTTGACCTGCTCATCGACGCCGTCATTGCCGCCAATGACGCCGCCGGGATTGCGCCACCGCGCCAGGTCTGGCCCGAGGCACTGGGCGAACGCGTCCGCCTCGACGGGTATGCGGCCGACACCGAAAACGATCCACAGGACCGCCCGGCTCCGGCCGTGGGCGGTGTGCACCGCGGCGTGGTGTGCGTCGCGCTGGCTGATGAACCCGATCTGCAACGCCAGTCGCCCACCGGCTGGGACATGCACGAAGGCAACCTGATGCTCATGGGCGTGCGCGGCAGTGGTACGACGACGACCCTGGCCAGCATCGGGCTGGCACTTGCCGCAACCAGGTCGCCTCAAGAACTAGACCTGCTGTGCCTGGATGTGGGCTCGCGCGGGCTCGCCGAGCTTGAGCGCCTCCCGCACACGGTTGCCTACGTGGGTGCCGGGCCGGGGGCTAAGGAACAACAGGTTCGCTTCATGCGGTTTTTGCGCACGGAGTTCAACCGTCGTCGTGAAACCGGCGTGAAACAACGCGATATGGTCATCCTGCTCGACGGACTGGCCACGTTCAAAGACGAATTCACTGACTTCGAGGGCCAAGAACACCTCGAAACTCTCTACCGTGTCTACGCCGATGGGCCCGCGGTTGGCATGCACTTTGTGGTCACCACCACGCGCGCCAAGGCCGTGCCACCGGCCATGGATGAAGTCACCACCCAGCGCTGGGTCTACCGCCTGGCCGATGCCTACGATTACTCAGCACTCGGGGTCAAAGGCAAAAACGTGCCCGCCGATGTGCCGGGCCGCTGTGTTGAAATCAACACGCTGCTGCAAATGCATATCGCCACCCCGGATGAGGGCTTCGAAGCAGCAGTGACCGAAGCCGCTGCACGCTGGGCCGATGCGCCCGCCAAAACCGATGTCATCGGGGTCCTACCCGAAAACATTGCCGTCAGTGCCCTGGCCTCGCACCTGGATCTCACCCGGGAGCCGCTGCGTATCCCGGTGGGCATCAGCGAAGACACCCTGCAACCCAGCGTATTAGAAGTCTTCGAAGAAGAACATATTCTGCTCGCTGGGCCTGCCCGCAGCGGGAAATCCACGCTGCTGTGTGCCATCGCTGAGCTGCTGCTCAATGCCCCGGCCGACCAGCGCCCTGCCGTCTGGGGCATTTCTAACCGACGTTCCCCGCTGGGCGACCTGCCATTGGATAAGATCGCCGAAACCCCCGACGACATCCCCGGCATGCTGGCCCTGTTGCGTCTGGAAACCGGCCCGGTCTTCCTGCTCATTGACGACGCCGAACGCATTGATGATGCCGACCAGTCCATCACCGGACTACTGACCTCTACCAAGCCCCGAGTCTGTGTGGTTGCCGCCGGGCGAGCTGGCGATCTGCGCTCGCAATACGGCCACTGGACCAAGAAACTGTCCAAAGCCCGGTGCGGTGTCCTGTTGCAACCCGAGGTTGATTTCGACGGCGACCTACTCAACGTCAAGCTCCCGCGCCGTGCCCCGGTCGCCATGACCACCGGACGCGGCTATGCCGGTGTCGGCGGATCAGTGGCGCTGATCCAGTCGATGAGTCCAACCGACCAGGTCGAATCATCTCAACCATCGGTTGAGGCACAAGCCAAGTCTTAGTCGTGGAAAGTCCGCGGCTCAAAAAGTGTTCTAAGGAGAACTCATGACCATCACTGCCTCTTCGAAGAAACTCGCAGCCCTGGCGGTTCTGCCATTTGCCGCAGTGCTGACCCTGTCGGGATGTGGGGAAGAAGAAGCCACCGAAACCTCGTTCACCCAGGAACAAAACGGTGTCGAGATGACTATGACGTACACCCACAAGGGTGATGAGGTCATTAAACAGACCACCAGCAACGTCATTGACTACGAAGCAGCCGGCTTGGCAGATAAAGAAGAAGCTCAAGCCCTGCTGGACCCAATGGTGGAACAAGCTGCTGATATTGAAGGCTACGAGCAGTCCATCGAATATGGCGAAACCTCAGCAACTGAAGAAGTCAGCATTGACTACGAAGTCGTTGATATGAGCCAGTTGGGTGACGTGCCTGGGTTTGAAGGCTCCGCCGACATGGAAGATGCCGACTACATCAGTTTTGAAGAAAGCCGGGAACTGCTGGAGCAACAAGGGTTCACCGAAGTCGAATAATACGATGTGACGCTGACGATCCACACGTCGTCACTTATAGCGGGGAGTCTTTACCAGAGGGCTCCCCGTTTCACATTGTTGACAGCTCTTTCAAATTCTTAAGAAAACCAAGTGGGCGTCGTGCTAGAACCGCGACGCCCACATGTGTTCCAAGGAGAACTCCCCATGACTATCACTGCATCATTGAAGAAAAAATTCACCGCCGTGGCAGTGCTGCCCTTTGCTGCGGCTCTGACACTATCGGCCTGTGGCGATTCTACGAACGACGCCTCGAACGTCAATATTGAGCCGGTTGAATCCCAGGCAGCACCGAGTGAAACTAACATTGAGCCAGTTGAGACCACGCCGGAGTCACCTGCGGCCGATGGTGAAACAACCGAAACCGCCTTTACTCAAAACCAAAACGGTGTGGAAATGACGCTCACCTACACTGCAGTCGGCGACCGGGTTGTCAAACAGACGACTCGCAACGTGATCGACTACCAGGCAGCTGGGTTTGGCAGTAAAGAACAGGCCCAGGAAGTATTCGACCCGCTCATGGAGCAATCCGCCGGCGTCGAAGGCTATGACCAGAGCATGGAATACGGCGAGACCTCTGCAGTGGAGGAAGTCAGCATTGACTACCGAGTCGTGGACATGAGTGCGCTGAGCGATATCCCAGGCTTTGAAGGTTCGGAAAACATGGGCGCGGCCGACTTCGTTAGCCTGTCGGAAAGCCGCAAATTGCTTGAACAGCAGGGTTTCACCGAAGTTGAATAGGGCTTGCTGTCGTCCTACGACGGTAAGCATGGTGCTGATGATGGGGAGTTTTTGTGAGGAAACAAAGACTCCCCATTTTCAATTTCAGCTGTCCCAGTCACGCGTCGGATGCCTCTGGAAACGCAAGTCCTTTCATAAGACTGCCTCCTGATGAGAAAATCTTGAAAGATTTTCTCATCAGGAGGCAGTGAAAAACTAACTCAACTTGTTGCAGATCCGTCGATACTCGTACCGCGCAGTACGCCGATGCCATGAGCTTAGCCGATCAATATCACCTGGCTGGGGAACACTATGAGCAGCTCAATGGGTTTTCCGGTGAGGTTCAACGAGATATCTTCGACGGCGAGTGGCTCGATACGAGTAAATCTCCCGGTGCTGTTCCGATGCAGGGCGGGGCGCTAGGTCGTGCTCCGGCGGGTGCGACGAATGAAAATAGCCATTACTTCACTGCAGAGCGTTGGTATTCTACTACCGAAGATTTGGACCCGGTTATCGTCAAAGCTGCCGAGGCGTGGGATTCTTGGGACTGGGATGTAAGCGAGTACAGCAGTGAGCTCAGCGGGAATCTGCGGGTTCAAGCAGCCACCCCAGAGGGGTATTACTTTCAACTCAAAGAAGGCAATGATGAATTGCGGTTGACCGGGTCGTCCCCGGTCTATTGGGCCAACTTAGATGAGCTTCAAGATGCGGTTGTTCAGCGTCTTGAAGCTGAAGATGTTGCCGGGACTGTGACGTGGGATGCGACTGATCGCGACGATGACGATGTGGGGCGTCGTATGCCTGGGGAGTACCGCGACTTCCCTGCGGGGGATAGTTGATAAGAGATCGGTCCGGATCCAGGAGGACAGAAATGCTCATAAGATTGTTGTCCGGTTAGCGGTACTTCGAGTGTAACCCGCCAGGACGATGACCGACCCTAGCGTCAGCACCATCGGGCAGGTAGAGAAAATATTACGACGAAATGATTAATCTCGAGTGGTGATGCTCAACGGGGAGCTTTGCAAGCTGGTGAAGTTCCCGACCGATGCATGGATACTGCATTGCGACGTCACCGACAGCGCCGTCACTGTTAACCCGTCAGACGAGATGGCCACGGCACCGGAGCAGTTATCGGAGAACCGCACGCCCGACTCATCGCCGGCGATATTCTGCAGCATCTGGGATGGCGAACCGGACGCAGGACTTTGATACAGCGGATTCAACTCATCCGGACCACTTGGCCACACCGGAACCAGAGTGATCGGCAGTGGGGTCTGGGAGACGGTTCGCGACGGCGTCTCGACGTGAATATCGCGGAGTCGCTGCACCGGATAGGCCGTTGAGGAAGCATCTGCATTCTGCAGAGCGGCGTTCGTTGCCTCAACTGCACCTTCTAGCCAAGCGTTCAGTTCTTCTTGGTCCGCGACACTTCCCGGCAGGGTCGCCGTCACGGTGAGCTGATCGTTGGCAGGAATTTCGACGCCGTCCAACTGCCACCCGCATTCTGCACGCAAACCAGTGTTGGAAGACTGATGGTGCTTCGCGGAGACACCCTCCCAGCTCACAGCCGGGCATGCCTCGGCTTCAGCATCCGTTGCTGGCAAGACCTCCAGGAACTGACCAGACAGCGGTGCACGTTGAGCCGAGTACGTGATATCCACGGTGATCTGTTCAGCTTCAGGATCATAGGATGCTTGACGAGACACTGACAGCCCAGTGGGTAACGGTTGATCCTGTTGGCTGGCCT
This sequence comes from Enteractinococcus helveticum, assembly GCF_001657475.1. Lineage (GTDB taxonomy): Bacteria > Actinomycetota > Actinomycetes > Actinomycetales > Micrococcaceae > Yaniella > Yaniella helvetica. The sequence goes on from NZ_LXEY01000012.1 coordinate 62,606, forward strand.
GCAAGGCTGTGTCGGAGGCGGTTTGTGCGTCGTCGGCATTGCCGGTGAATAGCCAAATGCCGCCGACGACCAGGGCGACCAATAGCACCAGCCCAGAAATGCCAAGCAAGATATTTTTCTTCGTGAACCAGCTCAGCTGTTCATCTGCTGGTGTGTCATCTTCAACTGGCTCATCGGGTTCGGGAATCCGGGCCATCGGCATGGGGCGCAGCACCGTATGCTGCGGGGCCGGACCCAATTCGGGGGCGTGTTGTGCAACCGATGATTCGACGTCGCCGGTGAGGTTCGTTTCGTGCAGCAGATCGCTGCGCAGCATGGTGCGGGGGCGCTCGGCTTCCACGAAGTCTTCGGTAACCGGCGCTGGCGCGAGTGCGGCCAGGTCAAGATACTTTGGTGCCAGACGACGCATGGTTGCGGCGGCTTCGGCAGCACTCGGCCGATCTCGCGGATCTTTAGCAAGGAGATCATTGACTGCGCGCCAGAGTTCACGCGGAATATCTAATTCTGGCGGCAGTGCGGTGACGTGACGATACGCGATGGTGAAGTCGGTGCCGGGACCGTCGAATGGTGTACGACCGGAGAGTAATTCATACAGCAGCACACCGGTTGAATAGACGTCGGCGGCCGAAGTGGAGTGACCGTGGCTGATGATTTCCGGGGCCATGTACTGCGGGGTGCCCAGCATGCCAGAGGTTTGGCGTTGGCGTGCACTAACCACCGAGGCGATGCCGAAGTCGGTGACTCGAACGGTCTCAGTCTGGCCTGGTTGCCATGGTGCAGACAGCAACACGTTGTCAGGTTTAATGTCGCGGTGAATCACTTGCAGTCGGTGGGCTTCGGTCAGACCATCGAAGATTTGTGCCGTCAGGTTCAGCGCTTCAGCCGCCGGCAGGGTCTTCTGGGCTGTCAGGAGATCCCGCAGGGTTCCGCCGGCGATGTAGTCCATGACGATCGCCAGGGTCGCACCTTCTACGACAAGGTCGCGTACCGCCACGATACTTGGGTGCCGCAAGCCGATGAGCACGGAGCGCTCGCGTACAAACCGTTCTACGAGGTCGGCATCATTGGCGTGTTCGGACTTGAGGATTTTCGCCGCATAGGTCGCCTCATCGCGCGTGGACTCTGCCAACCACACATCACCGGCAGCACCTGAACCGATGTGCTTGACCAACCGGTAGGACGCGCCGAGTGCATCGCCAGGCTGAGGAGTCGACATAGCACGCTCCTTCCGGGCTGTTATGACAGGGATATGCAGACTGTTGCATCGTACCAACGTGATGATTCTTCAACGGGTACATGACTGATTTTGTGCTGCTGAGCTGACGTTAATCTCGATGTTTTAGATCAATTTTTGGTTAAGAATTCTTGATGAATGAGTGAACATTTTGATGCCTCGAGTGTGGGGTGTCGTGCCAATCGTGCCGACCCTAGCCAACGAAGTATCTTGAAGCTTCACGTATTAAGCCAAGTCAACAAGCCGTTTTTAGGCGAATCAACAAACGTCGGTCGCAGATACTTGGATGCCGATCATTCATATTTGAACTATTTTTATGCTGGTTCGGTGGTAGTCGTCATGTTGTGACATGGGCCGAAATTAGTTGAAAATGTTTGCTTCGCTAGGGTGGTGCCCAATTTTGGGTGTCCTTTGTTGTCTTTCTTATGAGGAGTGTTCCGATGGCTACACGCGTACTATCAACAGAAGAAGCGAAAACCGCGATTCGTCAGATCCAGTCCATCGTTAATGGTGGCTTTACCGATCAGATCACCCAGCTGGACACCCAGGGTCGTGTCCTGTCGGATCCAAACGTCTGGGATGGCCCACTGGCCGAAACCTTCCGCAATGGCACCTGGCCAGAAACCAAATCGGCTCTGGACAACGCCAAGCAGCAGCTGGAAGAACTGCGCAACCAGCTGGACCGCATTTCCCAAGACATCTTCACCGCCGGTGGCGGCGCCTAACAGCCACCATTTTTACCGGTGTGCCGAGATGTATGACGTCGTCGGCACACCGGTTCCCTGTTCTTTCACGACGCCAGGGCGGCGTCATTTTCACTGTGCGGCATTGTAAGAATTCAGAAGGCGAGAAAATTCATGTCAGGCATCGGCGGCAACGAACCAACGGGCTATAACTACGCAGCAGCTGACACGCTCAAAGCCAAGGCAAGCAACTTGCAGGGCAAGCTATATGGCCAACAAGGACCCCGCTCGTCTGCAGTATGGACCGCGATGCAAGAATTCCGTGGCTATTACTCTGAGGTCTTTGATCGTAACGCCGAGGTCGCGTCAGACGGTCGCCGCGAGGTCGCCAATGCGCTGGGTCAGTTGGCTGGTTGGGTAGTCGAGCTCAAAGAAGCCGCCGAAGCCGAAGATCAACGCCGCGAAGAGGCCCGGGCATGGGCAGAACGTCAGCGCCAGCGTGAGGATAACTTATTAGTTGGCGCATGGCATGAAGTCACCACCTGGTTTGGTGGCGGCGATGATCCTCAGCCACCGCCGGCTCAGGATCCACCAAACTTTCACAGTGACGTCGTCCAAGTGAAGGGACGTGAAATCGATCCTCCGGCCGGTAGCTCGAGCACATCGTCTGCGGCGCCTGCTGATTTGCGTCATTTCCAGACGCGCACCGGAGAACTCGATGATGAACTGGCGACCGCTGTCTCGCAATTCCAGAGCGCGTTAAGCGACTACGAGGCCGGCTGTAATAGCGCGTGGGGTTACCTCAACGGTCAGCCGGTTTTGACCGCGATGAATTCGTGGCTAGAGGACAACGCCAACGACGCTCAGTGGGCAGGACTTGTTGCTGAAGCTTTTGAAGCCGCCGGTGGTGAAGGCCGCATTACGATGGCCGACGCGTCGATTGCCGCTGCCCTGGCGAACGCCGGTGTCGATTCACATCGCGATAACCTCACGATTGAACCTTTTTCGGCTGTTGGATCGCAACCGACCACCGGTTTCGCCGATGACCCGGTCAACACGTCAACCGGGAACTTCCTAGAACCCGAGTACGACCTCGACTTTTCTACTGCAGCGAGTTCTCTGCAGTTCTCGCGCATGTACAACTCACTAGACGACCGGACCGGGGCATTCGGTTATGGTTGGTCGTCGGTACTTGACGTTCGTTTAGAACTCGATGACGAAGGTGCCCGGTTCATCAAGGCCGACGGCCGACAGATTACGTTCCCCCGGGCAGCCGAGGGGTGGGACCGCGGGGTTGGCGAAAACTACTGGCTGAGTGATACACCGCCGACGCGTCTCACGTACGTGGCAGGACTACCGGATCGGGCTCTGACCGTGACCGATAACGAAGGTAACTGGTGGGCATTTAGTCCTGCGGGCCTCTGGTTAGCTGCCGGAAGTGGGCCGGGTACCACCGTGAGTATCGTGCGCGACGAAACTGGCCAGATCACCCGTCTGGCTCATGAGCGCGGCCGGTTCATCGACGTCGAATATATTTCCGATCGAGTAGCCAGCGTGAGCGCCTCCGATGGCCGCCGCATCGAATACCTGTATGACGACCAGCTTCGTCTGACTGAGGTGACCAGCTCGTCTGGCACGCGTACCTATCGCTGGAATGATGCCGGGCTGATTGACCAGGTGGTCGCGGCTGATGGTGTTGTTGAAGTTGTCAATACCTACGATGCCAAGGGTCGGGTGATCAGCCAGCTGACCCCGTATGGCCGTAGCGTGCGCTTTGCATATTTGCGTGGTCAGGTTACCTCGGTGTCGACCGATGACGGCACCGGCGCGAACACCTGGATAGCGGATCGCAAGGGCCGCGTCGTGGGCATTATCGATGCCGATGGCAATCGCCAGTCGATGGCCTATGATCCACACGGCAACGTGGTTTCCTCAACCGAACGTGACGGCCAAGTCACTGTGCATGCTTATGATCACCGCGGACGAATGATCCGCACCGTCACACCCGACGGTGCGGACCTGACCTACGGCTATGACGACCACGACCGCGTGACCACCGTGGTCACCGCTGCCGGCGGCGTCGTTGAATACGAATATGAAACCGTCATTGACCGCAACCCATCGATTATTATCGACCCACTCGGCGGACGCAGCGAACTGACCTGGGACAACGGGTTGCTCACGCGCGTTGTCGACCCCGAGGGTGTCACCGTCTCGCTGGACTACAACAGCTTCGGCGAGCTGATCGCCATGACCAACGCCAACGGTGACACCGCTCGCTACGTGCGCGATGCCGCCGGGCGCATTACCCAGGCCAGCAGCGCATTAGGTCACACCACACAGTTTACGTATTCAGACACCGGCCTGCTCACGGCGCGACAAGATCCCACCGGAGCAATCTGGCGCTACGAATACGGTACCGGCGACCGGTTGACCGCAACGATCGATCCTGAAGGCCACCGCACCGAGGTCACGTATAGCTCCCACGGTGAAGTTGAAACCCTCACGGATCCACTGGGCCGGGTCATCACCCAAAACTTTGATGAATTCGGCAACCTCGCCGGACTCACCCTGCCCGACGGCGCGCGCTGGGCCTACACCCACGACGCCTTGTCCCGCCTGCGCAAAATCACCGACCCTAACGGTGCCGCCTGGACCTACAATTATGACGTCACCGGCGAAGTCACCGCCGCCATTGACCCCACCGGCGTGCGCACCGACATCACCCGCTCGCGCAGCGCCAATGTCGCCACGATCCAAAACGCTTTTGAACAGCTGACCTTACACACCGATGAATATGGTCGGTTGATCAAAACCCAGCAGACCGACGACGACGCCGCCGAACTCATCAGCTACGACGCCGCTGGCCGCCCCGTGGAATTCGTCGACGCTAACGGCGGGCTGACCAAAGTCCAACGCGATCTGGCCGGACGTATCACCGCGATCACCACCCCAGAACACCGCACCGTGCGCTACGAATACGACGCGTGTGGCCGCCCATCAGTGGCCATCGACCCCACCGGGGCCCGCACCACACTGACCTACGACGCCGACTCGCGCGTCACTGCTCGGACCAGCCCGTCGGGTGAAACCAGCACCATTCAATACGACGCCGCTGGTCGCATCATCAGCGAAACCATCCCCGGCGTGGGCGTGGCCTCCTACCGCTACGACAAACTGGGACGGTTGACCGCCGTGCGTGACTCCCGCTACGGCCACCGCCGTTTCCGCTACGATGCCGCCGGCCAACTGATCGAAGCGATCAACGGCCTGGGTGGCGTCACCCGTTATGAGTACGACGCCCTGGGTCGCGTCGTGAAAGTCACCGACCCTGCCGGTGGCGTCACGACGTTCGACCACACCCACCTGGGTGCCGTCGCCGTCGTAACCGATCCGCTCAAGCGCACGATCAAAACCACCTACGACCCGGCCGGTCGCAAGGTCTCTCAAACCGATCACGACGGCAATGTCACCGAATTCACCTACGACGACGCCGGCCGCGAATCCGCCGTCTTCACCAACGGCCAATTAGTCTCACAGATAATCCGCGATACCGCTCAGCGCACCGCAACCATCACCGATGGCACCTACGATGAACCAGTCGAACACCTGTTGACCTACAACCGATTGGGCCAACTCATCGCCCGGGTCACCACCCGCGGTGCGTCCAGCGAAGAAGCCCGCTGGGAATACGACGCCGATGGCTACCGGAAGGCCATGACCACCCAGGATGGTACGCGCATCTCGTATCACCGCGATCAGACCGGTCGGGTCACCCGCATCAAACATGGCACCTTTGGTGAAGCCTTCTACGACTACGACGCCGACGGCCGTATCATTCAGGCCCGGGCTGCCGACCAGCTGCAAACGTGGGCCTACGGCGACGGCTTCCCAGTCGCCCACACCCATACCTCTACCGAGGGTGTGGCGGTGACTCATATGGGCCGCGATGAAACCGGTCGTATCACCGAACTCACCGGTGAACACGGCACCACAATGTATACCTACGACGACGGCCAACAGCTCACATCCGCCGTCACTGATGGGGCAGAAACCACCTGGAGCTACGATGCCGCCGGACGCATGACCGCCCACACTACGCCTGCCGGCACGACGTCATACGTCTATGACCAGGCAAGCCAATTACTTATGGTCAAACACCCTGATGGTGAAACGACGACTTTCGAATACGACGGTCAGGGTCAACGGATCCACGAACGTTCCGACCGTGCCGAAACCAAATACGCCTGGGATGCTCGCGGCTGGTTGCGCGGCATCATCGAACAAACGCCACACGGCACAACCGAAACTGACCTGATGGTCAATGCATTTGGTGAGCTAACTGATGTCAACGATACCCGGTTGCACTGGGATATCGCCGCCGGTGTGCCATCCTTGTTGGAGGTTGATGGCACGTCCGTGTTCACCGGCCCAGCTGGTGTGACAGGCGTCAGCACTACCTGGCAGAAACCGACCTGGCGCGCCGCACGCGGCACGCACTACCAGGACCCGTGGCAAACCCTGGCCGAAGTCTCTGCTCACCCTGGTGTGGGCCTCGGTACCGACGGCAGCCTGCGCATAGCTGGCCTGGAATGGATGGGAGCTCGCGCTTATGATCCTTCCTCGGCAGGCTTCTTGTCGCAGGACCCGCTGGCCGCGCCACTGGGTGCCGCCTGGGCTGCAAACCCATACTCTTATGCGGGTAACGATCCGCTACATGCCATCGATCCGCACGGGCTAGCACCGATCACCGACGAAGAACTCCAAGCCTACGCAGATGGTCTGCAGGGACCTTTGGCCACCGGTTTTAACGCGGCAGTCGACTGGACCAAGGATAACTGGGAGTCCATCGTTGCCGTCGGCGTCATCGTTGGCGGTGTCGCCCTGACGATGACTGGCGTTGGCGGTCCCGCGGGTATCGCGCTGATGGCCGCCGGTGGTGCTGCAATTGGTGGCGGTGTCTCCGTGATTTCCCAACAGGCATCTCACCCCAATGGTGAAATCGACTGGGGTCAGGTCGGCACTGACGCTCTGATCGGTGGTATCGGCGGCGGTGCGAGCGGTTTAGCAGCCCGTGGTCTGACTCAAGCAGCGCGCGTTGTGCGCCCCGATGTTTTATTGAACCCGAACGCAAGTACCACTGCCCGGACCACATACGCCGCCCTGCGTAGCTCTACTACTCGTGGCGCCATCTCGGCTGGTACCGGCGGAGCGACCACGAATGTGGCGAACTACCACGTCTACGGCGGTGATAATCGCACCTGGCAGGGTTACGTGCAAAATGGTCTAGTCGGTTTTGGTACGGGTGCTGTTGGCTCTTATGGAACGTCCCGACTCTCGCCGGTTTCCTCGCAGATGGGCAACAGCGTAGTATCGAGACCAATGTTTGGCAGTACGGCTGGGCCACGATCTACCGGCCCTTATACCTGGGGCCATTTCGCCGGTGATCAGATCGGCGATCGTCTCGTTGGTGGCGCAACAAACGCAATCAATGAAGGCCTGCGCGACACAGGCCAAGACGGCGGCAACCTGCCAAGATCCTTCTGGCAGGGTGTGGCGACCGGGGGTAGTGACCCAACCGTCGGCTTACATGCGAAATAAGGACCGGCATGAGCGATTTTCAGCCTGACGATCAGCCCGGACGGCCTGGTGTCACACGTCGATCTAAGATCATCGCCACGGTGATCTTGGGTGTGTGCGTTGTGGTCGGGGCCGTTGCGTTGTCGTTTCCGTGGTTGGATTCTTTGGATCAGCGGTGGACGACGTGCGAAGTCATCGAGGCCACCCCGTTTCAGGGTGATAACACCAGTATGCAGCCGTGGAAGGTGCAGATTCGTACGACCGATTGCCAAGATGTGATCTATTCTGAGGGCGTGACCGAAGACAACGTGGAACAGATAGCTCGCTCCATTAAACCTGGCGCATACGAACTGAAAATGAGTTGGGTGTCGCGTCGTCTGGCCGATGGCTGGTGGCCCACGATCGCCCCATCGGTCCAGGAGTTCCGATGGGCTGAGTAAGTTTTGTATTCGGAATTGAGATATTGACAGCGTCAGAGAAATCGGCGCACTCAACAAGGCGATCCGGTATTGAATGAGATGAATCGGTCCTGCGAGATTGGACAGTGATATTGCGTTGAAAAAACAACAGTGAGACGGTTTATCGAATACCATCCTCGCGATGCTGGTCTTGTGCATTTTTATTGTGCTGGCGATCGTGGGGCCAGTCTTCTTCTCTCAACCTGAGCATCTGGGCAAACAAATTTTGGTCAGTGTCCTGGCGTTTGTGACGTTTGTGGTCCTTGGCGGGATACACCTCGGTTCACGGATACGGCTGCGCTGGTGGGGCGTCCTGCTGGTCTTCGGCATTGTGTATCTAGCACTGTTTGCTTTCAGAGAGGGTGATTTTCGGCCCGACCAGTTTTGGTTTTTTATGAGTCCCATGGGGTATGTGATGGGAGCTCTTGGGTTCGGGAAACCAGAGCTGTCTCGGGCAACGAAAACGCAGGGCTATCGCACTGACGGCCTCGCGGTACAGGCTTGGTCGTCGGCTGGCAAAATTGAGACACCACTGTTGGCTCCTGATGAGTTAGCCAAGCAACTTGATGACTACCATCTGACCCTGTTGCAGTTCATCGACGATCGTCGAAGCCTAGAAATTGCGGGTGGTCTGAACGATCATGTCGTGATCTACTATGCGGATGACCAGATCGACGATGAGTCGTGGTCTGTCTACACAGAGCACAGTGCTAAGAATCAGGATGATATGAAAGCACAGCCCATGTTTATTGGGGACGTGGAAGGTCTGATCCCTGAGAGTTTTTGGTGCACCCGTACTCGAGCTCAGATGCTGGTGGCTCAGTTCGTCAAAAACGGTCGTATCGACCTCAGACGGGATGATCACTGGATAAACGCAGGTTCCATGGCGGGTGGTATTCGAGCAAGCTTACCCACAGAAAGTTAAGCAATAGAATCGACGACGAACACTCCAGTATCTTGAGCTGGTGTATGTGAGGGGAGTTAGGATTTTTATGGTTGAATCGAACCATCTCGGCCACGGTGCGGCTTTTGCCACCGGAGCAGCAGGCGGCCCGGTGCAGAGGCGATTGCGCAAGATGAGCACGCACCCTGAAGATCCTCGCGTCTTTTCGCAAGCAAAGATCTGGGTCCCGCTCGGGTTGTTACTGAGTCTGCTCATGACGCTGATTATGCCGATACCAATCAGCGAGTATCTCGACGGCACGAGTGACGATATCTTCTCAATCATCCTGCCTGGATTATTCACCTTGTTTTGCTATCTGTTGTTGCTGATGGGGCTGTTCCGTCGTTTTGGGGTGAACCGAGAGAAAGCCTGGACTCGATTCGGCAAACTGTTCTACCGACAGGTTCGGTTTGAAGACATTGATCGATTTGGTGTCGGTATGCAACGGTACAAGCTCTATGCCGGGGATACGATGATCAATATTGATTACAACCGGTTTGATTACTCGCTAGTGTTTATCCGGTTACTGGAAGAGCTGCAATACCGGCGGTTTCGACTCCAAAAAGTCGGCGTTGATGATCCAGAGTGGGAAGATACCGCGCAGGCACATCGCAATATGCTCGCCGCCGATGTTTATGCCAATCACCGCGCTTTCTATGATGCTCATCCCGAAGAGCTGGATCGCCTCCAAGCGTTGGCGCAGCCTCCACAGACCTATGTCAACTAAGTGCTGTTTGCTACAGATGCGCTGTTTCGACTCCGATGGGGCACGGCCGTTGCCGCTTGGCGTGCTGGCAGCCCCAGTGTTAAAGGGCAGGCACGCTTCGGCTGAGATATCAGGCTGTGAGGCCACCTGGCTGGGAGTGCCGCGTGTGTAGCACCGGGGCGATTTCTTTAACGAAGCTCAAGTGCGGGACATATGTGTGGATAACCGTAGCAAATAGTAGGTGAGTTGCGACATCGTGGATGTGGAGTCTTATAATCTGATTCGCTTCGGACGTCGTGGGATACTATACGCATGTTTCTCAGTGCTTTGGACATGTTGGTCCCAACTCATCAAACTTCAGGATTGTGGCGTCACCCAGAGGCGCAGCACGCCCAGTACTCTGATCTGCATTTTTGGAAGAAACATGCGGCCATGCTGGAAGAAGCAGGCTTTGACACCATGTTTTTCGCGGATGTCTCGGGACTGTACGACGTCTATGAAGGCACCGGCACAACGGCAATTCGTGCTGGCATGCAATACCCGGCACTTGATCCATTACTGTTGATCAGTGCCCTGGCAGCCGAAACTTCGACCATCGGTTTTGGGGTCACGGCCAATGTCTCGTATCTGCCGCCATATTTATTAGCCCGTACGTTTGCCACCTTGGACCACCTAACCAATGGGCGGGTCGGTTGGAACATCGTTACCGGGTACCAGCGCTCTGCACTGCGCAACCTCGGTGGTGAAGACCTGCTGCCACATGACCAACGCTATGACCGCGCCGATGAGTACATGGAAGTCGTCTACGGCTTATGGGAAGCTTCCGTCGAGCCTGATGCGATTATTGGTGATGTCACCAGTAACACCTATATCGATCCGAAGAAAGTCCATCCGATTGATCACTCCGGTGACTGGTTCACTGTCCCGGGTCCGGCTCTGGTGACACCGGGCCCACAGCGCACACCGTTACTCTTCCAAGCAGGGTCATCGCCTCGCGGTATCGAGTTTGCCGTGAAACATGCCGAGGCACTTTTCTTCTCGGGTACCTCACCGGACAACGTGCGCCAGTTAGTTGACCAGGTAGAACAACAACTCCAGGCTGCCCGACGCCGCCGGGAAACGGCGCGTCTGATCACCTCAGTAACAGTTATCGCAGCCCAGACAGATGAAGCAGCCTATCAGCGTTACCGCGATTACAGCCAATACGTTGATCAAGACGCGGCCCTTGCCCTCTTTGCTGGCTGGACGGGCCTGGACTTATCGAAATATCAGCCAGACGACGTATTGCAAGAGGTGCATATTGAAGGCAACCGTTCTGCACTGCAATCCTTTACCTCAATGGACCCAGACCGAGCATGGACCATCGCCGATCTGGCAGCATATATGTCCATCGGCGCTCGCGGTCCCGTCATTGTAGGATCCGGCAAGACCGTCGTCGACGAACTGGAACGGTGGGTAAGAGAAGCTGGTGTTGACGGCTTCAACATCGACTACGCTCTCCGTGGCCCGGATATGACGGCGTTCGCGCAGTTTGTCACGCCGGAACTGCGAGCACGTGGACACCTTGGGGCGGCATTACAGGACGAGGCTCACTCTCAAACGCTTCGTGGTCGCATATTCGGGACAGATTGGTTGCCACAAGACTCCACCGGGGGTGCCTATCGAGGATCTAAAAGATCCCTGTAAAAGCCCGGTCCGTGGCATGGGATCACGTTCCTTCCTGTGGCGCTGGCCGGTAAGAGTGGATTTTCAGTTCCTTGGCATAGCGGATGCTGCCGTCGACGTCGATCGCGGACTCGTGCACGCGCACCTCATACGGTGCCTGCTCGAACGTGCTGGCCAGGCCGTGGGCGTTGTCATATGTGAGCCCATCGGTATAGATCAAGGTGGGACAGTTGGTGGATTCGAGGACGATGCGCCAGGGGAGCTCGTCGTCGCGGGTTTCTTCTGCGGTGGCCTGCGTGACATTGCAGACGCCCCAGCGCAGATCGCTGGGATAGCCGGCGCCCATCGATATGAAACCAAAGGGAATCAACACCAGGAACCACAAGACCATGAGTAGAAATGCTAATCCCACCAGGCGTTGGCCCACCGTCTTGGGTGCCTTGGGTTCAACGGGCTGCGCGTGGCTCACGGGTGCCTCCTCAAACGGTTGGGGCAGGGGTAGGATCGAGTCGATTCTACGACGGTGGTGTCGTCGTCGGTCATGCACGCTGCAAGGTGGAAGCAATGGTTAGTATCGAAGGATGCAGTGGCGCGAAGTTGATGGTTATGACTGGTACGTACTTGAGACCCCGGAGACCGGACCGTACCTGAGCTTAGTGCTCGGTTACGGGTTGGTGCATGAGCCAGTCGAGGAGTTTGGGACCCTGCAGTTGGCTGCGGGCATGTTGCAGACGGAGCTGTCGCGCCCCGTCGAGACCGGTTTTGGGCGAGCTTCGGTGCCGGAAGTGTCGGTGACGGTGGGTTCTGATACGACAACCATTGGCATGCGCGGGGATGTAGCGACCCTGTCGGCGGCGTGGCAGCGGTTGGCTGACGTTTTGGCAGGCCGCCAGACGGTGGACATCTCCGATCCGGTGGATGTACGGATCTCAGCAGCCCCGCGGGATATCACGACCCGGTTTGGGTTGACCTCGTTGACGTTAGCCGCCTCGCAGGTGGTGCAACCACAGGCTGCGGGTGACCCGTTTATGTTGTTAGGACACCTGAATCCCGCTGCGGGCCAGGTTCGGGCGGTGATGTGCACGAATACCGAGCAGCTGATCTCCAACGCATTTGCGGCACCTACCGGGGGATTGGCGGGTGTGGAGCGTTCGCGGTATCGTGCCGATGCGCGCCCGGGCGGGATGGAATTTCGTGCGGGTTATCCGTTGATCTCGGTCATGGTGCCCAGTTCGGCCGATGGTGCCGCCGCCGTGCGAGTGCTGGCCCAACAAACGGTCCAGCATATTCATGACGTGACCCGGCGCGATCTGGGCATCGAAGTTTCTCTGGTGTCCGTGGGTCCGGATACGTTGGCGACCCTGATGGTCGTGGATGCTATTTTGCATGGGCAACAGCGCTCGCAGATCCAGCAGTTGATTGTCTCCAAACCGATTCCGGATCACCGGATTGCCGACGCCGTGGAGTTCGAGGTCGACAACCGGCCGCTCAGTAGAATTCTAGCCCGTCGGGTCCACGGTCTGGATGACGAATTCGCTTCGTTGGATGCCACGCACCAGGCGGTAGCGCAGGCCCGGGCAACGATGCGGTTCTACACAGACCCCTTCTCGCACCTTCCGGCCGGGTACGAACCGATTGACCAGGCCTTGCCCGCCGCGGATGGTCCGAAATTCAAGCGAAAAGCTGGCCGCGACCACCTGGTGATCGGCACCGGCGTCATCGAGCATCGTTATGCTGGTGGCCACGGCGCGGTGACGGTCGATGTGGTGGACGTACACAACCTGGCGCTGGTGATCGAGGACCCATCTGATGCCGTGGTGCTCATCGATGACCAGTACCGCACGGTGGACGTCATTTTCGATGTGTATCGCAAACAAAATCAGCTGCGCGAGTTGATCACCCAGCGTACCCAGGGCGTGCCGCGGATTACCGCCGGCGACCTGATCCCGACAGCGCAGGTCCGACGGCAGGTTGGCAAGTCGCGGATGCTCAAGTGGGCGGTTGGGTTAGCGCCGGTGGCCATCATCATGTTTGCGGTGTTGATGTCCTGGGCGGAAGGGTTGCGCGAGGTTGGCGAACCGGCACCCGAGCACATGGACCCGCCGCAGGCTCGACAAGATGAGCCGGAACGTGCTGCAGAGCAGGTCAAAACGGCAGCGGGAGAGACTGCGACGTTGGCGAACTGGTCGCGCGTCACCGTTGACGTGGCCGAGTTTGAACCGGGCGAGGATAGCGAGTTCGCAGCATTCACGGGCGTGCATCTGGTGGCGGATATCGAATATTGCGCCGCCGAGGACGAGGACTTCGTGGACCCGGAGCTGTTCTCCATGACTCACGGTGAGCCGTCACAATTCGCACACGACGTGGAGGACGTTGAGGATCCGCTGCAACCACGCGAGCTGGAGGCCGGACAGTGCGCGACCGGCCAGCTGGGATACTTCGTCATGGGTGACGAAGCTACGAATATGCAGGTGTCTTATAGCTACGACTATCCGGGTCGGGTGACCTGGGTGGTTGAGGACATCTCCTCGGGGTCGTGATGGCACGTCGTCGAAACAAGACCCCGACCCGGACTCAAACCGTTGTGACCTTGTTGATCATGTTCGGTGGGTTGCTCTTCATGACCTGGGCTTTCACTGATCCTTGGCGAGATGCCCAGAACCTCACGTGGGTCGAGTGCGAGGTCATGAGCGCTAAGACCCAGCGCGGTGGTAGAAACTCCTCGGTACCCTGGTATGTCGCGGTGGAGACCCGTGACTGCGGAACCGTTGTCTACCGGGTCGGCACGAGCCAAGACAACGTCGAGGGCGTGGCCGCGCAGTTTGAGCCGGGTCCATATGAATTCAAATTCGGTGCGGTCTCGCAGCGACGAGCCCAGGGTGGGACCTTATTGGGCCATGCCGCAGATGCCAAAGATTTCCGGCGGCTACCCACTGAGGAGAATAGAGCTGTCAGCGACGTTCAGTAACCGCATCGGCGTGGGTTTTCGGCGCTAATACGGCCGCAGGAACAATGATCAGCGCCAAGATCCCACCGACCACCGTGAGGATGCCGAATCCTGCCGCGCTCATGAGCACTCCAGAAAATACCCCGGCACCCGCACCGAAAATTTGATACCACACGTCGATGCTGCCTTGCGTGGCGGCACGGGTGTCGGGCTGGGTCCCGTGCACAATCAGCGTGGTGCCAGAGACCAGTCCAATATTCCAGCCGATGCCCAACAACATCAGGGCAACCACCAGTGCGACCAGATTCTCAGCGGGTGCAAAAGCAGCCAGCAGTCCAGTGGCTAGGAGGACGATACCCCCGGAAATCGCCATGCGCCGGGGACCGACCCTGTCGACTAACGGTCCGGTGATTAAGGAGGGCAACCACATGGCCGCGACGTGGAGTCCAATGACCAGTCCGACGGCACCCAGCGAATGATCATGAGCGCGCATGTGCACCGGGGTCATCGTCATAATGCCCACCATGACCATCTGCGAAATGACGAGCACGAGTGCCCCGACTCGAACGAGTCGCGACGGTTTCTCTACGACTGGTGGGGCGGTGACCTCGACGCCTTGCGCGCTGTCTTGGGCCTGAAGTTGTTTGGCAACCACATAGGGGTCGGGTCGCAGCATGGTTACCAGAATGCTGCCCGCGACGAGGTAGGCGACTGCTGCCAGCAGGAAGGGCCCCGTCAGTGATGGCAGGCCGAAGCGTTCGGCGAGGTCGCCGAGTGGTTCGATGAGGTTGGGGCCTGCGACCGCGCCGATGGTGGTGGCGACCATGGCGATGCTCACCGCGGTGCCCTTGCGGTGTGCCGGTGCTAAATCCGTGCCCGCATAGCGGGTTTGCATGTTGGTTGCCGTCCCCGCACCATAGATAAATAACGAAGCGAAGAGGAATACTGGGCTGGAAATTTGCGTAGCGATGACCACCCCGATGGCGCCGATGCCGCCGGCAATAAAGCCGAAACCCAGAGCGCGCCGTCGTCCCGTTCGTTGGGTAGCACGACCGATCAGAAATGCGGTCAGCGCGGCCCCCAGCGTGAATAATGCGGTCGGTACACCGGAGAGCGCCTCGGTGCCGAGCAGGTCCTGGGCGATCAGTGCGCCCACGGAAATGCCGGCAGCCAGTCCCGCACCACCGAAGGCTTGACTCATCACCACCGTGAGCAAGGTGCGACGGTGGAGTCGTTGGCGCTGTTGCGGTGTGATCGTGTCAACGGACGTGGTCAAATCGGCTGGCTCCTGTGAAGATGGTTGCGGTGCGATATCACGTGAGGGTTACATCAAACAGCCATCTAAGATGGCATTCAGGTACGGCAGGTGGACTACGAGGCTACCGGCAAGAAGAATCCCAGTGACAGGTACCATCGTAGAAATAGACACTAGGCCGCGTTTGCCGTTGGGCGGTGCGACAAGGTGCCGGATCCGGTCAATCCCGGCCGCATGCAACGCGATGGCTCCACACGCATGATGGGCGACGCCCGGACCAGACCTTTCGCCCAACTTCAATAGCGCACTGGCCAAAACCGGTGTACTCGTGCGGTAACGCGCGGTATTGTCGGCAGCCATTTCCAGGTAGTGCGGCACCGCGGAGTTTATGGCAGCAATCAGCGGAACCCAACGCAACGGAGCAATTGCACCCTGAAATAGGCCCAAGATGAGGTGGTGTCGTTGCCGCAGGTGTGCGGCTTCGTGGGTGACAACGGCGGTCAACTCATCTGGAGTGAGCAGCTCGAGGAGTGCGGTAGAGACGACGATGCCCCAGCCACGATTTGCTAGCGCAAAGGCCGTAGGGTGCGAATGTTCAATCACGGTGACATCATGTCCAGCAAGCCGTGTTCGATAGGCCGTGTGCCGCAGGGCTTGTTCGAGACGTCGACGTTGTTTGACGCTTCGGCGGAAGTACCGGTAACCGCTCACGACCATCAACAGCCAGAGGAAGACCGGCACTGCCAGCAGGACAATGATTGGGATGAACGTGTCAACTGTTAACCCCGATGGCAGCGGGTTTGCCGCATTGAGACACCGTTGACAGACCACTCCGGTGTTTCCCGGCATGACATGGCTGGGTCCAGACAGACCCCAAGCAAGCATAGGGCCCAGCGCGGCGAAACTGGCGATCCAGACGCTGGCTGTTGCCAACAGCGCGACTACCGCCACACGGGGTTTCAACATCAACGCGGGTGCTGCCTTGCGGACGAGTATCCCGCTCGTTAACCCGCTGGTGATGACGGTGACGGTCAACACCGCGGCGATGAGTAACGCAGTCATGATTGCTCCAGGTAATTGCGCAGCATTTGTAGTCCTTCTTCTGGCATGTCTTGGACAAAATGCAGGATCGAAGCGGCTTTATCCTGGCTGGAATCCAACGCTTGATGCATCTGTCGTGCGACGTATTCTTCACGACTCAGCTGCGGGAGGTAATGGACAAATCGCCCCTTGCGTTCGGAGCGCACCATGTGTTTGGTTTTGAGGTTCTGCATGACCGTGGCGATGGTGGTGTAGGCCGGATTGCTGGGCAGAACATCCATGACGTCGCGGACGCTGCGAGGACTAGAGTCCCACAAGAGATTCATGACTTGTTGTTCTAGTTCTCCCAGCTGAGGCGCCGGGTGGTTTCGTGCGGTGGTCATAGGCGTGTGCTGACGTGCTCCTGTGTGCTGACGTGCTCCTGAGTGAAAGACTGATTCGCAGGTGGGGTTGGTGCCACCCTGCACACGATCTGCCCTTTGAGCCGCCACAGCAGGGCGACGCTGGTGAGCAGAAGTGCCGCAACCCCCAAAAACGGTTGGATCGGAGCGAAATAGGTAATAGCACCAGAGTAACCGAACGCGATCAGCGCCAGTTTATTGCAGACTGGGCAGCCGACAGCGAACCATGATAGGAAACCACCGAGCATGCCGAGTTTTCCTTGGCGTCCTTTGGGGTCAAGGGCTATGGCATCTTCGTCCACCGATGAGACCGGTTGGATATAGGTGGCTATCAGCATTCCGCTGATAATAGACGTGACAATCCAAACAGGATAATTCCACCACACTGGTGGAATGTCACGTGCGAACACGGGATTGGGGATTAGGACTGTCGCTATTCCGATGAGCAAACCAACGGCAATGGCGGCCAGTGCCGCCATGAGAATTTGGCGCGCCGTCCATTGACCCAGGGCTTGTTTGGCGTATCCAAGGGTTGTGAGCATGGCATCTACTATGCCTGATAGTAATGATGATGTATAGTTGCCTGCCGGAGTTGTTACTATCTCGCATAGTAACTATGGTCCTCTGGAAATCGAAAACGTAAAGTATATGAAGGAATCGTTTTGCCGCAACAACCCTCCAGTTCGAAACCACCGTGGCTTCTCCCAGTCATCGTTGGTATCGCCGCCCTTGTCGTGATTGCCGCGGCATATTTTCTCTTCTTCGGTTCGGGGAGTTCCAATGATTCCGACGTCGCAAACAGGCCCGAAGGTGAAGGGGGCGGGGTCGTTGATGTTGTCCCGCAGGGCGAAGAAGACGAGATTGATCTGAGCCACGTCGAGCGACGCGACAGCGAGGACCCGTTGAGCATTGGCACGGTGGATGCTCCAGTGACGATGGTGATGTTCTCGGACTATCAATGCCCGTTCTGTGCATCCTGGATGGATGAAACGCTACCGGTCATGATGGACTACGTCGACGACGAGCAGCTGCGCATCGAGTTTCGTGATCTGAATGTCTTTGGTCCAGAATCCGTGCGCGCCTCACATGCCGCCTACGCCGCAGCGTTACAAGATTCCTACATGGAATACCATCAGGCCTTATTGGCCGACGGCGAGATCAGGCAGCCCGCTGAGCTCAGCGAAGAAGCTCTCCTAGACCTGGCCGCAGAGCTCGGACTGGACACAGACCAATTCCTCGAAGATATGCACTCAGAAGCAGTCCAGGAACAGATCTTGGAAAATCAGCGCCTGGGTACTGACCTCGGAGCATACTCGACGCCGTCATTCATAGTGGGTGGCCAGCCAATGGTCGGGGCACAACCCACCGACGTGTTTGTTGACGCCGTGGATCAAGCACTCACCGACGCGTCGGAGTGAATAGACTATGGAAATCAGTCTAGTCACAGCGTTTCTCGGTGGCGTGCTCGCCCTATTGAGCCCCTGCGGTGCGCTGCTGTTACCCGCATTCTTTGCCTCGGTCATCGGCCAACGCATGCGCCTGCTCTTACACGGCGGGGTGTTCTACCTCGGACTCGTGGTGACACTGGTACCGCTCGGGCTAGGACTCGGCGCGGTGGGTAGTCTGCTAACCGAATACCGGGGTGCGCTCATCGTGACGACCTCTGTGATCCTGATTCTCTTAGGACTGGTGCAAGCCGCAGGGTTTGGTTTCGATTTGTCGAAAGCACTGCCGGGTGCCGGATCGCTACAGCAGCGTGCTCACAGCCGCGGCGGCTTCGTCCGCACCGTACTCTTAGGAGCCGCCAGTGGTGTGGCTGGATTCTGCTCCGGCCCAATTCTCGGTGCAATCCTCACGCTGGCCGTGGCCCAGGGCAATACGTGGAACGCCGGAGTCATGCTGGCTGTCTATGGCCTGGGAATGGTCGTGCCGCTCACGATCCTGGCCGCAGTGTGGCACAAACTCAGCCCTCGGGCACTCTCGGTGCTACGCGGTCGCGGATTCCGATTTCTGGGTCGCGATCTCCACACCACCTCGGTCGTCACGGGTCTGTTGATCGTCGCGCTGGGTGTCGTCTTCTGGACAACTAACGGCCTGGTCAGTGCGCCATCTCTGCTGCCTACCGGTATCCAACGCGGCCTGCAGTCCTACAGCGGTGTCTTGGCGAACCCACTGGTCGACGCCATATTGCTTGCAGCAGTCGTCGTTGTGGTGATCACCATCTGGGCCGTGCGACGAAGTCGCAACCAGGTGAAGGTCCAGCAACCCTCTGAAGAGGAAGTGCTCTAATGGTCTTGCTGCACTCTATCCTGCCGCGGAGACGGTGGCGCTTCGGGGCGGCACTGGCTGCCGCAGTCCTCCTGAGCGCGTGCGGTTCCGGGGGCGACAGCTCGCAAGGCCAAACCTTACCGGACTATGATCCCGCACCAGCCCAGGTCAACAGCCCGGCGACCGAAGTAAAGAAAGACGAACTGCGCGTACCGCTGCAGTTCACCCACCAAGCCCTGGTCGCACCCGGCTGGCAGACCCCACCGCACGGCGCCGATGACGTATTTTTGTCCGCAGGACATAACGACGACATCCTGACATTCCGAGCCGTTGATGACACTGGGACGATCCTCTGGGAAGCACAACGACCGCTCAGTTGCACCGGCTTCACCCTCACCACCGCCGACGACGAGCAAAGCTATGCGGTCCTCACCGACATTGACGCCGATGTCCAGACCTTTGGGCATACCGTTGCGGCCGCCTATGACCTGCAGACGGGCGACCAATCCTGGGGCCCAGTCGAGGTCCCCGGCCCGCATCACGGTCCGGGGATCGTGTTTGCTGCACCGTCGGAAGAAGCCATGGGGGAGTCCGGACCACAAGTCGTGCTGGATCCAGCTACCGGCGACGTCCTCATCGACGAGCGCGAGACGCCCGAAGTGGCGATCCTCGGGGAATTCCACGGCATCGTGCTGTTAGTTGTCGACGAGCAGGTGCAAGCACATAGCGCAAGTGGCCTAGCCCAAGACGGACTCACCGGACAGCCCAAGTGGAGCATCCCGCTGGATGACTACGCCTGGGACACACAGCGGCTGACTGCGAAGGCTCCGACGCCGAACCCGATCGCCGAAGAGCAGTCCGGGGGTGTGCTCATTGGCACCGACGATACGGACCGGATCCTGGTCACACTTACTGATGGACAGGTGATCGCTGACCAGCTTTCTGCGGCAGGTCAGGACCCGTCGAGCCAAACCTGGGTGACCATTGGCAAAAATATCGTCGGCTATGACGTCGAGGAGCACAAACTTTACGAAGAGTCCCACAACGGCGCGGATCTGATCGGTGTCGGAGCGGCGATTGCATATCTGCGAAACGCCGAGGGCAATGTCGAAGCGCGCAATGTTTTGACCGGTGCGATTGGGCGGTCCTATGATCCGCAAGATGCAGGAGTGCTCACAGTGCCCAGCGTGATCACTGCAACCGGTGCCGGCATCCTCGAAGCCGATGACGAATACTATCTGGTACCCGCAGCCTCGGCCGAAGACCATGAGGGATAGTTAGTCGTCGTTACCAGCTGGGGAGTTCAATGGGATCGCGCAGGCTGCGTGCCATGACGAGTTTCGACACGAATGGCAGCCCCATAAGGCGGATGGTCGCATTGCGCATGTACAGCTGCTTGCGATCCTTTGGCGCAAACGCGATGTCTAATTGCAGGGCAGCATCCTGTTTATCTTGAATCATGGGTTGCAGCTGCCGCTGATAGGCCGCAAAAGCCTGTTGGTGGTTGCCCTGGGTACGGCGTAGCTGTGCCGCCAAGACGTAGGCACCCACCATGGCGAGCGCTGAACCTTGCCCCGCCAACAAGGAGGGCGCCGCTGCGGCATCGCCCAGGAGTGCAACGCGGCCGCGAGACCATGTGGGCATGCGAATCTGGCTGGCCCGGTCCATATAAAATGACTTGGCTTTTGGTAAGTATTCGAGGATGTTCGGGACTTCACCACCGATGCCGTGCAATCTGGTGCGCAGCAGCTCTTGTTGTGCCGCCACATCGTGGAATGGGATGGGGCGATCGTCGCGGAAGGTAAACAGCACCAGGGTCGCGTCATGGTGCAACGACGATCGCATGGTTTGCACACCGATAGTTGTGTGGGTGACGGCGACCAGCTCATTGCGCGGCCGGTAGCCCTCGAGCTCCAGGGCACAGACGACCAGCCCCACGTGGCGTTCGAAATCGGCCTCTGGACCAAAGACCAGCGACCGAACTTTTGAATGCAGACCGTCCGCTCCGAACACCAAGTCGAATTCGCGGGACTCAGAGTGCGCAAAGTCGACTCGAACCCGCTGGCCGTCGTCATCAAGCGCCGCCACGGTGTCACCGAAAATGGTCTCCACGTCGTCGTCGAGGCAATCGTAGATCGCCGCGGCCAGATCAGCCCGGGCAATCGAAACATACCGGCCGCCAGCGGCGTCGATCATTTTTGCTGGGTTGACGCGCGCCAGCGTCCAACCGCCGGCTGAGACTTCGCGGAGCTCTTTGATCACGTAGCCCTCGCGCATCAGGCGCGGAATGAGCCCTATGCGTTCGGCGACTTCAGACCCCGCACCCCAGAAATCGACGACGTACCCGCCCTTGCGCAACTGCGGAGCAGACTCAACCAGCGTCACCTGGTGCCCGTCGCGACGCAGCCAGTAGGCCAGAGTTGGCCCAGCGATACCCGCCCCGACAATTAGGATTCGCATGAGTCTCCTTCCATGCAGAGCTTGCCCGGCCGCCCTTAGGGTTAGCTGAGGTCTAGAAAATTGCGCAGTTGGTCGAAGGCTTCTGGGACGACGCTATAGTGTGCCCATCGACCGCGTTGCTCGCGGGTAATCAGGCCGGCGTCGACGAGCTTTTTCATATGGTGGCTCACGGTGGGTTGGGTGATCCCAAGTTCTTCGGTGAGATCACAATCGCAGACTTCCTGGCAACCCTGTGCCGTGATGTGGGAAAGCAATCGGAGTCGGGTGGGATCCGCTAACGCTTTGAGCATCTCGGCGAGGCGCTCGGCTTGTGCGGCGCCTATGGGTCCTGCTGTCAGGGAGCAACACGGGGTAGTGGAGGCGGCGGCTGTTGCTTCATCGATGGTCGTGCTCATGACGCCATCTTACATTGACGGTCATCAATGTGTCAGGGTAGTCTCAGATCCGATGCATTGATGAACGTCAATATGAGAGATTCGTGTAAATGATGAGCACTGCTGTGCAAAATACCGCTGCGACGACGGAATCGCCGGTGGTACAAGAGATGTCGTTTCTGGATCGGTGGTTAGCGGTCTGGATTCTCCTGGCTATGGGAATCGGGTTGGGGCTGGGCCGTTTCGTGCCGGGCCTGAATGCGATCCTGGATTCTATGACGATCGGCGGGATCTCGGTGCCGATCGCCGTCGGCCTGTTGGCCATGATGTATCCGGTCTTGGCTAAGGTTCGGTATAACGAGACCCAGCGGGTGACCGGGGACCGCAAGCTGCTGATCTTGTCCTTGGTATTGAATTGGGTGCTGGGACCGCTATTCATGTTCATCCTGGCCTGGACATTCTTGCCGGATCTCCCGGAATATCGCACCGGATTGATTATCGCGGGCCTGGCTCGGTGTATTGCCATGGTGTTCATCTGGAATGACATGGCCTGCGGTGATCGCGAGGCCGCAGCTGTCTTAGTCGCAATCAACTCGGTATTCCAAGTCGTCGCTTACGGCGCACTGGGATGGTTCTACCTCCAAGCACTACCCTCCTGGCTGGGGCTAGCGACGACGTCGGCGGAATTTTCTATTGGCGCCATC
Source organism: Enteractinococcus helveticum (assembly GCF_001657475.1). Lineage (GTDB taxonomy): Bacteria > Actinomycetota > Actinomycetes > Actinomycetales > Micrococcaceae > Yaniella > Yaniella helvetica. Next base: position 85,325 of record NZ_LXEY01000012.1, read on the forward strand.
GTGGTATCGGTGCTGGTGTTTTTGGGTATTCCGTTGCTCGCCGGATTCCTCACCCGCACGTTCGGTGAGCGTGCCAAAGGTCGCCAGTGGTACGAAGAGACCTTCCTGCCCAAGATTGGGCCCTGGTCACTCTACGGAGTGCTATTTACCATCGTGTTGTTATTCTCGTTCCAAGGCGATGCCATCACATCGCAGCCGCTGGATGTCGCCAGGATGGCAGTCCCACTGCTGTTGTATTTCGTATTGATGTTCTTGGTCAGTTTCTTTGCGTCCAAGATGGTGGGACTGAATTATGCGAAATCCACTTCGGTGGCCTTTACCGCATCGGGTAATAACTTCGAACTGGCCATTGCAGTGGCAATTGGGACTTTCGGCGTCACCTCGGGCCAGGCTCTCGCCGGCGTGGTCGGGCCACTGATCGAGGTGCCGGTTCTCGTCGGGCTGGTGTATGTCGCCTTATGGTTAGGGCGTCGTCTCTTTCCCGGAGATCCCACCGTGCCCACTTTCCGCCGAGAAGAAAACACAGCCGTCACCACGACAGGAGCCTAGAAATCATGTCTGTGTCAGAAAATATTCCCGGTGTGCTGTTCGTCTGTGTCCACAATGCGGGACGTTCTCAGATGGCAGCAGGCTACCTTCGAGAGTTCGGTCATGGCCGGGTCGAGGTTCGCTCCGCCGGTTCCGCACCAGCCGAGCAACTCAACCCCATAGCTGTGGAGGCCATGGCAGAAGAAGGCATCGACATTACCGCAGCGATCCCGAAGATCCTCGCGCCCGAAACCGTTCAGACTTCTGACGTTGTCATCACCATGGGCTGCGGGGATGTCTGCCCGATCTATCCTGGTAAACGCTACGAAGACTGGGAACTCGACGACCCAGCAGGCCAAGGGATCGCGGCGGTCCGGCGGATTCGCGACGACATCAAAGCCCGAGTACAGCGGCTAATTTCCGAACTCCTGCCCGCCTCCGGCACGTCGCAGAGACCCTGAAGCGAGTGTCACCGGAACCGCCGTCCTTATTTACAACCCAAAGGCCCCTCCGCCTACGAGAATGATGATCCCCAGACCAATGAGTACGGTCGGAAAGAGAACATGTTCCCAGCGTTCTAGCGCTTCGGCGATAGGTTTTCTGGAAGCGATCCATTTGGCAAGAAACACCAGGATTCCGACCAGCAATAAAAAGACGATGCAATAGGTCAGGATGGTGTGCCAGCTGACGCTCACAAAAACTGGGACATAGACGCCGATGTTGTCGCCGCCGTTGGCAAATGTCATGGCGGCAACGGTCCAGGCTGACACTCGCTGGGTTCCCAGCTGCGCGTCGTCACCGTCTAGACCTCTGTGCTGCCAGGCCTGCCACGCTGCCCACAGACCGATGGCTAACGGAATGAGCCCGAAGTAGGGGAGCACTGCTGCAGGTAACAGAGCTTGCGCACCGAAAGCCGCTAGCGCGGCAGCCCCAAGAATGCCGATGAATCCCAGATACTGTCCCAGCAGAGTGCGGCCGGTGGTTCCGGGTTGGCCCTGGCCACGACCGAAGAACAGTGACAGAATGACGACGTCGTCAATATTCGTGGCGAGGAACAGCCCAATCGCCTGCAGCATGGATGTCAGAACCACGCGTCTCCTCTAAAGATATCTCACTGCCCCGAGGCACTCATGGCAGCCGAAGATTCCTGCAGTGGAGCTCGGCATAGAGACTACGACTTACCTTTTCTCGACCGCAGCGAGCGGTAGATCGTGTTGCTTGGCGAACTGCAACCATTGGGCGGTCGAACGTTTGGAAAAATGTTCTGTAAGGGTCGAGCGGCTATCACCTAGCAGTGCGGTGAGCGTTGCATGAAAGTGCGGTTCGATGGCGGCCACCGCGATCCATCCGTCTTGGGTTTGATACATTCCATATTGCGGGTGAGTACCAGAGAGGATCTGGCCCGGTGCGGTCGCGCCGATCTGAAACGCTTCCGCGGCGTCGTCGACTCCCTGCTTAAGCCCCACTCTGCGATGAACGGCCTGGTCATTACCTATCTTTTGGGCGTGTTCGCGCTCGCGGAGTGCGTCCAGCGCTGCAATCGTGGCCTCGTAGCCGCCGAGTACATCGGCCCAGGGGACGCGTGGCATCTCCGGTGGGTTTAATAATCCGGCTGCGGCTTGATAGGTCAGATCATGACCAGGCTCATCGGGTGCTTCGACATCGCCGACAATTTCGATGTGGGCAACCTGTGCGCGGGCCACCATCTCGTAAAGACCGAGTCGGTCAGCTGCGCTCGGCCGCATCGACGAGAGCAGTAGATCAGCACCGCTCAGCAGCTCGAAGAACTGCTCCCTGTCCTCGGGCACTTTCAAATCTAGGGTTTTGCGGATCTGTCCCGCGTTGAGTGCTTGGAACCATTGCGGAAACGCCTGGGCCGGATCGCCATGCGGGGCTTCGATTTTCGTGACGGAAGCACCCAGTTGCACCAGGTGTCGTGCGGCGAGCGGGCCGGGCAGATTGGGTGCAATGGTGACGACGTGCACCCCGGCCAGGCTTCCTGAATCATGCACGGGCATCCCGGTTGCGCTTTTACTCGTGGTGAGGGGTAACGTTGAGCTGCCAGGACACCCCGTAGCGGTCGTTGAGCCACGCAAACGGGGCAAAGCCGTAATCGTTTTTCGGCATCATTGCCTGGCCGCCCTCTAGGAGCGCTTGATACATTCGATCGAGTTCGTCTTCGGATTCGCATCGGAAAGACAGGGACATCGACGGCGTGAAATCAAACTCGTGGGGGACCGGGCTGTCCATAACGTTGAGCTCTACGCCCGCGATACGAAGTGTGGCAATTTGTACTTTGCCGTTCATATCGGGCGTTTCGTCGCCGTAACGCTGCAACATCAGGACCTCGCCGTCGAACAGTTCGACATAGAAGTTCATTGCTTCCTCAGCGCGCCCATTCTGAAACATCAGATGGGGTAAGAGTTGTTGCGTATCGGTCATGACTAACCCTTCGGCTCGATGTGCTGTCTGACCTCAAGTGTAGGTGGTCAGGTGATCACGGGATAGACCGATCGGAGTAAGGTGATCACATACCGGGATTCAACGCGCAGAACATGCGAGCGTACATGTAGCGGGTGAAAGACAATGGATTGGAACACTTGGCTTCCGCTGTTGGAGGCCACCGATTACACCATCGCACGCGAAGTGCTCTTACGCGGGGTGGCCGCGATCTACTGCACCGCATTTCTGGCGGCCTTCAATCAATTCCCAGCCCTTCTGGGCGAAAACGGACTCACTCCAGCCCCCGAATACATTGCCCGCACCAGCTCGCGCGATAAGCCCAGCCTGTTCCGCTGGCGCTTCACTCCATATAGTGACCGGCTGCTGCGCATCGTATGTGTCATCGGCATGGTGCTCAGCCTGAGCGTCGTCGCCGGGTTGGTGCAGTTGGGACCAGCGTGGACCACCATCCCGGTCTTTTTGCTCATGTGGTGGCTGTATCAATCAATTGTCAATATCGGTCAGTACTACTACGGTTTCGGGTGGGAATCGCTGCTGTTAGAAGTCGGTTTCGTCGTCGCATTTCTTGGAACCCCCGACGGCGCACCACCGTTTCTGGTTCTGCTTTTTCTGCGCTGGACGCTGTTCCGCGTCGAGTTCGGTGCCGGGATGATCAAAATGCGTGGCGATAAGTCCTGGCGGAACTTGACCGCGATGAACTATCACCATCAAACCCAGCCGATGCCCAATCCGGTGAGTCGATGGGCGCACCAGAAGCCGCAGTGGTGGCATAAATCCGAGACGTTGGGCAGCCACGTAATCCAATTGGTCATGCCCTGGTTGCTGTTCTTCCCGCAGCCGGTGGCCTCGATTGCTGCCGTCGTGATTATTTTGAGTCAGTTGGTGCTGGTGATCACCGGCAATTACGCGTGGCTGAACTGGCTGACCATTCTGATCGCTTTTTCTGCCATCAGCGACTCGTTTCTTTATGCCCTTGTCGGTGGTGGTTGGCCGGACTGGGGCTGGGAGTATGTTGCCGCAGTGCTCAACGGCGAGGTGACGGTCCAGTCTCCGGTCTGGTGGCTGGTGCTCACCGGGGTCGTGTTCATTGGCCTGTGTGCGCTGAGCTGGCAACCACTGCGCAACCTCTTTTCTCCTCATCAGTTGATGAATGCCAGTTTCAACCGTTGGCACCTGGTCAACGCCTACGGAGCATTCGGGGCAATGACCCACACCCGACGCGAGATTATCATCGAAGGCACACTGCACACCAACCCCTCGGAGGACAACGGGTGGCAGGCCTATGAATTCAAAGGCAAACCCGGTGACCCGTTCAGGAGGCCACCGCAAGTCGCCCCGTATCATCTGCGCCTGGACTGGATGATGTGGTTCTTGGCGCTGGGATCCCCAAATCAGCCTTGGTTCCGCTGCCTCCTGGACAAGATCTTGGACGGCGACCCGGCCATCCGAAAGCTACTGCGCCATGATCCGTTTGACGGTCAGCCGCCGGTGCTTATCCGGGTGAAAATCTATGAATACCGGTATGCCACTGCCGCAGAGCGCCGGGAGACCGGTCAGTTCTGGTGGCGCACAGAACTCGGGGTCCTCGTGCCACCCACCGGGTAATAGACAGCTTGCCAATGCGAGCAATAGAGTAATTTTTGACTTCAACCGATCCCGAAGAGATTGGCGAAACGCCGTGCGACTGAAAAAGACCTTGTCCACCCTCTGCGCTGTCCTAGCGCTCGCAGTGCTCAGCGGGTGCGGTGGCCAGGACAATCTTGAGGAAGCCGGCGATCCACCGGAAGTCACCTGCGAACGATTCCACGGCGTCATCGAACAATTTAGTGATATCGACGCAAACACCATGGGTTTTGGCGAGATCCTTGCACATGTCAGTGACGGCTTCTCCGAGATCGAAACGATCGCGGACGAAGCCCAGGACGACGAACTGGCACACTCCATCGATACGATGAGTGAAACACTGAACTCTGCGATTGCCTCGTCCGGCGGGGACTTGGAAGCGGTGCGTTCCGGGCTTGAAGAACAACTTCAAGAACCTGAGATCCAGGATGCTGCCACGTATATTGAAGAAACTTGCGGGACAGACCTGCCGCTCTAAGATGTTGCTGATGTTCAAATTTCAATAGGGAGAAACCCGTGGATCCGTTTCGTTTTACTCTGCGACAGCTGCAGCATTTCATTGCCGCAGCCGAGGTCGGGACGGTGACGGCTGCTGCCGCCCAAGTGCATATTTCTCAGGCGGCGATGTCGCAGTCACTCAATGAACTGGAACGCGCTGTCGGGCAGCAGTTGATGGTGCGCACCCGCAGTCACGGAATTCAGTTGACGTCGTCGGGCAGAAGGTTTTTAGCGGACGCTCGAGAACTCGTGGCTCGCGCCGCCGATGTCCAGCAGGAGATGATCGACCGTTCCGAAGAACTTGTGGGACCACTGGACATCGGGATTTATTCGGCCGTCGCCCCGTTTTGGGTGCCGTTTCTGGCCGAACATTTCATTGTGCCCAACCCGCAGGTTTCGGTGCGGATTGTTGAGGGCGATGGCAAGGCATTGCAGCGCCAGATGCTCGAGGGCCGTTTCGATGCGGTCTTCACCCATACCGGTCACCTCATTGATGGGGTGCGCCACCAGGTGATCCGTAAGGGTCAGGGCTATGCTCTGGTGGCGCCGTCGCATCGGTTGGCCGGACGCACCAGTGCCACGATTGCTGAGTTTGGTGATGACCCGTATGTGTTATTGGATGTGCCGGCGGTCAGTGAGAACCAGTTGCCCAAGCTGCGTGCCGGTGGGATCGAACCCAATATCCAGTGGCGCTCGACCAGTTTTGAAGCCGTTCGTGGGCTGGTGGCCCGGGGCCTGGGGTGGAGTGTGCTGGTGCAGCGTCCACCGGTGGATGTCTCCTATGACGGGTTGCCGTTGGTGACGATCCCGTTGGAAAATTTCGAACCCAGTGACATTTGTATTGCGTTTGTGCAGCAGCGGCACAGTCGACGCCTGACCGAGCTCATTGCGGTGTGCACAGCAGAAGGTGCGCGACTCGATGCTCAAACGGCATCCAATCGCGCACCCAATACGGCGTCGTCGTAGGTTAGAACTTGGTTCCTTCAAGGTCGGCGGTGCGACCTTCTTTGACTAACATGGTGGCGCCAATGGCGACGACGAAGACGGCGATCCAGACCACGGCGATCAGCCACAGCTCACCGCCGGCGAAGGCCACCAGAGATGATGCGATCATCGGGGTGAAGCCAGCGCCCAGGGTGGATGAGGTCTGGTAGACCAGCGAGGCACCGGTGTAGCGGATATGGGTTGGGAACATTTCGGCACAGAATGCGCCGAATGGTCCGAAGATGCTGCCCTGGACCAGACCCTGGGTGAGCAGCAATGCGAACGCGAACATCCACAGGTTGGTCATATCCAGCATGAACATGACAGGGAAGGCGAAGACCGCACCCAGCAGCATGCCGCCCATCATGACCGGACGACGGCCGAATTTATCCGACAGTTGCGAGGCGAACCAGACGACCACCACGGTTGAGGCTGCGCCGAGGGCTTTGACCCACAGCACGTGGGTGGAGTCCAGGCCGCTGTCGATGACGTAGGCGATACCCCACACGGTCATCAGACCCTGCACGGTGTAGGAGCTCATGCCCGAGATGATGCCCAGGATGAGGTTCTTGGGGTATTTGGAGATGACTTCTAGCAGTGGGACTTTGCGCTCGTCGGCTTCGTCCTGGAGTTTCTGGAAGATCGGAGATTCGTGGACCTTCATGCGAATGACCAGGCCAATGAAGACCAGGACGGCGGACAGCAGGAATGGTACACGCCAGCCCCAGGCGAGGAACTGTTCGTCGGGCAGCATGGTGAAGATACTCATGACGATGGTCGCTAGGACCGCGCCGGCTGGGCCGCCCATGTTGGCGAAGCTTGCGGCAAAGCCACGGCGTTTATCCGGAGCGTGTTCCAGCGCGATGAGCATTGCGCCACCCCATTCGCCGCCCACGGCCAGGCCCTGGATGACGCGGAAGAGGGTGAGCATGACAGGAGCGGCAACGCCGATTGCCGCCGTCGTCGGGAGCAAACCGATGGCTACGGTGGTGCCACCCATGAGCATCATCGAGGTGACCAGCACGCCCTTGCGGCCGATCTTGTCGCCGAAGTGCCCAAACAGGATGCCGCCGATTGGGCGGGCAACGTAGCCGACCGCCAGAATGGTGAAGGATAGGAACAGGCCCAGACCCGGATCCAGGTCAACGAAGAAGACCTGAGAAAAGACCACGGATGCCGCGGTGGCGAACAGGATGAAGTCGTAGAACTCGATCATCGAGCCCAAGAAGCTCGAGGCTAGGATGCGGCGCATCGTGGTGGTGTTTAGCGATTCGGACAGCTCGTGGTTCGAGGTGTCCTGGGAGTCAAGCGTCTGGGTCATGTTAGACACCTACCTTCAGGTCTGGCACAGCCAGGGCATCCTGGTGCGCAAAAGAAATTGAATCAAGATCGTGTGGAATAAAGAATTCTCCGGCGAAAGTTTCACCCAGGGCTTCCCAGCGTTCGGCCGGCGTATTGCCCGGGACCAGGTGGTGCAGCGCCAAGCGGGCGGCACCGGCGCGTTCGGCCAGTTCGATGGCCTGTTCCGGAGACGTATGTGACTTGCGGTGATGATCGATCGAGGCCTGATCGGTCTGGGTTTTGCCGCCGCCATAGGCGCGTTCGACCCAGTCGAAGTCGATGGCTTCGTGTAGCAGCAGGTCGGTGCCGCGCGCCAGGGTCACCAGGTTGTCGGTGGCGGTGGTATCGCCCGAAATGGTCACCGAGCCGGCCACCGTGTCGAAGCGGAAGGCAAAGGCCGGGGCCACCGGTGGGTGCTCGACCAGAATCGCGGTCACCGTGACCAGATCATCGCGGTAGACCTCAAACGGTGCCATGCCCGCCGGGGTTGGATTGTCATTCGGGTGATAACCAATGTCCTCAGGGATCTCAATATCTTGGACAGTAAAGCAATCCAGCGGTGAAGGGCGCAGCGCATCCAAGATCCGGTCATTAAGATCAGTCGCGTAGGCCTGGACGATCGAATGCACCATGCCGTAGGTGCCCGGCGTCGGATTGTCGGGACACACCGGTTGCGGGGCGACTTCGGCGCGTTCGGATACCGGGGGCAGCATGCCGCGGTCGCCGGGACCGAAAATTTTAATCGGTCCGTTGGCCTCGATATCGCGAGCATACAGCCCCATGGTCAGCAGGCTGGGCAAGTCCACCGTGTGGTCGGAATGCAGGTGGGTAATGAACATGGCGCGCATGTCATCGAATGATAAATCCGCGCGTTCCAACTGCCGTCCAACGCCGAGACCGACGTCGACCAAGTAGTACTGATCGCCGACGACGACGGCCGTGGCAATCCCATGGCGGTGCTGTCCGGTACGCGAGGACCACCAGCGTGGCCCACCGGCAGTCCCCAGGGTGATGATGCGTGGTGCAAGATCGAGTTCCTGTTGCACTCAAACTCCTTCAAGGCTTCGTGATTTACATCATGTGATCTGATTCCCTCTACTTTGTGTTAAGTTTCATAAAAAGTAAAACGAATTGTTCCGATCAGACTCATAGGTAAAACCGATGACGGGATGGTGCTACTCTCAGTCCCGGTAGCAACATCTCATCGAGCGGAGGGCCCGTGACGGCATACACCATCCCAGCACAACGCAATTGGTTCGGACTCATCCTGTTGGGTCTGGCCGTGGGTGTCTCATCTGGGCTGTTTGGTATCGGTGGTGGGATTATCGTGTTGCCAGCGCTGGTATATCTTTTCGGGTACTACACGCGCATCGCCGCGGGAACCTCACTGCTTGCCGTCGTCCTGCCGGCGATCGTCGGTGTCATCTCCTACGCGATCGAAGGCAACCTGGATCTGCTGATGGCCGTACTGTTGGCCACCGGGTCAATTGTTGGTGCGCCGATTGGTTCGTGGTTGTTGACCGTTCTGCCACAGCGGGCCGTCCGGTGGGGATTTATCGTGTTTATGTTGCTCGTGATCGCTTCGCTGTTCGTGGTCATCCCATCCCGCGACGCCGTCGTCGAGATGGACTGGTTGCTCGGCGCCGGACTGGTCGCCCTAGGGCTCTTCACCGGCGTGATGTCCGGGCTGTTGGGCATCGGTGGGGGAGTGATCATCGTGCCGCTGCTCGTCGTGTTGTTTGGTGCCAGTGACCTCGTCGCGAAAGGCACATCTTTGCTCGTGGTGATTGCCACCGGCATGTCCGGCACGATTGCCAATGTGCGACGTCGAAATGTCGACCCGCCAGCCGCCCTGACCATCGGTGCTGCCGCCGCATTGGCAACGCCCCTAGGAGTGTGGACGGCGCACGCACTGAGCCCGGAGATTGCCAATATCGTATTCGCGGTCTTCCTCGCGCTCGTCATTATTCGGATGCTGGTAGACGTGCTATCTCGCCGCGCGAAGTGAAGCGCTTGTATTCTACGTTAATTTGATCAGCGCTAAGCAGGGCAAGGGATTGTCTGATGCCTTCTCAGAATTTTTGAAAAAGCCGGATGCCTGACGGTTGAACCACAGCAGTTTGGTCGTGGTGCTGGGTTTGCTACGGCAACGGCGAGACTCTGGTGAATTTGGTCTAGGACCGGTTCGATAATTCGCTGGCGTATATCTGGTTGCATGAAGAGCTGCAGTACCCACGTTTTGAACTGCAAGGTGTGGGCGTTGATGAGCCGGACAGGGACGAGACGGCGCAAGGCTTCTCAATACATTTTCGGCGAAAGTACACCGCAGCCATTGAGGGTTCTACGATGCTCGCTTTGAAGAACTTGATCGGCTCAACGGGCTCGTTCAGCCACCCATGTCCTACATCAACTATCGATCGTAGAGCTCCCCAAACCGATTAGACTGATAACCGAGCGAGGGAGTGTTCGGGATGAAAATAGACCAGATCTACACGCATGTGCCGACCAACGGTCGAATGGTCGCCGCTGGTGTCGGCCGAGTACCAGCCGGATTCCCATCACCGTCGCAAGACTATTCGGATACCAAAATCGATCTGACCCAGATGCTCATCCGCGATGAGCTATCCACGTTTATCGTGCGAGTCTCGGGTGATTCGATGCAAGGTGCTGGCATTTACGACGGCGATAATCTCATCGTCGACCGGGGCATTGAAGCCCGCGACGGGCACGTCGTCGTCGCGGTGGTCGACGGCGAAATGACCGTCAAACGCCTACGGATCACGCCCAGCGGCGTCGTACTGCAAGCCGAAAATGCGGAGTACCCCGACGTCACCGTTGCCGAACTATCGGATCTGTTGATCTGGGGTGTGGCCACCACATGTCTGCACCAGCTGAACTAGTTGATATTCCTCTGAAACCGTCGAAAGGCCTGTTGAAAAGGGCTGATATTCCGAAAATGGTACCTTCCTCTACGCGTTAAAGAGGGTTGTGGGACTGGAATAAAGGCGATAAACCCCTCTCGTTTAATGCACGAATCGTGCATTAAACGAGAGGGGTTTTCGTGACAATTCAGAAGCCGCCGGGAGCTGCCTCGTTGTTCTTGGTCGCTGGTGTCGCCTTCTTGGACGAGGAAGAATCTGTTTTCAATGCCATGCTCGAGGGGTGGAGTGACCAACAGCGTGGTGGCAGATACCTCAAGGAATCTACCGTTCGCACGTCGCTGAATATCGTGAGCAATTTTCAGCAGTTCACCAACGACTGGCCGTGGAATTGGAGTGCTGCAGGTTTTGATGAATGGATGACCCATCTCGTGGCTATTAGACACCTTGCGCCCTCGACGACTGGGCTGCCCTATCAAAAGTGAACTTGCTAAGAGCCGCTGGTCTCTTCCCATCCTGACAGATAAGGGACCGCGATATCCCGGTGTGAGTGTTTCGGCCTGACGGGTAGTCACGTTGGCGTCCACCAACTGCAGGTAAGCGTGTCTTAGGGGTTGTTGCGCTTGAGCTCTTGGGAGTCCGCGCTCTTGGAGAGCTGTTCCAAGAGTCGGGTAGCCCTGGCGCATTGCTGCGCCGGGGCCCCCTCAGAACCGGACGTGAATAGTTTCTATTCATCCGGCTCAAGCAAGCCCAGGGCAGCTGCAGGTGTGGGAAGTGGTGGCCGTCGACGTCGTTGTTGCCAGTATTCGGTCAGAGTAGGATCATCAGGTGATGCCCTGCCTTTGACTTTAATGTGGCGCACGATCGGCGTCCAGGCGGTCTTGGTCAGGTGCTGGCCGGTGTCCCGGTCACCAAAAACCCAGCGGTCGTTGCGCGAAGCGCGGTAACGATCCCAGTAGCGGTTTTTGATCCAGCGTCGGCCCTTATTCTGGTGGCGTCGTAGTGCCCAGCGCCAGAGTCGGTCCTACAACCAACTATCGAGTTGGTTGTAGGACCGTTGCGAGACTCCAGTACGGTAATAGCTCGCCCACCCTCGAAGAATAGGATTGAGCGTTCCGATCACCGCCTGGGCGTTTGCACCATTGAGTCTGGTGACCTCTTGGCCCAGGCGCGCACGTATCCGAAGCATCGCAGCCTTGGACGGCTTGGTCAGCAGCTTCCCGTTGGGATAACGGCGGATATTGAACCCCAAGAAGTCGAACCCCTCGGACAGGTGCACGATGTGTGTCTTATCCTCGTTGAACGACAGCCCCCGGGGCCGTAACCAGACTGCCAGTCGTTGTTTGACTGCAAGAGCCTCCTGTTCCGAATGACACAGCGCGACCAGGTCATCCGCGTAGCGAATGAGCACTGGCGCGCACTTGATCACTCGGTCACCAAGTGCCGCTTTGTGCGCAGCGTGTCGGCGTACCCCAGCGGCTTCTTCCATGCCGTGCATAGCGATGTTTAATAACAACGGTGATATCAATCCGCCTTGGGGTGCTCCCGCTTTGGTGGCATGATACTGACCGTCTTCCATGATGCCGGCCGTCAGCCACGCTGCGATATGTCCCTTCGCAGGAAACCCATCAAGCATGGACAACAGATGGTCATGGTTAATGTTGTCAAACGCTGCTGCCAGGTCAGCGTCCAGTACCCACATACGGTACCGGGTCTTTCCTGCACACGTCAGATAGATTGCCTCAATAGCGTCATGGCAGCCGCGTCCTGGCCGGAAGCCATAGACATTCGGTTCAAAACGGGCCTCCCACTCGGGTTCTGACGCATTGACCACCATCGCTTGGATGGCACGGTCGATTAACGTCGGAATACCCAGTGGTCGGCGTTTGCCATTGGCCTTTGGGATATACACCCGCCGTACCGGCGAGGGCTTGGTCGTGATCGCATTGTCTGCAAGCCACACCGCCATCGCAGCCCGTGACTGGTCATCCAACACGACCACGCCATCCACCCCCGCGGTGTGGCGTCCCGTATTTGTCTGCGTCACCCTGCGCACCGTCACCAGCACGTTGGCCCACGACCGCAGCATCAGGCGTTGCAGACTGCGAACCCGCTTGGGGTTGGCATCCTGCGCCGCCGTGAAAATCCGTTGCCTCAACGCACGTACGTCTGCTTCGATCTGGGGCCAATTGATATCAGCCCACCAATCAAAGCTGGCGTCTGTGGATCTGTTCGCCGTAGCGTCTAACATCCTCCGCAGTTCCGTGCGCATTGGGGTCTTCCTTTCACGACTCACCCGGCCCACGTCAGCCCGCTTTCGCGTCCAGACACACGATCTGGTATCCAGGTGGTTAGCATACGGTGACCGCAGCAGGAGCAGTCCTATACCGCGTGTTTCCCAGTATCTTTCGATGTCCTGGCGTTTGCTTTTTGAGCCTTCCTGTTCCCGCCGCACACATCAGCATCCTTTACAAGACAGCCCACCGGTGTCACCGGCGTGCCACGGGGTTTCCGTGTTCCACACATTCCAGTTGCAGTCTGGCAGGGTGCCGTCTTTCCCCCGGGAACGGTGGTGTCCTCACATCCGCTTCGCACGCCACGGATGCCACCTACCGGAATCGCACCGGTGTGTTCCTGAAACCCCCGATACTTGCCATAAGGGGGCCTAAAGCTAACGAGAGCTCATCAACGGTTCACTTACGTTCACCCATCCGGACTTTCCCCTCGCCCGTCGTACATCGGCAAGTTGATGCCACGACTTCGGCTTTCCCGCAGGCTTCGCACCTCGTCGTTACCAACAACGCACGCCACGGTGGGGACGGGTCTACTGGACACTAACCCGGATCACATGCAACATCCCAAAAAGACGTCACCTCCTTTTCATGTAATCACTGAAAATGTGCGACCTCACGTCGCACGCGCATGCGCTTTTCCCCTGATATCCAGCGCAGTTTGCGTGGTCTCGAGTTCCCGTTCTCGATCGGCCAGTTGGCGTTTCAACCGGGCAATCTCGGCTTGTTCCTTTGACGGCTTGCCAATAGCCTCCCCAGGCTGTTTACGATCGAACAGGCCGGCATCGCGTTGCTTGCGCCATTGGGCAATCTGGGATGAATATAACCCATTGGCGCGTAAATACGCGCCACCTTGGTGGGTTTGGATGGCGTGATCATAAGCTTCCAAATGCGCCAATTTCTCAGCAACGCTGATCACCCGGCGGCGGGGCTTCTCGGCAGGATCGTCAGTGCTCATGACCCCATTATCCGACACCGAGGCTAAACCCGAAACACGACCGGACGGGATGGAATACGAAGATGTAGTCACAGGAACATCTCTTTCAAATAGGCCCTATCAAAAAGTGAACTTGCTAAGAGCCGCTGGTCTCATCCCATCCTGACAGTTAGGGAACTGCTCTTCTGTGACGCCAACGAGAGCAATCCACTGCACCTTCTGAACAGGCAGCTTTGCTGGGCTGTAAGCAAATCCATGGTTCCAGACTCGATCAATGCATCCCTTCATCACGGCAGGCATACTGTACCACCAGACCGGGAAGGTGTAGACCAAGGCATGGTGTTCTTCGATACGCTTTTGCTCTCGCATTACCGTTTCAGAATATGTTTTGTTCGGATCGTCCCAAGCAGGTTCGTCCTTTGGGAATACTAATGGCATGAACTCTTCAGCATACAGGTCAACTACTTCCTACTCGTGACCAGCCTTGGATAAGCCGTCGACGAAGTGCTTTGTGGCGCTTGCTGTCAGTGAATCGCTTCGAGGGTGGGCCGTAAAGACAAGTACTTTCAAGGAATTACCTTTCTCCTTGTGACCCAGAGGGTGCATAAAGTGAGATCAACGAATCTTGGATGGGGGTTCAGGCGCAAAATTCCGCAGGCGTGATCCATGCCATACCAGCGGTTCGGTATTCTCGTCGACTCCCAAGCGTGTTACTTCTAAGAGGATCATCCAGTGGTCACCTGCGTCGGTCTCTTGATAGATAGTGGTCTCGAGCCACATTGCGGCGTCAGGGAGGTAAACACCTCCAGATTCGGACGTTTCCACAACAACGTTTTCGAAACGTTTTGACCGTTCTTTGCTGGCAAGCTGGCGTACCAACGCCCCCTGACTGTGTCCAAATATTGAGATACCTATCAGGTCAGCTTGGCGTATTTTGGGCCAAGTCACAGAGTCCTTCTGTACTGCCACTGCGACCAAACATGGATTAAGGGAAACTCCCACCATGAATGAAGAAGCTACCATGGCATATTTTTCACTGTCTTGGTGCACAGCCAGGAGTGAGAGCCCAGAGGGAAAATGCGCAAACGCTTTACGTACTATTTGTTGATCATCGTGAAATTCTCGTAGTTCGGGCCGTGACCTCAATGCCTTCGTATCTTGGTTTATCACTTTGTAAGATCCTCTGCTTGGATGTTATTGCGTGAAGCTGTGGTTCTATTCACGTTATATTGCTTTAGATTTTTAATGTTGTCTAGTAGGGTCACCATCCAAATTGAAAGGACATAAGCACGGACTCGAAGAGAGGAGACTCAAAAGTGGTAGAGAATCGGGACGCCCCGATGTTATTCCGAAATATTGGCGCGGGCGCCCTGGTAAGTGTTGATTCACCACGTACTGCCCAGACTAGAGCTATGGGAAAATGCGAAGCTGATGAAACGTTACGTGCAGCATCTCAGTGGCTCCAACGCTTGCACTGGGCAAAAGTTGTAGAGACCAAGTTGTGTAGTCACTCGCGAGTGTGAACCTGTTTTCCGCCTATAAATACATCTTCAACTTTGATATTTAGGAGGTCTTCAGGTTTCACGTGCATAGGATTCATATCTAATGTGATGAAATCAGCAAATTTACCCGGCTCGAGTGAGCCTCGCGTATGTTCCATTCCTAGAGCCGCTGCGCCTCCTATGGTATGCATGCGCAGGGCTTCCAAAATCGTAATATTTTCGTTGAGAGGGAGTTCCTGGTTATGAAAGGTACGTCGGGCAATCGTTGAGTATACGCTCAGAAAAGGATTCGTCTGACCAACTTCTGAACCGACCCATACATCAGAACTGCCGGAAATATTCCAACCGTCTTCTAGGAGGCGTTTGAAGGGGAATTGCCGCTCACGAGCGTATTCGCCAACATAGTCGGGAACGAATTCACCAAAATTGTAGATGAAAACTGGTTGCGGAACAGGAATAATATCCGCAGATTTCCACGCTGTAGTAAGTTCTTCATAGTTGGGCATAAAGTTGCCGGCATGCTCGATGCGAATTTTCGGCGTATTGGCGTCTCGCGGTATTTGTTCAAGCGCGTGACACACTTCGAGTTGCGCACGGTCTCCGTTGGCATGGATGGCTAGCTGCAAACCAGCCTCTTGTGTGCGGGTGGCTAATTCGATGATTTCGTCGTTCGACAGGGCTATTTCGCCGCAATTGTGCTCTTCCTGAGCATAAGGATGATTCAGCGCAGCTTTTTTTGCTGAATATCCCCCATCAGAGAAGGCCTTCACGCCTTGGATGCGTAGAAAAGATTCGTCAGATTCAAAGAAGGCCCAGTTACGGAAGTTGCAAGCCTCTTCTAAACTTACTGTGCCCGGAGTCCAGAGGTAAAGATGTA
Source organism: Enteractinococcus helveticum (assembly GCF_001657475.1). Lineage (GTDB taxonomy): Bacteria > Actinomycetota > Actinomycetes > Actinomycetales > Micrococcaceae > Yaniella > Yaniella helvetica. The sequence continues at coordinate 101,248 of NZ_LXEY01000012.1, forward strand.
TGCGAGCATGAATGCGTTCTTCAATTAATGCTTGATCGAATATTTTAGTAGCTTCGAGCGTATCTGTAATTTCACCAATAGTAGTTACACCATTGGATGTGAAGAGTTCATTAATACCCTTTTCAATTGCAAAATGTGTTTCTTCGGGTGAAAGTGAGGGGAAGGGCAGTAATTTGTCCATTTCGGTAACGACGCCAGTCGGACGTCCGTTTTCGTCTCGATGGACAGAAGGTTTTCCCGTGATGCTGTGATTTACAGCTTCGAATGACTCATCTATGCCGGCGATTTCCATAGCTCGACTATTCAGGATGCTTAGGTGGCCCCCCGCCCGGATGGCGATTGCCACATCGGTACTTACGCTATCGAGTTCTTCTCTGGTGGGAAGGCGTTGATCGGTGAGCTTTTTGTCAAAAAATAGATTGGCTTGACCGATTAACCAACCATCGCGGGCTTGGTCCAGATGTTCCCGAAGCGTGTTAAGAACCGCTGCGATATCAGGGTTTTTCGGGGCCCGACAGTCAACCATCTGATAAGTAGCTTTAGCGGCTACTTCTGCGTGTGCGTGCGGGTCTACGAAACCTGGCATGATCGTTCGACCTGAGAAATCAAAGATACTGGTGTGTTTCCCTGCCCACTTAGAAATATCATCGACTGGGATGACAGCCTGAACCATGCCATCCCTGACGCATAGCGCCGCGGGTCCGCTTTTGGCCCCTGGAGCAAGTGTGAGGATTTCTTTTGCCACGAAGATACTGTCGGCGGGGGCTGCATATACCGATGTATTCATTGAGCACCTCCCAGGCGTGGGACGTGCAGAACCGAGACGCCGGCTTGAGCGAAGTTGTCCAAATCTTGTACTGAAGCTTCGCCTGGTTCGGACGCGAGTGATTGAACAGCTGCTGTTTGGTTTTCGTACGTCAAACACGCAATTAAGTAGTACTCTGCGTCGTCATCTCCTTGGACCTTGCCCCAGGTGAAGTTCTGCAGTTCAGGAAGTTGCTGCACTAGTGGAACATGGATGTTCTCATAGTGGTAGTCGAATTTTGATGGGTCCTTGGGCGGACGATAGAAAATATAAATATCATGCATAGAGGGCTCCTGTATTGAATTGAATTAGTTATTGCTTGACTGGGTTGCTGTTAATTTTTTTTACAGTCTTGTATTCACCTTTTCCTTGGGGAACAAGGAGAAGTTTGGTTCCTAACCAATAGATGAGACCTGCGACAATCACTGTCGGTATGGTCGCAGTCATAAACTCAAATGGAGTCCTCGATTCGTAAGTTATCGGATCGAGGAGATACAGATAAACTAAAACCCCAGAAAAGAATGCAATGAAACCCACTGGATTGAACCCTCGCCAATAGTAATAAGCAGATGTGGGGCGACGGTCATAGATCGCGGCTACGTTCAAGGTTTGACGACGCAGCAAGAAGTAGTCCATGATCTGAATCCCGCACATAGGGGCAAAGGCTATCCCTAAGAAAGATAGAAAAACGCTGAAGTTGGCAAAGGCGATATCGGGGAAGAAGCCCGCTAGGATCAACGCAGGAACTGTGGCGACGAGAGTGGAAGGAACCCATTTCATCTTGCTCATCAATGGCAGTTGACGAGTAGCGATTGTAGACGCATATACCCCTATAACTGCTGTACCGATATTTGCCAGGATAATAAAAGCAAGTGAGATAATGCCCACCACGGGTCCGCCAATCTCGACGAGATATTGGGTAGGGTCACCACCAGATTCAGGTATGACTAATCCTCCGTAGAACCCAGTGAGGGATCCCACACCTACAGCAAGGCCCAAACCAAGGACCACTGGCCAAAGAGACTGCCGCGCGCTTGGGGAATTACGGACAATGGCCCCCGTATAGGCCCACCAGGAAAGGTTGGAGGCAATCAGTACTTCCATAGCACTCGACCAGTTCACGTGAACGCTCTCATTAGGCGCAATTGCTGGAGCGCTGAGCAAAGTGTCCAAACCAACGCTATAAAGCAAAAGTCCCATGATCACGAAAGACAAAATTAAGACGGAAACAGCGATTAGCTGGCTTACTTTTCGAACTGCTGGAGTCCCTGTCCGGATAATTGCTGTGACTAGTAAAACAGCTGTTATTGCAGCAGCACCAACAATCCATGATGGCAAGTCCGAAAAGAAGGCGCCTCCAATGGATTCCACAGCTCGACCCAGTAGTACGAAAAGGTATATATTCCAGCCTAAAGTGGTGAGATAAATGAGTACCACTGATAGGACTGATCCTCGGGTTCCTAGTTGTGGTACGGACGACGCTACGCCATCTATCCCGTACTTAGAACTCGGGGGTAGGCAGGCCAATACAATAAATAAGATGCCAATGAGTGACCCGGCCAAAACTGCCATGGTTCCGGGCACGGCGGGTAAATAATATGCAGCGAAGCCCCCGATGATAAAGCACCAAGTGGCGATAGCAGTTGAAACCGAGCTGGAAAACACAGCAAAGGGTCCCCAGGAGCGCTGTCGTTTCAGGTTGGGCCAACCATTTTCACTTGCTGTGTCTTCCGAGTAGGTAACATCCAATTTAGTCTGAGTCATAGCAAACGACCGATCACATTCACAATAATGGGGATGAGGAGCGTAACTACCAATAGAACTACGTAATCCCTATTTTTTAAGGTCTCGCCTTGGTTTTCAGGCATCTGGATGGAGTTGATAAGGTATCGCAGGTGCGGACTGAAGGGATCTTTTTCACATTGCCGATTGTTTTGATCGGACGCAGGGTAGAGAAGGGGATCTGTTGATGTTGAGGTTCGACTATTAGTACTCATCTTGATAAGACCTGCTTAGTTGACACTGCGGGGATTACTTCACGACCGATGAGTTCAAGCGATCTCTTAATATTCTCATGTCCGACTCCATCGATACGGAGAAGGACTTCGTCAATTCCCATATTCTCGAGACGTTCAATACGTTTAATGAAGTCATCAGGGGTGCCGATCATGACAGACGGAGTAAATTCCATCAGCCAATCGAGGTCGTTTTGGTGTTCAATTAGCTGCTCTATGGAATCGAGATAGGCATAATTTGGGTTTTTGGCCAAAGGAATAGCCAAATCCAGCATGAACTTGAAGTATTCCATCGCAACGTTCCGAGCTACTTCTCGCGCTTCTTCTTTGGTTTCTGCACAATATGCAGTAGCGACGTACAAACCGCGGTAATCATTTGGAGCGACTACTCGTGAGTGATCCGCTGAATCGAATGCTTCACGATATGCATCTAACAATTCTTGTAAATATTCAAAGCCAAAATAGCTTTCGAAAGAAATGACACCTATACCGCGTTCCGCTGCGTTGATGTGGGACTGCACGCTCGAGGCGGCGACTGAAACCGGTGGATGGGGATTGGTGATGGGCTTCGGGACAACTTCGACAGACGGAATCTTCCAGAACGGGCCATCGTGTTCTAGCCGGTCTTGCGCGAAGATTTTCATTAGTACGTCCATCGAGTCTTCCCACTGATCGCGTGTCTCTTTCGGGTCGACACCGAAAGCTTCGAGCGTTGTAAGGTTATTCGATCGGCCGGTAGTAATTTCTGCGCGTCCTTGAGAGACAATATCTAGGGTTGCTAAGCGTTCAGCCACCGTAATTGGATGGTTCCACTTCAGCATGATCGACGCCATGGTGCGTAATTTAATATTCGATGTCCGCATTGCAATAGCCGCATATAAGACTTCGGGAGCAGACACTGAGAAACTAGGCGGACTAAAGTGCTGCTCGGAGGTGCCCCAGGTCGAAAATCCCAGTTGATCTGCCAGTGCTACTTCATCAATTAGTTCGTGGTAGCGCTTGTAGACCGTGGTCCCGGTGATGTCGCCTTCTTGAAGTAATCCAATTTTCATCATTCTATCCTTTTGTATTTAAGTAAACTTATATCTGCTTATAAGTAGGGCAATTGGGTTTGGTTCTAGCCCTAAGCTTGTGATCTTTCCTGTATAGTGAACCCCATGCGTAATGAGTTCGGAGGCACTGGTGCTGTCGTCTCTACGCCAGCAGGCGGGGAACGCCCCTTTGCAGCTCTAGAAGTATCTCGACCTATGGATTCGGGAACAGATCGCCAGGAAGAGCTCTCAGCTCTCGACTTAGATCTAATTAGCCACCTCCAAAATGATGGGCGAATGCCATATGCAGAACTCGCACGACAAACTCGAGTGACGGAGAAGACAGTTCGCCGACGGGTCACTTCTTTGTTGGAGAGTAACTTCATGCAGATATCTGCTGTGACTGACCCTTCATTGTTAGGGTTTGAGGAACTGGCTCTAGTGCTGATTTCGCTGGACGGTACCAAGAATCCCGCACAGATAGCAGAAGCGGTTGCTGTGTTGCCCGAGGTTGATTATGTAACTGTCACAACTGGCACTTTCCCTTTGCAAGCAGAAATTGTATGCATCGACCGACAAGAGCTGTATACAGTAGCTTTCGACAAAATTGGTGCACTCATCGGCGTCCAATCGGTTGAAGTGTTGAGCTATCTGCGACTCCACTACCAGCAAGCGAGATTCTTTCCTGCTCAAAGCAAGATCACGGAGCTAGGCGTTAGGCCGATGCAGATTGACGATCTTGATCGTAAAATTATTTCTCAGATGGCAGATAACGGTCGCACCTCCTTCAGCGATATCGCTGCGACGTTGCAGATTCCTATAGCCACTGTTCGTCTTAGATACGGGAAACTCTCGGAATCTGGTGCGGTGAAAGTTATGTGTATCATCAACCCGTTGCGCCTGGGCTACACAGCTACAAGTTGGGTTGGACTCAAGATTGGTCCTGGAACGAAAAGTACTGAAGTCGCAGAGGCGTTGACTAACTTGAACGAAGTGTCCTACGTCGCTATTACTAGCGGGAGATTCCATGTCCTAGCGGAAGTCATCGCTTCTACTCGAGAAGACCTCATTCGTATTCTTGATGAGCGCATCCGCGCTATTCCAGGAGTCCAAGTCAGTGATACATGGACTTATATTGACTTGTATTATAAAGCGTTGAAACCTCGAAAGCTGCCTAGAAGCTGACTTACTCTAAGGACATCCAGATGGTTTGAGTATCGAGGAACTTTTCTATTCCCTCCGCCCCGTTGTCTTTTCCTCCCATCCCGGAGTTCTTGAACCCGCCGAATGGTGCTGTGGCGTGCCAGTCGGAGTACGTATTTACCCAGACTGTCCCTGCTTCTAATCTTTGGCTAATGCGATGTGCATTGCGCACGTCGTTGGTCCAGAGGCCAGCTGATAGACCATATTTACCCTTATTTGCGCGTGTGATCACTTCCTCTATGTCATCGAAGGGCTGCACGATCAGGACAGGCCCAAAAATCTCTTCTTCTACTGCTGGGGTGATATCCGGGGGGCCTACTATCGCCGTAGGTTGGAGGAAAAACCCATCGCTGTTTCCTTTTTCTGGGCGTAGTCCTCCGAAAGCGATCTCGCCGCCGTTTATGGTGACTTCTTCCAGGTATCCTTCAACCTTATTTCTGTGAGTGTCCGATGAAAGTGGTCCCATTGTTGTGGACCGATCAAGGCCATGGCCAAGGACTAAGTCCTCAGCATGCGTTTGAATTGCTTCTAGCACCTCGTCTAGAACACTGCGGTCAACCATCAGACGTGAACCGCTGAAGCATACTTGACCAGAATAAAAGTAGGCAGTCGTTGCGGCATATTGTGCTGCTTTTGCGATGTCGGCGTCTGGCAAAATAATGTTAGGATTCTTGCCGCCGAGTTCAAGGGCCACTGGTTTGAGATCTTGTCCCGCTTGGCCTGCAATGTGACGCCCTACCTTTTCTGAACCCGTAAAAGAGATCATGTTGACTGCCGGGTGAGAGACAAGATGGTGTCCAGTATTTGCTCCAGTACCGGTAACCACGTTTAAGGTTCCTGCAGGTAGACCAGCCTCCATAGCTAACTCCGCTAACCTCAAAGAAGATAGGGATGTAAGCTCTGATGGTTTTAGCACGACAGTATTTCCCGCTGCTAGCGCTGGAGCAATCTTGATAGCGGCTTGACATAGTGGAAAATTCCACGGTGTGATGGCAGCTACGACGCCGCGAGGTTTTTTATGCGTAAAAACATGAGCGGTTGAGGCTGAGGCTGCAGGTACTGTGTCGCCACGTAACTTGGTGGGCCAGCCAGCATAGTATCGAAACTGCTCAATAGCGAGTGGCAGGTCAACAGTTTCCACTTGACTTACGGGTTTTCCACCTTCGAGGGCGTCATACTGTGCGAGTTCAGCCGCATTCTCCTCAATCAAGTCAGCTAGGCGGTGCAATGACGCCTCACGTTGAGAGGCCGCCATGTGACCCCAGGATTCGTCGAAGGCTCGTTTTGCAGATAGGACCGCTCTATCGACGGTTTCTTCGTCTGTTTCACTTACTTGAGTGATCACTCGTCCAGTAGAAGGATCGATGATATCGATGCTTGTTTCATTGATCGAGTGTTTAGTTCCTTCAATAAAACTGCCATGTTTCTGGGTGGCAAACTTGTATGCTGACGGGATGAGTAGGTTGGATAAATAATTAGTTGTATCAGTTGTTATTGACATAATATTTTTACCTCTTAGGTGTATCGATGATGAAACTTTTCTCAGCACTCAAGCCGTAGGCGATGTGTGCATTTTTCTATGTCGGTAGATTAAAGGCCTGGGTTCATTGCTTTGCTCAAGATTCGAAATGTGGCCGACGACGATGGTGTGATCACCCTCTTGGATGAGGCTCGTTACCACACAGTCAAAAACAATTGCAGAGTCGACAAGTTTAGGTAAGCCAGAACTATTTAATACCCAGTTTGTGGTCTCGAATTTTTCTGGACCCTTTTTTGAAAATGCGAATGCAGTCTTCTGCTGTTCCTCTGACGCAACGTTCACTACAAAACCTCCGCCAACCTCAAGTGCTGCTAACGTATCTGAGTTTGACTCGAGGCAGACTAGCAGGAGTGGAGGCTCTAATGACAACGACACCATCGAGGAGACTGTTGCGCCATAAGGCGTCCCCTGATTGTCTGCGGTAGTCACGATTGACACTACGGCGGGTAGCTCCGCTCTGATATCGCGGAGAGTTCCTTCTTCCAGGACATTGCTGTGATTGCGGTCACTAATTATTGTCATGCTATGAACCATACATCACATATATTTTGGATTGCAAGACCGTAATTCACAATATGTTGGAATTTTAGAGCAGTTATATGCAACTAGGTGACGAGGCATCATGATCGATGACAGGAGTTGATTCCTCCCTCCCGTCCTTTTCGCTTATTTGGAGATAGAGGCCGGGCTCTTCGCTTAGCACCACAAGAATGCTTTTCCAGATTCACTTTTTGTAGTGGCGACCCACCCCGGTTGTGGACGGGGGTAAAGGCCGACATAGGCATGTTTCCTGTAAAAGCGGGAGCCACTTCAGTTGCTCCGTTGCACTGTTGGACCTGGTGAGGTGCGAGCAGTTTCTCAAAGCCGCCTGTGACCCAAGACGAATAGTGAGCACCTTTTCGTTATCGTGCGCGAGACCGCCAGGGCTTTAGGTGACGATCAGTTGGTCCAGGACGATGACCACCTCGGCACTGATCTACAGAGCTTCCGCGTGCGTAGTCAGTAGCGCGGTGAGTATTTGTCGAAGTTATCCAGGGTCTCCTCGGATGCCAGGCGTCAAGATCAGTAAGTGATGTCGGCGTCCAGCGTTAATTGGAAAGATCAACTTGGAATTGAGTAGGAGTAAGACAGGGTAGACGACGACTGAGAAGCAAGCGATCTGTGGCGACCGTGATGCAATGAAGCCTTACTTATGATTTTTTTCGACGTACTTATGTTGACTGGCGACACAATGTGACGTAGGCTACATTTAGCAATTCTGACAATATGAGGTTTCCAGGAACTGCCCACCGAGGGCATCAGGGGAATTAAGAAGGAGAAGAACAGTGCGAGTTCGCGGTAGTGAGGCTTTCGTGGAGGCCCTCCGTATCGAAGGTGTCGAGGTTGTTTTTGGGATCAATGGCTCAGCTATCGTTGATCCGCTTGATCTCTTTGATACGGCTGGGATCTCATTTGTCCAGGTTCGTAACGAGCAAAATGCGGGTGGGATGGCAGATGGGTACACTCAGGCGTCTGGAAAAATTGGCGTATGTATCGGACAAAACGGACCAGGGATCACTAACCTCGTCAGTGGCGTTGCCATGGCATATGCCAATCACACGCCCATGGTTGTAGTGACACCATCCGTAACGACGAAGCAACGTGGTAGTCATATCGTTCAAGAAGTCGATCAGATGTCTCTGATGTCTTCGATCACGGTTTCTCAACATCAAGTATCTACTGCAGAACGTATTCCGTGGGCCATGCGAGCAGCGTTCCGTGCGGCGCGCATTAAGCGTGGGCCAGCACAGGTCGATATCCCGCGTGATCTTTTTTATGAGGAATTCGAGTATGAAGAGATCGCCCCGGAACGGTATAGGCACTCGGGTCTGACTCGCCCAGTTGAAAGTGATATTCGCGCTGCTGCAGATGCCTTGCAGAACGCCGAACGGCCCGTGATTTTGTGTGGGCTCGGAGTAAGTCAGAGCGGTGACATGGGAGCTATCGCGGCTATCGCGGATTCAGTGGATGCTGCAATTGCGACCATTTACAACCACAACGATGCCTTCGATAACTCTCATCCTCGCTATATCGGTCCACTGGGTTACTGTGGATCACGTTTTGCCATGGAATATGTTGCACAAGCGGACGTGATACTGGCGTTAGGCACTAGACTTAACATGACTGGAATCATGCCTCAATACGACCTAGATTTTTGGCCGCGTTCAGCAACACTCATTATGAATGATAACAACCCTCTTGCCTTGGGTGCGGACACGCCTTTCGATGTAGGACTTGTGGGGGATTGTGCTGAAACAGCCCGCGCGCTAGAAACTGAGCTGACTTCACGTTCGGCACCCGTGAAGTCTTCTGAAGAAACTCTCGCTGAGATTCGAGAGGGCAAGTCACAGTGGTGGGATCAACTGCATAATGAAGCAGGAAGCGCCCAGACACCATTATCCCCGAAGTTGGCTTTGAAAAAGATTGCTGAAATGACGCCTGAGGATGCAATCGTGACTGCAGACGCAGGAAATGCCACTAGCTTCGTGACAACATATTTCCAATTCACCCAAGGCCGTAGCCTCATGATGCCCGGGACTTTTGGATCGATGGGCGGAGCCTTTTCGAACGCCATCGGTGCAAAGATTTCATCACCTGACCGCCCTGTAATTGCAATCAGCGGAGACGGCGCATGGGGAACTGGCCTTCAAGAAGTGCTGACAGCAGTGGCCGAAGATGCTCCCGTTATTTCTATAGTGCTCAATAACGGCTCCTTAGCTGCCGAAAGAGCAAACCAAATGGGGTTCTTAGAGGGACGTTTCTTTGCTTGTGATTTAGATAATCCTGACTTTGCTGTAATTGCGGAAGAAATGGGAGCACTCGGTCGAAGCGTGCGAACTCTTGAAGACCTGGAATCGGCCTACTCTGAAGCACTTAGTTCTGATAAGCCTGTCGTGCTTGATATGCATGTTGACCTTGCGGTATTGGCGCCGCCCCGACGCAAAGATGCTCTCCAGGAGCGACGACGCTTGCATCCGCGATATGTCGAAGACAGTAATTAATTCATAGCCAGATCTTCCGAGATGCAGTTTTATGACTGAAACGGGTAACTAATATGAAAAATTCTACTCTCGCTGAGGAAAGCAAAGAGTTAGCTGAGAAACTGGATTTAACGGGGGCTCACCGTGCCTTTCGTACACCAATCGGACGTAATGTACACGGTACCTGGGCCCGTATCGCTTGGATAGCAGTCATCGCGGCAGTGGTTGTTGCGGTAGTATACCCGACTTTCCGAGTGGTTCTAACAGCAGTACTTGATCCAAATACTGGCGCGTTTGACGCTAGAAGTTTTATTCAGATCTTGCAAGATCCCTATACTTGGGAGGCGACTGCTACCACTTTAGGTATGGGCTTGGTAGCTACCGTACTGGCTTTAATCTTTGCTGCGCCTATGGCCTGGGCTGTAGTCCGCACCAATATGCGAGGGCGTCGCCTCTTTATGCACCTGAGCTTCATGAGCTTCCTAACACCAGGAATGCTCATCGCTCTAGCGTATTTGATTCCGTTTGGTCCGAACATGACAGGTGCAGCATTTCTCTCAAATCTGTTTGGTACCACGACGTCGCTGTACAGCTTCTGGGGGCTTGCCATAATCACGGCCTTTCACGAGTTCCCCATAATTTTCATTAGCTTGGCAGTGGCTTTGTCGAGCATGAGCAGTGATCTAGAAGATGCAGGGTATTCGCATGGGATTTCTCCTGTTGGAGTGCTTCGAAAAATCACTTTCCCCTTAATGAGACCAGCCTTAATTTCGGCCTCATTTTTGGGCTTCGTGGCGGGTATCAATGTTTTTGGGGTTCAGGCTACCCTCGCAATCCCTGGCGGCATTCCTTTGCTCACTACTGCAATTTACCAAGACTTCGGTTACCCCGTGGATTTCGTGCATGCAGCGACCATGTCTGTCATTTTATTAGTGGTGTCCATCGTCTTAACAGTACTGACTAACTGGTACGTTGGCCGACATACCCACCCCATGGTCGTGGGGAAATCCGGTGGTAGCGCGAAGCTCATCTTGTCTCGCTGGGCGAATATCTTCCTCATCGCTTGGAGCAGTTTGGCTATGTTAATCATTCTGATCGTGCCTGGAATCATTCTGTTACTTGGAAGTCTCTCCAACACGGGAAGTTACACATTGTCTTTCGACAATCTTGGGTTCGCATCTTATGAAGCTCTCTTTGAACTTGGTCAGACGGTTTTGGCCTTGTGGAACAGTGCCGTATTTGCACTCATTGCGACCTTAACCGTTTTAGCTATCTCCTTAGCGCTGGTATATTTCGAGCGTCATGGATTCCGGTTCGGAAAAGTGATGAACTCCATCTCGGATCTTTCGTTCGTGATTCCTGGCATCGTATTGTCGTTCGGTCTCATTACGGCGTACAGCACTGGGCCCTTAGTTTTATACAATACGGCTGCAATTATCGTTATTGCTTATATCGGCAGATTCCTGCCGTTCGGTAGGAGAAATCTTCACGGAGCGATCGGCGAAATTGACCGAGACTTGGAACTGGCAGCATATAGCCATGGCGTGTCCGGGGGGCGCACTTTTTCACGAGTGATGTTCCCGCTCTCTAAGAGGGCCCTGCTGGCCGGAGCGATCATCTGCTTTTTCTTTGCATTCAACGAACTGTCATCTTCGATCTTGCTTATTACCAGCGAAACTGTCGTGTCTGCGACTGTCTTATTGAGCTACAAGGAGGAGGGACTGATTGGGCAGATGTATGCATTGTCTTCAGTGCTCTTCGTTCTAAGTGTTATTGCCTACCTTGTGGTTATCAAGCTCGCCGGACGCAAGGCCTTCGCGGATATCGACTAGATAGGAAAAACCATGTCGTCTATTACTCTTAAAGATCTCAACTTCACATACTCCAACACCGACGGATCAGGTGGCTTGCGCAACGTTTCACTACACATCCAGGATGGAGGAGTCACGGCTATCCTGGGCGCAAGTGGAAGCGGCAAGACGACCTTGTTGCGGTTGATTGCTGGATTTATCCGCCCATCGCACGGCGAGATCCTTATCGACGACCAAGTCGTAGCTGGCTCCAAATACGTGGCCCCCCAAGAGCGTAACCTTGCAGTGGTATTCCAAAGCTATGCGCTTTGGCCACATCTGTCGGTCGAGCAAAACATAGAGTTGCCTCTGAAGTCTAAAAAACTGAACCGAGAAGAACGGCAGCAACAAGTTACAGAGGCTCTATCGCTCACCGGCCTGACTGAACTGCGTCACCGTGCACCCGCAGAACTCAGCGGGGGCCAACAGCAGCGCGTGGCCTTGGCTCGTAGTATTGCTCTTCGTCCGGGATTAATATTATTTGATGAACCGCTGAGTAACCTGGATGCAGCCTTGCGTGGTCGCCTTCGCCTCCAACTCAAAGAAATGCAACGTACTACAGGTATCACCTTCATCTATGTAACTCATGATCGAGATGAAGCAATGACGCTTGCAGACCAACTCGTGGTGCTTGAAAAAGGACGCCTACTTTGCTCAGGGGCACCTCGTGAACTGTACGAATTTCCTCCTAATCGTTCAGCCGCGGAGATACTGAGCCATTGGTCTGGTGAACTTCCGGCAATTGTTGAGGATGCGTCAGCCGGAAGCATGCGAATCGCAGGCACCAACACGGTTGTTCAGATCAAACAACACTGGCTTTCATCCGAGACGACGTCAGGAGAACCAGTCTCTATTTTCGTCCGCACTCAAGGTCTCACTATCGCTGACAATGTAGGAAATCAGGGACCCCAAGTAAGCGGGGTTGTCGAGCATACTGAATTCACTGATGGAGCAGTTAAATTGTGGGTCCGGCTTGCTAACGATATAAGAGTGTCGCTTGTTGATTCTCGGCTGCGTCCTGCTGAAGCTGACGAGGAAGTAGTCCTGAATATCTCAGAACAGCATCTTGTCGTTTTGCCTGCAAATGGAAGAACAGTAAATCAGTGTTCTTCTCTTGTTAGCGCATAATTCATTCATCTAAAGAGGGAACCACCATGAGAAAGAAATTTACATCTCGCATCAAAATTACCGCTGTTGTCGCCTTCGCTAGCTGCACCGTTCTACTTGCGGGCTGCTCCACTGAAGCAACACAAGATACCTCAGGGACTGCACAACACGAGAGCAATGGGCCTGTCCCTACGGCTACTTCAGCAAGCTTAGAAGCTGAAGCGAAAGAGGAAGGTAAAGTCGTGTGGTATACAAATGAGCCTCGCGAGAACGCTACAGCTATTGCTGACCTCTTCATGCAGGAATATCCTGAAATCGACGTAGAAATATTGCGACTCCCCGGCGAAAAAATAGCCGCCAAACTCGAAGCCGAATTCTCTGGAGCAGGCCTTGAAGGTGATGTTGCTTACGTCACACCAGGCTACACGGTGCAGCGTCTCGCGGAGAATGGAGCTTTCGCTCCTTACTATCCGGAGAACATAGATGAAGTTGATGATAAATACAAGGATCCTAACGGGAACTGGGTGAGTACAGGTTACACACCTTTAGTCGCTATCGCATACAACACCAACGAAGTAACTAAAGACGAAGCTCCCGCTTCCTGGGAAGACCTCACCGAAGAAAAATGGAAGAACAACATTGCTCTTGGTGACCCTGCAAGCCTGACTGTTGCCACACAAGCCGCAGCCTCGTGGATGCAGAACTTCGGAGAAGACTATATAGAGCAACTCGGAGACAACAACCCAGTGATCTTGTCAAGCTTCGGAGATACAGAAGCCGCGATTCTGTCGGGTTCATCACCAGTTGGAACCGTCACCGATTTCCGCACATATGCTGATATGGCTGAGGGCCACCCAATAGAACTAGTTCTTCCCGAAGAAGGTGCAATAGCCACCCCCGGAGCTATGGGCATAAATGCTGATGCGCCACACCCCAATGCAGCCCGTTTGTTTGAAAATTTTCTCTACAGCGATGCTGTCATGGACCAATACGCTAAAAACTACACCTACCCCATACGTCCAGGATTTGCAGGTGAAGGTATGCCCGACCTCCAAGACGTAAAGCTATTACCAACCGATGATTCCGTACTTACTGACCCTAACGAGATGGTCTCCCTGCGGCGCCAACTCAACTCATTATTAGGTTGATCAAATAATAACTTCGTAAGATAAGGAATGTTTGTCATGCTCGAAGATAAGAGCGAATCGGCTGGATGCCAAGATGTCACGTTGAGGAGCTATCGGGTCGTGGATTATGGCACAGCTTCTGCAGCTGCTGAGTGTTTTGCCGATGATGCGGTACTTGACCGCTATGGGGATATCAGCGTTGGCCGAGATGAATTGCTCAATCTTTTTGGTGAGAGAGAGCGCGAAACCGAAAGAATCACGTGTCACGCGGTGGTTAATTATGCTCATATTCCCGTCATTCCTGGCGTATGCGCAGAAGCACATTACTCACTACTCGTTTTTCAAGTTCGACCAGATACAGACTCTGAATTCGTAGGGGTACGTAGGTGTTTAGATCGCTATGTCAAACAAGGAAATCGTTGGGTCATTGAATATCGCAGACAACAAGAACTAGGTGCTTTTTTTCACGAGCAACTAAGTGCAGGGTGAGTGGAATGAATAACACACAGAGACCCGGTATCATTTTCGACCTTGAGGGTACTCTTTTAATGTCCGAGGATGTAGTGAGCTCAAGTTTGGACCAGGCTATTTCAAATCCTGTTCTCCATCGCCGTTGGGAACACGCCGAACTACGGGACCCCTCGACGACACTTATGCGTGCGCGTGGCAGCCGTCAGATTTTCCTTTCTTCTATGGAGGACAGTTATATAACACCCTTTGCGGGAATTGACTCGATGCTTAGGCGTTTGCAACAAGATTACGCACTTGCGGTAGTATCTAACGCTCGCAAAGAAATAGTAGATATTTTGCTTCGGAAAAGCGGGCTTGCGCAGTACTTCGAGACCGTGGTGAGTATCGACGATGTTGCTCTTGGAAAACCTGATCCGGAAGGTATTCATGTGGCCTGTGCCCGTCTTGGAACATCGGCATATGAAACTCTAATTGTCGGTGACACAACTCAGGATGCTAGTGCTGCTCAAAGAGCTGGCTCGCTTTTTGTGTTAGCCCAATGGCAACACAATGCTCGCAAAGATGCCGTCCCGACATCAAGTAATGCTGCCGCTGAATATAAACAAGTGACAACTCCGAATGAGCTTGAGGCACTATGTTGTTCCGGAGTGGATAGTAGAAACAGCGTAGATTACCTGTCTATTGGTCCTGCAATATGAGATGCTCCCTTTATGCCCCTCCACTGATAGATGTTGATTATGACCACTGTTTCATCCACTTATAAATCACAGCTTCGCTCTTCCGCGGTTCTCCGCTCCGGAGAGTTGCTCAATCTTATTCGACAAAGAGGACCATGTACCATTTCCGAGCTCAGCGAAGCCATGGAACTGGCCCGGTCGACTGTCACCTCGCGGGTTAAAATTTTACTGGACGCCGACCTTATTCTAGAGAGCAGATCTACTGCCAGTGGTAAGGGTCGTTCAGCTGCAGCATACGAATTTAACCCGAATGCAGGTGTGGTCCTCACCGTTCAAATCGGTATAACGGCATCTCGTGCTGCAGTTACGAACCTTGACGGTCATCTTCTGGGCAGCGCGATGATCGAAGCAAAAACCTCAAGTGGTCAAATACAGGTCATGCAAGAAATTGTACAAGCTTTCCGACAGTTACTGGAGAATAACAGTACAAGGGGCAAGCGCCTTTATGGTATAGGTGTTGGCTTACCGAACTTATTGGAATTGCGCCAAGTTCTTAACACCTCAAGGGACCTTCCAACAGGCAGTGCTTGGTCACTTGAGGAGCTCTCTACGGCTTTGGTCGAAGAATTTGATGTGCCGGTCTTTGTCGACCACGATGTCAACCTCATAGCCTTAGCTGAATACCACATGCAGAGTCCGCGTCCCGAAGTTTTGATATCAGTCAAAGCAGGAACTGTTATTAGTTGCGGAATTCTCGTAGGGGGAGACATTGTGCGTGGACGGCAGGATATGACCGGAGAAATCGGTCACACGATGATAGAAGGCTCGGATGCTTTGTGTAATTGTGGAAATCGTGGATGCTTAAACGCCGTTGCAGGGGGCAGAGTCTTGGCTGAGGTGCTCAGGGAAAAAGGCTTCGAGGCGGACAGTGTACAAGATGTCAGTGCCCTTGCCAAAAGAGGTGTCCCTGAAGCGATCGAGCAGATTCGTATGGCGGGCCGAAGGATTGGTCAAGTGCTTGCAGGCATAGTCAACCTTCTTAACCCGGATGTGATTCGAGTGTGGGGCTACCTAGCAGAACCCGAAGATCATCTATTTGCTGGGATCCGAGAGTCCTTAGCTAAACATGCCTTACCAATGTCTTCTGAAGTAGTAGTGCTAGGGCCAACACAACTGAGAGATGATGCCGGCATTAGAGGAGCGAGCATGCTTGTGGTTGAGCGGATGCTGACCGATGACGAGATTGAGCAACGCCTCGACCAGTTCGTGAAGTGTCGAGGTCAGCAAGTTGCTGATGATTAGCAAAGCCATCTGGTCATTTGTATTCCTGTAGCGAGCTATCCCAGAAATCACAAGCGTACAGAACGGAATATATTCTCATGGATAACGAGAATGCTACGTTCGGTATCGATTCGAGGCATTTAATGCGTCAAAATAAACGCGGCGCTGCATTTCCTAAAAGACAGGCCCTAAGAACATTGCGTGTTTTATGTGGCGCTGGACTTATTGGAACGCTTTTGTTAGGAACACGCTTCAAGTAGCGGATGTCTGACGACCGGATGTGCTGTGTCAGGACCTTTAGCACATGCGATGTCATGACCTTGTGCACACCCGGTGTCACCACCTTAGGCGCACTTGCGGCTGGTGATTTCCAGGATGATGTGTCATCAACCTTGTGCACATCTGGTGGTCGTGATGATGAGGAGTATGGTTACTCCCTTATCACCGGCAGTGCGCCGGAAAATTATTGCTTTTGATCCCGCTGACCCTGATGCTGTGACGGTGTCGGAATTCTGTAAAACGTTGAAGATCTCACGACGCAGTTTCTACACGATCCGGACCCGCTACGCTGAAGAATCTCAAGCAGCCTTGCATCCGCGCAGCAGTGCGCCCCATACCACCCAGCGCGTCTATGACGAATCCGTAACGCGGGTGTTATTGGCGGCACGAGCGGATCTGAAATCCCGGGGCTGGGATTATGGACCGATGTCGATCCGATTTGAAATCGCCATCGAACAACTGCTGGACCCGCCGATCCCATCAGTATCCACGATTGCCAGGTTGCTGCGTGCGGCAGGAGCCGTGGAAGCCAACCCAAAGAAGCGGCCGAAATCCTCTTATGTGCGGTTTCAACGGGATCAGGTGCGCTCGTCAACTTTTTGAGACAGTTGTCTGTGTTTCTTTTTCTGGTTATGCGGCCAAGAGTTCTTGGTCGCAAGATTGGTAGTTGATCCAGGCGTGCATCGGTGGGTGACCACCGGTGCGTTCGTTGGGTCGGCGTCGGTTGTACCAGGACTCGATGTAGCCCATAATGGCGGCTTCAGCCTCACGGTGGGTGGCAAACCGGTGGTGGTAGTAGAACTCGGTCTTGAAGTGTGAAAACCAGTTCTCAGCGACCGAGTTGTCCCAGCAGACGCCAGTGCGGCCCATCGACTGGGTCACTCCGTTGGCTGCGCACCAGGCCTGAAACTTGGCTGAGGTGAACTGAACCCCTCTATCCGTGTGGTAAATCGCCTGGTCAGGGTGGAGATACCCTTGATCACGGGCCATGGCCAACGCCCCGATGCATAGGTCGGTGCGCATGTGATTGGCGGTATGCCAGCCGATGACCATCCCGGTGCACAAATCGATGACCGTGGCCAAATACAACCAGCCCTGCCCTGTCTTGAGATACGTTATATCGCCGACCAATCGGGTCCCTGGTGTCTCGGAGGAGAAATCCCGGTCGCCGTGGTCATCGATCATATGATTGTCGATGTGTTCCGTTCTGGCTTGCGGGTCTTGGACGGTGGTCTGTTTCCACGCCATAGTGCGGATGGCCCGCAAATCGTGAGCCCGCATAATGGCTCCTACGGTGGACTCCGAGACCTCAATACCTTTGGTGTTCAGCAGCCGGGTCAGCTGACGCCGGCCCGCCATGCCTTCAGCATCCTCATATTCGGCTTTGACGGCCGCCACCAGCTGTTGGTGGCGCACCTGGCGCCCAGAGGGTTGCTTGGGTTGGCGCCACCGATAAAACGAGGCCCGCGAGACCTGCAGTACCCGGCACATCATGACAATGGAATAGTTGGCCTTCTGCGCTTCGATGAACGCGTAGCAGTCTACGATTGTTGCTTCGAGGCGAAGAAGGCGCTGACTCTTGAGAGGAATTCCACCTCTTGTTTCAGCTTGGCATTTTCCTTGAGCACCCGCTAATGCTCGGCATAGGCCACCGACTCCGGGGCGTCGCCAGCAAACTCTTCTGGGTGGTCCTGGCGGTACTTGCGCACCCAATTGCCAAGGGTGCCTTCCTTGACCCCAATCTCCACACTGACCTGCGCAACCGGACGACCCGAATCGATGACCAGATCCACGGCCCGCTGTTTGAACTCTGCAGTATATTTCTTTCGCTCTGTCACGATGAGTAAGGCTCCTACTAACCTGTCTCACTCAAGCATACCGCCGCAGAGGCCTCAGAAGATAGCATGTGTGGAACTTCGAGGTCGTCCATCGGTTCGAGAGTAAGGGTGAAGTCTTCTGCTGGGGCGTCGCCCTTGTTTGTCACAATGATGCGATGTCCTCTTTGTCTGGTGCGGAGCTTCCCTTTACTGTCGGGTACTTGCTCAGTTCGATAGTGATAGGAAGCCACTGGCTCTGCTCCACCTTGTGAAAGGATTCTTCCAGTGGGTGCTGCCAATTCGAGGCGTTCTAGATCGGCTTCCACAGCGTTCCGTACCTGATAAGCCAAATCTTCCGCGCTAGCGTAGCTCCCCAGTAAGCCTTCGGCTTCCAAAGTTTGACGGAACTCTGCTACTACCTGTGCTCCCTCTAGATGATCTCTGCTTACTGGCGCATCTGAGAACCACACATGCACAGGCTTGCCGCTAGCGGCAGCCCGTTCTATTTCTTCAGCCGTGCCGGAAACAGCGTTTTTGGTTGCTTGTCCTAGGCGGGCATCGAATAAGGCAATGACGATATCGCACTTGTCGACTAATTGCGCATTAATCGTTTCTTGTCCAGATGAACCCATCACAGGGACCGCATCGGTTTCCCACCGTCGAGGCAGCAAGACAACTTGTTCCCTTTCAGCCCGACTAGCGTTCCATCCGTGTAACGCCCGCTCTACCGCATTTCGTTCCTCGATTGTGTCCCCGGGCGAAGCAATCAACACCTGCAATACATTCGCATTAAAACTCATATCCCCACTGTACGAAGCTTTCACAAGGGACGGAATGGTCCACCTGTCACCTAAAGAAGGAACAGAAAAGTGACAACTCGGATATACCTAGGTGAAGGTATTCTGTAGCGAATGCGACAAGGGTACTGGACACCCCAGTCGACACGACATGCACTGCACTGGCTCTGGCTATGAAAAGACGCTAACGCCATTTACTATCACTGATCCAGAGAAGCTTATGAGCACTATTGAAAGTGCCAAGCAATTAGGTTATGCGCTCAGCTCCGAAGAGTTAGAAATGGGGATGCGCTCCTTGGCTGTTCCCGTAATGGATTCACGCGAGGACTGCGTAGGGGCAATGAGTGTGAGTGCTTTCAGTGGACGGTACTCACCTGGAGAACTCGTAGAAGCTGCCTTGCCAATATTAAAAGATGCTGCGGAAGAACTCGGCAAAACTCTGTAAGGGTAGTTGGTAACGAGGACAGTAGCTTTCAAACGCTCCCCATCGCAGGTTTTACATGAGGTTATGCCTTGGGCTCGCCTCATATTTGGCATCTGGGCCTGTCCTTTAACGCCACCCCATGTGTCAAATCGGGTATACCTGAATAAGGCCTCTTTATCTGGGAAGAACAAGCGCACAGTGCTCAAGTTCAGGGTTTTGATAGTGGTTATAGATTCTAAGCGGAGGGGCTGAGATGACCGGAGGATGCATGAAACGCACGACTGTAGCCACCCGAATCAGTGCTGTAGCAGCTGTTGGGGCACTGTTCTTGGCAGGCTGTGCCACCGATACAGAACAAGACGCAACTGAGGACCAGCCCACCGCCACGCAAACTGAGGAACATGCGCATAATCCTGATGGTGGTCCCGCACCCGAGGATCTTGCCGAGGCAGAAGATCCTACCTACCCAGTAGGTACCACGGTAGAACTTACTGCGGATCACATGCCGGGGATGCAAGGCAGTGCAGCCACCATTTCTGGGGCATTTGATACGGCCACCTACTCGGTAACATATACCCCCACTGATGGATCCGAGCCGGTGGTGGATCACACATGGGTGATCCATGAAGAATTAGCCGACCCAGGCACCCCACCATTAGCAGAGGGCACTGAAGTGGTCTTGGCAGCTGATCATATGGAGGCCATGGACGGTGCTGACGCCACCATCGAGGCCTCCACACAAGAAACCGTGTACATGGTGGATGCGACCATCGATGGCACGGAGCTGACCAACCACAAATGGGTAGTCGAAAGTGAACTCCAACCAGCCGAATAATATCGATCAGACAACGTGAGGTGTCCGTGCACCGGTGGAGTGTTGCCACAGCCTTCGACGGGCCACCGCAAGACGCTTTAGAGGGTTTTCAGTGCTGTCAGGGCGGCTTGGAGGCGTTGCTCTGCATCCTTGGCGACTTCGGTGACCGCCGGTGTATTGCTCAGCTGGACCATGGTCTGTGGGTCAAGGGCCTGGATGGTGGTGACCTTTGCTTCTGGTGCTCGTCTGATGACGACGTTACAGGGCAGTAATGCTCCCATGGCTGGGTCAGCAGTTAGCGCTTGCTGGGCCAGTGTGGGATTGCAGGCTCCTAAAATGATGTAGTCTCCGATGTCTGCTGCCGCTTCGGGACCAAGCTTGGTCTCAAATGTTGCGGGGATATCGATTTCGGTTAAGACACCGAATCCTTGTGCAGCCAGGGCTTTTCGAGTCCTAGCAACAGTCTCGTCATAGGATAAGTCAACGGTCATGGTGTGGGTATACGTCATGGTTGGGACTTCTTTCGGTAGGGTTTTTCAGTCTTGTGGTTCCCCGCATCGATGCTGCGGGTTGGTTTTGTCCTAGCGGACTTCGATGATGCCCATCATGCCCAGATCCTCGTGATCCAGGATGTGGCAGTGGTAGACGGTTTTGCCGACAAAGGTATCGAAGGCGATACGCACCTTGACGCTGCTGTTGGCTGGCACATTGACCACATCCTGCCATGCAGGCTCCTGCACAGCCGTACCCTGGGTTTCGATTAGTTGCATGGGCCAGACGTGGAGATGCACCGGGTGATCCATTGGGCTGGTGTTTTGCAGCGTCCATTCCTCGATGGTCCCGGCACCGGCGGTGATATCCACCCGGGCAGGGTCAAAGACCGCACCGTTGATCGTAAAGTCCATCATGCCAGAACCACCGGGCGACTGGGATGCAGCGGTGTTGTGGCGCATGCCCATACCGCCACCCATACCCATGGTCATGCCAAAGGTCAGCTCACGTTTGGCCGTGACAGTCTCGGAGCGTAAATCCCGCGGTGCAGACGGTTGGCCAACTCCATCCAGCGCCTGGACTGGGGTGCCACTGACCTCAAAGGTAGCTAACGGAACCTCAGCCTGGCCTGGCGAAGCTAAACCAAAGCCAGTGCCGCCCATCATGCCCATACCACCCCGGTCCACTGCAACAGCACGTAATATCGAGGTCCCAGCCGATGCGGTCACGATCACATCGGCCCGGTTGCCCGGGGTTAAGACAACCTCGTCCACTGTGGCAGGTTCCGGGTATCTACCAGCGTCGATGCCCAGTAACTCCAGCTGCTGGTCGTCCAGTTCAAGGTGCAGGTAGCGGGAGGTGCACGCATTAATGATCCTCCATCGTTCCCGCTGGTGCGGCCGGGCCTGCAACGTAGGATTCACCTGACCATTGACCATCACCAGGTTGCCCTCTCGGCCCATCATCGTATCCATGGGGTCAGCCCCAGCTACGGAACCATCTGCAGTCAAAGAAATGTCCGAGATCACCAGCACCCGTTCCCGTGTGACGACCACAGGATCTGGGTCTTGGACGATGATGGCTCCATAGAGTCCGGCAAAGAGCTGGTCTGCTACATTGCCATGATGATGTGGGTGATACCAATACACCCCCGGTGGGTGATCGGCTGGCAACTGGTAGTGGTAGGCAAAGGCCTCACCCGGGTCCACCGCGACGAAGACATTGTCGCTGTTGTCTTGCGGTGAGACATGCAACCCGTGGACATGAAGATTTGTTGGCGCCGCTAAGTGGTTGGTCAGGGTCAGGTTGATCTGATCACCAGGCGCCACCACCAGCGTGGGACCTGGCAACGAGCCGTTATACCCCAACACAAAAGCCTCTTGGCCTGCGATACGTGCCGTATATGGGGCTGCGGTCAGCTCCACATCCAGGGAGCCGTTGGCGCTTTCCAATACCGGTGGTTGCTCAAAATCAGCACCACCGCTGACACCTTGGCGTGTGCCTTGTGTCCACCACACCCCGGCCGCCCCGGCAGCGATGGCTGCTGTGCCCGCACCACCCAACAGCAGTACCTGACGACGAGTCATCGGCTGCATTAACGGCCCTCGTCAAGGGTGCGCAGTCGTGCTGTATATTCGTCAGTATCGATCTCGCCGCGAGCATACCGCTGGTCAAGGATCTGCCGGGCAGTCAACGATTCAGGGCTGTGGCTATACCTCTGAGGGTCACCACTTGGCCCGGAGGTGCCACCACGCACCAACCGGATAGTCAGGACCACTAAGAGCACCACACCAATCACCAGCAGCGCCCAAAACAGCCACATCCACCCCCAGCCCATCATCGAACCATAACCATCCATCATGTCCTATCTCCATTCTGTATACTGCCACCCACAACTGCCCAAAGCCACCGCAACCCAACCCAGCGATTACCTCTCATGGGCTTGACCAACAGATACTACGGGCATCGCTAACGTCACCCAGTCATGCATACCACCCCGATAGTACGCCAGCCCTGCAGCCGGATAGCCGACCTCCAGTAACGCTCGAATCGCTTGTGGGGACTGCGGACACTGCGGGCCATTACAAAACAACACGGTCAGCCGCGACGGATCAAGTCGATCTTTGGAGTCTAAGATCTGGTCGTGGGGGATATTGATCGCCCCAGGGATGGTCACCCCCGCCCGGGAATCCGGTAAGCGACTATCAACAAGGACAGCTCCATTGTTGACCGCTTCGATCAACTCCAGCTCCCCAACAGTCACCACGTTTGGGGCGCAGTGCAGTGGTTGCAGTTCACCCCACGTAGAGTCGACCACTACCAAGTCCTCGGCGTCTGCAGCATGCCACGGCACGCTGGCCGGCTCTTGAGTACGAACTCTGGACTGACGATATATAGCACGCGAAGTATGTCCCATACCCCCTACCCTATTGGAATACCAGTCAGAGACATAGAGGGGTATTCGAAGCTGCAACTTCGAATAGCGCTTGCCAACACCAAACGCCAAACGTGAAAACGTCTAACCAGGTATGCCCGATTAGATGCTGCGTACGTGTGCGCAACTATGCTGCCAAGACAGGTTGAAATGCAGTCCATAATAAAAGGACAAGGCGAGCAAGACCCCGCTCCGGACCGAAGAAGGTCACCGTGATAGACCGTGCTGAGATCACCGTTGGATATCTGCACGCCTGTGGCGATCTGGAAACCTTCCTCGCGCTGGCTGGTGACGCCGAGTTGCGTAGCCGAAGCGCCGGTACGCGCTGGACCAACGAAGAATTGTTGTTTCACATGGTGTTCGGTTACATGGTGACCCGACGCCTGCTGCCCCTCGTCAAGTGTTTCGGTCGGTTGCCACCGTCCGTGGGGAATGCCTTTGCTGGGTTGCTCGATGCCGGGACCAAGCCCTTTGATTGGGTCAATTACTGGGGGTCTTGGGCGGCATCGCGCGTGTACAATCGTCACCGGATGGCCCGGAAGTTGCGTCGGGTCACGACCACGCTGGCCGCCAACCTGGAAACCGAGTCCCACGCCTCCTTGGGGCTGCAGATGGCGTTTCCCACCCGGTGGGATCCATTTTTTCGGCCGGTGATGACCGTGGCCGACCTCTACGCCTACCCCACGAAACATTTCGCCTTCCACGCCCAGCAACTGAGTTTCCTGCCCCACACCCCCGAATAACAAAGGGTCAGGCACAACAAGACGTGGGCAGCTCGTCATGGAAGGTGCCTGCCACCAGGCGCAGTGCTTCGGAGGTGGTCAGATAGGGTGCCCAGGTGTCGGCGAGGTGGCGGGTGGTCATCCCCGCGGTGATCGCATAAGTTGCCGGGAGCAGGAGCTCTGCTGCGTGATCGCCGATAGCGCTGATGCCCAGGATTTTGTCGGTTCCTGTTTCGGCGACCATCTTCAGCGCCCCGCAAGTGTCGTGATTGACTAAGGCGCGCGGCAGGTCTTGGAAGCTCAGCACCCGGGAGTGACACCGGTACCCGGCTCTCCGGGCCGCGGCTTCGGTCAGTCCGGCCGTGGCCAGTTGGGGGCGCGAGAAGATCACGGCAGGTAGGCCGGTGTAATCGACTTTCGTGGCCGGCACTTGCGGATCGGTGCGCAGGGCATTGGCCGCGGCGGCTTTGCCGGTGGCCGCGGCGACGTAGACATATTGCGGGGCCGCCGTAACGTCACCGGCAGCAAAGACCCGCGCATTGGTGGTGCGCTGGTGGTCATCAACGAGGATGAATCCCTCCTGGTCGGTGGTGATACCTGCGGCGGGCAGGTTGAGATGCTCGGTGGACGGGCGGCGGCCGGTGGCCACCAGCAGGCGCTCAGCACACAGGCTGCGTCCCGAGGCGGTGGCCACCTGGATCTGGTCATGCTCCTGGGTCACCCCGGTGGCGTGCTCTTCGAGCACCGTAATCCCATCGAGGGTCAGGGTTTGTCGGAGGATGGCGGTCATTTCTGGCTCGGCGGTGGGGGCGATCCGGCCGATGATCGTCACCCGGGTGCCCAAGTCGGCCAAAAGCTGGGCTTGTTCGATGCCGACGTAGCCGCCGCCGATAATAATCATGGACTCGGGCAGCTCGGTCAGTGCCATGGCCGTGGTCGAGGTCAGATAGTCCACCTCGTCCAACCCGGTCACGTCCTGTGGTAAGGCTGGCACCGCGCCGGTGGCCAGCACAATCGAACCGGCTGTCACCGGGGTCCCATCCACCACCAGGGTGTCGGGATCAACAAAGGAGGCCTCCCCGGTGCGGATCTGGAACCCATGCGCGGCCGCGACCTCAGCGTATTTGGTGTCTCGCAGCCGGGTGATTAGCTGGTCTTTTTGTCCGACCAGCGACCCCAGATCCACGCCCGCGGCGGAGGTGGGGACCCCGGGGAACGGGTTGGTCAGGGCGGCTTGCCGGGTGCCGGCCGCGGCCAACAGCGTTTTGGACGGGACGCATCCGATGTTCACGCAGGTGCCACCGAGGGTGTCCCGCTCGATCACCAACACCTCTTTGCCGGCCCGCCGGGCTGTAATGGCTGCCGCCATGCCAGCGCCACCGGAGCCCACCACCACCAGATCAACGTCGAAACCTTGTACCATCTGTTTGCCTCTTTCTTTGGTCTGCACCCAGTATGAACCTTCCAGTACACTGGAAGGTCAAGTCCGACGATCATAAAGGAGCCTTGAGTTCAATGAGGATTGGCGAATTGGCAGACGCTGCCGACACCACCACCAAAACGCTGCGCTATTACGAAGCCATCGGGCTGCTGCCACCCCCGGATCGGGCCCCGAACGGCTACCGAGACTACCCCGAAGCGATGCTCTGGCGACTCGATTTCATCCGTCGAGGCCAACGCGCGGGACTGTCCCTGGCCCACATCGGTGAGATTCTGCGGATGCGCGATACCGGCCAGCCGCCTTGCGCCCACGTCGACGCGCTGCTGGCCAACCGTCTGACCGAGCTCGACCAGCAGATCGCTGACCTCATCCAATTACGCCAGACCGTCACTGCCCTGCACCACACCAGCCGCGCAGCGGACCCCGCCACGTGCCACGCCGAGGCCATCTGCACCAACCTCTGACCGCCAGAGCTGATGACTGCAAGAACTGTTCAACCGCTGTGGCTTAGAGACCGAAGGCTCCGCCGCTGATGAGGATCACAACGCCCAGCCCAATGAGGACTGCTGGAAACAGAATGTGTTCCCACCGTTCCAGGGCTTCGGCGATAGGTTTCCTGGACGTAATCCATCGAGCCACAAACACCAGGACGGCGACGAGGAGTAAGAAGACGATGCAGTAGGCCAGGATTGTGCTCCAGCTAACACTGACGAACACTGGCACATAGACCCCGATATTGTCGCCACCATTGGCGAAGGTCACCGCGGCCACGGTCCAGACCGAGACTCGCTTGCCTTCCAGCTGTGCTGCGTCGTCATCGTCGTCGTCGCGATTGCGCCACGCCTGCCATGTTGCCCATAGGCCTAGCCCCAGTGGGATCAGGCCAAAATAAGGCAGCACTTGGTCAGGTAGCATCGCTTGGGCGCCCAGGGCCGCAAGCACGGCAGCCCCGAGAATGCCGAGGAATCCGAGATATTGTCCCAGCAGGATACGGCGGGTGGTGCCGGGTTGTCCTTGGCCTCGGCCGAAGAACAACGACAAGATAATGATGTCGTCGATATTGGTGGCGATGAACAGCCCAACTGCTTGCGCAATGGAGGACAGGATCACGCACTCACCTCCGCAACGTCACTACAGTCCCCCACAGTGCAGGCCGGGTCGATGCACGGTGCGGCCTCATCGACGGCCAGGGTCGTGTCCACCAGCGCCGTCAGTGCCCGAGTCAGGTGTGGGTCGGCGATCTCATAGCGCGTCTGGCGTCCCTGGTGGTGCGCCACCACAATCCCACAGTCCCGCAGACAGGCCAGATGGTTTGACACGTTCGACCGCGTCAGCTCAAGGTTCTGGGCGAGTACCGCCGGATACTCTGGCCCACGCAACAGGGTCAACAGGATGCGGGACCGCGTGGGGTCAGCCATGGCTCGACCCAAGCGGTTCATCACATCAATACGTGCATCATTCGTCAGCATGCGCTGAACTATACAGCAGTGACTGAATAGTTCTTCTGGGTTTTACGAGAAGTGGAGTAGATCGATGCTCACCCCTAAAGAATTTCCACCACGACAACAGTTGAGTACTGTCAAAGAGGGTATACCGGCAATTGTCTGCCTTGTTTGGCACATTTGCCTATTGCTTAGTTTGTTGAAGAAGGAGGGAGGGTCAGTCAAGTCACCGACCCTCCCCTTCGTGAGTGGACTAGGCCGCTTGGCTTCTAGGCTCTTCGTAACGTCGTTCAACGAAATCTGTGAATTCTTGGATGAGATTCACGCCGTTGTCATACGCATGTTGGGTGATCCGCAGGTTTGTTTCCCGACTCAGTTTGTAGCCGGGCATTTGTTCAATTTGCTCCTTCGTTGGTCGAAAAGAGCGACCATTGGGGAAATAGGTGGTGTGTACTTCTTGGCCCCAACCTCGCACCGTTGTTTGGTGGAAGCGCTGGTAGCTCATCAATAGAGACGGCCCGGCCCACTGCTTGGGTACTAAGAGTAGGGGAGCACCGTAGACAAGGGGCAACTCTGCGGTGCGAGTAGTCCATACCAAGTTCTGGTCATCCCATATTTGGTATTTGTCTGGGCGCGTTTGTCGCCCCAGCTCGGGATACCGGCGCATCATGGCCTGGGTGAAATCGATTAGCGCGTTGAACGCGATACGAGTAGTGATGTCGCTGGTAATGTCGCGGTCTACCCCGGCCACGAAGAGTGGCAAATTCTCTAGATATTTGAGAATAGCCACTTCTAAGAGAGGTCTCAGCTCATCGGACAGAGCTTCGGTGATGCTCCACCCAACTTCAAGACCACCACCACGGCCCATGATCTCCAATTTCGACATACCGAGGCGGGTCTCGTTAGGCTCTCCGAAATGTTTTAACAGATCAAAGGCCCCGCTCACATCGTTGGCCATGATTTTCCGAGCTACCAGATCAAGAAAGGTATTCATCTGCTGAACCGCAGCAGCTCTGTGGGGAGAAGCCCATGTATCCAGTCGAATCCGACAAGGATCAACGAAAAGACCGTTGTCCTTGTGGGGTTCTATATCGAGAAATGGGACAGGCCCATTGATCTTAAAAATATTTCTAATTGTAGGCATAATGCCCTCTTTCTTTTTAAAGAGGGCCCGGAGAAGCTGAGCAATATGTTCATGCTCATATGAAACTTCGGTAGACTACCAATACTTGCCTGCTTAGTAAGTACTGGAGCCTTCGGGCCCATTAAAGCGACCCCATCCTGCTGTAACAGGGTGAGGTCGCTAATTTTTTTAAGACGGAATGCAGTCAATGTCATTGGCCTCCATCTAATCTTCACTTGCATCTGGGGACTGGCTGCTACGACCTGCAGGGGTATAGGATCCCGCGAGGTCGATGCACAGCATCCCATTTTCGATGAATGGAACGAATCTGCGGCTTTCACTCACATCAATCTCATACGCATCAAATAACGCCGCAGCAAAAACCGACGTGTAGCCAGTCTCGCTAGGCTTGCGTAATTTATAGCCATGCGGTGAATCATCAACTGGACGAAGTGCTAAAACATTTCGCTGGCGATCAAAAAGAAACTCGACCATCATAGCCTGGTCGATCATTTCGTGCGCTGCCGCATTCAAACCAATTGTGCCACTTTTCTGAACAGTGGCTATCGGTTCCTTCGTCAAAGCAGCAACTCTTCTGCTGAACAACTCGAAGCCCATTGTGCACCTCCTTTGCAAGGTAAATAATAACTCTAATCAAGAGTGTATCAGATCTCAACGAAAGCAACGAGAGAAGGCGGGTAAGTGTGTTTTTATTTTTTCCAACAATCAACGCGCGTTAAAAAAATAAACAAACAAATGCACTAACTACTCACGCAAATCGTGGAGCGGGGGCGAGATTGAGGGCGCTAGAGATAACGGCCAGCTTTACGTGTGACTGTTAACTTCGTTTGGCGGTTTTTCGCAGGTTCAGATGGCGGTCCGCCCGACCGATACCCTTGGAGGCATGATCGAACTCGAGGAGTCGCCGCCGCTGGCGCTACTACGTAAATGCACCGACTCGATTGTGTCGAGCTGATAGCTCTGAGGGTATAAGACCTGTAAAGCCGGGTATACCCCTTTTACACACCTCACGACTCGACGAGAGTATTGTGACTGTTAACTTCATTTGGCGGGGTTTCACAGCTTCGTTTGGCGGCTTCAGCCACATTGTTGGTGATGGTATTCAGCTGTCCTCAGCAGGCAGCTGTTGGATACGCCGGTACAGGGTAGCTCGGGACATGCCAAAATCACGGGCCACCTGGGTGGCTGGCTCCCCGGCGTCAATGAGTTTCATCGCGTTCCGGATCTGGCTGTCGGTGAAGGCTCGGCGTCGGCCGCCTAGATCTTTGCCAGCGGCTCGGCGCTTGGCCACCGAATCGGTGATCCGTTCGCGCTTGATGTCCAATTCCATCTGGGCTAACGCGGCCATCACCGTGAACACCATTGACCCCATTGGCGTGGAGGTGTCCACATCCCCACCGCCCAGATTGAGCACCCGCAACCCCGCACCCCGCTCCCGCAGCTGCTGAGCGAACATCAGCATGCTCTGGGTGGACCGACCCAACCGGTCCAACGTGGCAATCACCAACGTGTCACCGGATTCCAGGGCCGCAAGAGCTTGATCGAATCCCGGCCGGGAGGTTCGAGCCCCAGAGACGCCATGGTCGACATACAGGTCATCGCGCCGAACACCAGCGGCCACTAGGTCCTCGATTTGCCGATCGGCCTGCTGGCCACGAGTCGACACCCGCGCATACCCAATAAATTTCTTCATGCCACCTCACACTGTCTTACAACCCACGTTGTTGACACCATTCTAGACTTTCGTTGCAAGACAGAGCTGCAAGACACCCAAATGCTTGAATTCGTGTGAGCCTCAAAACTCTGGGCGAGACGTCTTGCAAGCCATCCGTTGCAAGACGCTACGCCTGATGCCCGGCACCGCTCGTCCCTATCGCCCAGCTGCGACCGATAATGCAACATTGGGAAATTCGGAGAGCGCTAGTTCAGTATCCGCTGTATAGTTCAGCCTATGCTGATTAATGCTGCTCGTTTAGATGTGATGCACCGGTTGGGTCGAGCCATGGCCGATCCGACACGGTCCCGAATTCTGTTGACGCTGTTGGAGGGGCCTGAATATCCGGCAGTGCTTGCCCG
>NZ_LXEY01000013.1 GCF_001657475.1 Enteractinococcus helveticum
GTATTAAAACATAGTGAAACTTGTCCAATATCGGCAAATGCGTACGATCAATTTAATAAATTTTTATATGAACGCGATATGGACGGTTATTATTTGATTGTCCAACAAGAACGCGATTTGTCAGATTATATTGCTAAAAAAACGAACGTTAAACATGAATCACCTCAAGCATTTTATTTTGTAAATGGTGAAATGGTTTGGAATCGAGACCACGGTGATATCAATGTGTCGTCATTAGCACAAGCAGAAGAATAATGAAACTATAGGGTTGGAACATTTTGCCTTACACTACTAGACGTGAATAGCACAACTTAAATTCGTGTGAATCAGAGTAGTTTGGCTATAATGATGTTCTGACCTTTTATTTTATGTCACCTTTAGAAGCAGTTAAGTTAGTAC
>NZ_LXEY01000014.1 GCF_001657475.1 Enteractinococcus helveticum
AATTCACCGGCCGCATCGGCGACCACGAAATCACCTTCCCGCCAGACATCACCCCCGGCGCAGCCCACATCCTGGACCGACTCAAGCTCACAACCTAAAACGGGTCACTAAACTTGTGCAAGTCAGGTCAACCCAGCCCGTTCCATTGCCGCTGCGATTTATGGTGGGGGAGAGTCCTTGATGCAGCTGTGGGTCTTCCTTATCTTCCCGGTCGTGGGTGCTGTGATCGCTGGACTACTCTTCCGTCCACTGCTCGATGGCGTCCAGGAAGCCAAATCAGCTCCGCTGGAAGAGCTCTAACATTTACTTCCTCAAACTGTTCGGAACTCAACCGATGTTTGAGTTCCGAACAGTACGTCTTATAACGATTGGCCTTACGGAGCTATCCAACGAGCTTTGCTGCGGGTTGTTGAGCTAACTTCTTTGCTACAACAGCAGCACCGGCAGCTCCGACAAGTAGCCCGACCCCAATGATTTTCCTACGTCGCTGACGATGTTTTCCATGCCATATTCCACGAACGGCTAGGGCATCACCACCAGCCCTCGATTCATAGAGGTTTCCTGAAGTATCGGGGGCAGAATGCTTGCGGGATAGATGAGTTCGGTCGACCTGCAGCGCCATCAGACGTTCAGTAGCTCCCGGTGCGGCACGATGTCGTTTGATTATTTGTTTGGCTCCTGCACCCACAGCAATTTCTGATTTCGGTTTTACGGCCGCTTTGACGATGGCTTTAGCAATCGTTTCGGGCGGGTACACCGGTGGCATCGCTCGGACTTCACGTCCGCTGTAGTTGGCTGCCCGACTAAATAGCGGAGTATCAACTGCGGGCGGCAGCACGTTTACGACGTGAATGTCTTGTTCTTTGGCCAGCCACAGTTCTGAACGCAGACTCACCGATAGCGCACTCACGGCAGCCTTCGACATCGAATATGCTGCGGTAAATGGTTGGGGCACATTGGCCACGGAGGATGAGACGTTGATCAGCACGCCATGGCCCTGGTTTTTCATGTGGGAGATCGCAGTGCGACTGCCGTGTACATAACCCATGACGTTGGTCTCGAGCACCCGTTGGAAGTGATCCAGTGGCACGGTATCGACTGCTCCGAAGAGATGGACCGCTGCGCTGTTGACCCAAACATCAATCCGGCCAAAGCGTTCCATCGCATGCCGAGCCAACGCCTCAACAGCCTGTGCAGATGTTGTATCGGTCGGCACAGCTAGTGCCCTCACACCGAATTTGCGACATTCTTTGGCGGTCTTCTCTAATGCTTTTTCACCTCGGGCCGCCAGGACGACGTTGCTGCCAGCACGTGCAAATTGTCGAGCCGTGGCCCGACCAATACCGCTGGATGCGCCGGTGATCACCACAACGGCATCCTTGAGCCGAACCTTCGATTTCATCTATGCCTCCTAGCGGTGTCGAAGCGGTTGACCTACTCTTGCATTTCCATGTAGTCCAGCGAAGTCTGAGCGGTTTGTCCACTTTCCCAAGCATTCGCACCGGGTTGCACCATTGGTGTGGGAATGTCCTCACGCTGTTGCCGGATCTTCTGTGTTGAAATCCCCAGCGTCCGGTCGCGATGCTGCAGGAGGTCTTCGCGCAGCTGACCATCAGCAGTGAAACCCATCATCAACTGTGGAATACCGTACGGAAAGTCTTCGCGATCGTATTGCCAGGTATGGAAGGTTTTGCCGTAGGTGGTTACGAGATCTTCAAAATACGCGTGCTCTGCCAGTTGTGGGACGCCGGGTGCAACGAGCGCACCGGATTTCACTTCATAGTGGTGACTGTGCCACAGCTGCTTTTCGTCTTCGTCGAGTGTTTTGAACCGCTCTTCGCTAATGATGTATTCGATACCGATTAGCCGCGCATCGGGTTCGTTGCTATCGAAGATCACGCACTGGTGCAGGTCATGGCGCAGATGAATACAAAAGTGTGTGGCTTCGACTTGGCGGCCCCTATCGTCTGCGTAGAAGTGGAAGCCATTGAGATAGGTGCTCATAGCATCTAGTGGGTATTTATGTTGCATCAGATTCGAGCTGATATCCAACATGCGGTGTTTGATCGGGTGACCCTGACTAATTTTGGCGGTGGTCATAACTTTCTGGCCAGCGATAATTCCGGCTGCGGTTGCTGCGCCTGCCGCAATCCCGAGGCCAATACTTTTCAGATAATTCTGTCCCATGTCGCGACTCTACCGACTGCGCATAGGTATAGAAATAGGTCCCAGATATCGAAATGATTCAATACAAAATAGATGATCCGACTGTGCATACTCGCTGAATGGTCAGCTGCGACGCAGCAACTTTTGTTGCACAAGCATTCGACCTAGTTTCGAAGGCTAGGACGTCTCAAGAGAACCTGTTCTACACGAGAGATGCCCTTCAGCATCTGTTCGGCTCGGATATCAACGTACCGTGCGACAAGAAAAATATCTGAAAGATGCTGATTTGAAGCCTGGTGAAAGATTGGTTCGTGGTGGGCTACTCTATTGCGCAGCTCGTTTATTCGTGTCGTGACTTGCTCTAATTGGTGTCTATCTCGTAGATGTCGCGGAACTCCTTGCAACTGTGGCGAAATGAGCGGCCATATCGTCGTCTTATATCGTTTCTCGAGGAGAAAACGCTAGAAACCGAACGAGAACCCGGCTACCACCTTGCCTGGATATTCAAACTGTTGGTCTCGTGTTGCGCGGCGTATGGCTGATCGGATGTCGCGTTGAGCATGTGCAGAGAAAGGATAGGCGGAATCTTGATACCAACGCCCTCCAACGCTATGAGGAGCTAGAGCTGAATGGAATACGTTTCGTAGTAGGACTTCTGCGTGTCCGACTATTTCAAAATAGGCTGCGGATAATTCAGCATTCCACAAATACAGTTCTGTGGTTGGCGCGTCGGCAGCACGGTACCGGTTTAATCGCTCGGTACTGACCCACTGTTCTAACAAGGACTCATCAGGTGTGAACATTGAATTCTCTGCATCGCATGATCGTGTTAGCATTTACCTGAAAGCTCCGGAACGATCCCTGCCCTGAAAAATTGGGTATATCGCCGGAGTTACTGTTTTTCGGCGTTAAACAGTAATCAGGTCTGCATCTATGCTTATCAGGTTCATAGTATGGAAAAGCGCGCTATATCCTGGTCTGTGGAAAACTTGTAGGAGCAAATGGCGGATCCCTCACTTCGTCCTCTTCCTCGAGATCAGTTACCCTCGACTGGGATAGCGTTGCGAGAATACTTTCTAGTTCTTGGTTTCCACCTATGCACGGAGTGCTATTTTCTCGACTCTGCAATGTACCAAAGAGAGACGGTGCGCTCCCACTTGGGGAACGCACCGTCCTAACACTACAGAGTCGACCTGAGACCTCAGTCGACCTGAATCCTTGGCTTCGTGCAGTTATTCTCCGAAATCGTCTCATTCATCGTCGTTGGACGTTTCTTCATTCATTGGTCCCGAATCGTCAGTTTCGCCTTCTTCGGGATTGGTATCGGGGTCTTCGCCCTGTTCTGTGCCGGTGGCGCCGTCGTCATCCAGCGGGGTGCCACTTTGATCAGGCTGGTTGGCGTCGTCTTCGAATTCATCGAACTGTTCGGTGGTGGGCTCTTCCTCGACCGGGCTGGTGTCGTCGTCGGCACCGCAGGCACTGGGCGTGATGGCTAACAGGGCAGAACCGAGTAGGGCGGCGGATTTTTCCCATGGTGTTTTCATGAGCACTCCTTTCGCTGTGCAGTTACCTCAACTGCAAGGCGATTGTGTTCAGCTGTTGTTGGGACATGGTGAATTTCACCGTATGCCGTTGTCTTTCAGTACAACACGCGCCCGAAATGTGGGTCAATGTGCGATCGGTGACGGTGTTGAGTTGTCCTACCGTGCTGACGAGTAAGTGCAGTTAAACAACCGGCGCGGTACCTGCCACATTGTTGGACAGATACCGCGCCGTGCGTGCGTAGTGTGAGGGCTTACTCGCTTGGAGTGGCCGGGATGATCTCACCTTCGGGCCAGGTTTCGGTGATGTAGTCTGCGACCTCTTGGGAGTGCAGCAGTTCATCGAGTTTCTGGATGGCTTCGTTGCCGTCGTTGGAGGTGTTCCATGCCAGAACGTTGGCGTATGGGGAGTCGTCGGCTTCTTCAACGATCAGCGCGTCGTTGACGTCCAGGCCGGCTTCGAGGAAGTAGTTGCCGTTGATGATTGCGGCATCGATTGCGGCGTCGTCCACAACCTGGGCCAGGATTTCTGGTGGGTTCTCTTCGAATTTCAGACCCATGGGGTTCTGTTCTTCAGTCAGTGTCAGGGCTGCGGAGTCGCCGTCGATGTTTTCTAATAAGCCGACGGCTTCGAGCAGCAGTAGGGCGCGTGGCTGGTTGCCGGCGTCGGAGGTAATACCGATGGTGGAGCCTTCGCCGATGTCTTCGACGTTGTCATGCTGGGAGGAGAACAGCGCGTAGGGTTCAATGTGCACGCCCTCGCCGTGGGAGATCTCGTAGCCGTGGTCTTCGATCTGCTGTTCCAAGAATGGGATGTGCTGGAAGTAGTTGGCGTCCAGGTTGCCTTCGTCCATCTGACGGTTTGGCAGCTGGTAGTCATCGAATTCCACGATTTCAATTTCCAGGCCGGCATCGGAGCCGAGTTCTTCGGAAACGTACTGCAGAATCTGACCGTGGGGGACCGGGGTCGCGCCGACGGTCAGGGTGGTGACACCATCTTCGTTGGCGGTGGGGCCTTCAGCCTCTTCGGATCCGCCACCGCATGCGGCCAGCACCAGGGCTGATGCCGCAGCAAGACCGGTGAGAGCCAACCGGCGTGAGGTGCGTGATGATTTGAACATGTGTACTCCTGACATGGTTTTTTGTCTTGTGACCGTGCGCTGGTGTTAGCGCGGTTCAGCGGTGGTCAACAGCCGCTACTATTTTATCGCCAATCCATTGAATCAGTTGGACCCCAATGACCATGACGACGATGGTCACGATCATGACCTGGGAATCAAAGCGCTGGTAGCCGTAGTTATAAGCCAGCCGTCCCAGACCGCCGCCACCGATCAACCCGGCCATTGCCGAGTAGCCAATCAGCACCACGGTGGTGTTGGTGATTGCCGAGATCAACCCGGGCAGGGCTTCGGGTAAGAAGACTTTGGAAACGATCTGGCCGTTGGACATGCCCATGACCTGAGCGGCGTCCACGGTGCCGGAGGGGACTTCGCGCAGTGCGGTTTCTACCAGGCGAGCAAAGAACGGGGCGGTGGCAATGGTCAGTGAGACCGTTGCGGCAATCGGTCCGATCGATGTGCCAATGAGCCACTGGGTAAATGGAATCAGCGCCACCATCAAGATCGCATACGGGATCGAGCGGGTGATGTTCACGATGATCGACGACAAGATGATATACAGCACGCGCATCGGTGCCAGCCCGCCGGGGCGGGTCAGGTGCAAAATGATGCCGATAACCCCACCGATAATCACCGTGGCAACACCGGCGATGGCGACCATCACAATGGTCTCCCAGATTGCTTCGGGCAGCGCGGTCTGTAGTGCGCGGTTGTTCAGGAGTTCTTCAAACCAGTTCATGCTTGGACTCCTTGCTTGGCGCGTACACGTACGGAGAATCCGTGGCGGGCCAGGGTGGCTTCGATACCGGTCAAGTTAATGGGCTTGTCACTGTTGATGCCCAGCAGATAGTGGGCAAATCGGGTGCCGCTCAGGGTTTCAATATTGGCTGCGGCAATGTCCACCGTCACCGGGTTCTCGGCGGCAATGGTCGTGCCGATCGGGGTATTGACCGCATCAGCCTTGCCCACTACCTCAATGACCAGATCGGCGGTGACTTCATCATGTGTTGGCAGCGGCAACAGCGACCTCGACAGCTGAGAGTTCACGTCGCCTGCCACCTCGGAGAGTTTGCCGGATTCCAAAATCTTGCCGGCATCCAGTAGCGACACCGAGTCGCACAGGTTTTTGACCACTGACATTTCGTGGGTAATGATCACCACAGTCAGATTCAGACGCTCAGCAACCGAGCGAATCAGATTCAAAATGCCCTCGGTGGTATTGGGATCCAGTGCCGACGTTGGTTCATCGCACAGCAGTACATCCGGATCAGCAGCCAGGGCCCGGGCAATGCCCACGCGCTGACGCTGCCCACCCGATAATTGGGCAGGGTAGGTATCTTCCAGACCGTTCAGCCCTACGAGTTCAATCAACTCGATGGCCTTGGCACGGCGCTCAGCCTTCTTCGTGTTGACGATCTCCAGTGGCATCGCCACATTCTCAGCAACGGTACGCGAGGACAACAGGTTTGCGTGTTGAAACACCATGCCAATCCGACGGCGCGCATTGCGCAGTTCGGTATCGGACACCGCGGTGAGATCCTGACTGCCCACAATGACCTGGCCCTTGGTGGGGCGATCCAACAGGGTCAGGCATCTGACCAGGGTAGATTTACCCGCACCCGAACGGCCGATAATCCCGTGGATTTCGCCGTCGTCAATATCTAAATTGATGTCGTCGATGGCCACGACATCCCTGGTGGGCTGTCGATACACCTTGGTAAGCTCTCGAACGGAAATCATGGTGTCCTTATGAACGGTTTACTTGTTGACTCAGTATAAACACTGGCAGACTCAGACAGCGTAGACTCAGCCCTATTGGCTTAGCGGAAGGAAATAAACGTGTCGTCACTCATTGGCAAGAATCTGATGGAACCAGAACCAACCTTGCTGCCCGAAGAACCCGAGGTCAAGGCTCGCTACAATGCTGGCGATCTGCCCGAGGAAATTGCCCAACGTTTCCCCGCCTCCTCACTGGCCTGGGCTATGGCCTCCGAAGATGCTTGGGACGACGGACGCGAGCTGGAATCTTATGCCTATGCTCGCGTTGGTTACCACCGCGGCCTGGACTCGCTGCGCGGAGCCGGATGGAGGGGGACCGGCCCGATCCCATGGAGCCACGAACCAAACCGCGGTTTCCTGCGCGCACTGTACGCACTGGGCCGAGCAGCTGCGGCCATTGGCGAAACCGACGAGGTTGACCGCATCACCAAGTTCTTGAACGATTCGGACCCAACTGCTTCCGAACAGATCGAAGCCGCAAAGTAGGAGCCCGTTATGGCCACACCGGATGTTCGTCCTGTAGGAGACCTGCCCGATGCTATCGGTAAGACGGTGGCTCGCGAGTTGCAACTAGCCGGTGTGGATTCCTTAACGAAGGTTAGCCTGCATACCGAAAAGGAGCTTTTGGCCCTGCATGGCGTGGGGCCAAAAGCTCTCCGTATCCTGGCTGAAGCACTGGTTGAGAGGAATCTCGGCTTTCGTCAGGAATAATACGACGTAAATACGTTCGGCAGGCATTGGTATTCTCGGATCTCCACGAAAGAAATTAGATCACTCATACTGCCGCTTGATCCGATCCCAAACTTCTGCGGAAATTAGTTTGTCATTTGGGTTTGCAGTCCGAGCTGCTAGCCGCTGCTCCACCAGTGTTGCTTCTTCAGGGGTCACTGGTAATTCATCAAACTGCATCGTCGAAACTCTCTGCGATCTTTTGAGAATACAAAGTGTCGTAGTTTTCGGGGATATGACCTTGTCCCGCGAGAAATCCTGTCCGTGCGACTTTCTCTTCAGCCCCGACGCGTACAAGTTTCACCATCGGTTTGCCCGCTTTAGTGATCGTAATCTGCTCGCCGGCTGCCGCTGCGTCAAGAAGACGCGACAACTTCCTCTTTGCCTCATGCAAATTAACCGTTCGCATACTTCCTCACTCAGTCAAAATTTCTGAGGAGGGGTATTTATCGCGCTCTCGGGCGTCCACCGAAGAGCCGTTCTAACGGGATGCTGCCGTCTTGCCACGGCGTGATGATCCAAATGACGAAGTAGAGAACCCATCCGACGACGGGCAAGAGGAATGCGATCAGCACCAACAGTCGGACGAGCCAGACGTTGAGCTTCATCTTGGAGGCGAGGCCTCCCGCAACACCGCCCAGCATCCGTTTGGGACCTCTGCGAAAGCCCATTTTACGGATTGAATCAAATAGTGCGCTCATAACCCTGACGCTACGCTAATTCTGTGCCCTCGACAATACAAAATCATGGTCCAAGCGTACTGCCACCCAGGGCTAGATCGCGGTGGTGAAGTTGTAGAGAAGCTCGGCTGCTGGTTCCAGCTTGCTCAGAAAGATTTCAGCCTGCCGAGCTTCGTCACCCCAAGTCACCATGAACTCGATGCCATCCAGAGTAGAAGTGTAACTCACTCCAAAACCGTCGACACACGCTGGAGCAAACAGACTACGAACAACTACCTCGGCGCTGCCTAACGTTGATGTTGACAGGAAGTTCTCACGAGCTTTGGTATTTTTTGTGAAGAAATCTGCTTCAGCGCCACCGAGTTCTTGGGCAATGTACTCCAGCATCATCAGGTGCCGGTCGAATACCTTGCCCATATTGGCCGCCCCGACCCAATCTCGATGCGCAGTGAGTGCTGCAGCAAATTGTTCCTCAGTCGCCTGGCCTTGAACTAAAGCGGTCACGAAGTTCACGGCTTGAACCGTCACCGGACGAATCACCTCGGTACGACCGGCGCGGAAGTGACGCATATCGAATACTTCTGATTGCCCCCGGATATAGCCATAGGTCAACACCTGAGCAATCATCAGGATAAGTTGCGCCCCGGCTTCAAAACTGATCGGAAACGGGAGATTTTCATCTCGACGAACGATCACGCGTTCGGCATGCATCGCATGTGCCGCAGCTTCAACGGGCGACAGGTCATAGGCAACCCCGTGCCAAACCAACTCGTGGGGCTTTGCAACGTAGGCATCGTACTGGGCGTCGAGGGCTTCCAGATCCACTGCTTGCATTCGTGCCACAGCCGTTGCCAGTGTTCCGGGCTCGATGACCGAATGTTCGACGTGGACCGCCAACAGATCCGAATCCAGCGCAGCCAGATAGCTCAGCGGTTTATAGACCCACGCGTAGCCGGGTTCAAATGCCCAGCGCGCCAGGGTATCGACGTCGTTGGTTGCTTCCGGATCCAGCGTGAGGGTGAACAGCATGTTGACCAACCGGTTATACATGGACCGGTTTTCCGCGGCGTCCCAGGGAGCCCCGAGCGATAACAGTTCGGACCCGATCGAGGAGAACGCCGCGAAATGTTGGTGGGCAGGTTCCGTTTGTTGCAGCACAGTCTTCACAAACGATCGCAGCTGGTCGGGATCCAAGAGTTTGCCTTCTGGCCCGGTCAGGGCAACCTCCCACATCCGACCCTGGTACAAAATGCCGATCGTTCGGTAGGTTGGTCCGGTGCCGGCGCGCATCCACAGGTCTTCATCAATAGCCGGGGTGCGGATGCCGCCGTTGAATTCGGCCCACCCGTCCATCGACATGCGGCGTCCCTGGAGATCAAGTTCCGCAGGAGTCGCGCGCTTGGCCTGCAGGATGTGGATGCTGCCAATGCGCTGGAGCAGTTCGACAATCCGGTCGACGCCGGTAGCAGCGGTGGGCAGGTTGAGTTGATAGGTGGCATTGGTGGTCAGCTGCAGCGGCGCGCGATTGGTCAGGTAGCGTTCCATCCACTGCTCGACCATCCAATTGGAGCCAGTCTGGGCCATGGTAGCCGCGTAGTCTTCTAGGGTTTGTTGCAGCGCCGGGGCGTAGCCCATCATCAAATCGGCGATGGCCTGGTTGACGTCGGCTTCGCCCTCGGGGCCGTACAGTGCTGCCGATGCGGTGCGGTAGCGCTCCAGCGACTCATCAAGCCGCGGCACCGGAAGCTCCGGTAGATCGGCGGTCAAATGGTGTGGATACGTGCGCACGAAGGCTCCTAGAACACAGATAGCAATAATGCGTATCAGTCTACTTCGCTTACTCGACCCATTGACGCGGACCCTATCCACTGGCCGGCCTACACACCCAACGCAACACCGACGTGGGCAAGTATGACCATCCCAAGATGCTGGAAAATCGGTGCCAGCTTGTTTTTTCCGGCATCTGAGGTGTACCAGTCACATGCACTAGGGTCAGTGGGGACACCGAATAATTTCCAATCCCACCCGTATCAATTTGCCCGTCAGATCTTCACGCTGCACCACATTTCCAACGGTCGCATCGTCTGGAATATCGTGACCGGCACACAGGATAACGGGTCGCGCAATATTGTATGCATCCTGGGCAATCGTGAAGTCAACGGCGTTGAGCTCACGCTGTATGCGACCAACGGTTAGGCGCGTGGCACCCCGGGATTGAGTCCTACGGTGTGGCTCAGTAGGGCTTTTGTGTAGTCGTTGGTGGGGTTGGTCAAGACCTCGTCCACGGTGCCGTGTTCGATGATGTGACCCTGATACAGCACCGCGATGCGGGTGGCAACGTGGCGGGCCCATCGAATGTCACTTGCCAGGAACAAGATGGTCAGTCCGTGGGAATGGCGCAGCGACTTCAACAGCGCAATGATTGAGGCCTGCGCGGTGGCGTCCAATGCTGCGGTGACATCGTCGCACACCAGAACTGACGGCGCGGACACGAGTGCTCGGGCGATCACCGCCCGTCGGAGTTGTTCCGCAGACAACTCGGCCGGGTAACGATCATAGAATGCCGCATCTAAGCCCACTGCCTTCAGGGCTGCTGCAACGGTCTTGCGGCGCTGGTCGGCGGGCGTTGAGCCTGAGGTTTCTAACGGGACCGACAAAGACTCGCCGATGATGCGGTGCGGGTTGAACGAAGCAGTCGGGGAACCAATCAGGTACTGCACATCGAGGCGGTCTGCCGGACTGCGACGACGCACCCGCCGGGAGAGCGTTCTGCTACGGAGCTTGACGGCACCCTGATACCGCGGCAACAACCCTGCAATTGCTTGGGCCAGCGTCGTCTTACCCGCCCCGGTCTGGCCAAAGACAAACGTGCACTCACCGGGTGCAATGTCGAGCGTGATCCTCCGCAGGGCCTGATGTTTGCGGTAGGAAACGCTGAGGTCCTCTACCGCGAGGAGGTGTTCGCCGGCCCCGGCTCTTCGGCCGTGCTGCGCGCTCCTACCGGGCGTGGGTCCCGGAGTGGCCGTCAAATCGTTGGCCGCAGCCGCGTCTGGAACTGCGGAAAACAGGCTGCGCGTGACGGGATGTTCGGGTGCGGTGAGTGCCTGCTCGGGCGTGGTGGTCTCGACGATTTCACCGTTGTGCATGACGGCGATACGGTGACTGATGGATGCCGCGATGCCCGGATCGCGCGTGAGATAAAGACCGGCAATGTTGTGGGTGAGACTCAGGTGTCGGATGGTTTCCACGACTCGGTGCTGGGCGACGACGTCGAGGCCGAGGGTGGGCTCATCAAAGATGACCACGTCGGGGGTCAGCACAAAGGCCATGGCCAGGGTGAGGCGTTGTGGTTGGTCACCGGCTAGTTCGTGGGGCCAGTGCTGCTGGAACTCGTCGTCCTGAGGCAATCCGACATTTGCCAGCACCTGCGCAACTCGGGCGCGACGGTCGGCGTCGGTGGTGCCGTAGTTGTGCATCGCTAAGGCATCCAGGAGGTGTTCCCCAACCCGCATGGCCGGGGTCAGCGCCGTCGCGGGATTCGGCGGAACGTAGGCAATGCGGCGACCGCGCAGCGACCGGATGGTCTCCGCGTCAAGATCCAAGAGTTCAAAGGGTTCGGTCCCGTCCACCGGGTTGAGCATCAATGATCCGCTGACGTAGTCCACACCGCGGCGGAAATAGGCCAGGCAGGCGAGCCCGGCCGTGGTTTTACCGGCACCGGTTTGGCCAACGAGTCCCAGCATCTCACCGCGGAATAAGCCGAAGTGCACTTTGTGCAACACCTCGGTGGAATCCTCGGCGACCACGCGCAGGTTTCGAACGTTGAGCACAGGGGAGCACGGTT
Source organism: Enteractinococcus helveticum (assembly GCF_001657475.1). Classification (GTDB taxonomy): domain Bacteria; phylum Actinomycetota; class Actinomycetes; order Actinomycetales; family Micrococcaceae; genus Yaniella; species Yaniella helvetica. Next base: position 11,858 of record NZ_LXEY01000014.1, read on the forward strand.
GCATTATCGGGTTCCTCTCACGCTGGCAGCTTGGTCTATGGCATGAGCCAACAGGCTGGTACCGATGGTCAACACCGCGATAGCCAGAGCCGGCAGCACCACTGCCCAGGGTTGCGTGGACAGGGCGACAAGGTTTTCGTTGAGCATCACACCCCAGTCGGCGGTGGGTGGCTGGATGCCCAGACCAAGAAAGGACAGCGACGCGATCAGACCAATCGAGTACGTAAACCGCAGGCAGATTGCAGCCAGCACGCGACCTGAAATGTGCGGCAGCATCTCACGCGTCAGGATGGTCCAGTGCGGCACCGCATACATGCGCGCGGCCAGCAGATAGTTCTGGTCTTTGACCGCCTGGATCGCCTCCCGAAGGCTCCGAGCAATCCAAGGCGCTTGCATCACCCCGATAACCACCACAATGACCCACCCGGTGGGCTCAAAAATCGCAATGGCAAACAGAGCCAGCACCAGCGTGGGCAATGCCAGCACGACGTCGTTGATGCGCATGATGATCCAGTCGATCACCCCGCCGAAATACCCGGCAATGACGCCGAACACCGCGCCCAGCACAACACCGATGGCGCTCGCAGCAATCGCATATCCCAATAAGGTCACGCCCCCGGCCAGCGCTCGGGACAGTACCGACCGGCCCTGAATATCTGTGCCGGCGGCACCGGTTGATTCGAAGGGCTGACCAATGAGCTCAGTGGGGGAGTGACCGGTCAGGGATTCGGCGAAAAGATACCCGAGTACGGTCACTACCAGCATGATGGCGGTGAGCACCGCACCGATCTTGCCGGATGGTTGCGCCCACACGTAACGCGCTAGCGAACGCGGCCGGGTGGCGGATTGGCGGAGCGTTTCCTGTGCGGTCATGTGGTACTCCTCAATCGCGGGTTGGCCAAAATCTCCACCACCTGGGCCAGCAGATGGACAATAATGCATACCAGAATCAACACCAGGACAATGGCTTGCACGACCTGCACGTCGCGAGTGCTCACCGCATTGACCAACGCCTGGCCCACACCCGGGTACTGGAAAAGGTATTCGACCACAACGACGCCACTGATCAGCCACGTCAGCTGCATCGCGACCCCTCGGGCGATAGGCCCAATTGTGAGCGGCGTGGCATGAGAACTCACGACGACGTTCTCCGGGACGCCTCGGAGCCGCGCCATTTCTGCAGCATCGGAATCCAGGGCTGCAACCAGTGCGGACCTGGTCACCCGGACCATATACGGTGTGGCCACCAGGACCAGCGTGAGTAACGGCAGCATCCATTGCAGCAGAGTTTCCCACCACGGTGTCTCTAATGCAGGCCCTGCCGGCAAGAAGGGAACTACCAAGGCTGCGAAGATCCCAAGGAGAACAATCCCCACGATGAATTCGGGCACGGCGGTCAGTATCAGCGAAATCCAGCCGGTACGATGCTTGGCCCTGGTCACTTGGCGCCGAGCTGAGGCTTTGCCAATCCAGAGACCCAACGTCGTCGCGATGATGACGGCTGCCGCCAGCAGTGCCAGTGAGTACGGAATGGTGGCAGCTAGAACTTCTGACGCCGGACGGCCAGTGTGCGAGGCGCCGAAATCTGCGAATATCACGCCGGCTAACCACTCGAAGTAGTGTTGTACAGGTGGCTGGGACACACTGGCAGGATCGCCCGGTAGCAGTCGGACGGCGGCAAATACGACGGCGGACAGCGCTATCGCGACCAGCAGGCTGATCCCTACGCGACGAAGAATCTGAATCTTCATGCTGCCACCTCCGCACTCCACCCGCGATGCGCGGGGGTTGGTGTGACGTATATTACACCGAACATAACAATGCGCCAGGTCGGGTACAAGATTTGGGGTGCGGTATACACCCTGCGAGACCACGTCAGGCAGACCAACGGGGACAGCGTGATTTGCCTGGGCCAATTCGCAGCGTGCCAATGGTCAGGGTTATACGGTGCTCTTATGTTTGAGCTGGTGCTTTATCAGAGTCGCGATTCAAGGCAAAACTGAGGTGGCCAGGTCGCCACACGAATGATGAGTCTTCTGACCTCTAGTGTTCGCTGTGAATGACCGGCGCCAGCGACCCGAAGAAGTCGTAGAGCAGATCGGCAGCAATCGGTAGATTGTCACAGAATTCCTCGGCTCTAGAAGTGTCCTGTGTCCAGGTGACCACGTACTCCGTCCCGTTATCTACAGTCGTGTAGTTCACGCCGAACCCATGCCGGGCGGTGGGTGCAAAGACAAATCGGATAATCGCCTCGGGAGTACCTAATGATGATGTCGATAGGAAATCTTCTTGAGCAACAGGATAATTGGCAAAGATCGCGGCATCGGCGCCACCGAGCTCTTGGCCAATGTATTGCATCATGAATAGGTGCCGGTCAAAGACCTGGCTCATTTTGGCGGCCTTAATCCAGTCGGTGTGCGCCGACACCGCCGCGGTGAATTGTGATTCCGTGGCCTGCTGTTCAACGAGCGCGGTCACAAACGTAAGGGCTTCCATCGTCACCGGCCGGATCGTTTCCGTGCGTCCACCACGATAGTGCCGCATATCGCAGGACTCATAGTGCGACCGGATTGTTCCGAAAGTCAGGTGCTGGGCGATCATCAAAATCAACTGTGCTCGAGCATCCGCACTGATCTCATATAGCAGCGGTTCATCTCGCCTGGCGACGACGCGCCTCGCAGACAACCGGGAGGATTGTTCGGTAATGCCTGCGAGATCATAGTTGACGTCGTGCCACACCAACTCCTGGGCAGCTTCTATGTGCGCATCGTGTTGGGTATCCAGCGTGGCAAGATTGATGTGCTGCATCCGGGTGACAGCGGTGGCCAGCGTTCCGCCGTCAATGACCGAATGTTCCAGACTGGCGGCCAACATGTTCGAATCCAAAGCGGTGAGATAGCTGATCGGTTTATACACCCAGGCATTGCCGGTCTGGAAGGCCCAGCGTTGGAGCGTGGCGATGTCATCGCTAGCGTCCGGGTCAATCGTGAGCGTGAACAACATGTTGGCCAACTGATTGTAGACCGGCTGGTTCTCTTGTGTCGTCCATGGTGCATCGGCGGCCAGGATTTCGGAACCCAACGCCGAGAAAGCAACAAAATTTTGGGTAGCCGGTGTGGTCTGTTGCAAGACATATTCGACGGAAGAGCGCAGTTGGTTAGCATCCAGGAGTTTGCCCTCGGCGCCGGTGAACGGAATTTCCCACATGCGTCCCAAATACAGGATGCCGATGGTTCGATACGTGGCTCCTGTGCCGGCACGCATCCAAATGTCGACCTCGTCGGCAGGGGTGCGGATGCCGCCATTGAAATCCGCCCAACTATCCATCGACATTCGACGGCCTTTGGGATCAACTTCGGCTGGCGTATCACGTTTGGCCTGCAGAATGTGGATACTGCCGATGCGCTGCAATAACTCCACGATCCGCTCAATGCCGGTGGATTCGGTGGGCAGGTTGAGTTGGTAGGTAACGTTATCGGTTAACAGCAGTGGGTCACGGTTGTTCAGGTATCGCTCCAGCCATTGTTCGGCCATCCAGTTGGAACCGGATTCCGTCATGGTTGCTGCGTATTCTTCCAACGTCTGTTGCAACGCTGGGGCGTGATCGTGCACAAAGTCCGCGATGCTCTGATTCAGCCCGCTGGCTTCGGCCGGATCCAATAGGGCTGCCGTTGCTTTCCGGAATCGTTCAAAGGATTCCTGCAGGGTAGGCACCGGTAATGGTGGCAGATCGGCGGTGAGATGATGCGGATACGTACGCACAAAAGTTTCCTTTACCTGGTGAAAGCAGCATGGCTAGTCTAGTCGTTGAAGGTACGAAAGTTTCGAGGTATGTTGCTAGCGGGCTCCAACCACCTGTCGGTGTCCTTGGGTATTGGTCGTGACCGACCTCGACTGCCATTGAGGTCTGATTTCTATGCTTGAGCTCTGGAGAGCATGAATTGGTAGTAGCGGGAAAGGAACACCAAAATGCTTCTAGATCCAGACGTTTCGCATAGTTTCCGAATCACAGCACTTTCTGAAACAAACGAAGACGAAGTCGTCAACTCCACGCAGGCGATTACCGCGGCGGAACGAGCAAGGCATATCGGACAGGCTATTCATAATTCCAATATGGAAGGTATGGAAGCTAGCCAGCAAGCGATATTGGAAACCTACGATTATATATCGGGCGAAATTAATGCTGAAACGTTGGTGGCTCGTGTGAGAGCCCTACACGGTCTTGAGCGTTAAAAACGATCCGTACTTGGAATCCGAGAACCGGCGTTTTAACAAATAAAGTCGGGGCCGAATCTCTTGAAGATCTAACTCAGATAGAAGCCGACTTAGTCATGGCTAGAACGGCTGAATTTCTGAGAACATTCACCCTTTTCAGGAAGGTCACGGTCGAGCACAGCGCACCATCTGGCTAAAAGTCGCCCACAACGCTGGTTGGAAGCTGGAATGGCGTCATGTTTCGGGATAGATGAATGACCTAGCTTCCGTGAAGCAGTGGTGACGGGAGATCTTGCCATAGTGCGTGAGCTCCTTCGTAAAGTGGTGGCTGGTCCTGTCACTTACAACCCGAAGAACTCAGGTAGGAATCAGACGGAGCGAGTTAGCCTGATTCGAACTAAAAAACGTAACCCATGAACTCCGGCAGAAGCCGTCTCTAACTTGACGTTATTTGAGTTCCACGATGTTGGCTAGCAGGGACTTCGTGTATTCGTGGGTGGGATTATCTAGGACTTTGTCCACGGTGCCGTATTCGACGAGGTCTCCCTCATTCAGTACCGCAATATGGGTTGCGATGTGGCGTGCCAGGGTGATGTTGTGCGTGACAAACAGCATGGTCAATCCGCGGGATTCGCGCAGATAATTCAACAGGGCAATGATCGATGCCTGCACCGAGACATCGAGTGCTGAGGTGATCTCATCACAGATCATGACCGATGGGGCATTCACAAGAGCTCGGGCGATTGCTGCGCGCTGGCGTTCACCACCTGACAAATCGCCGGGACGACGGTTATAAAACGACGCATCCAATTGGACGGCTTCCAGCGTTTCTTCGACCACGGCACGGCGCTGTTTCTTAGGCAGGATTCCGGACATATCCAGGGGTACCGATAGGGATTGGCCGATTGTACGGCGCGGGTTCAGTGAAGCGTAGGGGGATTGGAAAATATACTGCAAGTCTTGGCGCTGAGCCAGATTGCGTTTGCGGGTGCCGGTGGCTAGTTGCTCACCGCGCAGTTTCACAGTCCCCTCGTAGTGGTGTAGGAGGCCTGCGATTGAGCGCGCTAACGTAGTTTTGCCGGATCCGGACTCGCCCAGTAACAGGGTGCACTGACCCGGTTCAATGCCCAAACTGATGTTGTTCAAAACGGTGGTGTCACCGTAGGCTACGTTGAGGTTTTGCACTTCCAGCAAGTATTTTTCGTCCCACACCGTTGGCTCATCCTCGGAGGTATCGGATGCCTGAACGGTGCGGGCGCGTGGCAGCTCGGCAGTGGATTCCAGATCCTTTTCACCGGCCAAATCTGGGACTGCGGCAATCAGACGACGCGTGTAAGGGTGTTCTGGTCGGGTGAGGATTTGCTCCCAGTCGCCGGTTTCCACAACTTCGCCCCGGTACATGACGGCAACTCGGTGGGCAAGGGCCGCGACGACGGCCAGGTCGTGGGTGATATAAAGACTGGCCACATTGTGGGTGACAGTCATGTGCCTGATCGTCTCTAACACGTGGGCCTGGGTGGACACATCCAGGCCGGTGGTGGGCTCATCCAGCACCAGGACATCGGGGTTCATCGCAAACGCCATCGCAATACCGATGCGTTGCTGTTGACCACCCGACAGTTGGTGCGGCCAGCGGCGTTGATAGGCATCGTTATTGGGCAGATCCACATCGGCTAGGACTTCGGCGACTCGGGCCCGACGTTCGGCGTCACTGGAACCATACTTGTGGATGGTCAGGACCTCTAAAATTTGGTCGCCCACCCGCATAGCGGGGTTCAAAGACAGCGCCGGATCCTGTGGCACATAGGCGATTCGGCGGCCACGCAACGATCGGATGGTCTCGGCATCCAGATCAAGCAGGTTGAAGGGTTCGGTTCCATTGACCGGGGTGATCATGATGGAGCCGCCGGCGTGTTGAAGGCCTTCGCGGTAGTGGGCCAGGCAGGCCAGCCCGGCGGTGGTTTTACCCGAACCGGATTCTCCAACTAAACCTAGGACTTCGCCGCGATAGAGGTCAAATTCCACTCCGTGGATGATTTCGGTACCGTCGGTCGTGGCCACGCGCAGGTTGCGGACGGCCACCACGGGTTCGATCTGTGCGGTCATGGTTGTAGTCCTAACTGGTCTGTGTAGCAGTAGTTGCGGTGGCCCGGGCGATCGCATCGGCCAGTAAATTGGTGCCGATGGTCAAGATGGCGATCGCGATGACCGGCAGCAGCACACCCCAGGGCTGGATGGATAATGCGATCCGGTTTTCGTTGATCATCAGCCCCCAGTCGGCGGTGGGCGGCTGCATGCCCAGCCCCAGGAAGGACAGGGAGGCGATCGTACCGATCGAGTACGTCAACCGCAGCCCGGTTTCCACGGCAATAGGACCGGTGATGTTGGGGAAGATTTCGCGGGACAGGATTTGCCAGCGCGGCATCGCATACATTTGCGCAGCCAGGATGTAGTCCTGCGACGTTACCGATAGGGTCGCGGCTCGTGCAACGCGGGCGACACGAGGTGCATGGGTGAATCCGATGACTAACACCAGGACCCATCCGGTGGGCCCGAAGATCACGATGGCCAATAGTGCTAGGACCAGTTGTGGGAAGGCCAGTACGACGTCATTAGTTCGCATGATGATCGAATCGGTCACACCGCCTGAATACGCGGCGATCATACCCATGATCGACCCAAGAACCACTCCGATGGCGGTTGCCGCAACGGAATACCACAGCAAGGCCAAGCCTCCGGTGAGGAAGCGCGAGGCGACGGAGCGTCCCAGATCGTCGGTGCCAAACAGCCCAATGGATTCAAAGGGTTGGCCCATGAATTCGGTCGGGGAGTAGCCTGCGATGGCTTCGGCAAACAGGTAGCCGATGACTGCCAACAGGATGATGAAAACCGTCAGGATGGTCCCCACCTTGCCAGAAGGCTGCTGCCATACTCGCACCAAGAGTGGTTGGGGTTTGGACCCGGAGGTTTTGAGTGCTTCGGCTTGGCTCATTTGGCGCTCCTTAACCGCGGATTGGCCAGGATACCAACCACATCGGCCAGTAGGTTGACGATCACATAGACGACGGCGACCAGCAGCGAAATGGCCTGGACTACTTGCACATCGCGGTTATTGACCGCATCAATCAGCGCCTGGCCCACCCCTGGATACCGGAACAGGTATTCCACCACAACCACACCACCCACGAGCCAGGCCAGCTGGATGGCAATGACCTGGGCTACCGGGCCGATGGCATGCGGTAGCGCGTGGCGTAGGGTGACCTGGCGTTCGGGAACGCCTTTGAGACGCGCCATTTCAACATGGCCGGAACCTAACGCCTCGATCATGGTCGCACGGGTCATGCGCACAATATATGGGGTCACAACGATCACCAGTGTCAAGGCCGGCAGGATCAGTTGGAGCGGATACTCCCACACCCTGGTGCCCGGCGGGGCCATCGTCACGGCCGGTAGGATGCGGAACACTCCGGTGGCAAATAGGGTGATCAGTGCAATCCCGACGACGAATTCTGGCATCGCCGCCAGGATCAGCGATAACCAGGTGATCCCAGTTTCGCGTTTCGTGGCACGGTGGAATGCAGAATAGATCCCAAGCAGGATCCCAGCCGGCACAGCAATGATGGCCGCGGCTGCCAGCAGGACTAATGAGTTGACAACGGTTTCGCCCAGGAGCTCGGTCACCGCACCGCCAGTGGACACCGAGGTGCCCAGATCGCCGGTAAACAGTCCGGCCAGCCACCCGAAATAGCGTTGCACGGGTGGCTCATCGAGCCCCATTTGTGCATTGAGCGCGGCGATGCGTTCGGGGGTGGCCTGCTGCCCCAGGATGGCCCGAGCCGGGTCACCCGGCAGTAACAGGGTGGCCACGAACACCACAATGGACACCGCCAGCAAAATGAAAACGCTGATGCCCAGGCGTTTGAAAATCATCTTGGTCATTCGGCCACCTCCGCGATCCACACGCGGTGGAAGTTATAACCACCCAGGGGGCTACCGGTCGCGTTTTCTTGCAACCCAACCACGTAGCTGTGATAGGCATCCACCTGATTGAAGAAACCCCAGATGATATAGCCACCTTCTTCATAGAGACGTTGCTGTTGTTGACGGATCATCGCATAGCGTTGCTCATCATCGCGTTCTGCACGAGCTGCCGCCACCGCTGCCGCATAGTCTGCATCGAGCCAGTGCGTCTCGTTGAACGGTGCGCCTTCAACGGTGGACTGTGAAGTTTGGGCTAAAAAGTTTCGGGTATACCAGAACGACAGCGCGAAATCCCATTCCAAATAATTTTCCCAAAACGCCGTCTCGTCCAGTCGACGAATCGAAATATTGATCCCGGCTGCAGCGGCTTGTTGGGCGAATACCTGGGCGGCTTCCACCGCTCCAGATTGGATGGGGGCAGCCACAAGCTCCACGCTTATCCCGTCCGGATAGCCGGCCTCGGCCAGTAGCTGTTTGGCCTGGGCAATGTCTTGTTCCCGCTGGGGCAGATCTTGCGGATAAGCCGGGTCAAAGACGGCATACATGTCATTTCCCACAAAACCGTGACCGGAAAACACCTGGTCAACCATTTGCTGCCGATCAATGGCCAACCGGAAGGCTTGCCGAACGCGCACGTCGTCGAAGGGTGCGACATCAACTCGCATCGTAAAGGGCAACCACATTCCGGTTTCTGAATCCAGGACGCGTAACCGTTCATCGGCCCGCAGCACTTTTGCCAGGGCCGGCGGCAGCTGGGCGAGCGCATCCACCTGAGTCGACAGTAGCGCATTGATCATCGCATCGTTTTCAGAAAAATTCAGCAGGTGGACTTCATCCAGGTGTGCTGGTCCCTCAAAATGATGCTCATTGCGTTCCAATACCGTGGACTGAGCCGGTACGAAGTCTTTGAGCTTGAACGCTCCAGAGGACACCGGGTCACTCGGATCGTAATCCACCGGCACAATCCCCATTTGATACTGTGAAAATGCGTCATCCAACTCCGCATCGGCAGCGGATAACTCGATGTTCACGGTACGGTCATTGACTACTACGACGTCGGACACGTGCGTCAACATCGCGGCACCATTTTTCGGATCATCCGGGTCAGTAATGCGGGCAATCGTGGCTTTTACAGCATCGGACGTAATGGCACTACCGTCGGAAAATTTCAGCCCCTCCCGCAACACAACCGTCCACACGGTCGCATCCGTATTGGGCTCAAACGATTCGGCTAGCCGGTATTCCAGTTCATAGTCATCATTGCGACGCAACAGCGGTTCGTACAGGTTCACGCAGCGGGCGGTGTCGGCCGAGTTTGTCGGAATATGCGCATCCAACGTGTCAGCGGCGTCGCCACCTGTCAGCCCGACTCGCAAGATGCCGCCTTGGACGGGGCCGCTATCGGTGCGGTATTCAACCAGCGGGCCCGTGTTACAGGCTGTCAGTGTCCCCAAAGCTCCGAGCCCAAGGACGCCGCCCAAAAGCGTGCGCCGACTGAACGGCATCGTCAGCGAATTATATGCAGGTGTTGATCTCATCCACTATCCAAATGTTGAATCTAATACAGACGGTGAAACACAAAGCCTTACAGTGGATGAGGTTCTTGGAGCCTGCCGGCCAGTGTTTTGGATAATTTCGTGTCGTCAATACCCAGGTGTTTTGCGATTGCTCGCTGGGCGGGACTGGCATCTCGAATCACTTTTTTGGCACGCCGGACCGAGACTGAACTCTGAGAACATGATATAGCCGACATGATCTTGAACCTAACAACACCCCCGCAGGGTCGCAAGGTTTGAAAGCTTAGTCAGGTCTTTGGCAAAACCAACGTTCGATGAATTCAAACAATGTGGCAGCGTGCACTGGAAGCATCACGCTATCAAGTGCTGGCCTCAACGCCGCGTGTCCACGAGGCACGTCGAATCTTCGGGCTTTAACCGCGAGAACATAAACGGCGAGACAGGGTTGGCATTAGCGTTTCGGAGGACGCTTGCCTTCGAGCATTCGTTCCAGCGGAATGCTGTTATCGCGCCATGGCGTAACGATCCAGACGACGACGTAGAGAATCCAACCGATAACTGGTAGCAAAAATGAGACCAGGACCAAGAGCCGGACAAGCCAGACGTTGATACCAAAACGTGAGGCGATCCCTCCGGCGATACCACCTAAGATGCGTTGTGGTCCTCGGCGAAATCTGATGTGGCGGATGGAGTCGAAGATGGTGTTCATGGCATTGACGCTACGCGAAATCTTTTGTTCGCACTATAGCGATTTCGCTGTCAAAAGTGTTGCCCTGGCAAGCTCGGCCGCCGCAGGGCTGACGGTGCCATTGAACCACGCCCGTTGATCTTTCGGCGCGATGTACCACAACAAGATCGTTTGCCATGAGCCCTGAAATACGACGTCGTGGCTTTGCACAGGCTCATGATTGATGCGCCATCCAGATGCGGTGAGTATCTCGGCTACGGTCTGGAGTTCAAAACCGTCATCTGAGGTTGCTGCAAATAATAAGGACAGTAGTGCCGCATCATGGGAGAACGTGCGAGCGGATGGTTCAGAGGGTAAGAGACGGGCTGCTAAGTGATTCCACAACAGTGATGTTGTTTCTCGGCCGTCCTTGGCCGCCTTGGTGAGTAACAGGTCGCCCTTATATTTGCGCAGCAATCCGACCTGTTGAAGAGCCTCGCGAACGTGCATCACCGCTAGCATTTTTGACTCACCGCCGGTAGACAGTTCAAAATCTCTCAACCCGAGCTCTTCACCAAAACGAAACGCGATTTTGGGAGGAAGATATCCGGCGCTCGTGAGCCGTACCCCGGTGCCAATCTCGTCAAGGAGGAGCTGCACCGCGCTGAGTGAATCGACCAACTCGGGTTCTTCTGGCACTGGACGACCTGACCTTGGATCATCTGAGGCCAGTATTTCCAAACGATGGATCATCTCGGAGCGAGCCTGTTGGTCCTGACATTGGTTCAGAATGCTCTTGAACTGCGGAAACTGAGCGATGAGTGTTCGTGTTTCTTGGTCGAAGCCGAAGAGCTCTGGGACAGGTCCTGCCGGAGCGAAACCAGCGGGAGCTACCAGCCAGCTATCGATCGCTTCATTAATCTCATCGAGGTCAAAATAGGCTGGGTCGAAGTCGAACTCGTCGAGTAATTCTTGTTCGGTCATGCCGCGGGAGTCCTCCGGCGGTGCTGCTCGTCGGCCAGCGATGCAGACCGCGATGGGATCATCCGGCATGGCCTGACGGACCTTTTCGAGTTTGATGCTGTGGTGCCAGCTGTCACCGTAGTCATAGACATAGTTCAGCTTATCGCCGGGTTCTTGCAAGGTTTCGTCAAGGCGAACGTCGTCAACGAAGGTGCCTTCATCCTCGCCGTCGGTCATATCGTAGTCACAGAGGAAGTATTCACTATCCCAACTAAACGGGTGGCCAAGAGAGAAACGATATAAGTGGTAGTCATACCATTCGAATGCGCCCTGAATGACACGATGCAGGGTGAGTAGGGAAACGTCGGAGCGAATTTCAATGCGGCGCCAAATGGGAGGCCGTGCGCCGTCTAGATCGATGCGTAACTGGAAAATATAGGTTTCCGCAAGCCGATCGCGTCGTCTAACTGGTCGCGGGGGCCTCTCGTATCCAAAGCTGCTCATGAAGTCCATGGGTGCAGTTTACCGGCCGGATGAGGCGAGCCGTTTAGCTGGTCACCAGATGAATCGACGCAAGGACCGCAGCGGTAAGCACTAACAGGCCACCGGTGACCAGGCAGACCCGACCCGGGCCGGAGCGGGGATTGGCTTCTTCTGCGGTACCCATGACCGCCGTCGTTGAAAGAGCGATCAAGACAGCCATGCCAATGTAGAGCGGTGTTTGATACAGCCACGAATATAGGACGAAGTGCACCGCGGTGATCGTGGCAAATACGACCGGCACGAGCCCGTACTGGCGTTTGCTGATCAGATAGATCAGCAGCGGTAGACCAAGTAGCTGTGAAATACCGATCAGAATGGATAGCTGTGTGATCTCGTCGGGGACAGGTCTGGATTGACCGATGGCTCCGATCAGCGCAGACAAGCCTAGCGCGATGGGGAACGCCACCATGCCTTGGAACAGGGTCGCGTATGCGGCAGTGCGTTGGGACGCGCGTGACCAAAACACAGCACACACCAGCCAGGTCAAACCATAGGCGCTCAGAAACGCGACCCCTGACAGATTTTGCTCGGCGAGTTGTCCTAATGCATCGGCCAAATCCATGCTTGGTCTTCCTCAACGTGTGGGCTCCATTGTGGGCGCAGTTTAGCAGCCAACCATGCAATGGGTCTGCAGTTTGTGGGTGCTCGATGCTCGCGTCATGCTGGAGAAACCTCAACGGTGGACCACAGCTCATGCTGCAGCCCACCGTTGAGTGTGTGTTCGTTTGGAGGCTTTCAGTGCTGGTAATACTGGTCAGCCACCGACAGTGCCTCATCCAGAATGGCGAGCCCCTCGGCAACGACGTCGTCGTCGATATTCAACGGCGGCACCACATGGATGCGGTTGAAGTTCGCGAATACGATGAGGCCTAGTTCCTTGCATTTGGCAATGACCTTGCCCATCGCTTCGGAGCTGGAACCATAGGGTGCCAGCGGCTGTTTGGAGTCTCGGTTGGTGACCAGTTCGATTGCCCAGAAACAGCCCAGACCGCGCACATCACCCACCTACGGGTGTGCTTCTTGTAGACGGCGCAGGCTCGGCCCAATGACGTCGTCGCCCAGCCGGGTGGCATTGGCGTTCATGCCTTCGTCTTCCATCGCGTTGATGGTTGCTACAGCGGCGGCAGTGGCCAGCGGGTGACCAGAATAGGTCAGCCCGCCAGGGTAGACGCGGTTGCGGAACGTATCGAAGATCGCCTCGTTGATGATGACGCCGCCCAGGGGTACGTAGCCGGAGTTGACCCCTTTGGCGAAGGTGATCAGGTCCGGGGTGACGTTCCAGTGGTCGATGGCGAACCACTTGCCGGTGCGACCAAAACCGGACATGACTTCATCGGCGATGAAGACGATGCCGTATTTTTCGGTCAGCTCTCGCACTCCGGCCATGTAGCCGGCCGGTGGCACATAGATGCCCGCGGTACCCGGCACAGATTCCAGGATCAGCGCGGCGATGGTATCCGGGCCCTCGAGCACGATGGTGTTCTCGAGATTCTCCAGGGCACGAGCCACTTCCTGTTCCTCGGTCTCGGCGTGGAAGTAGGAACGGTACGGGTAGCACGGCAAAAAGTGTACGGTCCCGGTCGAGGCAGTATCCGATGCGAAGCGCCGTGGGTCGCCGGTGACATTGACAGCCAGGTGCGTGCCACCGTGATAGGAGCGATAGGCTGACAGCACCTTGGTTTTGCCGGTGTGTAAACGGGCCATGCGGATGGCGTGCTCATTGGCATCCGCACCACCGTTGGTGAAGAACACGTAGTCCATACCCTGGGGTGCACGCTCGGCAATCAGGCGAGCAGCCTCCGAGCGCGGTGCCGAGACATGTGCCGGCGCGATGGTCGCAATGGTCGCGGCCTGTTCCTGAATGGCCGCAACAACCTTCGGATGCTGATGTCCGACGTTGGTGTTGACCATCTGCGAGGAGAAATCAATATAGCGTTTTCCGGTTTCATCCCAGACGAAGGAGCCTTCGGTTTTTACCACGGTCATCGGGCTAAACGGATCCTGCGCCGCCCACGAGTGGAACACATGTGCTCGATCCAGCTCATAAGCGCGCTCGCCCTCGGCCCGCAACGCTTGGGTTACATCAGAAGAATGGGTAACAGTCATGACAATCCTTACTGGTTTTGTGGGAAGCCCAAGTTGATGCCGCCGTGGGATGGATCCGACCAACGGGTGGTCACGGCCTTGCCTCGGGTGAAGAAATGCACACCCTCAGCGCCGTGGGCGTGCGTATCGCCAAATAGCGAGTTCTTCCAACCACCGAAAGAGTAGTAGGCCATCGGGACGGGGATGGGCACGTTGATGCCGATCATGCCGACTTCCACTTCATTTTCAAACCGACGTGCGGCTCCACCATCGTTGGTGAAGATCGCGGTTCCGTTGCCATACGGGTTGGCGTTGCTGAGCTCTAGGCCCTCTTCATAAGTGTCGACGCGCAGCACCGAGAGCACCGGACCAAAGATTTCTTCCTTGTAAATCGTCATTTCAGGGGTGACGTGGTCAAATAGGGTCGGACCAACAAAGTAGCCGTTACCGTCGGCATCAAAGTCGCCGTCCCGGCCATCAACGACGACGGTGGCACCTTCGCGCTCACCGGCATCGATGTAGCCGGCAACTTTATCGCGGTGTTCAGACGTCACCAGCGGACCCATATCGGTGCCACGCGTGCCGTCACCGGTGCGCAGGTTGCGCGCACGCTCGGCAATCTTTTCAACCAGCTCGTCAGCGATATCACCGACGGCCACCAGCGCGGAGATGGCCATGCAGCGTTCACCAGCTGAACCGAAACCCGCGTTGATCGCGTTGTCGGCCACCATGTCCAGATCGGCATCCGGCAGGACGAGCATATGGTTCTTTGCACCACCCAGGGCCTGGACGCGTTTGCCGTGAGCGGTTGCCGTTTCGTATACGTATTTTGCGATCGGTGTCGAGCCAACAAACGATACCGCCTTGATATCGTCATGCTCTAACAGGGCATCAACGGCAGGCTTGCCGCCGTGGACGACGTTGAAGACGCCGTCTGGCAGGCCGGCTTCTTTCCAAAGTTCAGCTTCCCAGTTGACTGCCGAAGGATCTTTCTCCGATGGTTTGATGACGACGGTGTTGCCCGCGGCAATGGCAACCGGGAAGAACCACATGGGTACCATCGCTGGGAAGTTGAACGGCGAGATGATCGCGACGGGGCCCAGCGGCTGGCGTTTAGAATGCACATCGACATTCGTTGAAGCGTTTTCGGTGTAGCCACCTTTGAGTAAGTTCGGCATACCGCAGGCGAATTCGACGACTTCTAGGCCGCGGTTGACCTCGCCTAATGCGTCGTCGAGGACTTTGCCGTGTTCGGCGGTGATCAGCGCTGCCAGTTCTTCTTTGCGTTCGTTGAGCAGCTCGCGGTAGCGGAACAGAATCTGCGTGCGTTTGGACAGCGAAGTATCACGCCATGCCGGGAACGCGGCCTTTGCCGAGGCAACGGCCTGGTCCACAGTTGCTTGTCCGGCCATGACAACCTGACCAGTTGTGACGCCGGTTGCCGGGTTGGTGACGTCGGCTCGTTCAATGTTTGGCTCGACGCCCTCGGTATAAGCATTGTCGATCCAGTGATCAATGATGTTGAGGGTTTCGGCGGACTCAGCGGAGGTCGTCTGATCCAACTGGTTGATCGTGTTCATGCAGTGCATCCTTTGCTCACGGAAGATGTGTACGTTCCCACCATGCCCGGTCTTAACGCCGCAAGACAGTGACACTCTGTATCGAATCTGAGGCATAACGATTACACTGTGCTCATGCGTCATGTCACAGTCGATTCAGTTTTGGCATTGGAAATCTTCGTCAGTACTCCGCCGCATCTGATATCTAAACCGGATGAAACTGCTGGTGACGAACCGGTTCGATGGATGCATATTTTAGAAACTGCACGCCCAGAGGGTTTGCTGCCCGGTGGTGAATTTATCCTGACGACGGCTACATTCTTGGACACCGTTGTTGACGGAGCAGACCAAGGCATTAAAGCCGCCAACCAGTTCCTCGACACCATCGAATCCACCGGTGCGGTAGCCGTAGTGGCTGAAGTGCTTCCTGACCGGCCTCGCGTCATCAACGCATTGAAGGAGGCCGCACGTGACCGAACAACTCCAATCTATTTGCTCCATGATCGCATCCGCTTTGTGGAGCTGACCCAATTTGTTCACGAAAACATTGCCGCAGCGCGTCTTCAGGAAGTCGAAACAGATCGACGCATCCACGAGGCGTTCACGCGCTTGTCCGTCGGTTCGGCTTCAACCAGCAGGATCGTGGCTGAAGCCACCGCGCTGTTGGGCTGTCAGGTCGAATGGGAATCAATTGAACAGCGCAAGCCAGGCAGAGTAGGCGTCGCGCACCCGGTTGTTGCGGGTGATGAAGAACTCGGGAGACTGGTCATTCGTGAGACCTGCACCGCTGATGAGGCGTTGATCCAGACAGTTCTAGAACGAGCGGGGCAAGCCGTCGCAATTTCTATGCTTGCCTCACGATCACAACGCGAAATGCGGCGTTCGACCGCATCATCGTTGTTTTATCAGCTCCGCGGCGGCACAGAACTTTCCGCTCAAGAAGTTCAATGGCGTCTAACGGAAACTTTTGGATACTCTCCAATCACAGCCGCTATCTGGGTTCCTATGGTGTTTCGCATTTCTGGACGTCAACAGAATGAAGAACGGCTGAACCGATGGTCAGGTGTGCTATTAGATATTCTGGAAGAAATTGGATCTGTCCAAAAGTTGCCGGTATTTGCCGCACGTAGTGAGATTGGTGTGGTCGATGTGCTGGTCCCTTCTCGAAGTTCAGAGGAGCTACACGACCTTATCGAAGACACGAAAGCGCGTTTCACTAGCCGACTGAGAAATCTCAGCCGACTTGTGGCCGGTATTGCAGTTGCGGCAGATTCGGCTAAAGTTGCTGCTCAAAATCTTGTAGATGCAGGTCAAATCTCTCAAGCGGCTCAAGCCTATGTTGCTACTACCGGCCAGCAACGTAGTTTCTTCTACGCTCAAGATTTAGGTCTTCCGGGGTTGTTAGCGACACTTGACGGTAATGAGCACTTCCAGAGTTTTGTTGTCACAGAGCTTTCAGGTCTGTATTCCCATTTTCGAACGCGCCGGGATTTTGAGGAGCAGCTGGATTTTATAGAAACTGTCGTACATTCGGAGAATAAGGCAGGCATTGCCCGTACGCTACATGTCTCTCGTCCTGCGCTCTATGCCAGGCTGAAGCGTCTGGAATTACAGCTTGGCTACAACCTAGAAACCGACAAAGAGCGTCGTACTGCGATACATTTAGCATTGTTGGCCTATCGCCTAACGCCAGATCATATCTATACGTTATTGGGTAGCAACACTAGGTAATTAGTCCCTATACATTTTTCGCTAATTCAATTGCAATATTTTGTCACAGTATCAACCGCAGGGAGCTTGACACCGACTTGGCGGAGCCTTCCGGGCTCACATCGTGCAAAGTGTATATCGAAGGCGAACCAAACTGCATCAGGCTGCTCGGTTATAGTCTGGGCTCACCAGATGGTGGTCCGAGTGCGCTTGATATGTTTCAACGATGGCGATGAGTTGTTCTTCGTGCCGCGGTGCACCAATGAGCATAGTGGAGACGGGTCTGCCGCCGTGGTCAAAACCAGTGGGGAAACTGATGGCAGGAAACCCCGTAACGCTGCACAATGAAACGAAACGCGACTGATGAAGGTACGTCTCTACTTCTTGATCATTGATCGTCATCATCGCGTCAGCAATCTTCGGAGCCGTCCCCGGAACGGTCGGCATAACTATCGCATCTGCATCGTTCAGCATGGCTGTGAGAACCCGAGATAAGGCGCGACTTTGGTGCTGGGCATGAATGTAATCGGTGGCTTTGGTTGACAACCCTAACTGTAGTCGCTGTTGTGTGAACACAGTATATTCACGCCACAAGTCTGAGTCGTGACAGTGCACATAGGCTGATTCGGTAGCAACAATCTGTCTGGTTGATTGTGCTGCAAATGCCGCTTCCGGCATTGTCGTGAGAACCGACTCAGTACCATAAGCCTGCATTGTCGTTAGAAAATCTTCGAGCCCTGCCAGAACTGACGCGTCACAGTCCAAGAATATGTCGTCCTGCGGTACTGCTAACCGAAGTTGTCGATCCGGCACGGGTGATGGCACCGCGCTAGGAGTAGAGTCACGCATGACGAGGAAGACCTCGCGTAGCGTGGTTGCATCCCTAGCGAGGGGTCCAACGACCTCAGTGCTCCAGGCCATGGGCATAACCCCGTGGCTGGGAACGAGGCCTCGTGTGGGTTTGAGCCCGACTACGCCACAAAACGCGGCCGGCATACGAACGGAGCCGTTAACGTCGGTTCCGATGCCAAATGGGACGACACCGGTTGCAACGGTTGCTGCAGTACCGCTCGATGAGCCGCCAGCCCAACGGCTGACATCCCACGGGTTGCTGCATGGACCCTTGAGCGGGGTGTGCATATCACCAATGGCAAATTCACTGGTCGAGTCCTTTGCCACGGGGATGGCTCCTGCATGGAGTAGGCGTTGGATAACCTGTGCTGATTCGTGTGCAGGTTCGATATTTTCACGAGTTTTGGAACCCCCGGTGGTACGTGCGCCAGCCACGTCGATGACGTCTTTCACAGTGAACGGCATGCCCTCGAGGGGGCGGGCAGTATTTGCGGCCTGCTGACGGTCCGATTCTGCAGCCATGGTTAACGCTGCATCCCTCAACAGTTCAATGCTCGTGGCTAACGTCTGGTCAATGATAGCGAGTTCGTGAAGAACATGTTCAAGATGATCCGTGGTGCTCAACGGCGTTGGCTCCTTCACGTGACAAACACTGGCTGGTACGGGACCCCAGTTCAAGCCCAGTGGGGACAGTAGCGGGCCAGGTCTCATCTTGGTGACACCTGGCCCGTTATGGCTAGACCGGAATTTCGATATCTAGCAGCGGCGGATACTGCTGACTGCCGAAAATATCACCTTCGCCAGGGCTGCCACTGGGGGTTTCCCGTTGGATGGTGAATTTGATAGCAAGCGCGGGTTGAAACTCGACGAAGTCTGTAACGCGGTCGTCATCGATCCGAAAGAGATCCGTGACAGTCTTGCGGGTGAGCGCCCCGCTATTGCGAACCAAGTCGTATGTTTCCTCGTCTGCAAAAACGATGTCAAAGGTTATGCGATCCGTTCCTGCATTTTTGCTGCGCAGTGTTTTGGCGAGTTCGCCAAGAGTTTTCGTTGCCACTTATGCTCCTACTTTTGCTTTTGCCGAATCGATGGTCTGGAAAGACAGTTGGTAAAGTTCTGCTGGATCTTGGACGGGAACAGTATGGTTCATAGTCCAGGTGTAGGCCGCGGTCGCTGGGAGTACCTCGTCAACAACGAAGGACGCTGTTCCTGCGGTCCCTTTGACTTCTGGCAGTCGTGCATAGAAGATCTGACGGGTGCCCATGAGAGCCACTGCTTCGGCTTCTTCTTTGGTGGGAGCGATCCCTTCGATCACGAGCATGAGCTCATGGCTCTTAACCTCGGTGATTGGCTCAAGATCGCCCATGACGCCATTTTTGCCGAAGATTCTAAAGCTCACCTGGTAGTCCAGGCCTGCGAATTCTTCTTCAATCTGCTCATTGGCTAGGCGCACTACTTCGTCGATGTTTTCGATGGTATAAGGGTCTCGAACGCCCGCTAAACCGATGTACTTTTCCCCGACGAAACCGGAGCCTTCCAATTTGACCTTGATGTCGCCTTCGATCGGGACGAATTTCTGTCCAGTGATCCGGGTGGTCTTTTCATCAACTTGTTCATACACACAGTCGGTCATGTCCAGCATGCCGCCAGCGAAGTACTCGTAGTAGGGGTTGCTTCGCTCGTACATGGCATGGCTCGCAACACTGGCCGGGGTGCAGCGCTGGAAGGGAGCCATCGCGGTGACTTGCACATCTTCGTGGCTGACGGTGCCAATGACGCTTTCCTTAGCACCGTAGGGCTCGGCACAAAACGAGGCGCATTCCAGGACTTTTCCTGCGTAATAGGCGTGTTCTTCGGGAAAGCCTTCGAAGATGGCTGGGGCCGCGAAGATTGCAACATCAGATGAACGCCCACCAATGATGACGTCTGCACCTTGTTTGAGCGCTTCAACGTATGGGTGGATCCCCGTGACCGCTACTGAGCGCTCCGTTGATTCGATCTGTTCCAGGGTGAGGTTTTCCCTGCCGTCAAGGCCTTCGAAAACAATGCCCTGTTTGTGCTTTTTGATGAGGTCGTTGGTGTCTACTTCAGAATGAAAGTAGGCCAATTTGAAGGGCGGTAGATTATGTTCTTCGGCTAGATCTTTGATGATTTGAACATACATATCAACACGGCTGTTGGAGCCACAGTCACCCGCACTTCCGATGAGCATCGGGACGTCTTGTTCTCGTGCCGCTAGGAGCATGAGCTCAAGGTCGTGCTTCTGCCATTTATACATGCTGACCGAGCGGTCTGCGCCGAGTGCAGCTGGACCAATGTCGTCGCTTCCAGAATCGGCACAGTAATAGTCTGGCTTTGTCGCTGCTGCGATATGGAAGCTTTCTTCTTTCGTCGGAGCGAAACCTAGGTGTCCGTTCGGGCTGACAATTCGAATTTGGTCTTTCAAGATATCTCCCTAATCTCGACTGGTTAGTACCAGATATAACCAGTTTGGTGACTTGGGTCGCTTTTGTCAACAGCTCGCACAAATTTTACAGACGAAAGAGAGCTGATCGTTTCGCTCGGCAGCTTCGGTTAGATGTCGAGTGAGCGTTCCAGAGCGAATTTGTATTGATCTCCGCGGTAATGAGCGATGCGATATTCAATAGGATCTTGGCCTTCGTACATGACCGATTCGATGCGGAATATGGGCCAACCCTCGTCGACAGCCAGGCGCTGTGCGATCTCAGCGTTGGCCGTGGTCGCTTCGAAGGTTTGTTCCATTCGTGTGACGGAATGCTCGTCGCTATCGCGGTACAAATCTAAAGTAGTGAACGCTTCACCGGATTTGGCAAGTTCCTGTGCCCGGTTGGTGATGGTGATCCCGCGCTTCTCTGGGAAATAGCTCTCGTATGACACTCTTGGGGTTTCATTGCCCATGCCGCGTAGGTGTAGATAGCGCACTGGAGAGTCAACCGCTTGGTTGAGGATTCTTGCTAATCCAAAGTCGGGGAAGACGCTGTCGGCCGTGACGACTTCGGTTGAGGCGACCATTCCGCTTTCAATCATTGTGGCGGCGAAGCTCTTTACTTCACTAAGGGATTGCTTGTATTTCGGCGCTGAGACAAATGTTCCCATCCCCTGGATTCGCTCAACGAGCCCCTCGTTCTCAGCGCGGCTGATAGCGTTGCGAACGGTGATACGACTGATGTCGTACATGTCGCACAATTCGCGTTCTGATGGAAGTTTCGCGCCCGGGCGAAGGTCCGCGGACTGAATTTTGTCGCGCAGAATGGCCACCAACTGAAGGTATAGTGGCACGCTGCTGCTTGGATCTACTTGATCCATGACGACTCCTTAGGGCTCTCAGGTTATTGCCACTATCGTACCGGAGCGCAATCTACGACTTTTGGACCATGCATGAGCGAAGACTTTCGAGCTCCAAGGGCGATGTGACTAGGGTGGTCGCACTCAAATTCCTGTGTTATGAACCATTCGTGCGACTGCAAATGCTGTCGGCTCTGTTTGGGTGGTGAAGGGGCGTGGAATACGCAGCCGCAAATTTTCGCGGTCTCTGCGCGACGGGTGGTGTGATCGACATAGAAAATTAAAATATTTTCTGAAAGTACTGGTCAAGTCCACGAGCAGTCGTTATTGTAAGATGCATCACTGGATGATATTACCGGTTATATCCTCTGGTCTTCAAAAATTTCGATTCTACGTTAGGCGTTCTCAACTATGCCAGTCGAATTGCTCATACTTATTGGCGTATTCGTTCTCATTGCGGTTCTCTTTCTGTTTGCTAAGCGGCCCATTTACGAAATTATGGCTGTCGCGTTTATCTTCGTCGTCATCGTTTCAGGACAGTGGAGTGAGCTGTGGGGATATCTCGTTTTTCCTGCGACAAATAACCTTTTCTACATTATTTTCGCGTTCCTGGTGGTCGCAGCGGTTTTCGATGCCACCGATGCGGTGAACCGCATCATAAGAATAATGTTGGCTGTTATTGGCAAACTCCCTGGTGGGGCGGGGTACGTTGCACTCATGGCGAGTACATTTATGGCGTCTCTTTCTGGTACTGGCCCGGGCAATGTTGCCGCGACCGGGGTGTTTACTATCCCGATGATGAAACGTACTGGTTTCAAACCTCATCTCGCGGCAACAACGGAAATGTCAGCGAGTATGTTGGGAAACATTATTCCGCCATCGGGTATCGTGTTTCTTTCGTTTGCTATCTACCAAGATGTAACCGGGGATGATTTACCACTTTCCACTTGGATGCTCGCCGCTTACATTATTGGTGCATGGTTCTTCTTGCAGCGGCTCATCACCTTATTTGTGCTGGCGAAAATCAACAACGTAAAACCTGTACCGCAAGACCAGATACCCGGGTTTCGTGAGTCGCTCAAGCAGGGCTGGTCAGCGTTATTCTTACCGCTGGTAATTTTCATCCCGCTGTTCATTGACTCCCAAGCAACTGATTTCCTTACTTCGCGTCTTGGCGAAGACGGCGCGGCGGCATTTTCAAGTGCGGTCCTTATGTTCACCCCGGCTATTGCTGCGGCGTACGCTTTTCTGATTGGTCGCAGCAACTTCTCCAACGGAAGCGCCGGCGCGAAGGAACGCTATGCGGTCTTCGCTAATTCATTGAAAAGTGTTGTTCCAATTGCCGCCACCATTTACTTCGCCTACGCAACCTCCGAGGCATTCGGTGGAATGGGCGTTGACGACGCTATTCAAGAAGTTTTCTCAGCGATGGACATTCCATTATGGCTACTGGTAATCGTCATTCCGATGTTCTTTGCGGTACTTGGCATGATTCTGCCGGGATCTGCCCAAATTGCAATTCTTGGTGGCGCTATGATCAGTGTTTTCGCGACGCTAGGCGGAGATCCACTCATACTAGCAGCGCTGCTTCCCGCGATGACTGGTGCCCTAGAAGGCATGACACCACCGTTGGCGCTTGGACTCTACGTGGCTATGGGTATTGCTGATTCGAAATTCGGCCCAACCGTAAAATATGCACTGATCTGGGTGGCGCTCCATATCATCCTGAGCATGCTGTTGCTCGCAGGACTTCTACCCATCTTCGTACTGTGAAAGGCGAACTAGATGCTCAAACTACTCACGACAGTTTATGGAATATTAACGACGATAGCGCTCGCCTTGGGGCTTGTCGTAGCGCTAGTATTTTTAGCTGCGCTCATCGCAGGGGATGGAGATTGGGCCATACTCGCTGGCGACATCATGATCTGGGGGATCGTATTGGCTGCCATAGCGATGGCAGGTGGCATGATCTATATTTATGCCACTGGCAGCCATAGTTTAATGATGGAATCCCCTTCGAAAAAGCGAGAAAAGGAACAGGACTAAAATAGCGAATGTCGTAAAACACTTGTGGCTGCGAACCTTCACGGTTCGCAGCCACAAGTGTTTTAGGAGAGTAAAGGAACTAGTTATTCTGTTCCTGCCACTTGGAAGCACATTCGATACCAGCATCGACTGGGTTATCTGGTGATTCCAGGCTTTCGTAGGTCGAAACGTATTCGTCCAAGTAGGCTTCGGCGTCGTCGAAGTTGTAATCGGCCATGATGTCCAACCACGCGTCTTGGGCGCCTTCGGCAGCCAGTTCGCGCCATTCTTCAGTTTCGGCGTCGTCCCAGCTGTGGAAGCTTTCGACATCAGGGGAGTCGAGCATGCCCTGGCAGATGCCTTCGAGTTCACGGTTTGCGATTTCGATGGTGCGGCCTTCGTTGAATTCACGTGTGACGCCGTCAACGACTTCCTGCAGTTCTGGGGTCAGGGATTCGTAGGAGTCTTTATTCCACCACATGCCATAGGCGGTGTACTGGCCCAGACCTGGATCGGCCCAGTAGGGCAGCTGCTCAGTGACTTTGTAGTTCACAGCGAAGTCCAGGGAGGAGGCGACGGAGTCGATGACACCGCGCTGTAGAGATTCATAGGTTTCAGCAGCGGTAATCGCGTTAACGTTGACACCAGCGGCTTCAAGCGACTTCTGGGTCACCGGACCGGCGGCACGCGCCGAAAGGCCTTTGACGTCGTCGATAGATTCAACGGGTTCTTTCGAACCAATCAGCAGGGCGCCAACGGGCCAGGTGGAAATGTATTCCAGGTTGGCGGATTCCAGCTGGGCTTGGGCTGGTTCGTAGTTTTCGTGCACTTCGTACAGCGACTGCACTGCGGCCTGAATGTCGTTATTCAAGAAGGTGATCGACATGACCGACAGGGTCGGCAGCAGGTGCGGGGTGTAGTCGGTCACGGTGATACCGATGTCGGCGCGACCATCACGAACACAGTCGGCAACTTCGTTCATGGCACACAGGGCTTCGAAGCTGGTGCGCTCAAATGTGATGGCACCATCGGAGGCCTCTTCAACGGCATCCATGTATTCTTCGGCGACCACGTGGTGCTGTGTGCCATCAAGGGCACCGTTGGCCAGGGTGAATTCGAAGGTTTCTTCGGCTCCGCCGCCTTCGACGACGCCGTCGCCGCACGCGCTGAGTGCCAGGGCACCGGCGGCAGCCAGTGCTGCGACCTTACCGAAGCGAGATGTGAGTGATGTTTTCATTGGTTACGAACCCTTTCTAGTGTTGTACCAGGCTTGGGAGGAACAAGATGATGTCGGGGATGAAGAAGAAGATGCCGATCAGGACCAGGTCGATCAGGAAGAAGGGCATGATGCCACGGAAGACGGTTTCGGATCGGATGCCGGTGGTGCCGGCCACGACGAAGGCGTTGATGCCCACCGGTGGGGTGACCATACCGATTTCGATGAACTTGACGATCAAAATTCCTAGCCAGATCGGATCGAACCCGAATTCCAGTGCGACCGGCAACAGTAAGGGTACCGAGATCATCAGCAGCGACAACGATTCCAGGACCATGCCCAGGGGAACCAGGCTCAACAGCAGGATGAGCATGACCATGGTGGGTGACATGTTCCAGGACAACACAGCGTCGGTGATCATGTTGGGCACGCGTGCGGCGATGAAGAACGCGGTGAGGATTCCGGATCCAATGACGATGAAAAATACCATTGCTGTGGTGGAAGCCGTGGATTCCAGGGCACCTTTAATGCCGGCGGCAATGCCCTTCCAACCTTCTTTACGCAATTCAAATAGCAGGATGAGCACGGCGGCAATCGCACCAAAGGCGGCCGATTCGGTCGCGGTGAAGATCCCGGAGTACATGCCACCCAGCACGATGGCAAATAGGATCACAACATAGACCAGTCCGCGCCATGGCAGTTTAGACAGGGGAGTCTGTTCTTTTTGTTGAGTGGCAATGTCGGTGGCTTGGCCCAGGGCGTCTTTGACGCTGGTGGCCTCCGAGACGATTTGGCCTTTTTGCTGCATTCGCCAGCCGGCAAACATGATCCACAACGCATAAGCAATCGCGGAGATGGCGCCGGGGACAATACCGGCAGCCAGCATTTCGGCCACGGAGACTTGGGCCAGGATGGCATAGAGCACCAGGAAGGTGGACGGTGGGATCATCGAGCCCAGGGTGCCAGCTACCGCTACCAGGGCGGTGGCCATCGAGGCGGGGTAGCCTGCGGCGCGCATTTCTCCCACCGACAACCGTGCCATAGTGGCTGCGGTACCAATGGAGGAACCCGACACTGCTGAGAAGCCGGCGGAGGCGGCTACCGTGGCGATACCCAGTCCACCGGGGAACCGTCCTAGGGCACGGTCGGCAATTTTGAAGACGTATTCCGCCACGTGGGCTCGCACCGCGAACATGCCCATGAGGATGAACATGGGAATAATGGTCAAAGAGAACGTGGCGGTTTGGGAAAACGGGATCGCCCCAAGTTCCAGTGTGGTGTGGTTGAACCCGCGCAACAATAACAGGCCAATGGCCCCGGCAACTCCCAGGGATACGGCCACGGGCACCCGCAAGAGCAGCAGGGCCAGCATCAAGATTAAAACAACAGCGATTACTGCACCCAGTGTCATCAGTTGTGCTCTCCTTGGGTAGTGGGGCGGTCGGTTGTCGGCTTCTCGACCACCGGTGGTTGGGTTGCAACATCAGGTTGCAGTGTCTCGTCTGCCAGTGCTGCTTGGACCTCGTCAGCAAAGCCCATGGGCTCTTGACCCTTGAGCGTGCGCACCAGATTGACCACGGCCACCACAAATAACGAGATAATCCCGATGGTCAACACCCAACGCATCGGGTACATGGGCCACTGCACCAGCCCAAAGCGGGTTTCTTTGGACTCCCACGAGTCAATAGACCGCAGGATATTGGCATAGCTCAGCCACGCCGTGTAGGCCGCGACGACCAGCCAGACAAAGATATTGGTGATTTTGGCCAACCGCGGTCCGAAACGGTCGGTCACCAGGGTGACGGCCACGTGTTCGCCATTAACTCCGGCCCAGGCCAGTCCAAAAGCCACGGCTGTGACCATCGCCGTTTCGGCGATTTCGATCATGCCGCCCAGCGATGCCCCAGTGGAGTTACGTACGAACACGTCAATCGCGATCGCAATAACCATCACCACAATGGCAACCGCTGACAACACGGCAAGCGTACGGGCTATACCGCGAATCAGTTTTTCCATGATGAATTTCCTTCGTGTGCTCGAGTCGTTCGTGCCCAAAAGACAAATCTGCAGGCGATCGTAGCTTGACGCACAATATGCAGTGAGTTATTCCACAGTAAACCTGAGACTTGAGAAATCATATACGAAACCGAACGGTCATGCAGCCGCGGTCACCTTTGTGGACCCTGATTTCGGTTCTCGATCTTCCAAGTCAGTCTAAATGAGCTGCCGTGACGGGGTCCATACGATGGTGAGGCCCAGGCCGTTATCGACTAGATCTGCACCACGGTGCGGCTTCGGCTCAGTCACAGTTGTCCGTGTTGTTGAAAGCTTCAATTATTTATAAATCCATGTTTTCTGTCAGCATAAGTCCGCCAAGTGTCATATTTCGTGCGCCAACTGGAAAGCGTCGTCGCAACAAGTTTTCGATCCAGATTTTCCCGGCACTGCAGCCCGCTGAGTCTCGCGTGACGCAGCTCATTCGTAATCCACTGGGGTGCGCTGCGGTTTGGTAAACTCTGGTTGTAACTGTTCTCGGCCCAAAACTTTCGTGCTTTCGGGTGCGAGAACCTTTCTATGTTGTGGGTCGGTAGAACGCCGTCCCCTTGGGAGAGATGAATTTTATGCCAGCAATCGCAATCGTGGGAGCCCAATGGGGCGACGAGGGCAAAGGC
This sequence comes from Enteractinococcus helveticum, assembly GCF_001657475.1. Taxonomy (GTDB): domain Bacteria; phylum Actinomycetota; class Actinomycetes; order Actinomycetales; family Micrococcaceae; genus Yaniella; species Yaniella helvetica. The sequence continues at coordinate 39,169 of NZ_LXEY01000014.1, forward strand.
AAAGCAACGGACCTGCTCGGTGGGCGGGTTGATTATGTGGTCAAACCCAATGGCGGAAACAACGCCGGGCACACCGTCGTCGTCAACGGCGAGAAGTTTGAACTGAAACTGCTGCCCGCCGGTATCCTGTCGCCACAAGCTATTTCCGTGATTGGTAACGGAGTAGTCATCAACCTTGAAGCCCTCTTTGAAGAAATTGACGGCCTCGAAGCCCGTGGTCACGACACCTCGCACCTGCGAATTTCAGCGAATGCACACCTGGTGGCCCCGTATCACCAGACCCTCGACAAGGTCACCGAGCGATTCTTAGGTAAACGCGCCATCGGGACTACCGGTCGCGGCATTGGCCCGACCTACCAGGATAAGGTTGCGCGCCTGGGCATCCGCGTCCAGGACCTCTATGACGAGTCGATCCTGCGCCAGAAGATTGAAGGTGCCCTGCGCCAGAAGAACGAACTGCTGGTCAAGCTCTACAACCGCCGCGCGTTCACCGTCGATGAGATCGTGGATTACTTCATGATCTACGCCGACCGTCTGCGCCCTATGGTCGTTGATTCGGTGCAAATGCTCAACGAGGCCCTCGACGAGGACAAGGTCGTACTCATGGAAGGCGGCCAGGCCACGTTCCTCGACGTCGACCACGGCACCTACCCGTTTGTCACCTCTTCGAACCCGACCGCAGGCGGTGCCTCCGTCGGCGCTGGTATCGGGCCAACCCGCTTCACCCGCACCATTGGGATCGTCAAGGCATACACCACCCGCGTTGGTGCAGGTCCGTTCCCAACAGAACTCTTCGACGAGATGGGCGAACAGCTGCGCACCACCGGTGGCGAATTCGGTGTGAACACCGGCCGTCCGCGCCGCACCGGCTGGTACGACGCCGTCATGGCCCGCCACGCTGCGATGATCAACGGCTTCACCGACTACTTCGTCACGAAACTGGATGTGCTGACCGGCATCAGCCAAATCCCGGTCTGTGTTGCCTACGACGTCGATGGTGTTCGCCACGACTCAATGCCGATGACGCAAACCGAGTTCCACCACGCCAAGCCGATTTATGAATACTTCCCCGGCTGGGAAGAAGACATTTCTGGTTGCCGAACCCTCGAGGACCTGCCAGAAAACGCACGCAACTACATCGCCAAGCTCGAAGAGCTGGCCGGTGTGCGCATTTCCGGTGTGGGCGTTGGCCCGGGCCGCGATGAAGTTATCCAAATTCGCGATCTGATTTACGAAGACTAACGCTTATGCAATATGTATCCACTCGCGGCGGCATGGCGCCGTCGAACTTTTCCGATGTCTTACTTGAAGGCCTGGCTCCCGACGGCGGCCTAGTCGTCCCGGTTGAGATTCCAACCGTTGACGCGGCCACGATCGAATCCTGGCGCGAGCTAACTTACCCGCAGCTGGCCACCGAAGTAATCGGTCTGTACTGGACTGACATCCCACGTGAAGACTTAGCAGAACTGTGCCAGGCCGCCTACGGGGACCAGTTCAATGCCGACGACGTCGTTCCGCTGACCCCAATCGATCAGATGGCCGCTTTAGTGGACCTGTCGCAGGGCCCAACGCTGGCCTTTAAAGATATGGCCATGCAGTTTCTAGGTGAAGCGCTGCCGTATGTGCTGAAACAGCGCGACCAGACCCTGAACATTCTGGGCGCCACCTCCGGTGACACCGGTTCTGCTGCCGAGTACGCGTTCCGGTCCAAACCGAACATCGGTGTGTTCATGCTGTCGCCCAAGGGCCGCATGTCGCAGTTCCAGCGCGCCCAGATGTACACCCTGACCGATGACAACATTCACAACATTGTCATCGACGGAGTATTCGACGACGCGCAGAACTTGGTGAAAGAACTCAACGGTGATTTGGACTTCAAAGCCAAGCACTCACTGGGCACCGTCAACTCGATCAACCTGGGCCGGCTCATTGCCCAGTCGGTCTACTACTTCTGGGCCTGGCTGCGTGTGACCACCGGTATTCCTGCCGACCAGCGCGAAGGTTTCAGCGTGTCTTTTGCTGTGCCATCGGGTAACTTCGGCAATGTCTTCTCCGGTCAACTGGCCCGTCAGATGGGGCTACCCATCGATACTCTGGTGCTGGCCACCAACGAAAACAACGTGCTGGATGAATTCTTCCGGTCCGGTAAATACGAGCCACGCTCGGCTGCCAACACCCTGGCGACCTCATCGCCGTCGATGGATATTTCCAAGGCCTCCAACCTGGAACGCTTCATCTACCTGGTGCTCGGCCAAGATGCGCAGGCACTCGCTCAAGCGTGGGAACAGCTGGATTCAAACGGCACCTTGGATCTGTCCGAACATCAGCCACGCTTCCAGCAGGAATTCGGCATGGTTTCGGGAACCTCGACCCACGAGGACCGGGTTGCCACGATTCGTGCAACCTACGAGAAATCCAAAGTGGTCATCGACCCGCACACCGCCGACGGCGTCACCGTGGCGCGTGGCTACCAGAAACCCAACCAGCCAATGCTGGTATTAGAAACGGCCAAGCCCGAGAAATTCACCGACATCGTCAACGAAGCCCTCGGTTTTGAACCAGAACTACTGCCTGAATACGCCAAGCTCCTGGAGCTCGGGCAGCACACCGTGGAGCTGGGTACCGAGGCTCAGGCGCTTCGCGAATACATCGCGCTGCACTACGTCTAAGTTCAGTTCTCAGGGTTTCAGCAGGGAATTATCACACGTTCTCAAGGCTGATATGTTTACCTTTAACTACCTCAAGGTGTGAGTGAATAGTGAACGCCCCGGTCGGAAGCGCAAGTTTCCGGCCGGGGCGTTCTGCTTTTGCAAGCTCTGCAGAATTTGGAGGGAATTTACAGGAATTCTCAAGTATTTCCCAGGGTAAGTAGCTATAGTAGTAACTACCTCTTCAAGGTGTGAGTGATGAGTGTCAGGGCCCCCAGTTTTATGGGGGCCCTGGTTTTTTTAATATGAACCTCCGCCAAGAGCCGTTTGCTCTTGCCTGGTATGAGCACCAGCTGGTGGAGCATCCGGTTGGCGAGTGAGGTAAAACGTTGCGACGATGCCGATCAGGCTGCATGAGCACGTGACCCACCAGGAGGCCTCCCATGTGCCGGTTGCAGTGACGACCCATGCTAAGGCGGCAGGTCCAAAGAAATTGCCTACATTGAAGATCTGCTGCATCAAACCAATGACAGCGGCCACCGAACCCTCCTGCGGCGCGAGGTCAACCGCCATCCGAGTCAATAATGCTGGGATCGTGCCGCCTATCATCGAAAAAGCAATCGCGCACGCCAGCTGTCCGGCGAAGCCCAGGGGATTGGCAGCCCAATCAAGTGCAAAGAACGAGATCGATGACATCGACATCACCAGAAACGTGACGTTGATGATGTGGCGTGGCCGAAAACCTCTGTTGAGTAAAGTGGCAACCATTAAAGCGCCAAGAATATTTACTCCGCCCACCAGGGCGGACAGCAGCGCGGCGGGTAACCGGTCCACATCGACGGCGACGAAGACCGTCGGTAAGAATCCCATCACCGCCATCCATTGCAACGTGTAAGACGCAAAGGCCAGTCCGGCCACCCAGGGGCGCCACGTACGCACCGTATTGAGAATCCGGCTAAAGGAGCCTCGAAGAGGCTTATCGTCTGGTAGCGGTGGATCCGCTTCTGTAAAACGTGCGACCAGTACGAGGAGCACGATCGTGACAGCCGCCATCACCACCCACAGTACCCGCCAGCTGACGAGCTCCAGAAGGAGACCTCCGCCGGCGAAGCCTATCACCGTGGCGGTGCCCTGGAATGCGCCCCAAGAAGACAGGGCAATGTTGAGTTGAGCGGGGTGGCAAATGCGCCGGATCAGTGCTGGTGCCAAGACCGTGCACAGCAGAAATCCGATTCCCTCGATAGCCCGAAAAACCATCATGAAGTGCGTCGACGAGGTGGTGGCACCTAAACACGAGCCTATCGCGAGCAGTAGCAGGCCTAGCATGATCAAGCGGCGTAGACCGGCGAGTTCTCCGCCCCAGGCTACGAAAAGACCACCGACCATGCTGGCCAGCTGAATAATCCCGACTAACATGCCTGCAGTTATCAAACTCATGCCAAGTTCTGCCTCAAGCAGCGGCAATGCAACGGGTAGTTTCCAAATGTGGGCAGCGGCAACGACTCCCACTGCTACTACAGTGACCCAGGCGCGGGTCGTAGGCAGGGTGGGTGACGAGACCTGGTGTTCGGACGATTGTGTCACAACTGGGCTCCTTTTGGCTTCCGTCCTTGAGTTTGCCTGGATCTCTGCCCTGGGAGTGGATAATTGTCCATCTAATGGAAAGCTACTGGATGGCACCGTACAATAAGGCGACGAATCGAAGGAGGGCATTATGGCCAACCCGCGTCCACGGGAGCCGCGACGTCAATCGCAAGATGCGGCAACAAAAGCTGAAACGGTGACCGCTCGTTCCTTGGCACTGCTAGCTGCCTTCAGTGCCGAACGCCCGCGATTGTCTTTGAGCGAGATGGCGCGCCGTGCAAACTTGCCTGTATCGACTGCTCACCGTCTCGTGGCCGAGCTCGTCGAGTGGGGTGCGGTAGAGCGAGTGCATAATGAATACGTTATTGGACAGCGGTTGTGGAAACTGGGGCTGTTGGCTCCGATACGTCAGAACATTGCAGAAATTGCTGCCCCGCATATGCAAGACGTCTTATTTGTGACGCATAATGTGGTGAATCTTTTTGTTTTGGAATCGTCGAAGGTGCTGCTGCTGGAGCGTATCTCCGGCACCAAGGTTGGGACCCCCTTTCGAAAGGTGGGTGACCCCCTGCCGCTTCATGCTTCAGCCGCCGGCAAGGTCATGTTGGCTTTTTCCCGACAGGATCTGATGTCGCAAGCCATCAACAACATGACCAGCCTGACCAAGTACACGATCACCTCTCCGGCCGCATTACAGGCCGCCGTCGCCGAAGTGAAAAGATCTGGCTATGCGATCTCGAGCCAGGAAACAGGATTAGACAATCACGCTGTGGCGGTACCGGTACTTGATGCGATGGGCTATGCAGTTGCTGCGCTTGGTGTTGTCCACCAAAAAGCGCCCGCGATCGGATCTGTCGTCCCCGTCCTGCGCATTGCTGCCCGGGGGATAGCCCGCAGGCTTACTTCAGTTGAGCTATCGTAAAGCAACTCAGCCCCGAGCGTCATAGCAACACGAAAGTTTTTTTCCATTGGATGGAAAGCAGTTCTTCCTGTGATATGCACTACTCTTAGCCTGGGTGTAACCCAAGCCCGCTTAGCCGTGGCCCTTCCAACAACAAGGAGCTAACGCGTGACTCTCACAGCACCATCGAAAGCCCCCGCTACGATCGATACCGTCATTGACTCGGTAGATCGTGCCGCAGATGAAGTTGTCACCTTGGTGCTACGTCGTACCGATGGTGCTAACTTCCCTGTTTGGGAGCCCGGAGCACATGTTGACGTGCACCTCGAAAACGGTCTGATTCGACAATACTCTCTCTGCTCGCCCACAGCAGACCGCTCCACGCTGCAAATTGGCGTACTGCGGACACCAGACTCTCGTGGCGGCTCAGCGTTTGTACACGACAACTTATGGCCCGGGACCGAACTGACTATCTCAGCACCCCGCAACAACTTCCCGCTCGTAAAGTCGCGCAAATACATGTTTATTGCCGGCGGGATCGGGATCACCCCGATCATTCCGATGCTGGAAGCTGCTGAAACAGCGGGCAAAGAATGGGTGCTGCACTACGGTGGACGCTCTCGCACCAGCATGGCATTTCTCGACGAGCTGGTGACCAAATATGGGCCTGAGAGGATCCGCATCTACGCTAACGATGAAGACAACATGTTAGACCTCACCCAGGTCCTTGCTATGCCACGCGCCCACATGTTGGTCTATGCGTGCGGGCCCGGCGGAATGCTCAACGCAATCGAAGACCTCTGCATGGGCTGGCCTCCCGGAGCGCTGCACATCGAACGCTTTGTCGCCACCGAATTTGGAGCCGCAGCAAACAGCGAACCATTCGAAGTTGAACTCGCCCAGACCGGCACAACCGTCACCGTGCAACCAGACGAAACCATCGTAGACGCCGTGGAACAAGCCGGCGCTCGCGTTCTCTCCAGTTGCCGTGCTGGAGTCTGTGGCACATGCGAAACCCGCATCATCGCAGGTGAACCAGAGCATCGTGATGCTGTCCTGACCGAAGAAGATAAAGCAGCGGGCGAAGTCATGCTGCCCTGTGTATCACGCGCAGCCGCTGGTTGCAGTCGTTTAGTTCTTGATTTGTGAGTCTGAGGAGTAATTATGACCACCACTATTGAACCAGCAGTCTTCACTGAAGACCCCTTCGACGAAGCCGCACTGAAGGATCCCTACCCGTTCTTACAGCGTTTGCGCGAGGCCGGACCCGTAAGTTATCTGGAAGCCACCGGCTCGTATGCGATCGTCGGGTACGACGAGGGCTACGAAGTGCTCATGGATTTCGAAACCTTCATCTCCTCTGGAGGCTTGGGTCCGCACGATATTCGCAAAGACGAAGCCTGGCGACCACCAAGCATCTTGGAATCGGATCCGCCGATTCACACCGTCATGCGCCGCGCACTTACGGGTGTCATTAACCCCTCCACAGTTCGAGCCCTGCGGGAACCGTTTACCGCGCCGGCAGTCGAGATTGTCAACGACTTGACACAGTTCGATCGTTTCGACGCCGTCACGGACTTGGCCGAGAAGTACCCGATCCGCGTCTTCCCGGATGCTGTGGGTCTGCCACAAGAAGGACGCGAACACCTGTTGCCGTACGGGAACATGGTCTTTAATGCTTTCGGTCCCGAAAACTACATTTACCAGCAGGCTTTCGCCGAAGGCGACGCGCACTCAGCGGCTGTTATGAAACTATGCCAGCGTGAATCGTTGGACGACAGCGGTTTTGGTGCCAAGATCTACGAGCGCATTAACGACGGATTGATCACTGAAGAACAAGCCGCCTTGCTGGTTCGCGCCTTGCTGTCCGCCGGAGTCGACACCACCATCTTCGGTATCGGCAACACCCTGTCGGTGCTTGCCCGTTACCCTGAAGCGTGGCAACGCCTACGCGAAAACCCGTCGATGGCCAAATTTGCCATCGACGAAGCCCTTCGCGTGGAGTCACCTTTCCAGAAATTCCACCGCACTGTCGCAACCGCCACCACTTTAGGCGGAGTAGATCTGCCGGAAGGTGCAAAGGTTCTGGTGTTTGTTGGCGCAGCCAATCGTGACCCCGCCAAGTGGGGTGACGATGCCGCAGAGTTTAGCCTAGACCGCAGCTCCTCGGGCCACGTCGCTTTTGGTATGGGACTTCACCAATGTGTGGGGCAACCGATCGCTCGGCTCGAAATGGAAATCGTTTTACAACAACTCCTCGAGAAATTCGAAACCCTCGAACTTGCTGACGAGCCGGTGCCGTTTATTCACAACGTGCTGCGCGGCTTTGAATCGGTTCCGCTAAAAGTCTCTCCGAAGCGCTAACGTAGCGTCTTATTTTCTGAGGCCTCCCGGTGGTCTCGTGAACACCGGGAGGCTTATTTGACCTGTCTGTTTGCCGCAGGCTTTTGACCACGTCACCTTTCTTTGACGTTACCTCTCGATAGGAACAGCTCATGGCTAGCCAAATATCAATTAGACCGTCATCCCCAACGGGTTCAGCCGACAAGATGCAAAACGCAGACCCAGCTACGTGGAGTGCCCGTCGCCGAAAACGCTACGGATGGCTGATCACCGTAATGCTCCTGATCCTGATGATGATCAGTTGGGCCGATAAGGCCATCCTCGGCATTGTCGCGGTGCCTTTGATGGAAGATCTCAACATCTCCGAAGCCCAGTTTGGCTTATTAGGCAGTGCCGTGTTCATGCTCTTCGGGATCGCACAGCTGGTAGCTGCACCTATTGCTAACCGCGTCCAAGCCAAATGGATCTTGTTGATCTTGTGCGTGATCTGGTCGATCGCTCAAGTCCCAGTGATCATCTTTGCGTCGTTGCCGGCCCTTTGGTTGAGCAGACTGTTGCTGGGCGCAGGTGAAGGCCCTTTGGCACCGATCACCATGCACGCGGTGTACAAATGGTTCCCCGCGGCGAAAGGTGCGACCCCCGCAGCTCTTGCCTCAGCCGGAGTGACCCTGGGCATCGTGGCGTTCGCGCCCGTCCTGGCGTGGATTACCTCCTCGTTCGGCTGGAAATCTGCATTTATCTTTGTCGCTCTCATCGGCGTGGTCTGGGCGGCGATCTGGCTCTTCATTGGAAAAGAGGGCCCCTATACTTCTGTCAAAGCCGAACGGGACATCGAAGGCTACCCCGTCGATGACATCGCAGACCCCGCGGCAGCGGCCCAAACCGCAGCGGCTGACAGCAAAGTTAAATACCGTCGTTCATTGCTGACCCCAAGTTGGATCCTGGCCGTGTTGTGCTCATTCTTCGGCTATTGGACCTTCACAGTCGCAACCACTTGGTTACCGGCATATTTTGAAAATGTCCTGGGCGCCAATACTCAACAGTCGGGCTCACTTATCGCTTTACCAGCCCTATGGGGCGCTATCGCAACCGTTGGACTGAGCTGGTTGACAGAGGTCTTAGGTAGCCGCGGATGGTCTACACGGTATTCCCGTGGACTCGTACTGAGCTTGTCCACGATTTTCTCGGGCGTTATGGTGCTGCTGGGCACTATGGCAAGTACACCGCTTCTAGCGATAGTCTGCTTCACATTCGGTTTTGGTACCGCACCAGCTCTCTTTGCTCTGACATATTTAGTAGCAGCCGAGATGACAAGCATCGGTCAGCGTGGTGCGATGCTGCAATTCACCAACGCGTTTCTTACCACGGGCGGGCTGTGTGCCCCCATGTTTGTTGGCATTCTCGTGGGAGCCGCCGCCACTCCGGCCATGGGATACGAGCTATCCTTCTTGATCACCGGCGGTGTCATGAGTGGTATCGGTCTGTTGGCTGCCCTGGGCATCAATCAGCAGCGTGATCGCAAGAAGCTGGGCTTGGACCTCATCTAATGAGATAGCCACTCCACCGGCTCGTCCATCAGCCGGCAGCTCATCGGAACACTCGATGAGCTGCCGGCTTTGGCGTTTTTGGAGTGAGCCACGCGCGAGGTGCAGTGTATATATGGGCTGCGGTTAGCGTAGGCCTGCACGAAGTATGGTGCATAAAGGGGCTCTTCGGAATTTTGGGTGTAGATGAGGTTGTGGGTTTGGGCGTGTTGAGCGCATAAAAGTGTCGAGGTCTTTCGATGATGGAAGTGACGAAACTACACATCTGAAGAAAGACCTCGACATTGGTTAAGCCTACCTTCTCGAGCCCAGCTCTCGACACATTTTGCATGCTGCATAACTACGGTGTCACCGTGACCGGTCAACACCTCACCAGCCAGTTGAGCAGCGCTGGAGTGTCGGGTCGTTGAGGTTGATCAGTTCTGTCGCCAGTGCGGTGGACAAGCCCGGGTTCGTGGCAGTCTGGTGAGACGGGTCACCCACGTGCCGCTGGGGTGGCGACCAACCCAACTGCATCTGCGCCTGCGCCGTTACCGGTGTGATGATTGCGCTTGTGTGTGGCAACAAGACACCGCCAGGGTGGTAGCACCAGAAGCCAAATTGTCGCATGCTGCGGCATTGTGGGCGTTGAAGTCCGTGGTCATTGACCGGGCCTCGATTGCCCGGGTCGGTGACAATCTTGGGGTGTCATGGCATACCGCCAACCACGCGGTGTTGACCACCGGTCGCCGGCTTGTTTGTGATCCTAACCGCCTGACCGGTGTCAGAGTCCTCGGGGTCGATGAACACGTGTGGCGACACACCCGCTGGGGCAACCGCTATGTCACCGTCGTCATTGACCTGACCCCGGTGGCCGATGGGACAGGGCCAGCCCGGTTATTGGACATGGTCCCGGGCCGGTCCAAACAAACCTTCATTAACTGGCTCCAAGCCCAAACCACAGCCTTCCGAAAAGGGATCGACATCGTGGCCATGGATGGGTTCACTGGCTACAAAACAGCCGCCACCGAACAACTACCGGAAGCGGTCACGGTGATGGATCCACTCCACGTGGTGGCCCTGGCAGGCACAGCGTTGGACAAGTGTCGTCAACGGATCCAACAGGCCACCCTGGGTCGGCGCGGCAAAACCGGGGCTCCGCTCTATGGGATCCGCAAAACCCTGCGCACCGGCCAGGACTATCTCACGGAAAAACAACGCACCAAAAACGCACCAAACTCACCGGTGTCTTTGAAAACACCGACCATGACCCAGTCCAAGCCACCTGGCAGGTCTATCAACAGATTATGGCCGCGTATCGCAATCCCAACCGGTCCCAGGCCAAACACGACCTCAGGGCAGTGATTGACTCGATCAGCACCGCAGTGCCGCCCGAACTTGTCGAGCTACGAACCCTAGGACGGACCATGAAACGCCGAGCCGATGACATCCTGGCTTACTTCGATCACGACCGCACCAGTAACGGCCCCACCGAAGCCATCAACGGCAGAATTGAACACCTACGCGGCACAGCACTTGGCTTCCGAAACCTCACGCACTACATCACCAGAGCACTGCTCGACACCGGCGGATTCAGACACCAACTACACTCACTTTTACGATGAGCCCATAAAGGGACTCCTGGCAGAAAAGTTTCTCCTATTAAAAGCATTCTGGCCGTGTTCGGCAGCGCTTGAAACGCTGCCGAAGACGGCCAGGAACATTAAGCTCGCGACTAGATGGTGGCGTAGGTAGTGTCGGCGACGAGGCTAAACCGCTGTCCACTGGTGGCAACATCGATCGGGCCCGCATAGGTGCTTGCTGCACCAGCCGCCCATTCTGCCGGAGTCGCTACTCCTGCCAGATGCGAGAGGATAAGGCGCTTTGCGCCTGAAGCAGTCGCGACCCGACCGGCGCCTTCAGGCGTGGTGTGGGACTGTTGTTGGTGGTTCAAAAACGCTGCATCGAAACCCCTCGATGCGAAGAACTCAAGGTTCACTGCTTCGTGCACCAAGATGTCCGTATCATAAGCCAGCTTGGCCAGCGTCGCACTTTCAGCGGTGTCCCCCGAGAACGTGATTGAACCATCGGCTGTATCGAAACGGAACCCAAATGCCGGATGGACCGGAGGGTGATCCACTAGTACAGCAGTCACTTTGACGTGATCATCCTCGTAGACCAAGAATGGTTCCGTCGCTGAGGTCTGGGGCAGAGCAATCTCAACGGGATTGATAAGGTCTGACATCACCGGTCGGGCTTCATCGGTGACTCGGATATTCAAGTCATAGGAGAATGCTTCCAACGTGTGGTCTACAAGACCGCGGGTACCCGATAGTTTGGTGCCAAGCGGGTGGTTGGCGTCCTGTCCGGGTCCGTGAATAGAAATCGGGTGGGCGAAACCTTCGACCGGTGCGCCCCAGTTCCACATGAGAAATGCGGGGAACTCAGCCACATGGTCGGAATGCAGGTGCGTGATGAACCCGGCTTTGAAGTCCTTACCGCGCAGGCCCGCCTCATGAGCAGAACGAACGCACCCCAGGCCGAAGTCCACCATGTAAAACTGGTTGTTGACGACGACGGCGCTAGCCATCCCATTTTCTCTACCTCGGATGGCTGGCCCCGCAGCAGTGCCGAGGGTGATGAGTTCGGTTGAAGACTTATTCTCCATAATATGTCCTAGCAATGGTTGTTCGGCGCGGCTGAACTACGCGCCGATGAAGGTGTTAACGGTACGAGGTTCAAGGTATTCGTTGAGTCCCCAGCGGCCTCGTTCACGACCCAGCCCCGAGGTTTTCCACCCACCAAATGGTGCGTCGAGCTCGACGACTGTGTGCTGGTTAATCCATACGGTGCCGGATTCCAAACGCCCAGCCAGACCCTTGGCGCGATCCAGGTCTTGAGACCATACCGAAGCTCCAAGGCCGTAGGGACCCGCATTGACCTCAGCCACGGCGGTGTCGAGATCGTCGTAGATGACAATTGGCAGTGCGCTACCAAACTGTTCTTCATAGACCAGTGGCATTTCGGCGTGGGCATTGATCACGAGGGTCGGATCCATGAAGTACCCTGGTAGCTCGGAGCTGGAAGAGCCTCCGGTGATCACTTGAGCCCCTGAGGATACCGCGTTATCGACCAACGAGCGTACGGTGGATAACTGGGATTCGTTGTGCATTGGTCCCATGGTGGTCTCTTTGGCGATACCGTGGCCGATGACAATTTCTTGAGTCTGTGCTGCCATAGCCTCGGCGAGCTCTGTGGCAATACTGCGGGGCACGTAGACGCGTTTGACGGCCATGCACACCTGCCCGGCGTTACGGAAGGCACTGTTGAGAATGCCCTGAGACGTGTGCTCGATATCGGCGTCTTCTAGAACCAGGGCGGCGTCATTGCCACCAAGCTCCAGGGTCACGCGTTTGACTGTTTCGGCGGCTTGGGCCGCGACGGCGGTACCGACGTCGGTGGAGCCAGTGAACGAGATTTTTCGAATCTCTGGCAGCGTGCTCAGTGCGACGTTGACCGTGCGATTACTACCGGTACGTGTTTGCAGTACACCACTGGGTAGCGCCTGATTCATCAGTTCTACTAATGCAATGGTCGACAGCGGTGTTGTAGGGGAGGGTTTTGCGATCACCGTGCACCCTGCCACAAGGGCAGGGGCTAGCTTGACCGCCAGCAGCGAGATTGGAAAGTTCCACGGGGTAATGGTCCCCACAATGCCCACCGGACGGTTTTGCACCTCAATAGTGCGACCCTGTCGTGGTGGCAGCGTCTCGGTTGCGTCCCATTCCAGGTCGGCATAGTACGCGAACAGGTCGGCTGCGGTCTTGAACTCGCCGATGGCCTCGGCCAGGACCTTTCCCTGTTCGAGCGACAGTAACCGTCCAAGCCGGTTGGCGTCGTCACGAATCAAGGTGGCGATCTGTCGTAGCGCTGCCCGCCGGGACTCCCGATCAGCCGCCCAACTGGTGCTGGCTTGTTGTGCGTGCCTGATGGCTTGGCGCACGTCTTCCTCGGTGTGCTGTGGCGCTTCACCTACGAGCTCCAGTGTCGCAGGATCATATACCGCATACGTCGGTGCCGACATGACACTCCCTCCGATCTAACGTTCTGAATGCTTCCAGTGTCGCCACCCAAACACCGAAATGCTCAGAACTTTCCATTGGATAGAAAATATGGGGTAGACCGTGCGTCCATGCCGCATGATGCTTATATATGGTTGGCAATCATCAAAGGTAAAGGAGCTGCACCATGACTTCAAACAGCCCACAAATAGTTATCACCGGAGTTGCATCAGGTATTGGCAAGGAGACTGCCCAGCTGCTGAGCTCGCAGGGCTATCACGTCATCGGTGTGGATCGAGCCCCCGTAGAAGACTTTGCCGGTACCTTTATTCAAGGCGACCTTTCTGACCCGACCGGCGTCAACCAGATTGCTCACAAGATTCGTGAGACGGCTCCGGCAGGTATTCACGGGTTGGCGAATATCGCGGGTGTCCCCGGTACTGCACCGACAGAGGTCGTGCTGAACATCAACGTTTTCGGTGTCCGAGATCTGATCCAAGCGGTCCGTCCCCAGTTGCAACGTGGCTCATCGATTGTCAACTTAGCTTCCGCTGTGGCTTACCAGTGGCGAGCACATAAGGCACAGTTGGCGGAGTTCGCATTAGCTGCCGACCGGCAGCAAGCAATAACCCAAGCTCTAGCTGACGACCATATCGTGGGACACTCGTACCTGTTTTCTAAACAGTGCGTGAGCCTGCTGAGCGAGTATTTTGCCGCTGAATTTGTTGCCGACGGCATCCGCGTCAATTCGGTCAGCCCCGGTCCGGTTGAGACCCCGATCCTGGAGGACTTCAAAAACGACCACGGCCGCGACAAAGTGAATTCGGCTGCGACCACTCTAGGACGTTTCGGGGCACCGGCCGATATCGCCCAGTGCATCGCGTACCTGTTGAGTCCTGAAGCCGCGTGGGTCAACGGCACTGATCTGCGAGTCGACGGTGGGCTGACTGCGTACCGAGAAACTGCTCAGTTCCGAGATGGTTCGCAGCAGCCCGTCCAAGCTTAGTGTGAGCTTTTTGCGGAGACATCCCACACCGCTTGCCACTTGTGAGCGATACTTTGGATGGTTTCGTGAGCGTTGAGTCCGCTGGGGTTCGGTAACGCCCACAGCTGGACGCGCTCGGGCCAGCCTGCAATGGTCTCGACATCTTGGCGTCCCAGTTGTGCCTCCGGTAGTGAAAAAGCCGTCCGAAACGCGGTAATACCAACGATTGCGACTGCTCGGGGCTGCAACACGTTGACACGGTCCACCAGCTGCTGGCCCCCGGTGTGTAATTCTTCGGCGGTCAGTTGGTCAGCGCGTGCACTCGGTCGGGAGACGAAGTTGGTTATGCCAATGCCACGTTCGGCAAGAAGGCGCTCATCGCCCCGGGATAGCCCGGTCGAGGCATCTACCCTATGCGGCAGCACTCCGGCCTCGGCGAGCGAAGGCCAGAACCGGTTGCCCGGACGCGCAAAAGGCGCGTTGACCGCCGCCGTCCACGGGCTTGGGTTAATACCGACAATGAGCATGCGGAGCAATCCTGCGGAAGCCTCATCGGTCGGGTATGGCAACACATCTTCGCGCCCGAGGCCAGAGTCAATCGCGGTGGCGAAATCGGCTCTTGTTGGTCGTCGTCCCGCCAAGGGCGAGTCGGCTCGCCACGGGGTCCAGTTGGCTGGTAACTGTGTGCTCATAGTCGTCCTTGTGAATTAAACGCGAATTCCGGTGCCCCGGGATGGAGCACCGGAATGTAGCGTGGTTTTCAGCTGATAGTTAGCGCTTCAGATCGAGAGGATCGCCACCTGGCTGCTGTGCGCCTTCTTGGAGACTGCCGCCACGGACTTTCTCCTCAATCTTTTGACCGACTTCTTCGTCAATGTTCTTCCAATACTGGATGGCATTGGACAAGACCGGCTCGATGACGGTTTCTAGGGAACCGGCCACGGTGTCGACGAGTTCTAGGCGTTGAGCTTCATCCATGACCTCACGGACGAGCATGTGGGCCTGGATGAAATCGTCGTCGTCTTCGCGCAGGGTGTAAGCCTGGCGAACCAGCTCACCGTCGGTTTCCCAGGTAGCGTCGACGCGACCTTCTTCATCCGACCAGGAATCACCGAACGAGTTCGGTACATATGGACGCATATTCCTCTGGTGATGGTAGGTCATCGCACCTTCGAAGTTATAGGTGTGCACATCGACAATTGGGGCATTGACCGGCAGCTGCTGGAAGTTGGTCCCAATGCGGTAGCGCTGTGCGTCCTGGTAAGCGAAGTTGCGACCCAGCAGCATCTTGTCGGGCGACATGCCCATGCCGGGCACCATTTTGGCAGGCGAGAATGCGGCCTGCTCGATTTGGGCGAAGAAGTTTTCCGGGTTGCGGTTGAGCTCCATCGTGCCGACTTTGATGCGCGGGTAATCCTTCTTTGACCAGATCTTGGTCAGGTCAAACGGATTGAACCGGTAGGTTTTGGCCTCTTCGAACGGCATGACCTGAATCCACAGATCCCACGATGGGTAATCGCCGCGCTCGATGGCTTCGTATAGATCACGACGGTGGAAGTCAGCATCCACGCCGGCCATTTCTTCGGCTTCTTCGTTGGTGAAGAACTCCATGCCCTGGTTGGTTAGGAAGTGGTACTTGACCCAGAAGCGTTCACCTTGGGCATTGACCCACATGTAGGTGTGGGAACCGTAGCCGTTCATATTGCGCCACGTGCGCGGCAGCCCACGCTGCCCCATCAGGTATGCAACCTGGTGAGCGGATTCTGGGTTTTGGGTCCAGAAGTCCCACTGCATCGTGTTATCGCGCAGGCCAGATTCTGGCAGGCGTTTCTGGGAGCGAATGAAGTGGGTGAACTTCATGGGGTCACGCACGAAGAAAATCGGCGTGTGGTTGCCGACCAGATCGAAGTTGCCCTCGGTGGTGTAGAACTTCAGGGCGAAGCCGCGCAGGTCACGCCAGGTATCAGGCGAGCCGAGCTCACCGGCAACGGTTGAGAAACGGGCGAGCATGTCGGTTTCAGTACCCGGCTGGAAAACCGCGGCCGAGGTGTACTTCGAGACGTCTTCGGTGATCTTTAGCGTCCCGAACGCGCCGGCGCCTTTCGCATGCGGACGACGTTCAGGCACGTTCATCCGGTTGAAATGCTGCAGTGTTTCCACCAGGTGGCTATCGTGCAGCATGATTGGGCCGTCTGGACCAACGGTCAGCGAGTTGCGGTCACTGACAGCAGGAATACCGGCCATGGTGGTGGATCCGGTGCTGTGCGGGGTTTTTCGGTTCGTCATTGTCATGCCTTTCTCATCAACGTGTTCTGTGGTTTTTAAGATTTCGAAGAACTGTTCATGGCGCAATGGACATGGGCGGATACTGGGGATTACGGAAAAGTACAGCATTAGATACGTGCCTGCTGCGTCGTTGCGCACTCGTGACACACGGCCGTGAAGATCACCTCGGCCACTTCGATGGTCATATCCACGTGGGCTTCGGGCCGCAAGCACGGCGCCTCCCCGGTCACGCAGGCAACATCTTCGATTCGCCCGCAGTACCGACAGACTGCGTGATGGTGGTTGTCGTGGTCCTCGACTTCATAACGAGCCGGGGAATCGGGCAGTTCGAGTTTGCGTACTATGCCTGCTGCCACCAGGGAATTCATGACGAAGTACACCGACTGGATCGTAATCCTGGGAAGGTGCGGGCGGACTTCATCAAGAATGTCTTCGATGGTGCCGTGCGGTTTCTGAATTACGGCATCGATCACCGCAAGTCGCTGACGCGTTACGCGCAGTCCGGCGGCACGGAGCGCTTGACTCCAGTCGGTGGGTCGATCTCCGGCGAACGGAGAGTCATGATCTCCAGCTGCTGCCTTCATACCGCCATTATTACAATGGTGAATGGCTCGTAACAAGGGGCATTCCCCACACACTGCCTGAGAAGATACTGAACGAATCGCCCGACGTCGTGTCGACTTAGCCGAACGTCAAACGGACGAAGACGCCGCGGTCAACAGATTATGAACACAGTTCGGTGAACAACTTATTGCGTCTGGTCTGTCCGAGCCAGGGGATGACCGGGCGGGACATTCGTGACCTGATACAGGGCGCCGATAATATCTTCGGGGCTGCCCTGCAAGTTTTTGATGGTGATGGCATGCACGGGGACGCCGAAGATTTTCGTGTTGAATTTGAACGCCGTACGCATGGTGCGTGAGGACTCAATAATTCGCTGATACGCCTCAACATCACGCAGCTGAAACACTAAAAAGAGCTGCCGCTGATACTCGGCGATGTTGTATTGCTCAATCATGGACCAGGGCATCGTTGGTAATGGCCCCACGATTTGGGTCTGGTCGGTTACTCCGGCGGCGCTGAGAGCCAGAGCTGTGGTGTCCTTGTGCCCAAAATAGTTTTTGATCGCTCCGACGGCGATTGCTCCGAAGAACACCACCCCAATGATCCCAACGATGCACACGATCCAGGTGCGACCACTAGATGTTGAATCATTGAGCAGACTGGAGGCACTCAGCCAGAGCATCAGGGCTGAAACGATGACGAATGCGCCTGACCCGAATAACACCAACATCCGGCGGCCCTTTCGCCACGGAATGCGGATGACAGGTTCGGCAGCAACAGCATCGTAAGACATACCTGCAAACATTACCGCGACCCGGGTTTGAACGTACAAAAGATCAAGGCTGTTACTCTGCGCAAGTGTCGAACCTCTGCGACAATTCATAATGCCCGAAGGACATCTAGCATATGAATTTGCCCGATGTGGCGGTTTTCCACAGGGGTGGGGTGTAGACGGTGGTAGTGCACACGGGCAGGATTTTTCCTTATCGTGTCCTACCCTCTGACTAGGGTGGGGATATGGATACACAGGATGTGGCAGCAGGAAACGCGGTGCAGCGGACGATGGCGCTGCTAGGTTCGTTGCCGGATCCTGATTCCCAGGAGTCTTGTATTGATCGGCTCCAGTTGGTGGAGCAAGCCACCAGGATGCTGGCCGGCGATAAAGCCCAGACCACGTCCAGGTTTGTGGACTACCGCGAAGCTGATGAGGCCGCCGTGCGGGTCCCGACCTCCGATCGCCTCAAAGGCATTGAAGCAGAAGTGGGGTTGGCCCGCGGGGAATCCCCGTATGTGGGGGCGGCCCTGACCTCTACGGCCACGGCATTGACCACCGTGTTACCCCAGACGTTCGCGGCACTCAACGCGGGCCGGGTCAGTGAATACCACGCCCGGGTGGTCGCCGAACAAACCAGCCATCTTGCCGAAGCCCACCGCCGCGAGATTGATGCGGCCATCGCCCACCGGTTGGGTCAGGCCTCCACCACCCAGTTGCGTCGACTCATTCAAGGCCACGCCTACCGGTTAGACCGGGAGGCCGCCGAAGCCCGGGCCGAGCAGCATAAAGCCCGGCGCCGGGTCTGTCTGGATCCGGCCGGCGATGGGCAGGTGTATGTCACCGCTGAACTGCCCACCCACCAAGGCCTAGCAATCATGGACACGATCAAACAACTCACGGACAAACGCATCTCCGCGGGTGCGGCCCTCGACGAAGATGGCCAGCCGTTGACCCGGGATCAGGTCATGACCGATCTCTTCGTCGAACTGCTCACCGGGCAAACCACCGCCGATGGAGTCAGAGCCGAAGTTGTCGTGGTCATGCACGACACCACATTCCTCGGCGACGATAATCTACCCGCCTGGCTACTGGGACACGGCCCCCTGCCAGCCGGCACGGTCAAAGACTGGCTAGCTGATCCCCACGCCGCAACATTCTTCCGCCGGCTCTACACCCGGCCCACCGATGGGCAGCTGGTGGCCATGGACTCCCGAGCCCGCCGCTTCCCCGACGGGCTGGCCAAGATGCTGAAAATTCGTGAAGATACCTGTGCCACCCCCTGGTGTAATAGCCCGTTCCAAGAGTCTGATCATCGCATCCGTTGGGCTGACGGAGGGGCGACCGGTTGGACCAATGCCACCGGGCTCTGTCGACGCTGTAATCAGCGCAAAGAGCGCCGCGGTTGGTCTTACACCGGCACCTGCGATGAACTCACCGTCACCACCCCAACCGGACACGCCTACACCGTGGACACCCGACCACCCCTGGCCGAGATCAAACACTGGAACAGCGACCCACCCCCACTCGGCGCAATCGACATCGCCTGGGCCACCGCGGCCTGATCTCAACCTGCCCTCGCCGATCTGGCGAGCGGAGCCACTGTGGAAATAAACATACAAAAGTACCGGCCGTTGAAATCCAAAGGATCCCAACGGCCGGTACAAAAAATGTGTTTGTTAGGCGTCGATGCGCTGGCGCTTCGAAGAAATCTCGCCGGTATTGAAACCGGCCAGGTTTAGTCCACCGTGGAAGCGAGCGTGCTCAATTTTCACGCAGCGATCCATCACAACCTGCAGACCAAGGTCTTCGGCAACTTCAGCAGCTTCATCGGACCAGATGCCCAACTGTAGCCAGAAGTATTTGGCACCAATCTCGGCGGCCTCTTTTGCAATCTCTGGAGTATCGTCTGGACGACGGAACACATCGACCATATCGATCTCCACCGGGATATCGGCCAGCGACGCGTAGACCGGATGACCCAGAATGGTGCCACTCTTGCCCGCCAGGATCGGGTTGACGAAATAGACATCGTAGGTCGAGGACGACAGCAGGTAAGTCGCCACGAAATACGAGGCGCGCTCGAGCTTATCGGAGGCGCCCACAATAGCGATGGTCTTGGTGTCTTGAAGGATCTTCAGGCGCTCAACGGCGCCCGGTCCGACCCATTTGCGTTCAGTTACTACAGTCATCGATACTCCTTAGGCGTTTTTCATGGTTGCAGTCAACGCCTGGTCGAGGTCCCAAATGATGTCGTCGACATCTTCGATCCCCACCGAAATGCGCACCAGATCATCTGGAATACCAGCGGCAACCAGCTGCTCAGCAGACAGTTGCTGGTGGGTGGTCGAACCCGGGTGCAACATCAGGGTCTTGGCGTCCCCAATATTGGCCAGGTGTGATGCCAACTGTAGGTTAGACATGAAGTCAGCGGTAGCCTTACGACCCCCTTTCACACCAAAGCTGAATACCGAACCCACACCCAGCGGCAGCAATTCCTTACCGCGTTCGTAGTATGGGTTGTCTTCCAAGCCGGCGTAATTCACGTAAGCGATCCGGTCGTCTTCATCCAACCATTTGGCGACCTTCATCGCGTTGGCCAGGTGTTCATCCATGCGCTGTGGCAGAGTTTCCACACCAATCATCAGTTGGAATGCCGACTGCGCTGGCAGGGACGGACCAAAGTCGCGCAACTGTTCGTTGCGCAACTTGGTCAGGAAACCAAACTCACCGAAGTTGCCATACCAGGAAAGATTGTTATACGACGGGACCGGTTCGGTCATCAGTGGGAAGTTTCCGTTATCCCAGGGGAATTTTCCGGATTCAATGACGACGCCGCCCAAGGTGGTGCCGTGGCCGCCTAAGAATTTGGTGGCCGAGTGAATGACAATATCGGCACCGTGTTCTAACGGACGGATCAGGTACGGTGGCGTCAGCGTCGAGTCGACAATCAGCGGAATGCCGTGTTCGGCGGCCAATTCGCCCAGACCCTTCAGGTCCATGATCACGCTGGATGGGTTGGCCACGATCTCGGTGTAAATCGCCTTGGTATTCGGCTGGATTGCCGCAGCAAATGCCTCAACCTCGGTCGAGTCTACAAACGTGGTGTCAATGCCAAAGCGGCGCAGCGACACATCCAACTGAGTGACGGTACCACCGTAGAGTTTCGACGACGCCAGAATGTGGTCGCCGGAACCGGCTAGGGCGGCAAAGGTCACGAATTCCGCGGCCTGACCCGAAGCGGTGGCCACCGCACCGATGCCACCTTCTAGCGATGCGATGCGCTCTTCAAAAGCTGCCACGGTGGGGTTGGAGATCCGCGAGTAAATGCTGCCGTATTTTTGCAGTGCAAACAGGTCGGCGGCATCCTGCTGGGATTCGAAGACGAACGACGTCGTCTGATAAATCGGCACCGCACGTGAACCGTGCACCGCATCCGGCACGGCACCGGCGTGGAGGGCACGCGTACGAAACCCAAATTTGTGATCTGCCATGGCATCCTTTTCGTTGAATTCTCAGCATGAGACTATGGTCTGTGCCTATTGTCCTAAATCTGTGGCCAAGGCCATGCTGATATTACTTCGAGCTACAATTCATCCTCTGACAGCATACCCGCGGTCCGGGACGTCCTTGGGTTGCAGCTGCAGGGCAGTGCTACAAGGTCAGTGGAAGTCGATTTTCCCAACCGGTCCAAAATCACCCTCTTCGAACGATGTCTGGTGAATCGTGAGATGGTTTTCTAATGGAGAAGCCTTAAGAAAGCGGGCCTGCCATGTCTACATCAAACGACCAGCGACTGCGCGAGGTTATTGAGCAACTGCAGGCTGAGAATGCCCACCTTCGGGCGCGTGTGGAATCAGACCCAAGCACGCCACCTCCCGATGACGTCGACGCAGCCCATTGGAAGCGTGACAGCTGGGGATGGACCCTGCTGTCTACTATTTTGATCATCATCGGCGCATTATTGGCACCCATGGCACTTGTCAGCGCCTGGGCCGAGCGTCAACTGACTGATACAGATTATTTTGTGGAGACTTTTGCCCCGCTAGCTGATGACCCTGCGGTGCAAGCGTATATAGCCGATCAGGTCACGGCGGTAGTCAACGAGAATCTGGATGCATCTGAACTCACGACAGAGCTTTTTGACGGGATAGCAGAACTGGATCTGAGACCACAGGCAGAGTCGGCACTCTTAGCCCTCAAGGGTCCTGCTGCTCAGGCGATTGAATCGCTGGTGACCAGCACAGTAGAACGACTTGTTGGATCCCAACAGTTCTCGGATATTTTTGAGCGCGTAGTGCGCCGTGGCCATGTGCAAATGATTGCCACAATGCAGGGCGATCCAAACGCTGTCATTAATATTGAGTCAGACGGAACGATTGGCATTGAACTCGGCCCAATCGTGGCAGAAGTTAAAACTGCTTTGATTGACCGGGGCATTGGTATTGCAGAACGCATCCCCGAAGTGGACCGGACGATCGTCATTGCCAGTTCTGAAGCAGCACCCACCGCGCAGACGGTCTATGCGCTGACCACAGTGCTGGGTGTGTGGTTGCCGTGGGTCGCGCTAGTCTCTCTTACCGCAGGTGTGGTGGTAGCACGTCGACGTATGCGCGCACTGATCTGGGCGGCGATTGCTGTGGCGCTCACAGCGCTGTTGCTGCTTGCACTCATAGCTATCGGTAGACCACTGACGGTCAGTGCGCTGTCGATGATGCCTGCCGACACCGCAAATGCGCTGTATGAGACCACTGTCGAAACGATCAACCAAACTACTATCGCCCTGGTTGTATTAGCTGTGGTAGTCGCGATTGTGGCGTGGCTTACGGGGCCGTTTCGGGTCCCGCGCCGCTTACGAGCCGCTGGGGCATCGGCGGCAACGGCTATCCGAAGCATGGGGGAGGAACATCACTTAACGACGGGCTCAGTCGGAGAATGGCTATACAGAATGCGTGTTCCACTCTACGTACTGATCGCACTGGGTGGCGCAACGATTATTCTCGTCTTTCGCCCGCTGACACTCGGTGTCATCTTGAGCACCGCAGTGATCGCGCTCTTGCTCATTGTTATCTTGCAAGTCTTACAACGTCCGCCAGTCATCGAGGATCGGGGGCTGGCGGAGAAGGAGCTGAGCTGATACGTGGGATCGGATAACACAGAACGGACTCGCGCTACCCCTCCAAAACGGAAACGTGGTGGGCTGCGGTGGCTGTCGGGTTATCCGCTGGTGCTTGTTTTCATTGCAGGCTCATATTGGGTCACCGCTTTTCAAGACACGGACAACCTTCGAGCCATCGTATTGCTCATCCAATTGGTCACCGTGGCAATAGTGTTTCACACCGTTCGGTTACGACGATCTATTCAGCGGGTCTCCTGGTGGGTTCTTGGTAGCAGCATGGTCTTGAGTATCGCTGTGCTGATCAGCGGTTTGGTGAGTCAGACCCTTGATGTTGTGCTGGCTATCGCAGTGACCCTTGCCTATCTGGTAGCCCCAGTTGTCATACTTTCGACGGAGCTTCGCCGACAAAAAACCGATCAACAAACGTTGTTTGCGGTGGTCTGTACGTATCTCTTTATCGGAATGTTTTTCACATATTTCTATCACGCGCTCGCGCTTTGGACCCCAGAGCCGATTTTTGCAGGGGGCCAGCCGGATCACCTGACGAATATAGTGTTCTTCTCGTTTACTACGTTGACGACCATTGGGTACGGGAATATGATCCCCGCCGGTGCGGGTGTCCAGAGCATCGCAATTGGTGAAGCCATCACGGGACAGCTTTTTCTGATTATCGCAGTAGCCCATGTTGCATCAGGGTGGAGCCACGCGCTACGGAACCCGACTCAATAGGCAGACTATATAACCGTTGGTCTCGGGCAAACTCCTGAGGTATCAAAGCTGGCAGATGTGGTTCCCTGCAGCTGATGGTCGCCTGTTCAAAGCGCGACGTCACGTTGAATATCGTAGCGGTGCAAACATAGTTGGCGGCTCGCTCATGAGATCATGCAAGAACTCACGAGCGAGCCGGCGACCTGTTAAGCCATCGCTTTGGCTTTCAAGCTCTGGTACTCGGATTCGGTGATTGAGCCAGCAAGCAGTAACGCTTTAGCTTTCTCAATTTCGTCAGCCGGACTAGCGCCTGCAACGTGGCGGATGTATTGGTCTATTGCGTCCTTTGCTGCTAACCGGGCATGCTCGCTTCTTTCATGCATTCCTTCTCCGCGGACAATTACGTAGATAAGAAGCGTGATGATGGGTACAAAGATCAGCAAGACAAGCCATCCTGCCTTCGCCCAGCCATTCAACTCATGGTCGCGAAAGAGATCGCGAATCACCGTGAAGAGCGCAAAAAGGAAGGCGATGATCAGATAGACGAAAAAACACCACCAGAAAACTTCCCACACGGTATCTATAACAATCATGGCCACATCTCCTTTGGGATCATGGCCTCGGAGAATTCCTCGGCTATTTACTTTGTATTGGACTTCGGAATAGGATTCCACCCCCAGAACGGGTGATATCACGCCAGACCCAGCGCTTGTCTGGTCCTAGCCTGGGATCGCCTGATCGCTTCGAGTTCTGTGCTGCTCGTCAACGTTCACAGGTACTTTAACCTTGTTGCGGGTGTAAAATGAAGTACCTCTGAAGACCAATAAAAGTCCGGGGCTGGCCACTGTCAGCACCCTCACCATTCTAGATTTTTCGTACCTGCACAATCCTGTAGGGGCCTTATGACTATGAAAGTGAATGGATTACTCGATCGATACGATCTTCTCAGGGTCGAACTCAACGCATAAGGGACCTCTCGATGAAGTCTTTGTCAGGCCTATCTCGCCACATCATTAATCGCCCTCGACTCGCCTATCCTCTGGAACGTTTAATCACCGGAGAAAGCCGAGTCGTCACCATCTGGGCGGCGGCAGGATCTGGGAAAAGCACCTTACTTCGGCAATGGGCGCATGATGCAGCATCACGCAACGTGGACGTTCTCGTGGTTGACGGTCAGGCATTGTTCAACGGCTCCGCAGCATTGGCAGACCAAATCCACCGAGCCAACTCTGGTGATGAAGCATCACGGCAAAGCATTTGTATCGTGCAAGATGCTCACCGAATAACCACAGACACAAGCCGACACAGCCCGCTGTCAATCATGCACGGACTGCCTGCCAATGTTGGTCTGGTGCTCTCTGGACGGTATCAACCACCATGAAGCCATTCCTTGCTGCAGGCTCTCGGGGATGTGACTGGATTGCACATGGCCGACCTTGCATTTGACGAAACTGAAACGATCAGACTCGGTGAGAAGTACGGGCTTGCCCTCGACGAAACGGCTAATCAGCGACTCTTAGACGAGACCGGCGGCTGGGCAGCTGCGATCGTCACGGCGATGCAGCAATTGCGCGCCACCAACGATGTTGATGCGACAGACTTGCATATCAACGACGAGCAGACGACTACCGCCAAGTTATTAGAACACGAAGTGCTGGATTCGTTGAGCACCAAAGAGGCCACAGTGCTGACGAAGACGGCCATACGACACCACGTACCACGTGCACTAGCGGTGGCACTGACAGAAAATCCGACCGCGTGCGAAATTTTGGACCAGATCTCGCAGCGGATTTCCTTTGTCACTTCCCGGCGGGGCTACTACTACTTTCATCCCGTGCTGCTCAATTATCTTCAGTCCAACGCTGAGCTGCATGACACCAACACATTATTGCGGGCCCACGCGATCGCTGCTCAATGGCACTATCAACGTGGCGAAGCGGAACAAGCACTGGCCGAAGCCGCACTTTCACAGCAACCAAAGGTTATAACTTCAGCGGTTGACCGTTTTGGACTTGAACTCATCCTGCGGGGCAATAGTAGTCCGGTGCTGCAGGCAGTAGAACGCCTGCCTTCTGAAACGCCTCACCTTATGGTCATTGTGACGCACCTTCTTCTTGAACTCCCAGATTTCGTCGACACGATGCAGGTCTCCCACCTGTTCGATCAAGCGTTGACTGAGGCACGCCCCATTCGGCTGACAAACAACAAATGGTTGGCTGCCGTGCTGGCATTGCAGTGCTTTCAGAAAGATTCGCGGGTTCCGCTGAATGATCGGCTCACTCGCCTTCGAGGTTTTAACATCACCATCCTGCGTCGGAGAGAGCTGGCATTGGATGCCCTCATCAGCACTGCCGAGGCATGGGGCATGAGTCAGCTGGGCGAGACTCAGAAAGCCCAGAAGATGCTGCGTGATGTGCGCATTACTACAAAACGTGCCGGATATACATGGTTATATCTTTTGGCGACCCAATTGGCCATTGATATAGCCAACCAGACGGGTGATTGGCATATAGCGGCAGCGTGCGAGGAAGAACTTGATGCCGTCACGAGCCGCTACACTCAACGTGTCGGAGACCGTGTCAATGCCATAGCTGCCATTATGATTGCTAAACGGTCATTTCGCCTCGGTGAGCCCCTACCGGCCGATAGCCTTGAGCGGATTATCGCCGATGACGCAGACGGTCCCATGTTTGGGCTGGATGTCCTGGCCGCAGCGCTGCTCAATTTCCCTGAGCTCGACTCGGTTGACAATCCGCGTCCCGCGTTGGAAACACTGGACCGACTGGCGGGCGCACATGCCATGTACAGTCCGCAGCTGTTTTCAATAGTTGCGCTGCGGATGGTCGATGTAGCGCTTCGGCTTGATGGTCGGCAGCGGGCCACAGAGATGGCCGAGAGGTTTGCTGTTGCCCTTGGGCCTGAGTGTGTGGAATCAAAGACCATACGTTTTCTTCTCAGACGTTCCAATCGAGCTGGTGACCCCGCGGAATCCGAGTTGATCGCGGCAATTGATCCAAAAGGCAGTTCGTGGCACACGAATTCCTCGATGACAGCCTGGCACGCGGGCGCCTCGGTTGCCGCCTGGCTTTTGCTGGCCCGCGCAGCTGAGAGCCAAGGAAGACACGATGAGGCAACAGCTCGGTTGCTCAATAGCTTGCGGGATGCCCACCGCGTGCAAGTAATCCAACCTTTTGCGGCGTTTGAAGCTGCGGGGGCAAAGATGCTTGCCTCTCGAGCTGGAAGATTGGGGCCGCTCGAAGATTTTGCCGTCCAGATTCGCCAACGCGTCACAGAGCTTTACCCGGTGTCAGCATCTCAAGGAGCGCCAAAGGACCTGCTGACCGCACGTGAACACGAAATTCTTCATGAACTACCGCTGTATCAAAGTGTCAGCGAAATCGCGTATCAGAAGACACTGAGTGTGAACACGGTGAAATCACATTTGCGCAATATTTATCAGAAACTCGACGCCACCGGGCGTAGCGAAGCGGTTGCTAAAGCGCGCCACTATGGTCTGCTGTGAGGCCTGTGGTTTCTTGCTTCTCTGTCAATGCGCGAGTATCGCGTGGTAGTGTCCGATCATGACGACCTTTGTCGCAACAGTTGACCACGCCGAAATCGTGGCACAGCTACTGTGGGATTTCAACACCGAATTCGACGCCGAGACCCCAACTGTCCAGGACTTCGCGCAGCGGTTTCGTCACCTGTTGGGCCGCGACGATGTGCTGGTGCTGTTGGCCGAGTCTGCCGAGGAACCCGCTGGCTTTGCGATGCTCACCTTCCGGCCGACCCCATATTGCGACGGTCCACTGGCCTATCTAGAGGAACTCTATGTCCGCCCGGCGCTGCGCGATGCCGGAATCGGCACCCGTTTGCTGCAATTCGCACTCGACGACGCCCTGGCCCGCGGCTGCTGCGAAATGCATATCGGTGTAGACGCCGTCGACACGGATGCCCGCCGATTCTATGAGCGCCACAGCTTTTCCAACCTGGAACCCGACACCGGCACGCAGATGCTGTTATATCTGCGCGAACTGTGACATCAGCTGACGGGGGAGCACTTAGGGCCTACCCAGCGGCGCCAGTTAGACTCGATAGTCATGACGACGCCAGAGTCCAAACCCCAACGGCAGCCCTCCAGTTCCCAAAACCCGCCACAGCTTCATGAATCCAACTTCTGGACGACGGGCAAGGGCGTGCTGACCATTATTGGGATCGCGGTGGCCGCAACCGCCGTCGTCATCACGTTTATTTTTTCTACGCTCAGCAACGACAACGAATTCGGCCAACCGGCCACCTACAGCGATGTCCCGACCGACTCGGTATGTGGGCTGGGCGGGGTGGCGCTGGAGGGGTCGATCGCCGATACTCCGGATGCACAATGGGTCGAATACCGCGGAGTCTGGCTGCCCACCTCGCAAGAATATGGTCCGGGGGATGATGGTTCCGAGGGTGAATTTAGCTGTTTTGAACACTCACCGCGCGGCATGTTGTTTGCCGCCTCGGCCTACACCGGCCAGCTGACCAACCCGGCCTCTTGGGAAGGCGACCTGCAGCTGTTTGCCGGCGAGCACGCCGAGGCACACCGCGCGGAAGCCCAAGAGCTGTTCACCACGGTGTTTTCGGAAGCCGACACCGCGCTGGGTGGCTTCCGCCTGGTTAACTATGACGGCCAGACCGCGCAGATCGATATGGCGGTCACCTCATTTGATGGCTCCGAAACCTCCCGGACCTCGGTGTTACTGAATATGGTCTGGGCGCAAGGCGACTGGAAGATCGATGCCACCGACACCGAGCTAGGGATCACGCTGAGTCCGCTGCCGGATCTGATCGGATATCAGCACTGGTCGGCCTAGTGGCCATTGCTCGCACCGGGTAGATCGTGTACACCAGAAGTTATGGATATCCAGGTGCGCCCCCGATCCCCACGACCTCGACTTGCGGTACTGAGCGGGTCCGCCGTGCTGGGCTTGGTTTTGGCCGCCTGCGGCAGTGCTGATGCCGAGGTCGAGTCCACGGACCCTCCGATTCCGCACCAGAATTTCGTCTCCCGGCCCGATCTGCAACCTCCGGAATTTGAATTCTCCCAGGGTCCGGCCTGGACCCAACAGTACGCGGAATCTGACGAATACTTCTTTCTCACGGTCGACTACGACACCGCAACCCCCGCTAGCGCGGCGATGATCGTCGATGCTCGCGGCGAGCTCGTGTGGATGGACCCGTCCAAACGCCACATCAACGACCACGGCCACTTTGATCTGCGCCCCCAGCAATACCAAAACCAAACCATCCTGACCTACTTCAAGGGGCCAGCCGACATCGGGTATGGCTACGGCGACATCTTCCTCATGGATGACACCTATCAGGTCTTCGATGCGGTCACGACCGGCGGCTCGATACCCCCGCACGAGACTGATTTCCACGACGCCGTGATCACCGACGACCAGACCATGTTGATCCTGGCCTACCACCGAAAACCCGCCGACCTCTCCGAGTTCGGCGGCCCCGAGGACGGGTGGGTGCACGACGGCGTCATCCAGGAAGTCGACATTGACACCGGCGAGGTGGTCTTTGAATGGAGCGCACTGGACCATATTCCGCTCACCGATGGATTGTTAGATTTTGAAGTAGAAGCTGCAGCCGATGCGGAAGAAGACCAGCCCGAACTCGGCACATTCGATAATGCCTTTGACTACTTCCACATCAACTCGGCCACACTGGATGACGACGGCGCCATCCTGACGTCAGCCCGGCACACGAATGCGGTATATAAAATCGACCGCAATTCCGGTGACGTCCAATGGATCCTGGGTGGGACCTCGAGCGATTTTGACCTGGACGACGACGCCGTATTCGCCTGGCAACATACCGCGGCCCGAGATGACGATGGCACGATCACGCTCTTCGATAACCACGCTCGCAATGCCGATGGCGATCAGTCCTCTCGCGGGCTACGCCTAGACGTTGATGAAGACGCTATGACGGCCAGTGTGGTCACCGAATATCTCCCCCGGGATGAGCGCCCGGCCGGTTCCATGGCCAACACCCAGCCATTAGACAACGGCAATATGTTCATCGGCTGGGGCCAACAACCCTACTTTTCTGAATTTACCCGGGACGGCGAACTGATCTACGAATTTTGTCACGGCGATGCCTGCCATGACGGCACCGGGGGCGGCGGTGGCAGCTATCGTGCGTATAAGGGCACCTGGGAGGGTCATCCGACCACAAATCCGGCCGTAGTTGTACAACAAAGTACCCAGGGCGAAGACCATGTGTACGTTTCGTGGAACGGTGCCACCGAGGTGACCCAATGGCGCCTTGTGACCGGGCAAAATGCTCAGAGCGCGACCCAGGCCGCCGTCGTCGGGAAGACGGGATTCGAAACGGCCATCCCGCTTGAAACTTCAACCGATTACCTTGCTGTTGAGGCACTGGATGCCGAAGGCGAGGTGTTAGGCACCGGCACACCAACCCCGTGATGCTGGGCTGACCAGTAGATTTCTTTGTGACAATGGATTCCCTAGGATGGGTAGACTGACCACCTGCAGAACCACGTGGAAAGGATAGCAGCGCATGTCGGATAACACAGATGACCGCAAATCCACCGACCCGGACCTACCGCCCGAAGATGTAGAGCAACCCGCGGTAAAAACTGATCCAGAGGTCGATGAGGAAGTCCAAGACCTCAAGGCCCAAGACCGTTCCGATGTGCTGCCGCGGGACATCCAGATCCGCAACCTGGACTCCGATGACACCACCACCCTGAAACTGCTGCGTCAAGGCGTGCGGTTGAAACGCGGCCTGATTACTCCGCGCGTGTTTTACCCGGCGATCATCGTGTTAGCACTCACCGCCACCATTTCCATCGTCTTTCCGGATGCCTCGGGCAGGGCCCTGCTGGGTGCCCAATCCTGGATCGTGGACACCCTGGGCTGGTACTACATTCTGATCATGTTCGGGTTTATTATCTTCTGCCTGTTCGTGGCGTTATCCAAATACGGCAGGATCAAACTCGGCGATCCCGATGATCAACCAGAATTCTCCCGCGGTGCTTGGTTCTCGATGCTCTTTGCCACAGGTATGGGCATCGGGCTGATCTTCTACGGCGTTGGCGAACCGCTCACCTATGCAACCGTGGACCCCAAACCCGGCTGGGAGGGCACCCCCGAAGAGCTCGCCCAAATGGGTATGGCCCAAACGTTTTTACACTGGGGCTTACACCCCTGGGCGGTCTACGGGGTACTAGGACTCGGGGTGGCCTATACGATCCACCGCCGTGGTCGGCCCGTGTCGATCCGCTGGGTATTTGAACCCTTGATCGGCGCCAAACGCGTCAAAGGTTGGATGGGCGACGTCGTCGATGTGTTAGCGATTTTCGGCACCATGGCCGGTGTTGCCACCTCCCTGGGGTTGGGTGTGCAACAGATCGCCACGGGTCTGCAACACCTGGGTGTTGTGGATCAAGCCGACAATACGCTGTTGATCATCCTGATCATCGCCATCACGTTCATTGCAACTGCTTCGGTGGTGTCCGGTGTCGGCAAGGGGATGAAATGGATCTCGTCAATCAACCTGTCGTTGGCCGGGGTGCTGACCATCTCCGCACTACTGCTGGGCCCCACCCTGTTTCTGGTCGAGAATTTCATTGAATCACTGGGCGTGTGGCTGGCGAACTTCTTTGAAATGTCGTTTGACATCGGCGCCTACGCCGGACCGGAAGGCAGGGCCTGGTACTCGACCTGGACCCTGTTCTACTGGGGCTGGTGGATCGCCTGGGCACCCTTCGTTGGTATCTTTATCGCCCGGGTATCGCGCGGTCGGACCATCCGAGAATTCATTATCGGCGTCATGCTGGTCCCCACCCTGGTCGGCATGCTGTGGTTCGGGGTGCTGGGTGGTTCCGGTATTTACCGCCAACTCTTCGGCGAAGGGGATCTGGTCACCGACGGCGAAGTCTCACCTGAAGGATCGCTATTCGCCGTGCTCCAAGACCTGCCCCTGGGGACCGTATTTTCGATCATCGGGATTGTCCTGGTGGTGCTGTTCTTCATCACCTCATCCGACTCCGGATCCCTAGTCCAAAACATGCTCACCGCCGGTGGCCACCCGAATCCGCCGACATGGTCGCGCATCTTGTTCTCGGTATTAGAAGGTGCCATTGCGATCGGTCTGCTGCTCGCCGGTGGACTTGAAGGCCTGCAAGCCGCCTCCCTGGCCACCGCGTTACCGTTTTCGATCATCATGGTGTTCATGGCGATCGCGGTGTATCGCGGGCTGCGACTCGACTCGGCCCTGGCAACCCAAGCCCAACTGGAACGTCGTATGAAATTGTTCTCTGAACACGTCGGCGACGTCTACCAGCTGAATGAGGAGCTGGCCCATGCCAGCCGTCGCGGCCCCGACGGCGAACCCATTGACTACCGGATCTCTGCGACCACCGGGCCGCGTCGTCGTGGCAATACCGGCATGCGCATGCGCGATCTCCGCAAGGTCAAGGACGAACGCCCCGGCTCTACACCATCAGAAGGCAAGCATCGTGGAGCCGCCGACGACGACTAGTCAGCCACGGCAACAGTTTCGGGTTGCTCGGCGTGGGGCTTCGGGCGGAAGAAGATGGCTCCGATGACCGGAATGAGCATCAGCACTGCACCCCAGATCAGGGCGTTGTGCATGCCGGTCATCTGCGCGTCCAGTGGGTCTTCACCCTGGCCCGCGCCGACCACCGCGGCCACCGACATGACGGTAATGTACAGGGCAGTACCACCGGCTGCGGCTACCTGCTGCAGCGTGGAAAAGATCGCCGAACCATGCTGATACAGCCCGCCCGGCAGCGCGGACAGCGCCGACGTCATTAACGGTCCCATCATCATTCCGATGCCTACTGCCATCAGAATATTCCACAAAATCACCGACCACAGGGGACTTTGTGTATGCAGAGTCACCATGCCCCACAGGCCGGTCGCTGCAATCAGCGAACCGGGGATCAGCAGTGGGCGGGCGCCGACGGCGTCGAACATGCGTCCCACAAAGATACCCAGCACACCCATCAGCACGCCCGAGGGCAGCATAACCATGCCGGCAACCTGGGCGTCAAAGCCCAGGACCTGTTGGATGTAAATGGGCAGCACAATAAACGTGCCGAACATGGCCATTGAGGAAATGATGGTCAGCATGATGGCAAATGCGTAGGTTGGCACGGCGAAGACGCGGATGTTGAGAAACGCGTTCTGGCCCAGGGTCAGCTGGCGCAACACGAAGATGATCAGGCAGGTGCCACCGATGACCAGTGGGATCCAGGCCGGAATGAACGCCACCCCGCGGGCGGCTTCACCCAGTGAGCTCAGCCCATAGATCAGGCCAGAGAAACCGACGGCGGACAAGATGACCGAGAGGATATCCAGTTGCATGGCTCGGGTTTCGGTGATGTTGCGCATCAGCGCCCCGCCGATTACCAGGGTGAGGACGGCGATGGGCAGCACGGTCCAGAACATCCAGCGCCAGTCGAGCTGTTCCAAAATGATGCCACCCACGGTTGGGCCCAGGGCCGGTGCGGCTGAGATGACCATGCCGACGATTCCCATCACGCGGCCGCGCTTTTCAAACGGCACCAGGTTTAACACGGTGGTCATCAGCAGTGGCATCATGATGGCTGTGCCGATGGCCTGGATGACACGACCGACCACCAAGAGCAAGAAGACCGGTGCCATGGCTGCCACAACGGTGCCGATGGTAAAAATGGCCATCGCGGCCAGGTAGACGCTGCGGATCCTGAACCGGGTCAGGATCCAGCCGGTGGTGGGAATGATCACGGCCATGGTGAGCATAAACGCGGTGGTGACCCATTGGACGGTGGCTTCGGTGATGTTGAACTCAACCATGAGCCGGGGCAGTGCCACCGACATGATGGTTTCGTTGAGGATGACCACGAACGCGGCGACCGACAGGATAGCGATCACGCGAAACGGGCTAGCGGGTTGCGTCGTGGGTTGGGACATGACCGCACTGACCTTTCAGCAGGTGTAAGAAATGACAAAAAGGTACCCACCGGGTGTGGTGAGTACATTGAAGGCGGTGAACCCTGCCAGAAGTTGTGCAGGCCTCGTCAGGGAGCCTGACGAAAGTTCACCCCTTGATCCAACACGAAAACCGCTAATCCTGCAAATCTTTGCCCGTGGTCTCGGGTGCCAGGATGAACATGGCGACGACGGCCAGCACCACCGTGGCCGCTGCGAAGGTAAATGCCCCGGTCAGTCCGAAGGCCGGGACGAGGTGGGTGACGAAGATCAGCGGCCCGATGCCCGCTGAGATGCGCGATACCGCCGATGCCCAGCCGAAGCCCGAGGACCGCAGGCTTGTGGGGTAGAGCTCCGAGGCGTAGGCGTACATGACCGGGATGGCGATCTGGATGATCAGCCCGTAGACCAGCACCAGCGGGAGCACAGCAGCCGGGACGTGAAGGAATGCCGCGACGATGACCAACAGAATGGAGCCGGTGACTGCCGCGACGGATAGCAGGGGTTTGCGGCCGGTGGTCTCAACCAGCACGGTGGCGATCAGTGCACCCACCAGGCCGATGGCGGCCATGCCACCGGTGGTCAGAAATGCCTGAGTTTGGGCAAAACCGGCGTCCATGAGGAAGGTTGGCAGCCACTGCAGGGAGACGTAATAGACGAACATGACGGTCAAAAACAATAGCCAGATGGCCAGGGTTGTGCGCCAGGAAAACGACCAGACGCGTCGGAGTTGGTCGATGACGGCGCCGGCCGACATTTTGGGAATGTCTTGCATTGTGTCGAGTCGGTAGGCCACGGGTTGGGCACCGGTGGCCTTGACGAGTCCATCGATGACCTCGCGCGCCTTATCGTGTTGGTTCGTTCGGATCAGGAACATGGGCGATTCGGGGATCCACAGGCGCACAAAGATCAGCAGGATGGCCGGTAAGACCATGACCAGTAGTGGTGGACGCCAGTCGGCCCAGATGGTCACAAGCCACGCGGAGACGAACCCGGCCAGCGCGGCACCGACCGGCCACCAGGCGTCCATGGCGGTGAGTACTCGGCCGCGGTGTTTGCGCGGGGTAAATTCCCCCACCAGGGCATAATCGACCGGGATCGCTCCACCTAATCCGAAGCCGGCCAGAAATCGCAGGATGGCAAAGACCACCAGGTTGGGCGCAAAGACTCCGGCGATCGTGAAGGCCGCGAACACGGCGATGGTCGCCGAAAATGCGGCTTTGCGACCGATGCGGTCGGCGATGGTCGCCCATACGAAGGCGCCCAGGGCCATGCCCAGCAAGTTGGCCGTCCCAATCCAGGCTGCTTGGCCAGGTGCTAGGTTCCATTCTTCGGATAACAATGGGATGAGGACCCCATTGAGGGAAACATCCCAGGCATCGAACATGAAACCCAGGCCGCCGATAATAAAAATGCGGCCCTGGACATTCCATTTCCACGGAAGAGACTGAACGACTTCGCTGCCGGATGGCACGTATTGGGTTTGGCTCACACCTTCATCGTAATCCGCCGGAGCATAGCCCGCAGATGGTGTGCGTTACGAATACTTGAGAATGCGCGCAATAGTCTTATTCTGCGGGCGCGACGGCGGCCGTAAAGATCTCCAGCGCTCGTTGGGTGGCGGCGTCGTTGAATTGCTGCTCGGCGTCGTCTTCGAGTTCATCGGCAATAACCTGCGGGGGATAGGCTGCCGCGTAGCGCAGGAAGATGTCATTGGAGACGACGTCGATCATGCGCCCAGTGAGCTGATTGGACGCCACGACCTGCCAGGTGTGGACCTCAACTGGGCGGCCGCCAGCTTCTGCGGAGGTGACGTCGTGTGCGATCGCGTTTTCGTATTCTTCAACGCACGAGGTGTCAGTGTGTTCGTACGCTTCGTGGAGTTGTGCTGAGCTGGCGTCGTCGTTGGCGTAAAACATGGTGACGGTTTCTCCGCTGGAGTGCTCATCCAAATTGGCGTCTGTCTCAAAGGTCGCGCGCACACTGGCGGGCTGGGCATCCAGCAGGAGGGTATATTGTGCGGCACCGGCTTGCTGACAGAGGTCTGGGTCCTCGGTGCCAGATAATGCAGAAGCCATCGCGTAAATATCCGGCCACTGTTCTTCCATGGTCATGACCTGGGTGACATCAAAATCGGTTTCCAAGGTCTCCGCGAGTGCGGTTTCTTGTGGGGTTTCTGCGGGTGCTTCAGGGACATCCAGATCCGATTGGCCACCCCCGCCGTTGGGGGATTCGGCGTCATCGGAGGAACAACCGGCCAATAGTAGACCGGCGGTCAGGCCGATTGCGGTGGCACGAAGCAGAAAGGAACCAGAGATCGTCATGTCTTCAGTCTAAACACTGCGCGCAGGTGAAGCTGACAGTGCGAACCGGGCCCGGCTGTGTCAGGGGTTTATGGTTCGATGATGCGCTCGGAGGTGTCGTGGGCTGGGCGCAGGTTGCCAATGTCGCTGAGCCGTAACGGGGTGAAGTGCCCGGAGGTTTCGGCCTCGATGACGCGGGCGGTGACGCAGACGTGGTCGCCGCCGTCGTCCAGCATGGAAATTTGTTCCACGATCATGCGATTTGGCAGCGCCGTAAGCAATGGCACCTCGTGGCGCATCTCGACTTCGAGCCCGGCGAATTTGTCGGTGTGTTGGCCGGATATGGTCGCAAAGTGTTCGGCCCATGCGAGGTCATCTTGGGCGAGGAAATGCACGGCGAACCGGTTGGCCAGCAGCCCGATCTTATAGGTGTGGTTGGCCTTGGACAACCAGATGTTGTAGTGCTGGGGCTTCATGCTGGCCTGGGTGTGATAGCTCACCAGGCACCCGGCACGAACGTTTTCTGCCGCGGTCGTGACGACGATCAACGACGTGTTTTCTGAGCTCATCAGGGTGGCAAAGGGATTACTCATGGTTGGGATCCTCGTCTCGGAGGGCTTCGTAGCGCAAGAACAGGGTGTGATCTTCGCCCATGACGTGTTGGAGTTGAAACCGGCTGATGCCCGCGCCGTCGGGCCTGAGACTGACCGGCAGATTATCGCCACCCATGACCGGGGCGATCGATAATAATAGCTCATCGAGCCGATCGGCGGCCACGAGCTCGCCTAATAGGGTCGGCCCACCTTCACACAACACGACCTGATAGCCGCGTTGGGCAAAAGCCTGCAGTGCGGCGTCGGGCTCAACACGATCTTTGCCGGCAAAGATGATCTCGGCGTGCTGTTGTGCTTCAGCCAGTGCAGCAGGATCGGCTGACTCACCGGTGATGATCATTGTCTTGGCGTGCTCCGGTGCTTCGCGAAATAGTTTGAGTTTCCAATTCAGTTCCAGACTGCCACTGACGATCGCCACCGGGGGAGTGGGCGGTTTGCCCGCTGCTTGGCGTGCGGCCATGGCTTCATCGGATAATCGCACCAGCCCATAGCCCTCTTTTCGGACCGTCTCTGCTCCGACCAGCACGACATCGGCGATTTGGCGCATCCGTCGAAAGAGATCTTGGTCGACGTCGGTGGATAACGCGCCGACCTTGCCGCCAATGGCCGCGGTACCATCCAGGCCCGCGACCATGTGTCCAGCGACCCAGCATTCATGGCGCGGAGCACTGCGGTCCACCGCCAGATAGGTGGCCATTGGGTCATCTAAGGTGTTGCCAGGTGAAAGAATTTTCATGCTGCCAGTGTACGAATCCGGCCTGGGTACTGTCTGTGCTTGACCAACGCCCAATCATCCTGATCTCACGTAAGCGAAGCGTCTGGTAAAGGACTCGTTCTACAACCAAACGAACGGGGCACGTATGGGCCAAAAGTCTGCTGCCCTACTATTGGGAAAATCCGCGTGCATTTTCCCAATAGTAGAACAGTGTTGAAGAAAGAGTTACGTATTCCCCAGCCCGAGTTTTTCGAATAACAATTGACGGACCCGCCCGGCATCGGCCTTGCCGCCGGTGGCTTGCATGACCGGCCCAATTAACGCACCGATCGCCTGGGTCTTGCCGGCTTGAACTTTTGCCACCACATCCGGGTTGGAGGCAATCGCAACATCGATCGCGGCGGTCAGTGCGGCGTCATCGGAGACGACCGCCAGCGAACGTGAAGCGACCACCTCGGCCGGACTGCCCTCGCCGTCGGCCACATGCCCTAGCACCTGGCGGGCCAGGCGGTCATTGATCGTGCCAGCGGTGATCAGGATTTCAAGCTCAACTACGTGTTGCGGGGTAATGCCTAGCTCGGTGACACCGGTGTCGGTGGCATTGGCCAGGCGGGCGATTTCACCCATCCACCATTTCCCGGCGGCAGCGGGGGAGGCCCCGGCGGTAATGGTCTGTTCGACAACATCCAGGGCATCGGCATTGACTATATCCCGGAAGGCTGCATCCGATAATCCCCATTGAGCTTTGAGTCGGTGACGACGAGCCGCGGGCAGCTCGGGAAGCTGTGCGGCCAACTGGTCAAGCCAGGCCTGGTCCACCACGATGGGTACCAGGTCAGGTTCGGGGAAGTAACGGTAATCATCGGCATCGGATTTAGTCCGGCCCGGCGTCGTCGTCCGAGTTTCTTCCTGCCAGTGCCGGGTCTGTTGGATGACCGGTTCGCCGACACTCAGGATCGCGGCCTGGCGGCGAATTTCGTACTCCACCGCATGACCGATCGCGCGCAGCGAGTTCACGTTTTTGGTTTCGGTGCGGGTACCGAATTGTTTGGCGCCCTTGGGCATCAGCGAGACGTTGGCATCGCAGCGCAGGTTGCCGCGTTCCATGCGGGCATCCGAGATGCCCAGGGCCAGCACAATATCGCGGATGGTTTGGACATAAGCCCGGGCAAGTTCGGGTGCGCGGTCGCCGGCGCCTGGAATCGGTTTTGACACGATCTCAATGAGGGGCACCCCGGCGCGGTTCAGATCCACCAGCGCGTGCGAGGCCGCATGAATGCGGCCGGATTCGCCCACGTGGGTCAGCTTGCCGGCGTCCTCTTCTAAGTGGGCGCGTTCGATGTCGACCCGAAATACGGTGCCGTCCTCCAGCTCGACGTCGACCCAACCGTTTTGGGCGATCGCCTGTTCGTACTGCGAGGTCTGAAAGTTCTTGGGCAGATCCGGGTAGAAATAGTGCTTGCGCGCAAATTCCGAGCGCGGCGCGATGGTGCAATTCAACGCCAACCCGAGTTTGATGGCGGATTCGACCGCGGTGCGATTGACCACCGGCAGCACGCCCGGCATGCCAAGGTCCACCTCGGTGACATTCGTGTTGGGCTCATCTCCGAACGCATTGGGGGCTTCCGAGAACATTTTGGTTGCCGTATTGAGTTCCACGTGGATTTCAAGCCCGAGCACCGGATCGAATTGCGCCACGGCATCGGCAAAGGGCAGCGTGGTAGTTGCGGTCATGAACGAGCTCCTTGTACGCGCGGAACCTCGGGGGCGAGGTCGTAAAACGGCTTGCCAAGATCGGCCTCGACCAGCGACTCAATGGCCGCGGCCACCCGGTAGATCCTGGCATCGGATTTCGCCGGGCCTTGAATGTGCAAACCGACCGGCATGCCATGTTCAGCGGTGCCAGCCGGAATCGAGATCGCCGGGATCCCCGCAAGATTTGCCGGAATAGTGACGACGTCGTTGAGATACATGGTCAACGGGTTCTCCAACTGATCACCCAGAC
This sequence comes from Enteractinococcus helveticum, assembly GCF_001657475.1. Lineage (GTDB taxonomy): Bacteria > Actinomycetota > Actinomycetes > Actinomycetales > Micrococcaceae > Yaniella > Yaniella helvetica. The sequence continues at coordinate 78,316 of NZ_LXEY01000014.1, forward strand.
GCACGGCCACCGTCGGCGTCGTCGGGGAAACCATCACATCAACGTGTTCAAACGCGTCGTGCAGATCCTTGATAACCAGGGTGCGGATCCGCTGCGCGGTGCCATAATAGGCATCCACATACCCGGCCGACAGGGCAAAGGTGCCCAAAATGATGCGGCGCTTGGCCTCATCACCAAAACCAGCAGCCCTGGTGGCGGCCATCACCTCGGCCACGGTGCCACCACCCTCGGGGACCACCCGTTTGCCGTAGCGCACCCCGTCAAAACGCGCCAAATTCGACGACACTTCCGAGGGCACAATCAAATAATAGGCGTGCAGGGCGTAGGGCATGTGCGGGCATTCGACCGTGGTAACGTCAGCCCCGGCCTTACGCAACATGTCCAAGGTTTCCTGGAATTTCTCCCAAATACCGTCGGTAAAACCCGGGCCCTGTAACTCCTGCAGCACCCCGATGCGCAGCCCAGATAAGTCGTGACGCTTGGTCGCCTCCAGCAGCGTATCCCACTGGGTATGCAGCGATGTGGAGTCCTTCGGATCGTGCCCGGCAATCAGCTCGTGCAGCGCGGCCGCATCGGCGGTGGTCCGGGCGACCGGGCCAATCTGGTCCAGCGACGACGCCATGGCAATCAAACCGTAGCGAGATACCGACCCGTACGTTGGCTTGGCGCCGACCGTTCCGGTAAACGCCGCCGGCTCGCGAATCGACCCACCCGTGTCACTGCCCAGGGCCAGCGGTGCCATAAAGGCCCCGACCGCAGCGGCCGAACCACCACCGGAACCACCCGGGGCACGGTGCAGATCCCACGGATTGCGAGTCACCCCGTAGGCCGAGTACTCAGTGGTAGACCCCATCGCGAATTCATCGAGGTTCGTCTTGCCTAGAATCGGCAGTTTCGCCGCCCGAATTGTGCGGATCACGGTGGCATCATAGGGCGGCATCCAGCCCTCTAAAATTTTCGACGCCGCCGTGGTGGGCTGGCCGATCGTGACAATATTGTCTTTGATCGCAATCGGCACCCCGGCCAACGGGTGCAGCTCATCGGCTTCGGGGCCACCGGACGCACGGATCGCATCCACCTGCTCGGCCACGGCCATCGCTTCTGCTTCGTTGAGATGCAGAAACGCGTGAATGCCTTCTTCGGCCGTGCCGTCAATTGCTTTGATGCGGTCAAAATGCGCGCGCGTCAGCTTAACCGAGGTCAACGTCCCGGCCCGCAGGTGCTCGGCCATCTCTAAGGCCGTCAGTCGAATCATCTGCTCGGGGGTCATCGGTCATCCTCCGCATGCAGAATGGCTGGCACCTTGAAGCGGCCAGCCTCGGCGTCGGGCGCACCGGATAGCGCCTCTTGTTGACTCAGTACCGGCCCGACGACGTCATCACGGTACACATTCGTTAGGGCAATCGGATGCGAGGTCGGCATCACGTGTTCGGTGTCGACTTCTTGGACCTTGGCAACTGAGTCGAGGATCTTACTGACTTCCTGCGACATCCGGTTTAATTCTTCTTCGGTCAGATTCACATGAGCCAATTGGGCCAGGTGGGTGATCTGGTCCCGGGTCAGGTCAGACATGGCGCTCCTTCACCTCGGGGGCTGTTGTGATGCCAGTGTAAACCCGTCGGGACCGTACAGGATAGGACCTGTGATATGTACAGCAGTTTTTCTTCAACTTGGCCCAGTTGAGAGCATTGTGCTCGCCGAGACTTCTCTTCACAATCGCGCGATCTGAGGCTAGCCTTATATATTAGGCAATAACCATGTGTTCTAATTCAAGGAGATTTCTTGACTCAGCAGTCTGCTCGCGAAGCGAGCGCTCGTGTCCGCCGTCCACGTCAACGCCAAATGGTCATGGAGGTCGTCGACGTCGAGGAACTGTCGCCGACCTTTAAGCGCATCACATTCGGAGGTCCAGATTTCGACCTCTTTCAGGATTCCGAGGCGGTTGATAAATACGTCAAACTCCTGCTGCCGCAGAACCCTGACGCCGGGCTGGTACCACCATTTGATCTTGATGAGCTGCGCAAAACCCTGCCCAAAGATGAGATGCCCCTGCGCCGCACCTACACCGTGCACTCGGTCGATCACGACGCCAAAACCCTGAAAATGGACTTTGTCATTCACGGTGCCGATGGGCTAGCAGGCCCCTGGGCTGATCAGGCCAAGGTCGGCGACCTGCTGCAATTCTCCGGTCCGGGCGGCAAATTCCAGCCCGATCCAGCAGCCGACTGGCACCTGCTGATCGGAGATGAGGCGGCGATTCCTGCCATTGGCGCCGCCCTGGCAGCGATGCCTGAGGACGCCGTGGGCCACGCGCTGATTGAGGTTGCGACCGGCGACGACGAATGGAACTTGACCGCCCCGAAAGGCGTAGAAGTCACCTGGTTGCACCGCGGTGGCCCCTTCACTCCCGAATCCACGGTGATCGAACAGGCCGTCAAGGCTCTCTCGTGGCGTGACGGACGCGTCCAGGCCTTTGTGCACGGCGAACGCGAGATCATGAAGTCCCTGCGCGTATACCTCAACGAAGAACGCGGCGTCGAACGGAGCGATATGTCGCTGTCGGCCTACTGGGCCTACGGTCGCGCCGAAGATGATTTCCAGGCCGAAAAGACATTGCCGATCGGCCAGATTTATCCAGAAGCTGGACTACAGTACTAGAGGCCTTCAGTCTGTAGTGACAACGCAATGACCGTTGGCACATGACCACAAACCGCGGAACCCCATCGAGATGCCTCAAGTGTGGCGTCTTGGTGGGGTTCGCGGTTTTGGTTCAAACAGTCCTTCGCTCACCCGCCCAGCTGGCCACACGGCGGTAATGTGTAAGTTTTGCGCACATAATATCGGACCACCGCCCAAGAGAAGACTCGGCGATATTTATATTGGGAAGCGTGGAAGAAGTCATCAGCTGACGAAGCTGCAAGACCTTGCGTCACCAGCAGTAGCGCTTGGTGCCCTCAATAATGTTCTCCGCACACCCCAGCTGTAGCCGGCTGGGGCCGTACCAGCTTGTGAGGCGAATAAAGACACAAAAGCGTCGGGGCTGCATCACGTGAAGATACAACCCCGACACTTTTGAGAAGTCTTGTGTGTTACAGCTTCGTGGGTTCGGACGTTGCTGCTTCGGCCATGACCGGGGCCGACTGTTGCGGTTCATCTTCCACGAGGCATTCGGACAGTGGGAGCTCACGATTATTCCATTTATCCCAGTCACCGCTCGCTTCGAACTGGTAGTCGATGCGGATGTCGCGGGTTTCTTTGAGCATCACGGTACCCAGCAGACCCAGTGCAGCCATCACCAACAAGTAGATGACAATCGCCCAGGTAGTGCCAAAGCCGTTCATCAGCAGCTCGGCGATGGTCGGAGCGAACGCGCCGCCCAGAATCGCACCGAGTGCATACGAGATTGAAACACCGGAGTACCGAACGGATGCTGGGAACAGCTCGGCGTACCACACGGCTTGTGGACCGTAGGTCATACCCAGGCCAATGGCCAGCAGCGAGGTGCTCACCAAGACGCCCAGCACGCCGAAGTTCTTGATCAATTCAAACAGCGGGATAATACCGGCAGCCTGGACGAACCAGCCCAGTGCCATGACTCGGCGGCGTCCGAATTTATCAGCTAACCAGCCCGACGTCAGTGTCGAGATGAGCCACACGGCAGCGGCAACCAATACGGCTAATTGGACGCCGACCTGGTCGTAGCCCAGGCCGCCGTCGTCAACTGGACGTGTTGTCATACCTTGGATATAGCCACCGGTGATCATGTAACCCGAGGCGCCGTTGCCTGCGATCAGCAGGATGCCGAACATCACGATGATGCCGAATTTCGGGAAAAGTTTCGGTGGTTTGACGTTGACTTTGCCAGCTGCTTTATCGTTGCTCTTGAGTTCAGCAATCTCGTTGAAGACCGGTGATTCATCGACTGCGGAGCGAACGAAGAGCCCGACAACGACCAAGATTAGGGACAATAGGAATGGGATGCGCCATCCCCAATCGTAGAAGGCTTGACCGGGTGCGATCCAGTTCACGACGGCGAGCACAGCAGAAGCCAGGAGCATACCGGTTGGCACGCCGATCTGTGGGAACGCTCCGAAGAATCCACGGCGGCCCTTTGGTGCATACTCCACGGACATCAGGACCGCACCACCCCATTCACCACCTGCGGAGATACCCTGCAGGATACGCAGTGCAAGCAGTAAGAATGGTGCCCAGAGGCCAATCTGTTCGTAGGTTGGTAGCAAGCCCATCGTCGTGGTTGCAAGACCCATCATGATCAGGGTGATGACCAACAGCGGTTTGCGTCCGAACCGGTCGCCCAAGCGGCCTGCGATTGCTGCGCCCAATGGACGGAATAAGAAGGACAGACCGATGGTGACCAGCGAGACGATGCGCTCGAATTCTTGGCCAGCGGGGGCAAAGAAGAGTGGACCAAGAACAATGTTTGCCGCAAGAGCGTAGATGAAGAAGTCGTACCATTCGATGACGGTACCCATCAGGGTTCCAGTCAGAACGCGACGACGTTCTTTCGGTGTGATTTCCTTTGCACTGGGGCTCGGCTGTGAAGACGATCCGCCTGCGCTATTTGTGACCTGTGGACGCATAGCTGTGTTTCACCTTTCATTGCAACGAATCCACTTTCCTCCTCTTTTTGCCGTCACGCAAATCTACAAATTCGGTGCAAAACCACCATTTTCGTGAATCGGGGCACTAGGCTCTCCGAAGGCGTCACAATGCGATGCGACGTATATTTTGCATACTCAATCAAAGCCCCTGGACAAATTTGCCCAATTGGTCACAGGGTTACCGCAAGTCGGTCACAAAAAATAATCGTGCCTCAACTGTTGCCTTTTTGTGGCACCTCGTTTTTCGGGTCGCTAAGAGCCGAATGGTGATATTTCTAACCCGCCTTTATGATGTCAGCCTCAGCTGCAAGATATTGTCCGGTGAGCGAGCCTGAAAGCGCTGCGAGCCGAGCTGGAGTTGTGGCGGCAATAACCCGTCCACCGTCGTCACCAGCACCAGGTCCCAGGTCGATGACATGGTCTGCCGTGGCGATCATCGCCTGGTGATGTTCTGCCACAATCACCGTGTGTCCCTGATCGACGAGCCGATGCAGTTGTGCGTTGAGTAAATCGACGTCGGCCGGGTGCAATCCTGTGGAAGGCTCATCGAAGAGATATAGGGTGTGGGCCGCGGCGTTGCGTTGCAGCTCAGTGGCCAGTTTGATGCGCTGGGCCTCACCGCCGGAGAGTTCTGTTGCCCGCTGGCCGAGGGTAATGTAGCCCAATCCGATGGCCTCCAGAGCCTGCAGCGCCCGCAAGACGTGTGGCTCATCTTCAAAAACCGACTTCGCTTCAGCCACTGACAGCGCTAGAATATCTGCCACCGTAAAGCCGCGCCAGGTGATGGTCAGCGTTTCTTGATTGAACCGCTGACCGTGGCACACCGGACAGGTGGCATATGAGCCCGGTAGAAAAATGAGTTCCACCTCGATCTGGCCAAGCCCGGAACATTCCGGACAGCGCCCTTCGGCTACATTGAACGAGAACCTGCCAATGCCCCAGTCGCGTCGTCGCGCTTGATCCGTGTCGGCAAAGATTCGGCGAACTCGATCAAATAGCCCGGTATAGGTTGCCACCACGGATCGGGGAGTCCGACCAATTGGCCGCTGGGTAATGTGGACCAGACGCTGAATCTGTTCCAGTCCTGCCACCGAGGTGACTGCAACGGCGTCGTCGGTGGTAGCTTCCTCGCCAGCCGGTTCATCCGTCACGGTGGTCGACACTGCTTTACGGACGAGACTTCCGATCACATGCGTTACCAGGGTGGACTTGCCTGAACCCGAGACGCCGGTGACGGCAGTGAGCTGACCCAGAGGAATAGTGACGTCCTGGTCCACGATGTTCCGAGCAGTAATTCCTGCCAGTTTCAATTCGCCACGGACGGGATGGCGCGGTGCATCATTGAGGCGCAGCGGCCCGGGGTGCACAAAGCGAGCCGTGATGGATTCCTCCACAGTGGCCAGACCGTGAGTCGGTCCTGAATACACGATCCGGCCACCATGCACCCCGGCTTTGGGGCCGACGTCGATAACCCAATCGGCCTGGGTCACCAGTGACATGTCATGTTCCACCAATAGCACGGAGTTCCCCTCAGCGATAAAGCGCGCGAAGAGTTTCGACAGCGTGTGTTTTTCTGCCGGGTGCAGACCCGCTGACGGCTCATCGAGCACGTAGGCCACGCCGAAGAGTCCCTCATGAACCTGGGAGGCCAGACGGAGCCGCTGCAGTTCCCCGGTGGACAGGGTGTCAGCGGGGCGGTCCATCGATAAGTGCCCGAGGCCCAGCTGGGTGACCGCGTCCAAGATCGCCAGCGTTGTGGGCAGCAGAATCCGTTCGGCACCGATTTCTGGACCGTCATCTCGCGGAGCACGCGTGGCGATATGGTTATAACGACGCCGTAGCAGTGCCAGCAGCGCATCCAGATCCAGGTGTGTCAGTTCCCAGATGGCCGCATCGAGGTAGCGCACCTGCAGCGCGGCCGGGTTGAGCCGGTGACCGTGACACGTTGGACAGGTGCTGGCGGTGAAGAAACTCAGGGCACGGGCTCGGTTTTTGTCTGATTGGGTCGCGGCCACCGTGCGACGCAGATACCGAGACACCGATTCCCATTTGCCTTCATACGGCCCTTGGGTGCGCCCGGCTTCTCGGACGGGTAGAACCGTGATGATTGGGGTCTCATCGGTATACAGGATCCACTGCTTGGTGGCCTCATCGAGTTCGCGCCACGGACGCGCCGTATCGACGCCGAGGGTTTCCAGTATTTCGCGGAAGTTCTTGCCCAACCACGCCCCGGGCCAGGCTGCAATCGCGCCATCGAGAATGCTCAAGTTGGGATCCGGGACCATGAGTTCTTCGGCCGGCTCGAATTGTTTCCCCACCCCCTGACAGTCCGGGCACATGCCTTCTGAAGTGTAGGGCGAGAAGTGTCCAGCCGTTAGCCGACCACCGGCGATCCCATGTGAGCTGTCCAAGATGTGTTCAGGATGATCCCCGGCCCGAGAAAATAACAGGCGCAGCGAGTTCGACAGGGCTGAAATCGTTCCGACGTCGGAACGCGCCCCGCCAGCCGAAGTGCGCTGTTCTAGTGCGACCGTGGGTGGCATGCCTTCGACCAGTTCGACTTGCGGGTCAACCGCCGATCCAATGAGCCGTCGAGCAAACGGGGCGACTGATTCCAAATACTTGCGCTGTGCCTCACCGTGAATCGTGCCAAAGGCCAGGGACGATTTCCCGGAACCTGAAACTCCGGTAAAGGCGACGACGGCACCGCGCGGGAATTCCACCGAAACGTTGTTGAGGTTGTGCAGTTTGGCGTCTACCACGCGCACAAAGTCAGCGTCACTGTATGTTGTCATGGCCACCCTTCAGTTGTTTGATACTTCAACGCTAGCGGCCAATTGATCATGCGTAGTGGATTGTGCCGTCATCTTGCACGACGGCGCCGTCACTGAGTTCTGCGGACATCAGCTGACCGGGGCCCAGAATGTGTTCCACCTGATGGTTATGCACCAGCAGATAGTCGGCGATGATCCGACGGTGACAACGCCACCAGACCGCCTCGGAACACATAATCGCCGTCGAGGTTTCGGTGCCGCGCTTTTCTAAGTCGCGCAGCGCCTCGTGGAATTCCTGTGACAGGGCGTGGTCGGCATAGTTGTGAAAGCTGCGATTCTGCCACCAGGCATTGACCTGGAAGGGGATATCTTTGCTGACCTTGCGTCGTCCAGTTAGGCCCGCACTGCGAGAAAATTGGACGTCGTGTTCTGCCAGATAGTTGCCCAAGGTATCGGCGTTGAAGTGAGGGTAGCGCTTTGACCCGGGGAGCTTCCGCACATCCACCACGTGGGCAATATGGTGTTCCTCGAGGAGTTCGTAAAACTCTTCGATACTCCGGTTGGAGTGACCAATCGTATAGAACACCTGCGTCACAGAACATTCCCCTCACCAGACAACACGTGACGCACCGACAGCACGCAAGGTGCTTGCCGATGCGTCACACAGATAGTGGGCAGCGTTAGTCGGCTGCTTTGACCAGGACGCGGCCTTCTTGGGCGCGCACGTCCCAGGTGGGTTGAGCCGAACCTGCCGGGCCGCGCATCGGAGTCCCGTCAGTGATGCGGAATTTGCTGTGATGCCAAGGGCACACAATGCAGTCGTCCTCAATGTGTCCTTTATTCAGTGGGCCGCCCGCGTGAGCGCAGGTGGCCGACAGTGCGTGGAGTTCACCCTGGTGACGTGTCAACACCACGGGGGTCTTATTGGCGGTGACGCGGATGAGTTGACCTTCCTGCACGTCATCTTCGGCCGCGACGTCGGTCCATTTCTTCGTCCGCTGTTCAAATGCCGTGTGATTGACTCCGACGCCGTCGTTCAGCGTCAAATGACCTCCGAGATACGCCGCAGAGGTCGTGAATCCGAGCCCCAGGAGTGATAAACCCGCACCGAGTTTGTGGCGGTCGTTTTTGCGAGCCACCCAAGACAGTCCTTGCAGAGTGATGCCCCAGGCATTGCCGAGAATATGCGCCATGCCGACGCGTTGTTCCTTGCCATAGGATTCGGACCAGTCTGACGCGCCAGTGATCGCGGTTGGGATCGCGGACAAGAAACCCAGCGCCACGAGTCGTTGGCTCGCCGGCTGCATCTTCTTACCGCCGGTGACATCCAGTGCGCTGGCCATAACCCACGCGCCAATCGGCAGGTCGGTGAGCATCGGGTGGAGTTGATGCCCCAGCCAAGAACCGGACAGTACATACTTCACCGGATCTGGAGCAGTCAGCTTTGAATACCACTTGGACAGTGGTTCAGAGATTTCGTCCAAGGTTTTTTCTTGTTCGATACGTTTGACGACACGTGATAACCCAAACATGCGCTGTTCCCTCTTTCTTCAAACAGATGGCAGATCAGCTGCTGTTCACCAATATTTGTATCGGTCGTAGTACCCGCCACCTTAGCTTTTGACAGGCGCTTTTGACATCCCCTGAGACTCGCCGCAATGCAGCGATATTCAATGATTGTCATACCGTTGGCGCGGATCTGGCCATACCGTTGAGTACTGACGACGCCGTGACTTCCGCGCCCTCATGCGGGGGAGCTTGAAAAATCGTAGAGCAATATGCCCAGCACTGTACTTGCACCTGGCCGGATGATCGCCGAACCCGGTTCTTGCGCGGCATGTGACAATGGAACCATGGATGAAGAAACACATGAGCGCATCCGTGCGGCCATTGCGCGTGTGCCGCGCGGCCGGGTTGCATCCTACGGAGATATTGCCGCGATGACGGATGCTCCCAGTCCGCGCATTATCGGGTGGGTTCTGAGAGAAGACGGCGGCGATCTGCCATGGCAGCGCATCGTGCGAACCGACGGCACCGTGGCCAAACCTCAGCAACTTCCCATGCTGCGCGACGAAGGGCTCGAGATCCCGGGCGATAAAATCGATATGCAACGCTACCGGTGGGACCCTGACGACGACCCCGCCGATCTCGAATAAACCGAGTTGTAGAAAACGACGACGGGCCTGCTGCCACCGCTCTTGGATGACTGCAGGCCCGTGGTCGGAAGACCCGTTAGGCGTCGTCTTCGGGAAACACCGAAAGCTTGGTGAACGGGAAGGTAAACGTCCACGTGGTGTCGATGTTCTGATCAAACGCACCGACATCGCCGACACCCAGATGGATCACCTCGCCGTCGGGCATTTCAATGTCAACAGCGCCTTCGATGACGTGGATAATTTCGGCCCGGGCAAATGGGTAGGGCGCTACCTGTGGCATGGTGTCTTGAGTCCCACGCCAGAACTGGGCCTTGCCCTGGCGAATCCACGCGAACTCACCGGCTGATTTCGAAGGGTCGGCTGGGTGGGGGAAGGGCTGGAATTCGGCCTCGGCCAGGCGGCCAATATCGTAGGTCATGAAGTCTCCTTATTTTCGACAACTCAAACTGGCTACGCATTGATCTTGGCTGATGGGCGTCTGCTGATTCTGTGATCCCAGTGCACAGGTCTTGCCCAGGGGTGCACGGCAAATGTGAGGTCCGGCACTGTTTACCAAGTGGCGTGCACGCACGGCCAATCAATCACTGCGTGTTGTGGGCCACACTGGGATTATTGTTTGGACTTAGGAGACCCCAAATGGAAAGTACACGTTTAGATCGGCGGCGTCTGTCCACCGCATCGCTGGTTTTTATTATCATCGCGGCCTCGGCTCCACTAACCGTTCTGGCCGGAGGTATTCCGACCAACTATGCGGTTGCCGGACTTCTCGGGGTGCCGCAAACCTATATTGTGCTTGGACTGATCCTGGTGCTCTTTGCCGTGGGCTACACGGACATGAGCCGGGAAATTCAAAATGCCGGTGCCTTCTACGCGTACGTGACCGAGGGCCTGGGGAACCGGCAGGGCATCGCCGCGGCCATCCTGGCGCTGGTGTCGTACAACATGATGCAGATCGGGCTCTACGGGCTGTTCGGTTTTGCCGCCTCCAACCTCATCGCCAACTTCACCGGGCTAGCCCTACCGTGGTGGTTGACCGCACTGGCGGCCTGGCTGATCGTTGCATTGCTTGGTGTCCGATCTATTGATCTGTCAGCTAAGGTGCTCGGCGTCGTCGTCATGCTGGAATTCGTGGTCGTGGTCATTGTTGACATCATGGCCATCTCGATTGCCCCAGAAGGTGTTTCGGCCGCTGCTTTTGCCGCCGATGAGTTCTTCGTTCCCGGCATCGGCGTGCTGCTGGCCTTCGGCGTCGCAGCGTTTATGGGATTTGAATCCGGCGCCATCTACTCCGAAGAAGTTGTTGACCCACGTCGCACCGTAGCGCGAGCAACCTATATTGCGCTGATCGTTATCGCACTGTTCTACGCATTTTCTGCCTGGGCAGTCGGCGTTGGCGTGGGGCCAAGCAGCGTTGTCGAAGAATCCCAGGCCTTCGGCCCAGATCTGATCTTCAACTGGCTGGGCCAACACTCACCGATGCTGGCGAATTTTGCCAACCTGCTGTTTGTCACCAGTTTGCTGGCAGTACTGCTGGCCTTCCACAACGCCGTGGCCCGCTACTTCTTTGCACTGGGCCGCTCAACCGTACTACCCAAGGCCCTGGGGACGACGGCACCAAACGGTGCACCACGCAACGGATCGATGATGCAGTCAGGACTTGCATTCGTCGTTGTTGCGGGATTTGCGATCGCCGGCATTGGCCACGAACTGGGCGATCTGTTCCCAGTCATCACGCTGTTCACCTGGCTGACCAACGCCGCGGCATTCGGTCTGGTCTTCTTGCTGGCCGTCACTTCGGTTGCGATCATTGCATGGTTCCGTACCAATCAGCTGCAGCGCGGCATTTGGACGCGCGTTATTGCACCAAGCGTCGCCACCATCGGTTTGACCGCCGTGTTCATCATGATCCTGGTCAATTTCGATTTGATGATCGATGCCGAAGCAGGCTCCGCGCTGATCTACATCATGCCCGGTCTGATTATTCTCAGTGGCGTACTCGGCTTGATTTGGGGAGAAATTATTCAGCGCCGTCGTCCGCAAGACTACGAAGAAATGCGTGACCAGGACATGATCAGCGACGACGAAGAAATTGCGATCGCCCAGGGCTCGCTTGATGACAACGAACGTAGCACAAACTAAACCCCAGAACACTCACACGAAAGGCAAATGTCGTGACGAAGAAACATGTTGTTGTAGTCGGTGCTGGATTTGCGGGCCTGATGGCAGCTCGTGAACTGCAAGCCGCCGGAATCAGCGTCGAGATTATTGAAGCCCGGGATCGCATCGGTGGGCGTGCCTGGACCGAGGAGCGGATGGGGCGTCCGCTGGAACTCGGGGCAACCTGGGTGCACTGGTACCAGGCGCACACCTGGACCGAGATCGTGCGCTACAACCAACCGATCGTGGCCTCGCCCGAGCCGCAGACTGTGTATTGGAATCGCTCTACCGGTGAAACTTGCCAGGGCACGATGGACGAGGTTGATGCACTGCTGCGTCCGGCCATGGCCGAAGTCTTTGCCCGAGGCGACGAATATTTTCCCAATCCGTTAGACCCAATGTGGATTCTGTCGGACCGGTATGACGGACCAGCAGAACTGCGCGAACAATTTCTGGCCGATGACCAGAAATCCGTGCTCGACATCATCCGTGAATCGGGAAAATTCAGCCACGAACAACTCGATCTGATGAGCTCCTACTGGGCAGCCGGCTACATCGGCAACCCAGACACCGGGTCATCCTTGATGGCCAAGCAGTGGGCGGCACTGTCGAATATGGATCTGGGACTGCTGGACGACATCACGTTGAAATTCAAGCTGGTCAACGGGATGCAGGGCATCTACAACGCGATGGCTGAAGATCTGACCTGCAATATTCGACTGAATACTCCAGTGACCAAGGTTCAGCACACCACCGACGGCGTATCACTCACTTTGGAAGATGGCGAAGTTATCACAGCTGATGCAACGATTGTCACCGTTCCAGCCGGGGCAATGAATACGATCGAGTTTTCTCCGGCACTGCCGCAGAAGATGCAAAAGGTGGTCGACCGCGGCTGGAACTCCAAGGGTGCCAAGATCTGGATCAAGATTAAAGGCCACCACAAGATCCTGGGCTACGCGCCATTCCCCGCAAAGATGTCGGTGGTGCGATCCGAGTACTTTACCGATGACAACACCACCATTCTTGTGGGCTTCGGTGGGGACCACTCGGCGGTTGATCTCAACGATACGGCGGTAGCCCAAGAAATCATCAACCAGTTCAATCCGGAACTTGAGGTGGTCGATTCCACCGGGCATGACTGGGTTGCTGATAAATGGTCCGGCCAGGCCTGGGGCACCTTACAGAGGGGCCAGTTCAGCGATGGCTGGGACAACTTCAAAGACACTGGCACTCAGATGTTCTTTGCCGGGACCGAATGGTCGAACGGCTGGCGCGGAGTTTGCATTGACGGCGCGCTAGAATCTGGCATGATAACAGCACGTCGGATCATCCAAGACTTCCGACAGCAGGCATAAATCGTACAAAATCAACGGGTCACGCTGCTGCTTTTCAGCCGTGTGACCCGTTGACGTTTAAACACTAAAAATGGAGTTGCGATAACCCGAAGGAGTTTCACCGTAGGTTTGTTTAAATAATTTGGAAACATGTGAAGCATCGGTGAGCCCGTACCTAGAACTAATCGATTGAACGGTTTCATCACGGTAGGCCGGATTCGCAAGGTCATCGCGGATTCGTCGGACGCGTTCATTGCGGATATAGGCGCTGACCGTCTGATGTTCTTCCGAGAATTTGCCGTGGAGTTGGCGCAGCGAGACGTAAAAATGGTCGGCAATCATTTGCGGTCCCAACTGGGGATCGTGCAAGTGATCATCAATAAATGCCACGGCCTGCTGAAATAGCGGATTGTCTTCTTGCAGGTCGTCGTGGTTCCGGGCCGCTGCAAATAGTACCGTGACAAGCATTTCAAGAGCGGACCGTACCAGCTGCAGCGCGTGTGGTCCCTGCAAAATGTGCAGGTTCAGCGCGAGTTGTTTAAAGAGTGGGACGGCTACTTTTCCAAGCCCAGATTCATCACTAATGGGCACCGCCGTCACTTGGGAGATCTGATTCTGTACCAAGTGCAGCAGCTCTTGTGGAAACTGAATGATCAGACTGCGCTGGTCTTGTGCATAGTCCAGGGTATAGGGACGATGCGCGACATACAGGGCAAGGTCACCGGGTTGGAGCAGACATTCACGACCGTCCTGAGTCAGGACTGTGGTCCCGGAAAATTGCAATGAGAGCTTGCACAACGCTTCATGCTCGGCAATCGGTACAACCTTGCTTTGGGTTACCGTATGTGGACCGGTGTACATGTCGAAAAGTTCGACCCCACCCAGCGATACGTGGTGCTGACCTGCACGGAAAGCTTGTCGGTCGGGTGTGCTGAGTTCAATATTGGGAAAGCTTGCTTGAGCGTTCTGGGCCCAGGTCCAATAATCTTGGTCTCGTACTGGAGCGGAATTGAGTTGGACTGCGGCGTCTTGCTGCTGTTGTTGCATATCGAGTTTGCCCAGTCCCTTCTATACGTCTCGCGGCCTGGCTGACACCCGTCAGATATGAATTATTGATTAACTATATCAATGAGGAATTTGATCACGAAAGCAAACAGCGCTGTCACCCGCGACCTATAAGAAGGTGGGATGACAGCGCTGCGTCACAGCGAAAATGTCTTAGAGGGTCGTGACCTTTGGCAGGGCGACTTGTTTGAGACCTTCGACTCCGAACTCTAGACCCATGCCGGATTTCTTGACGCCGCCGAATGGCACCCGTGGGTCCACGGCACCGTGTTTGTTAATCCAGGTGGTCCCGGCAATCAGGCGGTTGGCGACTTCGCGTGCGCGGTCGGCATCCGAGGACCATACTGATGAGCCCAGCCCGACTTCAAGTTCGTTGGCCCATTCGATGGCTTGATCGAGATCGTCGTATTTGATGATCGGCAGTGCCGGACCAAATTGTTCGATCTGCACCAACGGGTTCTTCTGGTCGATATCCGAGACAATTGTTGCCGGGTAGAAATAACCGGTCTGATGGTCATCCGGGTTGCCACCGGTGACAATGGTGGCGCCATCTTTGCGGGCCTCTTCGACCAGATCGGCAACAATTTTTTGCTGGGCGGCATTTTGCAGTGGCCCCAGGACGTTCTCCTCGGATACGCCCTGGCCCATTGGCGTCTCGGCGGCAATCTTGGCTAGTGCCTGAACCAGCTCGTCGTAGATCGAGGCTGGCACGTAGAGACGTTTCAGCGCGGCACACGTTTGGCCGGTGTTGATGAACGCGCCCCAGAAAATATCCTGAGCCATGTCCGCAACGTTGATGTCCTCCAGCACGATACCGGCGTCATTACCACCGAGTTCTAGGGTCACACGCTTCATATCCGCAGCAGCCGAGCGCATGATCGCCTGCCCGGTTTTGGTCGAACCGGTGAACATAATCTTGTCGATGTCAGGGTGTTCGGAAACTGCCTGACCAATGTCGCCTTCGCCCGGCACGACCTGCAGCACACCTTCGGGTAGCGCCTGATTCAGCACCGCAACCAGCGCCTGGACCGACAGCGGGGTGTGTTCAGATGGTTTGAGAATAACCGCATTGCCCATTCGCAGCGACGGGGCCAACTGCCAAACCGAGATCATCATCGGCCAGTTCCACGGACCAATGGCTCCGACCACACCGATGGGCACATAGCTCAGCACGGATTTGCCGGATTCGTCGTCAACTAGGACTTCGTCTTCCAACGGGAAGTCCGCGTTGGCACGTAGCCAGGCTTCACACGCACCGGCTTCGAAACGAGCGTTGGGACCATTGAGTGGTTTGCCGACCTCACGGGCCAGAATCTGGGCGAGCGCTTCAGCCGAAGCGTTGACCGCGTCGGCGGCCTTGTGCAGGTAATCGGCGCGCTCGGCATGGGAGAGGGCACCCCAGGATTTTTGGGCCTGGCTGGCTATCGCAACGGCTGCATCGACGTCGTCGGTGCTCGACATTTTGGTGTTGCCAACCAGCTCACCGGTGGCCGGATCATGCACCGGTTGGCCATCGGTGACGGTGACGGCGGCAAGCAGGTTGTCGAATGTCGTCAGATCGGTAGACATGTATTCCTCCGTGTTCATTCATGGGATCGCAAAGTGGGTCCCTGTTGTATTCTAGGCTGCCAAAAAATGCGGTCGCTGAGCTAGGACTGACGTGCATGGCACTTGGATTCCAGCGCAGGGCTGAAAGTCGCCAGGCTGCGTGGCGGGCGGAGCGGATGGTCTGATTCTGTACAGCGAAAGGGCGTTGAATATACGACGTTGACCACAAGATACGGAGGTATCCTGCAATGAAAGCAATGGTAGTTCGAGACCTCGGTGGCGGCTGGGTAGAAGAAGATATTCAGATTGCCGATCCGATCGGTCAAGAAGTACTGATCGAGCTGAAAGCCTCTGGACTGTGCGGTTCAGACTTCATGAAAATGAGTAATGAAGTCCAGTATCCGCCTTCGGCAGTCCTGGGCCACGAAATTTCCGGGGTGGTCACACAAATTGGTCCTAACGTTACAGAATTTGCAGTAGGCGACCACGTTGCCGCCTGTCTGGTGCAGTTCTGCGGTAAATGCGAGCAATGTTTAGATGGCGAACCAGGCCTGTGCCGTTCTCCAGACCTGACCCTGCGTGCCGACGGCGAAGAACCACGGCTCAAAGATGCCAACGGTAACCCAGTGACGCAAGGCATGGCGCTGGGCGGATTTGCTCAACAGGCGCTGGTCCATGAGAATATGCTGGTCAAACTGCCCAAAGATATGCCTTTTGCCCAGGCTGCGGTGCTGGGGTGCGGGGTGATCACCGGAACCGGTGCTGTCCTAAACGCTGCCAAAGTCCGGCCCGGTGAAGATGTGGTGATCATTGGTGCCGGTGGGGTTGGACTCAACGTTGTCTCCGGTGCCGTGCTGGCCAGTGCTGGCAAAATCATTTCCGTGGACCTGAACCAGGAATCGCTGGATGCCGCCAAATCTTTTGGTGCAACCCACACCATCAACTCAGCTGAGACTGATCCTGTTGCCGCGGTCAAAGAACTGACCGGTGGCCACGGTGTTCGCACGGTCTTTGACGTCGTCGGAATTGGCGCCACTGCACGTCAGGGTTACGACATGTTAGATAACGGCGGGACGCTGTATCAAAATGGCATGGGGACGGGCACAGATACGCTGGGTACGGGCCCCATGCAGAACGCGGTTTCGCGCAAAGCCGTCCCGGGCGGATTCATGGGGTCGGGGGGGCCCAAACGCGACATGGCCATGCTTGTTGAACAGTACCAAGCTGGTCGCCTGAACCTTGATGACATTGTTTCTGGTGAGATCAAACTATCTGAGGTCAATAAGGGTTATGAGATGATTCGCGATCCAAAGGTGAACCGAATCGTTATCACCGACTTTTCTTAGTGCTGGTTGTTGGTGGGTGGAGCGCGGCGTCGCGTGTGACCGGCCCGGGCCCTGGCGGTAACGTACGCGAAAAGATCCCAGCACCCACCAACCCCAGGGCTGCGATGGCCCAAACACCAAAGGCCAGCGTGGAGATGGCAGTGACCACGGAGATCAGCAGCGGCCCGGTCAATGTTCCAGAGTCGGAGAGCAACCGCCACAGGGCCAAGAATTTTGGTCGGCCCACGGTCGGGGAGTAGTCAGCCCCCAGGGTCATGACGATGCCCGCACCGAAGCCGTTGCCCAGCCCAATTAATACGGCCGCGACCATCAACCATCCACTCGTGCCCGTCAGAGGCACGGCCGCAGTGCCGATGGCCAGTCCGGTGAGACAGGACACCGCCACCACACGACGTCCTTTTTGGTCCATCAGCAGACCGGATGGATAGAACATGATCAGATCAATGGCCCCGGACACCCCGTAAATGAGTGATGCCTGGGCAGGGCTGAGTCCTAGGTGCTCGGCCCACAGCGGGATCACCGCGGTGCGCGAGGCACGCATCGCCGACAGGCACAGCACGCCCAGGCCCGAAGACAACAGCACCCGCCAATGCTCCTTGGCCAACGACGTCATGGTTGGATTGGTGATGATCTCAAGCGGGTTGGTTGTTGTTGATTCCAAGTGCGTGGGCGTGGTGGGTTCAGCCAGTTCTTGAATAAACAGCGAAACGATGACGGCGGTGCCCATACACGCCGCTCCGACGGCAAAGGCGCCCTGCATGCCTAGAAACGCTTGAGCCCCGGCACCAAGAAAGGGCCCCACGAATGATCCAATGCGAATCATGCCACCCAGCAGTGACATGGCCCGGGCACGGTGCGAGACCGGAACCGCCACCGCCAAATAAGACTGGCGTGCCAGATTGAACCCAGCCCCTGCCATCCCGATCAACAAGATACCCACGGTATAGCCTGCAAAATCATAGGGCTCAACCAACGGAAACCAGCCGGCGACCATCGCCCAGGCCAGCGTGACACCCAGGGTTCCTACGCCAGCCGAGACGATCATCGTAAGACGCTCTCCGGCACGTGAGGCCAGTTGGGCTGCTGGAGCATTTGCGATCAGGGAACCGATGCCGATGAGTGTGACCGTACTGGCCGCCACTGCTAGGGATACCCCAAATCCTGTGGAGGCCCCGGCAATGGCCGGCATGATGGCGCCAAGACCAATCGCATAGATCAACGAGGGCGCATAGATCTGAAACGCATCCGCTAGAGGTTTGGCGCCGCGTGACTGATCTGACATGTTACCTTCTCTACTTCGACCCCGTTGACAGCAGGGGATGACTCTCTAACCTCCTAGGGTACGCCGAGACGTAACGAAAATGTCGAACGACGACATACACGGGAATTCTGAAAACGAAGTGTTGCCACAGAGAAAGCAGACGACGCTCAACGCAAGATCGTCGTGGCATACATTGTCGACGGTGTGATACGACAAGATCCGCTAACTCCAACGACTCAACATGACCTCATATCGAGTCAATAATGCACAAATGATGACGACGGAACTCT
This sequence comes from Enteractinococcus helveticum, assembly GCF_001657475.1. Classification (GTDB taxonomy): domain Bacteria; phylum Actinomycetota; class Actinomycetes; order Actinomycetales; family Micrococcaceae; genus Yaniella; species Yaniella helvetica. Next base: position 96,872 of record NZ_LXEY01000014.1, read on the forward strand.
GACAAGGCTCTGGCCATCTTCACTTGCGAAGTGCACAGGGTAAAATGAGGATATCTTCGACGCTGTGGCTCATCCGGTGAACAGCATCGGTTGGCGTCAGGGAACCGACAGGAGTCCCTCATGGAACCGCAGACTGATTTTCAAACAGAAGAACGAACCTTCATTTCCGAAGGTGTTGTCTGTGCCGCGACACTGTATCGGCCGGCCATGATCGATGGCCCAGTGCCCTGTGTAGTGTTGGCCGCCAGTCTGAATCAAACGCGGATGGATGGATATCCCCGCTTTGCTGAACGATTCGCGGCGGCAGGTTATGCCGCCTTGGTATTCGATTATCGATACGTCGGAGATAGCGAGGGCGAACCCCGCCAGCTCGTCGACTATCAGCAACAACGTGAAGACCTACGTGCCGCAGTGGAATTCGCGCGCACGCTTGACGGCGTTGATCCCGCACAGATTATTCTGTGGGGGTTTTCTTTTGGCGGCGGCCATGCGATCAGTGTGGGCGCTGAAGACCAACGGTTGGCTGCAGTGTTGACCCTGTGCCCATTTCTTGACGGGCTGGTATTTTCGGCTACTTCGGGCATCGGAAATTCACTGCGACGGATGGCAGCAGCGGCCAAGGCCTCTTGGGTCCGCGAACCCATTCGAATGTTAGTCACCGCGCCACCTCGCCAACTGGCCTTGTTCAACCAGCCCGAAGCCGTTGCTGGATTTGAAGCAATGCGTTCAGAGAATTCACTGTGGTTCAATGAAATCCTAGTCAAACCCACCCAACCGCAAGTGCGGATTCGTCCCATCCGTCATGCCAAAGAAATTTCCTGTCCACTCTGGGTCGGGCTGGCAACCCGTGACACGATGGTTCCGGCGGCTCCCATCCGTCGGCTAGCGCAGCAAGCGCCAAATGCCGAACTTCGAACCTTCGAAAGTGGACATTTTGACGGATTCGTGGGTCACTTTGATGAGATCATCAAATCCCAACTTGCTTTCCTTCGACGAGCGTTGGCCCACGCCTAGTTTAAGATGCGAACCGACGTCGGCTACGGCACTCGGAATCGGAGCGGAAATAATCCACAGGCTGTGCCGGTTTCAACGAATTTCCACAGTGTGCCGATTGCATATTGAATGATCCAAGGTCGGTCCTTAGACTCACAGTCCATAGCCAATTTCTCAAGCATGGAGGAATACTGTGCACGTGGCGCATCAACTCAAACAAGAAAACCTGCAGGTCACCATTGATCAGCAGGACGCCGACTTGAATATGCTGTTTCCAAATGGCCACAAATTCGACCGGTACGGATTCCTCATCACCGAACCATACGGTAGCTTTGGGGCAAGCTTGCTGATCCAAGCGGCTATCGTACACTTCTACGACATCGACCCCGCACGACGAGATACCGAACCCATGTACCCTGAAATCTACATGTTCCACGTCGGCGGGGCCTTCGGGGACCATAGCTCATTTGATTTCTGGCCCGCGCGTAAAGAAATCTTCGTTCAAGCGCACCAGCCTGCCGACCTGCTCGCCGCGATCGTAGACCGAGGCATCACCCGGCTCGCAGTTCCAGACATCACACCGGGCAATCCTGAACTCCTCAAGGACGGCGCCAATACGTTTGCCGACATCGGCTCAGCCAGAAATCTGTTGGCTTCGTGTTTTGTCTATAACGCCAGCGGCCGTACTGACGATGCCGACGTCGTCTTGTCATCCGACCATGCATCCTTTGAATCCAATATTCCACGTACTTTGGACCGCGAGCCGATCTTGGAAAAATATTATGCTGCACCCGAGTCCATGAGCTTGGCCGGCCCGTCGGTTCCAACCGACACCGATCGGTGGGTCGATCACGTCCAAAGCCGCAAAGACGAAGTCGATCGGGATGCCATCCGCCTATCAACAGCCCAGCGTCGTCACCGCGTCGGAGACCGACTCGTGCGCACCGAATCATTCCGTAAGGTAAGCGTTGAAGATATGTTGTCGCTTTTGGCTGGGTTTTAATGACACGAACGCTTACCCTCTCGCAGGCTCGACGCGTCGCCATCGCAGCCCAGGGGCTGCACCGACCGCGGCCCGACACCGTGACACTTCGGCACCTCACTGACACGGTGAAACGACTGGGTGTCGTGCAGATTGATTCGGTCAATGTCTTAGCGCGAGCCCATTTGCTGCCACTGTTTGCACGCCTTGGTCCCTATAACACTGAGCTGGTGGATCGCGCTTCAGGCAGCGCACCACGAAGAATCGTAGAAACCTGAGCGCACGAGGCCTCCTATGTGCCAGCTTCAACGTTCCCCTTGCTGACGTGGAACCGTCGGAGATGGGGCGGTATGGATGTCCAACGCCTGGAACATCGCTATCCCGGGTTACTGGACCGCGTCCGCAATGTGGTGGCCGACCACGGGCCGATGACCAGCCGTGACATTCAGGCTCACGTCGATGAAGAACACGCACAACGCCCGAAGCACGGGTGGGGGTGGGCCTGGACTCCTGCCAAAACGGCGTTAGAAATTCTCTTCGACGCCGGTGTCCTCACCCCGGCACGCCGAAACGCTCAGTTCGAACGGGTCTACGACCTGACCGAACGCGTCCTACCTCCTGCAGTCCGTGCACAACCACCCATCGAACGCGAAGCGGCGATCACCGAACTGATTCGAATCGCAGCTCGTGCCCACGGCATCGGCACGGTCCGCTGCTTGGCAGACTACTTTAGGTTAAAGCAAGACGAGACTCGTCAGGCTATTGCAGAACTCGAGACCACTGGTGAGCTGATCCCGGTCGCGGTGACGGGTTGGGACCGGCCGGTGTGGATGCATGCCGCAGCCCGCGTACCGCGGCAGGTCAACGCGCGAGCGTTATTAGCACCGTTTGATCCATTGGTGTTTGAGCGACGTCGTCTGTTAGAACTTTTTGGGATGCACTACCGGTTGGAAATCTACACGCCCGCCGCCAAGCGCGTCTACGGCTACTATGTGTTGCCGTTTTTACTTGGCGAACACCTGGTTGCCCGAGTCGATCTCAAGCATGACCGCACCAGGGGCGCGCTCGTAGTGGCATCCGCCTACGCAGAAGATCCGGACCTAGACGATACAGTTTCAACCCTGCCGGATCGGCAGACCGTCGCCAACGAGTTGTGCGCCGAACTTCGGGTCATGGCACAGTGGCTTGGCGCCAACCAAGTGGTGATTACCGATGAGGCGCACGGTGATCTGATAGAACGGCTTCGCTGCAAGCGGTGAAACTACCGGACTGTGAAAACTACCGGCCTTGGCTACTTGAGCGCTGCTCCAGCACCTCAGCGATTTTGGCGACCGCTGGTTCGTTCTGGAGCGACGTCGTATCACCCAGGGTGTCACCCGTGTACAGCTGCGTGAGTAATCGGCGCATGATCTTGCCCGAACGGGTCTTGGGCACATCCGGGACGAACACAATGTCGTTGGGTTTGGCGACCGGACCGATCTGCTTGGCGACCAATTGGGTGAGTTCGGCTTTTGCGGCCTCGTCGGTGAAATCCCCACGGCACACCACAAACGCGATGGCGCAGTGGCCGGTTTTGGGGTGGGGGACCGGGGTGACGCCGGCTTCAATGACCTTGGGGTGCGAAACGAGCGCGGATTCAATTTCGATGGTCGACAGGCGGTGCCCGGAAATATTGATGACGTCGTCGATGCGTCCCAGAATCCAGATGTCGCCGTCGTCGTCGGTTTTCGCACCGTCACCGGCCAAGAACCAGCCGCGGCCGTCTTCGGCCCAGTGGAAATCGGTCCAGTACGAGTGATAAAAGCGCGCCGGATTGCCCCACACTGTGCGGGCTGCGCCGGGGCCGGGACGGGTGACCACAATGACGCCCTGCTGATTGGTTTCTGCGGGGTTGCCGGCGTCGTCGACCACCGCGACATTGACGCCGGGAAGCGGGCGCGAACCGGAGCCGGGCTTGAAGGTTGTGTCGGTTTGACGCGGGGAAATGATGGTCGAACCGGTTTCGGACTGCCACCAGGTATCAACCATGGGAACGCCCTCGGGGGTGTCGCGGCCGATGTGGGTGCGCGCCCAGTTCCAGGCCTCGGGGTTCACGGCTTCGCCTACGGTGCCGATCAGGCGGATTGAAGACAGATCGTACTCGGTGGACGGGCCGTTTTCGTGCCAGCCCATCAGCGAGCGCAGCAGGGTTGGCGCGGTGTAGTAACTGGTGACCTTATAGCGTTGGATGACTTCAAAGTGGCGCGCGGTGTGTGGTGCATTGGGCACGCCCTCGTAGATCACCTGGGTCGCGCCATTGGACAACGGACCGTACATTTCGTAGGTGTGGGCGGTGACCCAGGCCAGGTCGGCGGTGCACCAGTGGACATCGGCCTCGCGCTGGGTCACATCCGGGTTGGAGAACAAAAAATCATACGTGATCGAGGCGTGGGCCAGGTAGCCCGCTGAGGTGTGCACCAGGCCCTTGGGTTGGCCGGTTGTACCCGAGGTGTACATGATGAACAGTGGGTGCTCGGCCTCAAAGAACTCTGGCTCGTGGGTTGTTGGTTGCTTGGTGACCACATCGTCCCACCAGACATCGCGGCCTGGCGTCCAGGGGATATCGGTGTGGCCGGTGCGGTTGACCACCAGCACGTGTTCGATGTTGTTGTCACCCGAGACGGCTTCATCAGCGGCGGTCTTGACGGGCACGGCCTTGCCGCGGCGGAACTGGCCATCGGAGGTGACCAACAGTTTGGCACCGGTGTCTTCGACCCGGAATTTCAGGGCGTCGGCCGAGAACCCACCAAAGACCAGCGAGTGCACAGCACCGATGCGGGCACAGGCCAGGGCGATGACCACGGTTTCCACAATGACCGGCAGGTAGACGACCACGCGGTCGCCGGCGGTAATGCCCAATTCGGTCAGCGCGTTGGCGGTTTGGGAGACTTCGTCTAACAGGTCCTGGTAGGTCACGGCGCGACGGTCGCCGGGTTCACCTTCGAAATACAGGGCGACTTTGTCGGCATGGCCGGCTGCGACGTGACGGTCCAGGCAGTTGACGGCCACATTGAGTGTGCCGTCTTCATACCACCGGGCCACCGGGCCGTGTTCGGCGTCGGGATGTGGTTTGGTCCAGGAATGGATGGTGGAAAATTCTGTATCCCAGTCCAGGCGTTGGCCGGCGGCTTCCCAGTAGGCCATGCGGGCGCGCTCATCGACCTGCTGGCCGGTGGCATCTGCGCGGTGGTGCGCCTGGCCGGGCTCACGGCCCGGATTCACATCGGGGTCTGCGGCATCGACCATGACTTGCGGTAGGGGACCGGGTAGCCCGTTGGGCAGTGGGGCGTATTGTTCGTCAAAGAGTTCGGCGGCCAGCCCGGTGCGGTAGACCAGGGTCGTGTCAGTGGCGGTGATGCTGGATTGCGTCAAGAATCAAACCTTTCCATCGGTTCTGGCGGTAGCACCTGCACAACGGTGTGGGGTTGCTGCGGCGTCGTCGAGCCAGATCTCTTAGCCGCTCTGGATGGGTACGCCTATACTTTAGGCAATATTTGGGCTGAACGAAAATTTACCGGTCATAATGCTGGCCACCAGCGAAGCTTCGACTCGGTGAGCGCCGGGACAAGGCTCTGCTGTGCGATGGTCGTGCCGGTAATCACCAGGTACAGCTGCACCAGCACCATGAGGGTGAATGCTGTCAGCAACACCTTGTCCGTTGGGCCTGCTGCCGCGATCCGCAGCGGCTTGGGCGTGCCGAGGTTGCGCCACCGCTGCCGCCCCAAGGGTAGGGGTGCAAGCAGGGGGATGCCGCGTTTGGTAATGAAGTCTCCTGCCAGGTGGGTGAGCACGCCGATCGTCACCGCCGAGCCCATGACGACGCCGCTGCCCGAATTCGGCGCCCACTGCCAGGCCGCCCATGCCACCAGTGCTGACACCCCGGTGATCACCAGCCAGTCGGCTTTCTTTGACCATTCGGGCAACAGGCCCCGGATTGCCAGGCCAAGCAACACGAATAGCAATGCCACGGCCGCAGCCTTACCGAACGCCGACATCAGCGCTGCTGCGGCGGCACCCGTCCCCAGCGCGAACCAGAGCGTGTGCGTGGCTGTTCGGTGCCCATTGCGGCAGTACGGATCCTTGCGGCTGCGAGTGAGATTGACGAAGGTTTGGCTTGCGTTCTCCACCACACGCGACAACCCCTGCGACAGCGGGCCGAAGGAGCGCGATACCGTCGCCTGCGGAGAATCCAGGTCCGGCAGCAAGGCCCCGCCAGCGGCGATGCCTGCAAACATGAGTGCATCCGGAATGGTCGTGACCCCGCCCCACTGGGCGGGCAGGATCTGTGCCACCGCCAGACCGACTGCTGCCCCACTCATTGCGTGGGTAGGCCCCATGACCATGACTATTGTCCCTTCGTTTGCGTGCAAATGATCCTCACTGACTGTAGCCGGTGGCCCGGACATGTTAACGCAGACGCAAAACGGTCGGCCTCCCCACCAGGGAGACCGACCGTTTTAGTGGTGGACGTATTAGGCGTTCACCTTTGCCAGCTGGATGTTTTTGATTTCGATGGACTCATAGGGGCGGGTCATATTGTTGAGCCGCTGGACGACGTCGCCAATCTCGTAGCTCTCGACGTGTTTCGCCCAGGCCTCGACCAGCCCATGAATTTCTAGTTTGGCCAGGCCCTGGCCGGCGCAAGCATGGATACCGTATCCGAAGCCCAAGTGATCCACCGCGTTGCGGGTGATATCAAAGACCTCTGGGTTGTCATATTTTCGTGGGTCCATGTTGCCGGAGCCGTACAGCAGCGCGACCTGGGCACCGTCAGGGATGATAGTGCCATCAATGTCGATATCTTTAGTGGCCAGACGCCCGAATACAGGTGCCGGCGTGCGAAGTCGCAGAACTTCGGTCAGCGTGGCAGCCACCAGCGACGGATCCTGTTTCAGCAATTCGAATTGGTCGGGATTTTGTCCCAACAACACCAGAGCATTCCCAATTGTGGTGATCGTGGTATCCATGCCAGCCGCTAAAATCTGGTGGACAATGTACCCGAAAGATTCATGCGAGATGTCGCCGCGTTCGGCTGCCTCCCAAATATTGCGACCGATCGACCCTTCGGCCAGATCTGTACCGCGCATCTGTTCGTGCGTCCACTGGAAAAGCTCACCTGCAATGGGCATGGACTGTTGGGAGCGTTCATTCATCGGACCCAACAGGTTGAAAGCCGCTTCACCCCACGGCAGGATTTTCGCCCGTAAATCGCCCTGAATGCCGATCAGATCCAACACGATGGAGACCGGGAAAGCAACGGCCATATCGGCCATTCCCTCGAAGCTGCCGTGGGTGGCAAGATCTTTGACTAACTGCTCCGCCTTGGCGTAAATGTCGGCTTTCATTGAACGCATCGCCCGGGGCGAGAGATTATCGGTAAGCACGGCACGTAGCGGTCCGTGCTCCGGTGGATCAGCAGCCAGGCTGGTGCCCGAGAGGATTTCATTCATTTGTGGGTTGAAGGCCACAGCCTTGGACGAAAATGACGTTGGGTCGCTTAGAGCATCGCGAATATTCTCATAGCGAGTCACCGCCCACACGTCATTTGCGGGAAGATACACAACCGGCGCCGCTTCGCGCAGTTGGGTGAAAACCTCTTGAGTGTTCAGTAGGGTGTGGTCTGAGAATAAATTGATCTCCGACTGAAAAACACCATGGGTGGTCATAGGAAACCTCACTGGATCAGGTAAGTGTGATGTGCCCCATACTCAACCGCAGGCTGGGTTATGATGCAAATGAATTCTACGAATCGGCATCATTCATTTGGCTTATGCGGTCTGCTTCGGTGAGTAATGCTCGCACCCATTGCTTATAAGGCTCATCGCCAAGCCAAGGGTTCCACACCATGTCGACTCCCAATCCGAGAATGGGAAACGGAAATTTCGCGGTGTAGAGTTCATCGGTTCGTGCCATTTGTTCGATGACCCGACGACGCTGGAGGCCGACTCGATGCACGCCCGCTACATAGCGTGGCAGCAGCAGGTAGTCGTCGACACGAACATGAATCTTGGCGTCAATGCCACGATGTAGAAGCACTTCGTATGGCCGAGTGCGGTGTGGTGTGTCAAGTGCAACGTGCGGCCAATCCTGTAGCTGCATAATCGGATCGCTCTCGAGGAATTCCGGAGTGCCTCCGATGACAACCCATTCGTCGTCAAAGAGCCGTTCACGCGGATAGTCCGATTCATATCCCTCGGCCAGCAGGAGAACATCTGCTCCGTGGGTTGTAAAAATCGTGTCATGGTCTTGCGGGATGGGTACGGTCCGCAGCTTCATTCGCGGTGCTTGCTGTTCCAGAAGGTGGGTGATGGAGCGACCAAGGATATAAGACACGCTCGAAGACATTGCGATCGTTAGCGTGCGGGAGCTGTACTCGGGGCGAAAGGGTTCGCCGCCAAGCAGCTGAGTTGTTCGATGAACTACATCGCGCAGCGGTCCGATGAGTTCCAGCGCCTTGGGTGTCAGGACATTCCGACTGCCCCGGCGAATCAGAATCTCATCATCGAAGAGCCGCCTGATACGCCGCAGTGCATGACTCATGGCCGGTTGTGATAACCCGACCCGCTGCGCTGCAGCGGTGACCGAACCTTCCTCGAGTAAAGCATGTAAGGAGGTCAGGAGATTCAGGTCAACATTGGCCAAATTGACGCCCGGTGGCTGATGGTTCGGAGCCTCGATATTCATGACACTAATGTACTTCATGTGCAGTATTCATTAGACAGTGGTGGCGGGATCTGGAAAGCTCATGCAACAACACCGTGATGGAGATCTCTTCTCCGTCAAGCTGTATCTCGGATGAAAGGGCTCCGCTATGACTACCGCACGATTTGCATTAGATCGGCCACGCTGTGAAGGACACGGCCTATGCGAAGAGGCCGCACCACATTTGATGCACTTGGATGATGACGGCGAACTGATCATTGACCAGGTGGAGGTCGATTCCAAGGATCTTCAAGCGGCACAGGATGCCGTTCGTGTTTGCCCGGTGGCCGCGCTGAAATTGGTCTCCTAATGCGCCACATTGTCATCGTTGGAAATGGCATTGCCGGGCTGACTGCAGCGGACACGCTGCGCCGTTTGGACTTTGATGGTGAGATGACGCTGGTTGGCGAGGAAGACCGACCCACCTATTCTCGTCCTGCTTTGTCGAAAACGGCCTTGGACCCAAACCAAGAATTTCAGGTCAGTTATCTTCCCGAGGCAACCCACGCAGGAACACAGTTGTTGGGGACTACCGCAGTCGCACTGGATACCCAGCAGCAACGGCTCACGTTGCATGACTGCAACACGCTGGGATATGACGGTTTGATTATCGCCACCGGCACGAGCGCTCGCCGTTTTTCAACTAGTGATCGTGAATTTACCGTGCGTTCCGTTGACGACGCGATCGCGCTTCGGAACCGTCTGGCAACTCGGCCTTCAGTCACTGTGATCGGCGGCGGGGTATTAGGCATGGAGCTTGCATCCGGTGCCAACGCCATGGGCTGCGATGTCACGCTAATCCATTGCGGAACGCCGATGACCGACCACATCGGTCCGCTCTTGGCCAGCTTGATCAGCCAGGTTGCGATCGAACATGGTTTGCGGCTGATTGACGGCCGGGTGAATGCAGTTGATGAACTCTCAACCGGCATGGCAGTCCAGCTTGCCGATGGGCAACAGGTATCTTCTGACATCGTCATCTCAGCCATTGGAGATGCGCCCAATATCCAGTGGCTAGCCCAGGCCGGCCTCTTGCACGACGGCCGTTTAGTCATTGACCGGCAGTGCCGTGTTCAGGACAATATTGTGGCCGCAGGTGATGTCGCTTGGCTCAAAACGCCCGAGGGGCCGCAGCGCTATCCGGTGTGGACCAGTGCAATTGAACAAGCCAAAATCGCTGCTGCTTCACTCCTGAACCCGCAAGATGCTACCCAACTGAACTTTCAGCCATACTTCTGGACTGATCAGTGGGGGATGAATCTCAAGATTTCCGGTCCTGCGCGATTACCCGAGACCGCCCCCGTGGTGGTCAGAGGCAGCTTGGAAGAGCGCGCTGCGGTCCTACATTGGCCAGAGTACGGTGCAGCTGCAGCGTGGAATCTCCGGATGTCTCTACCCAAGCTGCATAAACTGGCTCGAGAGACTGTGGTGAGTGCTTAGACAAGACTTAATGCAGCAGTTTTTCGGGCTGGTAAATCCCGGCGGCTTTGGCCAGGTCACGCACGGAATGACCGGGGGCCAGCACACTGGATTCGGTTAATAACCCATCCGCACGGATGCCGTAAACGGGTGCGCTAAAGCCTGCCCGCGCGCCAAAAGTTGAGGCACCGACATCAAGTATTGCTAGCGTATCGCCCTCTTTGACCGCGGGCAGTGGCACGCTCTGGGCTACCAGGCCGTTGGGTCCAGCAACGTCATAGTAATACTGCTGGAAATCGTCTTTCGGGTGGCCGTCATCGTCGAAGACCACAACGCGTGTCATGTCTGGGTGCGGTTGGGCATCAGCATGGACGACGGCGATCATCCGTCCGTCTAGGTCCTTGGTATATTCCACGCGCGCCAAGATCATCCCGGCTTGAGACGTCAGAAACCCGCTGAAATCTATCGTGAAATCGTATTTGCCACGTATCAGATCCGGAATCATCGCCTGGTGGACAAACCGGTGATTATCCAACACCGGATCGCAGTCATCGGTGGTCTGTTGCACGGCGTCTCCGGCACTGAAATGCAAGCCCCGGATGCGTGGACCGCCCACAGCATGTTCAATATCTTCGGCGAACTGATAGACCGCGGCAACTTGTTCTGCCGTCTGTTGCAGCGTGGTGGGCGGGGTGTCAAAGCTGACATGCAGTTGGGTGAGCCACGGGCGTTCGAGGAAGACTTCAATGAGGTCTTTGCGGTGATCGCGCAGCCCAATGCCCACGTGGGCGAATGTGGTGGCGTTGTCATCGGCTGAAGCCTGCGGGGTGACCTGCAGCCCAATGGCGCCGTCGTAGTCTGCGGCGTCACGCAGTAATTCATCCACGCGAGTCAATTCGGCAAAATTACTGATGCTAAAGCTCAGGGCAGCATCAGTGAGTTCCTGCAGCTGCGAGGGCGTTTTTACCGGGGCGTTATGGACGATTTCGTGGAGGGAATAGCCACTGTGGCGGGCAATCTCAAGTTCGACGGCCGTACGGGTTTGCACGCCGATGCCGCGGGCGCGAAAATGCTCGAGCACACCGGGTAGCGCCATGGTGCCGACGGAAACTGCGGGCTGAAACCAGTCTTCGGCATACGTGTCGTGTACCAGTTGGATGAGTTGATCCAGGATGTTGTAATCGACCACACCCAGCACCGGTGTGGCATCCGTCAGCGCCGGGGCGAGCCGTTTCACAGCGGTCAACCGCTGGGTTGTGATGCGAGATCCGAAAGAAGCCATGGCACGATCCTACGCGCACAGGTAGGACACGTTAGCGATTGTCGCACCGCTCAACGTGTCGGTTCCACGACGTCAAGAATGGCTTTGAGCAAGCTGTTGCGTCGAATACGCGTATCGACCTCGCGGCGTGTCGCCCCGGACACGGCGACGACGCCGTCAGGCCGAATCAGTTGGATGCCGTGGTTGTCAGTATGCCAATACCAGGTGCCGGGCGACTGGTGTTTGCTGATGTTGCTGGCTGCGCGCTTGCCGGAGAGTTTGTCGCGGCCCAGGACCAGGGGTCCGTGCTGGTAGGCGATATTGAGTCCGGCCATGGTTTGGCCCAGGATTTGTCGGGCGCCAGTGTGCGGCAACAGCGTGGGCGCGGCAGTGCCCAAGACGCGTCGGCCGGCGCGGCGGGAATCCGTGACCAGGGTGGTGATCCGTTGCACCCGAGCCACCATGCGTTCGATGACCGGACGGCGCTCGGCTTCGTAGCTGTCAAGCAGTCTCGCGGCTTGTTTGGGCTGCAATTTGTTGGCCAGCGCGAGCTTCCAGATCAGGTTATGCGCATCGTGGACCCCAAAGTTCATGCCTTGTCCGCCGACGGGGCTGTGCACATGGGCGGCGTCGCCGGCGAGAAAAGCCCTGCCCGAGCGCAGCGGTGAAGCAATGCCGTAGGACGGCGAAAATCGCGAGGTCCATGCAATCTCGTGTGCACCAAAGTGAATACGGGCACGTGAGGCAATGAGCCCATCCAGGAGTTCGGGGGTGATGGGTTCTGCCCAATCTTCAGATTGATACGGCAGATGCGCGACGATGCGCCATAATCCGTGTGTCGGTAATGGGATCAACAGCAGGAAACCTTCCGGGGCGAGGGAGACCTGGGCTTCGCGATCCGGTAGGTGGGCGGTGGTATAAGCATCCGCAAGAATGAACGGTGCCTGGGATTCAGCACGTTTGAATTTGGACTCGATGTTCGCGCGCACCGTGCTGTGACCGCCGTCGGCACCCACAATCCACGACGCTGTGATGGTCTGCGGTTGATCTTGTGTCGATACTGCCGCGGTCACCGACGAAGCTGACCGCTGCAGTCCGGTGAGCTCGGTACCCCATTCTACGGCGACTTGCTGGCGGGTCAGGGCCTTTTCTAACAGGTTTTCCACTTCGTATTGGGGGATGATCAGCCAGTGCGGGTATGCGGTATCACCCCAGTCGAGTTTGTCGAGCACGATGCGACCGTGGACACCGAAGGAGCCGCGCAGGTTCAGAGCCTCGAGTTGGCTTGCGGCCGCGAGGACGTCGTCGGCGATGCCAAGCGACTCGAAGATTTCCATGGTGCGGGCATGGGTGACCAGCGCTTTTGAGTATCTGGCGCGCTCGAGCCGTTGATCGATAATTCTCACGCGCAGCCCCAATTGGGCGGCCGCAAGGGCTGCGGTCAGGCCCGTGGGTCCAGCACCCACGACCAGTACGTCAGGGGATTGGGTCGGGGCAGTCATGATTAAAAGTATATGGGCGGGCCGAACGAATGTAATCGTTCGGCCCGCCCATCACCAGGCGTTGACTAGTTGCTGGACTTTACAAATGGCAGGACCAACCGGGATGGGTGTTCGGCATCGCGGTAGATCTTGTGCGTCACCGGACGACCCACCGGCAGGTGGAACGCATCTGGTGGCAGCAGCGCATTGTGCTCGTCTTCCATGGGTTCGTTATTCGATAGTTCAACAACCAGTTTGTGGCCGGGTTTGAACGTATTGGCAAACGGATAGAGGCGCAGCACGTATTCATTGATCGTGCCGGGCTCGACCGGTACCTTGCGGGTGTGTGGGTGATACGGGTTGCCCTCGGTGGTGCGTTCTTCATCGAGTTCACGCTGGGAGGCTTTCAAAAAGCCGGTGGTGATGAGCTGGCGGGAACCGTTTGGTGCGGCATCCCAGAGACGCATGATGAAGTTGGTGTCATCCTGGTCGATTTCTGCGAAGATGTGCGCAGCCCCGGTGCCCATCATTTCGGTGTCTTCGGCAAATGGTGCGGTTTCCCACCGGATGTTGTGCACGGTATCGGTGACGGTCAGCGGTGCTTGGAAGAAACCATCCGGAGCCGCATGCTCTGAACCCATTAGTTCTGGTTCTTCCGACAACTTGTGCCGCGGACGCAAATACAGTGGACGGTATTCGGTGTCCTTGGTCGGGTACTGATTGCCGGTGGAAGTTTCGTGGCTACCTTCAACGTGGACGGTGACCGCAGGTTCGTCCATGACGCCGTTGTCGATGCCCTTGATCCAGTAGTCATACCACCGGAACATCTTGTCGTGTTCTTCAATCCAGGGACGCGACTGCATCGGCGGGGAAGGACCAATGTCGAGTTTCTTTGGTCCTTTGAGTTTGTTGTACAACTCGATGGTGCCGTCGATGGTCCATCCGCGGCCGTTGTCGATCTGCAACCAGACCGGGATATCGATGTTGTCGGCCAGGTTGATCGGGTTGCGCTCTTCGTACCATTCGCCGTCGAGATCGTTCATGATGATGTCGAACCAGGCTTCGTGGTGTTTTGGATAGTTCAGCGTGTGGACCATGTTTGGCCAGGCGGCAATATCCGGATCTTTCAGCCGCTCTGCGACGAGCTCTTTCAGCTCGGCTTCCGAGTATTCTTCCAGCATGCGGGACTTGATGCGGTCGGTGAATGCCCAACCGGAGTCACCACCGCGGCCTTCACGAGCAGCTCGCGGCATGAGCCACATGATGCCGCCGTGATAGGTGGTTTCATAGAAGTCATAATGGCCACCGGAAACAAAGATTGCTTTCAGGCTTGGTGGGCGCTCTGCTGCTGCCAGCACTGACATGGACCCGAAGTAGGAGATGCCGACCATGCCCACATTGCCGTCACACCATGGTTGAGCAGCGACCCATTCGATGAAATCGTAGGCGTCTTGGCCCAGGGAGACGCCACCGGCGTTATAGTTGCCGATGTGTTCACCTTCGGAATCACCCGAACCGCGAATGTCCCCAACAACATGGACGTAGTCTTCTTGGACGATCTTGGCGATGTCGCCGGCTTCGATACAGCCATCCCACATTGGCGAGGGGCGACGTTGCGGCGGCATCGTCAAAGCCATGGCTTGCAGCTCTTTGCCGTAGGGGCTCAGGGCCACAAGCGCCGGACGCGGTTTGTCGTCCATGCCGCGGTAGGTGTCGGCTGCAAGTTTGACGCCGTCGCGCATCGGGACCTGCAAGTCCTTTTCGATTCTGATTTGTTGACTGCCTGCTGTCCAGGTAGTGGTATGCGACATCAGATCATCTCCTTAATGTCGAGGTCCCGAGGGCTCGGGTATGTACACCTTGTGATCAACAACATATTATTATAATAAAGGTGCTCCGGCAAGGACGTGAGTGCTAATTCAACTAATTGAGTAAGGAGTAGGCATGAGCGATACTACCTCGCCAGTCGCAATTCATCCCCTCGTTTCCCCGTGGGGGCGCTTTGGGCTCTACAGTTTCTTCATTGATGCACCAGAGCCAGCCATCGTGGATACGGGTGTGACCGGTTCGCCAACCGATGGCATGAAGCCGGAGCTGGAAAAACTCGGCAAGAACATTGAAGATGTTCGCTGGATTTTGTTGACCCACGGTCACATCGATCACCTCGGGGGAGCCTACGAACTGTGGGAGATGACCGGGCGTCAGGCCAAGGTCGTGATTCACGAAGCCGATGCACCATATTTGCGTTCGCGTCAGCACCATGTCGACCAGTACTTCGCCGCCCGCGACAGCTATATTGACAATCCCAACGCCCGCCAAGAACAAGAATCCAACGCCCAGGCTGCGATCTCCGGTGAAATGGAACCAGACGTCATTGTTCACGGTGGAGAGACGCTAGACCTTGGGGGAGTGCAAGTAAAGGTGCACCACATTCCGGGGCATACCGCCGGTTCCGTCGCCTATGAAGTGCTCGGTCAAGGGTCCGTGTTTGTCGGCGACTCTGTCCAGGTGCATGGCGCCGCCAATGGGTTCCCAGGTTTTGAGGACCCCGACACATACCGCGCCTCGCTGGAATACCTCGTCGACGAGGTCAAACCCACCAACCTGTATCTGGGCCACCCGTACCGCACCACAGCTGGCGAACCCTATGGGGTGGAGTTGAATGCCGAAGAAACCCAGGCTGCGCTGAATGAATCTTTGGAGATCGAAGCCCGGGTACGCGCTGCGGCACAACAAGCCGTGGATGCCGGCCTTAGCGACACCGGCACCGTGTACTCGCCGTTTGATCATGTCGCTCAGACCATTGGTTATACGGGGGACCCGACCCGCGAGCCAGCACCATTTTTCACCTCGTTGCACGGCTACCGGACTATCTTCGAGCACTAACACCTCGGTGCGCGGATTGACCAACGACGGTGCGCAAATAGACTAACCGGCAAATGTGCGCCATGTCACGATAAGAGTATGAAAAAAGACAATCTCACCCGTGAATCCTGGTCGTCCGCCACCCAACATATCGAAGGTCAAGCAGCCCACCATGACGTCATCGTCATCGGCTCCGGCCCAACCGGTGTCAGCACCGCGCTCATGCTCGCACGGCACGGCATCCAGGTCACCGTGATTACTCGCGAGACCTGGGTTGCCGATTCGCCCCGCGCCCACATCACCAACCAACGCACCATGGAGGTGCTGCGTGCCATCGGTGTGGAAGACCAGGTCAAGCAAAAAGCCGCTCCCCGTGAATACATGGCTTCCCAAGTTGTGGCCACCGCCTTCAACGGTCCGGAACTTGGGCGCGCCTGGTCGTGGGGCAATAACCCTGCGCGGCAAGGCGAATACCTCACCGCCAGCCCGATGCAGGGCTGTGACATCCCGCAGGATCGCCTGGAACCCATCCTGTTAGGTGAAGCGGCACGGTTGGGCGCTCGCATTCGGTTCCAGACGTCATTTGTCAGCCTCGATCAAGACGACGACGGCGTGGACGTTCACGTTGTCGACGGACTCACCGGCAAAGCTGAGACCCTGCGCGCACAATACGTGGTGGCCGCTGACGGCGGCCGCAGCCCGGTGGCTAAAGCTGTTGGTGCCACCTTTGAGGGCGAATCCGGGCTCGCCGATGCGTTTAACATCAGCTTCACCGCCGATCTGACCCACTTGGTCGCCCACCGCCCAGGGTCCCTGTATGAAATTATTCAAAACCGTCCAGAGGGCCCAACTCGTGCGATGATTCGCATGGTGCATCCGTGGACCGAGTGGTCCGCTTCGCTGGTCTATCTGGGCAAGAACCAACAAAGCCTCACCCCGGAGACCGCAAAGGCCGAACTGCAACGGGCCATCGGTGATGATTCCGTCGAAATTACGATCAAGGGGCTGTTTCCATGGCGGATTAACCGCCTGGTTGCCGAACGCTATGACTATGACCGGGTATTCTTGGCCGGGGATGCGGCACACCGTCATCCGCCAACCAATGGGCTAGGAGCCAATACCTGCATCCAAGATGCATTCAACATTGCCTGGAAGCTGGCATACGTGCTGAAAGGCTATGCGGGACCCGGCCTGTTGAAGTCCTATAGCACAGAGCGACAGCCGGTCGGTTCCCAGGTCGTCAACCGTGCAGTGGATTCCTGGAAGCTTGGTACTGGTTTAATTCCAGCTCTTGGGTTAATACCAACGAATTCCTATGAACAACGCGAAGCCGATTTTGCCCAGCTTGCTGAAGACTCCGAAGCCGGTCAACAGCGCCGCGCGCACCTGCGGACGGTCCTGGATGAGGAATCCTACATTTTCGAAGCCCACGGCGTGGAAATGAATCAGGTCTATACTTCTGATGCCGTCATCGACGACGGAACAGAACTGGTCTACCAGCGCGATCCGCAACTGTATATCCAACCGACTTCGCATCCGGGGGCCCGCATCCCACACGCCTGGATTGGTGACGCGACCAAGACCGTCTCCACGCTGGATCTGGTAGGACAGGAGCGCTTCACACTGTTGGTACGTGATCGTGGCCAGGAGTGGATCGATGCCGCCGCGGTAGTATCTACCAAGCTGGGCATTCAGATCGCAACCGTGAAAATTGGTCACGCCGGGGACGTGCAGGATCTCTATGGGGATTTCGGTCGCCGTAGTGACATTCACGAAGATGGTTGCTTGTTGGTTCGTCCAGATCAACACATCGCGATGCGGGTTCAACAGCTAGCAGATGACCCTGTCAACGTGCTCTATCAGGCCATGCTGACAGTGCTGGACCGTGAGAATGCGCAGTTAGATGATGAGGTTGTCTTGACGCCATTGGCTGGGCGTTAGACCAAATTGTGCTTTGAAGACCCGGCTGAAGTGCGAATGATCACTGAACCCGTGGGCATAGGCAATATCGAAGATATCCGCGTGTGCCCACGCCGGGTCGACGAGCGCATTACGGATCGTCTCGAGCCGTCGCCGTCGGATCCATTCGGAAACCGAGAGTTGTTGGCCTTGAAATAAGGATTGGATATAACGCGGCGACATGCCAAGTGCTTCAGCGATGTGCGCTACTCGCAAGTCAGTGTGCAAATGGCTTTCGATATAGTCCATGACCCGACGCAACGCTGGTTGGCCGAGGGCAGGGTCCTGAGCGCTTTCTACTTGGTCAAGGGCCGTGGTCAACATGGTCGCAAACATGCTGGCGACATCGTTGAGTATTCGGGGTCCTGTAGATCCGGACAATAGCTGGTCGTCGGTGAGAACGCGCCGAGCCATATCGACCGTGAGCTGAGCATACCCGGAGGTTGCATCAAAGGGCTGTCCGATGAGTGGCCGAAGCACGGTTGGGGCCAGTGGCATCGACGCGGCGGTGGAACGCAACATCATCAGGGTCATGGGCTCGGTGAATTCCCAGCGATATGGCACTTTGGGGTTGCCATAACTGACGCTACCCGGGCCTAATTCGATGGGGTCCTCCCGATCACCAGCATGCAGCAGGCTGTGGCCTTCCAATTGAATAACGATGATATGAGCGGTCTGGGCCGTCTGTGCAATGTGATCGGCGGTGCGGTGGACCTGTAGGCCCGGGCGTTCCACCTGCAGCAGATCAAGGCCAAGGCTATCGTTTTGGCCGCGGAGTAATTGGGCATCCGAACGGATCCATTGCCCGGCGGCGACGGTGCCTTCGGGGCCGGCAAAGTGGCCCCAATGCAGCAGCGCAGGCCCCAAGAGCGGAGCCTGCGCTGTCAGACGTGTTGGTCGAGTCTTCACGACATCACCATGGGGTTACGGACTTATTTGTCCTGGCCCGGGAATGCAGACTCAACGCTGTGGGCAGCCCAACCCTGACGCGAGATTTTCTGCAGGTGGTCGGTGATGGGTTTACGCTCTGCTTGGTACGCTGCCAGAGCTTCGGCGACTGTCGCTTCGTTGGCGAAAGCATCGGCCAGACCACCGGCGTCTTGGATAGCAGAGTTTGCGCCCTGACCCTGATGGTGAAGCATGGCGTGGGCGGAGTCGCCCAGCAGTGCGACACAGTCGGAGTGCCAAGTGTCGACCGGGTCGATATCAAAGACTGCGCGCGAGGTGACCTTGGTGATGTCCAGGTTCTTGGCAATCTCTACGATGCGCTCTTCGAAGCCTTCAATCGTTGCGACAATGTCGTCGATGGTGACATCTGGAGCCCAGGAAGCGTCATCAGATTTGGCGGTGATGTCATAGGACAGTTCGTTGCGGGTGCGCAGTGGCAGGTTGTAAGCAACTGTGCCGTCGTCGCCCATGTAGAACCGTGGATTGTTGTCTGGCGCTAGACCCAGCGAGTCATCCATGGAGATCACGGCGCGGTAAGCGTGCTCGCCGGAGAACACTGGTTCGGCGTCGGTGAACAGCTGCTTGCGCACGGTCGAACGAATACCGTCAGCACCGATGACGACATCAGCGGTCACGACGTTGCCGTTTTCGAACGTTAGTTCGGCTTCGTTGCCCTTGTCTTCAATCTTTACGAGCTTATGGTCGATGTGGACCATGCCCTCTGGCAGGGTCGACAGCAGCGCGTCAATGAAGTCACCGCGGTGGATCAGGTGGCAGTGGGTTTTGACTTCGTAGTCGTTCAGGCCGGGCCAGGGTTCCTGGGCGATGACGGTTTTGCCATCGGCGCTGAGGATGTTCAGCTGATCCGAAGGAGTCGAGACCGCAGCGATCGTATCGAAAATGCCCCACTGGCGGAACAGATCCATCGAAGCTGGACGCAGGCCGATACCCGCTCCGATCTGAGTCAGTTTTGTGGCCTGTTCGTACACGTGAACATTTTCGGCACCGATGTTCTGCAAGGCTTTTGCAGCGGCTGCACCGCCGTAGCCGCCACCGACGATGGCGATGCGCAAATCTTTGAGTTCAGACGGTTTCATGTTGATTCTCTTTCGGTTTGAATCCTCCGACGGAGACTGGTGCTGCCGACGGCTTGCAATATGCGGGAGTGAGGTCGATAACCTGCGCGCATGACGCGGGTCTCAATTCCCTTGTTTTGTATATTGTAATACTAAAGTGGTAATTTGTGGAGTCCTGCATCACAATGGCGGGGTACAAGCCCCGCCATTGTGATGTGAAAACGGCTAATTATTGAGGAACTTCCCGACCGTTTCGTAGGCTTGACGCATCTCCGGAATCCACGCGAAGTTCTGCATAAAGCCGTGATTGGCGCCGTCCCACCGGATCACTGTGGTCTCCACGCCGGCTTCCTGAAGACGAGCACCATAGGCTTCACCTTCATCCCGCAGCGGATCGTACTGTGCTGTGATGATTAGCGCCTTTGGCAACCCCGTGAGATCTTGGCGCTTGATGGGGGAAACCAGTGGGTCTGCTGGATCCGCCCCCGAATCCAGGTAGAACTGGTTGTGGGGCAGAAGTCCTTCGGTCTCAAGTCCGTAGCCGGTGGCGTTTTCGACCAGCGACGCATAACGCTGTGCATCGAAGTCCAAGTCCACCGATGGGTACATCAACACCTGGTGGGTGATGGCATCGAAGCCATCATCGTGGGCCATTGCGGTCACAGCAGCAACAAAGTTTGCGCCAGAACTATCCCCGGCAAGTGCTAGCTGCTGTTGATTCCAGTTCAGCGCCTCACCGTTGTCCTCCACCCAACGAACCACCGCATAGCAGTCGGTCAATCCAGCTGGATAGGCATGTTCTGGAGCGCGACGGTACCCGACAGAGACAACCTTGTAGTTCGACTGCTCTGCTAACAGACGGGCTACCTGGTCATGGGTGTCCAGTGAGCCGGAGAAGAACGCGCCACCGTGGAAATACACCAGCACTCCATAAGTGTCCTGGGCGGTTGGCGTATAGATCCGCACCGGTACTTCGCCTTGGTCTGTGGCGACGGTCTCGTCGCGCACCTCGGCTAGCTGCGGGGTGCGGTCTTCTACTGCTGGCACCCGGCCTTCCTCACCACTACGCCAGGCGTCTTTGTCGACGCCGGAGTGGTCGCTTGGGGGCAGGGTCGCAATGAATGCGGCAATATCAGGGTGAAGTGCCATAGGCGTAATCCTTTCACGATGGCTACGTCGGGCGGGGCTGATCCTCAGCCTAGTTTTGGATAGCCAGGAACTGCGCAGGATTGTGAACAAAGAGACGGTCAATGTCACTCTGCGGCATTCCGGCCTCGCGCAGGTCAGGGATCAGCTGTTCAAAAATGTAGTTGACCGTGTGTCCCTTGACGCCCGGCCAGCCCAGCGGCGAGCAGTTGGCGTCTGCCGAGGCCAACAGCTTGTCGAGGTGGCCGTCGTTGACGATCGACATGAAGTGATCGAAGCGTTCCTTGCGTGGACGCGCCCAGAACGGTGGGTCGGGCAGTTCGGTCTCGTACCCAAAGGTGTCGAATCCGAGACGGCCGCCAGCATCCAGGATGCGCTGGTGTGGTGTGATGGGTGCGTTCGGACCGTCGTCCGCGTGACCGAACAACACCCGGTCAAGGTCCATGCCTTCTTCGTTGAAGATCGCGATGGCAGGTTCTGGATCAATCGCCAGGTGGGTCAGGATGGCCACACCGGTCTGGCTTGCAGCGCGAGCGGCTGCCCGGTAGATTTTCTTATCCAATTCGGTCATGCGGCCACCGCGGGAGACGCCAACTTTGATAACGCCTGCTTTAGCGCCGGTATTGCCAATGCCCACGGTGATTTCGTGAATAAACAGTTTGGTGAGGTAATCCACGGAGGCTTCGGCGAAGTATGGCAGAGCGGTGTTGCCGCCGACGAAGCCGGTGCAAGCGACAATGTGGACGCCGGTCGTGGCAGACAGCGATTTGTAGTAGTCCACGTCGCGACCATTGCAGATGCCGGTTGCTTCAACAAACGTGCGACCGCCGTATTCACGGAATGCCCGCAGCTTTGGAACAGTTTCCTCGTATGCCTGCTCTGGAGTTTTCCACCATTGGGTATCGAGCTCAGAGCCGGGCATGCCGTAACCGATGTGCTCGTGAATTGCGACGATGTCGAGTTCTTCTGCCGGAACGGGGCCGAGTACTGTATTGACCTTTGACATTTAGTTCACCTCAAAATTCTTGTTGCCGGACTAGTTGGCGGAGCCGCCAGCAAGCAGCACGCGGGGGTTGTGTTCCAGGATTTGCGTCGCAGCCTCGTCGGTTAGACCCTTAGACTTTGCGAACGGGAGGAAGGTAGTAATGACGTGTGCATACGGTAGATCGTATGGTTCGTGACCTTTAGCGACACCAATGGCCGAAGTAGACAAAATGATCTGCTGATTGTAGCCGGCTTCGATCAGTTCCAGTATCAGCTGTACACGCTGGTCATCCGAGATGTAGTCGGAGTTGTCGTTGAGCCCGACATGGTCGATTCCAACAAAGGCGCCCTTCTTGGCGACCTCAAGTGCAGCGCCGGCTTCGAAAGCGTCTACCCGATCTAAATCGCCTACCATGATGCGGTCAGCGGTCAGGCCCTCATCGAGCGCTACATCAAGATCTGCCACGGCATCAGCACCGAAGCGAATAGACATGGGGACACCGGTGGTCTTGGCGGTGCGAGCCGCGCCGCGGAACAAGCCCTCTTCGGTAGGCGTCATGCCACTGCGATCGGCCAGTGCGACGACCATCCCTGCGGGACCACGGCGATCAACGCGCGGACGGACCATGCCTTCGACAACTTCAGCCGTGAAAAGTTTTTCGAATTTCTCAGCCGGCCATGGCGTTGGCGGGTTCGTTTGTGGGGTCAAGAAGTAGCCACCGAGCATACGTTCCGGGCCCATCCCGGTCGAAGCGACGATATGCACGCCGGTGGCTTTGGCCAGAGCTTCATAGAGGCTGACGTCACGGCCGTGGTACATGCCAATGGCGTCCACAATGGTGCCGCCACCGTGAGCTTTGAAATCTAGGATTTTTTCTTTGAGCGTGTCAAAGATTTCCGCCCGATCGATGGTGACATCTGGAGCGTGTTCGGCGCCTGGGTAGACGGACAAGAGTGCCTCGTGCGTGGCGATGATTCCGAGTTCCTCGGCAGGTACTGGACCGAGAACGGTATTGACCGTATTCCCTGCGGTATGCGGCTGGTCTGACATGAAACAGGACCTTTCGTCTTCGATGCTGAGGGTCGATCACAAAGATTCGACCCCGACGTTTGTGCAAAAGAGCATTGGCAACTTTAACCGTGCCAAAAAACTCATTTCTGCAGTAGCCACCACAGCGGCCTGTGACGCGGCTTACCATCCCATACTTTCGCATATTGTCATACCAAAGTCAAGGACGGTGCGGTATTGCAGGCTGTCACAAGCGGGTGGCTGAACGATTAGAAAAATTAGTGGTGAACTGAGAAGCGATACTTAAAGTCGTCTGCCTTATGAATCGCATAGCGCCAACCCGTTGGCACTCCACCGGTGATATAGAAGATTGATTCCAGGACAAACAGGGGGCTGCCTTCTTCAACTTGGAGCGTGGCTGCCTGTTCGGCAGTTGCTGCGCTGGCGTAGGCAGCGTGTTCAACCCTTTCCAGCAGTAGGCCGTAGTGCTGGTCGAGCAGGGTAAAAGCAGACCCCGAGGTTTCCAGCTCTTCTTTCGTGGGGTTGAAGTCTGAAGGCACGCGGACATACACCATCAGCTCAGCGACTGGGGCGCCGCCAGCAGCAATCTGGCGAGTGAAGTGTAAGAGCGGCTCGTCTTTTGCTGCTTTGAGTTCTCGGCGCACATGATCGGGGGCTACGACTTTGACGGGGTCCGTCACGGTGGAAGACGGGTTCAGGCCTGCCTCGGACAGGTACTCATAGAGTCCACCCGAACGTACGTCAGAAGGGCGCTCCACCCTCGCCCCGGGGACAGGGAAAGTTCCTCGCCCCTGCTGACGATAGACGAAACCTTCGGTGCTGAGCTCTTTCAGGGCTTGACGAATGGGGGCCCGAGAAACACCGAAGCGTTCCAACAACTGCGCCTCGGTAATAGGACGGTCATGAGCAATTTGCCCACTGAGAATCTCATCGCGCAGGAGATCTTTAATCTGGCGATAGATCGGGACACCTGTGCCGGTGTCGATTTCACTGCTGGGCATTGCCATAGATCCTTCCGGGCCGAGTATTCAAGTATTGACTATAAGTTACTGCAGCTTGCCGTGTTTCTTGAATACACGGTGTGTTGGAATGCGGGTACAGTGCACGGTTCAAGCTGATAGTGCACAGAAGCATTCAGGGGGCAAGTGTTTCCACTTGCCCCCTGAAGACATCAGTGCAGGTGTTTTTTATTCGTAGTAGAAACCTTCGGGGTCGATTGGATTCTGAATATAGTCATGTTTGAGCGCAAGCTCATTGAGCTGGTCGATTTCGTCACGTTTGATCTCGGCGTCCCAGTCCTCAATGCGCATGTTCGCGGCGGCTTCTGGTGGAACATCAATGAAGTCGGTCAACATGGCCAGGGCTTCATCCTTATTCTCCTGAGCCTGCGTCAAGACGTCCTCCATAGCGACTTGGAAGTCTTTGACGAGTTCAGGGTCCTTTTCGATGAGTTCACCGGAGGTGTAGGTAACCAGTGTGGGTAATCCTGGAATCGAGTCTTGAAAGTTGTAACCGAGCAATTCGTTTGCAGGATCGCTCAGAGCACGACTCAGAAATGGTTCTGGCATAAACGCGGCATCCACGTTGCCCTGTTCGAGCTGTGCGGTCATGTCGCCAAATTGTAGTTCGGTGAAGTCCAGTCCTTCTGGATCGGCGCCGTCTTTTTCAGCCACATCTTGCGTGGTGAGAGTGTTGTGCCCCTGGAGGCTGACAACGGCGGTGGTCTTGCCCTCCAGGTCGGCATACGTTTCGATGCCTGAATCGGCTCGCACGATAATGCCGGCGATATCATCACCTTCAGGTATCGCGTTGCTGAAGCCCGCTGCGATGCGGATGTCCATTCCCTGGTCATTGGCGATGGCTACCGACATGGGGTTGCCGATGTCGAAGTCGAGCTGGCCTGCTACCACTGCGGGAAGGCTTGCGGCGCCAGAGGCGCCAGGGTTGACGTTGAGTTCGAATCCGTGTTCTTCGAAGATGCCTTTCTGGATGCCGTATTCCACGGCAACTGAAGGCGCGATTGGCATGAGACCAATGTTAACGGTGCGCAGTTCACCAGTTTCTTCTGGTGATGATTCCGCGGTGTCGCCGGAATCTCCGCATGCAGATAGTGCTAGAGCAGCAATAGCTGCTGTAGCCAGGAGCGAGAGTGATTTTCGGGTCAAGATAACCTCCGAGGGATGTTCGAGTGAAGCATCAAAGTTAGGAACGGCCAGACAAACAAAAGTCGATAAATATTCTGAAATTGCACGGCTTTGGCCACTCGTGACAATGCCGCCCCCGATAAAAGGGTGACATGAATCACGTGATGCGTACAATGTAATAAAGATATGCCAAAGTGTCTAGAGATGAGCGAAAAATACTTCTCGTCGCTCGTCTGGACTCATTCTGGCGGTGTCGCGTTACTTTGTATTTTGGAGAGCCCTTATGTCAGATGCCCGACGTTCTGCCCGATTACATCTGGGGTCGCTAGATCTGAACTTGCTTGTGGCGCTGCAGGCCATCGTGGAAGAAGCCTCCGTAACGCAAGCTGCGCAACGTATGAATGTCTCGCAATCGGCTATGAGCCACACACTGAAGCGACTGCGGAAATTGCTGCAGGATCCGCTGCTGATCCGACAGGGGAACCACTACCAACTGACTCGACGCGCCGAAGAGCTCCAAGGACCACTGCGAAATATTCTGGAGCAAACAGAAGCGCTGTTTGCCGAATCCAGCTTTGACCCGGCCTCCGATGACCGGACGGTTACTGTCGCTATGACCAGCAGTACGGCCAGGGTGGTTGGTAGACGACTGCTCTCCTCGATAGAACGCCAGGCACCAAACCTGAAGGTCAAGATAGCCGTCGCACTCGACGGACCCGAAGGACATTTCGCGCGCGAAGCCGTTGATGTCCAACTGCTCTCCTCGATCTACCCGACGCAACATCCTCGCAAAGTGCTCTATCAGGATGCCTGGGTAGTGATCGCAGGAACCCCAGAATTAACTCAAGCTACCGTGTTGGAGCTGCTGGCGACTCGACCCCATGTCATGTTCGAGTCAGGGGCGATTTCGCTGCCCTACGAAATGCTGCGAACTCACGGCATCCGCAGTGACATTCGGGTTCGAGTTCAGGATCCCCTGCTGGTCCCGGAACTGGTGGCAGGCACGCGGTATGTGGCCATCCATCGAAGTGCACCATTGAAGCAGTTGCCTGAAGGGCTAGCGGTCTGGTCAGTTCCATTCCCGTTCGATTTGGGAGCGTTGAGTGTTGATGTTGTCTGGAACCCATGGCGGCAGGATCCCGCTTTTCAACGGTGGTTCGAAATGCTACTGGCCGACGTGGTGCAGTAAGGGCGCCAGTGTCATGCATGATCCTGGCTCATGCGCGACATCGATGGATTTCATTTGCCGTTCAGGCGTCGTGGGACTTGACTGTGAGGTATGCAACTTTTTGGTCGAAGTGAGGGCTCATGACGTTTATTCCGGTGGTACAACCATCCCGTCACCCGCTAGGTGCCGTTGAAGTCGACTTGGATCTGTTTGCAGACGAGGTGTTACTCGATACTCAACCCGTGGCAGATTCTCTGCGCGAGCTGGCCTCGGTCATCCACCTTCCCCGCAATAACTTGTGGGCCATTACCCGCTATGACGACGTGCGAGCCGCGCTTGCCAATCCTGAAGACTTCTCATCGCAATGGGTCGCGTTCAATGACACCATGAATAAAATCATGCAAGGCACCACGATAGCCACAGATCCGCCGAACCATCACGATCTGCGTGCCGTGCTAACGGAAAATCTCACGCCTCGGGCGCTCCGCGGCATGCGAAGCCGCATGGAAGAGGCGGCGCAACACCATGTCCAAAGAGTGCTCACCCAGGAGCGCATCGAATGTGTCGAGGACGTTGCTCGCGATTTCGTGGTCTCCATTGTCGTTGACCTCATCGGTATCCAGGGTGAACAACGAGAAATGCTGCTCACCTGGGGCGAGGCGGCGCTCAACGCCCAAGGTCCAATGAATGCCCGAGCCGAGGAGGGATTGCCGATCGCCGGCGGCTTGTATCAATGGACCCGCGGCGTTTTGGTCGCCGATGACCTGCGTGAGGGAAGCCTGGGACGTGCAATCTTTGCAGCTGCAGACCGCGGGGACATTCCCTATGAAAACCGCTCGATCTTGATCGAACAGCTCATTATTGCGGGCATGGATACAACGATCACCACCATTGCCAATGCACTGTTGCTCCTGGGGGAGTCCCCGGCACAATATTCCCACCTTCGGCAGCATCCTGAGCTGATCCCCTCGGCGCTTTCGGAAGTGCTCCGCCTGAAACCCGCCATCCCGATGGTGGGGCGTCGTGTGACACGAGACCTCACTATCGGCGACGTGACGATTCCCGCCGATTCGCACGCGGTGTTGATGTTGGCTTCGGGTAATCGCGATCCACGTCAGTATGTTAACCCTGAACAGTTCGATGTCACACGAAACCCGGTCGATCAGCTGTCATTTGGCTACGGAATCCACACCTGCGCCGGACAGGGTCTGGCCAGGATGGAAATGCAGTCGATCCTGACGGCATGGATCAACGAGGTCGAATCATTTGGTGTGGGCGAAGTCCAGCGCAAACTGAGCAACATCACCCGACCCTATGCATCCATTGAATTGACTACCGTTATCCGCGCTTAGCGTCTGGACGATCGGTCGTTGCTCTATATCGGTGACAGGTTGCCCATGGCTGCGGTCGCCGAGGTTCGTCAGGATTATGCGAGCTCGATTCCCGACGGCCAGCCCTTGTCAGGGTGGAGTGGCTTCGATGACACAAGAGAAAGATTTCTTGCTCCATTGACTTTGGTATAACGTTATGACATATTATCACCTAAGTGAGACGACTCACAGGTGGCAGTGATGTTTCCTGCACGTTCATTCCACTCTCCTTGAAAGCTCCCTTGAAAGGCGTCCATGTCATGGCTGCACGCAAGAAATTTTGGACTTATGAAAATAAGTTAACGACGATGTTTTTCTTCGTCATCGGTATCGTCTTTTTCGACCGGCTCATCATCAACTACCTGATGCCGTTCATCCAAGAAGACCTCAACCTCAATAATGCCGACATCGGTTTACTGGCCGCTGCCGTCTCACTGACCTGGGCCCTGGGCTCAATCGTGGGTGGACGACTGTCAGACAAGGTGAAATCCAAGCGGATCTACCTGGTTGTGCTGATCGTGGCCTTCTCCGTGGCCTCGTTCTTCCAGGGCTTTGTCGGCACCTTCATGATGCTGCTCAGCCTGCGTCTATTAATGGGTGCCTTCGAAGGCCCAATCGTCCCGGTGACCCAGTCGGTCCTGGCCATGGAATCGTCCGAGCGCCGTCGTGGATTCAACCTTGGGTTCACCATGAACACCGCAAATGGGCTATTTGGCAGCATCCTGGCACCCCTGGTGATCGTCGCCATCGCCACCGCATTTGACTGGCGAACCGCTTTCTTCTTCACCGTCCTGCCCGGTCTGGTCATCGCACTGTTCGTCTTCAAGATCATGCGCGAGCCCAAGCTCGTCAGCGAAGAAGAAACCGCGGGCGAAGCCAAGCCAAAACCAAAGGGCCAGCTGCTCGAGGTGCTGAAGAACCGCAACATCATCCTATCGATCGTCATGTTCAGCGGTTTCATGGTCTACCTGATCTCCTTCCAGGTCTTCGGCCCGGTCTACCTGGTCGGCATGAAAGGCTTTAGCCCAACCACCATGAGCTACATCATGGCCGCCTTCGGGCTCGGCACCGCAGTGTGGGGTTTTGTTGTTCCACTGATCTCTGACCGGATCGGACGCAAACCAGCTGCAATTGGCTTCGGTTTCCTGTCCGTACTGGCCCCACTGAGCGTTCTGGTCATCGACAACCCAGTCGTTATGGCACCAACCATCTTCCTGTTGGCAGCAGGTATGGGCGCCGGTGGCCTGGCCATGTCCGTTATTCCTGCTGAATCGGTCAGTCCATTGATGGCCGGTTTGGCCGTGGGGCTGCCCGTGGGTATAGGCGAAATCATCGGTGGCTTCCTCAACCCGATGATCACCGGTGCCCTGGCTGACCAGTTCGGTCTGCCCATCGCCCTGATCGTCAGCAGTGGTGGCGCCCTGGTCGCAACCCTGATTGCGCTGTTCCTGAAAGAAACCGCGCCAAGCCGCGTGAAAGCTGCCGCAAACAAAGCCGTGGTGGCTAACGGTTAATTCACCGCCAGCGCGTGGTAAAACCTGATGACGACGCCGTTCGGAACATTCCGGGCGGCGTCGTCATTTGTCTGCGATTGCTAAGCTTGGGCTCATGGCCGAGACATCCCCGAAGCCGGAAAAACCCACCGTGAGCACCCGGCATCCGCAACCGGAGGATCTCACCCGTTTTGCCTGGTTGTCGATCGGTGCGGCGATTGCCACCATCCTCCTTAAGGGAATCGCCTGGTGGTTAACCGGTTCGGTCGGACTGCTCTCGGATGCAGCCGAGTCACTGGTCAACCTGGTCGCGGCCATTGTGGCACTCGTTGCGCTGAAAGTTTCACTCAAACCCCCGGACCGCAACCACAACTACGGCCACAGCAAGGCCGAGTATTTCGCCGCAGCGGCCGAAGGGCTCATGATTTTCGCGGCAGCGGCAGCCATCCTGATGGCCTCCGTCCAACGGTTCCTTGATCCCCAGCCACTGCAAAATGTGGGCATCGGACTCCTGGTGTCGGTCGTGGCCTCGGTGCTCAACGGCTCGGTCGCCTGGGTGCTGTTGCGCGCCGGTAAGAAACACCGGTCGATCACGTTGACCGCCGACGGGAAACATTTATTGACCGACGTGTGGACCTCGGTGGGCGTCGTCGTGGGCGTGCTGCTGGTGTGGATTACCGGCTGGGAGCGATTAGACCCGATCGTTGGTTTCCTGGTCGGGCTGAACATTCTGTATACCGGGTGGGGTTTGATCCGTGCCTCTAGCGCCGGGCTGATGGATGCGTCCCTGCCGGCGGAAGATAACGCCCGCATCGTGAGCATTATCCAACGCTTTACCTCCGAGCACATCACCTACCATGCCTTTAGGACGCGTGAGGCCGGACACCGCAGGTTTATGGAAATGCACCTGCTGGTGCCCGGCCACTGGAGCGTCAAGCGCGGTCACGACCTTGCTGAAGACATCACCGATGCGCTATTGCGGGAGTATCCTGATCTGCGCGTCAGTATGCATATCGAGCCGAAAGAGGATCCGCGTTCCTACGAAGATAAGGGAATTTAGGTCCAGCGAGCGATGGCCCGTTTCTCGGCCAGACCCAACAGGGTGTCGGTGATTTTGCCGAGGACAGCCAACAGGATGATCGCCAGGATCAGCCGGTCGGTGCGTCCATTATTTTGCGAGTCCGTTAGCAGGAACCCAAGTCCCATCGAGGACGCGATGAGCTCTGCGGCGACCAGGAACAGCCAGGCTTGGGCCAGTGCCAGGCGCAGCCCCGAGAAAATGGATGGGACGACGGCGGGCAGCTGAACGGTTTTGAACAGGCGGAAACCTTTATACCCGAAAGCACGGCCGGCTTCGACCAGATGCGGGTCCACGTGCTGCAGCCCCGCATACAGTGTGGTAAATACCGGGAAGAACGCGCCAATGGCGATCAGTGTGACTTTGGAGTCTTCGCCGATTTGCATCCATAGGATGAGCAGCGGAACCCAGGCCAGGGATGGTACGGCGCGCAGTGCGCCCAACAGGGGAGTCAGCAGGGCGTCGGCCCAGCGGGACAGGCCCAGGATGGCACCGAAGATCATGCCCAGTACCGCACCGATGCCGAACCCAATGAGCACGCGTTGGACCGAGATGCCGATGTGCATCCAGAGGTCGCCGCGTTGGATGAGTCCGACGGCGGCTTCGAAGACGGCTGCCGGTGGTGGCAGTTGGACGGCGGTGAAGATTTCGGCGGCAGTGACCGCCCACCAGGCAACCAAGAGCACGATGGGGACCAGGAATCCGACGGCCGGTTTGACGCCTTTGCGATCAAGGATTCGGGATTTGTCGGTACGATCCGATGGTGCACGCGGTGGAATACCGCCGGTGAGTCGGACTTCGGCCAGTTCTAGCGGGGCCGAAGCGATGGGTGTCGTGTCAGTGGTCGTCATGGGTTACTCCGCACTGGCTTGTTCGGCGAACTGTGGGGCAAAGAGTGTTTCCAGGGCGGCGTCGACGTCTTCTTGTGCGTCGACGTCGCCCGAGGTGACAAAGATCGGTGCGATATTGGCCAGCACACCGGCTTGTTCTTCGCCGGGGACCGGGCTGATGTCGAAACCGGAGCGCTCTTGGATCACAATGCTGGCGACGTCGAGTTCGATATCGGCTTCATCGGCTAGCAGCTGGGCGGTTTCTTCGGGGTTTTCCAGGGCCCAAGCGCGAGCGCGCTCGTAGGTGTCGACAACTGTTTGGGCGACTTCGGGGGATGCTTCGATGAACTCTTCGGTCGCGTTGAGGAAGGAATAGGTGTTGAGATCCACGTTGCGGTAGAGGAATTCGGTGTCGGCTTCGCCACCGGCCATGATGGGATCCAGCCCGGACCAGGCATCTACCGAACCGTTGTTCAGGGCGGTGAAGCCATCTGCGTGTTGAACGTTTTGAACCTCAACCTCGGACAGCTCCAGGCCGGCTTCTTCAACGGCTTGGACTAAGAAGAAGTACGGGTCGGTGCCACGGGTGGCGGCCACCGAGCGGCCGGCGAGGTCTTCCACGGATTCGATATCGGAATCCTGTGGGACAACCAGTGCGGTCCATTCGACGTTGCCGACCACGCTGATGGTTTGGATTGGGGTGCCGGTGGAGCGGGCCAGTAGGGCTGCGGATCCGGCGGTGGAGCCGACGTCGATTGCGTTGGCACGCAGGTTTTCATTGGCCTTATTCGAACCGGCCGAGAACACCCATTCGACCTCGCCATCGAGTTCTTCTTCTAACCAACCCTGATCTTTGATGATCAGTGACAGCGGGTTGTAGGTTGCGTAGTCAATACGAAGCGTTTCGGCGGCACTGGACGTGGTATCGGCGTCGGCATTTTCTCCGGCGCAGGCGGTCAGTGCCAGGGCTGAAGCCAGGATGGTTGCGGTGAGCGCTTTACGTGGAAATGACATGGTTAACCTTTCGAGGATGCAAGTGAGTTGACACCGAGTCCGGCCAGGAGCTCTTCGCGCAGGGACACCAGAGCTGGGTCGTGGCTGACGCGCGGGCGTGGCACGGGTGGTGTGAAAATGTTGGCGATGGTCGCGCCTTCGGCGTGGGGGGAGGCGTCGAGTAGCACGATCCGGTCGGAGAGCAGTAGGGCTTCGTCGACGTCGTGGGTGACCATGATGGTGGTTGTGCCCGTTTGCGCGTGGACGTCGAGGAGTAGTTGCTGCATTTTGATGCGGGTGAGGGCATCGAGTGCGCCGAAGGGTTCATCGAGCAGCAGGATTTCTGGGTCCCGCGCCATGGCGCGAGCCAGGGAAGCACGCTGAGCCATCCCACCGGAGATTTCTCGTGGCCGAAGATTGGCGGCGTCGGTCAGCCCGACGAGTTTGAGCAATTCGGCAACGCGAGTGGTCGCGGCGGGTTTGGATGTGCCCTGGGGTAGGCCGATGGCCACGTTATCGGTCACGGTGGCCCAGGGCAGTAGTCGCGGTTCCTGGAACCCGATCGCACAGCGTGGGTCGTATTGTTCAACGGCTGTGTTGTCGATAAGCACTTGGCCGGTGAATCCGACGTCGAGCCCACCAAGTGCTCGGAGCAACGTGGACTTACCAGAACCCGAGGCACCGATGATCGAGATGATCTCACCGGGTTCAATGTCCAGGTCAATGTTGGTCAGGATCTGGCGACTGGTGCCGTTGGTCCCGAAAGCGCGACCGACATTACGGCACACAACAGCAGAAGTATTTGCATGAGTCATGAAAGATTCACTCCATCGACTCTTGGCGGTAGCACCTGCCCGGTTGGGTGGTTGCTGCGACGTCTACGAGCCAAGTCTCTTAGTCGCTCTGGATGGTTACGGGAATAAGCATAGCCATAGACCGAGCCAAAATGGAAATACACAGGGCTGTATCGGGCGTCACGGGGCGTAAAAAATGGCGTGGCGCCCACCCAGAAACAGGGGAGGCACCACGCCATAATTGTTGGCGCGGTCAACGCGGTCGCATTAGGATTGTTGTTTCGCGCGACGTCGTTCCTGGACAATTTCCAGGACACGTTGGCCGGCATTCGGGCCGGGTTGCACACCGGTTGGCACCTTGAAGAAGAACAGCGCGCCGATGCCCCACCAGATGGCAAAAATCAGCCACGGCTGCCAACCCAGTGCCGATGGCATGCCGGGCAGGTAGACACTAAACAGCACGCCGGTCAGGATGATTGAAGCCCAGCCGATGATTTCGCCTCCGCGGCCGGCCCCACCGATGCGCAGTGGACGAGCCATGTCTGGGTCGCGACGGCGCAGCACAATGAAGATCACCGAGACCATGAAGTAGGCAATGATAATCGATGGTGCGCCCGAGTCCACCAGCCAGGTGAGCATGTTTTCACCAAAGAATGGTGCCAGCAGGGACAAGCCACCAATGAAATACAGGGCATTGGCCGGAGTCTTGTACTTGGGGTGCAGTTTGCCGAACCAGGCTGGCAGCATTCCGGTATTGGCCATGGAATACACCAGGCGGGAGGCGCCCAGCAGCAGCGAGTTCCACGAGGTCAAAATGCCGGCGATACCACCGGCGATGAGAATATTGGCCATCAGTTGCGAGTTGAACAGCGCACCAAAAGCGTCGGCGACGGCGATATCGGCTTGGGCGAGTTCGCCCACCCCCATGGCTGACGACGTCGTCAGCACGACCATCACGTACCAGGCGGTGGCCATGGCAACCGAGATGATCACCAACCGGCCGATCTTGCGGGCTGGCACGTTGACCTCTTCGGCGGACTGCGGGATGACGTCGAAACCGATAAATAAGAATGGAATGGCGATCAGGACTGTAAAGAATCCTGCGGTGCCCGGGGTGAACAACGGTTCCATATTGGACACCTCGCCGCGCGTGGCCGAACCAAAGATCATCAGCACACCAACGACCAGCAGGAAAATGACCGTAAAATTCTGTGCGATCGAAGCCTGTTTGACGCCGCGAACGTTGAGCCAAGTGATGACCAGACCACCGATAACACCGATGAGCGCCCAGGTCAGATGGACCGTGTGGCCGGCGACGTCCCACAGTGGGATGGCGTTAATCTCCGGGAAAATATAGGCCACGGTACGGGGGAACGCGACGGCCTCGAAGGCCACGATCGTGACGTAACCACCCACCAGAGCCCAAGAACCGATGAACGCGAAGCGCGGACCCAGGCCGCGCAAAACGTATTGGTGTACGCCACCGGCTAGTGGCATCGCCGAGGTGAGTTCAGAATAGACCAGCCCAACGGCGGCCATGATCGCGCCACCAACGAGGATTGCCACAACCGCACCCATGGTGCCTGCGTTTTCAATCCAACCGCCGGTGAGAACAACCCAACCGAAACCGATCATGGCGCCGAAGCCCAGCGCCAGCGCATCGATATTGGTCAGCGTTTTGGCCAGTTTAACTGGCTGCTGACCTGTGGTTTGCGTTGACATGTTGTTACCTTTCTTACAAATGGACCTCGCCGAGTATACGCTTGTACAGCTGTTGGGTGCACAACAATATGACAAAACGATTGGCAATGTTGGTCACATATGTGTTTGAATCAGTAGCTGTAACCATCCAGAGCGGCTAAGAGATCTGGCTCGACGACGCCGCAGCAACCACCCTGTACGGGGAAGGTGCTACCGCCAGAACCGATGGAAGGAGAGCTCATCGTGTCATCAAAACGCCAAATCCTCTTTAACGCCTTCGACATGAACTGTGTCGGCCACCAATCACCAGGTTTGTGGCGCCACCCGCAGGATCAATCCCGCGACTACAACAAATTGTCCTACTGGACCAACCTGGCTCAGACGCTAGAAAAAGGCCTCTTTGATGGTCTGTTTATCGCTGATGTTCTCGGCCCATATGACGTCTATGGTGGCAACGCTAACGCTGCCCTGAAATCCGGCGCCCAGGTGCCGGTTAACGACCCATTCTTGCTGGTCTCGGCCATGGCCGCTGTCACCGAACACCTCGGTTTTGGTGTCACCGCAGGAACCGCTTATGAACACCCATTCCCGTTCGCGCGTCGTCTGGCCACCTTGGATCATCTGACCAACGGCCGCGTGGGGTGGAATGTCGTCACGGGGTATCTACCATCGGCGGCCCGAAACATGGGCAACGACGATCAAATGGAACACGATCGCCGCTACGATCACGCCGATGAATACCTGGAAGTCATCTATAAGCTACTCGAGGGCTCCTGGGAAGACGACGCCGTACAATTCAACCGCGAAACCGGTGTCTTCACGGACCACACCAAAGTTCACAACATCGAACACGAAGGTGAATTCTTCAAGGTGCCAGGAGCAGCGGTGACTGAACCATCGCCACAGCGCACCCCGGTCATTTACCAGGCCGGTGCCTCCACGCGTGGGCGTGCATTCAGTGCCAAGCACGCTGAAGCTACGTTCTTGAACTCACCGACCTATGAGCTGTTGGCAGGTTCGATCGCCAAGACCCGTCAGGCACTAGTTGAAGTAGGCCGTGACCCCTATGATATTCGGGTCTTTGGCATGCAAACCATTATCACCGGAGCCACCGATGAAGAAGCCCAAGAGAAATACCGCGAGCTAGCCCAGTACGCGGATGTTGAAGGCGCGCTGGCGCTGATGTCCGGGTGGATGGGCACTGACTTCGCGAAATACGACCTCGATGCTCCGATTGGTCACATCGAATCCAACGCCATCCAGTCTGCTGCCGAAACCTTCCGGAAAGCCTCCGGTGACGGCGAGGAGTGGACTGTTCGCAAGCTTGCCGAATGGACCGGCGTGGGTGGCTTTGGTCCGGTGCTCATTGGATCCGGTGCAACGGTCGCTGAAGAATTGATCAAGATCCAGGATGAGACGGATGTTGATGGTTTCAACCTGGCCTATCACATCACTCCGGGCACATTTGAAGACATCGTAGAATACGTTGTCCCAGAGCTGCAGGAGCGCGGTCGCTACAAGACCGAATACTCCGACGGCACGCTACGCCACAAACTCTTTGGCCGTGGCGACCACCTCCCAGAAAGCCACATCGGTGCCGGCTACAAACTCGGCGCCAACGCTGCAGTCTAGCGTTCATCCTTCCAAATACATCGACCCCAGTTGCCAAGTCATTGTGGCACTGGGGTCGATGTATTTGGAAGCTGCTGACGTGGCAGATAGTGCTAGACGGACCAGCCCACGTTAGTCAACTGGCTCGGCAGGTTCTTCCTGCACCGGTCCCTGTTGTGGGGCTTGGTCGGGTTGTTGCTCGGGCAGCTCACGGGGCGCTTCTGGTGCTGCTGTGGGTTCATTTTCCGGAACAACAGAGTCTTCCTCGCCCTCGATCGGTGCTTGCGTCGGCTGCGGTATTTCAGACTGGTCTTGGACGCCCGGCTGGTTCTGTTGTTCTGGTGTCCGTGCGGGGTCGTCGCGAGCCGGATCGGTGACTCCGGTCAACGAGGTGCCGCTACTAGCCGGGCTGGTGCCACCGGTGTAGGACGATACCGGACGGCCGGTTGCAAGTTCGAAGACCAGGATGATCGTCATCGTCACAACAAAGAGCCCAGCGACCCACCAAGCGACGCGCTTCCACGGCATGTCCCGCAGCACGTCCTGCAACCTGGGTTTTGTCGACTGTGCACGTGTTGCACCAACAGCGTGGGTAGCGTCCTTCTGCGCGGTGATTGGTGCGTTGTCTGCGAGCTGGTCCTTTGGGCGTTTCGAGAATCGACGAGTGCGCTTGGCCTTTTCCGCCGTTTTTTCAATGTTAGATTTCGCTCGCTGGAGATAGTAGGCGTAAACACTGCCGCCTACACCAATGATGAGGGTTCCGAGCCCTGCTCCGATGATCGTCCCGGAGGCCCCGAGCGTGGAC
Organism: Enteractinococcus helveticum; assembly: GCF_001657475.1. Taxonomy (GTDB): domain Bacteria; phylum Actinomycetota; class Actinomycetes; order Actinomycetales; family Micrococcaceae; genus Yaniella; species Yaniella helvetica. Next base: position 133,744 of record NZ_LXEY01000014.1, read on the forward strand.
AGCAGGACAGCTGACGTGACAGACCCGAGGGCGGAACCTGTTGCCCCGAGCCAGTTAATTTCCGGACCTTTGGTTTCACTCATTTGCTCACCAGTATTGCTAGCGACACCGACCAAGGTCAAGGCGATCCCGCACTGCTAGCGCCCTCGTTCGCTACTAGTGCACGCCAACGCCGATCTCAGCGCATGGGCGGTAAGACTTTTTTCGATGAGGTTGTCTAACTGCTCGAGTAAGCGGGGTTCGGTATCGAGTGCATCGGCAAAGCCAACCCGACGGAGGTTAACGGTCAGCCATCAGTGTTGGCAGCTGGTCTGAGGTCGAAGCAGAAGCTGCCGGCGCGGTCACAGCTTTGCCATCGGCCAGCAGCCAGGCTAACTGAACGGTGGCTGGTTCCACACCGCGAGCCTCGGCGATTTCCACGACGGCCTCGACAACTTTCAGCGCATCATCGGTGATGAGGTCTTCAGCGAAGCCCTGGCGAGCTTTGCCCTGGATATCTTCCTTCGAGCGGTATTTACCGGTCAGGAGACCAGAAGCCAGTGCGAAGTAGGGAAACGCGGCGACGTCGAATTCATCTACGATCGCTTTGTAAGCGTTTTCAAAATCGGCACGGTGGATCAGGTTGTAGTGCGGTTGGATGGCAACCGGCAGGGTCGGGCCTTTGGCCTTGGCAGTTTCAAACCATTCGAGCATCCGAGCAGGGTCGAAGTTCGACAGGGCGATGTGCTTGACCTTGCCGGATTCTACGAGGCTGTTGGCGTGTTTGAGCTGACCAATAATTGCGACGTTTTCGTCGTCGTAGTGGGCGTAGTACGGATCGACGTAATCGGTCTGCAAGCGTTTCAGCGACTCATCCAGAGTGGCTTCAACGTTGTCGGCGCTCAGACCCGGACGAGTTGGCAGGCCCCCCAACTTTGGTCGCGATGATGACCTTGTCGCGGTTGTTGCCAGCGGTGATCCATTCACCGATATCTTCTCGGATTCGCCGCCTTCGTGGCCTTCACCCCACACCGAGTAGAGGTCTGCGGTATCAATGAAGTTGCTGCCGGCCTCAACAAAAGCATTGAGGACGGCATGCGCAAGTCCAATCAATTACTTGCTATGGAAACCGGCCTAGTCGTCATGACTTTCCGCATCAAGTAATGTAGGGTTGGTGTCATGACTGACACACCCGAAACCCGCTGGTTGACCGAAGAACAAGACTATACATGGCGTGCTGTGTGGTCGCTGATGACCTGGCTCCCGGTCAAGCTCGACGCCCAATTGCGCGAGGATACTGGTTTGAGCCTCTACGAATACTATGCGCTGTCGCAGATCTCTGAAGCCCCGGATCGCCAGATCCGCTTGTCTGAGCTGGCCAGCATCACCAATATGACGCTGTCGCACTTATCACGGGTCATCTCCCGGATGATGAAGTCCGGCTGGGTCGAACGCATCCCGGACCCGGAAGATGGCCGTTATACGCTGGGCAAACTCACAGATGAGGGCTTGCAGAAGGTTATTGAGATGGCGCCCGGTCACGTCGAAGCTGTTCAACAGGCGATCTTTGATCAACTCACCGGGGAACAATCCCAGGCCCTGGGGGAGGCTGCTGCTCGCATTGTCGAAGCCGTCTCACCGACCGGTGAAGTCACCGGTAGACCAAAAACCCGTTAGCCTGCCGCAGCACGCCAGGCGTCCATCAGTAGTCGGTCGGATTCCTGCTGGTCAGCTGGATCCCAAATATTACCGGTCACCATAATCTCATCGGCCTGCGTGTAGGTCAGCACCCGGTGGAGTTGTTCCACGACGTCGTGTTGCGCGCCGTAAATGGTCGTGGCCAAGGATTGTTCGATGCGCCGCTGTTGTTGTTCCGAGGGCTTGGCTGCACGTATGCTGGCGGGCTCTTCCAACGGCTGGAAGACACCGATGCTGCGCGATCGGGTCAGCGCCCAAGCCTCGGATAACACCAGATCTTCGGCGGCTTGACGGCTGTGGGCAACGGCAATATTGACTGACGCGATGATATAAGGCTCTTGCTGGCGCCGCGAGGAGGGCACAAAGTTTTCCCGGTAGGCCACCACGGCCTTATTAACGTCTCGGGTAGTCCTCAATCCGTTAGTCACCGCAGGACCACCCAGCACCAAGCCCATGCCGCGTTGTGCTGCGAACTCGGCGGCGCGCCCGCCGGTGAGCACAAACAGGTCGGTCTGCGAGGCATCCTGTGGGTAGGCGGTGATGTCTGCGGTGCCATCCAGATAGGCGATCAGTTGGTCGACGTCGTCGCCAAAGTAGTCTTTAGCGTCGTCGGTCTGTCGCAGCGCTGTGCGCACCGGTTTGGTAAAACCCACGGAAGCACCCAGGCCGGCATCGAGGCGCGACCCTACCAGCGCCTGCAGCGTGCCGATGTGTTCGGCGATCACCAAGGGTTGGTGGCTGGGCACCATGATCCCGCCGGTGCCTAAGCCAATGCGTGAGGTAGCTGCGGCCAGATGGGGGATGAGCAGGGTCGGAGCCGAGCCTGCGATCCCGGGCACCGAGTGGTGTTCGGCGACCCAGAAACGGTGATAGCCCAGCTGTTCTGCGGCTTTTGCCCGCTGGGTGACCTCAGCAAAAATCTGTCGGGCGGAGACGGTCTCGCCGTCGTGAACCCGAGTGTTGGCGCGGTCTAAGATCGACAGTTTCACGGTGCTCATGAGCTCAGCTCAGCACGTTCGATCAGCGCGCGCAAATCACTTCGCGGTTGGGGTCCTATTGTTGCTGGACGGCTAAGACCACCACGCCCGAGGTAAACATGTCTTCGCGCAGTTGGTCCAGGCTGGTGACTTCATGCACCGGCAGACCGTAGTAGCGGGCCATCTCCACCACGGGTGCTTCTTGCTGGAAGACGACCAGCGCGCCCCGCTGCAGATTCGCCACGGCGGTGCGGAAGTCAGCCAGCGCATCCATGAGTCCAGATTCATCAGTGACGACGACGATCATGCGGTCATCGCGCGCAATCGAAGCACCCATGCCGGCCACGACGGCGCCGGAGGGGAAGAACATATAGCCACGGTGATCTAAAACCCGCAGGTAGCTGGTCGCATAGCCGGCCTGGGCCGACTGGTCGACGATCACGGTGCGTTGTTCCGGGAGGACCTCTTCTAACCGGTCCAGAAACGCGCGTGGATCCACGGTGTCTTCGCGCAGTTGGTGTTCTGGGATGGGCCGGGAGTTCCAGTACTTGGTGGTCAGCTGCTCGACGGTCTCTTGGGTCCGATAACCGACCTTGGGTTCGGCCAGCAGTTTGTTGATTTCCAGGTCCAGGGAGGTGGCCACTGCTTGCGCATCGGCGATCAGCGATTGGGACACCGGGGTAAATCGGCCCACCGCCCAGGGCGAGGTATCGACCTGGATCAATAAGGTATTGGGGCCAATGAGCTTGCCATCTCGCGTGGTCCAATCATCTAAAGCACACCCGAAGGAGACAATCACATCGGCATTGCGTGCCAGCTCAGCAGTGGTTGGCGTGGAGATGCGTCCCAGCACGCCGATGTTGAAATCTTGTTCCTCGAATAGTCCGTGAGCCCCGGCCGAGGTTGCCAACAGGGCCCCGGTCGTCTTGGCCAGGTCCACCAGCGCCGATTTGGCGTGGCGGGCACCGCGACCGGCAATCACCAGCGGCCAGCGGGCCCGGGCTAAGGATTTTGCGGCACGCACGATCTGGGAAGTCTGGGGGACAGCCCCGGTGCGTGGGGCGGCAAATTCTGGTTCGGCTTCATCGGTAATCTCGGCGTCGAGATTTTCAGGTTTGATAATCAGTACGGACGGCAGCTGTTTATTGAGGCCCTCGATCACATCGACCATGGCCTGCGAGGCGTTTTCGGCTTCACCTGCTGGGATAGCAATGGCCCCAATGCCGGTTACCAGGCTCGCCCAATTTGCGTTGATGCCGTTGAATCGTTCGTCAGGCTCCACCAGGATGATGACCATTGACAGCTTATCTCGGACCGCTTGGCCGATCTTATCCAGGGTGGTCAGAAAGTCCTGGGATGCATCCAGCACCACGGCGGCTGGTGGGCCACCTGCGTGTCGATAACCTGCAGCGGCCATGACCGCACCATCGGGCGTGCCCGTACGCACGACGTGAAAATCGATCTCGGTGATCCCGTCGGCGGTTGCGATATTACCTTGTGCATCCTCAAACGCTTCACTGAGCCGTGTATTCCATAACTGTTCTGGAATAAATACGGTTTCCACGCCGGTAGCTGCACATAACTGAGCTAACCGGGTCGAATACACCACTTGGGCCACGCTACCTCCTGGAGAATAATCAACTCTAAGGATACGGTTTGAAACACGCTAGGTAAATCACCACGCTAGACGTGATGCGTGTCACAACTTTATAGTGGTGGCATGACACAGCTTTCAAATCGGCCCGAAGCGGCCAATAATCCGCAGCTCATTGTCTCTCTGCTTGGTACTCCCGGTGCCACTTGGGCCGTTGTGGGACTCACCGACAGCCCCGACCGTGTCGCCAAACCCATTGCCTCTTTTTTGAAATCCGAACTTGGTATGCATGTCGTCCCGGTAAATCTCCGGCGAGAACCAGTCAATGGCGACCGGGCGTTTGGGCGACTGAATGAAATCCCGTTTCCCGTGGACGTCGTGCATGTCTTCATCAACGGGGCCGCTGCGGTCGGCGTCGTAGATGAAGCCATTCGCAAAGGCATTAAAAACATCTGGTTCCAGAAAGACGTCGGTGGTGCCGAGGCCGTGGACAAGGCACTGGCTGCAGGCATGAATGTGGTCGTAGATACCTGCCCATCGATTGAAGGCCGCATGCGCTCCTTTGGTTGGCGCATGTAGTCTACATTTCTTCGACGCGATCCTTTGAACCGGACACCTTGCTAATCGCCGTACATGCCAGCCGTGCTGGCATGCCTTTATTCGACGTGACCAGTTGATACGTCTTGCTTTGATGCGGCCCGGTGGTCGATACCTACTTTGTGACATAGTCGCTGGTCAATAGTGGTGAGTCTTTAGTCGCGTGCGCATCTCATCGCCTTCCTCGGTGTAGGCGCGAATATCATGTAGTGCAGCGACATCAAGCCCCAACTTTTGATCAGTGAAATTGTGGCGAAACGAAAACCATCCCGTGTGGTGACTTTGGTCTGCCCTGCGTTTTTCGGACACCTTGTTGATGGGTTTTCTTTAGGCTGCGGTGGCAAGCTGGAGTCCACCATAGTGGACCTCGGCGGGCCGTTGGTAATCTAACGCTGAGTGACGTCTACGAG
>NZ_LXEY01000015.1 GCF_001657475.1 Enteractinococcus helveticum
ACCAGCTACCCAAAACCCTGCAGCTGCCCGCTGCGGCCTGGATTAACCAACCCGCCCCACCGTCACAGGAGGACACACAACTCGCCGCCTAAACACACGCTGGTCTCACCCGACTTGAAAATTACCGGTCTGGATGGCGATTCAAAATGATTGATACTCGGTTATAGTTTCGGGCTCAGTTAGGCGTTGGTTTTGGACTCAAACTATGGTGCCGAGAAGTCGTAGTAAAAGCTCACTTCAAAAGACCGGAGACTCTCGGATCGAACCACTCACAGAAGCAATGGCGGCTCAACACTAAACTAGACGCCCAAACAGGTCAGGAAGCTCAAGGTAGCTACGAGTTCTAAAACAGAATCGAAATCGACGACTTCGAACGAGGCACCATCCAAGGGTGGACTTGCTCAGCGAGCCTCCTGGAGAAAGACAATCGGTTAACGAGGATTCAGATAGGACGTGTCAGGCTGGCGGCGGATACTTAAACTGAGAACGGCCCAAGAGCGCGTCTTGAAATGCTACGTTAGCAACTTTCAATACTGCCAATGACAATGTTGTTGGCGCATTGATAATACTGCGACGCGAAACCCTCCGCGCGGCTAGCGCTGCACCAACAGTAAGTAAACCACCAAGCATCAGCGTGCGCTGCACCCCGGTATCGCCCCAGGTTTCAGGGCGCTAAGTTTCAGCACCGAGTAGTGGTCTGCCACAGCGCCTTGAAAAACGCAGCATTTTCATACACAAGGTGTGCGAACCAATCGGTTGCGCTGAGTTCGTCGGAATCAGAATGCACCAGGTTGACTTCAATATCATCGCCAATACATTGCTCGAAAATGTAATGCGCCCGAAATGCATGCCACCGGCTCGTCACCACAGTTACAGTTTCCCAAGATTCCTGGGCTGCAATGTCACGCACGGCGAATGCCTCACCAATGGTCGCAACTTCTGACGGGGTAAAACAGATAACACCGTTCCCGCTGTGTTCCTCGCAGTAATCGGTCACGTCTATTTGTTGTTGCGACTCCCCGGAGCCATTGAGACCCATCTGTCCGTCAAAATGCGAAATGACCAGCGCCTCGGGGTTGTCAGCTTCGACCACTTGTAACGCCGTAAATAATCGATGCTCCTGCGGCGCCAGGCTTACTACTGCATCGCTGTGGGCTTCGATCTCACCTTGTACGGGGAACACCACACCCCCTGAGAAAAACAGGACCCAAACGGTGAGCAAGGCAAGAGCCGCCCGAATGAAAAGTTTCAGCGGAGTCGGTTTGACTCCAACACGTGTTTTCTTGTCATTCAGGGTAGTTGTCATCACTGCTCGTTTCGTCTTTGAGCGCGCAAGGAAATCTATGGAAGAGTCATTATCCTGGTTAGCTTTGGAATCGCGCGCCGACGTTAGTGTATTTCATCCTTGACACATAGACCAAAAAGCTGTAGGACAAACGCTACAGCTATGGAATATGACGACGGCGCTAGTGCCGCGATGTACTGCGCCGCGACACCCACCATGCGGTGAGTCCTGCACCAACACTGAGTAAACCGCCAATCGTGAGCAATAGCGTGCGCTGAGCGCCGGTGTCGGCGAGCTGTGCATCATGTGCGGAGCCGTCGAAGGTTTCAGCATCTTCCGTAGGAGCATCACCCTCGGATTGTGGCATAAGTGTAACGACTGGTGCGTGAACAGTCGGGGCCGCTGCGAGCGCAACCGGAACTGGCCCGGCCACCAAGAGTCCTACAGACAGCAAGAGCATGGCAAGAAATCTCAATGGTCGCCACGTAGTAGGGTGCCGATCGAGGAAACGCTGAACCCTCATGATCTACTCTTTCGTAGAAGAAACGACATGGACTTCCAAGGCACAGAAACCCAACACCTAATAATCCAAACAGGTCCAGGCAACGCACCAGCCACGCTAGGAAAAATACTCGCGTATATTCACGTGAACATCACGTAAAGTGCGCAATTCAGTTCACAAATGTGCTGTTTCAAAAGGGCGTCAGCCACCGGGATATGATCCTGGAATGAAGCTCACACCTTTGAAATTCCGGCGGGCTTTCGCCGGTGTCGCACTGATCGGTGCGATCACTGTTTCCGGTTTTGTACCGGCCAATGCTGCCGAACTGGCAGTTCCTGAAACCACCAGCTCGGTTACTACCGAAACACCAGCGGTTGGCACCGTTGAAACCCTCACCGCAGCGATCACAGGAACCCCACAAGTCGGGGCTACCCTCACTGCTGATACCAATGCTGAAGACGGATCAACCTTTGAATGGCTGCGCGACGGTGTCGCCATCCCAGCAGCCATTGCCTCAGTGTATGTACCTACCAACGACGACATCTGCTCAACACTTGCAGTGCGTGTCAGCCCACCAGCAGGCTCGGGACAAGAACCGGTCACCTCTGCATCCACTGAGCCCATCAGTTTCCCTGCCTCAGCTGTACAGCAGCCCACCGTGTCAGGTTCCAACGTTGTTGGCAAAGCACTGAGCGCGCAGAGCACCGGCTGGCCAACCGGCACTACGGTGTCGTATCAGTGGCTGCTCAATGGCACTCCGATCAGCGGTGCGACGTCATCGCGCTACACTCTGCAGGCAGCAGATCAAGGTAAACGCGTGACCGTTCAGGTCACCGGTGAGATCACTAACTGCTTCAGCCACCAGGTCACCAGCTCAGCAACGGCGGTCAGCAATGTACTCGGCGCTCCCCTGGCTGCGACCACCCCCGTCATCAAGGGCACGCCGAAAGTCGGCAACACCCTGACCGCTCAAACGGGTGCCTGGACCAAGGGGACCAAGCTGACCTACCAATGGCTGCGCAACGGCAAGGCCATCTCAAAAGCCACCGGTGCAACCTATAAGCCAGTCGCCGCTGACGTCGGCAAAAACATCTCGGTCAAAGTCACCGGTTCCAAAGCCGGCCACGAGACCATCTCCAAGGCCTCGAAAGCACTGAGCAAAACCGTTGCTGGCACGCTGAGATCCTCGACCCCAAAAATCTCGGGCACCGCCAAGGTCGGCAAGACCCTCAAGATCACCCACGGCTCCTGGACTTCGGGCACCTCGTTTAGCTACCAGTGGCTACGCAACGGCAAGGCCATCTCCAAGGCCACCAAGAAAACCTATACACCGGTCGCTGCAGACGTCGGCAAACGCATCTCGGTCAAGGTCACCGGTAAGAAATCGGGTTATAAGTCCGTAGCAAAGACCTCTGCGAAGAAGGCTAAGACCGCCGTTGGTACCCTGAGCGCTCCCCGACCGAAAGTCTCAGGCACACCGAAGGTCGGCCACACCGTCACCGCCCAGACCGGCACCTGGACCAAGGGTACCAAGCTGACTTACCAGTGGTTACGCAATGGTAAGGCCATCTCAAAAGCCACAAAGAAGACCTACAAGCCTGTTGCCGCAGACGTCGGAAAACAACTCTCGGTCAAGGTCACCGGCAAGAAGTCCGGGTATAAGTCCGTTTCCAAAACTTCGCCAAAACGAGCCAAGACCACCCGCGGCACCTTGACCGGGGCTCGCCCGAAGGTCACCGGAACCACCACCGTCGGCAAAACGCTGAAAGTCACCCGAGGCAAATGGACCTCCGGAACCACATTTAGCTACCAATGGTTGCGCAACGGCAAAGCCATCAGCGGCGCCAAGAAGTCGCAGTACAAATTGACCTCTGCAGATCGGGGCAAGAAGATCTCGGTTCGAGTCACCGGCAAGCGAAGTGGGTACTCCACGCTGAACAGAACGTCAGCCCAGGTTGGTCCTATTAAAGGGACGACGTCGTCCTCGAACTCCAAAACGTCAAGCAGCTCGAATAAGGTCAAAGCCACCGGTAAGAGTTGTCCAGCTAGCCATCCGATAAAGGGTAACCGTCCAACCGATGGTACCGATTGGAAGTATCACGTACGTGGTGGAGCTTTCTACAACGTCACCGTCCCAGAAGAATGCTTCAAGACCACCACCGCAGCTCGTGCTGCGGGGTACCGTGCATCTAAGCGGTAACCCCCTACCTCGCGTATAAACCGCAGCTGGCCTCTGAACGATTTCAACAAGATTCACTTTGGAAAATCGCTCAGAGGCCAAGCGATTTAACAAAACCATGACTACGCTCGGCAAGGTCCAAGAAGTTTCGGGGTAAATGATTCCCGCTAACCTATATTGAATATCGGGGTCAGCAAGAGTGCACGCTGTCTTGGACGAACGTGCTGCGGAGTTCGTGTTCCTCCACCATCAGAACGAATTCGACAAGAGTACCCTGTCTCTCTTAGCTAACGAGGACGAACGCTTCCGTGGAGCTATTGAAAATACTCATCCTGCAAAAGGCCCAAGCGTTGAGGATCTCTGTGGCGAAACCCAAGATCTAGAACCTATTGGTGAGAAAGCTACCCTCAACGAGTATTTCAAGGAATTGTGGCAACGACGCCACGTCATTAGCCGTAGTAGAAAATTTGATCATGGGTGACATTTTGGAAACTGATGGCGTCAGTTATGCTTCTTTTACTTCCGATGTCCGCACTCACTGGGTCTAATACTAAGTGCTAGCACGTGGCGTATATGCGTATATAGTCAGTTTTATGACTGATAACACCCCTAGGTTCCCAGAAATGGAAGACGAGTCCTCTTCCAAGAAGAGCAAAAAGGTTTCGTTGTGGGTTCTGGGGTCGTTTCTCGTCGCATTACTCATCGCCGCCGGTCTTGCATGGGGATGGCTGTCCAAGTTTCAAGATTTTGAGACCATCGGTGAAGCATTTCCAGAAGAAGAACTTCGCCCGGCGATAACAGAACCAGCTGAAGGACACGACGATCCTGCAGTAAACATTCTGTTGCTAGGTTCCGATTCGCGTGCTGATACATCGAAACCAATTCTTGATGACCTTGGCAGCCGCGCAGACTCAATTATGGTTGCCCATATTCCTTCGGATCGCAGCGGCGTTCAGATCATGTCGATCATGCGAGACTCCTGGGTTGATATCCCTGGGCATGGACAGTCCAAGATTAACGCTGCGTTGGCCTATGGCGGAGTGCCACTTATGGTTCAAACGGTTGAAGGCCTGCTCGACCAGCGGATCGACCATATTGCCGTCATCGATTTCAATGGCTTCAAGAACCTTACTGACGCTGTTGGCGGAGTCGAAGTCAACAATCCGCGCGCTTTTTCCGTGGACGGCATGTCATTTGCTGAAGGTCCAATTACGCTCGATGGCGACGAGGCTCTGATATTTGTTCGGGAACGCTATGCCTTCTCAGATGGTGATTACTCTCGTGCAGCCAATCAGCAGTTGTTCATGCGCTCATTCGCACAAGAAGTACTGACCCGTGATACTTTGACAAATCCCGCAAAGATGAATGAACTTGTGGAGACCACTACGCCGTATGTAGCATTCGACGGTGACTTCGGAATCAGCCAGATGCTTGGTCTAGGTACCTCAATGTCGTCTGTACGTTCGGATGATATCACGAGCTTCACCCTGCCAACCACTGGGACAGGTCGTGAATCCGGTGGCCAGTCCGTTGTCTATGTTGACTGGGATGAGCTGGAAGAAGTCCGCGAGCGCTTCAATAATGATGACCTAGCGGATTATCAACCAGAGCCCTACTAAGCACACTCCATTGACTGCCTTCTGACAGGCATGTCATATTCTCACGAGTTCCGACTATTTGAGTCGGCCTTTGACTCGTCGGACTCCAGCCATGGGTGTGGTTTGCTCAGTGTAGTAGTCCAGCCAGTACCCGTCTTCCGTTGGCAAGATCGTGTGTGGCCCGTAGGCACCTTGGATTGTAAAGGGGCTCATGCGTGTTTCAGCGAACTCGGTGGGGGTCAGTTTTTCTATTCGACTGATGGTCACGCCTCGACCGTAACTCACGGATCCGTCTTGCCCCGTCCGATATAAATTGCCATGTGCTCGGATGAGGGGCCCTGCCATGCGTGCCGAGCGGGGATCTAGGCACACCGGTGTTTGTGGATGGAGCGCCCATGGCCCAAACGGGCTGTCGCTAACCCAAAGCTCAAGCCGCTCCCCCACGGTTTCTGGTCGTCCACCGAACAGATACCAATGCCCTTCATGTTCGATCAGCGTGGGGTCGATAACGCGCTCGGTTTCAAGACCAAGCAGCTGATGTGTCGCTTTGGAGGTGAGCTGTTCTTCATCCAGTTCGAAAAACGTGGGAGGGCCGACGTCTCCCATTTCAGGAAAGAGATATGTCACGCCTTCGTATTCGAGAATCTGAGGATAGGAAAGGTGTCCCCCGTCGACAGGTAAATCGACACGTTGACCCTGCCCATCGGCATAGGCGAAAATCTCACCTTTTCCGGTGCTGCCGTGCATGACTTCTACATACAGACGGCCATTGTGATACGCGCAGGGATCCGCTGCGAAGGTGTAGCCTTCCGGAAGAGTAATGGGCTGCATATCGTCGAAATGAGGTTGTACCGGATTATCTGGGTCGAATGGTTGCGGCACATATGCTACGTTCCAACGTTTTTCACGAAATGCTCCATAAAGTCCGCGTCCGACCAGTGCTGTGGCCATCTTGCCCAGTGTTTTGAGCACCTGGCCGTTGGTCGGTAGTCGGTGTTTCAATTCTGGCGCTGTGTATGAATTGGTGCGCTGGTTCTCTAGAGTATGCATGGCCTTGGCAAGCAACGGAATACTCGCCTCATACGCATTGCTCAGGGTTGCACGGTATGAGGTTGGCACAACGCGAGAGGATCCTTCGGCCAGGATGCGTCCACCCTCGTGTGTGTCGCCCAGTTGATGCACAGCAATATTCATGGTTGCTTCGCCGGCTGTGAGTTCATGGAAGCCGTGTGGCCGCCCGCGATGCCCTTCAGGATTGGCGTCGTGATAAGCGACAACCCCGTGGGGTACGGGAAGGTGCTCAGGATCTTTGAGTAGGTTCATCCCAAATTTTAGGACAACGTCGTGACCTTCCAGCTGCTCGGCGAGACTGTCGGGGATGCGCTGCCAAGACTCTTCCCATTCGGAGGGGAAATACAGGACCTCGACGTCATTGCGTAATAGCGGCGTGACATCGCGTTCCCGAAGCATCGACATTCGCGAGCGACTCGCAAATGTGAGGGCATGGTATGCCGCATGTTGCGCTTTGCGTGGCGGCTCTTGGTCGTTAGTGCAGTGCAGAACTGTTGTAATGTCTAGACCTTGGTTGATGGCAAGCTCGAGGGCTTCGTATTCCCAGGCCTTGAGTGTCCTATCGGATCCCAATAAAAGGGCAGCACGCACGTGTTCCTCCGCAAGGTGTATGACTCGGTGAGATGGGTGTCACAATACACGATTTAGGGTCAGCTGCCGAGAGGTTATTGACTATCATTGGCTGGCCCATCAAGCTGAGCTGTAGCTTGTCAGTGAAGGAGTTCGACCCGATGTCAATCCAACGTCAGTTTCCAAAACTCGGTGAATTGCGAGAACTATTGCAGTTCAAGAAACCTGAACTCAACGCCACCAAACGTCGGTTGACACAGGCACTAACCGTTGAAGATCTGCGTCTGATTGCCAAGCGGCGGACACCGAAGGCTGCGTTTGATTACACTGATGGCTCGGCAGAAGGCGAGATTTCGTATCGTCGCGCCCGGCAGGCGTTCGAGGATATTGAATTTCACCCAGAAATCTTGAGACCTGCTCCTGAGATTGATACCTCGGTTGAGATTCTGGGTGGCCCCAGTGCGTTACCGTTCGGGTTGGCACCGACGGGGTTTGCCCGGATGATGCAGACCGAAGGTGAGATTGCCGGTGCCGGGGCTGCTGGTGCCGCTGGTATCCCGTTTTCGCTTTCGACTCTTGGGACTGTGTCGATCGAAGAAGTCAAAGCCACCAATCCGCAGGGTCGCAACTGGTTTCAGCTGTATTTGATGAAGGATCGCGATATTTCCTACGGCCTGGTGGAACGCGCTGCTGCAGCTGGCTTTGACACCCTGTTGTTCACCGTCGATACGCCAATTGCTGGTAACCGCATGCGGGATACACGCAATGGTTTTTCGATTCCGCCACAGCTAACTGCAAAGACGGTGATCGATGCGCTGCCGCGAACTTCTTGGTGGTTTAATTTTCTGACCACCCAGCGTCTTGAGTTTGCTTCCCTGTCGAATACCGGTGGTACCGTATCCGATCTGATTACAGCAGCGTTTGATCCCACGATTTCTGAAGCTGACCTGGCGACAGTTCGTGACATGTGGCCCGGCAAGATTGTTGTCAAAGGCATCCAAACGCTGGCGGATGCCCAGCGCATGGTCGATGCAGGGGTTGACGGGATCGTACTGTCGAATCACGGAGGACGACAGCTTGACCGTGCACCCGTTCCGTTTCATCTGCTGCCCGAAGTAGCGCGCGAAGTCGGCAATCACACAACCATCTTGGTAGACACCGGGGTGATGAATGGCGCGGATGCGGTGGCAGCACATGCGCTCGGTGCAGATTTTGCCATGGTCGGCCGCGCGTGGCTCTACGGTCTCATGGCCGGTGGCCGTGTGGGCGTAAATAGGATGATTGCCATTCTGGAGTCTGAAATTCGTCGGACCATGGGATTACTGGGCGTTAGCAGTGTGGCGGAACTTAGCCCCAAGCATGTCACGCAGCTGACGCGTCTGGCACCTCGAGATGTTCTTGGCCGCGTGAGCGATTCTCGAGTTTGAGGGGTCAGCAGCGGAAGGTGCCTTCATATAGCGCTTTGATAAACGCTGCATTTTCGTAGGCGAGATACCAGCCCCACTGCTCTGCCGTCATCTCGGAGTCAGGGTAGACGATGTTGACGTCCACGACGTCATCGATGCATTGGCTGAACAGGAACCGGGTTCTAAAAGTGTGCCACTTGCTGGTTACAACCGTGATTGAGTCCCAGGACTGTTCCGTTGCCAAGTCATTGATAGAAAATGCCTCACCGATCGTAGAGATTTCTACTGGAGACAGACACACGACGTCGTCGCGTGGTTCAGTCTGGCAGTATTCGACCACAGCTTCAGGGAGCTGCTGCGGTGTATAGCTTCCGAATTGTCCAAGTCCAGGCTCAACATATGAGATCACCAGGGTATTTGTGCCGGTATTTGCCCATACCTCTTCTGCAAGAGGCAACCGGTAGTGCTGCGGCGAGAGGCTGACCACAGCGTCATTTGGGGAGTCGAGGTCGCCCTGAGACGGGTACAGCACATTGAGCGTTACGAAGAGCAACCAACCGATGACCAAAGTAGCCGTGATGCCACTGATAATTTTGAATTTACGCACGGACCCTCTATTTTCTTTTGTGGAGTCGGATGGTGCTTTCACTATCTATCAGGACCTGGAAACTAGCAGTTGACTACTATCTTGAACTGACGGCCGTGCCTGTGCAAGAGCTATAGACAAATACTTTGACATAGTTTATGATTTGAGTTTTCTGTAACCCATTCATTTTCGCCGCCCTTGCGATAGAATCATGAAGCAACTCACAAATCTAAATGTCTAGGCGAATCACACCTTCTGTCGGCACACATGAAGAGGCAGCCATTTCGCGTAACGCCCTTAGCGGTTGTTGTCACGGCTTGGCAACCCGAGCGTATTGCACTGGTAATGCTCCTCCGCCTGTTCGAGTCGGCAGTGCCCAGGATCGTGGCGGATGGAATGGACCGTATGGCTAGTACTGTTACTGCAGGGCTCGAGATAGATGGTTCAGGACGCGCTGAAATATGGCTGAACTCGAGCGAGATTATCGGACTCCTCCAAATCACTGGCATTGGGGTTGGCTTCCAACAGGTGTACATGCTTGGTGTGCAGGAAGAAAACTCACCCACCAGCTTGAGTCGCACCTCGTTCGTCAGCCATCGAGACGCTAAGTGGCCAGCCGATGTCTGACACCGTTGATCTCAAACCGGCTAAAACCCGCGCTATCGACCGGTACATTTTTGCAGGCGGCTCCCTCAGCTGGGCCATAGCCCAGTGGTTTTTGGTCTGGCTATTCGCTCGCGTTGGCGACGGTGCTGCCGCCGTCGGCCAATACTCGTTGACCTTGGCGATTGTGACCCCGGTGTTTATTATCGGGCAATTGGGCTTGCGCACTGTCTATCTGAGCTTACAAACCAGTTTCACCTGGAAGTCCTATTTGATTCTGCGGCTGATCGGCACTGGGGCTGCAATTCTCATCATCGTGGCCTACTACCAGATTGATCCCAGCGCTAACCTCCCGCTGCTAGCTGCCGTGGTGGCGGTGCGATGCTTCGACGTCTATCACGACATTTTATATGCCCGGTTCCAGCGCGAGAATCGCCTGTTACTCATCGGGCTGCACAGTATCACCAACAGTGCCTTGACCATGGTTATCGCCTTTGTAGCCATCATGCTCACGCACAACATTGCCCTGACGGTGCTGTGTGTGGGTATTGGCTCCGCATTGGTAGCCGCCTCGGCGCAACGCTATGTGTTGAAAGTGCCCCAGGATCCGGCAGCCGCACCGGGGGGTTACCGGCGGATCTTGCGCGCAGGGGTGCCGACCACGATTTCTGAGTCCCTTGCCGCGCTCTCGTTGTATCTGCCCATTCTGTTCCTGTCGGTGATCGCCGACGATGCGACCACCGGTGTTTTTGCCACCGCAGCGTATCTGCTGACGGCCGCCAACCTCACCGGCGACACCCTCAAAGACATCTTCATCACCTCATTTCGTTGGACCTTCGAAGAATCCGGTGCACGCAAACTGCTGCGCCGTGCACATAAGGTCTCGGGAGCACTGATCATCCTGGTGGTCGTGGCGATCCCGATCATCATCTTTGCTGGTTCCCCGGTACTGGAATTCATCTACGGCGACGAATTCGCCCTGACCCACCTGGAACTTGCGGTGCTATCGGCCGCGATGATTCCGGTCGCGTCTTCCTACATCTACGAAGCCACACTCAACGTCCTAAATGCGTATGCCGGCCAAGCCTGGATCTGGTTCATGGCCTGCTCGCTGGGCGTGGGCGTTGGCTTCTTGGTCATCAGTGTTCCAGGCATCCCACCAATGATTGGCGCGATGGCCGTTGCCTTCACTACCGGCTGGGGCCGCTTCATTGGCGCGCTCAGCCTCGCCCTATCCGCCCAGCGTCGCGCCACGTAGCACCGCAGGGCACACAAGCACTCTCCACCGCCCACGCTCCATTGTCGTGGGCGGCTGAATTTTTATTTAAACCGCAACGCGTTGCACGAGAACTTTTTGTGCTGATTTTTGCATGTCGAAAACATGAACTTTCTGCCAAGAATCGATGTCTGATCCAGCAAATGGCCGCGTCAAACCTAGGGAGCGCGGGGGCACAAAAAATCTTTTCACAAAACTCTTGCATATTGCTTAGACAGCAACTAGATTGTTGTATCAGCAACACACCCCGTGATGCGAATCACAGAATGAACTTTAAAGGAGAATCCCATGGTGGATAGCGTTTACGAATCGGACGAAGCCTACAAAGAAATCGAAAACCAGCTAGAACAAGCACTGGACAACGCCTTCAACCTGGGCGCCCAGGAGATGGAAGGCCGTGGCTTCAAGCGTCGCGTTGGCTTCGGCACTCGCCCAGCGGTCATCCACATTGACATGGCTAACGCCTGGACCCGCCCAGGTCACGCATTCACTTGCCGCAACATGGATACCATTATTCCTGCTTGCCAGGACCTGAACGCTGCCGCTCGCGCCAAGGGTGTCCCAGTCATTTTCATCACCACCGCCTACGAAGTTCTCAACGCAGAACTGCCATCAGACATGGGCCTGTGGTCGCAGAAGATTCCTCTGGAAACCCTGGATCCTTCGACCGGTGCAGCTGACATCGACTCGCGCATCGCCCCAGAACCAGGCGAATTGGTCATCACCAAGAAGCGCGCCTCAGCGTTCCCTGGCACCTACCTGAACCAGTTCCTGACCGCTAACCGCATCGACACCCTGATCGTCACCGGCGTGACCGCATCCGCCTGCGTTCGCAACACCGTCGAAGATGCCATGGCTGAAGGCTTCCGTCCAATTGCTGTCCGCGAAGCCATCGGTGACCGCGTTGCCGGCACCGTCGCCTGGAACCTGTTCGACATCGACAACAAGTTCGGTGACGTCGAATCCGTTGGCACCGTTGTGGAATATCTCAACAACCTGCCGAACTTCGAAGACACCGTTCCCACCCCAACCGCCAAAGCCCCACAGCAGGCCCTGGCAGCCAAGTAAGCATTAGCACCATACTCTCCGGGACTTCACACTCTGACTGAGCGTGAAGTCCCGGAGGCGCTTAACAGGGACCCGCTGCGACCAGCACCCTCTCACGCGAGGCTATAACGCCAGATCACCGCGCCACAGGTGCATTGCCAGGCACAGGGCCATCTTTTAGTCACTCTTCAAGTCCCTCGAATTTGACGACCAGCCGCTCGGCTCAACCTTCACAATGCGTCACCCCTGAGCGGGCACGCCTATCCCCCGAAGAGCCTGAGCAGTGACTGATCGACAAACCCAACGAGCATCTACAGGACTTTGCTGCACCCCTTTTTCAGGCCCACCCGGCAAGAGGCCCTGAGTCCTGAAAGAGTGACAAATTTCTATAAATTTCTCACCAACCCCTCTTGATAATTGCTTAGTTAGCAACTAAATTGACTGAGTAGCAACAAAAGGTGATGTGAGTCACACGCCCGCCAAGTAGGTTCGAGCATCGCTCCTAACAGAAAAACTCCCAGCGGTTTTCGGGTTTTGGATCTCCCGTCCGCCTCCCTATTTCCAAGTTCGCGATACAACTTCCATGCCATTTCCATATAGGAGGAACACATGAAGCGCATAGGTGTAGACGTTGGTGGCACTTTCACCGACTTATATTACTCAGATGATGAATCACGCACTGGGTTTGTCGAGAAAGTCCCCTCAACTCCAGAAGATCCGTCGATCGCCGTTGTTGATGGTCTGAAGCGCTTGGTGGCGAAAGCCGGCATCACGCTTGCCGAAGTCGACCAGGTTGTCCACGGCACCACGGTCGCCACGAACACCGCGCTGACCCACAAGGGTGCAGAAGTCGGCATGATCACCACCGAAGGCTTCCGCGATATTTTGCATATTGCTCGCCACAAGAAGCCGCACAACTTCTCGCTGCAACAAGACCTCCCATGGCAGACCCACCCGCTGGTCAAACGCCGCCACCGACTGACCGTCAACGAACGCATCACCGCACCATACGGTGACGTGCTGCGCGCTCTGGACGAAGACGAAGTTCGCGAACGTGTCCGCGAACTGAAAGCCGCCGGTGTTGAAGCCATCGCCGTCTGCCTGCTGCACTCCTATTTGAATCCAGCCCACGAACAGCGCATCGGCGAAATCGTTCGCGAAGAATTCCCAGAAGCTTACTTGTCGCTTTCCAGCGACATTGTTCCGCTGTACCGCGAATACGAACGCTTCTCGACCACCGCTCTGAACGCCTATGTTGGCCCACGCGTCTCCCGCTACCTGACTCGTCTGCAAAATGAAATCGAGTCCCTGGGGTATGAACGTGAAATCCTGCTGATGCAGTCCTCCGGTGGCATGGTCCCAATTAACGAAGCCGCCAAACGCCCAGTGACCCTGATGATGTCGGGTCCTGTTGGCGGGCTGATCGGTGGCCTGTGGGCCGGTGAACAGTCCGGTTTCGAAAACATTGTCACCCTGGATATCGGTGGCACCTCCGCCGACATCGGTGTCGCCTACCAGGGTGAACTGCGCATGCGCCACCTACTGGATACCAAGATTGGTGACTACCAGGCCATGATCCCCATGGTCGACATTGACA
The DNA here is from genome assembly GCF_001657475.1 of Enteractinococcus helveticum. Taxonomy (GTDB): domain Bacteria; phylum Actinomycetota; class Actinomycetes; order Actinomycetales; family Micrococcaceae; genus Yaniella; species Yaniella helvetica. The sequence continues at coordinate 13,721 of NZ_LXEY01000015.1, forward strand.
CCATTGGCGCCGGGGGCGGCTCGATCGCCTACGTGGACCAGGGTGGCGTGTACCGCGTTGGACCCCAGTCGGCTGGTGCTGACCCAGGTCCGGTTTGCTACAACCGTGGCGGTGAAGAACCAACCTCCACCGACGCCCAGTTGCTGCTGGGCCGTCTGCGCCCAGAGCGCATGCTGGCCGGTTCCGGTATCGACCTGCGCCCAGACCTGTCACAGGATGCCATGAAGAAAGTGGCAGACCAGCTGGACATGTCAGTTGAAGAAGCCGCTCTTGGTGCCCTACAGCTGCAGAAATACGGCATGACCCAGGCGATCGAAGAAAACTCGGTCCGCCGCGGGTACGACCCTCGTGACTTCACCCTGGTTGCTGCAGGTGGTGCCGGTGGTCTGTTCGCTTGCGAAATTGCCTCCGAACTCGAAGTTCCAAACGTGCTGGTCCCGGCAAACCCGGGCATTATCGCTGCCCTGGGGCTACTGGCCACCGATGAGCGCTACGAATTCGTCTCGACCGTCCGCTTCCCACTGGCTGACGCTGATTGCCCAGCTCTGCAGTCTTCCTACGAAGAACTCGAAGCTCAGGCTACTGCGCAGTTGGATGCCGAGAGCATCGCCCCAGAACACCGCAAGCTGCAACGTTTGGCCGATGCCCGTTACGAAGGTCAGGGTTATGAGATTCGCTTCGATGTCCCCGATGGTGAGATCAACGATGCCTGGTTGGTCGAAGCCGAAACTCGCTTCCATGCGGCTCACGAAGAAGAATATGGCCACCGCTTCTCGCACAGCGCCGTTGAACTGATCAATATCCGTGTCGAAGCAACCGCCGAAATGACCGAGCTGCCTGCGGTAAAGCCAACCACACAAGCCTCGCTAGAAGATGCCCTTATCGAAACCCGTGAGGTCACTTTCGACGTGGGCGGCAAGCCAGCAACCCTGGCCACCCCGTTCTACGATCGCGAAAAACTGGCCATCGGTCAAAGCTTCGAAGGCCCAGCCATCGTCGAACAGTACGACGCCACTACCGTGGTCCCTCCGGGCTTCGGTGTCACGATCGACGAGTCCGGCAACATGGTGATTGCTTGCCCAGCCAATGAATCCACCGCAGAAGACCTGGCAACCCCAATTCTGATGCGAGTCATCGGTGGTGCGCTGAACTCGGCCGCCAAGGAAATGGCCTCCGTGCTATTCCGTATGGCATATTCCTCGATCATTCGTGAATCCGAGGACCTCGGCGCCGGGCTATTTGATGTCGAGGGCAACGTGTTAGCCGAATCGGACTCGACCCCGATGTTCATGGGCTCCATGCCCAAGATTGTCAAGGGTGTCATCTCGGTGCTGGGTGACGATATCCACGAAGGCGATATCATTCTGCACAATGACCCATACCTAGGTGCGACCCACTCCCCTGACGTGGCGATCATCAAACCGATCTTCTATCAAGGCAGCCTGGTTGGCTTCTCGGGTGCTTCGGGTCAGCTGATCGACAACGGTGGCGCACATTCGGGGCTGATGGTGGATATTCAGGACATGCAGTCGGAAGGCCAGATCTTCCGCGCACTGAAGATCTACGACAAGGGCGTTCGCCAAGAACCGCTGATCAAACACATTTTGGATAACACGCGCACACCAACCTCCAATAAGGGTGACTTCCAGGCCATGATCGCAGCGACCGAGTTGGCGTCCAACCGCTACCTGTCGCTGGTGGAACGCTATGGCTTAGCAGCTGTACAGGATTCCGGCCAGGCCTGGATCGATTACTCCGAGACCATGCTGCGCCAGGAAATCGCCAAGATCCCAGATGGTGTGTACGAAACTGAAATCGGCTACCTCGATGATGATGGTCGCAACTACGGTAAGAAACTGCCGATCGCCGTCAAGGTCATTATCGAAGGTGACGAGATCACCTACGACCTGACCGGCTCGTCCGAACAGGTGCCAACCGCATATAACTGTGCATTTGAAGGAACCACCGTCTCAGCGTTTACCTTCATTACCCGCATGATGTTCTTAGACGAAGTGGCCTTCCCGGTCCACGTTCCGCAGAACGAGGGCATGCTGAAACCACTGAAGGTGATTGCACCGGAGGGTACGATCTTCAATCCGAAGTACCCGGCGGCAACCTTCTCCCGGTTCTCGCAGGTCCAGCGTGCGGTTGACCTGGCACTGCGTGCCCTGGCTCCGGTCATGCCAGAAAAGGTCACCGCCGGAAACTCCGCCCATATTCACTTCATGTCGTATTCCGGGTGGGATGAAGTCCAAGGCGAATACTGGGTCTACCTGGAGGTCAACGAAGGTGCCAACGGTGCCCGCCATAACGGCGATGGTCCGGACTCGGTGGACAACCTGATTGCTAACACCCGCAACAACCCGATTGAAGAGCTCGAGTGGCGCTTCCCAATGCGCACCGACCGCTACGAGCTGCGTGACGAACCTGCAGCAGCCGGTGAGTACCGCGGGGGTATCGGGATCGTTCGCGAAAACACGTTCCTGACCGACACGGTCATCACGTGTGAAGGTGAACGCCACGAATCGGATCTGCCATGGGGTGCCCACGGTGGCCACGATGGCCGGAACGCCTCGCTGATCAAAAACCCAGGCCGCGACGGCGAAGAATCCTGGCCGTCGAAGGTCACCGGGCGCCAGCTTGAAGCCGGCGACTCGATCCAGATCACGGTCCCATCCGCAGGTGGCTTCGGGGACCCAACCAAGCGCGATCCAGCCAAGGTATTAGAAGATGTGCTGGATGACTTCACCACCCGTGAGGCCGCGCGTGAAGATTACGGTGTCGTCCTGGTCGAAGTCGATGGTCGCCTGACCGTAGACGAAGACGCCACCGTTGCCCTGCGCGCCGAAACGGCCCAGTCGGCGGGAAAAGCAACCGCAGCGGCGACCGCGTAACCGGTTACCGCGCCCGATAATAACTGAATACTTCTGAGAACAACCACCCCGCGGGGAACAGCGCCAAGCGTTGCTCCCCGCGGGTCCTCATACCCACACCTTTTCGCACGTCTTCACGGCCACACCTCCACACTATGCGTTTTCTTCTTCATTGAAGCCCTCACTCAAGGAGTCGTTATGCAAGATAACGCCCACGCATTCCGTAAGATTAGCCTGAAGGAAACGCGATTCGTCACGATCATCGCCTTCCTCGCCTGGACCATCGCGGTCTACGATTACATTCTGTTTGGCACCCTGCTCCCCCGTATTGAAGAAAGCTTCGGCTGGGACTCCAGCCACGCCCTGTTGGTCTCCACTCTGGTATCTGCCGGAGTCTTCTTGATCATCATTTTCTTTGGCCCACTGATCGATAAACTGGGACGTCGTAAAGGCATGATGACGTCGGTCGGTGGCTCCGCCGTCGCCGGTGGTGCCAGCGCGCTGGCCCAAGGCTCCGTCAGCCTGGTGGGCATCCGCGCACTGTCCGGGGTGGCCCTTGCCGAACAATCGGTCAACGCCACATATCTCAATGAAGTCTTCGCGCTGTCCGAGGATAAGAAGGTCAAAAAGAACCAGGGACTCATCTACGCGTTCGTCCAGACCGGATGGCCCGTGGGTGCGCTCATGGCAGCAGGCTTCGTCGGCCTGGTGACCGCCTGGTTTGGTCCAGAAAACTGGCGGCTAGCCTTCTTGATCTCGATGATCCCGGCCGCCGTCGTCTTCGCGCTGATCTACTTCTTCCTCAAAGAAACCCCGCAGTTTAGCGCCATGCAGCAGATGAAGGCCCACCAGAAGGCCGGGAACCTGGAAGCAGCCCAGGCGATCTCGGATGCCACCGGGCTGAAGATCACCACCGAGGCTCCGCTGAAGATGATCTTCAATAAGCTCCACCGCCGCAACACTATCGTGCTGTGCTTTGCCTGGATCCTCAACTGGATGGGCATTCAGACCTTCTCCGTGCTGGGTACCACCGTATTGGAAACCGGTAAAGGCGTTGATGCCTCGAGTGCTTTGATGATGATTATCGTGGCCAACATCGTCGGCGCTCTGGGTTATCTGACCCACGGCTGGCTGGGTGACCGCTTCGGCCGTAAGAACGTGATTGTGTTCGGTTGGACCATCGCCGGTATCGCGTTTACCGCCATGATGTTGGGCCCAAGCAATGCAGCATTCGTTGTGCCGATGTACATGATCGGGCTGTTCTTCCTGCTGGGCCCATACGCGGCCATCATGTACTTCCAGGCCGAATGCTTCCAGTCTGAATGCCGTGGTACCGGATCCGCATTTATCGTGTCGATGAGCCAGCCGGGTGCTGTGATCGGTGGGTTCATTCTCACCGCACTGGTCACCGCGAACTTTGGTCTCAGCAACGCCACGATCGTGATTGCGCTGGGTGGCGTACTGCTGTCCGGTCTGATCATGATGCTGGCACGTCCGGTCAAGCAGGAGGTGACCGAAGAAGAACCAGTTTCTGTAACTGTGTCATAAGCTCCTGGCATCGTCCTGTCGCCAGGTGACAAGGGCCGGTACCACCCAACTGCAGCGTTGGTGGTACCGGCTTTTACTATCCGTGGTCGGACTGTTCATCTCTAGCTAATTTGACCGCCTGTCTTGTAAACAGGGGCATCTAATTGGAATTACAACGAACCAAGTTATTGCAGCAATGACACGGCAACTCATCTTATGGTGTAACCTGTCGCACAGATCTCACATTCACATCACCAGGTAAGAGGGCCATATGGGAAACCTAGCCGCAACTAGGCGCCGTAGCTCTAAACTCAGCTGCCGTGAATTTGTTGAAGCGAAGCAAAATATTCTGCGGTGTAACGAATCGGCAAGGATCCCTGTTGTGAATGTGTTCGCAGACTATAACACTGTATTTTTTCACCAGCTAGGTAAAGGAATGCAGGAGGGTGAGAGTGAACGATAACGTACACCCCTTACCCGTACGATGGCCTGAAATATTAGAGGGGTACCAACGCCCGACTGCAATCGCTTACGTAATGCACGTAAAAGAAATTCTGAAGACTGGATCCACGCCATTACATGTAATAGCTTCAAACGGGCATCGATATTACGTAAAACCCCAACATAATCCGCACCATCAATCGTCATTGTTAGCCGAAGTAGTTGTGCATGGGGCAGCCCAATATTTGGGCGTGCCGACTCCAGAATATTCGTTCCTAGATTTACCAGTTGCGGTAGCTCATGCGCATACAAATCATAATGGTGAGCCATTACATCCCGGAGTTTGTTTTGCGAGTCGGGAAATCGATCATGCCCACCAGGAGGACCGTCTTACACACCTAAACCGTGACAATAACCATCACCATGGACCGGGCTATGGAGCTTTGTGGGAATGGTGCTTGGGTGAGGATAACCAATTCCTCTATCGATTAGAGGATAGCCACAGCCTCACTGCCTTCGATTATGGGCTATGGCTCGGCATGGAAAGTTATCTAGACGAAGACTTTTACTCGCACACCCCAGGCCCAGAATATCGTTGGTCCGAAAATGAAAGGGGAATGAGCCCCGGGGCTTTTATAGAACGAGCTGATAAACTCGATTCTCTAAAGCCGTTGAATGTCCTCCAGATCGTGTCCCAAGTGCCGGTTGCATGGGGCTTCTCCGACACTTTGTTGATAGCCATTGCACGTTGGCTATATTCGCGTCGTAGTATGGTGGCCACCTCGTTACGACGACACGCAAACAACGCAGCAAAGGAGTGAACCATGGATGAATACGTATCTTGGGTGCTCCGTTATGTTCCAAATGCTTTCCGTGGCGAATTCATAAATATCGGTGTGTTGGTTGGTGGGTCCGACAACGACTGGGCCCTAAAATACGTAAGTGATTTTCGTCGAGCTAGCAGCCTCGGAGGAGATGCTCAAAAGTTACTGCCACTCTTGCAGGACTTGGCAAATCGCGTCTCCCCTAAAAATCGACAATCCCAGTTAGATACTTCTGGTGTGGTTTTTCCTATCGAAAGTCTCAGCGTGGAGGACGTCGAACGTGCTCGGGTGCATAAAAATAATGCACTTCAACTGTCGGCACCGAGCCTATCCTACGCAGAATCTTCAGAGCAGCTCGTTCAGATTTTGTTCGAGAACTACGTGGTAGAACAATCGACTTCACATGGTCGCCAAAAGCTTACGATTATTCGGGACCATTACCGTGAAGCACTCGAGAAAGTTGAGCTAGGCGACTCCCGTCAGTGGAGTTCAAAAGTTAAAGCTAGAGCTGGTGATGGTGAAGTCGATAATTTCGATTTTGCTATCTATTCCCCTCATACTGTGGATCAGCTGACTCTTGCTATCAATTTTCAACGAGGTGAGGAAAGGGAGCTAAGAAAAACTGTCCATGCGTTCCAGTTCCGGCTCCAGCAAATCCGGGATAGTGGAGCCCAAATCAATATCGGCGGCAGTAAAGGGGCCACGCTTCCTTTCGCGAGTGAAGGAAAGCTCTTCGTCGTACATAACGAGCCCGAAACTACATGGCAAAAGAAAACGCTAGAGAATGCCATCCGTTTTTGGGGAGAGCATGATATCGAACACCGCTCACACGAAGAAATCGATCAAACCCCACGGTTAGCTTTAGCAAGCTAGTCAGTTAGATCGAGAACTGTGTACGAGCGATATGTCCCCCTCCCCCGACGGACTTGTCGTCTCTATTAAAAATGCCACCCGTCTGCGATCAGACCTCCCAACTTCAGAATGGCTGCTTTCAAACCTTGCTCGTCGACTGGCATGTACCAATAGATTTTCCAGAGCGTACGAGCTCACGATGAGCTCTGCAAAAATCTCAGCAGTTGAATTTTCCGATGCCTACGATCTGATATTGCATGAACTGCGCCCCTCCTCGAATCTGGTTGATCAACTGTTCAATGAGCGCTCTGTGCTGCGGATATGAATCAAAAACCTGACAAACTCAGAATGAAAAATTCCTTCGCTAGGTAACGTGTTCGCAACGCGACCAACCATGTCCGAAGAGCAGACTAGTTGCTGCTGAGTCGTTTTCAAGACACTATTGTGCCGCTTAGGGTGCGTACTAAGGATGGTGCTGACGAATAGACGGCTGCCCTAAGGCCTTCCTGGAATTCCTGAGCATAACCTTGGGAGCTGGGAGACGATGTTCGAGCTTGAGCAGGACCCACACCCATCAGCAGTACCTAACGGACTCCTATTTAATTGTTCCCCGACGATCAGAGTCTAAGCTCCCTCGCACACAACCGTAATCTTGGCCAAGAATATGAGGAAATTCCCAGCTGCCCATCGGTATCCAGAACACGACCTTGGCAACTAGTGTGCAACCAGAACACTGAACGTCGTCCGAAAGGATCCTCATGACCACGTGGCTTATCACCGGCTGCTCGACAGGGCTGGGACGCGCACTCGCCCAGCGTGTACTCGAAGCAGGACACAACGCCGTCATCACTGCCCGAGAGACGGAGAGCTTGACAGAACTGGCCGAACAGTACCCCGATACTGCGCTCACATTGCCGCTGGATGTGACGAACGCAGGGCAGATTGCTTCGGCTGTTGAAGGTGCTACGGAGCAGTTCGGTGGGATTGATGTGCTGGTCAATAACGCGGGCTACGGGTATCGCGCTGCGGTGGAAGAAGGCGAAGATGATGCGCTGCAGCAGCTGTTTGCCACGAACTACTTTGGTGCCGTGCACATAATCCAAGAGGTTCTGCCCCATATGCGTGAACAAGGCTCCGGAATGATCATTAATATCTCATCGATTGGTGGTCAGCGCAGTAGCCCAGGCTCTGGATTTTATACCGCTACGAAGGCTGCGCTGGAATCGACCACGGAAGCACTCCAACAAGAAGTCGGGCCACTGGGTATTCGGGTGGCAATTGTTCAGCCTGGGCCTTTCCGTACCGATTTCGCTGGTCGATCGCTGCACCAGTCCGCAGAACCGATTGCAGCGTATGCCGAAACTGCCGGACGTCGTCGGAAAGAAACCGACACGATGGACGGCAACCAGGCTGGCGACCCGGTCAAAGCTGCCCAAGCTATTCTGACGCTTGCCGAACAGGACAATCCGCCAATGCGCCTAGTCCTCGGGAAACAGGCACTTGAGCTGGCCGAAGTGGATTTGAACCAGCAGCTCGATGACCTCATGGACTGGGAGCACCTAGGCATCAACACCGACTACGCATAGTATTTGCGGGTAGCTCACTTGCTGGTGCTGCGGCGGTGCCAGAACAGTATCCCTGCGCCACCGGCAATCATGAGTACACCACCAATTGCGAGCAGTGCGGACGCGGCCCCTGTCGTGACGAGATTATTCGGTGGGGCCGAGTGGGTATCCTGCAACGAATCCGAGCGGGAGTCCTCTGGGTTCGAAGGGCTAGTTTGAGGATTCGTGATGTTTTCTTGCGGGGCAGCTGCAGCAGGTTGATCAGGTCGAACGATTCGTCGTGATTCCACTCGCCCTGGGGCCTCACTCGTACCGTCAGTGGTTTCCTCAACTGGTTCGTTGTCAATAGGATTCTGTGCATTTAGCAGCACTTGTGCCAGGGCGTCAGCGCCGACGAACGGCCCATCTTCGGCCGGTACGATCGGCAAGTTTTGAGGGCCGAAAACTATTCCTTCAGGTGCGTTTTCCGAGTTATCGGATTCAGCTTGAGCAGCCGGACTATTGGCGAAAGGAGAGTTTGACACCTCACGCGGTGCTGGGCCAGGATTCTGTGAGCGTGCTGCACCGTTCGGGGTATTCGCCTCGGTGACCGCTCTGTCATTATTCGCGACGTTGGATCCATTATCAGCGGCCACAAATGGGCTGTTGAGAGCTTCCAATCTCGTAGGGGCTTCAGCTGGAACGGCTGGCGGTTCTGGAGCCTCGACACTGGGCCGAACGGGTTCCGCTGTCTCTTCGAGCAGATCCTCAATCGACGATGGATCTTCAGTATCGTCTTCTTCCTCATCTACGACCTCTGCAGTTCCTTCTTCGGAGGGAGACTCACTATTCTCGGGAGGATTCGAGGTCGGCTCATCTTTGGCTTCAGGGCTGGGTGCAACCGGGGTTACTGAAACCTCCCGTTCTCGGGGAGTTTCTTCCTCGGAGGCAAGAGATGGGACTGCGCTCGCGGCTGCGATCAATACACCGACTGCGCTCGCAGACAATACTGGCCGTAGTTTCATTATGTGTTCCTGACATGCCAATAAATGAAATCGCTGACCTAAAGCACTCCACCAAGGAAAGTTCGAGCCAACAATTTTCGCTCCGTAGTGACAATGTTAATTGTGCTACAGATCGCAATTAACGACGCTGGACACGCCAAGTTCGTGTGTCATGACTAGACAATTGTTGGACAAGGCCGGCTCAAAGCGCGTAGTCATACCCGCTATCGTAAACGTCCATGAATCAGAAAGAGCCCGCGAGAGGAATCAGGAGCTCGTCATTACCGCGACCGAAACTATGCTGCGTCGGGAATGAGTACGGGTGTCAGTCAGTTGTTGATGGCTGCGCTCTGCGCGCTGTCAGCTGCTCGGCCATTTTCGTTTGGACTTTGATGAACATGTACAGCAGGCCGATAGCTCCCAGTCCCCCAAGTGCGGCACCGGCAACGACGTCGTGAGGGAACTGCTCGCCGGCTAGAACGCTGGCAACACTTTCAAGGATGGCCAACGGAAACACCAGATACGCCGTCCACGGCACTGCATAGGCAAGGCCAACAGCGAGCGCAAAAGCAATGACAGTGAAGCTGGATGGATAGGCGAAGCTGGTGTCTGCCGGGCAGGTGCTGCCGAATTCTTCGAGGTGGCACGGGCGTGGTTTGCCGTAGGTGTTTTGCAGAACAAAACTGATGATCATGATGACCAGCGTGGTTAGTCCGCCGAAAATCAGCCGGATAAACGGCAGGTTTTCCTGGATGACCCAGGCGCGGATGACCATGCCAAGATAGGTGACAAGCAGGATGATCATGATGATCGGTGAGACGATCTGGCCGACGGCGATCCAGGGTTCAACGGCCATGGTTTGGGACAGCTCGGCGCTCCATGGCGGCACTTCCGTTAGCGCGCCGATGATAGCTGCGACTAGTAGCCAGATTAGAACCGGTCCAACGATCTGTCGTGTCCCCAAATGCCCTCACGCCTTTGCAATTACGAATGCGCTTGCTGTGCGCACTTTATCGCATTAACTCTAATGCGCTTGCGGCAAGGGTACCCAATTGGTTCGACGTGTGAGAAACCTGGGGCCAACGTATTCGAGGACCAACCTACGCGGCATCGGTGACAGCGGTGCACTGCTGCCGATCGATATAGCTGCCATCGCTGTGCCGCCCGGCAGCGCTGATGTACAACATGGGACAATCTAGAGGAGACCCCTTGTAGCACATCGATCAGGAGCATACGCATGAGTTTGGTATTTGAACACGTCAGCTTGGGGCAGCGGGTACTCTTTGGAAACGGCAAAGCAGCAGACTATCTGGCACAAGAAGTACGGCGTCTCAAGGCTCGTCGGATCATGCTCATTGCCAGTGACCGGGCACAACCTGCGGCGCAACAGATCACCGCCCAGATCGAGGTGCTCGTCAACTACACCCAAGTGGTTATGCACGTGCCCTTTGAGGTTGCCCAACATGCTCGTGCTGTAGCCCGAGAGTACGATGTGGATGTACTGGTATGTGTTGGTGGCGGTTCAGCCACCGGGTTGGCTAAGGCCATCGCTCTTGATACCGGGCTACCGATTATTGCTGTTCCCACAACCTATTCTGGTTCGGAAGCAACCAATATGTGGGGACTAACCGTGGACGCGCGGAAAACCACCGGCGTCAATGACGCCGTACTCCCCAAGACCGTGATTTACGATGCTGAATTCACCATGGAGTTGCCCGTTGAACTGTCGGTGGCCTCCGGTTTGAATGGCATGGCACACTGTATCGATTCGCTGTGGGGCCCGCGCGCTGATCCGATCAACCAGGCGCTGGCCACCGAGGGAATCACCGCCCTGGCGGCCGGTCTCCCCTCGATCGTCGATGATCCGCAAGATCTTGCCGGGCGAGAGCAGCTCCTTTATGGTGCGTATTTATCTGCGGTGTCATTCGCTTCGGCAGGGTCTGGACTCCACCACAAGATCTGCCACGTGCTGGGCGGCACCTTCGATTTGCCGCACGCCCAGACACATGCCACAGTCTTGGCCTATGTGTTGGCGTTCAATATGGATGCGGCTCCGGAGGCTTCTGAGCGCATTGCTCGAGCACTGGGCGCCACCGATGCGCTTGCCGGATTCCAAAGGTTGCGTAAACAACTGGATGCCCCGGTCCGGCTCGCTGATTACGGGTTCACCCAGGACAACATCGCCGAAGCAGTAGAAATCATCCTGCCCGTAGTCCCAGCCAATAATCCACGGCCCGTCACGCGCGACAACCTGACTGCGCTACTCAACGCCGCACTGGTGGGCGATGACCCAATCGTTGTCCGTAAAGCTGACACCGCGGAGTCTCACGATTAGACCAAAGTTTTGTATCTGGCCCTCATGGCACTGAGCTGTTCAGTACGTTTCTGTTGCAATCCTTCAAATATCAATAGCGTGGCGAGTACACCCAAGGTACCGAGAACTGCGGCGGCAAGAACATCATGCGGATAGTGGTGTCCTGCCAAAACCCGCGAGATTCCCTCAACGACCGCGACCGGGAAGACAACGTAAGACAGCCCAGGAATTGCAAAAGCCAAGCCCATCGCAAGCCCGAAAGCGATGACCGTGTGGTTGGAGGGATAGGAAAAATTATCTAACGGTGGGCAGTTTGCTGGTGTCTGGATGGTATGACAGGGCCGAATCTGACCAAACATGCTTTTCAATATCCGGTTGAGCAGATAGATCACGACAATGACGACGCCGCCGTAAAGCAATCGGATGCATGCCGCATTATGTTCGGTGCGCCAGCTCCACAGAAACACGATTCCATAGCCTGCAACAAGTGAGAGAAGCATGACCGTGGATGCGATCGTGCCGATATTAACCAATGTCTGATCAACCGCCGTCTCAAATAAGGCGGCGCTCCAAGTAGGAGTTTCAAAAAGTACGCCGACAACAGCGGCAACGAATAACCAGAGCAATACCGGTACCACAAGTTGTCTCGTCCGGGTCACATCGTCCTCCCACTTTCACGTTGATATCGCACACCTCGGCTGCGTGGAAGTATCGGGGCGTTCCGCCATGGTCAAACTTTTCACCACGAAACCGTCAGATGGGTGAACAAGATACCCTACAGACCTGCACTGAAATGCTACAAACTCATGGTCTTGAGGCCACTGGCGTCGAGTGTGGCCATTGGATGCAGGCATATGCTTTCGTCGAAGAAGAACTTCTCCCAGTGTTTGCTAACCACTGGGCTAATTTCCGCGAGCCGCTACGGCCACGCCAGCACGTAGATGACAGCCAAACCACACACGGCCATCCCAACGACAATGTCGGTAGCGTTGACCCGGATGGGTCGATACACGGCAGGAGGTTGGAGTCCAAACCCCCGCGATTCCAACGAGGCCGCAATTCACTCTGATCGCCGCAGGGCGACAATCAGCACGGCGAAGACGAACCTCAAAGCTTCCCTCATCAATGTAGTCGAGGAACAACCCTCAGATGTTCCAACTCCCGTTGCTCAAGCACTGGATAGGCAACGGCCCAAAACTCAGTTCAACATCGTTCTTGCACCGGCAGCTATAGCCCAGGATTAGGACTCCTAAAATGTAAACGATGCCTGCAACAGGACTCAGAGCTGATACACCATTTTCGTGGTCGACCAGCCCCGTCTCGTTTTTGACTTGGCTACATACAAGAACACTCAGTTGACTCGACGCATGCGAAACGAGCCGGTGCCCAGCTTTCGATCCCGGCGTTTGACTGAGGCTTCGCATAGGACGTCTGGAGGTATCTGAAATGAAATATTGTGTCCATAGAGACACTGTACGCCTCACCGATGCGAGGTCTACAACAGCCTGTGCTGAGCTTGAGAGCCAAGTGGTACCCAAGGATCTTATTCGGTCAGGACGTGTCGAGCGTCTTCGAGCAGAACGACACAAGCCTCGCTCATGAGGCCGCCCCACGCAGTAGAACTTCTCCAGTTTTCACGCAAAGCGGGGAATATGAATCACGTAAACTGCGGGTTTGAATTCACGCAAAGTGCTGCATGACGTATTTTATAAATGATACCGTGTAATTATGCCTTGGTATAATGCAAGATTCGCAGATGAGACCCTAAAGCGGTCGCTTCAAAATTTCGGCGCTGTAATTGTCCAAGGACCACGTGCCGTTGGAAAAACTACTACCGCTAAACAAGCCGCAGCTAGCTCGATACGATTGGACTCATCTCCAGATCTGCCAGCATTTGCCGAAACATCGCCGTCGACGATCATGCAAGGTGATACACCCCGTCTCATTGACGAGTGGCAACTCGCCCCCACTATCTGGAATGCTGTACGCCATGAAGTAGACGAGCGCAGCGGTAAGGGACATTTCATACTGACGGGCTCCGCCACTCCTGCGGACGACATCACGCGCCATAGCGGTGCTGGACGCTTTCGCCGTATTCTGATGCGTCCGATGTCACTAGCGGAAAGCAATGAAAGCACACGGGCCGTTAGTCTGCAAACGATCATTGAAAAACAACCGTTTTCGGCTTTTGGCGGTGGTCCCACCGTTGAATCATATGCTCACATAATCGTTCGAGGTGGTTGGCCAGCGCTGGTGACCGACCCGACAGCCGAAGCCTCTGAGTATCTAGATAGCTACCTAGACGATATGACTCGAGTCGATCTGGCCGCAACCGACCAGCGCGTTGATCCTGCGCGCATGAATGCACTCGTAAGAGCATTAGCTCGAAATGTGTCATCCGAGGTGACACTTCAGAAACTGGCAGCTGAAGCCGATGTGATCGCTCCAGGCCAGGGCCCCCAGGATCGTGGCACCATACGACGATATCTGGATGCCCTCGAACGGATCTTCGTCGTAGAAGAACAGCCCGCATGGTCCACACATTTACGGTCGAAAGTTCGAATGCGAGTACAACCAAAGTGGCATTTCATTGACCCTTCCCTCGCAGCCGCTGCGCTTCAGGCAAGCCCCACAAGACTCGTGCAAGACTTAAACACTTTTGGCTTCCTATTCGAGTCTCTGGCCATACGTGATTTACGGATATACGCGGAGCTGCACCGAGGAAACGTGTACCACTATCGTGATGAGACCGGCCTTGAAGTGGACGCCATAATTGAATTTCGGGATGGCCGTTGGATTGGCTTCGAAGTTAAAATGGGCGGCACCGAACACATTAACAAAGCAGCTACAAGCCTGCTGAAGCTGAAAAACAAACTCACCGAGGAGCGTGCTGCGCAGAATCTCGCGCTGGTAGTGCTGACTGCAGGCGAGATCAGCCATACTCGCAACGATGGGGTATCAGTGATTTCCTTAGGTCATCTGACAGCCTGAACATTTCGACATCGAGCCGTTTCCGCCCCGAACCTCTTACAGCCACGGCAAGCAGTAAGCAATGGCAAAGAAGCTTACGGTCATGCCCAGTACGACGTCACTGGCACGCACATAGATGGGCCGGTACACAGTTCGAGGTTTGAGCCCGAACCCGCGGGATTCTAACGACGTCGCAATTCGTTCCGAGCGACGCAGGGCAACGATCAGCACGGTGAAGACTAACCGCCCGGCGTCTTTGAGCGTGAGTTTTGGTTTGCCCTTGCGATTGCGCTTGACCACCCCACCTTGCCGCATGAGCTGTGCGGCGCGAATGGTCTGCCATTCTTTGGGTAGTCCGAGCAGCAGTTGATAGCCGGCGAGCACGGCGAAGGTGATCGAGGCGGGCAGTTTGAGGTTCTGATTCAGCGAGCGCATCAGATCCACGGGTGCGGTGGAGGTCAGAAACAGAATGGAAGCGACCCCGATCACCAGGGTTCTACCGGCAAGTGCGGCCCCGATGGCAACGCCGTCGTCGGCACGGGCCAAAACGTTGACCAGGAACAGGCCAAATCCAAAGGCGATGAAGGGAATGTGGGCGTACGCCAGCCAGCGGGCGGGCACGTTGCCGATGGTCAGGGCGATGATCACCAGCCCGACCCAGAGCAGCGCGGGGCGGATGGGTTCCCAGATGAACAGCATGGACACGGACACCACAAACAGGGTGATGAGTTTGACGGCGGGGTTCCAGCGGGTCAGGGCTCCGGGTGTCACCAGGGTGGATGGGTGTTGGATGGTCAGGGTCATATCAGGGCTTTCTGGGCGACCGTGATGGTGCGGGTTGCCCAGGCTTGGGCCAGGCGGTGGTCGTGGGTGATGATGACGACGGCGCCGCCACTGTTGGCGTGGGTCGCAAGTTCGTTGAGCATGGTGGTGGTTGCTGCACGGTCCAGGCCGAAGGTGGGTTCATCTGCCAGCAGGACGGTGGGTTCGGCCCGGTGTTGTGCGGCCAGCAGGCCGGCGGCGACTGACAGGCGGCGTTTTTCTCCGCCGGAGAGGCGGAATGGGTTGAGGTCTGCCAAATGGTCGATGCCAAAGGCGGTGGACAGCCGTTGGATGGCGGCTTCGGTGCGCTCAGTGGGGTTCAGACCGAAGCGCAGTTCGTCGTGGACCGAGTGGGCGAGGAATTGGTGTTCGGGGTTTTGGAACACCATGACCGGTGGGCGGCCGGTGATGTCGCCGTGGCAGGCGAGCAGTCCAGCTAGTGCCATGAGCAGGGTGGTTTTGCCGGTGCCGTTGGCGCCCATCACAGCGATGCGCTCGCCCGCGCGGATATCGAGATTGATGTTGGTGACGACCGGGTCGGCTTTGGGTGCCGGGCGGACGGTGAGATTGGCAGCGCGCAGCAGCGGTGCGGCGGCGTCGTCGATGATTGGTGCCTCGTAGACGGGTAATCGCACGCCCGGGGTCCAGACTCCGTTGGCTTCGAGTTGGTGTGCGTGTTTGGCCAAGACATGGTCGGTTGGGCCATCGGCTTGGATTGCTCCGCCGTCGATCACCACGGTGCGTTCGGGTAGGCCGGGGCCGTCGGCGAGTTCGTCGAGTCGGTGTTCCACCAGAATCAGGGCGCCGTCGTCGCCGGTGAGTTCGGTGAGCACCTGCATGACTGCGGCAACGCCTGCGCCGTCGAGCATGGAGGTGGGTTCATCGGCCAGCACCACACTGGGTTCTGCTGCGAGCGCTGCGACCGTAGCGATACGTTGGACCCAGCCGCCCGACAGACTCTGGGTGCGGTGGTGCAACAGGTGGTCGGCGTCCACGGAGGCCAGCAGTTTGTGCACGCGCGAGCCGATTTCGGCTGGGTCGATGCCGTGGTTTTCCAGGGTGAGGGCGATTTCGTCTTCAACCAGTGGCAGCGTGATGCTGGCGTGGGGGTCCTGGGGTACGTTGCCTACGGTTCGGCTCAGCTCGGCCACGGTCTTGGTGATAACCGGTTGGCCGGCCACGAAGCAGTCGCCGGAGATGTTGAGCGGCACCGAGTGTGGGACGACCCCGCGGATGGCATCCAGCAGTGTAGATTTGCCGGCACCCGAGGCGCCCAACAGGAGCAGTTGCTCGCCGGGGTGCACAGTCAGGTTGATGTCTTCGAGGAGCACCCGGTTGGTGCGCGGATCCACAGCAGTGAATCCGCGCAGCTCAACCAGCGGTTGGGTCGGCGTCATTGCGCCCTTCCGATGGCGTAGTTATCCACGACCCCGGTTTTCTTAATGGCTTTGACGAGCATCCAGGCCAGGATGCCACCCAGAATGATGCCCGAGGTGCAGTGAATGGCGAGGCGCAGGCCCAAGATTTCTTGGCCAATCCACCCCGATTGAATCGCGGTGGACCAGAACACGAAGAAGGCGCCGAGGAACCCGCTGATCGCATACCGGGTGATGCCGAAGCGCTTATAGCGTCCAAGGGCGAATGGGAGTTCGGAGCCAAAGCCCTGTAGGAATGCTGCCAGTAGCAACATTGGGCCCACCGGCGAGCCCAGGAACACGAACTCCATGGTCGCGGCGATGATTTCGGCAAGGATGCCGGACCCGGCTTTACGCGTGATCGCCACAGCCAATGGTGCGACCAACAGCCAGCCGCCCTGCAGGAAGTGTTGGGCCAGATCGCCAGCCGGTCCCATGGCAATAGCCAGGCCGTTCCAGGCTTGGACTAATGCCCAATAGACAAACCCAAAGACCACGCCCAGTACGACCACCAGCACGAGGTCTTTGAGCTGCCATTTGAATGGGCTGTCATACGGGTTGCGGTAGGTGGATTGTTGTTTTGTGGCGGTCATGCTGCATCACCGGTGTTCCGTGCGCTTGGAGAATCCAAGGACAGCGACACATGGGAGACGACGTGGGGTACGTGTTCGCCGACTTTTGCCCAGGCGTTGAAGATGACGGCGAGCACGCAGGAGAGGTCTCCGCGCACAGTGGTAGCGAAGTGGTCTTCGCTAACCTCAAGTCCGGAGTCTTTGACCTCTTGGATGGCCTCCATGATCGGATCCATGTGCGGCACGTTGCCATCGGTCAGCGGGTACAGCGACCAGGACGCGGCCGCTGGAATACCGGATTTGTCGAGGAAGACACGCTTTTCGGCAGGTAGTTCACCGGGGATCAGTTCGCAGGCGGCACCTCCTGGGCATCCGCGAGACAGCAGAATGTGGCTAGTCAGGTGACGTCGTTCTGATGCCACTGAGGCCGAGTGAATTAGGGTGGCCGCATAGGCGGCAAGTTTTTGTGCGGCGTCGCCGGTTTTGACTCCCACGTAGGTGGAGACTTCACCGGTTTTGATGTCCAGGCCCTCGGTCAGCCCGTAGGGTGTCAGGACTTCGTTGGTGTGTTCGATGGCATCCAGAATGATGCGTTCAAAGTCATCGGCGTGCGGGTGGACGCTGATGCGCATCCCAATGCCGATTTGTTCGGGGGTAAGCTCTGCCCCGAGCGTTTGGGGCGATAATGTTGGACCACTCACGGTGGTCTCCCTTCCGACCACCGGGCTCTCAACAACTCGAGAACTTCGGACCTCTCCCTACGCCAGCATGATCTGGATCAGGTTGAATCGGGTCTGCGGCATCTCCGCACTCTCAGCACCAGTTTCAGTGCACCCCGGGGTCTATGTCGCACACCACCATAGTCGGTTAAGACGGCGTCTGGCCAACGTTGCGATTTTCTACATAACGCAAAACCCCGGCCTGGTATCGAACTGGCGTGTTCGACACTCGGCCGGGGTGCGGTTGCGTTATGGAAGGTTAGTTGGAGCCCATTGCGCCGCTCATGAGCGTTTCCATGATGCGCTGCTGAGCGTCTTCCTGGCTCAGAACACTGGCGTCGTCAGGACGTGTTGGCGATTCGGTCTCGCCCCAGCCGGTGAACTTCATGGTCATTTCATCATCAGAAAGTTCGTAGAACTTCGGAGCATCGTGATCGGCAATCAGAACCAGTTCCTGGCCGTCTTCTTCACCGGTGTATACCCAGACGTCGATGTCATCGCGGACCTCGTGGGTACCTTGGTCAGAAACTTCGTCCCGGTCGACTGGGGTGTCGCTGGAGTCGCCCTCGCCGGTCCAGTCATCTTGCAGTCTGGAGAACAGTGCACCGATGTTGAACTCGTCCTCTTCACCGGACAGTTCGCTGCTGAAATCGATCCAGTTGTCAGCGAACTCTTCGGAGACTGCATCAAGCTGCTCTTGCTGCGATGCATCAAGGCCCAGGCCTTCGCCTTCGAACATGGCAAAGAGGGCATCTCCGGAAATAAATGCTTCTTCTTGCCCAAAGACGCGCATGAAGTCGTTGTCGCCCACGCTGACGCCGGTAGCCGAACCGTCGAGAGCACCGTAAATGCTCATGTCTGTGGCGCCACCGAACATCTGCTCAACCATCGGATCGCCATCGGCGATCAGTGCGAGATCGGCGGTCATGGTGACCGATCCTTCGTTCTGCATGGTTTCCCACATCAGGTCGTCGATCTCGGACAGTGCCGGTACGTCTTCAACTCCCTGACCGCCACAGCCGGCCAGTACAAATAGCGAGGCAGAGGCAGTCACTGCCAGCATGTTTCGTGAAATACGTTTCATGGTCTCTCCAGTATTGAGGGGCGTAGTGATGTCGCATCGTCGACTGAAACCCCAGTGCACAGCGCATGGAATCCACCGACGTATCCAGCTATCGAACGTAGCACGATGCTTCAAAGCACAACTGATAGTGACCAAGCATCAAAAAGCAATCAAAAACAATCACGCGTTTACACTTGATTTCACTTGAAACTTTTTCTTATATGTCGAGGACACTCCTCATTCTGCTGAACAAAATGCGTTGAAAGGAGCCCGTCATAGAGAGGCTATCGACGACGAGACTCGCCTACATTAATGACATGATCGACTTTCAGAACAGCTCGTATTTTAAACTCAGCCCAATCGACCCACAAGCCGCCCACAAAGAAGTCGCTCCGCTCCTGGTTGCCGGCGAAGAACTGCTATCGGCGTTCAAAGGCATTCGCGACTCAGTGATCTTCACGAATAAACGCGTCATTGCAGTCAATGTTCAAGGTATGACTGGTAAGAAACGGGACTACACTTCGCTCCCCTATTCTAAGGTCCAGGCATTCTCCGTCGAAACTGCCGGTACCTTCGACCTGGATGCTGAACTCGATCTCATGTTCAGTGGATTGGGCACCGTACGGTTTGAGTTCAAGGGCAGAGTCGACATTCGCGCGCTGGCACAGCTGATCGGCAGCTACGTTTTGTAGACATTAGGCCACAACGGACGGCTATCGATGGCCACTACACATCAAGTGCCTTCGACAGCGTGGAGGCACCAACTGCAGACCAGCTGATCGCGCATGTCAAAAACGGCCAGTGGCAAGGTGGCCAATACGAGCCTGCTGCGCAATTCATGGCGGGCAATATGGCGGCTCATATCGGCTCCTACTCCAACGAGATCGAGCTGCTAACCGTCCTGACCGAAGACGGACAAAGCCATACCGTTAGATATCATCCGAACCTTGGCTCATATACGGAGCCGACGCTCCAAGAGGAGTGAACAGAACTGAAGCCAGCCAACAATAGCGCCAATGACGTCCATCGAACGGAGAGTTTCGCATAGCGAAGACAGGCAATAACATCGATCAGCAACATGAGCGGCGAACTTCTCGGCGCGAAGTAGCATAGTGAGATGGGTCATAAAGTACCGATGACAATCGCCACGGCATTGCATCAAATCCAGAATCGCCAGCTGATACTGCCCGCGATCCAACGCGAATATGTCTGGAAGCCATCGCAGGTTATCCGCGTCTTCGATTCGGTCATGCGCGGATATCCAATCGGCAGCTTCCTTTCCTGGAAGGTTCTTCCCGAGACGGTTAACAAGTTCAGGTTCTATGGGTTTATGAAGGATTACAGCGCCTTCGATAATCGCCACAATCCTGTGATCGACATTCCAGCGGACAGAGAGGTAATCGCCATCCTCGACGGTCAGCAGCGACTAACCTCCCTCAACATCGGCCTTCGTGGCACCTATGCATACAAAAACCATGGCGGCTGGGCGAACAAGCCGTGGTCTTACCCAGAGCGCCGCCTTCACGTAAACCTGGCCGAAGAAGCACCGGAGAACGAACTTGGCCTTAAGTATCATTTCCAATTCCTCACGAAGGACGATGTAGAACGAGCGGCGAACGACCCGAACAAGCAATGGCTACCAGTTCCCGAGATCTTCGAGGCATCAGATACTTCGGCTTTTATACAGCTACTGGCCAGGCACGGAGTGGGGAACGATCCGGATGCTTCAGCATTGGCTAGCAAGCTCTGGGAAGCAGTCCACAAAACCGCCAGTCTCCACTTCTATGAAGAGGACGACCAAGACATTGAGCGTGTGTTAGACATTTTTGTCCGGGTCAACTCTGGAGGAACGGTTCTATCCTATAGCGACCTTCTTCTGTCTATTGCCACTGCCCAATGGGAGGGCGACGCTCGAGCAGCCGTTCACGGGCTGGTGGATTCCCTTAATCAGACTGGCAACGGCTTTAACTTCACACGTGACACCATCCTGAAATCGGGTCTGGTTATGGCCGACGTCGGTGACATTGGTTTTAAGGTAAGGAACTTTACGACCGCTAACATGGCCAAGCTCGAAGCCGGCTGGGATGCTATGAGTAGCTCTCTACATGTCGCCGTTGGGCTACTCAGTGACTTCGGCCTATCAGGCGGGTCGCTCACTGCGGACAGCGTACTCATCCCCGTCGCCTACTACGTTCACCAGCGCGGCCTTGATCACTCATATCGTGAGTCACCTAAAACTCGGAACGACCGTGAGACACTTCGATCGTGGGTTCTGCGCTCCCTGATCGTGCGAGGCGTGTGGGGTTCAGGCTTGGACACATTACTAAGAGACTTGCGTGAGGTCATCAAGTCACAGGGTGACTCGTCATTCCCAGTCGTTGCGATCGAGCGGGCGATGTCAGTACGGGGTAAACCGCTCACTGTTACCGACGCTTTAATTGATGACATTTTGAGCCTGAAGTATGGAAAGGCTCGGACCTTCGCAGTGCTTGCGGCACTGTTTCCACATGTGGACACACGAAACCAATTCCACATTGACCACGTATTCCCCGCGACGCTGCTCGACAAGAGAAGCTTACGCCGTGAAAAATGCGGCGACGGCACACCACGATTCACTCCTGAGCAGATCGACGAGCTTATTGATCGCAGGGATCGTCTACCTAACCTTCAGCTCCTTCCCGGTCTTGAGAACATCGGCAAATCTGCCAAAGCACCAGATGG
Organism: Enteractinococcus helveticum; assembly: GCF_001657475.1. GTDB lineage: Bacteria > Actinomycetota > Actinomycetes > Actinomycetales > Micrococcaceae > Yaniella > Yaniella helvetica. Next base: position 35,382 of record NZ_LXEY01000015.1, read on the forward strand.
GTGGTTGGCTGAAGAGTACTCGCAGCCGGAAAACCACAGCGCTTTCCTTGCCCGTAACGCGCTACCTCAGTCTCTTCCTAGCTCCGTAACGGAATTCATGAGCTTCTATGATGATCGGAGCGTAATTCTGACCGAACGCATCCACGATTTGCTCACGTCTCACGTCCCCGACCCTTCGACGACGGATACAACAGCTCTCGTTGACCTTGATGAGGAACTCGCCGAAGGCGACGATTCTGACTAATAGCCCAGCCGAGTTCTTTCGCCGATATCCACATTCATCTGCGGAATTCTGGAGGCACCGCAACAAGGTCGTCTCCGGTCGGTTACGTCCGTTTGAGTCGTTGTTCTCTGAACTCGCCGAAGCCGAGATGGGCCAGTTCTTTCGAATCGATGAGCTCCTGCAGGGTCATGTTAGCTCGCATGGTCCCGATGCGCAGCACCCTGCCCGGCAGCCCTGACTCGCTGCTCATCACGTTATCCACAGGCTTCGATGGGAATTCCCCGAAAATTGCTATTCTTGCTCCTACACGTCGCGACCTCTTCGCATAGCGAGAACTACAACAAATCAGTCCGCATAAGTTCCAGCACCTTGCAGGAAGCGAGCCATCCCATTGACGCCAATTAAAAAATCCAAGGAACCAGGCTTCCCTGTTACAAATCCACCTGGCTTACGAAGCTGCCATCAAGGCGGGAAATGGGTCGACTGCCCACATCCGAACAGGAAGAGCGATCTACGTACTATTGAAATGATGATTGGGAATCGACATCAGTTCTTGCTTGTCCAAAGGTCACTGCAGCGAATGCTCATTGCGGCAGAGCGGGGCGTTTTGGTCTATGGCAAATCCGACGATGTCTATGAGATGAGAATACAACCAGCCATCCTAGAACTGCGACTTCAGCGCACAGTCCAATATCCAGATGGAGCTTATAAGATTCGACTCTACTTTAGCGAGCCTGTCAGCCAACCCAGCATTCTCGTGGCTGCACGGCTCCGTGCAAAACCAGCCAATGAAGCAGGACTGAGAAGACAAAATGACCATGTCAAAGACTCGTATCTTCGCATCAAAGAGTTTCTTGGGCTAGAATAGCAACATGCACTGGAATGCATGTTTAGATTTTTGGAGAACACATGAGTATCGAATCAATTCTTGGGATTGACAATAGCGACCCAGAAAGTCGACATGCCGATTATCTGGTTGAAGCTGACCTTAGGTTGATGAAAGATCTTGTTGCATTCCGGAAGAAAAGAAACATTGCACAAGCGACAGTGGCCGAGCGCATGGGCATCGATCCGAGTGGCGTTTCGAAAATTGAAGCGGGTCATCGAGATCTATTGCAGTCAACAATCCAACGTTATGCGTTGGCCATCGGGGCCGTCATCGATCACAAGATTCGCGCCTTTGAGGAAATAGACGCTGGGACGCCCCAGTCTGAACACGCGAACTAGCCAGCGGCAAAAGCCACCTCGATTGCGGGGTGAGTCATGAGCCTCCGGTGTAAATCGAATGGTCCCATTCGTATTGATCTGGTGATGATGTAGCGAAACGAAGCCGATACGGTTCTGGTGCGTTGAACTCTTCGAGCAGTATGTCGACGAGGTCATCACCGGTCAGCCAGGTTCGCTTGAGTCGTTGTTGCCTGAATTCGCCGAAGCCGAGGTAACCCAGTTCATCGGAGTCGATGAGTTCTTGCAGGGTCATGTTGGCTCGCATGGTCCCGATGCGCAGCACGCTCACGGGCAGTCCGGATGCGTCGCAGGCGAATCGGCCGACTGCTTCCATGTAGGCTTTGGCCGCACCGTACATGCCATCGGGTCGCGGTGGATCTGAAGGTTTGACATGGCCATCACTACGACCGGCAAGGTGCTCGCGTTCGTGCCATCCGGCCGCGTGATTACTAGACGCTAAAACAACGCGACGGGTACCGTACTGTATCGCTGCGGCCAGGATGCGGTTGGTCGCATCAATGTCGACGGCGTACAAACCGTCCTTTCCGGCACCAGCACCCGTTGCGAAGTGCAGCACATAGTCTGCTTCGGATACCAGCCGGTTCAGTAGCGCGTCGTCGTCGAGATCTGCCTGATGCGTTTCAACGAAATCATCGTTGTCGATAGGTGCGGAGTCGATACCTATCAGCTCGTACGACTCCGCAAGCCGAGAAGTGATCAGGTTGGCAACGGTCCCGGCGGCACCGGTAACCAGGATGCGATGCCCCTCTGGCTGAGGTTCCCAATTCAGCCCAGATGCGGGTGCCTGTACGGGAAGGTCCATACTGTATTCCAATCTGATATAAACAGCTGAAACCCTAGATCGTGGGGAAATTCATGTCTCCACAGATAGCTACATGACGGTTTTGTCGTTGCGCGTTTCATCAAGCAGTTCGGCGACCTCTGCATCAGTGTATTTCGGCCCACTGGGACTTTCTGGCCATGGGGTCGGGACCTTTGCCGGAGGGGTGTAATGTCCGAGCCGTTCAAGTCGCGCAAGCGCAGCCTCATCATGGTGATAGGTGCTTATGCGCCACCTGGGTTCACCATATTCGGTCACGATGATGTCCTTGGTTGCGGTGACTGGACGAAGTACCGATGCCGTATGGTGTTTGAGTTCCATTGCGGTTACCTTGTACATGGCAGCGATTCTACTGTGTATTGTGCATCACGGTGAGGATACAGGATAACGTACATCAGACTCGCGTTTTATTCGAGCTGGCCGGGGCCAGCCGCGCAGGCACCAGCTCCGATGTGGTCAATGTGCACCATCGAGTTCGGCTCAGCCCACTGGAACCCGATCGCACCCTGAACGTACGGATCGGTCGCGTCAAGTTGCTCTTCAACCCGGTCGCGAGTGGTCGGCTCACGCGAATCGGGGCTGCCGCCGCCGGGTGTCATCGCTTCGATCGTGACATACAGTCGCTCAGGGTCCACTTCGTGCAGGGCGGCAAAGTAGTCTTCGACCGTGACACTGTGAGCCTCGGATTCGTCAGCTGCCAACGCCGTCGTGCCCACCCCCACGCCGTCCTGGGGCGAAACCACGATGCGCGTGCCGTTGCCCAGTCCGAGCAGTTTCTCATAGCCGCGGGCTGCGGTTTCGGGGCTGATTGTCTGGCGGTCTTGACGGCCTTCCAAATACGGTGAGATCAGCACGGTGGTGCCCGGGGCGATGTCGTTGATGATGTGGGTTTGGCGGGCGTAGTAGTCGGTGACCGGGTTCCAATGGGCTTCGGGGGTCAGCGGCATTTCCATGGCCAGGTAGAAGCCGTCGGCCCCGCGCTGCTGGTAAGCGGTCACGAATTTTTGGGAGAACGCATCGACGACGTCGGCGTAACTATTATCCGGCAGCCAGGTTTCACCCGAGGTGCGCATTTGGGGTACCGGCAGTCCTATGAACGCATTCGTGTCGAGCTCGGTGGCGGTGCGGGTCAGCGAGTGGAAATGATCCGCGCCAGCACTGGACTCCGTGATGACCACGCTGTTGTCACCGGCGGCGATGATGCCAAAGGAAGTATCGCCGATCTGCACAATCTGGTCGGGTTCGGCCAGGTCGTTGCCGTCCCAGTGCATCGCCACGGTGTACTCATAGGCATCTCGGCCCCCGATCGCTTCGGCAACTTCGCCGGGATAATCGGCCGCCTCGGCCGGTACGATTCGACCGCCGAAGGTCACGGCGTCTGTGTTCATGGTTTCCAGGATGCTCTGGGTCCGTTGGTCGTCGGCCTGCGGGGACATGAAGCCCGCAACGAATTCACCCTCGGCACGGCAGATTGGTGTTGCAGAAGCTTCCGGGCGCGGATCGGCAGCCGCGCCGTCGTCGTCATTATCTTCATTCAGCTGGACCAGCCCGTAGATGGTGGAGGCTGCGGCCACGAGCACAATGAGCACGGTCAGCAGGAGCCGCCGACGCAGGGTCGAGCGACTGGTCGGGGCGGGTTGGTTCAACGGTGTATCTGGTTGCGGCATCAGTGGTGAGTCTAGCCCTACACTCTGGGGACCGCCGTGGTGGCGCGTTAGAAATTGAGTCGGTGAACAGAACATTGGCGTGGTCGTTAGCTGATGTTCACGGGCTGGTCGTTCTAGTGTCACGCGGAGTGATTACGGTGGCGGGCGTGAAAGTTTTTGCTCACCGTGGTGCCAGTACCCAATACGCCGAACATACCCGCGCGGCCTTTAGCCATGCGCTTGCCGTCGGAGCTGACGGCGTGGAAACCGATGTGCAGATCACCGCGGATGGGGTGTTAGTGTGCTGGCACGATACCACCGTGAATCGGACCTCGGATGGTCAGGGTGATGTGCAGGCCCACACGCTGGCCCAGATGCGCCAGTTGGATGTGCATTCGTGGAAGGCGCGCAGCAAGGCACTGCCGACGGCGTATGGCAGGACGACGAATCAGCTGCTGACGCTGGATGAGTTGACCGAGCTGCTGGTGGGTGCGGGCCGGCCGGTCGAGTTGGCGCTGGAGATGAAGATTACCCCGGCCAGCGCCGGGTTGATTGAAGATGCGGTGTTGGACTGGTTGCAGCGCTGGGGTTGGGATGCGACCACCGGTGTGTTGTGTCCGAATGGTCAGGCCGGTTTGGTGAGTGTGTCGATCATGAGCTTTTCGCTCAACGCCCTGGATCGGGTTGCTGATGCTGTACCGGCCGCGCGCCTGTGCCCGCTGTTTGACTCGTTCAATGCGCACGCCCTGCAGATTGGTTCGCCTCAGACGACGCCGGGCCCAGCGGATTTGCTGGGCCCGTCAACGGGTTGGTTGGCGCATCACGCCTCGATGTTGCGGTTGTGGACCGAGGCCGGGCGGACCGTGCGGATGTGGACGGTTGCCACTGATCGTCAGCCGCAAACCGCCCGTAGCCTGGGCATTCAGCAGGTCACGGTCGACGACCCGGCCTGGGCATTAGAACGCGTGGCCACGGTGACCGTTTAGGCCCACGGGATATCGCCGAACTCCAGTACGATCCGGCCGCGAATGCCACCGGCTTCCATCTTCCGGTGCGCTTCGGCAGCGTCTTCCATCTGCAGCACATCGGCAACGCGCAAGGTCAGCACGCCGTCTTCAACCTGCTGGCGCAGCGCATCAAGTTTGGCGCGTTCTTTAGCATAGTTGGCCACCCAGATGGGTTGGAAGGTCACGCCGCGATCGCGCTCGCCCTTGGCACCGCGAATCGTAATGACCGTGCCACCATCTTTGACGGCGGGCAGAATATCGTCTTCCAAAACCGCGGCATCCACCACGGCGTCAACGCCCTTGGGGAATTCGGTGCGCACTGCATCAGGGAAGGTCTCACCGCGTAGTTTGACGATATCGGCACCCAGGGACAACACCAGTTCGTCGTCGGCATCGGAGGTATCTGCCATCACGACCAGCCCATCGGCTTTGGCCAACTGGATCACATAACCGCCCAGAATCCCGGCCGCGCCGGTGACCACCAGGGTCGAACCTTCCGGCAGGTCCAAGGTGTCCAGGGCCAGGCGGGCGGTCAGCCCGTTCATCGGCAGGGTGCAGGCTTCTGCAAATGTTGCACCTTCTGGCATGCGCACTACAGATTCAATCGGCACGACGACGCGCTGAGCATAAGCGCCGTGTGCGCCGTCGGGCACCACAATGGCCATGACCTTTTCGCCAACCGTCAGATCGGTGTTGGCATCGGCGTCGATGGCTTCAATAATGCCAGCTACATCCATCCCCGGGACGAATGGTCCTTCCTTGCCCTCGGTACGGGCTCCGGCGCGGCGCATCGTGTCAGTGGGACTGACCGCGGCGGTTTGGACTCGAATGAGTACCTCGCCCTGTCCTACTTCTGGATCCGGGAGGTCTACAACGTTGAGAACTTCTGGGCCGCCTGGGGTATCAAATGCAACTGCTTTCATATTGGGCAGACTACCTGGTGAATCTGAGCAATTCCTAGACTCGGGAAACGCTTGCAATATGCAAGATGGCTCACGTATGCCAAGCAATCACAACGCCACGAGCCCTTGGACGAGAATAATTTTGACGATGATCCCCAGCGCAAACAGTGCGGTGCGACGGCGGCGAGTCCTGCGAAAACGATGAGCAGAATGACCGCGCCGATCATGATCGGATACTGCTTGCGTAAGTCTTTGAAAAAGGTGGCGCCGGAAGCCAAGCCAACGGTGTAGACAAATAGTCCTAGTCCGATGGTTTGAACAATCCCCCAGCCTTCACCAATTCTTGGGTCAATGGCCCCGATTGCTAGCCCGACGAATAGTGCGCCGGCCGCGCCGAAGCGTAACGGTCCGAAGGGAATGGCCCCAATCAGGGTGCCGAAGGCAATTGTCAGAAACAGTGCCAGCAGCGGTGCCGCCACAAGTACTTCGACCATACTGCTAACAGTAGCGGCAAAAGCGTTGGCGGTTTACTCTATGCCCTAACTCAATATCGGACCTGATTTTCCTGCATATCCCAAGGTAGCTGCCCTAGACTTGTGTCATGAAATGGAGCGCCGTCGAGATTGAACGAGCCCTGCTTGCGCTGAATGACGACGAACGCAAAGCAGTTCTATATAGCGTGCTGCGCAACATCGACGAGACCAATAACTTTGAGCAAGGCACTGATCAAACGTGGCATAAAGACCTGTTACGCAAACTTCAAGATAACCATCAAGCAGCTTTGATCGATGCACTTGAAGAGCACGCGCAGCTTCGTTCAGATATGTTATCGCTGCGCCAGTGGCGCTAAAGATACATCAAAGTACCGACGGAGGGCAGGCATTGGCCGAGACCTGTTGCAGCTACTCACGGAGCCCCCCGGACGTCGCATCTTCCAGTGAATCACTCTGATAAAGGCGAGAATTTCAATGGAGGTGAAGCGCTTCTGAGTGCGTTAAACAGAAGAAAATCTGGGTTGCAGATATAAGTGAAACCAACTAATCTTGGTCCCATACACCGCGCGATGTCGCTCATGAAAGGAGATACTATGGAAACCTTCACTCCAGATCGAATCTCTATCGACAACAAGGTTCTTGAAGAAGCTCGCGCCGCAGACGAAGTGAATCTGACAGACGCCCAGCTGGTTCTAAAATTTCCCGACGGCAGCGAACAACCTCTAGCCTCGAGCATCCAAAAACTTCTCGCGAGCGCACTTCACTCACTTGCAAAGAATGGCAGCGTAAGTATCGGCCAAATACCAGAAGAATTGACTAGCACCACCGCAGCAGACCTCTTGAGCGTTTCCCGACCGACACTTATGAAGTGGGTCGAAGCCGGGGAGATCAGCTCCCATAAAGTGGGTACACACACCCGTTTTAAACGTCAAGATGTATTGGCACTCAAAATGCAACGCGAGCAGGATCGAAGAGAAGCTTTCGCTGAATTACGAGCTCTAGACGCTGAACTGGACGAAATTGATAATTCATAGTCAGTCCGATGCACGTTAGAGCTTCTAGAATGACGTGATGACCCAACGCGTTTTCGTGGATGCCAACGTCTTATTTAGTAAAACGCAAATGGACTGGTTTTTTCTTCTACGGCTCGAAAACAAAGGAATGTTCCAGCTTCATTCCACAGACGATGTCTTTGCCGAAGTGCTCGCCAATATGCGTAAGAGAAATCCTCGAGCGCCGGGCTACATGATTCGGCGTCGTCATGAACTCATGCGACGAAACATCGATGAAGTACTCGACACATTTCCAGGCAACTTACCATTTACGGGCAAGGATGAGCATGACTATCACATACATGCTGCAGCTATTCATTGTGCCTCAGATCTCGTATTGACGAACAATGCACCGAGCGACAGCACAACCGGTGAAGAACCCTACGAGATCATCAGACCAGACGACTTCTTTATCCTCGTCGCCAACTCAGCATCGCAAGATATGCTGTTCGCACCTATAAAAGATCAAATTGACTACTGGTCTAAAAAGACTAATCAGCAGCAACTTGACGAATCGCTCCGTAAAGCTCAATGCCCGCAATTCGCAGAGCTGGTTCGAGAACAGCTTCGAAAGATGGCTAGACGAGGGCTATAACGGGGGCACTGAGAACCACTCAGCTCTAACCGCTCCCAGACTAGCTGTTTTCGATAAGAACCTCGTTGAACAACAGGTCGATAGTCTTTTGCAGATGGTCGATAAAGGCTTTTGCGGCCCCTTCGACGTCGCAAAACTGTCGCGCTATTTTCGTCAGGGTGGCGCTAATCAGTACCCTGACTGCATGACGCCCTCAGGAAGCGTCAATTCAAGAGCTTCGAAGGTTCATCTCATCGCAAATTTTATTTGCACGCCACACAAAAGATGTACATATTCCAGTACATCTTTGCTAGGCTAGCCTTATGACTATGCTGCCTCCTCACATTTGGACCTCCGCGGATGCCCGCAAAGAGCTGCCAAACGTGTTAAAGCGTTTCCGGAAAGACGGAATCAATGCCCGACCTATGGTGTTTGGCTCCCATCGAAAACCCGAAGCAGCCGTGATCCCCTACGAATTATATGAACGCATTGCGATGATAATTGAAGATCACGAGATCGCGGAACTGGTGCGTAAGCGCTCAGATGAGGGTCCGGCAGAGTCCATGGATGAGCTTTTTGCAGAATACGACGTCGAGCTGCCTCACCAAGAATGAAACCATCTTTATCAATGCTCCCCGGATTCAAGAGGGACTTCGAAGAGCTACCCTCTAATAAGGTCCGGAAGCTCACGCTGCAGGTAATTGCCGATCTAAAACAAGGTCAGCGAAAAGGGCAACCACTGGACGAGCTTTCGCACACGGGTGACCTCTCAGACTGATTTAAACTGTATTTCGATTTCCCACAACACCAAGGTAAACCTCGCTACCGACTCGTCTACCGAAAACAAGCGGGCCGGTACACCATGGTTGACCTCCAGATGGTAGCCGTCGGCATGCGCCAGAACTTGGATGCTTATCTGCGAGCCTTGAAGAGCCTCGACCGGTGACAGCTCTTTGTCTGCACACCACGCTCCGGAAGACACCCGTTCATGACAACACGACATGGCCTCACGGACACCATTGCTTACTTCAACCGCACTACCCGGTCATGTCTTGTCAACGAGAACCTGATCCAACAACAGGTCGGTAGTCATTTGCAGATGGTCGGCCAGGACTTTAACCACCCCATCGACGTCGCGCGCTCCCGGGGAACATCACCTCAAGAAACTTGTATTATCAATGAATTAAAGGGTTATCGATAATTTATTGACCTAGCGATAGACGCTGCCTACAATGAGTGTGTGATTCAATTCACAGACTTTATTGGAGGTCAAAATGACTCAGTATGATGTTCCCGTTCTCATTGCCGGCGCCGGTGGCGCTGGACTCACCGCATCGATGCTCCTGTCTGATTTAGGTATCGATTCCCTTGCCATCTCCAGCGCGCCAGGTACGTCTGTCTTACCGAAGGCCCACGTAGTGCAGCAGCGCTCGATGGAGATTTACCGTCGCCTCGGCGTCGCAGACGACATCTACACCAAAGGCACTCCCCCAGAAAATATGGCCCGCACCGGCTGGTACGCCGGACTGCAGGGCGACCACGAAATCTACGGGCGCGAAATCGCCGTCCAAGAATCTTGGGGCGCAGGCTATACCGATCCAGCCTGGATCGCCGCCAGCCCGTGCCGTCAAACCAACTTGCCACAGATCCGTCTAGAACCAGTCCTACTCGAGCACGCCCTGAAAAAGAACCCAGGCGGCGTCAAATTCAATCAAGAACTCATCGACTTTGTCCAAGACGACGACGGCGTTACCTCAACCATTCGGGACCGCGAAACCGACGAAACCTACACGGTGCGCAGCCAGTACCCGCTGGGCGCTGACGGCGGTCGCATGGTCGGCAACCACTTGGGCATCGAGATGCAAGGCGAACGCAATATTCTCTATAGCGTTTCCATTCACTTCACAGCCGATCTCTCCCAGTACATGAACGATGACCCATCGGTGCTCATCCGCTGGATGTGGCCCGCGCACAGTGGCCTGCTGACGCTATTGGTGCCCATGGGCCCCGAGAAATGGGGGCGAGATTCCGAAGAGTGGGTTTTCCACCTCAACTACGCAACCGAAGATAAGCGCGTCTTCGACGACGAAGCGATGATCGCCGATATGAAGCACGCTTTGGGCTTGCCAGATTTTGAGCCCGAGATACACAAGATCACTCGCTGGACGTTCGAAGCGCTCGTTGCAGAGCGTTTCCAAGAACATCGAACCTTCCTGTTGGGCGACGCTGCCCACCGCCACGGCCCCACTGGCGGGCTGGGACTAAACACTGCCATTCAGGACGCCGATAACCTCACGTGGAAGATCGCTCAAGTACTCAAAGGTCAGGCATCGCCAGCCCTGCTCAACACCTACGAACCGGAACGTCAGCCTGTTGCGGCACGCAACGTTCGCCGCTCAACCGAAAACGCGATGAACCACATCAATATCGGCGCCATGCTCGGCGTGAGCCCTACCCAAAGTGAAAAAGAGAACATCGCATCGCTACAGCGTCTGTGGTCCGATGACCCGACCGATAAGGAATATAAGGCACGTGTGCGTTTCGCCATTGCATCACAGTCGATGGAATTCAGCGAGCACAACGTCGAATTCGGCTACCACTATGATTCAAGCGCGATCGTTGCCATCGGCGAGATACCCCCGCCGAACCCAGATGAGATGCGTCTCTACCAGCCAGGCACCGTACCGGGTTCCCCGGTGCCACATGCCTGGCTCGATGGACCAGACGGCGAGCGCAAAGCCATCGTTGACCTGTTGGTGCCCGGCGAATACCTGCTACTAGCTGGTGAGGACGGCGCAGCTTGGGTTGCCGGTGCCCAGCAGGTCGCTTCGCAACTCAATGTTCCGATTAATGCTTATACGATTGGCCATGTTTCGGGCGACCTCCTTGATCCGCGTAGCGCGTGGGTCAATCAGCGCGGTCACGGTCCGGCAGGTGTAGTGCTGATTCGGCCTGATGGCTTTGTTGCCTGGCGTAGCCAAGACCTCCCGGCCGCAGGCACCACAGCAGAAGCCCTGACCGGTGTGCTGACACAGCTCAGCCACCGCAATGCTGACCTCACTCCCGCCACACAATAGTCACTTGACCTATGCCAAAGCCCCCGGAAAATCTTCCGGGGGCTTTGGCATGGGGTGTCGAACCTACTCGGACGTCGTCCGCATGGCAGTGACGCTAGTCTGTGAGGACCTCGTTCAAGAGCAAATCGGTGGTTTGTTGCAGGTGGTCGGCCAGTGCTTTGGTTGCGCCGTCAACGTCGCGTGCGACCGCAAGATCTTTGATTCGGGTGTGCTCAGCTCGAATGTCGCGCCCACTTTCCGCACCGCTAGGACCCGAGAGCTGCCGATAGATTTCCGATGAGTCGCGCAGTAGTCGCACAATATTAATGAGCCGTGGGCTACCACAACCCACACCAAGTGCGTCATGGAAATCTGCGTGCGCGTGAGCCCACTCGGGCGATCCGATTCCACCAGCTGCAGGATCTGACAGCGCATCAAGTTTATGGTGGGCGGCTACGACTTGGCCTTCCCAGTCCAACCCGGCACGTTCAATAGAGCGGGCCAGCACCCGGGTTTCCATCATGATGCGCACTTCAGACAGATCCATCAGATCCTCGCGCGACACTTCCATAACCCGGAAGCCCTGGTTTTGGACAAACTCGACGAGTCCGTTTTCCGTCAGCCGGATGAGGGATTCACGCACCACCGACAAGCTCACTCCGGCGTCTTTAGCCAGCCCGGAGGTGCGCAGCGGAGTGCCAGGCGGATAGGTGCCCGAAATAATGTCGAGCCGCAGTTGCTCATACATTTTTTCGACACGAGATGCGCCGCGCGCTTCGGCGGTATTTGTCATGGAGCTCACCTGGATAGCCCTCTCTGTCCGTTACAACGGAAGCTCAGTCTACTTACTCATTACGTCTAACCTATACGACGCCGCACACGTGTCTTCTCGAGTGTGCGGCGTCGTCAAACAGGGTTAGCGTTGAAGTTATTGGCCGATCAAGCCCTCAACGTCGGGTTCTTGTTCGGTAAAACCGTGGGTGACCATCAGATCCGCAATGGCTTGAATGCCTTCGACGTCGAGCTCGGCGTCAAAATCATCCAGCTCCAGATTGGCGGCAACTTCTTCTGGCATATTCATCAACTCTGGCAGCAAGTCGCGCACCAGATTCGGGTCCTGCTGGACCATCTGCAGCGTCTCATCCAGCGCTATGCGGAAGTTTTCGACAACTTCTGGGTTTTCTTCAACGAATTTATCGGCCCCATAGACAATCATGGTGGGTTGCCCGCCGGGGATCGACTCGAGGTAGAGCCATGAAGCGACCCGGTGACCGTTGGCCAGGGCTTGGCTCAGAAATGGCTCGACCAGCCAGCCGGCGTCCACATTGCCTTGTTCAACCTGCGGGAGGGTGTCCTGGAAGGCCACCTCCACAAAATCGATGGTCCCTGGATCTCCGTTGGCCTTGGCAACAGCTTCCATCGCATTGAGGTCACCGCCTGAAGTGAGGGTGTTGACGGCCACTGTGGCACCGGCCAGATCTGCGGCGTCCTGGATCTCAGAATCTTCGGGGACGACGATCGCAGTGGTATCCGGTGTTTCAGCTCGCGAGTTTGAATAACCGGCAACCAGCTGGACCTCCAGACCTTGGGTGTCGGCCAGCAGCACGGTCAGTGGATTGCCCACAGCCAGATCAATATCGCCGGTGGTCACTGCCGGCAGGGTTGCGGCACCACCCTGACCGGAGTCGATCTGAATGTCGAGGCCGTGCTTTTCAAAGATGCCCTCTTCGATGCCCACGTTGATCGCGGTCGATGCGGCAATCGGCAGCGTGCCCAGGTTCAGGGTGGTTATTTCTTCGGCGTCGCCTGAACTGGCGGCATCTCCCCCGCCACCGCACGCGGCCAAGGTAAATGTGAGTCCGAGTGCAGCCACGGAAGCTGCAGTGCGTCGAATATTCATGGATTCTCCTCATCGAGTCGACGCGGCACGCCTTGTGGCAGCCGTCACATCCAACTATCGATAACCTCGAAGGTTATCATCAATTTAATCGATCGTCAATAAAACTTTCGACACTCACCCCACCCACCCCTTGCGTGACACGGAGCACATGGTGCTATGATCGCTATACTGAATTATCGACGAGCAGAGATATTATCGATAAAACTCTGCAGGGTTGAGGAGACCGTATGAAACTCTACGACGTCGCCGTCGTTGGCCTGGGGCCGGTGGGCCAGGCTGTCGCGCTTCTACTGGCTGAACGCGGCCACTCGGTTTTGGCCATCGAGAAACAAGAAAAGCCGTATCCGCTGCCGCGTGCAGTGACCTATACGCCCGACGTCGCGCGCCTCATCGATCAATTGGGCTTGAGTGACAAGCTGGCCGAGTTTTCGGTGGCCACCGATACGTATGAATGGCAGACCGCCGACCGCCAGACGATGCTGCGCTTTGATTTCAGCCAACCCTCGGGCCAAGGCTGGCCGGCGTCGACGATGTTTAATCAGCCGTCGTTAGAAAATGCGCTGCGTGAACGCGGGGCCGACTATGACAACATCACGGTGCGCCGCGGCACTGAACTGCGCGGCCTGCATCGCGTGGCCGAGGGCGCGAACCCCGAAGTCGACGGTGCGGAATGCATCCGGTTAGACGTCACCTCGCGCACCACCAAATACCGGCAGTTCTTTGCCCGGTATGTGATTGGTGCCGATGGCGCGAACTCAACCGTGCGCCAATATACCGACTCGCGGATCGAGGATCTGGGCTTTTTCTACGAATGGCTGGTCCTGGACCTCATTCCGGACGGCGGCGATACCTTCACTCCTGACAACCTGCAGGTGTGCGACCCGGCCCGCCCGGTGACTACCGTGTCCGCTGGGCCCGGCCGTCGTCGTTTTGAATTCATGCGTATGCCCGACGACGACCTGGCCGTGTTCAATTCGGATCAAGCCGCCTGGAGCATGCTGGAACCCTGGGGATACACCCCGGAAAATACGCAGCTAGAACGCCGGGCGCTCTATACGTTCCAGGCCCGCTGGGTCGATCGTTGGCGCGATGGTCGTTTGCTGCTAGCCGGCGATGCCGCCCATTTAATGCCACCGTTCTACGGTCAGGGCATGGTTTCTGGGATGCGCGACGCCGCGAATCTGGCGTGGAAACTCGATCTGGTCCTGCGCGGTAGCGCCGACGAGGGTCTGCTGGATACCTACTCCACGGAGCGCGCGGAACACGTCAAACATGCCATCGCAATGTCGGTTGAGCTCGGTAAAGTCATCTGCGAGGTCGATCCAGACAAGGTTGCCGCCCGCGATGCCCATTTCCTGGCCGCGGGACCCAATCCGCAAGAGGCGCTACCGCCGCTACCACCCGAACGGCTCGGCCCTGGCGCCACAGTCGTCGATACAACCGATTTGCCTGGTCTCGTCTCGGTCAACGGCCAGCTCACCTATCGCACCGCCGGTGAAACCGTCACCAAGTTGGGCGACCAGCTGGCCCCGGGCGCAACGTTAGTCGTGGTTGACGGTGAGAAATTCACTGTCGACGACGTCGCTGATGCGTTGGCAAAAACCACCGCGGCCTGTAGCTGGCGAGCAGGTGAAGAACTGGTCATCGTGCGCCTCGAGGACGTCACGGCCGCCGATCTACCCATCAGCGATCCAACCACCGGTGTCATCAATGCGCTCGATGTCGGTGGAGTGTACCGCGACACCTTGACAGCACACAAGCTGTCTGTCGTGGTCATCCGACCCGACTTCTACTATGCCGCAGCACTGGCCACCGACACCGATCAGCACTTGACCGGCCTGTTGGCCGAGGTTGCTAACGCCTACCAACTCGAAGCCTAAATTTTCTTACCGCAATTTTCCTAAGGAGCACTCATGAGCCTGCCAAATAGCCCATCCCCGTACTCTCGCAATCCAAAACAGCGCCCGATCACACCACCGCAGTTACACCACGCCACGTTTATGACCATGGACGTCGATGCGATGGTCTCCTGGTACGAACTCGTTTGTGGTCTGCAACCGGTCTACTACGCCGAACATGCCGCATGGTTGACCAATGATGAGGCCAATCACCGCATCGCACTGCTGCGTCTGCCGGGCACCAAGCCTCCGGTGGATAAACCACACACCGCGGGCCTACACCACACCGCATTCGAATACGCCACATTTGATCAGTGGATTGATAATTATGCGCGCCTGCGGGATGAGGGCATCCTGCCGGCCGTTTGCCTACATCACGGCATGACCATGTCGCTGTACTACACCGACCCGGACGGCAACGGCGTGGAAATTCAGGTGGATGCCTGGGGCGATTGGATCATTTCGAAAGAATGGATGTGGGCATCCCAGGAGTTCGCGGAAGATCAGCTCGGCCCACAGTTCGATCCAGAAAAACTGCTCGAAGCCCGCAACCGAGGCGACGATTTCCAGACCATTCAAAAAGATACCTACAACGGCAAATACACCCCGGCCGAGCAGAAACGCGACGTGACGCTGCCGGATGTCTGGCCAGCACGATTGGAAGCCCAACCGGAACTTTCCAACGGTGTGCCCGGCCCGGATGCCGAAGGCGTTCTGGACCCGACCTTCGACTAATCAGCCATCTTGCCGGTAGAAACAATGATGAATTCTTAAACATAGGTTGTTAGTGAGAAAATCCTGGCGTATTTTCTCACGAACAACCCTTCTCAAAATCTCATATACCGTTCCCGGAAGGGTATCGGCATCGGCCACGGCTCATGATCGCCAGCACTTCTTCGACCACCACAATGACACACGAAAGACTTCTCATGCGTATCGCAAATGTTAATCACCGCGCGACCCTCACCGATTCAGACCGCCATCTGGATATTCACGTCGCCTCCGAAGGCGCATTCGGTCCCGACCCCATGGACATCTACACGCGTTGGGCAGACTTCACCGCATGGGCCTCAACCATTACCACCCGCGAAATCTCCAACGGATTCAAAGCCAAGGCAGTTGATGTCCTAGCACCGGTCCCGTTACCACGCCAGATCTTTGCCATCGGCGTCAACTATCGTGACCACGCCGATGAGGCCTCCATTCCGTATCCAGAAAACCTCATCGTATTCACCAAGTTCCAGTCGTCGTTGGCCGGAGCCGACGTCGACGTCGTCATTCCCGATGTCGAACATGGTGAACTGGATTACGAAACCGAACTGGTCGTCACCATCGGACGAGAAGCGCACAAGGTTTCTGAAGCCCATGCCTTGGACTACGTCGCCGGATACTCCGTGGGCCAGGACCTATCGGAACGAAGCGTGCAGTTGCGGCCACCGGTCCCGCAATTCTCCCTGGGCAAGTCGTATCCAAACTTCAGCCCGGTTGGCCCCGCCGTCGTCACCATCGATGAATTTGAAGATCCCAACGCACTGCGCATTTCCGCGGTTCTAGAAGGCCCACAAACCGAAGACCACGGTGGCTTATGGAAAGTCCAAGACGGCACCACCGCTTCCATGGTCTTCCCGGTCGCCAAAATCATCGCCGACCTGTCCCAAATCGTCACGCTGTTCCCGGGCGACCTGATTTTCACGGGCACCCCGGCCGGGGTTGGCAAAGCTCACGGTATCGCAATGCAACCCGGTAACGTGTTGACCTCAACGATCGACGGCATCGGCTCGATCCGGAACACCTTCGTCAAATAATCCCAAAGGACACCTCGATGACGCACTCTGCGCCACCACCGATCACCTGGCACCCGACCAACCCGGCCAATACCCAGATGTTTCGATTCGCACACTGGCTCACCGACACCCACGCAGTAGACGTGGGAGAACTTCTTAACGACGACGGCAACATCGCCCCCGGGCTCTACCGCCGTCTCCACGCCTGGTCGATCACCGAGCTGCCGGCATTCTGGGATGCGGTGCGCGAGTATTTCGGGGTGCTCGGCGATGGGTTCGACACCGATGCGCTGACCGATGCGACCATGCCCGGAGCAGTCTGGTATCCGAACGCGCAAGTGAACTTTGCCGAAAACGTCCTGGAACGCACGCGAGAGCATGTCAGACACGACGCGACAGCACTGGTGAACATTGATGAAAACAACGTCATTGACACCGTGACCTGGCAGCAGTTACGCACCCGGGTCCATGGCCTGGCTGAGCAACTGCGCGACCTCGGCGTGCAACCGGGCGACCGCATAGCGGCCGTCCTGCCAAATAACGCCGAGGCCATTATCGGACTGCTGGCCAGCGCAACAATCGGGGCGGTCTGGACGATCAACTCGCCAGATCTCACCGTCACCGCAACCCTGGCACGGCTGCGCCAGCTGGCACCCACCGTGCTGATTACCTCGGGCGGGTACACATTTGCCGGTAAGTTCTTTGACCTCACCGAATATAACGCCCAGCTGCGCGCCGGGCTGCCCAGCCTAAACCACCACCTGGGCATCGAAGACTACCGCCAAGCTCCAACCAATGGCCCGGTCGACTATCTGCGCGTCGCGTTCGATCACCCATTGTGGATCCTCTTTTCCTCCGGCACCACCGGTGATCCCAAAGGCATTGTTCACGGCCACGGCGGCATGCTGCTGGAATCGCTCAAAGGCCAGGGCCTGCACCAGGATATGACCCCAACCGACCGCTACTACGTTGCCGCCAATACCTCCTGGATGGTGTGGAACACGCTGGTCCAAGCGCTGGCACTGGGCACATCCGTGGTCGTCTACGGTGGCTCGCCCAAAATCAACGGCCCCGCCCGCCAATTCGAGGTCATCGCCGCCACCGACACCACCCGGTTTGCCGTGGGCGCCCCATACCTGAGCCTGGTCGAACGCTCCGGTATCTCGCCGGCCGAACACTGGGACCTCACCGGGCTGAAATCCATTCTCTCCACCGCCGCTCCCCTGCCCGAATCCACCTGGCGCTGGGTGCACGAACATGTCAACCCCGCCGTCCGGCTCGGCTCTGACTCCGGCGGCACCGACATCTGTTCCGGGTTCATTGGCACCAACCCGCTGGAGCCCATCCGCCTGGGCGAACTGCAGGGACCGATGCTCGGGGTGGCCGCAAAATCCTTCGACGACGACGGTCAGGAAGTTTTCGATGAGGTCGGCGAGCTCGTGATGACCGAACCGATGCCGTCCATGCCGCTCTATCTGTGGAATGACCCCGACGGCGAGCGCTACCGCGACACGTACTTCGACCGGTTCCCTGCAACCGATACCTACCCCCACGGTGTGTGGGCGCAGGGCGATTGGGTTATCCAGACTTCGCGCGGCAGCTTTATCGTCGAAGGTCGCTCCGATGCCACCTTGAACCGGCAGGGTGTGCGACTCGGCACCGCTGAGATTTACGCGGCGCTGAGTCACATTCCAGAAGTCGAGCAGTCCACCGTCATCGGCGTAGAACAACCCGGCGGCAGTTACTGGATGCCATTATTCGTCCAGCTTGCTGAAGGAGCCGAACTTACTGACGAGCTGCAAGACCGTATCGCTGAGATGATCCGCACCCAAGCATCCGTGCGCCACGTGCCAGATGAGATCATCGCCGTCGCCGACATCCCTGTTACCCACAGTGGCAAACGGATCGAAGTGCCGCTGAAGAAACTCTTCGTCCGGGGAACCGCTGATGCGGTGAACCAAGACGCGATCGCCAATCCTGGTTCACTGGCGGAATTCGTCGAGCTTGCCCAGCGTCGCGCCATGGCGTCATAGCGCCGCAAGAATTAAAGGACTGAGGCCCCGGATTTGCTCCGGGGCCTCACGCTCTCACTCACACCTTGAAGAGGTAGTACCTACTCTAAGGACCCTTGCTGATTGGCGGCTTGAGTTCCACTCAAATTCTCAAGTGAATCAGCTGGGAATTCCCTCAACCTAACGTTCAACCCTTACGTGACGTGGTCGTATTCCTACTTGAGGAAGCCAATTCGAATTATTAAATGGATGAGGCCCCAGGACTGGAACCCGGGGCCTCAACACTCTCATCACTCACACCTCGAAGAGGGTGATACCCACTCTAGGAAATGTTCCTGACGCTGAGCTTGCATTCTGCTCAAAGTCAAGCATGAAGGGTCTGGGAAAATGCTGTGCATGCGAATATTCGATAGTCACAACCTCGCTCACCTAGACGATATATGCATCACGAGCTATCAGTGTGACTCACTCGGGTGGCTGTGCAAATCTTGAGGCGTTAGTTCCTGAACTAACGCCTCGAATCGAACGATGTAATTTTTTACATCTTTAGGTAAATTTTTACATCAACGAGTAATTTTTTACCTTGACTCTGAACAGTCTCTAAAACCATGGCATTTCGAGCCCGAAGTTGAACCAGCTTCCCTAGTCGGCTCAAATCCTAAAAGAAGACACCCCTAAGACAAGTGGACCTGACTGGTTGTGTCTGTCCTTACTGCGAAGTAGTCGGTGGGATGACACCGAGCATAAGTGGTTTCATGACCGCCTCGACGAATGAAACGGTGGTATCTGGGCCGTAGAGGTGCGTGAAATGACGAAAGGCCCCGGGACTGGAACCCGGAGCCTCGCGTCTTCATCACTCACACCTTGAAGAGGTAGTTACTACTCTAAGAAACGTTCCTGGCGACGAGCTTGCGTTCCGCTCAAAATCACGCATGAACTATCTGTGAAAAGCCTGCGAGCGCGATACGTTCTACGATTCTGCGGCGTCGTCGGTGACGGGCTGGCGCAGTAGCGTGCGGAGTTTCTCAGGCGCAGTTTTTCGTGGATCTGAAAAGTACACTTCGTGGTGTTTGCCAGTCAGCTGCAGTCCGTGTGTGGGAATGAACTCTTGGTGCATTTGTTCAAGCACAGGACCTTCGTCGTCGTATGACCCAACATGCAGCGTTTGTACGCAGCGCCCCTCTGCCAATGTTTCAAGGCGCACGTCGCCAAGCAGCGCAGGAGGGTTCTTGGCACCAGCTTGTGCCAGTGCACTTTCGAAGACTGCCGCTTCGATCCACTCAGGAGCCATGATCATCACGGTCCACTGCCACTTGGACTTATCTCGTGCGCTAGTAAACGCGCTCATGTCGTCAGCCCACCAGAGTCCTTCTAGTGGTGGGACGACGTAATCGCGCCCGAGCTCGCGTTTACTTATAAATTTCATTTTGTAGGCCACCGGGTACAACGCCTCCGGCGCCTGTGCATACTCAGGCGAGGCGTTCGGATCACCCTGGCCATCGACCATGAGATACTGCATAGTCGGGACGTCGACGAGGCGAAATTCTCCGCGCTTTGCCCGGTAGGCATCCAGTGTTTTCTTGAAATCGATCTTTTCGATCATTACTCACCTTTGCTGAGTTCAATGCAGACGGAATCAAGCAACCAGCGGTTTGATCGCCGTGATCTCATCCGCGCTCTGATCCAGTGACATCTGAGTATCGTAGTCGGTCTGCAGGCTGACCCAGCATCCGTCACTCATGCCGAAAAAGGACTGAGGCCGCGGATCAGCAACGGGGCCTCACGCTCTGACTCACACCTTGAAGAGGATGACTACTATTGTAAGAAACCTTCCTGTTTGCTAGCTTGCGTTCTGCTCAAGAACGAACAAGAACCTCCTGGGAAAGAGTCTGGATTCGCTGGCCCGGGGCCCGACGTGTAAAAAATATGCCGGGTTTTTTACACGTTGCAAAGACATGTAAAAAATACGCTAAATTCTTTACACGTTTTGAGGATATGTAAAAACTTCTTACATATCCCCTTTCGGGCGCTCTGAGCCCGGACTCCCCGTTACCTTTTAGGTGTCACTGCTTTCCGGCAGGATATGCAGTGTAGGTGGCCGGCTGGTTCCGGCATGATGGTTGCCCCCAGTTGACCATAATCCGGGGGGTGTTGTCACCGGAACCGGTCTGGTTCGTTCGGATCGCTAATAGAAGCACGCTCCGTGGGGCTGTGTAACGTGGTTGTGAACGGGTGAACCCTCGGTGACCTGGTCTTGTATTGGAACGACCCGAAGAAGGTGTTCGATGGAGCCGCAACTATTTCTGGGGATTGATGTTGGGAAATCTGACCACCATGCCACCGCGGTCAACCGCGATGGCGAGGTGATGCATGACAAACTCTTGCCGCAGTCTGAGCCAATGATTCAGGAGCTGTTGAAAGATCTTGTCGCCAAATACGGTGAGCTGTTGGTAGTGGTGGATCAGCCCAAAACCATCGGCGCGTTAGTGATTGCGGTCGCTCAACGACTCAGGATCCAAGTCGCGTATTTGCCTGGCCTCACAATGCGTCGGGTAGCCGATTTGCATCCGGGCCAGGCCAAAACGGATGCTCGAGATGCCTACATTATCGCCGAAACAGCACGCACGATGCCTCATACGTTGCGTGGGATCACCATCGCTGAAGAGCAGATTGCTGAATTGTCGATGCTGTGTGGGTTTGATGATGATCTGGCAGCCCAGCTGACCCAGGTGCGCAACCGGTTGCGGGGACTACTGACGCAGATTCACCCATCGCTGGAACGGGTGCTGGGTCCACGGTTAGCTCACCTTGCCGTGATCGATCTACTGGGCCGATATCCCACTCCAGCAGCCCTGAAACGCGCAGGACGAGGTCATGTCAGAATCCGCTTGAAGAAACTCGCACCCCGGATGGCCGGTCGACTTACTGACGAGATCTTTGCCGCCCTCGCCGAACAAACCACCATCGTGACCGGGACCAAAGCTGCTGAACACATCGTCGGGCGGTTGACGGCTCAACTTCAGCAACTCACCAAACAACGAGCAGAGATCGAAACAGAGATCCTGAAAGTCGTTGATGCGCACCCTCTTACCTAAGTCCTGACCTCCATGCCAGGCATCGGGGTCAGGACAGCAGCACGTATTCTCACGGAAGTGGTGGGCAAGGACTTCAAATCCGCAGCACACTTGGTCTCATATGCTGGCATCGCGCCCGTGACCCGCCAATCCGGCACCTCCATTCGTGGAGAATCCCCATCTCGGCGCGGCAACAAAGTCCTCAAACGAGTGCTGTTCTTGTCTGCCTTTGCTTCGATTAAAGGCGACCCCGCCTCGCGGGCCTACTACGACAAGAAATGCGCCGAAGGCAAACGCCACAACCAAGCCGTCATGGCCCTTGCCAGACGCCGATCCGACGTCCTGTTCGCCATGCTCAGAGACGGCACGTTCTACGAATCTCGCCCAGCACAACTTGTTCCAGCAGCTTGACGAAAACGATAGAAGCACCCCCCTAGCGGCCTGTTGCCGCACCTGATGCTGGCTTCGACACCGAAGCGCTCGCACTCAAGTTACACAGGAGGTCATCATGCCTAACATCGACTCGACCTCATCCTGGGAGCACATCATGGCCTGCTCGCACCCAACCCAGCCAACGCGCTACTATCACGGCTACGCGAAGCGTCCTGGGTTTTATTCCAGTCGGATATGAGAATCTGGTAGGACATGACTTAAAGGAACCGGTCTTATGCCATGTCAGGACCGATGCGGCAACGACATGTCTGGCTTCCGATAATGACCTTATGCCAGCCGTGGAGCTCGTCAGGTGCCGTTAGGCATCTGGTGGGATTGCAATACGAAATAGCTAGAAGTTCTATTGTGCAGCTTTGGAATCTCCATCGATCGAGAACTGCTGACCCGAGATTGTTCGAGCGTGCGGACCACAGAGGAACACTGCGAGTGCACCGATGTCCGCAGGGTTTGTAAACGATTTGATCGCCTGGTTCTCTAACCCCGCGGCTTTCTCATCCTCGACACTGCGCCCCGAGAGTTGGGCACGGCCCTCAAACACCTGCTCCAGACGGTTGCCTTCTACTGCCCCGGGGTGGATCGAGTTGACCGTAATGTCATGGGGCCCCAGTTCCAGCGACAGCGTTTTGGTAAATCCGACTAACCCCCACTTGGTGGTGGAGTAGGCGACGCGGTTTGGATAGCCGAAGCGGCCGGCGAGTGAAGACATGATCAAGATGGAGCCACCACCATTTTTCTTTAGCAGCGGCACGACCCGATGAGCCACATTGAAGGAGCCGTTGAGGTTGACATCGACCACCGATTTCCAGGCGGCGAAATCATAGTCCTCTACTGGGGCGGTGGGACCGGCGATACCAGCATTGCTAACCAGAACATCAAGCCCGTTCCACCTGTCGTCCAGGTTTTGGGCCAATTGGGCAACATCCTCTGTGGAGGTCACGTCGCCGACGCTGCCGCTGAGGTTCGAGTCAGTGTCTAGAGCCTTTTCCATGGCATCTTGATCGAGGTCAAAGAGGTGTACTTTGCTTCCTTGAGCCAGGAATGCCTTAGCGATCGCCCATCCGATTCCGCTGGCACCAGCTGTGATTAGGACTCGCTGGGTCATAATTTTCTACTCCAAATCTGAAGGTATTGGTGAACCGTCCCCATCGGACGAATACTCTGCTACTTATCCGCGACGGCGTGACTGCGCGAAATTCCGGAACCAGTCCAGGGCTTTCGGATTTTTCACCGAGTCACGGTTGATCAGATTGTCACTCGGACCCCAGCTAAACATCCGTTTCAATGGCACCTCAAGACGTTTCATCGTCTGGGTCACAGGGATCTCCGGGGCCTCAATAATCTCGTCGGGGACGTGTCGAGCGCTCGCCCTGTTGCGCAGCGTGTCACGGATACGATCCCGCAAGGCGTCATCTAGAACGGCGTCCTCTGCAAGGACGACAAACAGCGGCATCCAGTAACCACCGTTTTCCTCCTCCACTCCCAGCACCATGCAGTCCTCGATTTCTTTGACAGCCTGCAAAGCATCATAGATGTCGGAGGGGCCAATGCGAACGCCCTGCCGGTTCAACGTGGCATCCGCACGCCCATGGACGACGTAACGCCCCTCTGCTGTGCGGGTGATCCAATCACCGTGCATCCAGATACCTGGTTGCGCAGTGAAATAGGACGAACGGTAGCGCTTCCCGGATTCATCGCCCCAGAAGAAGAGCGGCATCGACGGTAGCGGCCTTGTCACCGCCATCTCTCCGACCTCTCCCACGAGTGGCTTCCCATTCTCGTTGTGGGCCTCCGCGGCGACCCCCAGCAGGGGGCCCTGTAAGTATCCGAGATGCACCGGCTCCATCGGATTGGAACCTAAGAAGCCGCCGCAGATGTCGGTACCACCGGAATCCGAGCCCAAATGGACGTCCTGTTTGATCGCGGCGTGAACCCACAGCCAGGTACTCGATGGCAACGGCGAGCCGGTCGAGAGAATGGAACGAAGGGTTGAAAGATCACGTCCACGCTGGGGATCGAGGCCGGACTTCTCCACCATGGTCAGATATGCTGCTCCGGTGGCAAATTGGGTGACCTTCAGGTCCGAGATGATCTGGAAATGATGGTCCTTGTCCGTCGCCTTCGGTGACCCGGCGTAGGTGACAACGCTTGCGCCGGCAAGCAGGTTGTGAACTAGCGTGTTCCACACCATCCAAGAGGTATTGGCGGCCACGTAGTAGACATCGCCTGGGCCCATGTCCTGATGCAACGCGATGCCCTTGAGTCCGTCGAGTGTCATACCGCCGTGACCGTGCACGATCCCCTTCGGTTCTCCGGTGGTGCCGGAGGAGAACAAGATCCACAGTGGAGCGCTGAAGGGCACCCGTTCGTACTGTGCCGCAGTCGGGGTGCACTCGGCCTCATCGAAGGCTATCCGCGGGCGCCCCCCATGGCTCGGACCATGCATCTCACCGGCCGCGCGGCTCGGTTGCAAAGTACGGACCAGCACAGTGGCTACCAGCGACGGCAGGTTTGTCTCGATCTCTGCGGTATGTGTTCGTCGCTCCTGCTCCTTGCCGTTAAAAACATAACCATCGCAGGTGACGAGGACTTTTGGTTCTAGCTGCTCAACTCGCCTCACACTCGCCTCTGCGGAGAGATCTGGGGAGTTGATGGTCCACACCGCGCCTATCGAGGCCGCCGCCAGCAAACCGATGATGGCCTCTGGGATATTCGGCAGTACCGCGGCCACACGGTCGCCCGGCTCCACCCCCAATTCACGGAAGGTCTGTGCTAGGGAGGCGACGCGAGCCTCCAACTCGGACCAGGTGACCGGCGTTTGGCTGCCGTCTTCGCGCACGTCCACGATGGCCTCATGATGGCGCAGCGCAGGGTTGGCAGCATGGCGCAGCACGTTCTCGGCAAAGTTCAATCGTGCATCCGGAAACCACGTGGCAAACGGCATGGAATCATCCACCAGCACGGGACTCTCGTCGAAACCGTCGCCCAGAACATCGAAGTACTCCGGGATCGCTCGCCAGAACTCGTCGGTTTGTGTAACGGACCAGTCCCACAAGGCGCGGAAATCCGGCAGCGTGCGTTCAAAACGCTGCTCGGACCATCGCGCGAAGCGACTCATCTGACAGTTCTCGAGTTGTTGCTCGGTCGGTGACCAAGTGACGGGGGCATCATGTGAGGTATCGATGGAAGTAGACATGGTTTCCTCCGGAAAGGGGTAGGCATACGAGAACGATTTCAACAAGGGACATCCCAGTTGGGGGTTAGCCGGCCATGGTGGCAGTCCGGCGCCCGATCAACAGGGACACAGCGGCCGCGCCGGCGATGATTAACGGCACCGCGAACGCGATAAAGACCCGTTCGGGCGGCATCCCGGTGGCTAGAATGTAGCCGACCAGGATCGGTGCGGCGACAGATACCAGTCGACCAAGGCCGATCATCCAGCCGATGCCGGAAGCCCGCGCCCGCGCGGAATAGATAGTCGGGGCGACCGCGTAGAAACCGGCGATGGCGGCCGTAGTCAGCATACCGAGCAGGAACCCGACGACAACGGCGACGGGAACGATGCTGAAGATCAGCCCAAACAGCAAATACGCACCGGCTGCGGCGAACAGCGTCAGATACAACAGAGTACGACCACTGAAGCGGGTGGCGAGGACGGCGAAAATGAAGCACCCCAACACACCACCGAGATTGGCACCAATGCCCATGATGTTGCCCAGCTGCGGGTCACCGCTGGCATTGGTCAGAATGGTCGGGATCCAGGTGTTAGCAAAGTAGTAGGAGGCAGTGAGTAACCCATAACCAACCCAGAGGGCTATGGTGAGGCGTAGTACCGGCGGGGTGAGGACTTCGCGGATGGCTCCCTTGTTTTCGGCTGAGCCTGAACCA
The DNA here is from genome assembly GCF_001657475.1 of Enteractinococcus helveticum. Classification (GTDB taxonomy): domain Bacteria; phylum Actinomycetota; class Actinomycetes; order Actinomycetales; family Micrococcaceae; genus Yaniella; species Yaniella helvetica. Next base: position 61,410 of record NZ_LXEY01000015.1, read on the forward strand.
ACACGATCCTCCACCGGCAGGTCAGCCAGCTGCTCTAGATGCATCCTGTCGAGGATCCTGTTAGTGCGATTCAGGGCATTGGTAGGGCGCCGCCCCAGCAAATAATCGAGAGACTCTGGCAGCAGTACCCAGGCAGCGAGCAACGCGCCAGCGGCCAATATAGTGCCTACGATGAATATCGACCGCCACCCGAACAGGGGGATCAACGGTCCAGCAACGACGCCGGCGATAGTGGCGCCGATAGGATAACCAGCAGCGTAGATTGCGATGGCAGTGGTGCGACGAGCGTCGGAGGAGTATTCTGCTACCAGTGCATTGAGGTTAGCCATCATCCCGCCGATACCAAGACCGGTCAGCACTCGCCACACGATTAGCATCCCGGCATTCGGGGCTGTAATGGTGAGCCCCATACCGAGCACGATCAAAATCAACATCGCCAGGGTCAGAGGACGGCGGCCGAAGCGGTCAGCAAGCGGGGTCAGGAAGATCGAGCCGATCGCCATGCCGAACAGGCTGGCGCTTAAAACGTAGCCTAGGACATCGGGGCTGATCGCCATCTGCTCCTGGATTTCTGGGGCGGCAAATGCCATTATGCCGACCTCGAAGCCATCCAAGATCACAAGTAGCAGTGCGATGGAGACCGCCGTAATCTGGAATCGAGACATCCGGCCCTGCCGGACGTCAGCGAGGACCTCCGCTGGTCCCCGATTTGAGCGTTGGGTGTTGATTGTCATTGGTACCTTCCGTTAAAACCAGAATGCGACTGCTTACTGTCCCATCCCTATGGCGTGATATGGACCATATTGAGGTCCGCGTCACGCAGTCAACGTTTTTGTGGAAGATTCCTCCTAGAGGAATACCAAGTCTTTCACCACGCCCACTTAAGGGGTATGCAGTCATTTTTCCGCCACAAACTAAAGACGCTTCATCCCCAGCGATGAAAACTCGCTGCTGACTATTCCGCACTCAGGAATGTCTGACAGAACTGGATCCGAATAGTTCGTCTTGGACGCGTTGTGCGGCGGCTTGCAGCGCAGCCACGTATTCCGGTACCAGAGCTCGCCGAAAGCGCGCACTCGGGATCGCGATAGTCAGCGCACCCACCGGCCGGGCGTCAGGCCCGACCACACTTACCCCGACACCGGCAACCCCCTGCTCGGTCTCTTCCGCGCTTAGAGCGTAGCCTCTCTGGCGCACCTGGGTTAACATCCGCTTAAGCATTTGCATGGTCTGCACGCGCCGCGTGGGCCAGGCCATCAAGCCCCGGCGATAGATCTCCTCCACCTCCTGATTGGACAATCGGCCGAGGATTGCTTTGCCACCGGCGGAGACAAATGCGGGCATTTCATCGTCGACGCGCCTACTCACACGCAGGACCGCCTCCGGCTCCAGTCCGTCGAGGAATCGGATGTTGCCACCACGCAGCACCATAACCTGCACGGTTTCACCCACTCTCGCCTGCAGCTCCGCCAATGGCTGCTCAGCAGCTGCCACAAGCATGGACCCAGTTACCCGCCCCGGGTCTTCGATCGACAGCGCCGTCCCCATCCGGTAACGACGTGCGAAGTCTTGGACGATGAATTTTCGACGTATGAGAGTCGACAGCAGCCGGTGCGCCGTTGAGGCTGCGATACCAAGATGTGCGGCAGCCTCCTTCACCGAGATCGAGTCATGATCGCGCAGATACAGCAGGAGACGGAGCGCACGGTCAACTGATTCCACGGGGGCCGGCGACTCTTCGGCGAGTTCCCCCGATGGCCCGCTGTCCCAGGATGACATAGGTGCTCGACCCTTCCATTTGCCAGACAACATGAGGGGACTTGAGCATGTGCAAGCCCCGACAAGCTCAACACTACCTCTACAACCAAGCCGTCATCGCCCTCGCCAGGCGCAGATCAGACGTGCTCTTGGGCCCCTTCGCCCTGCTCCGAGATGGCGCTTTCTACGAATCTCGCCAGCCCAACTAGCTCCAGCTTGACGAACACTATAGAAGCACCCCCCACACACACGCTCGACAGTGCTAAGCCACCTGTTGGGGCGTGCAGGCGGGTTCTTCTCACCGGCCTGCACCACTGCCATGGGAAACATGTCCGGCTCAATCCATTCTGGTGCCAGGATCATCATGCTCCACGGCCACTGGGACTTATCGCGCGCCGTGATAAAAACGTTCATGTCGTGTGCCCACCACAAACCTTCTCATGGGGGGGACGACGTCGTCGCGCCCCAATTCGCGTGTAGATGCAAACTTCATTTTGCAGGCCACGATGGCGCCACGCGGAGCGTGCTGATTCCATTGTGACAGAATCCGCCACATTCCAGCAGTTGCCGCTTGGAGGCTGCACCGCTCGGGTAAGGTTTGACTGTTCTTTGATATTTTTGTGACGAACTCTACGAACTATATGAGTGTTGACACATGTATGTGGCTAAAATATGCTCAGTTTGTTTGACGATTCAAGCTGATGACTTTCATACTCGCAGCGAGAGGACCCATATGGCCAGCGTTTTAGACAAATCCGGCAATAGTAGCGCCAAAGAAATTTAATCGGTGGTTCATTCCTGCCGCCGCCTTGGCCATCCACTTATGTATCGGCCAAGTCTATGCCTTCAGTGTCTTCAAAATCCCCCTGATGTCGCGGTTTGACGTCGGCGAGGTGTCTGTCGGCTGGATCTTCTCGGTAGCCATAGCCATGCTGGGGCTGTCGGCAGCCTTTGGTGGCACCTGGGTTGAAAAAGCCGGACCCCGCAAGTCAATGATCGTCGCCGGGACCGCATGGGTCGTGGGTTTCTTCGTCGCAGCACTCGGCATTGCGACTGGCCAGTTATGGATGGTCTACTTCGGTTACGGGTTCATCGGCGGTATCGGACTGGGCATCGGCTACATTGCCCCGGTCTCCACGCTCATGAAATGGTTCCCGGACCGTCCCGGGCTGGCCACGGGCCTTGCCATCATGGGCTTTGGTGGCGGAGCGCTGATCGCAAGCCCCATGTCCAACTCACTGATGGCACTATTCGGTGGCGGAACCGAAACCGAAAACCTTGCCGCCGGCCTGGTGCCAACGTTTATCACCCTGGCCATTAGCTACGCATTCATTATCGCTGCCGGAGCCTACGTCATCCGTCTACCCCACCCCGACTGGAAACCCGAGGGCTGGGACCCAGCAGCTGCCGAAGCCGCCCCAATGCAAACCAACCTCAACGTCTCGGCCAACCAGGCGCTGAAGACCCCACAGTTCTGGTTCTTGTGGATCATGCTGTTTACCAACGTCACCGCAGGCATCGGCATCTTGGAAAACGCCGCCCCCATGATCCAGGACTACTTCCCCGGCGTCACCGCAGCAGCCGCCGCCGGCTTCGTAGGCATCCTGTCGCTTGCCAACATGGCCGGCCGCTTCGTCTGGTCCACCGCCTCCGACTACATCGGACGCAAAAACATCTACCTGCTCTACCTAGGCGTCGGCGTCCTATTCTACCTACTCATCGCCTTTGTCGGCAACAGCTCGCTGATCATCTTCATCCTCTCCGCAATCTTCATCCTGTCCTTCTACGGCGGCGGCTTCTCCACCATGCCCGCCTACCTGCGCGACATGTTCGGCTACTACCAAGTCGGCGCCATCCACGGTCGCATCCTCACCGCCTGGGCCGCCGCCGGCATCGCCGGACCACTGATCGTCAACAGCGTGGTCGAATCCCAAGCCACCGCAGGCGCCCAAGGCCCCGACCTCTACACCGTATCTATGTACATCATGGTCGGCCTCCTGGCCATCGGGCTGATCGCCAACATTTTGATGCGCCCGGTCGCCGAAAAACACACCATCGAATACGACCTACACCACTAGGAGTCCCCATGAGCACCTCACCACAATTCACCGAAGCCTCCACCACCGAAGTCAGCCAGACCTACCGCACCATCGCCGTCGTGCTGGCCCTGATCGTCATCATGGGCCTGGGCTACGGCCTCGTCGACACCGCCATCAAAGCCGGCGCGTTATTCACAGAGTAAACACATCCGCCGACGACGACGCCGCCCTTGTGCCTATACTTCAGGACATGGCTGCCTCGAACTACCTGGTAACGAATCCCACCGACGGCGTCTGGATCCAAGTCGCCAATGAGTACCAGATCCAAAAACAACTCGATGCACTGGCAGCCAGGAATCCAGCCCATACACCCCGGAGCCTGGCGGTCAAAGCCTATATTGGGGTAGATGGGTTGTCCCGGTCGGCCGGGTGCCAAGCGCTATTCTTCGACCTGCCCGACGCCGATGCACCCGTAGTTGCCGCCCTGAAAAACGCCGGGCACGTGGTCGTGGGCATGACCAACATGCACGAACTGGCCTTCGGTATCACCTCGGAAAACGCCGCCTACGGTCCCGTGCGACTGCCCGGCCATCCGGATCGCTCCGCCGGCGGATCCTCGGGCGGCAGTGCCGCCGCCGTTGCCGAAGGTACCGTCGATATTGCACTGGGTACCGACACGGGCGGGTCCGTTTCCATTCCCGCCAGCCACTGCGGTGTCTACGGCTTCCGGCCCTCCACCGGCCGCTGGCCTACCGCCGAAATCACCGGGTTATCGTGGACCCGCGACACCCCGGGCATCTTCGCCCGCACCTTCGAAGACATCACAGACATTGACACGCTCATCACCGGTCAGCCGCAGCCCACCTCCGCGACACCACTACGGATCGGGGTACCCAAACAATTGCATCAGGCATTGGACCCCCACACAAAACGTGCCGTTGATGACGCGTTGTGCCAGCTCGAAAACCACGCCACGGTCATCGAGGTGGACTACCGGGCACTGCTGGAACTCACCAATCCCGTCGAAGCACCGATCGTCTGGTGGGAAGCGCCCCGACTGTTGGCCGCCACCGCCGCACCCGTTTTCGACACCACCCCCGACGACGCGCTGGAACAGCTGGCCGAAGAAGTTGACAGCCCAGATGTCGCCGACGCATTGGCCGCCGCCCTGGCCGATCCGGTCACCGCCGCCGACTATGCGACAGCCCAGCAAGACGTCGTCACGGCCCGAAATCTCTATGCTGCGCTGCTTGTCCAGCACAACCTTGATGCGCTGGTCTTTCCGGCAACACCTGCTCCTGCTCCGGTCATCGGGTCACAAGGTGTGGTCACTCATCTGGGCCAACCCACCGCCGTCTTCCCGCTCTATACTCGCAATACAGTTCAAGGCACCGTGCTCGGTGCACCGATGGCAACCCTCCCGCTGCCCGTCGCCACCGGCGAGCTGCCCGTGGGCCTGACAGTACAAGGTGCTCGCTTTGCCGACCCACAGCTCCTGACCACAGCACAACACCTTCAGAGCGTATTAAACTTCAGCTAAAACTCCTAGACAGTACACTGACGTCCATGACCATAATCACGGTAGTCACGGCCGTATTCGGCATCCTGGGCCTGTTGGCAACCGGCCTCGGAATCAACCGCATTTCCAACGATCCCCGTCGCATCGCCGCCTACAGTTACACCATCATCGGCACCGGCGCCACGCTCTTGGCCGCAGGCCTCCTGCTGTACCTGCTCGCCAACTGGCCCATCCTGTTGGTCATCACCCTGGGCGCCTCGCTCATTGCCATCGGACTGGGCACCGCTCTCGGCTACCCGCTGCTTGTGGGCTTCCTGTTGTGGGCCGGGATCACCACCCTGCGCCGTGAATCCCGCAGCCTGGGCAACATGCTCTCGCTGCTTGCCGGCCTTGCGCTTTTCTTCCTGCCCACCGCCCTAGCGTTGATTGAACCCGCCGAAATCGTCCGCGATGACCTGGCCTACCACCTGCAATACGGCATCTACACAGCCCTGCTCCTGCTCATCACCTACATCGCCAGCTGCTTCGCCGCATTCATTATCGCTTCCCTGGCCTACCGCTGGCGCAAACCAAAACACCCGTCCACCGCCGTCATTGTCCTGGGCGCCGGGCTGCTCAACGGCAAAGTTCCACCATTGCTGGCCTCCCGGTTGAAACGTGGAATCAGAGCACAGCACGACGACGCCGGCGAACCCATCATGATCACTTCGGGTGGCAAAGGCGACGACGAACCCGTGGCCGAAGGTGTTGCTATGCGTGACTATGTCATTGAACAAGGTGTTGCCCCCGACGACGTCGTCGCCGAAGACCAATCAACCAATACCGAAGAAAACCTGCAGTTTTCGCGCAAGCTACTGCCCGATACCAGCGCACCCGTCACGGTAGTGACCAGCAGCTATCATGTCTTCCGTGCCGCACTGTTAACTCGCGAACTCGGACTGCGAGCGCATGTCATCGGTGCACCCACCGCCTGGTATTACCTGCCCAGTGCGATCATTCGGGAGTTTATTGCCGTGATGCGCGATCATTTGAAAGTTCATCTGGTCGCAACCGTCGGCATCATCGTGCTGACTATTGCATTTACCATCTGGGTCGTACCGGCGATGGTTCTGCCCACCGGTGCAGTCTGACAGAGTATCCACATTCCAAAAGGAGCTTGAGCCACTGGTGAGAAAAATGGTCTAGATTTTCTCACCAGTAGGTAGTTTCACAAAAGGAAGACCACCATGGCGTCGAGTTGGCCAGTAGTAGCTCAAGAACTGAGATCACGATCTACCGTGGTGCCGGCCATCAGCACCCAACGGATACCGCCGCTTGGAAGTCTTGGCCAGCACATTCGTGCAACGCTAGAACGTCTCGAGCGGTTCAATACACAATATCGTCAGACTGCTCTGCCTGCTTTGATGATCTGGTGTGAAGCCTCAGCAAGCTCGGCACTCGAGCATCTGCATGCGCCATTTCAACATATCGCGATCGCACGGCTGGCGGCACAATCACAACCGACGGCAAGTTTAATCGTTGACAATATTGATGCCGTAGAAGCTGCTTTACAGCACCCTGCACCACTGAGCCTTGATGCCCTGTTGGCCACCCATCATGTGCTGATGCGAAACACCGTGCCTACGCAGGCCGGTCGTGTTCGGAACCAAGCTGTCTGGTTGGGCGGGACCAATCCGCAGACCGCCGCATTTGTTCCACCACCTTGTACTCAAGTGCCAGCCGCGCTGGCTGATCTGAAGAATTTTCTGCAACGCACCGACATCGATCCACTGACGCAAGCCGCCATCGCCCACGCACAATACGAAACCATCCATCCCCACACCGATGGCAACGGCAGAACGGGCAGGGCGCTGATCGCCAGTGTCCTGAAAGCTCGTGGGACGTCGCCAGAATTTGTGCTGCCGATATCCTCCGGTCTGTTAGGGAGCCGCTTCTCATATGTGGATGCTTTGACTCAATACCGCCGTGGGGATCCTCTTGACATCATTGAGCTGATCGCCGTTGCTGCGCATCGCGCTATCAGCAACGCAAAATTGCTCCACCAAGATCTTCAAGCACTCGAAGAATCAATCTACGCCGCAGCATCTCGGGTGAGTTCGAATTTTCAGATCGTGACACAACTTTGTCTTCGCGAACCGGTCTTTACCGCTGCACGAGCCCAACAACTTGGTGTGCCACTATCCACTGCCTATCGCATTATTCAACGCCTCGAGACACAAGAGGTGCTGGCAGTGGAAGAAAAGATCCGTGGACAATCCGTGTGGTCGGTGAAAGGACTCACACAAGCTCTCGACGCGTTTCTTCGAAGAGCACGCCGACCCTACTAGACCCGGACACCACCATCGACATGACGATATGGTGAAGCTAATCCCAAGCCCCGCTGTCAGGAGTGTGTCATGGTTCAACTACTCGCTTTAGCCCGCGATGAGCACCGCATTGAAATGATCGACGTAACAACCGGCACCCACCGGACGATTATCACCGACACCGGGCTACACCCAGATGGCATTGTGTGCGATGGCACCACCATTTATTGGACCACGATGGGTGAGGGCACCGGCACCAACGCGTTCGGCGAAGCGATCTACGCCAATGATGACGGCGGAGTGCACGCCACCAATGTGGATAGCACGAATCGACGCGACATCATTCCGGTTGGTGGCACCACCACCGGCAAACAGTTGGCGATGGATAGCCGTGGCAATTTGTACTGGGGCAACCGTGAAGGCTTCGCGCTGACTACCGCTAAGAAAGATGGCAGCCAACAACGCGATCTCGTGAAATACGACGGGTCTGGACAGGAACGTGACTGGATTCTCGGAGTCGCTATAGATGAGGCCAATGGGTATGTCTACTGGTCACAGAAGGGCTCATCTGAGGGTGGCGACGGGAAGATTCTGCGTGCCCGTCTGGAGATACCGACGGGTGAGACTGCGGAAAACCGCACCGATATTCAGGTCGTTTGGGATGATCTGCCTGCACCGATTGATCTCGAGCTGGAGGGTGATCGCTTATTTTGGACCGACCGAGGACGCCAACCCGGCGGGGATTCTTTGAACCGGGCTCCCCTGCCACCATCCGGTGAACGCGGTGAAGATCCAGAAGTGCTCACCGATGCGTTTCAAGATCCCATCGGTCTGGCGGTCGATGCTGAAGCCTCCCTGGCGTATGTTGCTGACTTGGCTGGTCGCATATGGGTAGTCCCGGGACCTGGTCGCAAGGATATGACCACGCACATCGCCGTCGATCTGGGCTTTCCGCTCACCGGGCTGAACCTGATTCGGGATTAACCACAGCTTTGTAGTGGGCCCGATCGATGCGAAACCTAATGGGGTAGCTACCCTGGTCGCAGTCTGGGACGCAAGCTGAAATGTGTCTTACCGAGAGCTTCCCACTCAGCTTCCTACTTAACATCCCACAGTGGGAAGTAAGTGGGATGTTAAGTAGGAAGCTCGGTGTGAGACCACCAGCATCCTGCGGCTGACAAGGGTTAAGCAGCGTCATCCTTACGAAGGAAATCATCACCCCGGGTGTCACGGCATAGCCCCTTTCAAGGATGCGGGCACATTCTGCGCCAGGTGCTTAGGTTGAGAGCATGAGGGTTGCCAGTGATGCGATGACCATCGAGTTAAATGCGAAACTCACCAACGCGTGCCAGCGGACGGTCGTTCGGACGCGTCGACCCTTTAACTGGGCATCTGCTGGTCCAAGCATGGTCGAGATACCCAGGGCCAGAGAAAAGTAGTCACCCCAGACCGCATCTGTGGTCCCCGCAAATCGAACGGCGGCACCGCCGATATCTTGTGCTTGAACTCGCGCATACGCCAGCGTCTGCGTGACAACCACGGCCACCCAGTTGCTAAACGAGACAAGCAAAGCGATCACTTTCATCATAAATTCGCCTCGGAAATCAGGGACCGTCATGACGACCACGGTAAAGACGAGCGCCAGCAAGGACATCTGCAGCGAGATGGACATGGTACCATCCGATCGGATGACCGCCGTGGACAGTTTCCGTCGCTCATGAACTCCACGAGAGGTGGTGCGCAGTTTTTCATGGAACGGCACCGAGGCTAAGCGGGAAAACCACCAGATCGTGATCGCACAGTAAAACACCGTGTAAATGAACCAGTACACGCCCATATAGATGACCACAAACAGCGGACTGATGCCATCGGGTCGCAACATATCGGAAAACCGGTCGGTCACCATTGTGTTGAGCGGGAAGCTCAGCGGAAAGAACATCAGGAATGAAAACAACGCCACCAGGGTGATGCGGCCGTTATCGGAATCCAATGCCCGCCGGGTCCAGGTTTGGATTGTGGTTCGCACGCTCATGTTGTATTAGGTACTCGGTTCAACCCTGGACTGACGTTGTACTACCTCAATACCACTTCTTAGTGGGAAAATCCGTTGAGATTTTCCCACTAAGAAGCGGTTCTTTAAAATGCAAAGCGGTGCGACACCCAACAGGTCCATGGGCGTCGCACCGCTTTGTGGATGAGGTCCTGATAGTAATCAGGACACGTTGTTATGCGTCGTCGTTATTAGTCTTCGACGTGGATAGCCAGCGCGGCACGCTCAGCGATTTCGAGGTCGTTGATATATTCGGCTGGAGCAGTTTCTTCTGCTTCGATCATGTTGTTAGCAAAGAATTCAACGAGTTCTTCGCGAGCATCCAGCGGCAGCACACCAGCAACGTACTGATCTGGGCGCACGATGACAATCGCGCCGTTACTGCTGATTTCACGCTCGCGGAAAATATCGCGACCATGACCGGCAGCATAGATCTGATTGATATCGATCAGACCGTATGGCACCTTGACCGGTTGGAACGCAGCTGGCACGTTGTAGTGTTCCACTTCGGTGTAGTCCTGCTGGTAGATCACCTTGGTGTCGAAGACCGCGTCGGTGTCACCATTGGCTGGGGTGTAGACCACGCGTGGTGAGGCTGGGTCCTCTTGCCACCAGTTGGCGAACTCGGCAGTTGGCGTGCCTTCCAGTGCAGGAGCGGCCGAATCAGCAAAGACATAGACGCGCCAGCGACCATCGGCTTCGTGGAAGTGGCCCAGGTGGCGCCAGCGGTTATCCGCACGACGGATAACTTCGGCGGACTTGAAGCGCTTACCCACCGGGAAACCTGCTGCCAGCTCCTGGTGCTGGGTGCCCAGAGTGACCTGGTTTTCGGTGTATTCGGTCATGAAGCCGGCGGGGAATTCGAAGGTCTTGGTGTAGAACTCTTCAACCTCGGAGGAGTCATCGCCCTGGGTTGCCATGATGCTGGACCACTGCTTATCGAAGTTGATCAGATCATGTGCGACAACGGAGCGCTCTTCGGCGTAGGTGTTCAGCAGGCTGGCTGGTGCGCGGTTTTCGAGCACGGCACCCAGTTTCCACCCGAGGTTGAACCCGTCCTGCATGGACACGTTCATACCCTGACCGGCCTTGGCCGAGTGGGTGTGGCAGGCATCGCCCATGATGAAGGCATGCGGGGTGCGGGTATCGCGTTCGCCCTCTGGGACGTCGTCGAACCCGGTGGCAACGCGGTGGGCAACCTCGTACACCGACCACCAGGCAACCGATTTCACATCCAAGGTGTACGGGCTCAACACGGCGTTGGCGGTGTCAATAATGTCCTGGACCGGCGTCGAACGAATGGTTTTGGCATTGGCTTCGGTGACTTCACCCAGGTCAACGTACATGCGCACCAGGTAGCCACCCTCACGTGGGATCAACAGGATGTTGCCCTTATCGTGCGACTGGATCGAGCACTTGAGCTGAATGTCTGGGAAGTCGGTGTTGGCCATGATGTCAATGACGCCCCAGGCGTGCATCGAGGCGTCACCCTCAAGGCGGTGGCCAAGGGTCTTGCGCACGGTTGACCGGGCGCCGTCGCCACCAACCAGGTACTTGGCTTTCACGGTGCGTTCTTCACCCAGGCGCTCACCGGCAACATAGCGGATGGTTGCGGTGACGGGGTATACGGCGTCCGGATCAATTTGCGCGGTGACAAATTCCACGCCGTAGTCCGGGGTGGCACGGCCTGGTGCACGCTCGGCGTCACGCAGGAAGTAGTCCAGAATGCGCGACTGGTTCACATAGATGTGTGGGAATTCGGAGATACCGGTGGCATCGTCGGGGCTGCGCGAGGAACGCACAATCTTGGTTGGGTCCTCTTTATCCGGTGCCCAGAACGCCATCTCAACGTTGCGATAGGACTCAGCAATCACCTCTTCGGCGAAACCGAATGCCTGGAAGGTCTCAACCGAGCGGGCCTGAATACCATCAGCCTGACCGACCTCGAGACGTCCCGGGCGCTTTTCAATCGCGCGCACGTTAATTGATGGGAAACGTGACAGCTGTGCCAGCACAACGGCCGCAGCGGGGCCGGTACCCACGATCAGGACATCCATCTCATCTGGGATCTCCTCCGGGCGGTCTACACCGTAACCGGCTGCCGGTTTAATACGTGGGTCTTCAGAGTTGTAACCCCGGTAATGAAATTGCATCGACTACTCCTTGTGAACACACTGACACGGCGGACGCCGTCGTGGGCGGAGGCTTGCACCCAACCCCACCTGTCTCTATAGTTGAGACATCATTCTATTTATAGATACAAGAATAGCGATGTGGCGTTGAACGCGCAACATTTTAACGAGGATCACAGCATGACGAGCACTACCAAACAGACTACGGGCGGATCGCAGACGCTAGCTCGCGGCCTGCATGCCCTGGCATTGATCGGTGAGTCAAATACGCCCTTGACAGTTCCCGAAGTCGCCGAGCAGCTGGGGATCCATCGCTCAATGGCCTACCGGTTAGTGCGCACCTTACAAGACTTTGGTTTTGTTGAACGCGATCCCACCGGGCGCCTCGAAATCGGTGTGCGCATGGCCACCTTGACCCGCAGCATCGCTCGAGATCTGCAAGCCGCCGCCAGCCCCGAGCTCGTGGCATTGGCCAACTCCTTGGGCATGACCGCTTTTATTGTTGCCTACGACGGCGAACAGGCCGTTACGCTGCTGGCCGTGGAACCCCAAAACGCCGTCACCACGGTGGCCCAGCGCCCGGGCAGTCGCCACCCGATTGATCACGGCGCCCCGGGCAGAGTGATTCGATCCCAGTTGAAACCCGACGCATTCCCGGCCAAACGTTACGAGTTTAGCCAGGACGAAGTGTTCTCTGGCTTATCGTCGATCGCGGTGCCGTTGCGTACCGCAGATGAGCGCCCGGCGTCGTTAGCCATTCTGTACGTCATGAGTGACCTGGACGTCGAAGAAGTTGCCAATAAACTGGAAGAATCGGCTGGCCGAATCGAGAGCTTATTGACCACGCACTAACGCGCCTCGTCGATGATCGCCAATAGGTCAGCCTGGATCAGGGCACCACGGTCCAGTGTTGCCGCCATGACCTGGCGCGCCGGACGCGAGGCAGGATCCGGAAACATCCGCTGCCAGTGTTCATTGAGTGCCGCCCGGTTGCGATATTCGACCATGTGGACGTTGAGTTTTAAAATATCATCCGGGCTGCCGCCAGCCGCCTGCATCACGTTGCGAATGTGGGTAAACACGTTGGCAACCTGGGAGTCCAAATCGGCGGGCAGCTGCTGCGTGTCAGGATCGCGGCCGGTCAACACTCCTGAGGCAAGATAGGGGCCAATTTTACTGGCCACTGGGATCGGATTGTCATGACCGAAGCCTTCGGTATAGATACTCACGCGCGACGCCATAGGGCCCTCCCCTACTGGTGACCCGAACGCACCGCAACAAACAGTGCATCGGCTTCGGCACACAGGGTTTCGCCGTGCAAAATCTGCGCGGACACGAACCGCTTGCGTCCCTCAACCAACTCCAGCCGGGCACGTAATTCCAATCGCACATCAACCGGGGCGACATTGCGATACTGCGTCTTCAGATACGCCGTGCGACACGGAATACCCTGGGGACCTGCGGCCATGCGGCCCATCGCCGAGTCAAAGATCAGCGAAATCACCCCACCGTGCATCGCCTGGTTCATGCCCATGGCAAACTGGCCGGGCTGAAAGTGGGCGCGGAGTTCGTCTTCGTCAAAATGATCCACGGTCAGCGGTGGGACCAGGGCTTGCGACGGCGAAATTCCCATGTCACCCAGCGCATACAGCCGCTCGTGCTCCGGTACCTCAAGCGTGGTCAGCAGCTCGGTGAGTTCAGCCAGCTTGGCCTGAATCAACTGCGCCTGAGCAACGTCCGGATTGGCCGCCACCAGGGCGTCTTGGAATTGCCGGACCTGCGTCATCATTTCCAGATAGGCCGTCGCCTGGTCGGTTTCAGGGAACGGGCGACGACGATGCTGAGTCATTTCAATGGCATCCATGCGCTGTGAAGTGGTCATTGCACCAGGATAGCAAGCCTGCCCCGAAATACTGCCGCTGCAACCGCCCAGCCAGCATGGGCTACCAAGACCCCGGCCAGTCAGCACTTTACGGCACCATGTTTCGGTCCACATCAACCACAAATTCATGGCTGAAGTATTTCTAATCTGTAACACTATACGAAACTTGAGAGGCAACGTATGATGAACACAACGAACACTTTTTAACAGCAAAGCCAGTCGGTTTAGTGCAATTGAGTGAGGTATGCAAGACGTCGATGACCTTCTTCCCGATGAAGGTGAACCATCTTCTCTAGACGGGCTTGCTCAGTTCGTCTACCAGGTGGAAGATGTGCTTGCTCAGAAGGATTATGCCACAGCTGCCTCCCTCGTCGAAGAGAACATCGCTGCAGCCTGGTTTGGCTTTGAACCTGCACGCATCTCAGAAATTCTCAAACTCCTGGCATACGAAGTCGGTGATGCAGCGCCCTTAGTCACTGCAGCCTACAAAATCCTCTCCGCTTCCAAAGCCGGACTCACTAACACCCAAGCACTGCAGGACCAGCTCGACAGTGACGACCCAAAGCAAATGTTTGTGCTGGCAATGTTTCGGATGAGTGACTACCGGGTGCATGGGATGATCAGTCGGGCACTCGAACAAGCCGATGTGATCGAGACCTATCTGGCCAAAATGCGACCGAGCCTGACCCCACGCGGCGGCTGGTTGTTACAAGCCCCCGGGCAAATCGGCATTACCGCCATGCTAGCCGGAGATTTTTCACGGGCGCTGAGTTCGTTGATGCATGCACAATTACGACCTGCCAATCCAAAGTTCGTTTTTCTGGAGCGCGAAGCACTCGTAAAATCGGCCCTGATTCACGCTACATTTGGCAATGCTGCCACTGCGACGGGGCTTCTGACTCGGGCCGCTCAGGTTCCCCGCACGTCCAGTTGGGTTGAACAGCGTGTTGATGTCCAAGCGGAATTCGCCGACATCCTGTTAGACCAGGGCGATTTAGAAGACATGATCGACCGGCTTGAAGTCATCAGCCTGCATGAAGTGGGAGAAATGTGGCCCTTTTATGTCGTCGCGCTGCACCGCCTGTTGGTGGCAGCTGGGCACCACGATGAAGTTGAGCATCGACTTGAAATGCTTGATTCACTACCGCTGCCACGAATAGACGGAGAAGGATTTACCGGTAGCGTGCTTCCACTGAAGCGAGCGCTGGTAGCGCTCAGCGTTGGGCGCGGTTCGGAAGCTGTGCGACCACTGGAGCGGGCTGACCATTCCCTAACCTATACAAAGCTGGTCAGTGCCGCAGCCGACCTGTATGTGGGACGCTTACACCACGCGTTGGACCATATCAGGGGCTTACAATATGCGACGCGGGGCTTTCGACTTCTGGAAATCCGTAGGCTCTCGGTGCTCGCCGCCGCCCAGTACATGCTGGGCCATACTGATGAAAGTATTGCTGCGTTGAAACATGCCGCTGAGATGCCACGAGGTTTGACCCCGCAAGAAAAATTGCTCTTCGGTGAAGAAATCCAACAGTTTGCCGAAAAGCATGTGCCCTCATGGCCCAAAGAATCTAACGGCAAAGCGATCTTCTTACCGCAGTTGCCACAACGCGGTCACTCACTGACCCAGAGAGAAATTGAAATTCTCGAGCACCTTGCGCTGGGCCTGACCAGAGTAGAGATTGCAGAGCGGTTGTTCGTCAGTCTCAGTACGGTCAAGACCCAACTGCAGTCGATCTACAGAAAACTTGAAGTGTCTTCGGCAGCGGACGCAGTATTTGAAGGAGAGCGACGGGGCATCATTTAGCCCATGATGTTGCGGCAGCGTTGTGGTCCCGACCGGCGTCGATCCGGTGACCTTTCGATTTTCAGTCGAACGCTCTACCAACTGAGCTAGAGGACCTGACGAGCCTGCAGCTCATCATGGACAAAGAGCCCGTCCGTATGGACAGGCTCTTCAAAATCCGCGACCCTGACGGGACTTGAACCCGCGACCTCCGCCGTGACAGGGCGGCGCGCTAACCAACTGCGCTACAGGGCCATGAGAAAAACATCTTCCTCAAGCCAATAAGTGGCTTGTACCCCCAACGGGATTCGAACCCGTGCCGCCGCCGTGAAAGGGCGGTGTCCTAGGCCACTAGACGATGGGGGCCTTTCTAATCTCGAGCACCAAACCGGCTCGAAGTTAGAACCACAATCATAAAGGCAACTGCCCACCATAATCAAATCACTCAAAAATCGCTCCGGTTGTCACATATCGCAGCAACTTCAACCTCCTTAACGTGTCATGACATAACCCACCCCCGACTCGACCGACATCTCCCTAGTCCACACCGACACTACTATCGACACAAGACCTAATGACCTCAATGCGGTCGGAAGAGTGGGCGCGTCTAGACATTTCCTCTTGTTCAAGCATATAATCTAGACTTTCGTCGAGAACGGTCCAGTGCTTCTTCTAGACACACAGGCATTATCCGCCTAGTTACCGGTTAGTATTACCTTGAAGCATTCCCATGGTGGGTAGAAAGTCAAGCAGAAAGGGAAGGCCATGTCTGACCAGATGCATTCCGGCCAGCATATTTCCTTTCGTACTGATGACCTCTCGTTGCTCGCCGAGGAAATTGAAACTACTCTAGCGCGGCAAGAGTTTGATGAAACTGCCAAGCTCCTCGCGCGCGACGTTACATCCACCTGGTTTGCGCTGCGCCCATCGAGGGCCCTGGAAATCATCCAGATCCTGGCAGCAAAAGATCCTGCCCCCTCGCCTTTTCTCAAAGCCGCATTGAAAGTCTTCTCTGAAGACACTCCGGGCACGATTGACTCACCTACGGCCCTGTCCGGCATCCGGCTCAATGAGCCACGCGATATGTACGTACTATCCCTGTTACGCGTGGGCGATTTCAGGCTCAAGGGGCGCAGTCGTGACGCATTGCAGCAAAGCTTCGAAATGGAAAAGCATCTGGGCAAGATGCAGCCGCTGCTTGATTCACATGATGGATGGACGCTGAACACCTCCGTGCAAGTTGGTGTCTCAGCAATGCTTGCTGGTGACTTTACCCGTGCCCTGACGAACTTCACGCGAGCACAGATGCACGTCCCGGTGCCGAAGTTTGCCTTCCTTACCCGCGACGCCCTAGCTAAGTCTGCGTTGATTCACGCATGTTTTGGTAATGCGACGACAGCGAAATCACTCATCCAACGAGCTGACCGCATTTCGCGCACCTCGAGCTGGACTGAATCACACATCGACTCACACCGGGACTTCGCCAACGTGCTCGTCTCATTTGAAAATTATGAAGAAGCACTAGAGCAACTGGAAGCCATTAGCCTGCACGACATCGGCGAAATGTGGCCTTTCTATATCCTGGCCGTCCACCGCGTTCTGGAAGGCGGCGGGTATCATGATGAGCTAGAACATCGTCTGGAAATGTTCGACACGATGCCCTTTCCTCGCCTGGATGGCGATGGATTCACTGGCAGTATCATTCCGCTAAAGCGCGCCATGCTAGCAATGAAAGCCGGTCGTGGTACTGAAGCACATGATTTCTTAGAGCGAGCCGATCAAAGCCTGCCCTACACCCAACTGTTCCAGGCCGCATCGAATATATATGCTGGCCGCACCCAGCAGGCGATCCAACAGGTCTCTCGACTGAGAACAGATACCCGCGGCTTTCGCATGATGGAGGTGCGTCGGCTTTCTATTTTGGCGGCGGCACAGTATCAGTCTGATGAGAATGAAGAGTGCATCGATACTCTCAAACGTGCCGCAGAGCTTCCTCGAGGGCTAACTCAAACGGAAGTCCAGCTGTTTAGTCCCGAGACTCGTGAACTTGCTGCAAAACATGTGCCGAATTGGCCGGCTGATAATCACGGTCCGTCCGCGTTTCTTACCGGGTTACCCAAGCCCGGCCTGGCACTGACTGACCGCGAAGTTGAAATCATTAAACACCTTGCCGAAGGGCACACGCGGGCCAAGATGGCAGAAGCGATGTTCATCTCACTGAACACCTTGAAGACTCACCTAAAATCGATCTATAAAAAGCTTGATGTGTCTTCTGCCGATGACGCAATTCTCGGAGCCCAGCGGCGCGGCCTTATTTGATGGCCTGACTGCAACGGAAACTCTAACCGTGTCTGTGCCAATGACTATTTATTGACACTGAACTTGAAGTCTAAACCTTGCTGATTTTTCAACTGCGACTGGTGAGCCAGTAGGAGCCTTAACATCAATGTTGTACCAAGCCAGTATCCGCCACGATAGGTTGGCTACCGTCGCAGAAGAAATGAATCGGGCATACGACGAGGCCGACTATGAACGCATCCATCGCCTGATCATCACGGAGACCTCCCGCGGTATGGTTCGGTCTGGAAACCGAACGTTTCTTCCACATCATACGAGCGCTCATCAAACATTATCCAGCCACCGATATTTTGATCCGAACCTGTTATGAGATGCTGGCTGCTCGTGGACCGGGCGGTTTCGATAAGGCCGAGATCGTCGACTCGCTGGATCCTGATAATCCAACGCAGATGTTCTTCTTGACCCTTTTCGCATGTTTGAGTATCGGCTGCATGGCCACCCAGTCCAAGCATTAGAACAAAGCCAAATCCTACGCCGGCATCTTGGCAAAATGCATCCCTTTGCTGTTAGCAGGGCTGGGTGGAAACTTCATGTTCCCGTTCAGGTAGGTGTTTCCGGAATTCTAGCGGGTGATTTCACTTGCGCTCTGACGGCCTTTACCGAAGCACAACTCCACCCGCCTCTTCCCGCGTTTTCTTTCTTGTCACGAGATGCCCTTGTGAAAACTGCGCTCATTCATGCCGCTTTCGGTAACGTCACTACCGCAAAAGCGCATCTTGAGCGTGCTGACCAGCTGCCGAGGACCTCAAGCTGGATTGAGTCCCAAATTGATGCGCACCACGACTTCGCATCTCTCCTGTCAGAAGTCGATGCACAACACCAGCCGTTAGAATCACTGCAGAGTATTAATCTTCACGACGTCGGAGAAATGTGGCCGTTTTACGTGCTCGCCACATCCCAGTTATGTCAATCCTTCGGCCAGTATGACGAGCTAGAACATCGTCTCAACATGTTGGATGCCATGTCGTTTCCCAAAGTCGACGGGGAAGGCTTCTCCGGCAGTATCATCCCTCTCGAAAAAGCTCTGCTTGCGATGCGTAGCGGGCGGGTAGCTGAAGCCCAAGAACTCATTAATCGTGGCAGATACGCAATTTGCTTATGCTCAACTCGTCCAGGCCGCGCTGTATCTCTATGCCGGGCACCCGAAACGGGCCATCCAAGAGGCCCTGCAGCTCCACGAGGAAACCCGCGGGTTCAGGAAAATCGAACTGCGAAGATTATGCATTCTTGCCCCAGCTCATCACCAGACAAACGATACAAAAAGTGCCACAGACGTCTTGGCATATGCTGCTGACTTCCCTGGGGGCTTATTGACGAATGAAGCCACATTCTTTAGTCCAGAATGTCGTGAACTAGCGCAGGAAGAAGTACCTCAATGGCCAGCTGAAAATCCTGCGGCATCCGTGTTTTTGACGAACCTTCCAAAACCGGGATTGGCGCTGACGGACCGAGAAATCGAAGTAGTCGCCCAACTTGCTGCCGGTCATACACGATCAACCATCGCAGAGAACTTGTCCATCTCACTCAACACATTGAAAACCCAACTGCGATCAATTTACCGAAAACTCAATGTGTCTTCTCGAGAGGATGCCGTCCATGGTGCTCAGCGCCGAGGGCTCATCTAGGTTTCTACGACGACAATATCGGCGTTCAGCGCATGAATCTTGTCGTTAAAGCACTCGGCGCTGGCAACCACAATTCTTGTGACTGCCAGCGCCTTGCGCATTTAGCTACCTAATATTTAGGATTCGTTGCTCTTACGGTGACGCGCGTAGAGAGCACCGCCGGTTCCAAGCAACAGCAGACCAATCATGCCGAAGATCTGTGCAAAGTTCGCACCGGTTCTCGACAGTTCGCCGTCCTTGTCTCCAGGGCTTTCCTCGCTCGGATCTTTCGGATCCGATGGATCAGAGGCGTCTGGAGTCTCACCGGGTTTGGTTGGTTCCGATGGAGTTGGAGTCGGATCTACTGGCTTCTCAGGTATCAGTACAACACCAGCATCCCAGGTCGGGTCGATACCTAGAGCTGCTCCGAATTCTTGATACTCATAGTCGAGAGTCAAGTTTTGGTTATCCGATCCCAGAGCGAATACTCCAGAGAAGCCCAGGTAGCCAGCGTTGGAATCAACCTTGCTGTCCGAGCCCTCACGGAGTTTGGTGAATTCATAGAGTTCTGCCTGTTCCTCCGTCAAAATGAAGCGCACTTCGTAGTCACCAGCGTTGAGGTAGTCGAAGAGATAACGACCGTTCTCATCAGTGGTTGTACGTGCGATCTCGTTGGTGTCACCGTCATACAGAATAACGGTTACACCTTCAAGAGGTTCTTCGCCTTCATCCTGGATCCCGTCGCGGTTGGTATCAATCCAGACGTAGTCACCGATGGCATACGGTTTCAGCTGTACACCAGCGTCCCAAGTTGGGTCGATGCCTTCCGATGCTTCAACGGTGTTGAACTCGTAGTCATTGTCGGAAACCAGCGGGTTATCAGGGCCCAGAGTGAATATCGCTGAACGGCCGTTTTCACCGGCATTGGAGTCCAAAGCAGGATCGTCGCCTTCAGTGTAAGACGTGAAGTTGTACTGACGATTCTGTTCCTCAGTCAGTTCGAAACCAACCTGGTAATCACCAGACGGCAGGTTGTCGAAAATGTAACGACCGTTCTCATCGGTAGTGGTGCGATCAATTTCCTCGCCGTCACCGTCATATAGAACAACAGTCACATCTGCCAGAGGATTCTCGCCCTCATCCTGGACACCATCACGGTCTTCGTCAACCCAAACGTAGTCACCAATGGCGTAGGTTTTCTCTACGACACCAGCGTCCCAGGTTGGGTCGATGCCTTCCGATGCTTCAACGGTGTTGAACTCGTAGTCATCATCTGACGTCAGCGGGCTGTCTTCACCAAGGGTAAAGACTGCTGAGCGACCGTTTTCACCAGCGTTGGAGTCCGAAGCAGGATCGTCGCCTTCAGTGTAAGACGTGAAGTTGTATTGACGTTCCTGTTCCTCAGTCAGTTCGAAACCAACCTGGTAATCACCTGATGGCAGGTTATCGAAGATGTAACGACCATTCTCGTCGGTGGTGGTGCGATAGATTTCTTCGCCCTCACCGTCATACAGCACAACAGTCACATCTGCTAGAGGATTCTCGTTCTCATCCTGGATACCGTCGCGGTTGGTGTCAACCCAGACGTAGTCACCGATCGCATATGTCGGATCAGCGTGGTACGTGGTTGGGTCTTCGTCTTCCACTGGGTCACCAGAGATGACCCCGTTTGCATCGACCACTACGTTGTCGCGGTGGGTCTGACCAGCGTCTACCTGGACCACACCATTGACGGTGTATGAGTCGCCTGGTTCAAGAACCAGGTCGGTCAAACCGGCTAGATCCTCTTCATTCCAAACAACGTCATGGCCATCTTCGGTGGTGTCTTCGAACGCGAAGTCTTCAAGTGCTTCATTACCAGCATTGGTAACGGTGACTACGACATCATGTTCACCTGCGACTACCTGGTGCTCGTCATCGCCTGCTTCGTTCTTAGCGACATCAAGTTCAGGATTGAGGATCTCTACGACTCCGGCATCCCAGGTTGGGTCAATACCCTCGGTTGCCTGAACAGTGTTGTGCTCGTAGTTCTCATTCGATGTCAAGAACTCGTTGTCCTCACCAAGAATGATCACGCCTGAACGTCCTTGTTCACCCGCGTCAGAATCAACTTCGACATCTTCTTCAGCAGTGTACAAGGTGAACTCGTAGCGTTCAGCCTGTTCCTCAGTCAATTCGAAGCCAACAGAGTATTCGCCAGCTTCGAGGTTGTCGAAGATGTAACGACCAGCTGCGTTAGTGGTGGTGCGATCAAGTTCTTCGCCCGCACTGTCGTAGAGCACAACGGTCACGTCATTCAGTGGCGACTCATCGTCGTCCTGAATGCCGTCACGGTTGGTGTCAATCCAGACGTAGTCACCGATAGCGTAGGTTGGCTCTTCCGGTACTGGAAGCAGGACAACGCCAGCATCCCAGGTTGGGTCGATACCTTCGGTGGCTTCAACGGTGAAATGCTCGTAGTTCTCATTCGAGGTTAGGAACGCATTGTCCTCACCCAGCGTGGTGGTGGACGAGAAACCGTTGAATCCGGCGTCAGAGTCGACTTCAACGTCGTCTCCAACTGTGGAGTCGGTGAACTCGTAGATGGCGGCCTGTTCATCGGTCAGGATGAAGCGGACCTGGTAGTCACCAGCTTCGAGGTTGTCGAAGATGTAACGACCATCAGAGTTGGTTTCGGTGCGATCGATTTCGCTGCCTTCACCATCGAAGAGCACGACGGTCACGTCAGCAAGAGGTTCTTCTCCGTCGTCTTGCACACCATTATTATTGGCGTCAATCCAGACGTAGTCACCAATAGCGTAGGTGCGCTGTTCTGGTGGAGTCGCGTTGTATGGATCGTCGTCTTCAACTGGAGTACCTGAAGCTGCACCGGCAGCATCAACCGATGCCAGGTTCGTGTGCAGTTCTTCACCCGCAGCAAGAGTCAACGTTGCCACACCGGTGATTGTGTCACCAACAGCCCAGGGGCCATCCCATGCAGCAGTCAACACACCATCTTCATCAGTAGTTGCCTCGATGGTGTCACCGTTTGGCAACGTCCACACCAGGTTTTCGATGTCAGAACCGGACTGCGTTTCATCAGTCAGGACCACATCAACCAGATCCTCGTTACCAGTGTTTTCGACAGTGATCACAATGTCACGAGTTTCCCCGTCCGCATAGGCCACTGCATCATCTTCGGTATTGGCATCATTCTCAATAGTGCCAGCCTCAGCGTCACCATCGCCCTTGACAATTGATACCGCAGGCTCAGGATCCTCTTGTTCCTCAGTTGGGACGTTCGGGAATGTCACGTGTGAAGATGAACCGTCTTCGTTCACAGTTACCTGGATGCGTTGTTCAGAAA
Source organism: Enteractinococcus helveticum (assembly GCF_001657475.1). Classification (GTDB taxonomy): domain Bacteria; phylum Actinomycetota; class Actinomycetes; order Actinomycetales; family Micrococcaceae; genus Yaniella; species Yaniella helvetica. Next base: position 84,187 of record NZ_LXEY01000015.1, read on the forward strand.
GTTCGTAACCTTCAGGAGCTACGGTTTCTTCAACGTAGTAGATTCCTGGTTCGCGAACAACCAGCCCTGTGACATTACCTTGTTCGGTGAGTGCACGGAGTTGTCCATTCTCAACGAAGACGTTTTCAATGACAACGTTATCTTCTGAGTCAAGGACACGGAAGCGCGAGTTGGGATCGTCAATTACAACTTCGTCGTCTTCAGAGTCAACCTTTGCGATGGAAATTGGGTATCCATCGGAAGGGGTGTAGATCGTCGAAGAATTACCGAAAAAGTTGGCTACAGGCACATCCTCTTCGAATTTGACAATTCGGACCAGCACGTTAGCGCTGATGTTCGGTTGCTGTTCTAGGAGAGTGCCGTCCTTTTGCTGGACGGTGACCGTGTGAGTATCTGCATCGTATACAGCTTCAAGGTTACCGCCGATATCCTGGGGACCTTCGACTGGATTGTCGCCGCTATCTACGTTGTCGTTAGTTACGAAACCTAGGAACTCGACTTCGTCCGGCAATTCGTCCAGCACAGGGCTGATGGTTACCGCAGAGTAATTCCCGTGCGGAATAAATGCCAGGTTATAAACGTATTCATCTTGGATGAGTTCGCCGTCTTCACCGATTTCAACACGGAGGTTTTGTGTCCACTCTCCGTTTGCCGAATCGCGGATACTCTTGCGAACCTCTGCTTCGTTACCGAATGAACTGGCTTCGCTTGTGGTTTCCGACCAGTAGAGTGCTTCATCGTCCGAGCCATACAGCGTTGCATGGTTTTTGATGTTGACAGTTTGTTTGCTATCAAATTCAACGGTGGTCAATGGCAGATTCACTACCAGACGACCATTGAAGCCTTCACCGACCATGTCAACACCATCGTCACTGAGCCGCACGACTAGGTTGCCGTCTTCGTTGACGCTAACGTCAAAGTGCTCGGAACCCATATTCACCCACCAGCTGTGCTGACCGGTGATACTTTCTTGGATTTCGGCAAGCGTTGCTTCGTCTGAGAAGTCGAAGATATTTCCATCGCGTTCATCGACGATGTAGCTGTTCGTGACATCTACACCCTCGACGATGAACTGGTAATCGATGGTCAGTGACTCACCGATATCGACGTATTCAATGCCATCGGACTGAGCATTTTTCGAGAAACGATTGGGATCGTTCACTCCACCGGAAGTGTCGCCCCGATCGACGAGATTTACTTCGTGCTCATCGGTATGTGGATTCCCGTCTGAGTAGGTAAATGTCGCCGAGTTTTTCAAAGCATAGAAAATGAACCCGGTGTTGGGCTGTTCCCACGGCCAAATGCCGTCGAGCGTGGTGATCAGTGCTTTCGCGGAAACCGTTGCGTTCGTATCGGCGGATTGACCAACGTTGATGTATAGGCTTTGCCCGACGACTGCATACTGGCTTACGTACTCGTCGGCGGCAAAAGCTGCAGCGTCACCATCGAAGCCAGCTGCTTCCGTTAGTTCCATACCTTCCACAGTGATGAAATCATCAGAAGATGTGTTCCATTCAACCTGAGCTGGAAGGCGGTCACTGATGACAACATTACGGTCGAGCTCAAAGTCTTCGTGGTTGTCGTGGCCTTCTGCAGCTTCCCCATTCCACTGGGATAGGTTCGCAGTGAAGGAGTAGGTAATGTCCAGAGGTGATTCAAGACTGCCGTCTTCAGCAGGCTCAATGTTCTGCTGTGCCCAGTCACCAGATTTTCCGAAAGCCTGACCTATATTTGGTCCTGGGGCTGGTGCTGGTTCAGTAATACTTCCACCGACATTGACGTTGGCCTCACGAGAGCCGGCATCACCAAAGATTGCGGTGTTGCCAAGTTGGACGCTGTAGTTGCCGTAGCCACCTTCAAGAGCTTCGTACTGAGTTTGTAGTGCCGCGCGGAAATCATCCAGCGCGTCGGGAGAAACGGAAGCCGAGTAGGTGACCCTCAGCTGAGAAGGATTCGGCAAGTCAATGGACGCGCTGAAGGCGTTTCCAGAAATCGTTGGGGCGAAGTCGAAATTCTCAGTGGTTTGGTTCCAACCGTTTTCATCCCACGTGGTAATTTGAGCTGAAAAGTCGGCATTATAATCGAGGTATGGGGAAATCTCATCGGAAATTTCAAAAGCCGAACGTTCTGTGTTGCGATCGGTATTGACGTTGAGCGTGTAGTTAATTTTCTGTTCGGTGATGTTATTACCCAGAACAACATTGCCGTCCTCGTCAACACTGACGTACTGGTTCAGGTTGACCCAACCAGCGCTCTTGTTGATCGAATTTGAGACGTTCTCATTGTTATCACCGGGAACACGGACTACGACGTCCAAGGTTGTTGGATCGCCGTTGATCGTCCACTCGATTTGCTGGGACTCGGTGTACTCGACGGAGTCGAAAGCAAATTTGAGGTCCCAGACACCTTGGTTTACGTCACCCCATTCTTCGGTGTCGTAAAAGGTGATGTTGATATTTCCGTCAACCAGTGAGATGTCCTGGATCGCGGTATTGCCTGCGGGGACTTCCAACGATGAGTCGTCAAGGGTCACCCCGGTCGGCAGTCCAACCACAATCGGGCTACTGGCATCAACGGCGTCGTTGTACTGCACCCTCAGCGTGAAGGTATCGCCTGGCTCAACGACTGCACCGTCAGACACAGGACTGTTGTTGTGCAGCGAGGTCACGCTGATACCGGGGGTTGCTGCATAAGCTGCTGGCCCCAGTGCTACTAACCCTGCGACAGATAAGACTGCGGCAAGAATACTTGCGATGAAGCGTGAGAGCACTGATTTGTTTCTTGGTGACTCTGCAGTTTCGCTATACAACGGACCCCCTCCTTCCAAAGTGTGTTGATTCATTTCCGTTCCTTGTAATCAAGTGATGAGTCCGGAACGATCAAATCACCCGGAGGCGAAAGGGTCCCGGAGTTCCCGCATTGTGGGCATGGCTAGGCCAAACGCCAAAATATGGGGATAACCGGTCCCTACCCTAGGCTGGGGTTTCAGCGGACTTCGGAGTTAATTGCAAAAATCACCCTCCCCTTCACCCGTTCCTGCTCCGTCTTCATGTCATGACACCCTCTCGCAGGGAAAACTGGATGCTGACATACTTATTCTTGAGGTCTTCGATGTGCGCTCCGGCACTCATCATCTCGCGGAGTGTACGTGGTATGGATTATTTCCCAACAAATAGCCCGTGTAGTTAGCACCAATCATCCTGACGCCGATGCGGTCTGGGTCATGACACTGTCAAAGGACAAATGAAACAGGTAGATAAAAACTCTCGGTCAACAAGGCAACAGAGGCGACCAACACTCCAAGCGATGCCGGACTGCTGGACTCACAGGACGCAACGATGATCAACCAGCAAACCTCAAAACATATTGCTATCGCGGTTAATCTTGCAAAACTTATGGTGCTAGCGGCCCTAGCTCCCCCGGTCGTTGCTGGGATAGCCCAACGTGCATCTGAACTCGGCCAAGGCTTCGACGTTCCAACGCTCGTTGCGCAGACAGTGAGTCTTGGTTCCGTGGCTGGTGTCGTGGGCGCATTAGGATTCGGAGCGCTTGCAGACTGGAACCATCCGACGTTGAAATCCCGGTGGATTTGGATAGCCACAACAACGATCCTGGGTACCAGCGGGCTAGTGATCCTTGCTCTTGGTGAATCACGACTCATGCTTATCGGCGGTTGGATGTGTGCCCAACTGGGTTACTCCGGTGCCATAGCGGTGCTTCGTGCCGTTCTTGCATTATCGACGACGACTCACCGTCAACGAGGCGCAGTGGTGACAGTGCTTGGCGGCTACGCGGGCGCGTTCATCCCACTAGTCATTCTTTTCATATTTCCAATGGCAATTTGGCACACCACCTTTGGGCTGGCGTTACTCAGCCTGGCAGTACCGGTGGTTTTTCTTCTCATCACACCCAGCCACATCATGCGCACTCCTACGAACAGCACACCAGATCCTGCCCAAAGTGACGACGCTCCCCCACCATCGTCTGCCATTCCGACGATTTCACGCGGATGGATACTCGCCATCCAATGGGCCGCGAGCGTGGTCATCGCCATTTTCTTGAGCTATCATGCACTCGAGTTGGCCGAACGAGCCAGCGACGACGCAGCTTTTCCTGTGCGGACAACTATGTTAGTTGTTGCCGCAGCCCTGCTCGGTCTGATCGCCGCCTCAATATTCCTATTACGCAAGCCCCACCTGCTGAGCTACAGTCTTCAGGTGATCGCGCTTGCCGGCTTCATGCTGGCGGCATCACTGGTTTTCCGGGCTTTCACCGACCACCTTGCCGTCATTGTGGGTGCAGCAATTCTCAGCGGTGCAGCAGTTGGGTTGAATACTTCTGCACTATTCGCCTCAGCTCTGGAAAATGCGCGACAGCGCGCAGGTGGACGCCTCATGGGAGCTTATAGCGCGGCAGCCGCACTCGGACAATTACTCGGACCAATGATCGCACTTGGCATCCTGCGCTTGACAGCGGATCTAACGTGGATCCCCTCTGATGAGGCTGGCTACCGAACCCTATTTCTCGTCGTAGCGATCGTCCCAGCAGGCTGGGCTACCGTTGCGTCAGCCAGGGCACGTGTACTGAAGCCCACGAACACACTAGGAAAATTCCCACTCGCTTGACATCGAAGTGCTAGCTACTTGTCCAGTTCTATAACGAAGCTGGGTTCATGACCCCGACGGGTACTACGCACCGGACATGATGCGGATCCAGAAGATATGGGCGCTCGTTAAAAAATTTACTTGGCGACGATTACGCAAAGACGTTTTGCAGCCACGCCTGCCATGCTTGCTCCTCGGTTTTCCGCTGTTCCTCGTCGAGTGGTTGAAGGGCAGCGCCGTAGCGGTAGTGTCCGAGCGCAACCGGCATCCCGATTCGTTCCAAGCTATGGAAACGATATAGACCATCTTGAGAACGCACGGCGAGGAAGTCCTCACCTGGTTCTACATAATCAATGATGCCTTCGATTACCGACAGCCCTGAGGGTTCGAGCCGAATTTCATCGCCGACGGTAAATTGTGCAGATCCGTCTGGCAATCCGAGAGCCTGTTCAAGCTGTTGCCACGCTTGATGTGTATTGGCATGATCTGGAGCTTGAGCTGCAACATACACTGCTGGGCGACCAGCAAAATACGTGAGGTATTGCTTCAGAGTGTGCATGTAAAGATTCCAGCCGTAACCGGTAATCTCTGCATAATCGAAATCCGATTGCCAGTCATTGCCTAGATCGCCGCTATGAATAAATGTGAGCCTCGAGCCTTCGTCTAGCGGCTGGATTTGGTATTCAAAGGCATGGAAGGCCCCATGAGCATCTTCAGGAGTTCGGACTACAAAACGAGAGGGTCGCTCCTCAACGATGTCAAGGTCTTCCGATTCCATGTATGGATCTGGGGACCATCCGGCTTGACCTTCAGGGGTAGCTACCGCGTGCCACACCTGTTCTGGCGATACAGGGAGATCGACGTCTTTGCGAATTTCGAAGCTGTTAGTCACTTTTGGTCATCCGATTTCTTCCGATTCCAAGCGGCCACACCGATCGGAATGACCAACACGATCTCAATTATGCCCCAACCCAATCCAGAGTTGAATGCTGATATTCTACGCTGGCCCACCGCCATACGAGCAACACGGTGAGCTGTCTACGTAGGGACTTTACGGACGACACAACGAAAATAAAAGAACCCCCGCGATGTAGAAGCTACGCGAGGGTTCAGTGGTCCCGACCGGCGTCGATCCGGTGACCTTTCGATTTTCAGTCGAACGCTCTACCAACTGAGCTACAGGACCAAAACTATCTTCAGTTTGTCTGGGAAAAAGAGCCCGTCCACATGGACAGGCTCTCAAATCCGCGACCCTGACGGGACTTGAACCCGCGACCTCCGCCGTGACAGGGCGGCGCGCTAACCAACTGCGCTACAGGGCCATGAGAAACTATTACATCTCTCAAAGCCATTTGACTGACTTGTACCCCCAACGGGATTCGAACCCGTGCCGCCGCCGTGAAAGGGCGGTGTCCTAGGCCACTAGACGATGGGGGCCTGACGCTCGCAGAGTGTTTGCACTCGTTTGTGCGATCGACCTAGATCATCATAGACCTAAACGTTTTTCAAAAGCAAATCAGCCGAAGCGCCGCAGAGGAACGAAGCCTGGGAGAATCCGACAAGCCAGCACAGAAACCCCTGTGCATTCACAACGGACGGAGCCTCAAAGGATGGCATAACAGCAAGTCAAACGCCACTATTTCCTGAGAGACCGATGCAACTGCTGCCAATAGACCGCGTGCAGACAAATCTCAATTTCCAGTGATATTGTGAGATTCAGCACTCTTAGTTAGTAGGAGATCTGATGGACAAGCCTATGATGCCAGAGCTTTCACTGCTAAGCAGCGACGGCGAAGACGATCCGCTCCACGCCCACACGCCGACACGAATCGCAGCGGCATTGCGCGCGCATATCTGCAAAGGTGCCTTAAGCCCCGGCACGAAGCTGTCGGAAGAGATGATTGCAGCAGAATTTGAGGTCTCTCGCAACACACTGCGTGAGGCATTCACCGTACTGGCAGGTGAAGATCTTGTATACAAGGTTCCCAACCGTGGTGTTTTTGTCATTGACCCTGGGCCGCATGACATTCGCGAGATCTATCAAACGCGAAGGTTTATCGAACCTTCAGCCATCCTGTGGGGCAAGCTCACGCCGGAACTGACCGAGACATTCAATCACGTTGCCGACCGCACTCGTCGTGGTGTCGCACAAGAAGATTTCTCAGCCATTGTCGAAGCCGATCGGAGCTTCCACGTTGCTGTGGTCGCACTGGCCGGCTCGGAGACCATGTCTCAAGCTCTTGAGCGGCTCTTGACTCGCCTACGTCTAGCGTTCAACGGGCTTCGAATCAGCACTCCCATTCACGGCACGTTCGCACAGCAGAACCTGGCGATCATCACTCGTATTCTGGCCGGTGAACGCATCGAAGCCTCAAGAGGCCTCCATCGATACCTGGGTTTGGCCGAAAATATGATCATGCAGCATGTCACCGGTGCAGGACAGCCGGCAACTGACAGAAAACAACCTGTCGACCCTCTCAACGATGGACAAGAGATCCACCCGAACTAAACAAAAATAACAGTCACAGCTACATTAAGTGGCGTCTGAAACGGTATCGTTTCAGACGCCACTTTTTCTTAAGTCAAGCACCAAATGCGCATCTGTGAAACAAATTTATAAATCGGCAATACTGCAAGGATCCCGATGATTACAGGCGTGTCGCGAGAATTACACCATTGTGGTTTATGTTCACCCAAGTGCCAGGTGTTGCAGATGTGACAACAGTACAGATAAAGTCATTGCTTGTGGTAAAGATGGTTGTAACAAAACCATAAAACTGGACTAGCCACAGAATGAGGAAGAATCGTGAAATCACGAAGTGTGAAAGGGGCAGCCGCCGGCGTCGCCCTTGTTACGGTCGCAGCGATGTCTGCCACCGCAATGCCACAGATCTTCTCAGATTCCGACAGTGTTTTCGCCAAATCGACGAACGAACCAGAAGCTCCACTTACTGAGGTACCTGCTCTCCCAGACGAAGCCACGATCGCAGAGGCCAAGGATAATCCTTCCGCCCAAGCGAAACTGCGTGAAGACCTGAAAGAGATCCTCGACAAGAGCAACCAGCGTTTGGCCGATGCCGAAGGTGAGACGCTTTCTGCCAATGAAAAGGCTCGTGAACTTGGCGAGACCGCAGCAGAAGCTCGTCGTGAAGCTGAGACCGCTACTCAACAGGCTCAACTTGCAGCCGAACAACATGAACTCGCTCAGGAAGAAGCTGGGGAAGCCGTTGCGGACATGTATCGCAACGGAGGCTTAACTACTGAAGAGTTCTTGCTTGGCGACGAAGATGCGTTGGCACAGGATGCGACCGAACAACAACTGGCTAACTCATTGGCCGGAGACGTCGATACGGCTCAGATCAACCAAAACGCAGCTGAACACCTTGAAGGCGAACAGACCAACCGGTCCGAGGCGCTAGCTGAGGCAGCCAAAAAAGCTGAAGAAAAAGCCGCCGAGGAAGAACGCAAGAAACGCGAACAGGAAGAGCTCCGCGAGCGGTTAGAGCAACAGCGCCGTGACGAGGCCGAAGCTGCCGCGCAAGCCGCCGCCGCTGCAGCCGCCGCCGCAGAAGAAGCCGGAATGGACTCAGCCGCACTCGCAGAAGAAGTACGCGATGAGGCTGCAAACCGAAATACCGGTGGAGATACCACCTCACCTGAGGCTTCCGCCACGAGCACTGAAGCTGCAGCGCAGGCACCGGTAACTCCAACGGAGGAGCCGACACCAACGGCAGCATCAACGCCGTCGTCGTCACCGACTCAGAGTGCTTCACCAACGCCAACCGCGACACCGACTCCAACGGCGACGCGCACGGCTACACCAACTCCGACGCCTACCCCGACTCAGACTCGCACGTCGACACCGACGCCGACTCCGACGAAGACTCAGGCACCAAAGCCGAAGCCAACCCCGTCCAAGACGGTGGCCCCAGCCTCGACTGGCTCGAATATGTCGGCTGCGGTCAATTGGGCGGTCAACAAGACCAATGAAGCCGGCACCTCATACGTATGGGGCGGTAATGGTCCAAAGGGCTATGACTGCTCGGGCTTCACGGTTGCAGCATTTGCGCAATCCGGTAAGTCTCTGCCACGTACTTCCAGCGCTCAATACGGCGCTGCCAAGCAGTACGTCTCACTGAATAACCTGCAGCCTGGCGACCTGGTGTACTGGTCAAATAACGGTCAACAGTCCGGTGTTTACCACGTTGCAATTTACATCGGCAACGGCCAGATTGCTCATGCTCGCAACCCATCGACCGGTATCACGGTCACCGGGTTGCACTACTCACCATGGAATATGATGTCCGTTGGTGGTCGGTACTAGTTTCTAGGATCCTCGAAGGGTTCGGAGTCCGGGGAAGTTCTCCGGACCCTTGGAGGTAATAATTCAATAGCACGACAACTGAGGGCCTGCACACCGTTTGGTATGCAGGCCCTCAGGCTTTAAGTGGTGGTTGTTAGTCTTCTGGATCCTGGTTGATCATTGGACCGTATTCTGGGCGGTCGTGGAGGCGTGGATCGTCGTGGTATGGAACGATCATGACCGGGCCACGTGCGTGGGCGGCGATACCTTGGGAGGTCGAGCCAAGCAGTGCGCCGGTGAATCCACCCAGGCCGCGGGTGCCAACGACGGTCAGGCGGGCGGATTCGGATTCAGCAACCACTGCATCCACGGGGACGCCGTCAATGACTTCGGATTCAATGTTGAGATTCGGGAAGTAGGATTGCAGCCAGGCGACACCGGCGTCGACCTTCTCGCGTAGCTCGTCGAACATGGCTCGTTCGTCCACGGTGGATGGTAGCCATTCAACGGCGGAGGATACCGGTGCCATGGCGGTGATGACGCGCAGGCGGCAGGTTGGGCTGCGGCGGATGGTTTCTTCCGCGGCGCGCAGCATGGCTACACGGCCCTGTTCGGAACCGTCCGAGGCGACAACAACCGGGGCATCGGTTGCGGCCCGGGATTCTTCTGCACCGCGGGGCACCAGCACGACCGGGCACTTGGCGTGTGCTGGCAGGCCACGGGACACCGAGCCGACCAGTAGGCCGAGGAAGCCGCCGCGACCTCGCGGACCGGCCACGAGCATGTCGGCGTCGTGAGAATAATCGACCAGCACCGTGCCTGGGTCGCCGAGTTCCACGTTGCTGCGCACATCGACGCCTTCGGTGTCACCGAGTTCGGCTTTGGTGGCTTCCAGAATCTGGCGGCACGACTGGGCCAGGGCGGAGTCTTCGTGGCCACCGGTTGCAGCATCCACGGCAACCGATGGGAAGATTGGCAGGGTGTAGGCCGAGACCATGGTCAGCGGGGCACTGATGCGTTTGGCTTCGCGCAGTGCCCAGATGGCTGCTGCCAGTGACCGTTTGGATCCATCCACACCGACGACGACGCCGTGTTTTTTCTTGGTTGGGTTTGCAGGCAGACCGTTGTCTGCGTTCACCTTTTTGGCTGGGTCATGGAATTGTTCGGTCATGGCAGTCTTCCCTCCGTACGGTCATTTCGCCTCCGAGGAGCGGATGCGAAGTTCCTATTTCCATTCTAACGCCGAAGTCCAGGCTGATAAGCCCTTCTACGGCTGTTCTTGTCGTAAGAGCAGTGGTGTGAGCGACGGCGGGGTGCCGGCGATAAAGTTTGCGGTTGCGGCTCCAAATTTCGCCTGAGCCGGTAGGGGTTCGGCGCGTAGGGCCGCGGTGAAAGCGTCCATGCCGCCAAGATCCGGATTGGCCAGCGGGGTTTGAGTCCCGACCATGACGATGTTACCGCGGCGTCGTCCTTTAAACATCGTGGCGTCTGAAATGAGCGTGACGTGTTTGAAAGCTTGGGCCAGGGCTGCGGCTTCTTCGCGCGCCGGATTCAGGTTCGGCGACCCGCCATAGTTAATAAGGTAAGCACCATTGGGTCCGACGGCGCTGGCGGCTTTTTCGGCGGCTTCCAGTCCGGTCAGGTGCATGGGCGTGATGTGGTCGCCGCGGGTGGTGCCGATAAAAACGTCGCGGATGATGACATCCCAACTCTCGGGGCGGGTTTCGGCCAGGACTTCTCCCGCTTCGGCCACACGCATCTTGACAATTGGGGCGCGCGGCAACCCGAAGTTATTGCGGGCCAGTTCGGTGAGTTTGGCGTCCATTTCCACGGTGGTGTGGCGCGAATTTGGGTAGCGGTCGGCACCCCAGCGGGCCAGGGTCGCTGCGGCACCACCCAGGTGTAAGAATCGCAAGTTAGCGTCTTGGGGATAGCGGAAGCCCAACGCGATGGCGATCCAACGCATGTATTCAAACCCCAGGCGCTGCGGTTCATCGGGGATGATCTGGGAGGATTGCACACCGTTGAGCAGCAGCACCCAGGCACCCGGGGTGAATGGGTCGGGTTTGATCTCTGCGGTGCCCGAATCAATCTCATAGATGCCGGGTTCAATGTTGACCGCAGATTGTTTCTGGTTACGCCGCTGTTTACTCATGCTCGAACCATAGCCTGTCGCACCACGCCGTGCCACGGTTCTGCCGCCGGGTCGACCGGTTCGCCAAGTTCCTCAAACCCAGCATCGCGCAGGCTTTGGACTACCAGTGGCGCGTCCCCCGAGACCCAGGTGATGGCCGGGGTCTCCCCCACCGCTTGTTTAATCAGCGCTTGACCAATGGTGGCGTTGGCATTATTTGCCAAGTAAAAGTACCGGATTTCCTTGACTTCACCCAGGCTGTAGAGCTCAACGAATTCGGCGGTGTGCTCGCTATGTTTGGTTGTGGCGTGAATAGTCCCGATCATCCGGTCGCGCAAATCCTCAGCAATCCAGACCTTATCGCCCTTGGTAATGCGAGATTGCCAGAACTTCACCTGCTCATCCGTCGTCGCCTCCGCCTGGGCAAAGAACGCTTCATCTTTGAGTTGACCATATATGGCTCGCCAGGCGAGGTGTTTGAAATTCACCAGCGCTCGGGCGTCGGCCACTGCGGCGTCACGAATATAAAACTCGGCACCAGTTTCGGTTGTGGTTTTGCGTTTGAACGGCCAGATCACTGGGTCTCGCCGTCCAGCAGCGAATTGACCCGATCAATCTTGGCGTCCAGCTGCCCATCGGATTTTGCCGGGCGAATGTCAGCCTTCATCGTGATCGAAATCCGCGCGCCAAAGGGTTCCACAGCGTCCACGCACTGTTTCAGGACGCCCATGACCTCATCCCAGTCACCTTCAATTTCGGTAAACATCGACGACAACCGGTGCGGCAAACCCGAGTTGCGTACGACGTCGTAGGCCGCTGCCACCGCGCGGGCAACCGAGCCAGTCGCGGCGTCTTCGGGGCTGTTGGCGGCCGCGTTTTCGCCGAGTTCACCGATACCTGATACAGAAATAGAGAATGCAAGAATCATATTTCCATCGTAACTGGAGCGGCAACATTGAAGCCTCCGGCTGGTGGGGAGTCGATGGTATTAATCTGCGGAGTGCCTGCTAATGGGAAAATCGGGTGTGATTTTCCCATGAGGCGGACAATGCCAATGACAGGACCACCGCGCCGTAGAGGTGAAGACATCTGCTCGATGCTGCCAAACGCAGACTATAGCTTCCCATCGTAAACATGAACCAGACCCACGACTATAGTTGGTTAGGGTGCACCCATCCGTTGATGAAGAAAGGGACGTGAGCATGGCCCAAGGTATTTACATCACTACGACGACGATGCGAGCCGGCAAGACCCTGGTCTCGATGGGACTGGCTGACGCCCTGAACCGGCACACCGGCCGGGTGGGGTATTTCCGCCCGATCGTTCCCGGCGACGACGTGGCCTCCGATTCGATGGTGCAGCTGATGCGCCAAACCTTTGAGCTGGATGAGCACTCCGCCACCGGCGGGGTCACCGATGCCTACGCCCGTGCGATGATCACCTCGGGCAAACAAGACGAGCTCTATGCCGAACTCGTGGTCGCCTATGAGGCCGTGGCCGCCAACGTCAACGCGGTGGTTATTGAAGGCACCGACCTGGCCAACGGTGACACCGGATTCGAACGCGAAATCGACACCGATCTTGCCCTACACTTCAACGCGCCCGTCCTCGCCGTCGTCTCCGCCCAAGGGCTGACCGCCGAGGAGGCGTCGGAGGCAGTGGAACTGACCCGCTCGAATCTGCGCGATGCAGGCTCTGAACTGCTCTCCATTGTGGTCAACCGTGCTCAACCATCGCTACTCGAAGACATGGCCAAGACCATCAAGCCGGGCACCAACCAGCGCAAGGTCTACATCATCCCCGAACTGGCAGAGCTGCGCCACCCAACCGTTGGCGAAGTCGCCTCAGCCCTGAGTCTGGACTGGGTGGCCGGCTCCGAGCAGCTTGACCGCGATGTCTCTGAGGTCAAAGCGGTCTCGATGGAGGGCGGCAACTTCTTACAGGTCCTCAACGACGGCGCACTCGTGATCGTATCCGGGGATCGTTCCGATGCGATCCTGGCAACGCTGGCCGCCGCCCGCACCGCCGACTTCCCGGTACCTGCCGGCATGATCCTGACCAACGGGATTGAGCCCAACCCGATGATCCAGCGGCTGTACTCTGATGCGCCGTTCCCGGTGTTCGTGTCATTTGCGGATACCTTCACAATGGCTCGCACCGTGGCCGCGGTACCAGCCAGCCTGTCGGCCGCCCAAACCCGCAAAACCGCCGCGGTACTGGGTGCCTGGAATAACCACGTTGATGAAGACGAACTGCTGTCCCGCATCGAACTGGCACGCCCCACCGCCATGACGCCGGTGCGCTTCTTACACCAGCTAACGGCTCGCGCCTCGGCGGATCGCAAACGCATTGTGCTGCCTGAGGGCCAGGATCCTCGCATCCTGCGTGCCGCGGAAATTCTGCGCCGTCGTGGGGTGTGTGACCTGACAATTTTGGGGGATGTCGATGCGATCCACGAAACCGCATCCAAACTCGGCGTGGACCTAACCGGCATTGAGCTGATTAACCCAGCCGAATCCCCCGACCGTGAGCCCTACGCGCAGGCCTATGCGCAGGCGCGGGCACACCGCGGCGTCAAAATCGAATTCGCGCGTGAAATGATGCTGGACGCCACCTACTTCGGCACCATGATGGTCCAACAGGGCCACGTTGACGGCATGGTCTCCGGTGCAATTAACACCACCGCGCACACCATTCGCCCGGCCCTGGAGTTTGTGAAAACCAAGCCCGGCACCAAGATCGTCTCCTCGGTGTTTTTCATGCTGCTGCCCGACCGCGCCCTGGTCTATGGTGACTGCGCGGTCAACACCGACCCGAACGCCGAACAATTAGCCGATATCGCCGCCGCCTCTGCCGCCACTGCGGCCCAATTCGGCGTCGAACCGCGCGTGGCCATGCTGTCGTACTCCACCGGCGACTCCGGCTCGGGCGAAGCCGTGGATAAAGTCCGCCAAGCTACCCAGCTCGTCAAAACAGCAAACCCGGAACTCAAAGTTGATGGCCCGCTGCAGTACGACGCCGCGGTCTCAGCCTCGGTCGCAGCCTCCAAAATGCCCAACTCAGAAGTCGCCGGTAACGCTTCCGTGTTCATCTTCCCGGACCTCAACACCGGCAACAACACGTATAAGGCCGTACAGCAATCGGCCGGTGCGGTCGCCGTCGGGCCGGTTCTGCAGGGCCTGAATAAACCCGTCAACGATCTCTCCCGCGGCACCACGGTCGATGACATCGTCAACACCGTGGCCATCACCGCTATCCAGGCCCAGGCCAACTAGCCCACGCGCAAAGGACTCCATCATGCTCATTCTGGTGATCAACTCGGGCTCTTCCTCGCTGAAATACCAGCTGCGGGAACTCAACGACGACGGCACCGATACTTTCAATCCCATTCAGGCTTCCGGGCTGATCGAACGCATCGGTGTGCCCGGTGCAGAAATCGCCAACCACACCGAGGCATTGGACGTCGTCGCCAAGGAACTCGACGAGGTGCTCAACGGCCGCACCATTGATGCCACCGGACACCGCGTGGTCCACGGTGGCGAACGTTTCAAGGCGCCGGCGCTCGTGGATGCCGAAGTCATCCGCGCCATCGACCGGCTGGCTCCACTGGCTCCGCTGCACAACCCGCCGGCCGCCGAAGGCCTGCGCGCGATCAGCGACAAGTGGCCCGATATGCCCCAGGTCGTCATCTTTGACACCTCATTCCACCAAACCATGCCACCTCAGGCCTGGCGTTATGCCATCCCAAACTCCTGGTACACCGACTACGGCATCCGCCGGTACGGCTTCCACGGCACCAGCCACGACCTGGTCGCCGGCAAGACCGCTACCCTGATGGGAGTCGACCGTGAGGATTTCAGCGGCATCATCCTGCACCTAGGCAACGGCGCCTCGGCCACGGCAATCAAAAACGGTCAATCCGTGGACACCTCCATGGGCTACACCCCCCTGGCCGGGCTGGTTATGGGCACCCGATCGGGCGATATTGACCCCTCGATCATCTCGCATCTGGGGGCCTCCCACGGTTTTACCGCCAACGATGTTGACCGCGTGCTCAACCACGAATCCGGGCTGTTGGGCATGACCGGGCACTCCGATATGCGCCAGGTCTTAGAGACAGCCGCTGCTGGACACCGCGATGCCCAAGTGGCGCTTGATGTAGCAACGTATCGGTTGGCGAAATATATCGGTGGTTACCATGTGGCCGTCGACGGCGCGCAGGCCATTACCTTCACCGCAGGGATCGGCGAAAACTCAGCCCCATTCCGCGCCCGGGTCCTGGACCGCCTCGGCATCCTCGGCGTCAAATACGATGCCGCGCTCAACGAAGCGCGTTCCGATGAGTCACGCCTGATCTCCACCGAAGGCTCCGCAATCGCGGTGGCCGTGGTGCCGACCGATGAGGAAATGGCCATCGCTCAAGACACCTTCTACCTGGTCGATGAAGCCAATGCGTGGGGCCGCGGCGTCGGCGTCTAGCACTTACTGAAATAAAAACTGCTCCCTGCGATGCCTTCGCGGGGAGCAGTTTTTTCGTTGCCTTCTGTAGCGCCGCGAAACGCACCCAACAGTGCGAGATCAGAAGAACCTGCAAGATCCACCAGATGGCGCGCAACAAGATGCCTGCAACGTACGTCAAAACCTCTTGCTCAACCCTGTTGTTTTATTTGTTATCACATATTACAGTGGCTCTCACAACAACTAAAGTGCCCCACGTCACATCGCCGAGCGATGCGGTCTGATGTAAGAGGAGGTTCTGAAATGCCAAATAAACTGTTATTGGCCGCAGCTGACAGCAAGAAATTGGAACAATTCGCAACGAACAACAAGATGAGCCGCGCGATCGTCGATCGGTACGTTGCAGGTAAAGTCCTCAACGACGCTCGCCAAGCAGCCGAAGGCCTGGCCTCGAAGGGCATCGATACCTGTCTGAATCCGTTGGGCGAATCCGTCAGCAACATTAACGACTGCGCTCGAGCAACTCAAGACTATATCGATGGCATCAATATGCTCCAGCAGCACATCCCCAATGCCAGCGTTTCCGTCAAACCATCTCAGCTTGGCATGACGGTCAACCCGCAACTGTGCACCGACAACCTGCGAAAAATTCTCGAAGCCGGAAAAGAGCACGATGTTGGCGTCGAAGTCGACATGGAACACAGCTCAATTCACGACCAAACCGTTGCCATGGTCCATGAGCTCTTGGCCGACTTCCCCGAAACTCGCATGGCGGTGCAGTCCTATAGCCGCGCGGCAGCCGATGTCCTACACAGCTTCCAAGACAAAGGTCTGCGCATCCGTTTGGTCAAAGGCGCATTCGAAGAAGATGTTGACACCGCGATTCAGAATCCCAAAGATGTCACCTCGCAGTACAACTACCAGGCTGCTTGGGCGCTGCGGAATCTTCCGGAGCCTGCCTTCGGAACCCACGATGACCGATGCATCGATTTCATCAAAGCCCAAGCAGCACAATTTGGCTTGGCCAAGACGGATTTCGAATTCCAAATGCTCTATGGCATTCGGCCAGAACTCCAGGAACAATTGGCTCAACAGGGGCACCGCGTACGGGTCTACTTACCCTACGGGGACCAGTGGTATCCCTATCTGATGCGTCGAATGGCCGAACGGCCAGCCAACCTTTTGGTCTTTCTCCGCTCGCTCATCACCCGCAGCTAACCGAGGCCTCACAACCAGGCGAGGCGATTTACCGTCATAGCCCTAGACATCCAGATTTCCAGACCAGTACACGTTATCTCCGAAGAAGATTCAGCACTTGGTTTGTCACCAAACCATAAGAGAGGACGAGATGCCACACTCCATCAGCATGACCGGAAACTTCCGTGTCCCGTACCCAAAAAACCAGCCAGAACGCTCATTTGCCCCAGGATCTGAGGAAGCCGAAAGCGTTCGCAGTCTCATTAGAGGAATGTCCTCATCCACCAAGGATCTTTCCCACTATATTGGTGGAGAATGGCTGGTCGAAGGCGAAACCAAACCGTTAGTCGCACCCCATGATCATCAGCGCGTGTTGGCGAATCTTCCCTACGCGACAGACCAGACCGTCAATAAGGCCACCGATGCGGCACTGAGCGTTCAGGATTCTTGGGCCCGAACCCCGTGGTGGGAGCGGATCGCAATTTTCCTCAAAGCAGCAGAGCTGGCCAGCGGCAAATACGCCAACGAACTTGTTGCCGCGACCATGCTCGGTCAGTCTAAGACCTTCCACCAGGCTGAAATCGACGCCCCTTGCGAGCTGGCAGACTTCTTTCGCTACAACGCCTACAACGCATCCCAAATCTTCGACGACCAGCCACGAGCGGTTGAAGGCAAGGGAACCTACCTGGACCAGCGCCCGCTCGAAGGTTTTGTGCTGGCCATGACGCCGTTCAACTTCACCGCAATCGCCAGCAACCTGCCCACCACCGCAGCGATGATGGGCAACGTGGTGGTATGGAAGCCATCCGAAAAATCTGCTTACAGCAACGACGTCATCATGCGACTACTCATCGAAGCCGGACTACCCGAAGGTGTCATCAACCTCGTCCACGGCGACGGGCAGCTGGTTTCCGACGTGGCCATGCAGCATCGCGACTTCGCGGGCCTATCCTTCACCGGATCTTCGGCGGTATTCCGCAACCTGTTTAGCAAAGCCGGACAGCACATGGAAAACTACCGCTCTTTCCCGCGCCTGGTCGGCGAAACCGGGGGCAAGAACGCCATCGTCGTCCACCCGACCGCTGATCTCGATGCCGTGCATACCGCTCTGGTTCGCGGTGCATTCGAGTTCCAAGGTCAGAAATGCTCGGCCGCTTCACGAGCTTATGTGCCAAAATCCTTGTGGCCAGAATTGAAAGAACGCCTCGTAGCGACCACCAAGACGCTCAAAGTCGGCGACCCATCCGACCACGACACATTTGTCACCGCCGTGATTGACCAGAAGGCCGCTGAACGCATGGAAAATGCGTTCGAAAAAGCCAAACAGCTCGACAGCCACACGCTGTTGGTGGGCGGCTCGGTCGACACATCGAGAGGGTGGTTCGTCGAGCCAACTGTTTTCGAAACCACTGATCCCAAGGCATTCACTATGGAACAAGAATTCTTCGGTCCCATGGTCGTTGTCCACCCGTACGACGACGAGCAGTGGTCCCAGACCCTGGAGCTCGTGGAATCCACCAGCAATTATGCACTGACGTTGTCGGTCTTTAGCCGCGACCGAGCAGCCATCCAAGAATCCCTAAACACCCTGCGCAATGCCGCGGGCATGATGTACATCAATGAGAAACCCACCGGGGCGATGATGGGACAGGTCAACTTCGGCGGCGGCCGTGGATCGGGTACCAACGATAAGACCGGTTCGCGCTTGTCACTACAGCGCTGGCTGTCCGGTCGCTTCATTCAAGAAACGTACGTGCCGGCAACCAACTGGACCTATGACTACATGGGCTGCTAGCAAACCAACACGATAAAACCACGACGGATGGGGTCTCTGATGCATAGCGATCAGAGACCCTTTGGCTGCAGCACGATGCAGCTTCTTTAGAATGGGCTATACCGTAGTGACCGATTCACACGCATTGTGAGGGAGACGTAGCATGTCAGAAAACCCGTTGGGTATTGCAGTAACCAAAAAATTGGTAGCCGACCAGGTGTATGACATCCTGGAAGCCTCAATTTTCGACGGTCGCCTGCAAGCTGGCGCGTCCCTGAAAGTCCGCGACATTGCGAAGATGGTCGGCACCAGTGTGATGCCGGTGCGCGATGCCCTGCGCAAATTGGAAGACGTCGGGCTGGTTGCCATGCAACCGCATAAGGGCGCGGTTGTGCGGACCTTTACCACCGAAGAACTCATCAACATGTACGACCTGCGCATGGTGTTAGAAAAATACGCGGCAGCCCAAGGAACTCCGAATGTCACGGAAGCGAAAGTCGAAGGTATGGAGCGCAGCTACCGTGAGATGTGGGAAGCGGTGGAGCGTGAGGACGTCGCGATGGCCTTAGATAAAGATGAAGAGATCTTAGCTGCCGTCTACGAAGCGGCCGAGAATCCTTTCGTTATGGAAATGATCGAAAGCCTCTGGATGCGCACGCGGGCTTTCAAAGTCATCGGGGCTCGCGAAGCGTTTAAAAATAAGGATGAAACCCTGTGGCTGCCTCAGAAGCGTCTCATCGAGGCGGCGAGGAAGCACGATGTCGAAGAAGCGGTCTCGATGACCAACGATTCATTGCAGAGCGCGCGTCGTCGTCTCGAGACAAAAATCGACAGTGACGAGACTACGACCGGGCAGAACGATCTCGTTCAAGTACGCACCGAAAGCACAGATTGAAGCCCGTGGTTACCCTTAGCGGGTCATTGATGGGGGCGGAACGTTTCGATCTTTCGCCATATCTCCTCAGGGGCGTTCCACCAATTGGCTATCGTCAATCCAATCCACCGGTTCATCACCGAGACCGGCCGCAATGGCATTAGCGGTTTCTTGCCACGACGTCAGCGTCGACAATGCTATATGTGCTTGGCCGGTTGAGAGGCTGGCCCTGGCGGCATGAAGTACTTCCCTAGAACAGGTTCTCTGATCTGCAGGACTCAAAGCCAACATCCATGGAAACTGTTCGCTCATAGACCCGCCCCGATCGTCGTCCTGAACGTTGGGAATGCTGATGAGCTTAGAAGCAAGTCTCAGCAACTCGCCGCGGGCATGATCCTCATGTTCCGACATCGCTACCAGAGGTCCCCTATCTCGTCGTAATCTGCAGCGACGGCAGCAATCTTGGCAATATGTTTTCGGGACCATTGCGCGACGTCCGTCGCGACGTGATGAACCTCGTGCTCGGTCACATAGCGCTGCGAAAGCTGGAGTAGGTCGTGGTACAGGTCCATCTCAGACTGGTGCACTGCAACTAACACCGTGCCAATTTTCATTGGGATCCCTCCCGGATGCCGACTGGAACTCGCTCATCGGTGTCGGAACTGGCCCACCAAATAGCTGCCGCGGCGGTCTTGAATATTGGTTGTTTCGACGCCGGATCCAGTTGGTTGTTACCAATCAGCTGGCTTTCTTCTTGGAGGTCGAGCGTTTCGAGCCTGACTTCTTTTTCGTGTCAGTTCTTGTACTCGACGATTTCTTGGAACCGGATTTTTTAGCTTCGCGTGACGTATTCACCGACTGCCGCAGAGCCTCCATCAGGTCCACAACTTCGCCACCGGTATCTTCGTCTTCCTCCTCATCTGGGAAGGTCTCTTCAAGATCCAACGCCTCACCGGCTTCGATCTTTGCGTCAATAAGCTTGCGCAGCTCGACCTGATAGTCGTCCTGAAATTCTTCTGACTCAAAGTCCTGCGAATAGGACTCGACCAGTGTCGCAGCCATGTCCAGTTCCTTCTTGCCGATCTTGGCCTTGGAATTGACACCGTTAAAATCAACGTCGCGAATCTCATCGGCCCAGCGCAGGGTTTGGATCATCAACATTTTGCCGCAGGTCCTCAAAATGGCCAGCCGGGTTCGAGTGCGCAGGGTGATTTTCACAATCGCTGTCCGCTCGGTGTCCTCTAGCGTTTGCCGCAACAACAGATAGGCCTTCGGTGTCTTGGAGGTGGGTTCTAAGAAATAGGACTTTTCGAGCATGATCGAATCGATCTGATCGGAGGGGACGAACTGCAAAACCTCAATGTCGTCATCATCCTCGGCCGGCAACGCCTCAATGTCGTCTTTGGTGATGATCACCCGGTGATCGCCGTCGTCATACGCTTTTTCAATTTCGGAATATTCAACAATCTCGCCGCACTCTTCGCAGCGGCGTTGATACCGGATGCGGCCACCGTCTTTGTCATGCACCTGATGCATGTCGACGTCGTGACTCTCGGTGGCGGAGTACAACTTAACGGGCACGTTCACGAGTCCAAAGGCGATGGAACCTGACCAGATTGCTCTCATGGCCCCCATTAAAACGTACGAAATGACACCTGGCTAGGGGTAAAACTCACAACCCAAGCCCCTATGCGCAGCCCGGGTGGCTCCGGTAGCATGCACGGCACAGGAGGTCTGCATGTCGCGCGACGAACAGAAAGTCTCAATTGACGGCCACCGATTGACCCTGACAAATCTGGACAAGGTCTACTATCCGCAAACCGGCACGACCAAAGGTGAAGTGCTGGATTATTATGCCCGGATCGGACCGATTTTTATTCGGCATGCTGCGGATCGGATTGCCACCCGCAAGCGCTGGGTCGACGGCGTGGGCACACCCGAGAAGCCGGGCCAAGTGTTCTTTGAAAAAGACCTGCCCGACCATGCACCGGACTGGATTGAGGCCCGCGAAATCGAGCACGGTACCGGGACCAAGCGCTACCCGTTGGTCCAAGATCAGGCCACCCTGACGTATCTGGCTCAGTTGGGGTCGTTGGAAATACATATTCCCCAGTGGCGGGTGCTCTCCGCGGGCTCGGATCCGCGCACGATCACCTCAGATTCGCGCTACCCCGACCGCATGGTCTTCGACTTGGACCCCGGCGAGGGCCGCGGATTGGCCGACTGTGTTGAGGTTGCCCACCTGGTCCGGGAGTTACTCAATGGCATGGGCCTGGATGCATACCCGTTGACCAGTGGTTCCAAGGGCGTACACATGTATGCGCCACTGGACGGTTCGGCCACCAGTCAGCAGGTCTCGGATGTCGCCAAGGAGCTGGCACGCAGCCTCGAGGCCGATCATCCCGAGCTGATTGTGTCCAAGATGAAGAAGAAACTGCGCAAGCACAAGGTGTTCATCGACTGGTCGCAAAACTCCGCATCCAAGACCACGGTTGCCCCATATTCACTGCGGGGACGCTTCCTGCCAACCGTTGCCGCCCCGAGAACATGGGACGAGTTGGCAGACCCTGCGACTGTTGAACATCTGCGCTTCGAAGAGGTCCTGGGGCGCCTGGAGGATCTCGGCGATCTGCTGGAACCATTGGCCCAGCGTGCCGGAGCATCGGATGCAGCCTCGGTGACCGACGCCGCACCGGCCGATGCACCCAAGGATCGGTTGGTCACATACCGGTCCATGCGAGACCCCAAGAAAACCCCCGAACCGGTGCCGGAGCGTCACGGCCGCAGTGGCGACGAACTAACCTTTGTGATTCAAGAACATCACGCGCGTGCCCTGCACTGGGATTTTCGACTCGAACACGACGGCGTTCTGGTGTCCTGGGCGCTGCCGAAAGGTCCGCCGACGGACCCGGCACGCAACCACCTAGCAATCCAGACCGAAGATCACCCCATGGAATACGCCACGTTCGAGGGCACCATTCCCAAAGGCGAGTACGGCGGTGGCGAGGTGACCATTTGGGATTCGGGCACCTATGAGCTCAAAAAATGGCGCGACGGCAAGGAAGTCACCGCGGTGCTGCACGGCCAACCCGACGGCGGTCTGGGTGGCATCAAGGAATTCGCGCTGTTTAATACCGGCAAGCACGGGCCAAATGAGGATCCCGCCAAAAACTGGATGATCCATCTCAAAGAACATTCCCCCGACGACGCTGAGGCTGAGCCAAAGCAGCAGAAAACCGGCAGGAGGCAGGCATCTCAAGACTCGTCGTCTGGCAATGACGCCGTTGAGCCAGCGAGCTATTCACCCATGCTGGCAACGATCGGTGAGGTCGAGACCGTGGAACACGATGAGCACGCGTGGGCATTTGAAATGAAGTGGGATGGTATTCGTGCCATCGCCACCGTTCGTGCTGCTACTGACGATGCGCCCGGTGCCGTAACGCTCATCAGTCGCAACGACATCGATATGACCGTCACGTATCCAGAACTTGCCGAACTCGCCACGTGTGTCACCACCGATTGTGTGCTTGACGGAGAGATCGTCGCACTCGGGCCATCGGGGCGACCGGAATTTGGCAGGCTCCAACAACGCATGGGTCTCAAGAAGGCCTCCGATGTCGAGGAGGAACGCGCCAAGACGCCGGTTTATTTGATGGTCTTCGACCTCTTGGAAGTCGACGGCGAATCACTGCTGCGCGTTGACTATGAGCAGCGTAGGAAACGGTTATTCGAGGTGGCCTCGGAAGGTGAGCATGTGTATGTGCCCGAGGCGTTTGATGGCTCTGTTGAAGATGCCATGGCATCCAGTAAACAGCTGAAGCTGGAAGGGGTCATGGCCAAAAAGAAGACCAGTGTCTATATGCCAGGCAAGCGCACCAAAACCTGGCTCAAGCTCAAGCACGCTGCTACCCGCGAAGTGTTAATCATCGGTTGGCGCACCGGTAATGGCGGCCGCGCTCAGACCTTGGGTTCGTTGCTCGTGGGTGCACACGGGCCTGATGGTCTGGTCTACTTGGGCCGGGTTGGAACCGGTTTTGATCAGGATCAATTGGAAATGCTGCGCGATAGGCTGGATGCGATGCCGCGCAAAACGCCACCGGCAGAGGTTCCTGCCGAACAACGCAAAGATGCCCATTGGGTGACGCCCAAACTTGTGGGTGATGTGGAATTCGGGGGTATTACCGAGGCGGGTCGCCTACGCCATCCCGTATGGCGGGGATTGCGCGAGGATATCGATCCTGAGGATGTCACGATATAACCGCCGGGATTTGAGGGCATCGCATTCATTCATACTTGACCGGCGAACCCCAGCATGGGTTGAGTTATTCGTCTGTGCTATTTATATCCGCTGGAGCTGCCGATTCAATGGCCGCGCGTTCTTTCCCGGCTTTGAGCCGTTTGGGCTTGCGCTCTCGTTTGGCATTGAGTTCAGCAAACAGATCGGGCAGTTCATACCACTGTGGAAGTTGTCCAAAGGTTTCTTGTGTTTGCGTCACCACCTGACGAGCCAGAGCGCGATTGGCGAATCCACCAATGCCAGCGCCAATACCAAACGGTACGAGGCGACCAAAGAAGCGCAGGGTCTCACCGCGCAGCAGAGTTTTCATGAATCGGTTGGCCAAAGAATTGAAGGCCCGTTCGGTGATGCCTGAGATTCCCGAGGCGATCCAGGCGGTAGGACCAAGTGTCCCAAAGCGCGTACCGGGTTGTGCGCTGGCGGCTTGTTTGAGGAGTTCACGACCTTCTTCGCCCAACAGGATCGTCATGACCAGTGCTTTCGATTCCTTGGAATCCTTGGTGTCCAGTCCAGCAAGCTCCGCTACCGCCTGTGCATATAGTGCCGTGAATTCCAAGAAACCTAGGGCTGCGCCAAAGGATGCACCAAGGCTTGCGGCCGTACCGATTCCGGGCACACCTCCTACTCCACCTGCTGCGGCACCAGTTGTGGTCAACGATGCGATGTAGCGCCGAGACAGCCGATCAGCGAGTTCGCCTGGGCTATCCTGTGGGTATTTCTTGGTTAGTCGTCGCAATTCTGCGATAACCAACGGGCGCTGCACGTTGATGGCCCCGAGAACTGCACGTTGAAATGCCGGGGTGGGGCGGCCTTTCGCATCAACAGCTTTGCCCAGCATTTTTTGCGCATTGCGGGCGGCTTTATCGCGTCGGGCACTTTTGGTTTTGGTATTTTTTGGTTTTGGAATTTCGTTGTTTTCCGGCAAAATCAGCTCACATTCTGTATGAGAAACGGTGTGATGGCCGAGGTGGTTTTAGCTTCAACGAATTGGGTGTGGGTTGTCAACCAATTTTTTGAGAATTCAGCGGAGGGGTGGTCCGGTTCCTCACCGAAAGTGATCCACAAAACCCGCTTTGATTGGGCGTCATGTTCAGGGGTATCAAGTGCTGCCAGCATCGGGTTATCAATCACGTAACCGTTGAGGCCGACGACGCCGCTGAAGGCTTCGGGGCGTACTCGTAGCAACGTGGTGGCCAGTGCTGCACCTTGGCCGATGCCGATGGCCTGGATGCTGGTGTAGGCGGTGGTGCCGTATTCGTCGTCGTCAATAGCATCAAAGACTCGGTGGGCTGCCGAGAGGACTTCTGGGAAGTTGGAATTTTGGTGGTCTTGGCTGGTGAACCAGTTGTGGCCGAAGGCCGCGTTGAAGCCAGCTTGAAGCGCCAGGCCGGTGGTCCCGGTGGGTAAGTGGGAGAAATAGTGTTCGGCGACGGTTTCAGGAGTGGAGCCGGCGTCATGGAAGATGAGCACCAGCTTGGTGGTGCGCAGGTGTTGGGGCAGAGACCAGATGGCTCGGTGGCCGGTGGCAAGCGTTTCAGCGTACATGCCATTACTCTAGTCAAGCTGCGGTCAGAAAGTGGATGAGAACGCCCACACCGAAGACTGCGATTGCCGTGATGATGCAGCCGAGTTCCACCAGCATGCCGATGCCCATTGCTTTGAGTGCTTCCAGCGAGGAGCGGAAGGCGGCCATGGCATCGCGGCGTCGGTAGTATTCGGCACCGAACAGGCCAAGGGCAAAGCCGATGAAAATACCGAAAAATGGGATGACAAACAGTCCGACGATCGCGGCGGCTGTTGCGATCAGGATCGGGGTGTTGGGGATGCGTTCACGGCGCATCGTGCGCCCGGTAAGGACCAGGGAGGCGCTCCAGCCCATGAGCGCCAGGGCGGCGGCGACGATTCCGGTGGCCCAGGAGGCGGTGGAGCCGATGATCCAGGCCCAAGCGATCATGGTGATGATGGCGACCGGTGAGCCGGGCAGTATGGGAAAGATGATGCCCGCCAGGGCGACGAGCATCAGGAGGGCTGCAACGACTGTGACAATGACTTCCACAGTGTCAGATTACTTGCCGATGGCGATGTCTGCCCAAACCATGTGGTGCAAGTTGTCGCTGGATGGGATACCGAAGTAGCCGCGGTAGACGTCATTATGTGCGGTACCGGTTTCCAGTACGCCAGCGTCGGTCACCGACAGGTCGGCGCCGGGCAGGACGTAGTCGGCACGGTAGGTTTCGCCGTCGGTGTCTGGGTCAGGTGCCGTGTGATATTCGGCGTCAGGGTTATTGGGTAGTACGCCGCGGCCTAGGGCAGTGGGCGGCAGGGTGCGTTCTTGCTGCGGATCAACAATGGCATCGGATTTCAGCAGCTCGGAGATGGCTTTCGGCTCGGCAGGGCCGTGGCCTTGAGGGTCGGCTTTCAGTGAGCCTGCGATGACAAAGGCTGCATCATCTTCTAGTGGGCCACGGTTGCCGCGATGGTCCAGGATGTATTCGGTGTCGGATTCCAGGTAGTCCTGCCAGAACCGAATTTGGTCATCATTGCGGGCTTGTCCGTGCGGGGTGGCGGAGACGTCTTCGGTTGCTGAGGCCAGCACGTGGAGGGTTTCGCCGTCAATTTCAATGGGGACGTCCCAGTGGGCGACCGACGATAGCGGCAGAATATCGCGTTCCAGTTCCGTGAAATCTTCTGGAATACTGTTGTCGGGCACACTCTTCCATGGCAAGGAAGAGAAGTCTCGGATTTGGGCTGTATCAATGGGGTACTTGGAGTACACGATCATGGATGACTGACCCGGGAAGTCCCCGTAGCCCAGGGCGTCACCTGGTCCGCCGATCGTGCCGTCGCGGTCAAGGTCAGCGCCCGATTCCACCCCAGCGTTGGTCTGATGGGTGTAGAAATATGGGTAGGTGACGCCGGTACGGTCTTCGCCACCCACAGCCAGATAGTTGGTATTAAAAGCCTTTGCGAGGTTCTCGCCGGCATCAGCGTCAATACCAGTCAGTACGAGAACGTCTGGTCGAACGGTTTGAATTATTCGTGCCACCTCGGTGGCATCTTCGGTGCCGGGAGCTGACAGCTCTTCGAATAGGTCCCCGGCGGAGTCACGGCTCAGTGCTGCGTTATAGGTCGCCACGCGCAACGAGTTGTCTTGTGTGCCTGCCAGAACTGGCACGCTGTTAGCTGGCAGAACCTCTTCAGTGGATTCGGCTGCCGCGGCTTCGTCACCCAGCATGCCCCCCTGTGCACTATCTGCCACGACTTCAGATCCCGGCCGCGGACAATATCCAAGGTCGGGTTCCGTGCTGGTGTCATCTGCTGTCGCTGCCTGAATTGGAGTCGCAAAGCTCAGCGCAAGACATCCGGCCGCAGCCGCGATGAGCGCTGGTTTTTGCACTCGAAAAACAGGGCGATAATTATGCACAACGGCTAGCTTAGACGCGAAGTGAACCCGGCAAAAGCTGCGGTTAGATCCCCGAAACTTACTCCAAATCCTTCAAATTTCACACAACCGCATGGCCATGCGGATCGGGCCGGTTACCGCTGAGTACAACTAATTCTTACGCTACACATTCTTGATCAGACTGTAATCATTCCGTGACCTAAGTCGAGAGCCTGAGCCATTCCACATGTCAAGATTCGTCGCCTGACCAGGCCATATATTGTGACATGAATCACGCGCCTTGCTGATCGAATTCCTGGAATCTCCGCTCAACCTTCTCAGTAAAATCTCCGGGGAATCCAGGCGAAACAGCCTGTCGGGGAATTTCGTTGAACAAAACAATTTTTGACGACAGCATCTAGGGGAAACTCGCTCTGACCGGGCGTTATTCTGACTTGACTTCGTCTTCGCGCTCTTCACGTACGCGCGCTTGATGCTGCTCGACGACCTCACGACTCAATCGTGCTGCGCTGACCGTCATACCGATCGTCGCGCCGATGATGAGGACAATTGCCAAACTTCGCAGCAACCCGAAGGTTTGATCAAGCAACACCCAGCCGATGAGGGCTGCAAATACGGGCTCGAGGCTCAGCAGGATAGAAAACGCGTTTCGTGGTACGCGGCGCAGCGCAGCCATCTCAAAGGACACCGGAATCACCGTGGACAGCACGGCCATCGCCAGGGCCACCCAGTAGACCTCCGGGGCGAGGAGCAATTCCACCATGCCGCTAAACCCAACGGGCAGCAACACAATGGCTGCCACGATGGTGGCCATCGGCAGCCCCTCTAGCCCAGGCAGTTGCCGCCCGACTCGAGCGCTGAACAGAATGTAGAACGCCCAGGATATCCCCGCCAGCACAGCAAATAGGATGCCGAGCAAATCGAAGGTGACGTCTGCCGCCAGGGACTCAACCCCCAGCGCCACCAGGCCCAGGCCGGCCATGCCGATCCAGATGAGGTCGCGCCGACTCGTGGATAGGATCACCGCTAGCGCCAGCGGCCCCACGAACTCGATGGCCACTGCCACGCCCAGCGGGATACGCTCCACTGCGGCATAGAAGAAGCCGTTGAGCCCGGCCAGCGTTATGCCAAACAGCACCACGTCGCGCCAGGCGGTTTTACTCCACCGCCACGGCGTCGGGCGGGCCAAGAGGATTAAGAATACTGAGGCGAGCATGAGGCGTACCGCAGAAACGCCCCATGCCCCGCCGATGGGAAACAGTTGGGTGGCAACGGCTGCCCCGAGCGGTAGCGCAAGGGTTGCAGCCATCACCAAGACCACACCGGTTATTGATATCCCGCGGGCGCGATCCCCCAACGTGTTCCTCCTGTAATACTTAGCGGCGCATTACCACCCGCGTTCTGCCAGACGGTGTGGTGCCGGAATCTCGGATACACTCAAGCCCACCATCGCATCACCAATGCCGCGTGAGGCATCGGTGATCGCTTGTGGGTCGTTGTAATTTTGGACGGCGCTGACAATCGCCTTTGCGCGCGCGGTGGGGTTGTCGGAGTGGAAAATACCGGAACCAACGAACACACCATCGGCACCCATTTGCATCATCATCGCCGCATCGGCCGGGGTTGCGATACCACCGGCGGTAAACAGTCCAACTGGCAGTTTACCGTCTTTGGCAATCTGCTTCACGAGCTCATATGGCGCCTGGAGTTCTTTGGCTGCCACGAACAGTTCGTTTTCGTCCAGGGATGTCAGCGCTGCAATTTCTGCATTCAGGGTGCGAATATGCTTCATTGCCTCTGAGACGTCGCCGGTACCGGCTTCACCCTTGGAGCGAATCATGGCGGCACCCTCGGTGATACGACGCAGCGCTTCACCCAGATTGGTTGCACCGCACACAAATGGGGTTTCGAAATCCCACTTATTGACGTGGTGCACGTAGTCGGCTGGCGACAACACCTCAGACTCGTCAATAAAGTCGACGCCTAGGGTTTCCAGAATTTGTGCTTCAACGAAGTGGCCGATGCGAACCTTGGCCATGACCGGAACATCTACGGCCTCAATTATCGATTCGATCAATTCCGGTGCCGAGCTGCGAGCAATGCCACCTTCTGCGCGAATGTCTGCGGGCACTCGCTCCAGTGCCATCACGGCGGTCGCGCCGGCATCTTCGGCAATGCGAGCTTGTTCTGCGGTGACCACATCCATGATCACTCCCCCGCGGAATTGATCGGTCAGTCCTGTTTTTATGGTGGCTTGCGCGCTCATAGCGTCCTTTCGTCTTTGGCCTAGGCCATACTTTTGACCTAGGCCAAAGATTAGCTTAAGTTGCAGGCAAAACCTAGCTGATTCGCAATACAACTCACCAAGCCCGCACTTCCTGGAATTATGGAGCTATGCACAAGGAGTCACCGGCCGCCACGCCGCCCATGGATCGCCGCCAAGAAATTCTTGCCGGCCTGAGACTTGGTGTCGGCCCCGGCCTCGGCCTCTTTCCCATGGGCCTGGCCTTAGGGCTGCTGGCCATCCAATCGGGGTTGCCCGGTTGGGCCGTGCCCGCCCTGTCGATTTTTGGCTACGCCGGCTCCCTGGAATTCCTCATGATCGACCTGTTGATGACCGGCACCGGACTGGTGACCATCGCGGTCACCACATTTTTTGTGAACTTCCGCCACATCTTCTACGCGTTTTCTTTCCCGCTGCACGTTGTGAAAAACCCGATCGCGAAGTTCTATTCGATGCACGCGCTCATTGACGAGGCCTATGCCGTGGCAGCGGCGAATCCCACGGGGTGGACAGGGCCACGGCTCCTAGCCATGCAAATCTCCATGCAGCTCTACTGGGTCAGCGGCGGCATAGTCGGGGTGCTGGTGGCATGGGCCATCCCCGGCACGATCGAAGGCTTAGACTTCGCGCTGCTCGCCCTGTTCATCACCCTGACCCTGGATGCGGTCCGCACTCGTGAGCAACTGCCCTCACTGATCATCGCAACAATCGCCTTCTTCGCGGCCCTCTTCATTACGCCCGACCAGATCATCTTCGCCGGCATGATCATCTTCATGGCGCTGCTGACCATCCGCTACTTCACGGCGAAACGAAAGGGTGGGCTCTATGATCCTGCTCGTAACTAGCACTGCCACCCCACCGGCCACGTGGTACATCATTGCCGCCGTCGCGATCATGTTCGTGGTGACCTTCGCGCTGCGTGCCCTGCCGTTTGCCATCCTGGCGAAACTCCGTGACTCGAAATTCGTCAACATCATGGCCCTGTGGATGCCTGCCGGGATCCTTGGTCTACTGGCCATCGTGATTTTCTATTCGACTGCTGCCGCCCCCGACACGGTGCTGTGGAAATTACTCGTCGCCGTGGCCGTGACCATCGCATCGCATTTATGCTTAGGACGACGTACGCTCGTCTCCATCGGGCTAGGGACCGTGACCTATGTCGTACTGGTCAATTTCATAGCATAAATGTTGTCAAACTAACTTCGAAGTCCATGGGTTGTGACTACACTTAGCCAAAGTTGAACCGGAAGGACATCGATGCGCAATATCACCCCGTGGCTGTTGGCCGTGCCGTCCTTATTTTTCATGGCCTGGGGTGGCAACCACTTCACGCCGCTACTGCCGCTTTACGACGAGGTCGCCGACCTCATTCCGTGGCAAACCAACATGCTGCTGGGCACCTACGTCTTCGGGCTGATCCCCGGCCTACTCGTGGCTGCCGCGCTCTCCGATGTCTACGGACGTAAACCCATCACGCTGGCCGGGCTCATTTCCTCGGGGATCGGCAACCTGCTGATCCTTCTGGGACCATTCTCGCTGTCAATGCTCTACACCGGCCGCTTCTTCGCCGGCCTTGCCGTGGGTATTGGCATGTCCGTGGGAACCTCCTGGATCAAAGAGCTCTCATCTCCCGACTGGGATCCCAAAGCAACCGTCGGCGCGGGTGCTCGGCGTCCATCACTGACTATGACCTTGGGTTTCGGCATGGGAGCCGCCGTCACCGGCGTGTTGGCTCAATGGGCACCACATCCCACCCTTATCCCGTTCATCGTTACCATCACCCTGTTAGTCCTGACGATCATTCCGACGGCGCTTGCCCCCGAAACCGTGGGGCCCAACGCGCGCCAACTGCCACCACAGACTTCTTGGGTGGGGCAACTACGCACACCCAGTGCAGCGCATCCGGACTTTCTCATCAAGGTCGCCACCGCTGCCCCGTGGGTGTTCGGCGCCGGCGGTATTGCGTATGGTTTGATGCCGCAGATCATGGCCGATGCGACCGGAGACTTCACGACCATCTACGCCACCACCCTGGCGGTGCTCACCCTTGGCATCGGCGCGTTTGTGCAACCGTTTGCCCAGAAACTCGACCGCAAACTCGACGGCCGAGGCTTGCCATTGGGACTGGCGCTCGTCGTCATTGGAATATGCACCGCCTCCATGGCAGCACTGCACGCCGGTCCGATCACCGGCATCATCGCAGCCATCGTGCTCGGTCTTGCCTACGGCACGGTGTTGGTGACCGGACTGACTCGCGTCCAGAAGATTGCCCCACCGCGCGATCTGGCTGGCCTGACCGGTATTTTCTACGCCTTGACCTACGTTGGGTTCCTCTTCCCAACTGTGATTGCCGCACTGCTGCCGGTCATGCCGTACAGCACCACACTGCTGATCTTTGCTGGACTGGCGCTGATTTCGATGATCATTGCGTTCGGGCGCATCCGCCGGGTGCGCGGCCCCTGGTATAAAGGCCGCAGTTAGTCCCCCATCGGTGGCACCCATTGCCCGGATTTCCCTGCCGGAGAAGGATGAATGTGCATCACCTAACAGCTATTTCAAATTTGAAACAGTAGAGTGGCTGGTGAAGACAGAACTTCGCGCTTGACGTGAGTACGACCATCCCGTTGGGCACTCGACAACGAAGGGAATGAGCACACATGGCACTGTTTTCAGATCGCACAGCACTGGTTACCGGAGCAGGCTCAGGTATTGGTGAAACCGTAGCGAAGCAGCTGGCAGCACAAGGCGCCAACGTCGTCGTCTCCGATATTGATTTGGATGCCGCCAAGCGCGTGGCTTCCGAAATCGAACAAGCCGGCGGCAAGGCATCGGCATTCAAAGCCGACACCGCGTCCAAAGACGACAACAAGGCCGCCGTGGATTACGCCGTTGAGACCTATGGTGGTCTGCACCTGGCAGTGAATAACGCAGGTATTGGCGGCAAGTCTGCACCAGTTGGTGAACTTGATCTGGACGATTGGGATCGCGTGATCAACATCAACCTCAACGGGGTGTTGTACGGCATGCACTATCAGATTCCAGCAATGCTGGAGGCTGGCGCGCAGAAGGCCGCGATTGTAAATATTTCATCAATCCACGGTTCGGTTGCCGCTCCAAATAATGCCGCATATACCGCCGCCAAACACGGTGTGATTGGTCTGACCAAGAATGCCGCCGCCGAATACGGTCCACAGAATCTGCGCATCAACGCTGTTGGCCCGGGCTATATTCGTACACCGCTGCTCGATAAATCCCTGGACGAAGCGACGATGACCGCCCTGGCAGAAAAGCACACCCTGCACCGCCTGGGCACCGCCGAGGAAGTCTCCAACCTGGTGATCTTCCTGCTGAGCGATCAGGCATCGTTCATCACTGGCTCTTACCATCTAGTTGATGGTGGCTACACCGCCATCTAAGGTCGCATAAGGCACTCCATATAAAACTGGCAGAACGGTTCTTCAATTCGTTCTGCCAGTTTTTGCGTTGCATTTTGTCAGTTGACATCTCGAATCAGAAGTTTTCCTCCGAACCGACGCACGGGGCTAATCTGACAGTTTTCGGAGGATTTCAGAAAATTGACAGATTAGAGGGGTCGCTAATCTGTCAACTTATGGAGAGAACCCAAAAATTGGCAGATACTGCCCATCGCAACAGTGCGAGTCCGCATTAGGGGCGCTCGTAACGGCTGGCCCGTCCGGAACCTTTCTGTATAAGTGCACCGTCGTCCACCATCTCATCAAGTCTCCTGCGCGCGGTACCTCGGGCGCTTCCAGTCAGGACCATTAGATCACCGGTCGTGATAGTCCCAAGGCGATCCATCCAGTAGTCCACAACAGCAGTTTGCTGCTCACTGTCAGCATTCAAATACGCCACAACGTCGTAGATACCCGAGGGGTCCTTGGTAGAACTGACAATTTTCCTTGCACCTTCGCCTAATATCCATACGTCTTTATGCGGGGCAATCAGAGGCACCCCATCTACAGTGGTCTGACGCGCCATGGCAATAGCTGCCCGAGCTGCCTCATCCGCTGATTGCATGATCTCTGCGACGTCACTGACCTCGACAAACGGTTTATGCAGTAGCAAGTACAGTACTAGCGCCATTCGATAGTCATGTCGGCGTGTAGCGGGGACAAACGCCTGTACGCAGTCCAATACTGGGTAAACGGGCTCTCCACCGTATAGATTGCACTCAACGTACGGTCCAGCGACTTCTTCAATATGCGGCGGCTGGTGCCCCAGAATGATCATGTCTCGATACATCCGATCAACCCCAACGCCCTGTTGGTCTACCAGCCCAATAGCACGAAATAGATCTGCCAGTGCAGGGTATCTTGATTGACGGGCACTTAAAATATTCTGTGCGGTGATTTCACCTGGGAAAGCCCCCGGACTCCGAACAGTCAACGAGCTGTCCGCTTCAATCCAGCGGATATCTGTTGGCTCTGCTCTGTTCCAATCTCTGTGGATAATTCCGTTGAGCAATGCTTCACGAACCGAGCTTTCTGGAACATGCCGAATTTGTTCATGCACAAGCCCTGTTTGACGGGTCGTTGCGTGATTGACAGATTTCAGGAATGCTTCGACCTGAAACAATTGTTCCACGAGCCCTAGGCCGGGTTCAGGTACGAACCGGTTCCTTACCTGACCAGCGGGAACATCAAACACTGTGGCTTCCAACTGTGCTCGAGATTGGCCGGTGAATAGCAGCGCACCAGCATTGGACAAATATCCGTCAGAACGTAGGGCACCTGTTTGCCGTAAGTACTCTTCAACGGTAGAAGTAGCCCCCGTGTGGTATTGACGTGAACGTTCCACGGCTTCGACTCGAACGTTTTCGATTGTCATGTCGGAACGCTGCATCATCGGATCGAAATCAAACTGCTGGTCGCGCTGCTCCCACCATTTCGCTCGGTCAATGGGCACACAGTTTGAACCGACGCGCCATCGGAGCTGTCCGCTTGTATTTTCCACTGGTTCTCGTGCAGGCGGTATATAAAGCACCAGGAGTCGCTGACCAGCAACGATGTGAATCGCAATATCAGGTGCGACTGTCACTGCACGATAAATTCTATGGCGGAGCCAATCTACGTCGAGCTCGGTGCCGATAATATTTCCAGTGCGATCTTCGACCCCAAGGATCAGCACACCACCGCCGGGCGTATTGGCCATGCACGCAACTTCATCCGCAAGGGCTTTGGCAGCTTCCGGATTCTCCGAGTGGCCGGGTTCTATCGATCCACGAACTCGTCGCCCGGCCTCTTCCTTGAAGTCGATCGGCTCCGTTTCAATGGATGAAGTGATTCGACCACCTTCTTCGGAGGCCAAAATCTTCTCAACCTCATCCACAAACATGTTCTTGTTGAAAATACCGGCGAAAACCATGCACTGCTCCGCATTCCCATAGCAAAATCGCAGAGTTTTATTAATAAACCCTGGTGATGACCTCGAATCAACACCTGACTTTACAGCACGGAGAGCATGATTGACAGATTAAGGGGGTGCCTAATCTGTCAATATTTACGAAATATCGGAAAATTGACAGATTAGAGGGGTCGCTAATCTGTCAATCTCTGGAGAAAACCGAAAAAGTGACAGATTAAGAGGCTGCTTTATTGATCGGTGCGTAGTAAAACGCGGTTGCCGTCTTTATCGGCCAATTCCCATTGGTCAGTTGCGTTAGCGTCACTCAGCAATTTTCCGCCGGCCTCGAGTGCGGCTTGCAGCCGGTCTTTTGCTAAGGACGAGGGCACAAATACCTCGAAGTGCACGTTGCCTGGTGCGGGAGTGGCATTGTCGTCGCCGTCAGAAACCGGGGCGTTTGATAAGTGGTGGAAACGAATCGGCGGCAGCACATCGGAGCGGTCGGTCAGGAACTGGTCATTTTTGGCAGCTTTGAAATCAAAAATCACTTGCCAGAACGGTTTAATCGCATCAACATTGGCACTCACGAGAACGACATGGCTGCGGGTGATCTTTTCAGGCTGGCGTTTGAGCCCCATTTCCTCGATGAGCACGTTAACAGCGGTGGCGAAGTTTATGTCCCGGTCGGTGAGTCCGCCGACGTCGTGGCTGACCACGCGCATACGGATGGTGTTATAGCGGATATCGAAATCGGGGTGATGGTTTTGGGCTTCGGCCAGGTTGGTGAAGCGGTTGACGAACTCGATGGCTTGCACAAAATCTTTGGCGCGCACGCTGATTTCTAAACGTCCGTCAACGACGGTCCAGTCTGACAGCTGTTCTTGGGCTTGGGATGAGGTCACGTTGGTCATGGTAGGCCTCCTGACGTCGTAGACACCGGGTCGTATTTCCACCTCAAGTCTGGCAGCTGGGTACGGCAGTGTCGAGTGTTGTTGAATACACAG
This sequence comes from Enteractinococcus helveticum, assembly GCF_001657475.1. GTDB lineage: Bacteria > Actinomycetota > Actinomycetes > Actinomycetales > Micrococcaceae > Yaniella > Yaniella helvetica. The sequence goes on from NZ_LXEY01000015.1 coordinate 119,883, forward strand.
ACCGACCCCTTCCGCGATTGCAGAAGAGGCCGGTCTGGTGATGCGTTATGAAGTTTTATTGACTATCGGTTAGGCGCTGCGCCCGAAGAGGCGTTGACGGTTAGCAAATGCAACGAATGCCGCACCAGCCAACAGCAGGCCGCCAGCCAGGAAGCCAAGCTGGATGCCGTTGGCGCCGGTTTGAGCCAGACCGCTGGCACCGTTGATGTCAACCGGGGCGGATGAGCCGCGGTCATCGTCGTCACCATCTGAGCCGCCACCGGTGGAGTCGTCATCACCGTCGACCACGGTGAAGCTTCCACTCAAGGTCTGAGTTTCGCCAGCATCATCAACATAGGTGACGACGGTGTTGTATTCACCGAGGTAAACGGCTGGATCGGCAACGTCGTATCCATGGATAACGAATGAGGCGACGCCGTCTTCGTCAACGTCGGCGGTACTTTGGTAGTCGTTGACGTATTCCGAACCGGAATTCGCTGGCCACTTACCTTGTCTTGCAGGCATCTAGCGAAAGCGCCCAAGTTTGAGGCCGTTTCCCCTGAATCTTTAAGGGTCGGATGGAAAATTGATGAGCAACTGGTCAACAACATGACACTTCGTTACACTGTGGGCATGGCATTACAGCAACTCCTTTATCTCTAGAGCAGCCGACCGGCCTTCCGTGCTCGACACATTCTGATTCGAGCCGATGGTGGCAATTTTTCCTGACCAAGCTGGTCGCTGTTCATTTTTCGTGCCCTTTTTGCACGAGACTTTCAAGGACTTTTTATGCCTTTCGAATCTAAACATCCGGCGCATTCTGGCGCCCAAATTACCCTGCACGCAATCGAACTGACACTCGGCGGCAAGCGCATTCTGCACAACGTCGACCTCACCGTCACACCGTCCTCCCGGATCGGCATTGTCGGTGAAAACGGTCGCGGCAAAACTACCCTGTTACATGTTCTTGCCGGCAGGTTGACCCCAGATGCGGGAACCGTGACGCGTCACGGCAGCATCGCAGTGGCAGAACAAGAGATGCACGCCGACGACGCTCGTACCGTCGGCGATGCGATAGCAGAAACTATTTCGTCCGCAGTCGCAGCATTAGCGGAATTAGATACCGCTTCGGAAGCACTTGCTGCAGGAGAAACCGGTGCTGAGGAACGGTTTGCTGTTGCGCTCGAATTCGCTCAGGCCATTGATGCTTGGGATGCTGAGCGTCGCGTGACTCAAGCTTTGGAAGCACTCGATGCCGAGACCGATCGTGAGGTCGTACTGAGCGATCTTTCGGTGGGGCAACGGTATCGTGTGCGATTGGCCTGTCTGCTGGGCGGGCATCACGATTTCCTCTTATTAGATGAGCCCACGAACCATTTAGACCGCCGTGGGTTGGATTTTCTGACCCAGAGTCTGCGCGACCGCAATGGCGGCGTCGTTGTGGTTAGCCACGACCGTGCGCTGCTGGCAGATATTGCTGAAACAGTTCTGAGTCTGGACCCAACACCGGATGACCGACCCAGGCTCTACGGTGACGGTTATGCGGGATATCGGGAGCGCTCTCGAGCTGAGCGTATTCAATGGGAGCAAGAGTATGCTCGTCAGCAGGTTGAGCACGCCAAACTTCAGGATGACCTGCAGGCTGCACAAGACCGGTTGGTCAGTGGCTGGCGTCCACCCAAGGGCACGGGCAAACATGCTCGTGCCACTCGTGCGGCTTCAACCGTCCGCAACGTTCAGCGACGCCAGGATGCTTTGGAAGCACACACGCTTAGCGTTCCTGAGCCTCCCTTGCAGTTAAAGTTCCCAGAGGTGCAGAGCAGATCAAGCGCCACGGTCCTGTCTGCAGAAGACGTCAGCGTAGCTGATCGACTGACCTCAACAGTTTCACTGAAGATGTCCGGTGGCGATCGCCTGGTTGTGACCGGCCCAAATGGGGCAGGCAAGTCAACGCTCTTGCAGGTCCTGGCCAAAAAATTGGAACCAACAACCGGCAGCGTGCAGCATCACGCTTCAGCTCGGGTTGCTTTGCTCGAGCAGGAATCCGTGCTGCAACCACAGCAACGCGTTGGCGCGTTTTTTGAGGCGCACGTCCAACGGCTTATTGCACGCAATGTCGTGTCCGAGCGGCAGGGTGTCTCACTTCGAGATCTCGGTCTGCTTGGAACCTCGGAGATGCGGCTGCGCGTGGGTGAGCTGTCGATGGGACAACAACGTCGGTTAGAACTCGCCCTGGTATTGGCAATGCGCCCGAATGTGTTGCTGCTAGATGAGCCGACGAACCATTTATCAATTCGACTCGTCGACGAGCTGACGGAGGCTCTCGAAATCACAGGGGCTGCCGTCATTATGGCAACCCATGATCGACAGCTGCTGCGGGATACCGACCATTGGCCGTCTCTGGCATTGGAGAATACGTCGGTGGCCGCCACCTCGTAATTTCACCCCTCCATGGCGCAAAACCCCTTATATTAATTTCGATATAAGGGGTTTTGTGCTACAACAGGATGCTTGCCAGGAGGCCCGCGCCGCCAGCCAATCCCCAACTGGCAAGACTGCCGACGAGAAACTCTTCGGCTTTTGTTCCGGTTTGGACCGGATCTTCCCGCTTTGCATCGGCAGAAATCTCGGGAAAACGAACAATACCCTTTGCTGCCATAAGTGCAGCAACCACATGATAGGCACCGACGACGGCCAGCACCATAATGAAGATGCGCTCCAAGGGGCCGATGACGCGGCCACCTTTCAGCCGACTCCCCGGAACCGCCCCGGCAGCTTGCCCATCGGCACCGAGATCTCGCCCCGAAAGCAACAGGACGGCGCGAGTGATGCGATTGCCGCTTTGAGTCAGAAATATCGCCAGGGCGAGCCACATCAACCCGGTTGGAACGGCTGCGCTGAGCACCGTAATATCCAACCTCGCAAAGCCGGCCAGAATGACCACCAGCCCCACCGCAGACCAAGCGAACAGTTCGGGTGCCGACCGGGTGTCGCCGTCATTTTCGATGGGTCCGTTCATGCGTTCGGCAATGAAATACCAGGCCGCGGCAACCAGTGCGGCCACCGCTCCGGCCCAACCTTCGGGGCGGACCCAAAAAGCCGCCGCCACCGTGACAACCAACCACCAGACCAATTGCACATAGCGCACGGTTTGAATCGGCAAACGAGCTTGAGCCAGGCCGATGAGGTCGGTGACCCCTACCGCCAAAATCGTCAGAACGACCAACATCAGGACCCCCTTTTCAGCACGCCATCTGCGTCCAATAATGCCATGGCTCCGGATCGATGCAAGGCTTGCGAAACCGCGGCTTGGGAAATGCTCTCGGCGCGCGCGGCATCTTCTTGGGTGACACCGGTCAGTAGGGCTGCAAAAAGTCGTCGTTCTCGTGCCTTCATTCGCCCGACAATGTGGTCGCGCAATACTAACTGGGTGGTGATGGCGGCGGTGAGTTCGGGATCATCACCGTGAAATCCGGTGAGCACCTCATCGCGCCGGTGCTGCTGTTTTTCCACATGTTCAATGGCTTGGCGTGCGTTAAGCCAGGCGGTGCCATCTTGAATCGGTCCAGCTTCACCCTCATCGATAGTGTTAATCTCACCAACGCCGATGCCGAATCGCAAGCGCAGATCCTCGGGCAACAATGCTTGGACGCGTATGGTGATGCGCAAGGCATCTTGCCACGTAGCGGCGATCAGTTGAAACTCGTCGCCGACCGTAGCCCAAGCCTGGCGCACAACTGGCACGGAGGATTCGGCACTCTCAAACGCCTCGAGGATGGCACGCTGAGCCGCGGCACGATCGGTGAGATCACGCGAGCCAACGATGTCTGCAATAATTCCAGCTACCTGCATCACGTCTCCACAATAACACTTATAAACAAACAAATATAAGCATTTTTGCCATCACGTTCTAGCCAGTCATCGGCAAGAAGACGACGGCGATAATTCCCCACAGCCCCAAGCTCAAGAGTACGAGAGGCAACAGAACTTTCAGCAGTGCACCGCGTGAAACTGCCGGTCCCGGGGTCTCGGATCGCTGGTAGACATTGGCAACGCGATAGGCCAACTCAATACGCGCAGGGCCGGCGATGATCGCCCAACCGGCAGCAGAGTTCTGCAAACCCATTGCCCATGGTGGGGAGACGCCAAGTCCCTGGGCTGCAGCCACTTGGGTCGCACCAAACATCGCGTTCGCCCCGGTTCCGGATGCCGTAATGTAGCCCGATAGTCCTGCCACGAAAGGCAGTAAAAATAAATACACTGGCCCTAGAACCACCAGACTGCCAGCGATGACATCGGCCAGACCCCCGCCTGCGATGACAACGCCAAACAAAATGTATAACGCGGTTGGCATGGCAGCATTCCACCACATTCGCATCGACGCTCCCGGCAAAGCCCGCAGACTCTCGGCCTCTATCGGCAAGAACGTCAAAGAGACCAGTGCGCCGGTGATCGACCACAACGCTGGCGAGGCCAGCACTTCACCCATGACCCCGAGATCATAGGTACGGTAGATCACTTGGCCAGCAATCGTGCCCACCATCAAGATCAGATACGGCACCAGCGACAGTCCCGGGCTTGGAGTGAGCCGCCCACGACGGATAAATAACAGCCACATGATCGACGTGATCAACGTGGCGACCGCCCCAGCCACGGGAGTGCCTAAGAGCAGATTCGCTAGCATCGTCAGGCCCCACAACATGATCCCGGAACCTGCGCCAACCGCCGCCCAGCCAATCCGTTGGCCGCGCGATAATTTATGTTCGATCAGTCCATTGCCTGCCAGAATCGATACTGCAATGCCAGAAGCGATAAATGGCAGGAGGTTCCACCACCCGGAGATCAAGCCCATGTCGGTCAATGATGAGCCGGCAGCATCGGCGGCGATTAACGTCCCCGGGCCCATCGAACCCCACGGTCCAATCATCAGTCCCAACAACGTCAGCAATGCTGCTCGATACGGGGTGAAGCCCAGCGACAGCAATAGCGGTAGCCCAATCAGCACTGGAATGCCGAAACCGGTGACCGTTTCTAAAAATGGCACAACCCCGTGAGCCATGAGCAGTGCGGCGGCAATCGTGGGACCACCGTCCGAGAGCCAATTGGCAAGTTTCCGCTGGGCACCAGTCCGGTCCATGACACCGGACAACAGCACTCCACCACCTATGATTGCCAAGACTTTTATCAGAGTCCAAAAGTTGGCATTCCACGCCGTGATCAAGTCTTGAGCAGGAGCTGCAAAATACCACAGCGCGATTCCGGCTGCACCGAGCGTTCCGAGCAAAGGCGGCAGTGTTCCCGGTATGCGAGGTAACGCTAACAATCCCAGGGTCAGGAGCACAGGCAAGATCGCCATGAAAAACCCCATATGCTGATGACCCTTCTGTCCGGCGAACGCAAACCTCTAGCATAGCCGCTTCACGCCTGATCAGCGTGGGTATTGACCCTTGGGTGGTTTAGGGCAAAAAATAAGCTTCAAAGAGTGGATTCGTAAACGTTCTTGCGAATGCCTGTGTCGCGTGGCGGACCGCCGCGAATCTTGGCGTCCATCGCGTAGAACGCGGCACCCGGCATTTCTTGAACAACAACGGCAGCTGCTATTCAAAGTCCGTCAACAGTTCGGTGACTTGCTGAACAGCCGTTGACAACCCAAGTACAACTGGCCGGTGCAATGTTGCTGGCACATGTAATAGCCCATCTTGAATTTGCACCAGTCCCATGTCATGCAAATATCGCAGGCTTCTGCAGTATGAAACATTCGTGATGCGAACGCCGATATCCACGTCAGGATTGGGTTCAATTAGTGGAATGGCTGCACCCGACATGGCGCTGGTCAGGTGGTTAATAACAAGCGCTGCCGCAGGGGCTTCATAGTGCGTTCGGTCAAAATAATGCAACAGCACATTCGCGATCCACATCCCAGCGATGTGTTCGGCATTTTCTAACGACAAGTCTTCACCAATAAATGCCTCGGCATTAGGACCTTGCTTGACCCTTGAGGCGGTTAACTCGATGATTTCCAGCACTTCCAGCGCGGTCCACCATGACATGAGTTCCGGAATCTCCAACGCCGATTGAACACTGTACGTCTTCGTGCGGTCTGGCACGTACGGCATCTGGGGATTCGGCGCGGTTGACGAGCTGGCCATGAGATCTTCAAACGCCGACGGCTCATACTGCAGCTCCGGTTTTGTGGCAACACCGACAGCCTGGATACCGATCATATCGGCAAGGCGTTGGATATCGGCCCGCCGAGGCACCTGACTTGTAGTCACGGGTTTCGAGGTAGCCAACCACTGGCCCAGTTCACGCAACCCGTCGACGATTGGCAACTGACAAATAGCAGCAAGTCGATCGCCCATCGGCACCTTATCCGCAGCATCGATGATGCCACGGAACTGCTCAGCAAGCGGATCCTCACCGACACCGGTTTCAAATGACTCTAGCAATTCAAGCCACGGGGACGGATCTATCGAATTTTCGACACGGTATGCGACATAGCTTGAAATGGCATGCACACTTTCCATGACGTCCTGGTAGTCGAGCGAAAATTGGACGGATGCTAACCATGGGTGGATGGCATGTGGATCGTCCGGTTCAAGACCAGCTTCTAAAGCCTGCAAAACGCGTTCGATGAAGAGCTCATAAATTTCGTCAGCGTCCTCATCGTCATAGTGGTCAATCAACCAAAAACGAAAGTCCTCATAGCGCTCTTCTTCAGCAATCCACTGTTCAACTTCAGGCGCGACCGGGATGTTATCAATATGCTCTTTTGACAGCGGCTTATTGGGTAAAAACTCTGTGAGGGCGTCGTTTACAGCCAGCTGCCGCCCGGCGGCTATCGCTGCAATAGACACATAGATCAAGTAGGCGCCGGCACGGGCCAGCTCCAGTCCGCCGTGGCTGACCAGTAGATTGCTATAGGACTGGAAAGCACGGCCTTTTCGAGCCAGTACCTGGAGATCCTCAGCTGCTGCGCGGGTTTCCGCGTAACCAAACGCTAGCGTGGCATGCTGCAAGCTGTCTGCAAGCGACGAATCGGTGTACCACTTGTCCAGCGTCTCCATGGCCACACCGGTGAGGTGACCCGCGCTTGGCCGCATGTGCGTGGGTTCTGGACCGATCGAAGCGAAGATTTTCTGCAGCTGCTCCTCGGTTCCGCTGTCCAGAGCATAGACGATGCTGTAGAGCGTCAAAATCGTCACTGCTTCGCGATCACCGGCCGGGGTGATGAGCTCCATATTTCGTCGCTCGATGGCGCGGGCCATTGCGGCGTTGAGTTCATCAAGATCCACGTCGTCAAGATTGGTGAGATCGATGCCATCTGCTGCCAGGAGTGGGGCGATTTCTCGCATGAGTTGATCAGCCATTCCTGGCTGATGCGCAATCCTGGCGTCTGCTGGAAGTCCGAAATATTTTGGATCGTCAAATGGCATGTTCCGATCGGTCATGCCACAAAAATACCAGCCGACAGTGCCCTAGGAATAGTCACTGGCGGCCTTTTGTGGATATCTAAAACGGCAGCGGCTCATAATCTGGGGTGACGATCAGAATCCCGACCACACGCTGTTGTTCATCGACTGCGACCCGGCCCATCATTTCACCGGCTTCGTGCTGAATTGCTGTCACACCGACCACGTTGCCCAGCATGGCGGTATCTTCTTCCACTCGTTCACCACCAGGCAGCACGACATGGGTATCGCTATAGGACTCTTTGGCGCCAACTTCGGCTAGGACTGACGCCCACGTCTCAGCGATGAGCGAGGCGGGCAATTCTTCGCGGACTTCGGGGTGCATCAGTTGCTCGAGCTCTTCATACTTTGCTTCGGCAATCAGATCGAAAACTTTTTCCGTGAGTTGTTGGATAACTGCAATAGACATCGGGACTCCTGTTATGCGTTGGCCGTTGGCCGGGTTGATGACTTCACCAAAGCGTTTGAATGCTGCCTGTCGGCTAATGCCTAGCACCTCGCCAATATCCGCCCAGGTTCGGCCCGCTGCTCGGGCTTGTTGGACAGCGGCGTGAAGGTGTGCTTTCGCTTTGTCGATTTCTTCTTGAGCTTGCAAGATCGGATCCATGGAATCAGTAAACCAAAAGTTGACACAAGTTGTCAGCCAAAGGATGACGATCACCTTTTGGTTTCCATCCACCGGAAACCGATTGTGGCGATTATGCTGCCGGTCACCTAGCGTGGCGGGCATGTACCAAAAACTGCAGGCGCGCCAGAATGATTTGGGTCGCGACATCAGCGACAAGATCCCCGACACCGATTCACTGACCGGCTTGCCCAGTTTGAGTGCCTTTGAACAACGCGTCTGGCAGCTGGCTGCGCCCCATCTAAAAACTCGGCGCAACGATAACCACTCACTGTTTGCTTACGGTATTGCCTCAGCGTTATTACAGTCCTACCCGGACGCCAACCCCGACGTCGTGTTGCCGGCAATCTTGTTACATGACACCGGGTGGTCAAAAATTCCCGACGACGAAGTTCTTGAGGCGATCGCCCCGGGTGGTGGCCGCAAAGATCTCGTATTGCTGCATGAACAAGAAGGTGCCCGCATCGCTCAGGAAATCCTGACGGAGCTGGGCTTCCCCAAACCGCTCATTGATGAGATCACCGAGATCATTGACGGGCACGATTCACGCATGGAAGCACTATCGCTCAATGATGCCATCGTCAAAGACGCCGATAAGATCTGGCGGGTGACTCCGGCTGGGCTCGACGTCATTATGGATTGGTTTGGGCTCAGCCGCCCCGAAGCTCTGCGCTTGAGTACCTCGCGAGTACACGGTTATTTGCTCACCAATTACGGCGCAGCGATGGCCATGGCCATGACCTGCCTGGAGTCCATGGCCACCACCGATGAAGTGAAAGCAACGCTACGGCCCTAACCCCACAGGCCAATGCCGTAAGCGACGAAAATCAGCACCAAGATGACGACCAGGATGATCAGCACGATCAGTGTCGTTTTTGACCGTGGTGGCCGCGCTTCTGGCGCATGAGGCGGGGTTGAGGTTGCTGAATGAGAATCTGGTGGAGTATGCCCTGGCTTCACGCCGCCACCGGGCTCCAAGTCCGCATCGCCGGTAGTGCTTGGATCAAGATTGGGATTTCTTGGTTCGTGATCTTCTGGACGTCCCGATTGTTGGTTCGACACTGTGACTCACCTCCGATGAGCTGCCTGAAATCTTGAGGCTTCAAGCATGGGGTCTATCGTCAGCGTAAAGGCCGCTGCAAGCGCTGGCAAGGTCACTCAAAACATCATCGAAACGCGTCTCAGCCGAGAAGAATCAGGCAGCGACAAGCGTCTTACTGACGATCCAGCAGTCGTTGAACCCGTGGTTTCACTTCGGTTGCTAGCAGCGTGATCGATTCCATCAGATGTTCATGCGGAATGCCGCCAATATCCATCTGTAAGAAGTGTCGCATATGCCCCATGTACCCGTGCAGGTGGACGATGCGCTCTGCAACGTCATCCGGGTCGCCAATGTAGTAGGCGCCGGGTGCCTCGGCCTGAGCTAGGTAGGCGCGCTGATCGGGTTCTGACCAGCCGCGTCGCTTGCCCATCTCAACGTTGAGGTTGTACCACCCCGGATAGAAGCGGTCTAGTGCTTCCTGTTTGGTCCGGGCAACCATGCCCAGGGCTGCCACCGAAACTTTGATGTTCGAGACAGGGTGTCCTGCCGCGTCTGCAGATTTTCGATACAGCTGCGCCAGTGGAGCAAACCGGGCCGGCGCTCCCCCAATAATGCCGTACGAGATAGGCAATCCGAGCTGTCCTGCTCGAGCCGACGATCCCGCGTTACCACCGGTGGCAAGCCAGATCGGCATCCGACTGTTATACGGGCGCGGCACAACGTCCAGTCCTGGAATGTCCGGACGCCGCGCTCCTTGCCAAGTGACCTGGGGCGATGAGCTGTCGTTGATGGTCATCAGTAGATCTAGCTTATTGGCGTACAGTTCGTCGTAGTCGGCTAGGTCGTAGCCAAATAATGGGAAGGTTTCGACCGAGGAGCCGCGTCCTGCGGTGATTTCTACCCTGCCACCAGAGATCGCGTCCGCAGTGGCAAACTGCTGGTACACCCGCACCGGATCATCGGTGCTGATAATACTCGCGCCACTGCCAAGTGTGATCTGCTTGGTCGCACCGGCTGCGGCAGCAATGACGGCGCCCGGCGAAGATGCCGGCATCGACATCGTATGGTGCTCACCAACACCAAAGTAATCTAACCCTACCGCATCCGCGTGCACAATGGCTTCATGCAGGTTGCGTATTGCACCGGCGGTATCTGTCTGTTGGCCGTTTTCGTCGAGCTGGGTGTCGCCGAAGCTGTAGGCACCGATTTCCATGAGGCTCCAATATTCAGGTGGGAAGAATTAAACGTGTGAGGGCTGCAGTGCAGCCTCCAGCAATGCACTCAGCTGTTCGGCACTGTGGGAGCCATTAAAAATGTCGGTACCCGGTTGATACGCGCGGCCAGCGGCAAGCGGTCCGGCATCAATGGCGTCATAACCAAGCCGGTCAATAAATTCTGCAACCACCGCTTTCGACCGTGCATCGTCACCGGCCAGTGCAAGCGCACGGCGACCTTGGGCACCCGATGGTTGATCGTCTTCTTCCAACTCGTGGTAGCCAATGTGGTTCAAAGATTTCACAACGTGCGACTCGGCGAGATATTGCTGGATAACCTCACTGCTCCCCAGGTCTGCCTGTTCAAAGTCAGCGATGACGCCATCAACCGGCGCCCAATAATTCATGACGTCGATGACCGTACGACCAGCCAGGAGTTCTGGGTCGACGGTGCGGTATTTATGCAGCGGCACGGCGAGTATGACCAGCTCTTGGCTCGCGGCTTCAGACGCCTCCACGGCTTGGGCGCCTGGCGTGACAATGTCAACGATCATCCTGATTTCTTCGGCAGGTTTTGCGGTAGCGATTTTGACGTCGTAGCCGGCTTTCATAGCCTGACGAGCTACGGCAGTGCCCACCCTGCCGGCACCGAGAATCCCAATGGTTGTCAGTGTGTTCGAATCGCTCACGCTGGATCTCCTTTGCTGTCGAGGGCACACATCAGCTCCCCGACAAATTATGTTGCACGACAGATGATATTGCAGACAGAACATATTTGCAACAACATATATGTAGTACGATGGGAGCATGCAATCCGAAGCTCGAACCGCCGTATCAGCTATCCCAACGCAGCAGCCTGGTGACCTTGGCTGGGACCTGGGTATGATCTTGCGCGGGTATCAGAAGCGCCTTGATGAAGCCATCGAAGGCATGCCGGAAGGGTTTCGTGGATTTCAAGTGCTTTCAACAGTGGTACATCGGGATCCGCCGAATCAACAGGCACTGTCAGCACACTTATCCATTGATCGAACGGTGTTGACCTACCTCTTAGATACGCTGGTTGAGGCGGACGTCGTCGAACGAATTCCAGCCCCTGAAGATCGGCGCTCACGCAAAATTATTCCCACGAAGGTAGGCAAAAAGTTGCTGACAACATACGAAAAACGCGTGGCTGCAGCAGAGCTAGAGCTCTTGACCGGGCTAGAGGAACAAGGTCAAGACTCCAAGGTCTTTCGTCGGCTCGTAGGATTATTAGCGATGACTATTCATCAGGCAGATCCGAATTCAGACCCCTGTGCGGCCATCGACCATTTATAAAGACGAAGGACCGGAGAGCATCGCATGATACTCACCGGTCCCCTCGCGTTCTAGCGGACGTAGCGCGCTAGTAGCTAATATTTTTCCTTACCTGTGGCGATCTTTCTAATGCGTACCACCGCGAAAACCACAAGTGCTGCGGCAAGTACGAATGCCACATACCCGACTGCATCGGGCTGACCTGACACCGTGATAAACCGAACGCCCACACCGATAAGTAAGACGGCGCCGACGAGACTGACTGGGACCATGAAAAATCCCATGCGAGTTGGGGACTTCCCATGTTCGGGGTCCGGCTGTTGGGGTTGCTGATCCGGAAGTTTCTCTTGAGGATTCATAACGACTCCTTTCATCCTTCGATTCGAGGATGCTATACCTCCACGCTAGTGGTCCTAAGGCAGCGATGTAAGGGCTTCTAGCCGCAAGAAAACTTACAAAATAGCTTGAAAACCCTGAAGATCAGCGACACAGCCGGGATCTCCGCAAAACCTCAAGTTTTTTCAGATGATTCAACAAACCCTCCGTTTGTGACACAACCCATCGACTGCAACTTGAGACCAACATCATGAGGCAGCGTCTCAAGACGCCATGGAGTGTACTCTTCTTCCCCATGTCAGACTGCCGTAACATCCAGGGCACGGAGTGTGCACCGGGTACGCCCCTTGAACTTGAGGAGTCTTTAACATGTCATCCCCCAATTCACGTTCAAGTACCGCCACAGCGCAGAAGAAGGACGGCACTCCCCTGTCGCGGGCGATGCGGCCGCTGAATAACGTCGTCGAACGGTTCATCCCGTCGGCTTTGGTGTTCTCGATTCTGCTGACCTTCGTCGTTGTGATTCTGGCGCTGATCCTCACTGACACCGCACCCGGCGATCTGGTCTTGCACTGGGGCAACGGGCTTGCCGGACTCTTAGATTTCATCACGCAGATGGCGCTGATCCTGTTATTCGGGCACATGTTGGCCAACACCGGCCCGGTCCAGCGTGGGTTGGCGTTTCTGGGGAGTGTTCCGCGCACCGAACTGGCCGCCTACGTTTTCGTGTTTCTGGTTGCCGCGATTGCCAGCCTGATCACCTGGGGTCTTGGACTGGTTGTTGGCGGACTCCTGGCCCGCGAAGTCGCCTATCAGGGTGGTCAACGCGGACTGAAACTGCACTTCCCAATGCTCGTAGCCTCGGGCTTTGCCGGGTTTGTCGTGTGGCACATGGGGTATTCAGCCTCTGGGCCCCTCACGGCTGCCACGCCGGATTCATTCCTCGCCGAATCGCTGGGTGGCCAGACGGTGCCGATCAGCCAGACCGTGTTCTCCGGTTGGAACATGATCGCCGCCGTCGTGACTATTCTGGTGGTTGGGCTGTCGCTATACCTGGTGGCACCACGCAAGGGCGACAAAATCACCGAGCTCAAGATCGACACTCGCCAAAAAGTTGACGACGGGCAAGAAGAAGTCGTCACGCCAGCAGATCGGTTGGATGCCAGCCGCATCGTGACCTTATTGCTGGGCCTGATGCTGGTCGCATACCTCGTACTGCACTTCGTCCAGGGCGGCACCCTCACCCTGGATACCGTCAACTGGTCGTTTTTGGCACTGATTTTGCTGCTGGTTCGCAACCCATTTGAGCTCATCGCGTTGACCAAGAATGCGGCAGCCAATGTCGGCGAAATTCTGCTGCAGTTCCCACTGTATGCGGGCATCCTGGGGCTGATGACCGGGTCTGGACTGATTCAAATCTTTTCGGATGCCTTCGTGTCGATTTCCAATCCAGTCACCTTTGGTCTGTTGGCTTTCCTATCGGCCGGTCTGGTGAACTTCTTCGTGCCGTCCGGCGGTGGACAATTCGCTGTACAGGGCCCGATCATGCTGTCGGCCGGCGCCGAGCTGGGTGTCGCACCAGAAATTACCATCATGGCCGTGGCTTACGGCGACCAGTGGACCAATATGATTCAACCGTTCTGGGCGATCCCGCTGTTGGCGATTGCAGGCCTGAAGATGCGCGACATCCTGGGCTACACCACGATCGTGCTGATCGCTTCGGGCCTCGTCTTTGGTGCCACGCTGCTGTTAGTGTCCCTCTAGTCGCTTGGCGTGGAAATCGGCACCGGGGTCTGTTGGTAGTGGACCAGGCGCCACGCGTCGTCGTGGCGAATATAGATGCTGGCCATCAGGGCTACGAAATCTGGTTCGCCGTGCCGTCGGCCGGTGCCGGTGTAGCGCAAGATCGCCTGGTCCGGCCCCAACGAAATCACGACTGGGTCGGTAATTTCATAACTATCCCAGGTGGGCGCGTGTTCCAGCGACTCCACGACTGCCTTACGGTCAAATGCGTAACCGTGGGCAAGGATCATGACACCGGCGTCGCTCATCAGCTCACCATAGAAAGCGCCTCCAGTGCCATCGCACAGCGCTTGCCACCCTTGATGCTCCAGCTGCAGTAATTGTTGTTGTGTCTGGCTCATACACGACACGGTACTCGGCATGGATGACCCGCGGCCAGATCACACCATTTTATTCTTCAGCCAGGTGCGCAAGCGCCTGCATACCGAGCTCATAACCATAGGAGCCAAGACCAACGATCACCCCGGCAGCAACCGGCGATAGGTAGGAATGACCACGGAAAGCTTCCCGAGCATGAACATTGGAAATATGCACTTCAATCGTTGGAACGAAAGCACCGGAAATCGCATCGGCTAGAGCCACAGAAGTATGCGTATAAGCTCCAGCATTCAGAACAACGCCCACGCTGTTCGCCTCGGCAACTTCAACACCCGCTTCGTGAATCCAATCGACGAGTTCGCCCTCGTGGTTACTCTGGCGAAAAACCAGTTCCAGTCCAAGCCGGTCAGCGACTTTTTGACAGTTCGACTCAATATCAGCCAGGGTTTGTGTGCCGTAGGTTGCAGGGTCACGCATGCCCAGCAAATTCAGATTCGGTCCGTTCAGTACGTAGATAGTTTTCATAATATTCCTCATCGTACAATCGCAGCTGAGTTAGCCGCGTGGTTGGATCGTGGTTAAGGCGATCGCGAGCCGATATGCAGCGGTGTCCAGCGCTTCGCGGTGTTGTATTAGATCTGTTTTGGTCGCACGGAATAATGGTGCGGCAATGGCAACGGCTCCCAGCACGTTGCCGTTGGGATCAATAACTGGTGCCCCGATAGCATTCATCCCCAGATCCACTTCTTCGGATTGGTAGACGTATCCGACCTTGCGTCCCTGAGCAATTTGATTGCGTAACGCGGCGGCACTTGAGACCGTTCGCTCAGTGCGGGGTTCAAATGTCAGCTGTTCAATGAGCTCATCGGCCTCGTCTTCTGGCAGACCAGCCAAAATCGCTTTGCCCATCGAAGACACGTGCAATGGCAGTCGGTCACCCGGGTCAGTGGTCTGCCGAAATTCCGGACCATCCACCGTATGCACCGTCACTGTATCCAGCCCGTCACGGACGGCGAAAAGGCACGACTCATTCGTAGCATCGGATAACTGTTGCAACACCGGAAGCACCGTGCCGTCGTAGCCACGAGCTGAAGCAACCTTTGAGCTGAGCTCAAAAATCGCCAGTCCGGGCCGATACTGCTTCGTGTCGGCATCAAACTCTGCAAAACCGCTAGCGACTAGGGAGTTCAGCAGCCGGTAGGCGGTAGAAAAGGGGAGCTCAGAGTCTTTGGCGATGACCGCAGCAGGCGCGCCTGAGGGATACCGGCCCATCAGGCGTAGTACATCAAGTCCCTTCAGAAGGGTTGAACTTCCTGAACTCATTGCCGCTCCTTATTCCCTAGCAACTTCGCTTACAGTAATCCAGCGGTCATTTACGTGTCGCTTGACACGCTGGTGTGTGGTGGCCCATTCTTAACGAGTTATCAATATTCAACAACAATTGCCAAATAATGGCAACACGAGATGAAGGTCGGGTGATCTTATGTCTGCAGCGGCAGCTAAGGTCCAAGCAGCTACCGAAGGTCAGCTGCCAGAACGCACGCCCAAACGCGCTGCGTTAGCTAGCTGGATCGGTTCAGCCCTGGAGTACTATGATTTCGCGGTCTACGGCACTGCCGCAGCATTAGTGCTCAACACATTGTTTTTCCCAGAAGACACTTCACCGGGAATTGCTGTGCTGCTTGCCATGGGCACCGTAGGCGTCGCCTATATCGTGCGACCTTTTGGTGCTTTGGTCATGGGGCCGCTCGCAGACCGGTTGGGGCGTCGCTTCGTGTTGATGCTGACCCTCTTCCTCATGGGTGGTGCGACATTCGCGATCGGATTCTTACCCACCTACGAAGATGTCGGTTTTCTAGCACCCGCGTTATTAGTCCTTTGCCGCATCATTCAAGGACTCTCGGCATCCGGGGAACAAGCTTCAGCCATCTCAGTGTCACTTGAGCACTCAGATGACAACCGTCGTGCCCTGACCTCCTCCTGGACGCTGCACGGCACCCAAGCCGGCACCCTGTTGGCCACCGGTATTTTCATTCCACTGACCACTTTCCTGACCGACGAACAGCTCTACTCGTGGGGCTGGCGCATCCCCTTCTGGATCTCAGCAATCGTCGTTGTCGTCGCCTGGTTGATCCGTCGTCACCTGGAAGAACCGCCGTCATTTGAAGCCCGACGCCGCGAGACCGTCGCACTCACCCCGTTGACGCAGACCCTTCGATTCCACTGGCGCGCCGTGCTTCGTGTCACGGTGTGCGCCTTGATCAACACCATCAACATTTACATCACTGTGTGGGCAATTTCGTTTGCCACCAACGGTCACGGCTTGGATCGTTCCACCATGCTGTGGGTGCCGGTCTTAGCGAACCTGTTGGCCCTGGTGGCCATTCCATTTGCAGGACAGTTGGCAGACCGGATCGGACGCAAGAAAGTCTTCATCTTCGGAGCCCTGGGCTCTGCGGTCTTTGTCTACCCGTACCTGTACTTCATTGCTCAAGGCAACATGGTCGCACTGTTTATCTGTGGCGTTCTGATGTCCGGTGCCATGTACTCTGCAGCCAATGCGATCTGGCCATCCTTCTATGCCGAGCAATTCCCCACCCGAGTGCGCGCTACCGGCCTGGCCTTGGGCACCCAACTTGGATTCGCCCTGTCCGGTGGTCTAGTTCCGGTGGTTGCGACTCTGCTTGCCGGTGATCAGCAGACCAACTGGTTCCCACCGGCCGTCTTTGCCACCGTGGTCTGTGTGATTGTCGCGCTGACCGCGATGACAGCCAAAGAAACCTACGCCGCCACTCTGGACGAAATCGACGACATGCACACCACCGATAAGGAACGTGCCGCGTTAGCAGGACAACGATGAACACACCCAGTTATCTCATGGGACTGATCGGTGAAGGCGTCCGACCATCACTGACACCACCAATGCACGAACGCGAGGCCACCGCACAGAATCTTCGATTCGTGTATCGGCCCATTGACCTATTAGAGCTGAAACTGCCCGCCACGGCGATCGGTGACCTGCTCTCAGCTGGCATCAACCTGGGCTTCAACGCATTCAATGTCACCCACCCGTGCAAACAACTCGTCCTGGAATATCTCGATGACATTGACCCGGCAGCCAAACGGCTAGGCGCCTGCAACACCGTGATCATTGAGAACGGCAAACTCGTAGGCTACAACACCGACCGCTCCGGATTCGCCTCCGCACTTGCCCTGGAACTGCCCGATGCGAATCTCGCCGACGTCGTCCTACTGGGCGCCGGTGGCGCTGGCTCAGCCGTGGCCGATGCGCTCATAGGGGCCGGCACGCAGCGGTTATCCATCATCGACCCGCAGCCTCAGCGAGCCCAAGCGCTGGCAGAGCAAGTCCAACATGCCCAGCCGGCGGACTCGACAGTTGAGATTCGGATCGGCTCTGCAGCCGATGGCACCCAGTGGATCCCGCAGGCCACCGGATTGGTCAACGCCAGCCCGATCGGCATGTTCTCACATCCCGGACTGCCCGTGGATGTCAGCTTGCTCCACTCCGAGATGTGGGTGGCCGATATCGTCTATCGACCCGCGGTGACCGAACTCATCGAGCAGGCAAGCGCACTGGGTTGCGCGGTGATGCCCGGCAAAGCGATGGCGGTTGGCCAAGCGGCTGATACCTTTGCATTGGTGACCGGCCTCGTGCCGGATCGCAACCGTATGTACGCTCACCTCAATGAACTCGTGGAGCTGGAACAGCTACAACTCAAGGAGAACGTATGAAAACCTCCATTGCCACGGTGTGTCTGGCCGGCACCCTTGAAGAAAAATTGCAGGCCTGCGCTCGAGCCGGATTCGACGGCATCGAGATCTTTGAACAAGACCTTGTCGTCTCCCCGTCCTCGCCGGCCGAAATCAAAGCGCTGGCCGATCGCCTGGATCTCACCCTGGACCTCTACCAGCCGTTCCGCGATTTGGAGGGCGTCACTGAGGAACTATTCCAGGCCAATCTGCACCGGTTGGAAGCCAAATTCGTACTGATGCAAGAACTCGGTATGGACATGATCCTGGTCCCTTCCAACGTGGCCACAGCCACCATCGACGACGACGCCGTGGTTGCCGAGCAGCTGCACCGTGCCGCGGAACTTGCTGCCCGTTATGACATGCGCATTGCCTACGAGGCCCTGGCATGGGGAACCTATGTCAATACGTATTGGCATAGCTGGGAACTGGTCCAGGCCGCGAATCACCCCAACCTCGGGGTGTGTCTCGACTCGTTTCACATCCTGTCCAAAAATGATGATCCTTCCCGGATTCTTCAGATCCCGGGCGAGAAAATATTCTTCGTGCAACTGGCAGATGCCCCAGAACTCGGCATGGACTTACTGCCGTGGTCGCGCCACCATCGGGTCTTCCCCGGCGAGGGCAGCTTCGCCATGTTCGAATTCATGGCCTATCTTGCCCAGGCCGGCTACCAGGGGCCCTTGTCGTTGGAGATCTTCAACGATGTGTTCCGCGAGACCAACCCGAATATCACCGCCGTCGATGGGCTGCGGTCATTGCGCTGGGTCCAACAGGGTGCCCGCGGACTGGTCCCCAAAGATCATCCGTGCCGTGCCCTGCTGACACCCATGCCCAAGGTCGAGCCGATTGAAGTCATCGATCACATCGAAATCAGTACCGACGCACCAGATCACTGCGGCGCGCTCCTGGGCTCATTGGGATTCACCTTCGTTGGTCAGCATCGCAGAAAAACCGCCCAACTGTTTATGTGCGGAGAGGTCAAAGTCGTGCTGTCCGCCAACCGCGGTGATGGCACGTATATCGCCTCGGTTGCTGTGCAAGTCACCAACAGTACCGAGGCCTTGGCCCGCGCAGAGGCCCTGGGCGCCACCCGGGTCTCGCGTCCAGTGATCACCGATGAGGCCCGGCTTGATGGGGTGGTTGGTCCCAGCGGCATGCAGGTCTTCTTTATCGACGACGACGCTGCCGCCTGGCCGGAGGAATTCGGGCTGAACGCAGCGACCCCGGCAGTCTCCGCGGGTTCCGTGCGCTTGGATCACCTCAACGTGCCAGAAGCTCGCGACCATTTCGGCGCTTCAGCCTGACTTGCACAAGTTTAGTGACCCGTTTTAGGTTGTGAGCTTGAGTCGGTCCAGGATGTGGGCTGCGCCGGGGGTGATGTCTGGCGGGAAGGTGATTTCGTGGTCGCCGATGCGGCCGGTGAATT